>CBDCYN010000001.1:0-5351 GCA_965224205.1 Phycisphaeraceae bacterium
GACGACCAGGAGGTAATCGAACTTTATCGGATGCGGTGCAGCTCGTTTATCGTCAAGCCGACCGATTTCGACGAGTTCGCCCGGTGTATCGAGCTGCTCGATCAATACTGGTTCTCGGTCGCGTCTGTGCCGACACGGGGCCGCAGCGACCAGGCGGCGGCGTGACTACCGATCGGGCGGGTCGGGCCGGGCGTCGAGCACCTCGCGGATCTTCTGCGCGATGGAGTCAGGGGTAAACGGTTTGGGCAGGAACGGCGTGTCCGTGTGCATCACCCCGTAGCGGATGATCGCGTCGTCGGTGTACCCCGACAGGTAGAGGACCTTCATGCCGGGGCGGGTCTGGGCCAGTTCCTGAGCGAGCTGGTGGCCGTTGAGCTTGGGCATGACCACGTCGGTGACCAGCAGGTCGATCGGCGAGGGGTGCTGCTGGGCGACGCGCAACGCGGTCTGGCCGTCCTGGGCCTCGAGCACGGTGTAGCCGCACGACTCGAGGATGATCCGGGTGATCTTGCGGAGGCTGGGTTCGTCTTCGACTAACAAAAGGGTCTCTTGGCCTCGCGGGGGTGGGGCGGCCGGCTGTTCAGCAGAGGCCTGGACGGAGGTATCCTCGATCATCGGCAGGTAGATCTTGAAGGTCGTGCCCCGGCCCAGGTCGCTTTCGAGGCCGATGTGCCCGCCGCTCTGCTTGACGATGCCGTAGACGGTCGCCAGGCCCAGGCCGGTGCCCTTGCCGACTTCCTTGGTGGTGTAGAACGGCTCGAAGGCGTGCCCGGCAGTTTCCTCGTCCATGCCCTGGCCGTTATCGGAGACGGTCAACACGACGTAGTGGCCCGGTTCGACCTCGACCTGGTCATCGGCATAGGCCTCGGTGAGCTCGAGGTTCTGGGTTTCCATGATCAGCACGCCGCCGCGGGGCATGGCGTCGCGCGCGTTGACGACCAGGTTCATGATCACCTGTTCGAGCTGGGTGGGGTCGGCCATAACCTGCCCGATCGATGGGTCGGGGGCGGTGATCAGCTCGATGTCGGCGCCGATCAGGCGGTGGAGCATCTTCTCGACCTCTTGGATCAGCGAGTTGAGGTTGACCGGTTCGGGGCGGATGACCGCCTTGCGGCTGAACGCGAGCAGCTGACCGGCCAGGGACGCGGCGCGATCGGCGCAGCGATGGATCTCACTCAGCGCGTCGGCCTGGGGGGTGCCGGCGGGGGTCTGTTTGCGGATGTACTCGGTGTAGCAGAGGATGGCCGAGGTGAGGTTGTTGAAGTCGTGAGCGACGCCTCCGGCGAGTTTCCCGATCGCCTCCATCTTCTGGGTGTGGCGGACCTGGGCCTCGAGGCGGAGCGTCTCGGTGATGTCGCGCAGCGACGCCAGGTAGGCGCGCGACCCGTGCCACTCGAAGTCGACGACGCGCATCTCGGCGGTCCGTTGGCCGGCGGGGTGGAGGATCTGCACCTGCGAGGATTGACCCTGCTGGATCGAGAAACCTAGAGCGTTTTGCGTCAATAATCGCCATATCCGCAAGAGGTGAAGTAGTTTTGGCACTCGGTGGGCGTGACGTCTGTCAGGGCATCGGCGATGGCGTCTTGGAGCGTGCCGAAGGTCTTGGCGGCGACGCGGCGTAGCCACGCCTTGACCTTGCTCCACAGCTTCTCGATCGGGTTCAGGTCCGGGCTGTACGGGGGCAGGTACCCCAGGTCGGCGTCGACGGCCTCGATCGCTTCGCGCACCGCGGCGGCTTGGTGACTCGAGAGATTGTCCATCACGACCACGTCACCCGGGCGCAACGACGGGGCCAAGAACTGCTGGGTGTAGGCCAGGAACGTCGCCGAGTTCATCGGGCCATCGACCACGACCGTCGCACCTTGGATCACCCCGTCGAGCCGGATCGCGCTGAGCATCGTGAGCGTCTTCCAGCGGCCGTGCAGGGTGCGGTCCACGCAACGCTGCCCGATCGGCGACCAGCCATACAGCCGGGTCATATCCGTCTTGGCCCCAGATTCGTCGAGGAAAACCAGATGGGCCGGGTCCACGAACCGCCGGGCGATCGTGAAGTTGTGGCGGCGTTGGGCCACGTCGGGGCGATCTTGCTCGGCGGCGATCAGCGACTTCTTTTGAGCGACAGCCCCAGCCGCTTCAACGCCCGGCACACCGTCGATTCCACGACGCCCAGGTTCAGCATCGCCCTCAACTGCTTGGCCGTGATCCCCGGCTTGGCCGCCACCGCCTCACGCATCCGTTGCTCATCGGCCGCCGTAAGCTTGACCGACCCCTTGGGCCCCGGCACCCCCGGCGTCAACACGCCCCGGCGGTGCCGATCACACCAGTCGCGAACCGTCGACCTCGCCACCCGAAACTGTCGTGATACCCCCGTGATCGTCTGACCCGACTCGGCGGCCCATACCACCCGCTTACGAAGATCCATCGAATACGCCATGACCTTGGCCTCCTTGCCAGAAATCTCTCTTATCGGCCAGCGGCGATTAATTACGCCAAGCGCTCTAGCCGCTCGCCCATCAGGTCCTCCATGCCCCTGCCGAATAGCTCGACGGCCGCGTCGTTCATGAACCGCACGGCCCCGTTGGCGTCGGCGACGAGGACCGCGTCTGGGGCGGCGCGGACCATCCGCTCGATGTGCTGCTGCTGCTGGGCCTTGATCCGGGCCACGGTATACAGGAGGCTGCGCGCCATCAGGCGGATCGGGTGCTCGTCTTTGAGAAGGAAATCATGGGCGCCGGCGTTGATCGCGTTGTCCCGCAGCTGGTCGGACGCCGCCCCGGACAGGACGATGATCGCGGCCCCGTTGGCGGCGGCCTTGATCCGTTTCAGGGATTCGATCCCCGCCGAATCCGGGAGGTTGAGGTCGAGGATCACGGCGTCGACCTCGCGGGACGAGATCACCTGGATCGCGTCTTTGAGGCGGGTAGCGTGGATCAGGTCAAGCTCATGGCCGTGGTTGAACGACAGACACTCGGCGACCAGGTCTGCATCGCCGGGGTTGTCCTCCACGAGCAGGAGGCGTAACGGGGGTTTCTTCGTCACGACAGCGGTTCCACGGGCCGTAGGCCGGTTCATCCCCCGGTTTCAAACATATCGTCCAGCCGCTGGCGTTCGTTGAGGTAGGAGTAGGTCGGCGATCCGGTGAGGATCCCGTGGACGCCTCGGAACTGGGCCTTGAGGTGCATCCCGTTGCTGTCGATGACGTATTCTCGGATGTCTTTTTCGTGCCAGGTGCCGCGCATCTTGAGGACGGTCAGGCCGCGGCGCATCTCCCCACCCAGCTCGACGTACCGAAGGAGGATGATGGTGTCGGTGATCGTGGAGAAATGGGTCTCGGTGATCGACTCGCCACCGATCAGCATCGAGGTGGTGTTGGTGAACAGGCCGGTGATTTCCAGGTGCTTGATGCTGCTGGTGAGGCCAATCACGAACTCGCGGAACGACTTGATCGTGGCGACGCGCTCGAACGCGGACATGGAGTCGACGGCCACGCGGCTGGGCTTGAAATCGGCCATGTCCCGCTTCATCTGAAGCAGGTGGTCCTCGAGGCCCATGACCTCCGGGTATCGGCAGATGATCTTCAGCAGTCCGTCCTGCTGGGCCTTCTCGAAGTCGACGCCCCAAAGCGCGGCGTTGCGCGTGAGCTGCTCGCGGCTCTCCTCGGACCCGAAGAGGATGGCGCGCTGCCCGGCCTCGATCGCTGCTTTGATGTACTGCGTGACCATGAGCGTCTTGCCCGTGCCGGTGGCGCCGCTGACGAGGATGATCGAGTCGCGGTACATCCCCCCGCTGCACATCTTGTCGAGTTCATGGATCCCCGACGAGACACGGATCTCCGACGACTTCTGCTTAAGCTCGATGGCCGACAGGGGGATGATCGTCACCCCGTCGTCGGGGTCGATGGTGAACGGGTACTCGCCCTTCTGGTGCATGGTGCCTCGGAACTTGAGGATCTCGATGGTGCGGCGGCGCTTCTCCTGATCGATCCGGTTGCGCAAGAGGATCACGTTATCGGCCACGAACTCCTCGACGCCGAACCGGCCCACGCCGCCGTCCTCGGCGGTGCGCTCCATCGTCACCAGCGTGGTGACGCCCAGCTTCCGCAGCCCCGCGAGGATCCGGTGCAGCTCCCGCCGCACGATGTTGCTGTCGGTGAACTGCGGGAACAGGGCGCCGATCGCGTCGAGGATCACGCGTTCGGCGTTCACCTCGCGGATCGAGTTTTCGATCCGCCGCCATCAGGGCCGAGAGGTCAAACGCCCCGGATTCCAAGACCACCTCGCCGGGGTTGGAGGTCGCGTCGACCACGGCGATCTTGTTGTCCCGCTTAAGGCCTTCCATGTCCCAGCCGAACGACCGCACGTTCTGCATCAGGTCGGCCGGGGATTCTTCGAACGTCACGAACACCCCCGGCTGATCGTAATCGCGCACCCCCGCAACGAGGAACTGCAACGCCATGACCGTCTTGCCGCTGCCGGCGGTGCCGGAGATCATGGTGCTACGGCCCTCGGGCAGGCCCCCCGCAGAGATCTGGTCAAACCCCGGGATCCCGGTCGGCAGCTTTGCCAGCTCTAACCTTTCGGCAAACGCTGTGGTCATGGCGGTTTTTCCTCAATCAGGTTGTTGTGGAAGCGTCGGTGCTGCGGACGGCATCAGGTCCAGGCCCAGGAGGACCTTTTCATGATCGCTCAGGTCGCCGATGATCTTGCGCACCGGCTCGGGCAGCCGCCGCACCAGGGTCGGGGTGGCGATGATCTTTTCACTCTCCGCGAGCTTGGGGTGTTCGAGCACGTCGATGACCTCGATCTCGTACTGGCCCTTGAGTTCGGTCTCGCAAATCTGGCGCAGGTTGGTGATCGCTCGCTGCGAGAACGCGGTGCAGCCCGTGATATAGAGTCGGAGGACGAATTTCATTATCAGTGCATTTCAATCAGGGAATTTCTGTTCGGTCGGAAAACGTCGCCGAAGCCCGACACGATAATAATCCACGAGAAGCCCCATCATCTCCAGGGCGACGAGGCGACCCTCGACCGCCAGGGACCACGCCCGCCCGCACCGTTCTTTGCCGGCCACGTCTTTGAGCGCCGCCACGTGGACGTCCAAGAGGTCGCGTGGCCCGGCCGCCTTCTCGCCCAGGGCCGTGGCGATCGCTTCCATCTGCTGCTTGGGCTTATCGACCTGGGTCACCAGGTGATCGAGGTAATCGCTCAGCAGCTGCTTGTAGCCCTCAACGAGCTGCCCGAATGCCTCGGGGTGGCGCGTCGACACCGAGCCGACCCCCACCAGCGCCGCGGTGACGTTCGTGCCCCGCGCGTTCGAGGACAGGGCGCGGTAGTCCTCCAGCGTTTGATTGA
>CBDCYN010000002.1:0-198736 GCA_965224205.1 Phycisphaeraceae bacterium
ATCTGCCGGTGGATGCGGTGCAGCCACGTGGACGAGCTGCCGCAGCTTTTGAATATCCTCCGTGGTGAGATGAGCCTGGTGGGCCCTCGCCCCGAGAGACCCGAGCTTTTTGAGGAGCTTAGCCGCGAGCTGCCCGACTTTGAGAAGCGGCTGGAGGTCAAGCCCGGTTTGACCGGCCTGGCTCAGATCAAGAACGGGTACGATACCGATACCGAATCCGTACGCCGTAAGCTACAGTACGATTTAGAGTATATCGAAACGATGAGCCTGATCGGCGAGCTGCGGCTGCTGGTGGCAACGTTCGCGAAATTCCGCGACCAGGCGGCGAGGTGAGCAAGAAGGCGGCCTAAAACAAGCACAGGGCTGCTGATTAGAATTCGGTGCCGGTGGTCCGTCAGGGCGGCCACATTCATTTCTCTGCACCGATCGCTGCCACAGCAGGCTAGATTGCCGCTTGACGTTATCATAAGATAGATATAGACCCAAATCTGGGCAGGACCTGATCGGAGTAGCCTCATGTTTTTGAACAGGAAATTTTGTTCTAATCTCTGGTTTGTAGCGATTTTAATGACTGCGTCGCTGCTGACCGCCAGCGGGTGCGCACCGGTTCGCTATACGGACTACAAAGCCTTCATTAAACGACCGACTCCTGTGGTGGGAGGCAAGCCTTATGTGATCGAGCCGCCGGACGGGCTGACGATTATCGCCCCTTCGGCCCCGGAGATCCACAATGTCGGCGCCACGGTGCGGCCCGATGGGTTCATCACGCTGCACCTGCTGGGTGACGTGTTTGCCGCTGGGAAGACGCCGGTTCAGCTGGCCGCGGAGATCGAGGAAAAGATCCTCAAGTACTACCAGGACGTGAACGTGCAAGTACAGGTGACCGGGTTCAACTCTAAGTTTTATTACATGGCCGGCGAGACCGGCGCCGGGCCGCGGCCGTACACCGGTCGCGATACCGTGTTTGATGCGGTGATGCGTGGCGGGCTGTCGCGGACCGCTTGGCCCGAAAAAATCGTCGTGCTGCGACCCAACGAACAGGGTGACCTGATCCGTCGTATGAGCATTAACGCCAAAGACATGATCGAGAAGGGGGATATGAAGTACAACGCGGTCCTCGAAGAGGGCGACATCATCTTTATCCCGATCAACCCGTTGGCGTCCGTGGGGGTGGCGGTGCAGAACCTGCTGTCTCCGGTCTCCCCCATCATCCAGGCCGCCAGCACCCCGGCACGGGTGAGCACCGGCGTGGCGATACCGTAACCCTTGTTTGATCCAGCCCTTGGTAGTTGGCTAGGGAGGTGTAGTTCCCATGGCGTGGCGAAAACCGAAGAACGCGCACGAATGGCTTAGGATTGTCCTCGGCCACAAGAAGAAGTTTTTCTTCCCCGCGGTGAGTGTGATGATCGTGGTGATCGTCGCTAGCCTGTGGCTGCCGCGCGAGTATACCGCCCAAGCGGTCATTGAGCAGGCCAAGGACACCACCCTTCAGAAGATGGGCAGCAGCATGATCGATCGTAACCTCGACCAGCTGCGGGCTCGATTCCAGCGCCACATCGTGGGCCGCGCCGCCATCGAGCAGCTGATCGAAGACCTGGGCGAAAACCAGGGCCTGCCCCACACCGAAGACGGGCTGCTCACCCCCGAAGGGCAGATGGCCAAGAACGACATGATCTTGGATTATCAGAAGCGGATCCGCACCTATCTCCGCCGCCGCGACCCCGATGAGATCGTCGTCCAGTACACCCACCCCGACCGTGAAAAAGTCGCGCGCGTGGTCAACCGGCTCGTGGAGACCTACGTCCTGAAAGCCCGAGAGGAGCTCGACGCTAGCATCCGCGCGCCCCAGAGCTTCTTTGATACCAGGGTCGCCGAGTGGGATCGCGAAGAGCGCAAGTGGTCCAAGGCCAAACTGGATTTCGAAGCCGTCCACCCCGCTCAATTTTTCAAGGACCGCGCCGCGGCCGAGAACCGGCTTGAAGAGCTCAAGGATCAGCGTAAGGCCCTCGACAACGAGCTGGCGCTGTTCAAAGCCAAGCTCAGCGCCCAAGAAGATTGGATCGAAGACCAACCCGAAGAGATCGTCAAAGTCCGTACCGGGCCCAACCCCGAGGTCCTCGAGATCCTCGAGAAGCGCAAACTCATCGAGGCCGAGCTCGAGAACGATCTCTACGTCCTCAACCGCACCGAGGAGCACCCCTCGGTCAAACGCACCCGCAAGCGCCTCGCCGAGCTCGAGCAGGAGCTAAGCGTCTTGGACGAGCAGGTGCCCCAGGGCGAGGACCGGGAGCCGAACATCGCCCGGCTCGAAGCCCAGCGAGAGATCGAACTGCTGCGAGGACACATCAAAGCCAGGGAAGAAGAACGCGCCGGGCTGGTCTCTGACATCGAAGAAACCGACGCCCTGAAGCGAAACTTCTTCGCCAAACGCAGCGAGTATCAGCATATCGAGCGTAAACTGGCCGACGCCAGCTCCCAGCTCAAAAAGTACAAGAACGAACTCCACGAAACCTTGATCGCCGCCGAGATCGAAAAGGGCCAGCGCGGCATCCGGCTAAATATCGAGGAACGGGCCGAAGAGCCCAGCCGGCCCAGCGAGCCGACGATCTTTATGATCCTCGTCGGGTCGATCTTCCTGGGCGGGGGCCTGGGCGGGGTCCTGGTCGTTTTAGCCGAGCTGCTCAACAACTCGCTACGCAGCATCGATCAGGCGGTCGACGACCTGAAGCTGCCGGTCCTCGGGGCGGTCAATGAGATCGTTTCTCCCAGCGATATCTTCCGGGCCAAAATCTTCGGAAGGGGCGTCTACCCCGTTCTGGCGACGGTAATGACGGTGGGTCTGCTGCTGAGTCTTTATCTAGCCGAAAAGAGCCTAAGCGACCCCAACGGGTATGAAAAGATCATGAACAACCCGAGGCAATATCTCGAGCAGAAACTTTTCGGCTAGCCCGCCCCCGGGGGCGATCGGGGGCCCGGAGGCCGGCAACCCTCTCACCGGGTTGCAATCAAGTGTTCACGAGGAAGCAGGGGTGTGGTCCCGCAGGAGAGGCAGCGAGCTTGCATGTATGAAGATTTTTACAACCTGGCGATGCCCCCGTTCCACAACACGCCCAATTCGCGTTTCTTCTTCGAGACCGAGCAGCACCGCGAGGCGTTGGCGAAGCTCGAGTACACCGTCCGCAACCGCCGCGGGTTCGCGCTGATCACCGGGGAGATCGGCTCGGGCAAGACCACCCTGATCCGGACCCTGATCCGCAAGCTGGGGCCCGAGGCCCGCATTTCACTGGTCAACAACACGCGTGTCTCCTCCCACCAGCTGCTGAAGCTGATCGCGACCGATTTCAAGATCGAGGTCCCCCCGGTTGCCGACAAAGCGACGCTGCTGACCCAGATCCGCCGTTTCGTGGAAAGCCAGCACGCCTATGACCGCACCGTGGTAGTGGTGATCGATGAGGGCCAGTGCCTGAGCATCGATGAATTTGAGGAGCTGCGCCTCCTGACCAACCTCGAGAGCGAGACCGATAAGATGCTCCAGCTGCTGATCCTCGGTCAGCCGGAGCTGCGGTCCATGCTCAAACACCCCCGCTTGGCGCCTTTGATCCAACGGATTGTCATGTACACCCATCTTGAGCCGATGAACTTTGATGAGATGACCCGCTACGTCGCCTTCCGACTGGTGCGGGCCAGCAGAGACCGCCCGGAGGTCGATTTTTCTCGCGAAGCTCTTAATGTGATCTATGAATATGCCCAAGGCGTGCCCAGGATCGTTAACCTGGTGTGTGACAACGCGTTACTGGTCGGATACTCTATTGATACGCACCTGATTGATTCGAACGTGGTCCAGCGGGCGATCTCTCAGATGCTGCCCGACTTCGATGATGCCCCAGCCGAAGCGTACCCGGACCAGCCGTTATCCGAAGATGTCCTAGCCACACAGGAGATAGACGATGGGCGACGTATTTAATGCGATGAACCGCGCCCGGCGCGAGCGCGGTCAGCAAGACGATGCCTCGCCCCAGGACGCTCAGCCACCCGAGGCTGCCGCCAACGAGCCGGCGATCGACGCTGAGATCTCCACCAACGACGACGTCAGCCCCGCCCTGCCGATTGACCACGTCCAAGAGGTTTACGACGCCGCGCCGATGCACAAAGAGACAGCGACCCGGGACCTGGCGGCCCCGCCCACGGACGACGCCCCCCCCGGCCTTGGCCGACGCCTATCCCCCCCAGCAGACGAGCGTGCTACCACCGACCGGCGACGACGCCACGCAGATCGCTGAAAATAAGCCCGCCGTCCATAATGGATACGCCCCCGAGGTCATCGTCCACCATGACAAGGGCGGAGCCATCACCGAGCAGTACCGTGCCATCCGCACCCAGATCCTCGCCCGCGCGCGTAATCGCGAACTCAAGACCCACGTGATCACCAGCTCCGCCCCGGCCGAGGGCAAGAGTGTGAGCACGGTGAACCTGGGGGTCATCTTCAGCGAGCTCCGCAACCAGAGGACGCTCCTGGTCGAGGGCGACCTGCGTCGGCCCAGTTTCCATAAGCTGTTCCACCGCGAGTTCGACAAGGGCATGCTCCAGCTGCTCACCGGCGAGGTGAACAATATCGATGACGTGGTCTATGACACGGTCTACCCCAACCTCAACTTCATCCCCGCCGGCGGGTCCGACCACGAACGCTCCACCGAGCTGCTGACCAGCCCCCGGATGAGCATGATCCTCGAACAGCTGGGCAACCGGTACGACCACATCTTTATCGACAGCCCCCCGGTCGTGTCGGTGACCGACGCGGCGATCCTCGGGGCGATGACGGATCAGGTCCTGCTGGTCGTGCGGCTTTACAAGACCCCCATCGACGTCGTCGACCGTGCCAAACGACTCCTGCGGGCCAACAACTGCGAGGTCGCGGGTGTGATCCTAACCCACATGAAGGTCCACATGCCCAAGTACCTCTACCGCTACGCCTATTACGGGTACTACTACGGGTACTACGGCTACGGCGGCGGCTACGGCTATAACAAAGAATCCAAGGACGCCAAGGCCAAGGACACCAAAGGGGTGGACACGAACAGGGCTGACACCAACGGGGCAAAAATCACCCAGGACCCAAAGGCCCCCAAAGACGACGACAACCAGGGTCCGGCGACGTCTTGAAGCCGCTGCCGCAAGGGTCTGGGGCCGCCAACCGGTCGTCGATGGTAGAGACCGATCCCGGATGAACATACGGCATGACTCGTGTCCGCGGCAAGGGAATTTTCAGTTTTCAACACATCACCGACCCGGTGTTTCTAGACGCGATGCGTATCGATAGGGTGGACCCCGAAAGGCGCGCGAGGCGACCCGACGACCCAGCCGTGGTGACCCGTACCGGTCCGGCTTGACCATGATGAAAACCACAGACCGACCGCCATCCCCGACCGCCGCCGACCGCGGCGCCGCCGACCGCCGCGTCTTGATGCTCACGCACCGGATGCCCTACCCCCCCGACCGTGGCGACCGGATCCGCAGCTATCACATGCTCAAGTTCCTCGCCCAACACTTCGAGGTGTCGATCGCCTGCACCAGCGACGAGCCGGTATGGCTCCAGCACCACCAGCTGCTAAGCACCGTCGCCAAACGCGTGATGATCCAGCCGATCTCGACCAAGCTGTCCAAAGCCAAAGCGGTCAAAGCCCTGCTGACCGGCAGCGCGTTCACCGAAAGCTACTACTACCGCCAGGGGCTAGCCGACACGATTACCCAGTGGCACGAGCAGGAGCCGTTCGGCGCGATCCTTACCTTCTGCACCGGGATGGTCCGTTACGCCCGGCTGCTCACCGGGAGCCTCAACGGCAGGCAACCCACGAAAGGACGTTTGATCCACGTGCTAGACCTCGTCGACGTCGACAGCGCCAAGTGGGACAGCTTCGCTAAGCACAGCTGGGCGCCGATGAGCTGGGTCTACGCGACCGAGGCCCACCGGCTCAAACAGATCGAGGCCGGGCGGTTCGATCATTTCGACGCGGTGACCGTGGTCAGCGAAGCCGAGGCCCAGGCCTACCGCACCCACGTCGGCGACCATCCGCGCCTGGTCGCTGTGGGCAACGGGGTCGACCTGGATTACTTCTCGCCGCTGCCCCCGACCGAGTCCAAGGCCGTCGCGTTCGTGGGCGTGCTCAACTACGCGCCCAACGTCGACGCGGTCACCTGGTTTGTCCATCATGTCCTGGGCCGGCTGCGTGAACGGGTCCCCGAAGCCCGGTTCCAGATCATCGGCCGCCACCCGACACCACGGGTCGAATCGCTAGAGGATTTCCCCGGCGTGGAGGTGGTCGGCTCGGTCCCGGATGTGCGGGCGTATCTATCGGAAGCATCGGTGGTGGTGGCCCCGCTGCGGATCGCCCGTGGGATCCAGAACAAGGTGCTCGAAGCCATGGCCTGTGCCCGGCCGGTGGTGTGCTCCCCCGATGCGGCCGAGGGGATTGACGCGGTCGACGGCCAGCACTTGATTACCGCCGATTCACCCGATCAATGGGTCGATCATATCGAGAAGCTGTTTGCCCAGCCTCAGCTCCGCGAGCAGATCGGGACTCACGCCCGTGAACACGTGGAGCGGAATTATTCTTGGTCCCAACGGCTTAAACCACTAGCGTCCCTGCTGCGAGGTGACCCGGTCTCAGCGGCGAAAACCGCTGGGGACGGGCTAGACCGCTAGGGGCCGAAGAGCGTATCCCGATTTCATGTACGATATAAGGGGGTTCTGGTTATTCGGAAGAACCCGCTTGCTGACACGCGCGGCTCGCCGAGCCACAGGAGGAACCCGCTGTCTTATGGTCGCGGCTCGCTGCTGAACATCATACGCCATTTCGGGAAATGCTCTAAAAAATAAAAAGCGGCGCGTCGGGTATACGGCGCGCCGCTTTAGTTTGTTGATCTTTCAATACGCTATTTGATCGCCTCCGGTGTTTACTTCGCTGGTCGGGTCGCGGCGCCCGGCTTGGCGGCACGGAGCACCGGGTAGAACTCGGTGAAGACCCAGTCCTCGGTGGCGACGGCCTGGTGACAGGCGTTGCACGAGGCGGTTGGGTGGGCCTTGGCGGATTCGGCGAGCTTCGGGAACTTGCCGAGGCTGAAGTACGCCCAGTGGCCCGGCTCATCCGGGAAGTGTTTGGCGCTCTTGACCGCCGCTTCGACCCCGATGAACTCGCCTTGGAAGTACCCGTTGCCGCTGGCGGCGTGCTTGGCGCCGACGGTGACCAGCTCCTTGATGAGCACGGTGCCTTCGGGGAACTTGCCGGTCGCTTTGTACGCGGCGTAGCTAGCGGGGTCGATGTACACGTTGTGGAACTCCGGGAACGCGGCCTTGCCGTCGTTCATGTCGTGCGGGGTCACCGGGGCGCCAACAAAGACCCATTGGCGGTAGTCCTTGGGGACGATCAGTTCGCCGTTGTCCTTAAACGAGGCTGCAGAGCGGGACGCGTGTTTTTTGGCCTTGTGGGCGTGGTCATGGTCGTGAGGGCCGGCCGCGATCAAGGCCACGAGAAAGACCCCTGCGATCAATACGGCTAAGACGGGCACACCCGACCCGAGCAGACATTTCCTATTCATGCTGTGTTCCTTTCAATCACATTTAGTACTACCTGAATTTACGGCCTCAAAGCCCATCACCGCCGACCGAGCGCCGCTGCGCATCCGCAAGGGAGGTACAGAGATCACTGCGATAAGCAGCGCGATGGTCGTCGAAGGATTGAGATTATAAACCGGCTCAATCCTCGATCAAACCTGTTTCTTCACATAGCGAAGGGTCTTGGGGATAGACGGCACCGTGTCCTTAAGCACGGCGTCGGTGGTCCGTCTGAGCTTGGGGATCGTCTGCCGCGGTGAAGATCAACGCTGCCATTTGATCGGGGAAGGGGTATGATACCGAAGATTTTGCGTCGTGTGTCGTATACATGTACATGAGTGGTGAATCCAAGCGTTGGCCTGGTCGTAGGCCTTGTTCTAAGGCACGGCGAACGTGGGCGGGGTGAACGGGAATCGTGTTCGGTCATGACCCGCCGGCCATGAAGGTGGTGGATGCGTCTTGAATTTGTCCTGCGCAAGTCAGAACAGAATGTGGTCGGCTAGGCTGCAGCTGCGGGCTGGCAGCCCATCACTAAAGCGTTCCGGCCGGGCCAACCCCTTGTGATGTATCCTTACCTCTTGAGGACGACCCGTCTTGAAAGGAAAAAACGCCGCGGCAAGAGATGAAGCCTACATACACGATACGTGTGGAGCCGTCGCGCGGGCATCTCGGGGTCGAAATAAATTGTGCACCGTAGATGCAAGGATGCTATGCCTAAGGTAAAAAATGATTATGCTAGATCGTGGATTGCCGCAGCTACGGTTGTGAGTGGCTCCACAATAGTGACGGCAGGTTCCAGATACGTCCATCAACCTATAAGGAGATCGTGACCCTTGACTAGGCACCAAGCTCACTTAGCACATCGTTCGGACAAAAGAATCATGACGCGTCGCACCTGGCTTGGCGGGATCACCCGGTTCAGGTCATGGAAGAAGGCTGGCTGCTTCACCGGACTCGAACCGCTCGAGGGGCGGTTGCTGATGGCCGCGGTGGCCTGGGACGGGGACGGCGGGGATAATCTTTGGTCGACCGCGGCCAACTGGTCGACCGACACCCTGCCCGGAGCGGCTGACGACGTGACGATCGTTGACGGTGAATCGGATTTCACGGTTCTTTACACCGGCGGGGACACGACAGTCAACAGCATGGTCGTCCACGAAGGGTTGACGATCCAGGGCGGGTCGCTGACCGTCGCCGGTTTTACCAATGCCACCGTCCCGGCCAATGAAAACGCGGGGGCGTGGTTCACCGGCACGGTCACGCTCGACGGGGGAACGCTCGACGTCAGCGCCGTGGTCGCGGGCAAGACCAACGACGCGAGGGTCAGCACCGGCGCGCTGGTGCTCAACTCGGGGCAGCTGCTGGGGCAGGTAAAGGTCGAGAACTCGTCCATCACGATCGGAGCCGGGTTCACGGACCCGAACCTGGACCTCGTCGCGCGGGGGCTAGCCGTCGAGGCGACGCTTGACGGGAACCTCTCGGCGGGCCAGACCCTCACGATCCAGGGCACGGACAGCACGTTCTTTAGCCACGGGATCCTCAAGTGGCAATCGGGGCTCCAGAACGCGGGGACCATTAACCTCGAGAACGTCGGCGACACCACGGCCAATCTCGACATCGGCACCGGGACGCTGGTCAACACGTCGACCGGGGTGATCAACGCCGTGGCCGCCAGCGGCGGGCTGCGCGAGATCAAAGGGACCGGGACGTTCACGAACCAGGGCACGGTCACGTCCGAGACCGGGGTCTTCCTGACCATCGCCGGCGATCAGGACGTCCCAGGCCGTATCACCTACGACTCGGACGGGGGCACGCTGGGCGACCGCGTTTTTCTGACCCGTTCAGACCTCATGTTCTCCTCAACCCCGGCGTCGGCGACCGAGGTCGTGGTCGTGGGTTTTGACAACGGGTTGATCAGCGATATCCCGGCTAACGCCATCGTCGCGATCCACGGCACCGACACCGCTGACATGGGCGGCGGCGACGGCAGCTTCTCTCACGGGGTGCTGGTCTTGGCTCAGGACACCGCGAACAACGGCACGATCGTTTTGGCTAATGAAGACATCGACCCGTCGGTGACCGTGGAGGTCCTCACCGCGAACCTCGACCTCAACGGACACACCCTTACTAACGCCGGGTCGATCGAGGTCGACGCTACCCCCGACGACGGGCGGTTTATCAAGAACGGCACCCTCGTCAACGACGGCACCCTAGACGTGGATTCGGACCTCGAGTTTATCTTCGATGCGGGCTTCGAAGCGGTCGCGGCGGCGGCCAACCACACCAACAGCGGGCTGATCCGGATCGAAGACAGCGTCGTCACCTATCGCGGTGATTCCCTAGCCAACCAGGACGGGGGCACGATCGCGGGCACCGGGGAGCTGAAGCTGATCCAGTTAAGCTCCTCGATTATCAACAATGGATCGATCAGCCCGGGGCTGTCGGCGGGGACGCTGACGATCACAACCGAGCAGCTGACCCAAGGGCCAACCGGGTCTATCGATATCGAGATCGGCGGCACCACGGCCGGGACCGACTACGACCAGGTGATCCTCGGCGGGTTCGCGACGCTGGGGGGGCAGCTGAACGTGTCTCTGATCGACGGGTTCGTGCCCGCGTCGAGTGATTCGTTTGAGCCGTTCGTCCTGGTCGAGGATTCGGGACAGATCGACGAAACCTTTGCCAACGCCCCGGCGGACGGGCAGGTGGCGATCGACGGGGGGCAGTTCAGCGTGATCTACACCAATAACAAGGTGTTCCTCAATAGCTTCTTGGGGCAGGCCGAGGTCACCGTGCTCCACGGCGGTGATGTGCTGGTCGACAACTCCGGGTTTACCGATTTCGGCATAGGCGTCCTGGGGGATACCGCCCCAGAGGTGACGTTTACGATCCGCAACGACGGGGGATCGACGCTGAACCTGGCGAACCTGACCGTGGGCCCAGCCGGGGCGTTTTCGATCGTCAACGGGCTGGACGTCACCTCGCTGGCCCCGGGGGCGACCGAAGACATCACCATCTCGATGCTCACCGACACAGCCGGTACAAAGCTGGGGCAGGTCGCGTTCAACAATAACGACGCGGACGAGAACGCGTTCAATATCCCGATCCGGGGGACGGTGACCGCCACAGCCCCGCCGGAGGTGACGGTGTTGCAGGGGGCTACGCCATTGATAGACAACGGTGGGTTCACCAATTTCGGTTCCGTGAACGCCGACGATACGGCCCCTCAGCTGACGTTCACGATCCGCAACGACGGCGGCTCGCCACTGAACCTGGCGGGCCTGACGGTGGGCCCGGCCGGGGTGTTTTCGGTCGTCAACGGCTTAGATGTGAGCACGCTCGCCCCCAGTGCGACCGAGGATATTACCGTGTCGATGCTCACCGATACCGCGGGGATTAAGCTGGGTCAGGTCGCGTTTAATAACAACGACGCCGATGAGAACCCGTTCAATATCCCGATCCGTGGGACCGTGGTCGCGGCTCCGCCTGAGGTGACGGTCTTGCAAGGGGCATCGACTTTGACCGATAACAGCGGGTTCACCCACTTCGCCCCGGTGACCGTCAGCACCACCGCCCCGGAACTGACGTTCACGATCCGCAATGACGGCGGCTCGCCACTAAACCTAACGAACCTGACGGTGGGTCCGGCCGGGGTGTTTTCGGTCGTCAACGGGTTGGATGTGAGCACGCTCGCCCCCAGCGCCACCGAAGACATCACCATATCGATGGCCACGGATACCCTGGGCGTGAAACTAGGCCAGATCGCGTTCAACAACAACGACGCGGACGAGAACCCGTTTAACATCCCGCTACGCGGGGAGGTGGTGACCGCCGGGCCGCCGGAGGTCACGGTGTTGCAGGGCGCCACGACGTTGGTCGATAACAGCGGGTTCACCGACCTGGGGCCGGTCACCGAGGGTGACACCGCCCCGCAGGTGACGTTCACGATCCGTAACGACGGGGACTCGGCGCTAAACCTAGCGAACCTGACGATCGGCCCCGCCGGGGCGTTCGCGATCGTCGACGGGTTGGGGGTGAGCACCCTGGCCCCCAGCGCGACTGAGGACATCACGGTGTCGCTGCTGACCGATACCGCGGGCGTGAAGCTGGGGCAGGTTGCGTTCAACAACAACGACTCCGACGAGAACGCGTTCAACATCCCGCTGCGGGGGACCGTGACCCCCTCGGGAGGGATCGTCGCGGCGCTGAGCGCGATCGACTCGACCGGCAACGCTTTAGGCGCCGACACCCAGCCGTCGTTCGCCCGTCGCTGGTTGGGATCGGACACTGACGACTCGAACAACGACCGGCTCAACCGGCTGCTGCGGCTGGTGCCGGTGGCATAACACTGTGGGGCCGCACGGGCCGCGATCAGAAATAGACAAGAACCACCCCATAGCCCCGTTCGACCCGACGGGGCTATGTCGTTATACGTGATGGTACGCTCCATGACCCGTTTGACCATCACCCGCAATTACGCGGCGCAATTCGCGTCCCGCGTGCTGGAGTTTGCCAGCACGCTGATCTTGAGTGTCCTGATCGGCCGGGTGTTGGGGGCCCAGGAGCTGGGCCGGTTTACGGTGGTGATGACGTTCTGCGCGGTGTTCGTCTTCGCGTCGGACTGGGGGGTGAACCTGCTGTTATTCCGGAAACTAGCAACCACCCGTCACCGGGGGGGGCGGTACATGGGGGCGTCGATCGTGATCGCGTTGGGGTGCTCAGCGGCGACGGTGGTGGCGATGTCGGTCCTAGCGGTGGGGGCGGGGTACGAGCCGGCTGTCCGAGACGGCATCGTCCTGGGCGGGGTCTGGCTGAGCTTGGGCGCGGTCACGGGCCTGCTACGGGCGGGTTTTTACGCCGCGGAGCGGATGGAGCTGGAGACGGCTTGCGCTGTGACCGAGCGGGTCATCACGATCCTGGGTGGGGTGTGGGTGATCTTCGAACGGCACAGCCTGCACGTGCTGTTGCTGGTGATGATCGTAGCACGGGTGGTGGGCCTGGTGGTGGCGGCGGTCTTGTTTGAGCGGGCCTACGGACGGGTGCGGTGGCGGGTGCGGTGGCGGGTGCTGCGTACGCTGGTGGTATCGGCTAGCCCGTACGCCCTGAACCTGGCGGCCACGGCGGTGTACCTCCACAGCGACCTGCTGATCCTCTCGTGGCTGCGACCGGTATCGGAGGTGGGTTACTACAAGGCCGCGGCGTCGGTGGTGATCCCTTGGACCACGATCGCGGTGATGCTCAACAACACGCTTCTGCCGGGGATGTCGCGGGCGTTCGTGCGGCGAGACACCCGGGCGGCGGGGGGATTGTTTCACCGATCGGTGTTTGGGCTTGAGGCGATCGCGGTGCCCGTAGCTGCGGCGGGGGTGATCTTCGCTGGCCCGATCGTGCGCGTGCTCTACGGGGCCGGGTTCGAGCCGGCGTCAGCGGCCCTTGGGGTCTTGGCGGTCATCATCCCGTTACGATTTTTCAATAACTGTCTGGGCAACCTGCTCACGGCCGCGGGGCGCCAGCACCTGCGCACCCGGGGGATCGTGGCGGCAGCGGGGTTGAACGTGGCACTGAATGTGTTGGTCATCCCGCGGTATGGGCTCCTTGGGGCCGCTTCGACCACGGTGGTGACGGAGGTGTTTATTGTCTTTTCGCTGCTTTATTACGCTGGTGGTTTGTTGCCTTGGTGGCGGTGGGTGGCGCCCCACCCGGGGAGGGGGGACGCGCCGCGTATCTAGACGCCGCGTCGGTAACGCTCTTGATCCAGGGAATCATGGCAACGCGCGCTAAAGTATTACGGCCGTGGGTTGCGGGGTTTGAACCGCGATGGGCATGATCGCGTTGAGGAAGGGGCGGTGAAAGCTGATTCACGCGGGGGACCTGTGACGGACGATATACCATTGTCGCGTGGGCATCGCGATGGGTCCCTCATGGGCGGACCCTCTGTCCGTGCTTTTTCTGATGACCGACACAGGGCCACGATGCGTAGGGTATCTAGACCTTCGATGATTTCATCGCCGCTGCCAATCGCTAGCTCGTTTTTACGCATGCTGCCGGGTTGGTTGTTCCTGATCGCTGGGGTGGTCCTGATCGGTATGGCGATGCTCACCCCGGCGTGGCTGGATTGTGGCCAGCTGCGGCACCACCGCCGGGTTCTAGAGCAAGGGGTCGACGGGTGGCAACGGGTCGAGCAGCGGTGTCGCCAGTTCCATGACGCGATTGAAGCCGATGACGTGGTTGTGATCGAAGGCTTGGCGTTTGATCATCTCAGGTACAAACCCGCAGGGGCGACGGTCCTGACGGTGAGGCCCGGATCGGAGCCTGGTTTCGACGAGCCAGCGGTCACGATGCACGACACCCAACCGGCGGATGTAGCCTATCGGGGCTTGGAACCCCCGATCAAGCTGCCGGCGACGATGGAAGCCCGTTGGGTCTGGGCGGAGCCGGAGCTCTATTTTGAGCCGCAGCGTCCGCTGTTCTCGCGGTCACGTATGGTTCGGCTCACTTCGGGCAAGGCCCAGGTCGTGGTCATCGCGCTGGGGTTGGTGTGCTTGGTGTCGGGGTTCCTGTGGTCGACGCCGTCGGCGGCTAGGCGGGGTTTGGTGGAGGGGCGGTCCGGATAACGGTGCAATCGGCCGTTTCACAGGAGAAGGCGTATCCTCTCTAGAGCGTATCCCGATTTCATGTACGACATGAGCAAGCGGGTTCTTGAGCCATTGCCGGTGTTCGGTCAGGGGCTGTCCGGCTCTCGCGGCGGATACGACCATGGCCGGTGATGGAGCCTTCACGGCTATGGGGTTACACTGGTCTTCATGACCGACGCGGTCGCTACGAGCATCTCGGACGGGTCCTCGGGTCACTCGATCGTCCCACGGGTGATCATTCTAGCCAATAAGGACAAGCCACCCGTTACCGAGGCCCTGGCGGAGCTGCGGCCCTGGCTTAACCAGCGGGCTAAGATCGTCGCTGAGCCGGACTTGTCCTTGCAGACCAGCGGGTCATCAATACCGCTGCCGGGATCGGACCTCGCGATCGTGTTGGGCGGGGACGGGACGCTTTTGTCGCAGGCTAAACACGTGGTGGGCGAAGGCATCCCGATGTTGGGGGTCAACTTCGGCAAGCTTGGGTTTTTAGCAGAGTTCAATGTTTATCAGCTGCGGCGTCACTGGGACGCGATCGCTGCCAACCGGTGTCGGATCGGCAAACGGGTCATGCTCGAAGTGGCGGCTTTTGATGCCCAAGCAGCGGATTGCAGCGTCGACAAGGTCGATCTTGCTCACTGCAAGTTCACGGGCACGGCGCTCAACGAGGCTGTCGTGACCGCAGGTGAACCATTTAGAATCATCGAAATCGAACTGACGATCAATCCGGAAACGAGCCACTCGAGCTCGGCGACCTGTGCCGGGGATGGGGTCATCGTGGCTACCCCTAGCGGCTCAACCGCTTATAATCTCAGCGCCGGGGGGCCGATCGTTAGCCCGACCACGGACGCCCTGTGCATCACCCCGATCTGCCCCCACAGCTTGGCGTTCCGCCCGATCGTGGTCCACGCGGATGATTGCGTGCGGTTACGGGTTGTCCGTGCCAACCCGGGCAGCCACCTGGTGATCGACGGCCACGAGTCGGTGGCGCTGGAACCCAACGAGCAGATCTGGATCCGCCGTTACCCCAAGCCGCTGCTTCTGGTCCACAACCCTGAACTGAGCTACTGGCAGATGCTTGCTAAGAAGATGCACTGGGCAGCCAAACCGCAAAGAGATTAAATTCGTTTTGGTTCGCTCCGCAGCCGATATAAATACCCTATAGTTTAGAACGGTGGTGTCACGGCGGCCGGATGGTGGGATGATCGAGATTTCACGCCACGCTGGAGGATCGTGCGGATTGGCAGATTGGATTCGACCGCTACGAATCAGGGATATAACAAGAAGAAGTGAACTTGCGTTGAATCATTGGAATCAACAGCAGGCATTTTTAAAGGTCTATTTAGTTGGGAGATATAACGATGTTCCAGAGCAATCATCTGTCTTGGTGCCTGTGCCTGTTGGTTGGTTGGGGCTTGGGGGTCGGGGCTTGTGCGACCGAAAAAAAAACCAAGGAGATGAAGGTCCACTACGGCGACGGCACCTCGCCGGTGAAGATCGTAAGACGTTACGGCGGCAGCGATGCAGGGTTTAAGGACCCTGGGGTTAGGCTGATTAATTCCAAACAGCAGCTTCAGCAGCTCGGCAGCGTCGACCTAAAAACCCGGGGGATCAGCTTTGACAAAGAGTCGATCGTTCTGCTGACTCTAGGCGAGAAGCCAACGACGGGTTTTCGGGGCTGGATCACCGGGGTCCAGTACGCCGATGGGAAGCTATTCGTCCAAGGCGTCGCCAACCGGCCCACCAAGGACCAGATCATCATGAACATGCTCACCTATCCCTACGACGCGGTGGTGATCCCGAAGGTATCCAAGGCGACCGTCCATGCGGAGATCAGGTCGCAATCCGGGCGGCGCACGCCCCTGGAACGATAGCCTTCGATGGTCTTACGGTCATGAACCTTTGGGGGGTGTCGCGAAGAGGTGAGGTGAACCGATCGAGCCGTTTGCTCTCAATCAGAGGGTTCGTCGGGCGGCGATGCTGGTGATGTTTACCGCGCTTAAGCGGGTGATTCACGCGCAGCGGACCTGCACCCGAGAGATTTCCGGGCCTATCGCTTGATCACCAGCCGTTTGGTGATATCCCTCAAGTAGGAAGGAAAAGACAGCCCGTCGAACGCGGCTCGGTTCTTGTCCGATCGGCGACGAGCGATCTTGATCGTGGATATCGTGACCGATCCGGACTAGCCGATGAGACGAAACCGACTCCTGTCTTTGCATCGCAAAAGAGAGTACCCCGGACAGGTCGTCGGGTCGTGTCAGCCCCGTCGAGATAAGGGCTGATATTTTCTCTGTTACGTCGACTGTTGTGCTGATGATCCTGGCGAAAACCCATGCTACCGTCCATTGAAAGCTTGACCCGCCCCGCAGCTCGATACCCCCGGGACCACCGCAGGCGGGGTCGGGTGCGGTGCGATATGCTCGATTGTTCGATCGGGACGGTGCTCGATCTGTCGGCGTTGGGCATGCGGGTTAGCCACAGGGGGTACTTCCGAGCCAGCCGCGGGGATGTACTGCAAGCGAAAATCGCCTGTCTCGACGGCTTGCTTTGGGTTAAGGTCCGTGTTTGTTGGATCAAAAAGACCGGGTTTATGCGTCGCATCATCGGTGTGGAGTTCGTGGATCTCGACGACACCGCGGTCCGCGTCATCCAACAGGTCGCCCAGTTCGCGGGGGTGCGCCATGTCCTGCCGAGCTCGAGCTTGAGCTAAAAAATCGTTCTGAAGGTCCTCAGACCTGGTCCATATCACGTTAAAAGATTCCCACGCGCGGCATGATCAAGCAGAATATCGAGTACTTTCATTAGCTTTTTATTGAAAAATACCCGATAACACCGCACATGGGAGACTTACCGCCGCCACCACCCCCGGCCCCCGATCCGCCCACCCCCGGCCCGATCCTCAAAGAGGAAGCCGCTGCCGCTGAATCCGCGGTAGGGCCCGTGAGCCGCTGGGCGATCCACCGCCACCTCTACGACTGGGTGCTTGTCGTTCGCCCACCACAAGCACGCGACGCCGGCTCTGTTTGTCCTTAGCTTCGCCGAGTCGAGCTTCTTCCCCATCCCCCCCGACGTGCTGTTGGGGCCCATGTGCCTGGGCAACCGCCGGCGGGCGGTCTGGTTTGCGACGGTCACCACGATCGCCAGTGTCCTGGGCGCCGCCCTGGGTTACGCGATCGGCTGGGGCGCGTGGGAAGCGGTTGATCAGTTCATGTACAGCTACGTGCCCGGGTTCACCCCCGAGCACTTCCAGAAGGTCGAAGCGTGGTACGAGCAATGGGGTGTGTGGGTCTTGTTCGCCGCGGCGTTTACCCCGATCCCGTTCAAGGTGTTCACGATCGCGGGGGGGGTGTTTGAGCAGCCGCTGGCCTTGTTCATGATCGTGTCGCTGGTGGGTCGGGGGTTGCGGTTCTATCTGGTAGCGGGGCTGTTTGCGTGGATGGGACACAAAGCCACGCCGTTTATCGATCGGTACTTCAATTGGCTGTGCGTAGCGTTTGTGATCCTGCTGATCGGTGGGTTCGCCGTGATCAAGCTCTTCCGCTAACCAGTTTTTACAGGGTTTTCGTCTATGAATGTGCTGGTCAGCGGCGGAGCGGGGTACATCGGGTCGCACGCGGTCAAACGGCTGGCAGAGCTGGGCCACCGGGTGGTGGTGTTGGACAACCTCGGCCGGGGTCACCGTGAGGCGGTGCCAGAAACTGTGCCGCTGATCGAAGCCGACCTACGCCAATACGAAACCGTCGTATCCACCCTCCGCGAACACAAGATCGACGCCGTCATGCACTTCGCCGCCCTGGCCTATGTGGGCGAATCGGTCCACGAGCCGCTGCTGTATTACGACAACAACTCGTGCGGGTCGCTGACCCTGCTTCGGGCGATGCACGAGGCGGGCGTGAATCGACTCGTGTTTAGCTCCACGTGCGCCACGTACGGTGAACCGAAAACCATGCCGATCACCGAGGACCTGCCCCAGAGCCCGATCAACCCGTACGGGTGGTCGAAGCTCTTCTTCGAGCGCATGCTGCGTGATTATCAAGCTTCGAACCCGGATTTCGCGTTCGCGGCCCTGCGGTACTTCAACGTCGCCGGTTGCGCCGCCGACGGCTCGATCGGCGAAGACCACGAGCCCGAGACCCACATCATCCCCGTCCTGCTCCTGGCGGCCCTGGGCCAGCGCCCGGGAGTCACGATTTTTGGCGACGATTACCCCACGCCCGACGGCACGTGCATCCGCGATTACGTCCACGTCGAAGACCTCGTCGAAGCCCACGCGGTCGTGATGGACGCCCTGACGCCCGGCGATGGGCGGTTCTACAACCTCGGGATCGGCAAGGGGTATACGGTTAAGCAGGTGTTAGACGCGGCCCGGTCCGTCACCGGGGTGCAGATCCCCGCCGAGATCGGCCCTCGGCGTGCCGGCGACCCCCCGGCCTTGTACGCGAACGCGTCAAAAATCCGCGACGAGCTGGGCTGGGAGGCGAAATACAACCAGATCGAACCCATCGTCGAGACCGCCTGGCGCTGGTTCAAGTCCCACCCGGACGGGTATCGATAACCGCAAGGCTAGATCCCGTACAGATCCGGGGGCATGCGTGATCGTCTCCAGCGAGCCGCGCGTGTAAGCAAGCGGGTTCTTATACGCATCGCGTATCCAAGCGCCGCGTCGGTGAACCTGTTGACGCCGGGATGGGTCTATGGAGAATCGAAAAGCTGACTCAACGAGCACCGTTTGAATCCCCCGTCCATGACGTGGGGCTAAGCCTCCCCTACCGTCCCCCACGAACCGTGGGGTGCCTGCGTGCACCACCACTGTGATGGGGAAACCCCCAAAGCCATTCGATCTTGAGTAGCCCCGCCGCGATCGGGACCGCCCACACCGCGGAATACATCACTTCTAAAAACCGGTGCACGAGCTGATCCGCCGCGTTCCAGCCGCGGATCGGCTCGCCCAACGGCCATGCCAGGCCACGCATCGTCAGCAGCGCGACCACGATCAGGTGAAAAAAGAGGCCCGACGCCACCACCAACGCCGCCGTCGCCATCGTCGATTCTCGGAAGACCATCACACGCAGGTGGATCACCACAAACCCCGCTGCCAAGTACCCCAGGCACCCCGGCCCGATCACCGCGACGTCCGCGAGCTGATCAGCCTGGGGCAGGGGTTGAAGGTCGGCCACCAACCCCACCGCCACCGCCGCCCACGCGACGATCAAACGCGGGGCGTGCATCGCCACGAAGACAAACATCACCAATAAAAAGTTCGGGCTCGTGTGCCCCACCACCAGCAGGGTCCGCAGCCCCTCCTGAGCCGCGAATGCGAGGTACACCATGATCGCAAACACCGTCCATCGCATAGCGAGTTGACCAACCCATCCCGGACGAGTTTACGGCATGACTCCTGGCCGCGACAGGAAAATCATCGGGATCCAAACTGCACGCATCGCGTATCAAAGTACCGCGTCGGTGATGTGCTGGTCACCGAATATTTCCTTGCCGCGTACACGAGTCATGCCGTAAACTCGTCCGGGAAGCGTATATCCGGGACGCGGTCAGATGATACCCGATGGGTCCTTAAGCGGGAACCGACCGTGGCTCAAGGCTCCGTACCGGGTAGCTCATGGGTGATCACGGGTTGATGGTCGGGCGACGTGGCGCCCTGAGCGGGTAATAGCACCACGACCCGGTCCAGGTACGCAAGGGACCGTAGCGGCTGAATATACGTATGCCGCCGCAGGAGGGGGTCTTCGGGATCGTTCTCGATCGCAACCACTTTGCCGACCACCAACCCGTTAGCCGCTGCCGGCCATCGCTCGTCGTCGAGGTGGGCTAGGTCCCCGACCCGGGCGGGATCGTCCACATCGGTCTGGGCCATGAGCCGGTCCTCACCGGCCACCGTCTGGGCTTGGACGAGCATCTGCCTCGACGGGGAGTCGGGCAGCGGGGGGACGATCCGGACCGTGACTCGGGTGTCCGGGGCGGTGATCAAACGCACGGTCGACGTGACCTGCCCGACACTCGAGACCCTACCCACGAGGTTGAACCCGCTGGCCACGACCATACCCACCCGGACCCGGTGGCGGCTGCCGCGGTTGATCGTCAGGCTCGGCTGGGCCCGGCCGGTCGACCACGCCGTGACCGACGCGGGGTACAGCTGAACCCCGCTTAGCCCCAGGTTCGTGCGGACCTGGCTGAGCGTGGCGATCTCTTGCTGGGCGTCCTCGAGCTGCATCTCGAGCCGACGGATCGTCTGCAACGCCGCCTCGTATTGCCGCGCCAAGGCTTCGTTGCTGCTGTTGTCGACCCGTAGATCCGGCGGCCGACGGATCGAGTCAGCCAATAGTTTCAACGGGTAGGTCACCGGTCGGGCGGCGGCGTTAATGATGTGTCGCGGGGGGGCCGACAACCCGCCTGCCCACCGCGCCGGCAGGAAACTGCTTACCACCAGCACCACGACCAGCACCAGCAACACCTGCCGTGCGTTCAGGGGGGACCGCTTCATCATCGGAAGAAAATTGTATACGCATCGCGTATCCAAGCACCGCGTCGGCGATGGGTGGGATACAGAAGGTGACCGGTGTGCCACTGGCTGCTTGTCAGCTAGTGTTCTCAACGAACGGTATGCGCACCGGGCGGGCCAACCGTCCGTGGCCCCCCTTCTCACACACGTTCTCACGATGGTAACGATCACATTTGCCGCCCCTTCTATCACTGGCTTCCCGCGATGATCACCCTGGATGGGGTTGGTTATCGCCTTACCGCCCGATCCGTCCCCACACGCCGCGACCCAACGACACCGCAACAACACGCAACAGGTTCTGATCCGGTAGAATCGCCAGCGCCGATCCTGGGGTCAGGGACAGACCGAACCGTGACCCATGGCGGTATGATCCGGATAGGCGTCAGGGCAAATCCGGGGTTTCATCGATAGCCGCGACGATAGCGCCATACCCGTTGGTATGCCCTGAACCTTTCATGACATCGACCCACACCGCTAGGAGAAAAAGATGTGTAAGACAAGAGCGACCCAGAAGCGTACCGTCACGATCGCGACGGCCCTGCTGGCAATAATGCCGGTATCGGCCTCGGCCCAGATCATCACTGACGGGTCGTTGGGCTCCGGCCCGGCGGGGGCGCTGACCCCGGGGCTCGACGCGACGATCACGATCCCCGCGGAACTGGGCGCGACGGTCTGCAATGACGCCAACACGTCGTGCAATGTGTTCCACAGCTTCAGCGAGTTCAATGTGAATGCCGGCCAGACCGCGGCGTTCACCGGGCCGATCGGGATCGACCCCGGGGCGGTCAATAACGTTCTAGCTCGGGTGACGGGGTCATCGGTATCGAACATCGACGGCGTGTTGAGCACGTCGGCGATGCCCAACGCGAACTTCTTCTTAATGAACCCCAACGGGGTGGTGTTCGGCCCCGGAGCCCAACTCGACATCGGCGGGTCGTTCGTAGTCACGACGGCCAACGAGCTTCGGTTGGCAGACGGCCAGGTCTTCGCGGCGATGCCAGACGCCGGTACGGACGCGATGCTGACCACCGCGGCGCCCAGTGCGTTCGGGTTTCTCAACCAGCAGGTGGCACCGGTATCCATTAGTCCACAGACGTTTAACTTCCCGATCCCGTTGTCTGTCGATCCGGGGCGTATGATGACGATCATCAGCGGTCCCATTCAGATCGTGGGCCGTGTGGTTGCTGCGCCAGCGGGTCAGGTGAACCTGGTGAGCGTGGGTTCACCAGGGCAGGTCCAGCTGACGACGGACCCACTGGCCCCGATCGATGTGGAAGGTGTTTCCCAACTCAGTTCCATCAATCTTATTGACGGTGCGGCGGTTGTCACGGACGGCCCCGGTGGAGGGCAGATCAACGTCTTGGCCGAGAACCTGAACGTTTTCGGTTCGATCATCCGCAGCCGCGCTGATGCTCTGCCCGGTGGCGGATCCCTACCCTCCGGGGGTATGAACATCCACTTACGAGGGACGCTGACTGTTCTCGGGGGACTCTTAGAGACGACCAGTCAATCTACCGCCACGGGCGGGGACATCAACATCACAGCTGAGTCGATAATACTGAGTTTGGGCGGATTTATAACCTCAACTGTCGAGGGTACCGGTGATGGTGGAGACGTCCATTTGGCCGCCTCATCGATCTCGATCATGGATGTCGGGGGGGTGGTGACCAACCCGTTCATGCCCGACCCCCTCAATCCGCCCAACCCGTCCGTCACGGGCCAAGGCGGGGACATCACGATCTCCGCAGACATGGTATTGATCGCTGGCCTCGAAGATGTGGACGCCCCTTTCGACACACAGATCACCGGCCTCGTTGCCGGTGCCGAGGGCCATGAGCGGGGCGGGAGTATTACGGTAACGACCCCACACCTGCAGATGACGAACGTAGCCGTCATAAGCGCACCCAACGCCGGTGACCAGGCGGGCGGGAACATCACGCTCAACGCATGTGCAGACACGGCAGAGACGCAGACCTGTGATGGAGTCATCGATCTTGATCGTGGGGTCTTTGTTGTCGCCGGTGCCAATGTGTTAGGGACCAGCGGGGATGTTAATGTCGTCACAGGTACGCTGCGCCTAAGCGGTTCTTCTCATCAGCCCATTGAGCCTCAGTTCATACCCGGGTTCACTCAAACGATCTTCGTCCCAACCACGATTGGCTCGATCACCGCCGGTGGGGGTGGCCCCACCGGGAACGTGACGGTGACCGCCAGCGTCGTCGAGGTCCTGGATGGCGCCAACCTCAATGCCAACACCTCTGGTATAGGCAACGGGGGGAATCTGACCATGAACATCTCCGAGCGGTTGCTGGTTTCGGGCTTTGATCCCGATGCACGAGAGCTGGACAGCGAGCGGGGTTTAGACCCCAGACGAGCCGGATCTACAGTCGTGGGGACATCGGCCTTGAACTTCCTGCGTCCTGATACCGGATCCGCGGGAACGGTCCAGATCAATGCGTCTGGGGCTCAGGTCGTCGTCCGTGATCAGGGGATCATCGCTACGGAAACACAAACAACAGGCAACAGCGGGACGATCGGTCTAAGCGCAGAGCGTATCTTCATCACTGATGGAGGCTTCATTTCGGCTCGCAGCAGTTCCGAATTAGACGGCGCCGGCTTGGCAGGCCAGGTTACGCTAACTGCAAGTGACGCGGTGTTGTTGCGTCGAGGGGGATCCGTGACCACCGAGGCTGTCATCGCGATAGCCGGAACAATCGAGATCAACGCCGGAACATCCATTGAAGTAACCGACAGCACCGTCAGCGCACAAGCCGGGATCGATGGCGGCAATATCAAGCTCACCGCCCCGGACGAGGTGCGTATCGTCGATAGCACCATCACCGGCCAAGCGGTGGGCGACGGCGGACGGATCGACATCGACCCCCAATTCGTCATCCTCCAAAACAGCATCATCGACGGCCGAGCCGGGGGCGAACCGGTGCGGGTGACGATCGATCCCAACGCGATCTTCTTAAACTCGCACAGCCAGATCCTCACGGACGCCGCGTCGCTGCCCCCGGAACTAGATCTATCGGGCAGCCTGTCCAATTTCCCCGTGTCGCTTATCAACAACCAGGTCCAGCTTCAATCCAGCTGCGCGGTGCGGTTCGCCAACGATGTGAGCTCGTTCACGCTTGACAGCCAAGGGGGCCTGCCGCTGCGCGTCGACGGCTGGGTACCGGGGCTCAACCTCGCGAGGCTAGAGGGCGGTCGACACCGCAGACCCGATCCGCTGCCCGTTGGGCCATCGGCCGATACCATCTCACGAGATGAAGGCCCCGAACACCTCAGACAACGCCGCCCACAACCGCGCAGCCGACGATCCCGACGAGCAGGGTTACCCCGATAACCAGGACCATTAAAGCAGATTGCGACAATATTTGCCACGCGTTTCGCAGTGGTTTTATCGAGGGTCGTAGAAAAACAAGCCTTGGTTCTGACCGTGAGTATGGAGGTGGTGGCAGAAAATCACGCAATCTGCTCTGGAACCAGTGCGGTTCGCTGTGGGGCTGAAGGGTCACTTTGTCGA
Organism: Phycisphaeraceae bacterium; assembly: GCA_965224205.1. Taxonomy (GTDB): domain Bacteria; phylum Planctomycetota; class Phycisphaerae; order Phycisphaerales; family Phycisphaeraceae; genus CBDCYN01. Next base: position 24,288 of record CBDCYN010000002.1, read on the forward strand.
GTCATCTCGGGGCTCTTCACACCTTGAGTCAACAACTCTAGTCTAGCTCCCCGACCCGCCTCGAACCCACAGCGAGTCACTATGAAGAGAATCTCACCGGCACTCTATGGAGCGTTCACCCATGAGATCAAGGCTATCCTCCGTTTAACCGAATCTTGATAAAATATGTGGAGATTAAACAAGCCGTGCGACCCGTGGCAAGAGGCGAGGCCCTGTGTCACCTATGTCATAGGTACCGCGTTGAAGATACCGTGTCGGTCACGCCATTGGCCTCGGAAATCTCCTTACCGCATACACTCATGCAGTATTTTTATCCGGGGTCGGTATATTTAGCCCCTGGCGACACCCGATAAGATGTATCGGTATTTATCAACAGGCTTGGCCCCGTCAGGGCCCGACGATGGAAGAACCGGCCGTGAGGATGGAACCACAGTCACCATGCACCGCATCATCTCGATGAAGGACCCCAGTCGATGATTAACCCAGATCAGGCCCAGATCCGGTCGTTCAAGGTCGTCCCCTCGCTACCCGAGCCTCTCAAGCCCTTGCTTGAACTGGCCAATAACCTCTGGTGGACGTGGCACCCCGAAGCGGTCGAACTGTTCCTGCGCCTCGACCGGCAGCTGTGGCACAAGTACAACCACAACCCTGTGCGCATGCTGGGCAACTGCCCCCAAGATGTGCTCGAAGCAGCGGCCAAGGACGAGGGGTACCTTACCTCGATCCAGCGGGTCATGGACAACCTCCAACGTCATAAAGACCGCCGCAGCTGGGAACTCAACCAAAATATCGGCTCCGATCAGCTGAGCATCGCCTATTTCTGCGCTGAGTTCGGACTCACCGAATGCCTGCAGATCTACTCCGGTGGGCTAGGCTGCCTGGCTGGGGATCATCTTAAATCCGCAGCCGAGCTAAGCTTGCCTCTGGTTGGAGTGGGGCTGCTCTACCGCCACGGCTATTTCCAGCAGTACCTTAACGCCGACGGCTGGCAGCAGGAATATTACCCCGATCTCGATTTCGCGAACCTGCCCGTAAGCCGAGTCCGTGATGAATCGGGTCAGCAGGTCAAGGTCTCGGTCCAGCTGCCCGGAAGGGAGCTGAGCATCTCGGTTTGGAAGGTGCACGTGGGCCGGATCGAGCTGTACCTGCTCGATACCAACGTCCCGGACAACGACCCCGCCGACCGCGGCATCACCGGTCAGCTCTACGGGGGGGACATGGAGATGCGTATCAAGCAGGAGATCGTCCTGGGCATCGGCGGGATCCGCGTCCTGGATGCCTGTGGGGTCAAGCCGACGGTGTTCCACATGAACGAGGGGCACTCGGCGTTCTTGGCCTTGGAGCGCATCCGCCAGATCATTGCCGACCGCGGGGTGACGTTCGACGAGGCCCGCCAGTTCGCCGCCGCGGGTAATGTGTTCACCACGCACACCCCGGTCCCCGCCGGGATCGATCGGTTCCCCCCGGAGATGATCCAGCGCTACTTCTCGCACTACCACGATTCGCTCAAACTCGATATGGAAGGATTGCTGGCCCTGGGCCGTGAAAACGTGTATTCACGGGCCGAGTTCTTCTCGATGGCGGTCCTGGCGATCCGCACCGCCGACTGGGCCAACGGGGTGAGCAAGCTCCACGGCAAGGTCAGCCGGTCGATGTGGCGTAACATCTGGCCCGGCGTGGTGGAAGAAGAGGTCCCCATCGCCCACGTCACCAACGGTGTGCACGCCCGCAGCTGGCTATCGAGCGACCTGATCCACCTGCTGGACCGCTACCTCGGGGCCCGGTGGCAGGACGACCCGGTCGACCAATCCGTCTGGAAAGCGACCCACGATCTGCCCGATGAGGAGCTTTGGCGTGCCCATGAGCTTCGCCGCAACAAGCTGATCATCTGGGCCCGCCGCACGCTGCGCCGCCAACTCGAAGCCCGCGGCACCAACCCCCAGCAGGCCCGCGAGGTCGCCGAAAGCCTCGACCCTAACGCGCTAACCGTCGGGTTCGCCCGCCGGTTCGCGACGTACAAGCGCGGCAACCTCATCCTGCGCGACGCCAAGCGGTTGATGAAGATGCTCGCCAATACCGAGCGGCCCATCCAGTTCCTGATCGCCGGCAAGGCCCACCCCGCCGACGGCGGCGGCAAGGACCTGATCCGCCAGATCGTCAGCTTCGCCCGCGAGTCGCAGGTCGGCCACAAGATCGTGTTCATCGAGAACTACGATATCCAGGTCGCCCGGTACCTGGTCCAGGGCTGCGACGTGTGGCTCAACACCCCACGACGCGGGATGGAAGCCAGCGGCACCAGCGGTATGAAGGCCGCGCTCAACGGCGTGCTCAACTGCTCGATCCTCGACGGCTGGTGGGACGAGGCCTGGGAAACAGACCTGGGCTGGGCGATCGGCCGCGGCGAGACGTACGTCAACCTCGACACCCAAGACGATCTCGAGAGCAAGGCCCTCTACGACCTGCTCGAGAACCAGATCATCCCGCTATTCTACGACCGCGACAATCACGGGATGCCCCGCCAGTGGGTCGCGAGGATGAAGCAGTGCATCGCCGTGCTGGCCCCCCGGTTTAACACCAACCGGATGGTCCAAGAATACGCCGAGAACCTGTACCTGCCCGCCTGCCGCCGCGCGGCCCTGCTGGGCGAGAACGACCTCGAGAAATCCATCGCCCTGGCCCACCAGAAAGACCGCCTCCACTCGCAGTGGGGGTCGCTAAAGATCGAACACGTCGAGGCGGCGACCACCAAGCCACTGAGCGTGCGCGACCCGCTCGATATCGCCGTGACGGTCGATCTCGGGCAGCTGACCCCTGCTGAAGTCCGTGTCCAGGTCTACGTGGGGCTTCTCGACAACGACGGGCGGATCATCGACGGCCAGGCGACGGAACTCACCCACGACCAGGAACTCGGCGATAGCCGCCACCGCTACCAGGGCCGGATCACCGCCACGACGAGCGGCCGCCACGGCTTCGCGGTGCGGGTCATCCCCGGCGGGCCGATGCTTGAGGGGATCTCCGTGCCCGGGATGATCCATTGGGATCAGCGAAGCGAGCAGTCGTCGCAGCTGCCCGAACCGGTGGCGTCAGGGGCGTAGACAGTCGTGTATATAAATTGACGCATCAATGAGAGAGTCTACCGATTAGGTATACAATCTCGGCGATGCGTGAATCCGATCTGCTTCAACACATCTATCGATCGAACCCGGTACTGCCCGGGCGTGTGACCATCCCACCTGGGGATGACATGGGCGCGATCCAGATCGGCGACCAGCAGGTCTTGGTGACCGTGGATCAATTGGTCGATGGGATCCACTTCGATTTGGCTAGTACCCCACTCGAGAAGATCGCCCGCAAAGCGATGACGCGCAACCTCTCGGACGTGGCCGCGATGGCGGCAAAACCGGTGGGCGCGGTGGCAGCGGCGTGTTTGCCCAAGGGGTTCGGCGACGACCGTGCATCGTCGCTTTTCGATCACATGCGGCAGGTTGCTCAATCGTACGATTGCCCGCTGATCGGTGGCGATATCAGCATCTGGGGAAATACGCTGCTACTAACCGTCACCGTGTTGGCGCAGCCAGAGCCCGGTGGGCCGGTCTTGCGCAGCGGGGCGCAGGTTGGGGATGTCATCTGTGTTACGGGGCGCCTCGGGGGCAGCACCGAGACGGTCGAGGGTTATACCCATTACCTCGACTTCGAACCCCGGCTGGAGGTAGCGACCGCCCTCGTGTCGGATCCCGTCACGAAGCTCCATAGCATGATCGATATCAGCGATGGGCTGGCTAAGGACGTAGAGAATCTTTGCCAGGCATCGGGCCTAGCCGCGGAGCTGTGGACGGATCGATTGCCCGTTAGCGATGGTGCACGTGCCGCTTCTGATCGTGACGGGCTGCCCGTTTGGGAACATGTGCTCGGTGACGGAGAGGACTACGAACTGTGTTTCACGGTCAGCGAGTCAGTCGCTGACTCAGTCTTGCCCGACAGGATCGTGGGGGTGCCGATTACCCAGGTCGGGCGGATCGTCGAGACCGACGACGGGCCGCGGGTCCGCGTGGTTTTACCCGATGAGACGACACGGTCCGCACAAGGGTTGGGTTGGGAGCACCGGGGATAAAGTGGCCCTCTTCGCCCCGCGTGAATCACGCGGGGCGAAGACTAGACGCCGCGCCCACAGGCCCCTACCCTAGTCGCTATGTCCTACACGGTCCTAGCGCGGCGATACCGGTCGACGTCGTTCAGCGGCGTGATCGGCCAGGAGATCGTCGCCCAGGCCCTGCGCAACGCGATCGCCACCCAACGCGTCGCCCACGCGTACCTGTTCACCGGCACACGCGGGGTGGGCAAGACCTCCATGGCCAGGATCCTCGCCCGGGCGCTCAACGCCCCGGACACTGTCGATGATTGCCCCACCGCCGGGGATGAACATGAATACCCTGACCGTGATGTGCAGAACCGCATCGCCGAGGCGGTCATGCGTGGCGAGGACCTCAACGTCATCGAGATCGACGGGGCGTCGAACAACAGCGTCGACCAGGCCCGCCAGCTCATCGCCAACGCCAGCCTCTCGCCCACCGGCAACGCCCGGTACAAGATCTACATCATCGACGAGGTGCACATGCTCTCCGGGGCGGCGTTCAACGCGCTGCTCAAGACCATGGAAGAGCCGCCGGGCCACGTGAAGTTCATCCTCTGCACGACCGAGCCGCACAAGGTCCCGGCGACGATCCAGTCGCGGTGCCAACGGTTTGATTTCCGGCAGATCCCCACCGCAAGGATCACCGAGCACCTGCGCGATGTGCTCAAGCAAGAATCGATCGAGGCCCAGGACCAGGTCGTGTGGCGCGTCGCGAAGCTGGGGCACGGGTCGATGCGCGACGCCCTGAGCCTGCTAGACCGGCTGATCGCGGGCTTCGCGGGCGATGGCAAGACCCGGACGATCACGGTGGACCTGCTCGATCAGATGCTGGGCCTGCCGCCGCAGGAACGCGTGGTGAAGCTGATCGACGCGGTCGCGGATGGGGATGTGGCCACGGCACTGGAACAAACCGCCGGGGTCCTGGAAACCGGGATCTCACAGGACCAGTTGATCGACGTCATGATCGAGTCGCTTCGCCAGCTGATGCTGATCTGCGCATGCGGGCTCGAGAGCGAGTTGGTCGAGCTGTCCGACGACGCCAAGGCCCAAGCGGTTGAGCAAAGCAAGCGGTTCGACGCCGCCGGGCTCGTGTACATGATCGCCCTGTGTGAGAACCTCCAGCGGTCGAGCAAGATGAGCTCCAACCCCCGGGCGTTGCTCGACGCGACGGTGGCGCGGCTTGCCTTAGCCGAGAAGATGGCCGATCTCACCGCGCTGTTGGAAGGCGGCGTGGCGGCAAAAAAAAAAGTAGCCCCGCCGCCGTCCGCCCGTTCGATCACGCCCCCGTTCGCCACGCCGGCGCGTCTCCCAACAAGCCCTCAGCCAACGGCCTCTGGCACCCCGGCAGCCGGTAACGGTCGCCCGTCACGGGTTCCGCGGGATGCCCCACCCACCGCCGTGACCCTCAGCCAGCCCGAGGCGGTGTGGCAAGCCTTACTCCAAAAGACCGCGGATCAACGGTCCTTATCCTGGGTGCGGAACCTGACCATGCGAGGGATCGAAGGCCAAACGATCCATATCGATACCCGCCCCGGCTGCCACGATCTCAAGGGGTTTGTCACCGAAGCCCGCTGCCAGCAGATCGCCAAGCTGCTCGAGCCGGTGGTCGGCCAACCCGTGCGGGTGATGTTTGCCTCGACGCCGGGGGTCTCACCGGGGGCCTTACCGGGGGTGAACCGTTCGTCCGTTTCAGTAGATCGACCTCCACACGGAAGCCTTTCTCAATCGGCCCGCGACGAAGCGATGAAACGGCCCCTGGTCAAGGCGGTGCTGGAGGTGTTCGACGCGACGATCGTCGACGTGCGCCCGGTCGCGGACGAGCCGGGCCCCGCCCGAGCTTAGCCGCTTGGGCTACAATGCCCCTCTTCGTCATGATCATTCAACCGCACACGGATCCAAACCATGTTTGACAATCTCAAGAATATGGCGTCTGTTTTGGGGCAGGCCAAGCAGTTTCAGGAAAAGTTCGAAGAGATCCAAAGGGAATTAGCCCGCAAGACCGTCGAGGCGGACGCCGGGGCCGGGGCGGTGCGCGTGGTCGCCAACGGGAAACTAGAGATCATCGAGACCCGCATTGACCGGCCGTTGCTGGCGACCTTGGCCGGCAGTGGTTCGGATGCGGATCAGCGCATGGTCGAGGACCTGATCACCGCCGCGACAAACGCCGCGCTGGCCAAGGCCCGGGACATGATCCAACAAGAGATCTCACAGATGGCGGGGGGACTGAACATCCCCGGGATGTCGCAGATGCTGGGGTTGCCGTAGGGGCGGTCGTCGTACGGCACTTCGCCCGGCGTGAATCACGCGGGGCAACCGCAGTATTCATCAAGTTGACTTTTGAATACTCGATAACTCGCTAAGCAGCGCCGCGTGGGTGCGACAACCCAGGGTAAAACAGCTTAGGTCGAACTTCTCGTTGGGGGCATGGATCCGGTCGTTGTCGAGGCCAAACCCAATCAGCAGGGTGTCGATCCCCAACCGGGTTTTAAGATCGGCGACCACGGGGATAGTGGCGCCCTCGCGGATCAAGACGGCGTCGTGATCGGCGCTGGCCCGCACCGCACGCTTGGCGGCATCCACAAACGGGGAGTCGGACGCGACCACCACCGGGTCGGCCTGGCCCAACTCGGTAATCTTCCACCGGCACCCGTGCACGTCGTGCGACTTGAGCCAGGCCTCGAACGCCTTGGCGATCTTGGCCGGGCTTTGGTTGGGGGCTAACCGGAAGCTGACCTTGGCGCCTGCGTAGCTGGGGATAATCGTCTTGGCGCCCTGCCCGCCGTAGCCACCATAAAGTCCGTTGATGTCGCAGGTCGGCCTCGCCCAGCGTCGCTCGAGGGTCGAGTACCCCGCTTCCCCGTAAGGTTGATCGACCCCGATCGCGCCAAATAGCTCTTTCTCGTCGAACGGCAGTTTCTGCCACGCTGCACGCTCTTGGTCGCTGACCGGCAGGACGTCGTCGTAATACCCGGGGATCGTGACCCGGCCGTTTGCATCGAAGAGCCTGCCCAGCACGGTGGTCAACTCGTTGGCGGGGTTGGCCTGGATCCCTCCGTACATCCCGCTGTGCAGGTCGTACGACGCGTGGTGGAGCTGGAGGTCGAAATACAATAAACCCCTCAAGCCGTAGGTGATCGCCACGACCGGATCGGTGGGGGTTTCCCACATCTTGGTATCGCTGATCACGGCGATATCGGCTTGGAGTTCATCGCGGTGTTCTTCGATAAAACCCGGCAGCTGGACACTACCGCACTCCTCCTCACCCTCGATGAGCACGGTCACCGGCACCGGCAGTTTCCCGGTAGCTCGTTTCCATGCCCGCAACGCCTCGAGGAAACAGCAGACCTGCCCTTTGTCGTCACTAGCACCACGGGCATAGACCGCCCCGTCGCGGACGGTCGGCTCGAACGGGCCGGTGACCCAATCGTCAAGCGGATCGGGCGGCTGGACGTCGTAGTGGCCATATAACAGGACGCGCGGGGCGCCGGGCGGGTGGTCGGAGTCCTGGCTGTGGGCAACAATAATCGGGTGACCGGCGGTCTCGTGAAGGGTCGCATCGAGGCCGATCTCGAACAGCTGCCGCGTGACCCACTGGGCCGCTGCGGCGATCCCGTCGTTGAACGCGGGATCGGTGCTGACACTGGGGATCGCCAGCCAGCGGCGCATACGCTCGATCGCGTTAGCTGAATCATCCTCGAGGTGTTGGAACACGTTCTCTAACACAGCGGGTTCTCAGTGATCAGGGATCTCGACTTCAACGCGCCCGTCATTGGTGGCGCGGATGGGGAAGGTCTTCGCGGGCAGCTCCTCGAGCGGGTAGTCGGCGTTGGAGCCGGTTACGACGTTGTACGCGTACCCGTGGTGGGGGCAGACCAGGACCCGGCCACGCAGCTCGCCCTCGTGCATCGGCAGCCCGGCATGGGGGCAGACGTTCTCGATCGCAGCCAGCTGACCGTCGAGGTTGCACACGACCAGTTCGCAGCCGTTGACGGGCACGCACTGCTTCGAGCCCGGTTTAAACTGTTGCGAGGCTCCGATGTCGACCCACTTGGCCATGGTGCTTCCAGCTCTTACGATGCTTCTTGTGGTATACCCATCGGGTGTCATCTTACCGCGTCGAAGATGGGTTTGACCCCGATCGTTCCTCTGCCGCATACACCAGTACCCCGTCAACACGATCGGGATGGGTATATGTCACAAGGACCGAAGCTGTGGATTTTAATCGATATCAACCGATGCTGTCGGACCTGGCCCGCCCGGGGTTGGAGGCTGTAATCAAAAGTGAAGGGCTAGGGGCGGCCGCGGGACCGGCTGGTTCCGGGACGGCTGGGGTCCATGCGTCGCGGGTTAAGGACGAGGTCTTATCGGTTTCTCTCGCCGCGCCGGCCGCGCTGGTCTTGATCGAAGATCAACCCCAGCTGTATCAGGGATTGGCGAACGGATTCAGAAAACTATCGCAACCTGAAGTGGGGCCGACGGCCTCGCTTCCTTCGAATCGTGACGTGGTCGATTCGTTCGGGCACCGTCGCCCGGTGTATCTGCCGTTGGTTACGCATCTACAATGTGCCGCGTTCCGCAGGTGTTACGAAACCATGCCCGCGGGGTTATGGGGGGTGTGCGAAGAAGCCCTACCTGTTGTGGTCGCCCCGGGACGGATGATTGAGAGTTTCACGGATACCCCCCCGCCGGTGGATCAGACCGCGATCACACTGTGGTGGACATTGTGCTTGCACGATCAGGCGGTGTTGGCCCAACGGGATGTGGATGTCGAGATCGTCGACGCGGTGGTTCACCAGATCACTAACCGGCCCGGGCCAGAGGGTTCTCTGCACCCTTCTCATGAAGACGATGAAGACCACGCGCACGAACCGACCGACCGGTGGATCTACGATGAGCTGTGCGGGCTGCACGCGTTGGCCAACCTGGCGTTGGGGCGTCGCAACCGGGCGTGGGCTCATCGGGTCGAGCAGATCGCGTTGCACCACATGAACCATACCCAGCCCGACCATGTCACGACCCAGCCGTGGGCGGTGTTCGCGTTCGTGTGGTCGTCTCAGACGCGACATTTCGCGGATCAGGTCATCCATGACGCCACGGCGGGTCGCGACGGGTCTACCCGCCCGATGGACCCGGTGGCTGCCATGCTGTTGGCGGATGCGGTTTCAGCGTTGTCTATTTTCGAGGATTAGGCTTGCCTCAGAAACTCTGGTGTTCCGTCTCCGCTTGTATTTGTGTAGGGCGACAAGGCGAGCCGCGACCGTAAGGGAGCGGATTCTTCAGCGATTCCCGGCGTTCGATCAGGAACCCGCTTGCTAACGCGCGCGGCTCGCCATGAAACGATACAGGCCATTTGAAAACGCTCTAGCTATCAGCATTTAGGCAGAACGGATCGATCGTATCGGCGGCTTGGGTCCAGGTATCGAGCCAATCAGCGAGTCGCACCCAGCGGGCGGGTTGGCTCATGATGCAGTCGAGCCGGCGCCGCGACGACTGGAGCCCGATGTACGTCCGGAGGGTCCGTAGCAGGGGCAAGGGCATGCGCGGGGTTTGCGGGTCGAACTCCCAGGGGTGGAAGTAGAGCACGGCGGGTCGGTTTTCCTCGGCGGCTTGAGAGAGGCCCTGTCTCATCAGCCACGGCGGGAACAGCCGGAAGTACCCCCCGCCGGCGACGGGGATATGGCGGCCTTTGAGTGGGCCTCTGCGCGGGGTCCATGTCAGTGGGGGGATCTCCAGCAGGGTCGGGCCGGTGAGGCTGCTTCGGACCCAAAACGGGCGATCCGGGGCGGTGGGCACGCCGTACCAGTGGTGGCGGACGGGGAAGATCGACGCGTCGTAGCGAAACCCTGTCTCGACGAGGACGTCGATCGCCCAGGCGGTCTGGGGCACGACGCTAAAGGTCGGGGCCCGGTAACCCAGGACCGGCCCGCCGGTCTGGTCCTCGAGCAGCTGTTTGCTGGCTAGGAGGTCTTGGCGGAAACTATCCGGGTTAAGCCGGTGGAGGCGGTCGTGGCCGGTGCCGTGGCTGGCGACCTCGTGGCCGGTTTGGCTGATCAATTTCGCGATCGGCGGGTGGCGGCGGGCGACATCTCCTAAGATGAAAAAGGTGCCACGCTGATTGTGCCGATCAAATAACTCTAGGAGAAAGTCGATATTATGCCTAACACGAGATGGCCAGCTGCCCCAATCTCCGCGGTCGATGACGCCGTGGGCGGCTTCGATATGGAAGTATTCTTCCACGTCGATCGTGACGCTGCGGACCGGCAGGGCGGGGCTGACCTGGCTAGTCGTGTGGCCAGAAGAGTTTGTAGGACTAGGCTCAGTAATCATTTGAGACATCTCGGACTCATCTTAGTGCATATCGCTACCTCCAAGATCGGCTGGGGAGGTGGGGCTGGATGATCGCACGGTTGTGTAAAGATCTGTATACGTATCGCGAGCTGCTGTTCGCGCTGACGTACCGCGATATCCGCGTAAAGTACAAGCAGGCGGTGATGGGGATGCTCTGGGCATTCTTCTTGCCGGTTTTGGCGATCTGCTCGGGAATCCTGTTTCGGCTGGCGATGGCGTACTTCAGCGGCCAATCCCCGAAGATCGAGGACATGATCGCGGTAATGGTCAAGTCCGTGCCGTGGCTGCTGTTCGCGGCGATCGTGGGCAGCTCATCGAACAGCCTGATCAGCAGTATCGGGCTGATCACGAAGATCTACTTCCCGCGTGAGATCGTGCCGGTATCAAGCTTGTTATCGGCCCTATTCGATTTCATGATCAGCGTCACCGGTCTGACGGTGGTGCTGACGATCATCTCGTTGTGGGCGTCGGACTCGGTCTCTCCGGTGACGGTTTCGTGGTCGCTGCTGCTGGTGCCGGTGCTGCTTGTGATCATGGTGCTGATGGCCTCGGGGCTAGGATTGTTCCTGGCGTGCGCGAATCTTTTCCTGCGCGACGTGAAGTACATCGTCCAGGTTCTGCTGCAGTTCGGGATCTTTTTCTCGCTTGTGTATTTCACGTATGAGGAGCTGGGCGACTGGGGGTGGATCCTGCTGATCAACCCGGTGGCGCCGATCCTCGAGGGGCTGCGGACGGTGGTCATCGACGGGGCGGTCGACCCCTACCTGTGGCCGTGGCTGGGGTACAGCACGATCGTGACACTGGCGGGAGCGATGGCGGCCAGTGTTATTTTTGAACGAGCCGAATACCTGTTTGCGGAGTACATCTGATCTTGGGCGACGGGGCGATCAACGACCCGGCCGTAAGCGATATTGACTCATGAACGACGTAGCGATCCATGTTGAAGGGGTGTGGAAGAAGTTCCGCAAGGGCGAGCTTCACGATTCCCTGCGCGACCTGATCCCGGCGATCGCCAAACGCCTCATGGGCAAGGGTCCGACGCAGGATACCCTCTCGAACCAGGAGTTTTGGGCCCTGCAAGACGTGTCGTTCGAGGTCAAGCGCGGCGAGTCTTTGGGCATCATCGGCCCCAACGGAGCCGGCAAGAGCACCATGCTCAAGATGCTCTCACGGATCATCAAGCCCAACCGCGGGTCTTATTGGGTCAACGGGCGGCTGTCAGCGTTGATCGAAGTCGGAGCCGGGTTCCACCAAGACCTCACCGGCCGCGAGAACATCTATCTCAACGGCACGATCCTGGGCATGCCGCGTCGAGAGATCAAGGCCAAGGAGCAGCAGATCATCGACTTCGCGGGGATCGAGGAGTTTATCGATACCCCGGTCAAGCGGTACTCGTCGGGGATGAAAGCGAGGCTGGGTTTTTCCGTCGCGGCGCACATGGAACCCGACGTGCTGCTGGTGGACGAGGTCTTGAGCGTCGGGGACGCCCGATTCCGCGGCAAGTGCATCCAGCATATGCACCAGCTGATCGCTTCAGACGTGACGGTTGTGTTCATCTCGCACCTGCTCGACCAGGTGCGCGCGTTATGCCCCAAGACGATCGTGCTCGATCACGGGCAGGTGATCTACAGCGGCCAGACCGAAGGGGCCATCCGCAAGTACCTCGACGTGCTCATGGACGATACCCGCGATCACAGCGGCGATAAACACGCGGTCGCGGAGGTCCGCAACATCCGCCTCTGCGACGAGCAGGGCCAGGAGGTCCTCGAGTGGCAGCAGGGCCAACCGGGGATCATGGAGTTTGAGCTGGTCCTTCATCAGCAGGTGGAAGACAGCCCGATCGTGCAGATCAACTTCACGTCGCTGGGGGGGGTTTATCTGGGGACCACAAACACACGCCAAGACGGGCCGGTTGTCCCGAAGCAGCCCGGGTGCTACCCGATGCGGTTCCGGCTCGACCCCAACCCGCTGGCTGAGGGCGATTACCTGATCACGCCGCAGGTCTGGGAGGCGACGGGCCAAACCTGCCTCTGGACCCCGACCCAGCCGCGGACGCTTTCGGTGCGTGGGACCGGCAGTGTGGGGGCGTTGGTGGCGTTTAGAAGCCAGTGGGACGTAATGGAAAACCAACCGGTGTGAGATGGTTACCGGTTAAGCTGATCCGCGTCGGTGCTTGAATGTTATTGGTGAGATTCAACAAGACACGGTCACGAAAGAACAAATCGGGAGCCGGAAGCGGCCTTATCGGCATCGCCGTGTGGGTCCCGCGCGTCGCCCTCCCGACTGGTGGTGCACCAGCACGAGGGTTCAACTCCCACCGGTCCGGTCTCAGGGGGCCAGCAGCAATGTACCGCGGCCGCGGCCCTGCGGGTTAAGCCCCCCGCCAACGCCCCGGGGCCTCTTGAGATGGACCTTTCAGTGAAGCGGAGAGGGTCGGACCATGGAATACCTGATTTTCTTTGTGGCGCTGGCCGTGGCGATGTATCTGCTTTTCACCTACGGTGTGAAGCTGACCACCGTGCACGAGTACGAGAAAGGGCTTAAGTACGACCAAGGCCGGTTCGAGGCGGCCCTGGGGCCGGGGCAGTACTGGCACGTCCCGTTCTGGGTCGAGATCCGCAAGCTCGACATGCGGCCGCGGTTCGTTTCGGTCCCAGGCCAGGAGGTCCTCTCCAGGGACGGGGTCAGCCTCAAGGTCAGCCTCGCGGCCAACTATGAGATCACCGACCCCCGGGCTGCTTTTCACAAGGTCCAGGACTATCAGGACGCGCTGTACCTCGAGTTGCAGCTGGCGCTGCGGCGGATCATCAGCGCCGCGGAGATTGATTCGGTCCTGGCCACACGCGACGAGATGTCTGACCAGCTCATGGAGCGGGTTGCGCCCAAGGCCGAGGCGTTCGGCTTGAAGCTTATCGGCATCGATATCAAGGACATCATGTTCCCCAGCAAGCTCAAAGAGGTCTTCGCTCAGGTCGTCAACGCCCGCAAGGAAGGCCACGCGGCGCTAGAGAAGGCTCGCGGCGAGACCGCCGCGCTGCGCAGCCTCGCCAACGCTGCAAAAATGCTCGACTCGAACCCAAACCTCATGCACTTGCGTCTCGTCCAAGCCCTAGGCGAATCGTCGGGCAACACCCTGGTCCTGGGGATCGACACCCCCAAGACCGCGGCCACGGCCCCCCCGAAGACTCCGGCCTCGCCCCCCAAGACCACACCCCGGCCCCGCACGACACGGAAGAAAACAGCTAATTAGTCGTCCCTGAAAAAGCCCTTTTTTATGCGGCGGCGAGGCGTTGGGTGGTGGGTGGGATCGGGTTGAGGGCGGTGCGGATCATTTCGAGCAACCAACGTCGCCAGGCGCATGGCAACAGCCGCAGGAGTTTGCGGAAGTTGGCCCCGGCGGCGGCGAGGATCACGTTCATCGCGTCTCCTACCAACCCCTTGAGATAGCAGCGGCCCATGCGGTGGTCATGTTTGGCGTGACCGATCTTCGGCTCAATGGCGCTTCGACGCTTTCGGCGTTTGCGTTGCGTCGAGGTCAGGCTCTTTGAGCGACTGCCTGCCAGGTGGACCGTGGTTGGTCCGCCATAATCATGGCCGCGGTAACCCCGGTCCACGTACGCGTCGCTCAGCGTCACGCCCGTGATCGATTCGACCTGATCCAAGGCCCGGCTCAATGTGTGCCCGTCGTAAGGGTTTGCTTCGCACAGCATCGCCCCGACAAACCAATCATGGCGATTCGTTGTCGCCAGCGAGACCTTCTGGCCAAACTCATATCGCTTGTGCGCTTTGCCCTTGCTGATGCACCGCACCTCCGGCTCGTGCAACGAATACAGCTTGTTGGAATCACCCTGACGCTGGTCCCGTAAACGTTGACACTGGGCCAGCAACGCCTTGAGTGGTTCGGTTAATGTCCCGGCTTTCCGCCGCACGTCGCGGATCAATCGGCCCACCCATGTCCGCATCTTGCGCAGCTCTCGCCGCATCCGCTTGAACTGTCGAGCGTGGGCGTAACGACTAGCCTTGACCGACGCCCGCTTGGCCACACGCACGTACGACTGACGCAGCGCGATGCCGCTTGCTTTCGCCGCCCGGCCCAGCTTCACGATCGCTTTGTACAGCAGCTTCGAGTCCGTCGGATGCGTGATGTTTTTCTCCTGCACCGTCGTGTCCACGTTCACCTGCTTCATCTCGCGTTCGGGCAGGTGCTTTTGTTCGACCGCCACCGACACCGTCTGTTGGAGCAACACCTGTAGCTTCTCTTGACCCACACGCTGACGCCACTTGGTCATGCTCGTGGGGTGGATCGGGCACTTGTGCTGGAGATGCGTGTAGCCGCAGAAATATTGCCAATACGGGTTCTCGACCCACCGGGCCACGACCGACTCGTCCGACTCATTGAACGCGTGCTTGAGATAGTGCAGCCCCACCATCAGCCGGGTGGCCTTGGCTGGGGCGTCCTGGTCGGGGCTGGAGCAATCCCGAAACGCCGCATCGAATGCATCCCAATCGATCTGCCCAGCGAGTTGGACCAGCGGATGCTTGGGGTTGAGCAGCTGATCGAAGTGGGCCTGGAACAACTCAAAGGCGTCACGCGGGCTGGGCTGGGGCGTCATCGGTGCTCCTCAAATTGCAAGGTTTCGGCTGATCCAATCGCCAATCCTTGCAATCTAACACACCACATCCACACCGAAAACCCCGTCAAAACCAGCCTCTCGAGGGTTATTCAGGGGCGACTAAGTAGCGGCCTCGAGACGTGCATCGTACATCCCGGCCGAAAATCGCATGGCGCTATTTCTTGTATGGAACTATTCGGGAGAGGATTCGAACAAGTCATACACCCAGCGAAGGGCGTCGTAATAACGAGAGACGATATCCCTTTGGCTAACGTACATCTGGGCGCCGAGTGTGTTGACCGTCGTCCACGCCCCACGTTCGCTGGCTTTGGCCAGCTCCAGCGACCGGCTCAGCGGGCCTTCGAGGTCGCCCAGCAGGGTGGCGGTGACCTCTTCATGCAGCGGCAGCGAGCTGACGGCTTGTTCCATCGGCAGGTCCAGCAGCACGTCGATCGAGGAAAGCAGGCCGGTCACGAACAGATCCAACGCGCGGTCCTGGAGGTTTTGAATCGGCGCGAGGCTCTCACAGAAATGGGCCCGCACCAGGCTGGCCACGAGCAGCTGATGTGGCTTGCCATGACCCATCGTGTTGACGCAGATCAGCGCCCCCCATTTCCGCAGCGGCCGTTCACCCAGCAACACCAGCGCGTGCCGGATCGACGTGATGCGCTGCCGCAAGCCCATCGCCGCGGAGTTGAGGTACTTCAGCAGGTTGTACGACAACGCGGGGTCGGTCTTGATCAGTGACTCGATCAGGTCGAAGTCCAGCCGCGGCTTGTTGAGCTCGCCTAGGAACCGCATGTGGGCGACCTCGTTGCGGCTCAGCGTGCGCCCCGAGACCACCTTCGGCTGGCAGAAGAAGAAACCCTCGACCATCTCAAAGCCCAGGCCGCGAGCGAGTTCGAAATCCTCTTGGGTCTCGACCTCGGTCGCCAGCCGTGTGACGTCTGGGGGCAACGTGGCGAGCAGGGGGGCGACGTACTGCTTCGAGGCCGCGTGCAGATGGACCGCCAGCACGTTCGCTTCGGCCAGCAGCGGCGTGGCCGCGGCGGAGTTTTCATGGAGGCGTACCGCGATCCTGTAGCCCTCGCGCTTGGCTTGTTGACACGCCTGGATCAACTCCGCGGTAGGGAGGTTCTCATCAGCGAGGATTAGCAGCACCGACCGCTCAGCCGGCAGGGCTAGGTAGTCCTCTTGGATCAGGGTCTGGGCTGTAACTTGGATATACGCTTCGTTCTGGTCGACGAGCGTGCTTAGGCCGATCACGTGAAGGATGTAATAGAGCGTATCGCGGACGGCCTGGGACGGGTCGGCGTGCTGCGTGTCGCGGTACGGCCGCAGTTCGTAACCGCATAGCTTCTGATCCAGATCGAAGATCGGGTGGCGGGCGACGAACACGGGGTCGGTCGTTGCAGACTCGGCCGGGTTCAGATCGGGTTGGGTGCTCAGAGAAGACACTGCAATCGGTACCGCTTCAACCGTGCTGCTGCGGGGGGGGGAAGCTCGAACGACTCACACGGTGTTTCTAACCCCCCGGTGTGTGGTCGGCCTGGGTAATGACGTTGTGCACGATCTGTTGCGTGAGGGTCTCGCTTACATACACGTACCCCTTGCACACGCACTCGATCGCTTCCTGTAGATTGTCGATCGGGTCGTCTTTAGCGACGTACCCGTTGGCGCCGCGGTCGAGGCATTCCTGGGCGTAATCCCGCTCGGGGTTGGCCGAATAGACCATCGTGTAGATCTCGGGGTACTCCTTGCTGAGGGTTTCGAGCAGGTCCATGCCGCATTCTTCCCCGAGGCACAGGTCGATGATCACCACATCGGGCTTAAGCGCCGGCAGGGCGTCGAGCAGGTCTTGCGGGCTCTCGCACTCACGGCACACACTCCACTGCGGGCGCACCTCGATCAGCGAGCGCAGCGCAAACCGTGTGAGCGGGTGGTCATCCACTATCGCGATCTTGAGGTCCTTGAGGTCACTGTCGATGCTGGACATCAGCAAACTCCGTGGTTCAGATTTGACTCGGTCACATGGGTATATATCGCGTGGGTTGTAACCGAGCTTAAAGCCGGGGGCTGGCACGCCTGAATTTCATGATGCCGGCGGATCTGGTGGTGCGTCTGTAGAGTTTGTACCGGGCCCGGCGGGGCCCGACGCTCGTGCGGAATCGGTCAGCGTCCCCATAACCCCGCCGGGAGCCCGAAGCGGTTTGAGCTCCTCGAGGCACACGTCGATCAGATCAACCACCCGGCTCGCGGCAGCCTCGGCGTCGCTAAGCTGGGCGTTCTCCAGCGCCCGGGCCGCCATCGCCAGCGGTCGGGCGTTGAGCTGAAACGCCGAACCGGCGATGGTGTGCCCCAGCCGGCGGACCGTGTCCGGGTCGCTGCCGGGCGTAATGGCCGCCAGCTCATCCTTGAACTTGCGGAAGTGCTCATCGGTCATCCCCAGCAGGGCTTCGAGGCGGTCCGTATTGTTGTTGCACATGACACGCATGTGCGAGAGATCAATCAGGCCCGCGGCGGGCGGGGCGGGTGGTTGCGGTGGCTTCTCCTGATCCGATTCGGCGGCCGGCGTATCGGGTATCTTCTCGAGCATCACCTCGCGGAGGCGAGCGATGTCGAACGGCTTGGCCAGGCACGCGTCCATGCCCGCTTCGCGGTAGGCATCGTGGTCGTCGGAAGCGACGTTGGCCGTCAGGGCCACGATCACCACCCGCCCGGGGATCTGCCCTGCGGCTTCGAGCTCCCGGATATGCCGCGCCGCGGTGAACCCGTCCATCCGCGGCATCAGGTTGTCCATCAGCACCAGGTCGTACCGTCGAGCCGAGACAGCCTCGACCGCCGCCTCGCCGTTGTCGACGATGTCCGGGGTCACCCCAAAAGACTCGAGCGTGTTGGTGATCACGAACTGATTGATCGCGTTGTCCTCGGCGACCAGGATCCGTTTACCCCGGAACATGTCGTCGGGCTGCTTGTCCGCCACGAGGTCGACCGCCGGGCCCGCGGCGGGGTCGTCGAGCAACCGGGTCAGTTCCGTGGTGATCAGGGGCCGGTGCAGCGTCACGACGTTGGTCGCGTCAAAGGTCAGTTCCTCTTCGGGGGTGAGCAGCATCACAAACCGGGGCCGATGCCGTTGGGAGAGATTCGTTCGCAACGCCTGTAGCACATCATCTGGACTGGCGTGATGCTCGTCACGGCCGATAAGCACCAGGTCGTACGGCTGGTCCCCACACTCGGTGATGGCCCGAGCCGCCGCGTCTGCATGATCTACCGCTTCGACCCGGCACCCCTTCGGTTCGAGCACCCCACGGACCATACGCACGACCGCTTGACACGTTTCGATCAGCAGCAGGCGTTGACCGACCGGGGCCTGCGGCGGTGGCACGGCGTCCTGTTCTACCGGCTCGGCCGCGATCGTGAACCGGAACGTGGAACCGTGACCGGGTTCGGATTCAACCTCAATCCCCCCGCCCATCAAGCCGGTGAGCTGCTTGCAGATCATCAACCCTAGGCCGGTTCCCCCGCGCTCGTGAGATTGGTCGTTACCGGCTTGCGAAAAAGCGTTGAACAGCTTCGCCAACCCCTCTTGTGACATCCCGATCCCCGTGTCTTGGACCGCGAAGCACAGCCGCCTCGGGTCCTGCGCGTCGACGCTGACGTGGATGTCGACGTAACCGGCGTCGGTGAACTTGATCGCGTTGTTGACCAGGTTGATCAGCACCTGCCGCAGCCGCGCCGGGTCGCCGCGGTAGACGTCCGCGACGTCGGGGTCGACCCGGTGGGTGACGTCGATCCGCCTCTGGTTGGCCATCGGCGAGACGATCGTGACCGCCTGCTCGAGGGTTTTCACCAGCTCGAACGGCTGGTCAGCCAGCTCCAGCTGCCCCGCTTCGATCGCGGAAAAGTCGAGGATATCGTTGATCAGGTTCAGCAGTGCGTCGCCTGCTAGCCGGCCCATGCGCACGATCTGCGCCTGTTTCTTATCTAACGGCTGATCCTGCAACAGCGACAGCGACCCGTTGACGCCGTTGAGCGGGGTGCGCAGCTCATGACTCATCGTGGCCAGGAATTTGCTCTTGGCCTCGCTGGCCTGCTGCGCCAGCTCGGTGGCACGCTCGAGCTGGGCCGTGCGATCGGCCACGCGCCGTTCGAGTCGGTCGTTGGCTTTGACCAGTTCGCGCCGGCTGGCCAGCAGGCGCCCGGCCATTTCATTGAACGCAACCAGCAGGTAGTCGATCTCACCGACCCCGCGCACCGCCACAGGCTTGAGCTTGTCGTCACGCGCCAGGGCTTGGATCGCCACGTGCAACTCCCCCAACCCGCGCGTCCACCGGCCCGCCAGGTACCGCGCCACCGGCAGGGCGATGACCGCCACCGCAACCAGCGCCGCCACCGCCACGATCATGGCGTCGAACAACCCCTGCTCAAGCCAATCCACCCCGGCGCCCCGTATCCATTCATAGAGGTCACGAGTGGCTTGGCTGATCGTGGGCGAGCGGTCCATCAGCAACAGGGCACCGACGGTGGCCACCGCCTGGACCAACATCATCCCCACGAGCCACCGCCACCTGCCGCGTTTCGATCGCTGCCGCGGCAGGTAGCGCAGCGCCACGTGCTCTTGCTGCTGGGTCCAGTTGACGTTGTGCAGGGGCATGGTCTAGTTCCGACGGGTGACGTGCTGGAGCTCGCAACGGGGTTAGGGTTCGGACCAAGTCACGATCTTCGCCGGCCCGGATGCCCGGGTGACCACAGCAGTCGTGACGTGGCTGGCCTGGCCGACCGAGCCGACGGCCGTTAAGGTCAGCGGGCTGTATTGCTCGATATTGAGCCGGATGTGATCGAACGTCACCGAAGAGGTGATCCCCACCATCGACTCGGCATAAAGTTCGATGCTCAGCACCCCGGCCGGGGGGTTGTCATCCGTCGAAAACCGCAGGGTATATTCGGTGATACCCCCCCCCCTATATTTTCGGTATCGACCATCGACGGATCTGCCGATTCGTTCATCGCGGTGAAGACAGAGGGATCAACCGAGACCGCGATGAGCGTGGCGCCGGCGTACACGCGTATCTCTACGTCCGCCAGCTGCGGCGCCAGGATCGTTTTGGCTACGTCCACGGTCAGGGCGTACGTGGTGTTGGGCTCGAGTGCATGGGCAAGGGTCTGCCGGAACAAACCCGTGCTCTGGACCGAGCTCAGGAAATTGATGCTCGCTAGCTGACTGCCGTCCGTGGCGTCCGCGGAGGTCTCGACGGCGATGAGCGGCACGGTCGGGCCGGTCACCAACGCGGCGGTGCGCTGGACCGCCCACCCACCGATCGCCCCGGACATGGGCGGGTTCAGGAGTGGGTTGGGCAGGGAGGCGATCTCCTGCTCAAAACTCGCGTCGTCGACCGCCAAGGGGTCGAGGGTAGGCACCGGGTCGAACGTGCCGGTGACCGTGGCCAAGCCGCCTAGGAGGCTCATGTCCGTGATCCACGCGCCGCTTGTACGTTGATTCCGCCAATCGGGCGCCTGCTCGATATAGCGGACCACCATGCCCAGCGTGGTTTCGGCGACCTGCCGCGCCTGGGCGTGGTCGCTCATGTTCTGGGCTACCCCGGTGGTCGTGGCGGAACTCGACAGGAACGTCAACCCGATCACGAACGCTGCCCCGACTGCAACAACCGCCAGCAGCATGGCGCTGCCCTTGTGTGTACGCATGAAGATCGATGTGGTCGGCATAGTCCCTACCCGTTTCATGGGGGTGTAGCCCGAAGCGACGCGATCACCACGGCTTCATCCCCGCCGCTGTCGTGGGTGAGCTTCAGTTTCAGCTCTACCGTCCGGGCCAGCGACGCCACCGGGTCGTCTAGGGTCATGGACCAGTCGCTGACCTGTCGCAGGACGGTGCGCCGTGGGAACGACGCGGTTCCTTTGAGCGCCTCGGTGACTGCGTCGAAGTCGCTGGTCAACGCATAAGACGGGTCCGACCCCGGAGCCAGACCCGCGGGGGCCCCCCCCCCCCCCCCCCCCCCCCCCCCCCCCCCCCCCCCCCCCCCCCCCCCCCCCCCCCCCCCCCCCCCCCCCCCCCCCCCCCCCCCCCCCCCCCCCCCCCCCCCCCCCCCCCCCCCCCCCCCCCCCCCCCCCCCCCCCCCCCCCCCCCCCCCCCCCCCCCCCCCCCCCCCCCCCCCCCCCCCCCCCCCCCCCCCCCCCCCCCCCCCCCCCCCCCCCCCCCCCCCCCCCCCCCCCCCCCCCCCCCCCCCCCCCCCCCCCCCCCCCCCCCCCCCCCCCCCCCCCCCCCCCCCCCCCCCCCCCCCCCCCCCCCCCCCCCCCCCCCCCCCCCCCCCCCCCCCCCCCCCCCCCCCCCCCCCCCCCCCCCCCCCCCCCCCCCCCCCCCCCCCCCCCCCCCCCCCCCCCCCCCCCCCCCCCCCCCCCCCCCCCCCCCCCCCCCCCCCCCCCCCCCCCCCCCCCCCCCCCCCCCCCCCCCCCCCCCCCCCCCCCCCCCCCCCCCCCCCCCCCCCCCCCCCCCCCCCCCCCCCCCCCCCCCCCCCCCCCCCCCCCCCCCCCCCCCCCCCCCCCCCCCCCCCCCCCCCCCCCCCCCCCCCCCCCCCCCCCCCCCCCCCCCCCCCCCCCCCCCCCCCCCCCCCCCCCCCCCCCCCCCCCCCCCCCCCCCCCCCCCCCCCCCCCCCCCCCCCCCCCCCCCCCCCCCCCCCCCCCCCCCCCCCCCCCCCCCCCCCCCCCCCCCCCCCCCCCCCCCCCCCCCCCCCCCCCCCCCCCCCCCCCCCCCCCCCCCCCCCCCCCCCCCCCCCCCCCCCCCCCCCCCCCCCCCCCCCCCCCCCCCCCCCCCCACCCCCCCCCCCCCCCCCCCCCCCCCCCCCCCCCCCCCCCCCCCCCCCCCCCCCCCCCCCCCCCCCCCCCCCCCCCCCCCCCCCCCCCCCCCCCCCCCCCCCCCCACCCCCCCCCCCCCCCCCCCCCCCCCCCCCCCCCCCCCCCCCCCCCCCCCCCCCCCCCCCCCCCCCCCCACCCCCCCCCCCCCCCCCCCCTGATAGGCGTAGACGGCTTGATCGTCTTCATCCCACTCGACCCGACGCAGCTCCGAAAGGTTCGGGTCGTCGTCGCCGGTGGCGTCACCCAGCCACAGCACGGCGTAGGCGATGGCGCCCGCGGTGCCCTGCTCCAAGACGCTCGCCGCGCCGCGGATCTGGGCGCCGACCCGGGCGACAGCGACCTGTCGTTTGATGATGGCGCGCCGGGTGTCGTGCTTCGTGTCCGTGGCCGACCCCAGCGCATAGAGCATGCTCAGCACCGTCACGCCGATCATGACGCTGATCACCATCGCCAACATCAGCTCAGCCATCACAAAGCCGACGTCGACACGGGCCTCTTGGCGGTGGGGGGTACGTTTCATGGGGAGATCGGCTCGCAGATGAAACGTGACAGGGACCAGTTAACCCCGCGGCTGTCCTGCACCGTCACGGTGACCGTCTTGCCGGGGATGGACGCGCCGTCGAGGTCGGCCACGGTTTCATTCGCGGCCGTGACGGTGACTGAGCGGCTGAAGATCTGGTCGTGATCCCCATAGAGTTCGCCGGTAAACGAGCGGACCTGCCCGGGGTCTTCCGAGAAGCCGTCATAGTCGTCGACGCAGAACGAGGCGCGGCCGATGCCGCTGCCGCTGTAGGGGCGGGCGTGGATCTCTTCAAGCAGGTGCTCGGCGAGGCGCACGGCGCGCAGCTGCAGGTCGCTGCCGTGCAGGTGGTGGTGGCCAGCCGTCGTTGCGTACACCATGCCCAGGACGCCGATCGAGAGGACCACCATCGCCAACACACACTCCACGAGCGTGAGCGCGTTGCGGTTCATGTTCAAGTTATCGACTGTTGGTGTCGACCTGTTCATGAGCCGGGTGGGTGACTTTCTTGGTCCGCGTGGGCCGTGGGAGGGCCGCCCTCCCGAGCTGGCGTATCCCCCGTGACGATGCCCTTACCACCCAACCATCACGACCGGCGCAGGCCCGTCTCATGCGGCTTTAGCCTTATGGAGATCCTGATCGTAGTGGTCCTGCTGGCGGTTATCGGCGTCCTGGCGCTGCCCAGCAGCCGCGACCACGGCCCGCGCGTTCGTATGGCGGCGCAGCGTCTTGTGGCGGACCTGGAATATGCTCAGCTCACGTCGATCGGTAACGGCGCCGACCCGTGCCTGATCGCGTTCGACGGCGACAAAGGCGGTTATCACCTCGCCCGCACCTCGGACCCGATGACCCCGATCACCGACCCGATCACCCACCACCCGTACCGCGTCCGTTTTGGGCAGGGCCCGGCCAGTTCCTATCGCGGGGTCGCGTTCACCGATCTGACGGTCGGCGGAGACGACCGGCTGCAGTTCGACGCCGCCGGCGGGCTCGACGAATCGGGCCGATGCGTCGATCACTCTCCGGTGCGGGGGCAACACGATCGTGATCACCGTCGACGCCGACACCGGTGAGCCGATCGTCCAGTAATCGCGGATACTGTGCATGTCTTGATATTTCATGCACGCCTCCTGACGACCCTTGACCGTGAGGCAACGGTTTCTTGGTTTTAGTCCGCACCGCGATCCCATGAAGAAACCGCCCCCTCACGGTCGCGGGTCGCTGAACGGCTGACCCGATATTTCAAACGTGACAAAGCGCTAGGGAGGTGACCTCGAACTTGGGCTACGGCCTTCCTCAACAGGGCAATCGCATTCTCCCGACAGCAGTGTTCGAGGCGGGTTTTGGCATCCGACTGACAGACCTCACCCTCGTTTTTCGCCTTTAAGAGGGGGCGATTTTGTCGTACGAAATGGGGTTTTCAGAGAATGCGATTGCCCTGCCTTCCTCAAGGATCGGGCCACGAAGATTGGACACTCAAGCCAGCAGACGTTATAGTGCAGTTCCAATCTATCTGGTGGCATTGGCAGGGTGAAGAGTTAGTGGGGATTCTAGTATTTCAATTCAAAGAAAAAGGATGATGAGGATGACCATGAACAAATGTTTTGCGGTTTTGGTGGCGGTGGCTATGATGGCTGTTTCGGCTCGCGCGGAGATGATTGTTAGCGATGACTTCGAGGATTCAAGCTTAGACGGGTGGCTATCGTCCACGACCGGCGGCGGCGGATCGTTTACGGTCGAGGCTCACAACAGCAGCAACATGGCCCGGGTGTCACACAGCAGCAGCGGGGAACACGCCCTGTCCCGCACGGTCGATTACAACCCCAACGATAGGGTCATGTTCGACATGCACGCAGTCGCCAACTCCGCGTTCGGCGCCGTTGGAGGAACGAAGCACGCCGGCAGCGGGGTCCGCGTCTCTTTTCTCAACTCCTTTAACGTCGTCCTTGGGTCGGCGGGGCTCTACAACGTTACCAGCAACTCATATCTCGGGGCCAATGATTCGGCGATCGGGAACACGCAGCTGAGTTTTGACAATGCGATGAGCGAATACGCCGCCCTAGCGGGCCTGGACTCGGATCCCTCGGTCGCGAAGATGACCTTCTCGTTTCTGGCTTGGGGCGAGTTCTGGTTCGGCGGGAACATCTACCCGAACATAACCTCATCGGCGAATGTTTGGTTTGATAATTTCAAGGTCACCTCGCAGGCGGGGGCGATCCCGGAACCCGCGGCAGCCGCCCTTTTGTCGCTGGGGTTGATCGGGTTCGGCGTGCGGCGGCGAAGGGCCTAGAGCTATCCACCGGCCCGGGGCCGCCTGCCCGTGACGGGTTGTTTCCCACCGGGTGGTAACGGCAAAGCCATCGACATCCTTAATCTATTGCGCCGTGCAGCTGTGGATCCTGACCGGGCGCGTCGCAGGCACCCGCTGCGTATATACTGCGGGTATGTTCAATGCCAATGCTCGACTCACGCGCGGACATAGTTCGTGGGTTTTGATGATCGCGGTGGGGGTGATGGTCGGCTGCGCGACACCGCCGCCCAACCCGAGTTTCGCCGTTGAGGTCCACCAGGCGCGCGAGGCGATCAAACAGATGCAGGGCGAACCCAAACGCCTGGCCCGTCCGGTGGTCTTGCTGCCCGGCTGGCTGGACCCCGGGTTGGCGCCGCTGATTCTGGAGTGCACGATCCAGCCGGCGGTGACAGGTGAGCGGATCGTGACCCCCTCTTTTGTGTTCGCGTTTACCTTCGATCAGCTGCGAGACCGGGTGATCGAAGCCGTCGACGAGGCGGTGCCCAGCGACGACCCGCTGTGGACGGCGGAGGTAGATGTGGTGGCGGTGTCGATGGGCGGGCTGGTGGCGCGTTACGCGGCGGCGGAGGTCGAGGGCAAGCGGAGGCTGCGCATCGGCCGGCTGTTGACGATCTCGACCCCGCATCGTGGGGCGGCGATGGCCCGGGTGCCGTGGCCGGACCCACTGGCGATCGATATGAGGCCCGGCTCGGCGTTTTTGCGCCGGCTCGACGCGGCTTGGCCCGACCGTCGCTACAAGGTCGTGCCCTACGCACGGCTGGGTGACCGGATCGTGGGGATCGAGAACACCGCGCCGCCGGGGCACCGCCCTTGGTGGGTCCCCAATGAAGCGTTCGAGTTCGCTCACCTCAACGCGTCGACCGACCCGAGGATCGTCGCCGATATCATGCGCCGCTTGCGGCAAGAGCCGCCCTTGACCACGTGGCCGAAAACCGCGGCCCCACCGGCCGGGGGCGACGATTCATGATCCGTCAATCCGTTTCACCATGGGGAGGCTAGCGGGATCCGCGGCGTGGGCCGCGCGCACACCGTCGCTGGGGGCGGGCCCCCAGGCAGCGCGTCTTGGCAGACCGCAGCTCAAGCGTATCCTGATTTCATGTGCAACTTAAAGTGGTCTGGTTATTCGGAAAAACCCGCTTCCTTACGGTCGCGGCTCGCTTTGAGGCTCTATACCAACTTCGAAACCGCTGTAGAGGTAAACCCGAAAAATATCGTGTGACACGGCTCTATAGCCATTGGCGTAAATAATCTTCTTTGACCGATAAGTGTGATTTCTGGCATGGAGGCCAAGGTCATGACCTATTCGATGGACTTGCGGCAGCGGGTGGTCGTGGCGGCGGGGTCGGGTGAACCGATCGCTTCGGTGGCAAAGCGGTTTTCCGTGGCGCGGCCGACGGTGCGCGACTGGCTGGGTCGACATCGACGAGGGGAGTTGTCGCCGGGCGTGCCGGGGCCCAAGGGGCCGGTGAAGCTCACGGCGGCTGATGAGCAGATCTTGCGTGAGAGGGTCGCGGCCCAGCCGGGGATCACGGCCAAGCAGCTGATGCCTCTGCTGAGCGTGCGGGTGGTCGAATCGACGATGTGCCGGGCGTTGAAGCGTCTGGGGCTATCCTTAAAAAGAAGTCGCTGATCGCCGCCGAACAAGAACGTCCGGACGTGGCTCGACGTCGGCGAAGCTTCATGATCGCCCGGCGGTTCGTGGACCCGGGTTCGTTTGTTTTCCTCGATGAATCCGGGGCCAAGACCAACATGACCCGGCTGTACGGCCGGTCGCCGATCGGCGAGCGCTGCGTGGATCACACCCCGGACGGCCACTGGAAAACCATGACGATGCTCAGTGCCATCCGGCTCGACGGCGTGAGCCAAGGCGCGACGGTGGTGGTCGACGGTCCGATGGACGCGGCAACGTTCCTGGCTTATACACAGCAGTTCTTGGCCCCGTCGCTGCGGCCCGGGGATGTCGTGGTGATGGACAATCTCTCGTCGCACAAAGGCGCGGGGATCCGTGAGGCGATCGAAGCGGCCGGCGCGGACCTTTGGTACTTGCCGCCTTACTCGCCCGACCTCAACCCGATCGAAAAGCTGTGGAGCAAAGTCAAAGCGTGGCTACGTCGGGTCAGCGCCAAGACGTTCGACGCCTTGAACGACGCCATCGCCGATGCCCTGCGAGCCGTTCACCCCACAGAATGCCCCAACTACTTTCAAGCCTGTGGCTATGGAGAACATTGATGCCAGATGCTCTAGAGCGTTTTGCGTCAATAATCGCCATATCCGCAAGAGGTGAAGTAGTTTTGGCACTCGGTGGGCGTGACGTCTGTCAGGGCATCGGCGATGGCGTCTTGGAGCGTGCCGAAGGTCTTGGCGGCGACGCGGCGTAGCCACGCCTTGACCTTGCTCCACAGCTTCTCGATCGGGTTCAGGTCCGGGCTGTACGGGGGCAGGTACCCCAGGTCGGCGTCGACGGCCTCGATCGCTTCGCGCACCGCGGCGGCTTGGTGACTCGAGAGATTGTCCATCACGACCACGTCACCCGGGCGCAGCGACGGGGCCAAGAACTGCTGTGTATAAGCCAGGAACGTTGCCGCGTCCATCGGACCGTCGACCACCACCGTCGCGTCTTGGATCACGCCGTCGAGCCGGATGGCACTGAGCATCGTCATGGTTTTCCAGTGGCCGTCCGGGGTGTGATCCACGCAGCGCTCGCCGATCGGCGACCGGCCGTACAGCCGGGTCATGTTGGTCTTGGCCCCGGATTCATCGAGGAAAACAAACGAACCCGGGTCCACGAACCGCCGGGCGATCATGAAGCTTCGCCGACGTCGAGCCACGTCCGGACGTTCTTGTTCGGCGGCGATCAGCGACTTCTTTTTAAGGATAGCCCCAGACGCTTCAACGCCCGGCACACCGTCGATTCGACCACCCGCACGCTCAGCAGAGGCATCAACTGCTTGGCCGTGATCCCCGGCTGGGCCGCGACCCTCTCACGCAAGATCTGCTCATCAGCCGCCGTGAGCTTCACCGGCCCCTTGGGCCCCGGCACGCCCGGCGACAACTCCCCTCGTCGATGTCGACCCAGCCAGTCGCGCACCGTCGGCCGCGCCACGGAAAACCGCTTTGCCACCGAAGCGATCGGTTCACCCGACCCCGCCGCCACGACCACCCGCTGCCGCAAGTCCATCGAATAGGTCATGACCTTGGCCTCCATGCCAGAAATCACACTTATCGGTCAAAGAAGATTATTTACGCCAATGGCTATAGATTGCAAGGATTGGCGATTGGATCAGCCGAAACCTTGCAATTTGAGGAGCACCGATGACGCCCCAGCCCAGCCCGCGTGACGCCTTTGAGTTGTTCCAGGCCCACTTCGATCAGCTGCTCAACCCCAAGCATCCGCTGGTCCAACTCGCTGGGCAGATCGATTGGGATGCATTCGATGCGGCGTTTCGGGATTGCTCCAGCCCCGACCAGGACGCCCCAGCCAAGGCCACCCGGCTGATGGTGGGGCTGCACTATCTCAAGCACGCGTTCAATGAGTCGGACGAGTCGGTCGTGGCCCGGTGGGTCGAGAACCCGTATTGGCAATATTTCTGCGGCTACACGCATCTCCAGCACAAGTGCCCGATCCACCCCACGAGCATGACCAAGTGGCGTCAGCGTGTGGGTCAAGAGAAGCTACAGGTGTTGCTCCAACAGACGGTGTCGGTGGCGGTCGAACAAAAGCACCTGCCCGAACGCGAGATGAAGCAGGTGAACGTGGACACGACGGTGCAGGAGAAAAACATCACGCATCCGACGGACTCGAAGCTGCTGTACAAAGCGATCGTGAAGCTGGGCCGGGCGGCGAAAGCAAGCGGCATCGCGCTGCGTCAGTCGTACGTGCGTGTGGCCAAGCGGGCGTCGGTCAAGGCTAGTCGTTACGCCCACGCTCGACAGTTCAAGCGGATGCGGCGAGAGCTGCGCAAGATGCGGACATGGGTGGGCCGATTGATCCGCGACGTGCGGCGGAAAGCCGGGACATTAACCGAACCACTCAAGGCGTTGCTGGCCCAGTGTCAACGTTTACGGGACCAGCGTCAGGGTGATTCCAACAAGCTGTATTCGTTGCACGAGCCGGAGGTGCGGTGCATCAGCAAGGGCAAAGCGCACAAGCGATATGAGTTTGGCCAGAAGGTCTCGCTGGCGACAACGAATCGCCATGATTGGTTTGTCGGGGCGATGCTGTGCGAAGCAAACCCTTACGACGGGCACACATTGAGCCGGGCCTTGGATCAGGTCGAATCGATCACGGGCGTGACGCTGAGCGACGCGTACGTGGACCGGGGTTACCGCGGCCATGATTATGGCGGACCAACCACGGTCCACCTGGCAGGCAGTCGCTCAAAGAGCCTGACCTCGACGCAACGCAAACGCCGAAAGCGTCGAAGCGCCATTGAGCCGAAGATCGGTCACGCCAAACATGACCACCGCATGGGCCGCTGCTATCTCAAGGGGTTGGTAGGAGACGCGATGAACGTGATCCTCGCCGCCGCCGGGGCCAACTTCCGCAAACTCCTGCGGCTGTTGCCATGCGCCTGGCGACGTTGGTTGCTCGAAATGATCCGCACCGCCCTCAACCCGATCCCACCCACCACCCAACGCCTCGCCGCCGCATAAAAAAGGGCTTTTTCAGGGACGACTAATTAATCTTGAATAGTCGATAAGCATGATTTATGGCAAGGAGGCCTCGTCATGGCGTATTCGATGGACTTGCGGCAGCGTGTGGTGGCGGCGGTGGAATCGGGGGACTCGATCGCATCGGTGGCACGGCGGTTTTCCGTCACGTGGCCGACGGTGCGTGATTGGCCAGATCGGGCCCGTGGCGGCGAGTTGATGGCGGGCACACCGGGGCCCAAGGGATCGGTGAAGCTCACGGCGGACGATGAGCAGCGGATGCGTCAAGCGGTCGCGGCGCAGCCGGGCATCACCGCCAAACAATTGATGGCGAGGCTGAGTGTCCCCGTGGTGGAGTCCACCGTCTGTCGGGCGTTGAAGCGGCTGGGGCTGTCGCTCAAAAGAAGTCGCTGATCGCCGCCGAGCAAGATCGACCCGACGTGGTCGATCGTCGCCGAAACTTCACGATCGCCCGTCGGTTCATCGATCCGGGGAGTCGGGTGTTTCTCGATGAATCCGGAGCCAAGACGAACATGACGCGTCGGTATGGCTGGTCGTCGATGGGTCAACGTTGCGTCGATCACACGCCCCACGGCCATTGGAAAACGGTGACGATGCTTAGCGTCATCCGACTCGAGGGGGTGGTTCAAGACGCGACGATCGTGCTCGACGGACCGATGAACAGCGAGACGTTCCTGGCCTACACCCAACAGTGCCTGGCCCCGGCGTTGCGTCGCGGCGACATCGTGGTGATGGACAACCTGTCGAGCCACAAGGTCAAGGGTGTGCGTGAGGCGATCGAGGCGGCGGGGGCTGAGGCGTGGTATCTGCCGCCGTATTCGCCGGACCTGAACCCGATCGAGAAGTTGTGGTCGAAGGTCAAGGCGTGGCTGTGTCGCGTGGGGGCCAAGACGTTGGACACGCTGACCGAGGTCATCGCCGACGCCCTGCGAGCCGTTCATGCCACTGAATGCAGAAACTACTTTGAATCCTGTGGCTATCAAGAATATTCACGCAATATGCTCTAGAGCCTTTGGGGGAAACGATCTGTCTTTAATGGTGCAGGGCGATCCCTTGTTCGTCGCTGTCGATTTGGTGTATCGACCGTTTCGTAGGGCGGGTTACTGGGGTGGCGATCTGCAGGACAATCTGTTGGGGCCCCTGCGACGGACGCTTGGCTTGTGTTATAATCCTTTCCATACCAAGTTCAATCTATCCCACAAGGAGTTTACCGATGAGTTTTGAGATCCGAGACAAGACCGCGCTCGTGACGGGCGCCAACCGCGGGATCGGCCGCGCGATCGTCGAGTCCTGCATCGCTAGCGGTGCTGCGAAGGTCTACGCCGCAGTCCGTGACCCCAAGTCCGCCCAGCCCCTGATCGACACCCACGGTGACAAGATTGTACCGATCGAGCTCGACCTCACGAAGCCACCTACCATCACCGCCGCGGCCTCGGCTGCCGATGACGTGCAGCTGGTGGTCTCAAACGCCGGGGTGCTCCAACCCGCTGCCCCGCTAGATGACGACGCGATCGACGCTCTGCAATACCAGATGCGGGTCAACGTCGAAGGCTTGATCCGCATGGCCCGGGCGTTCGCCCCGGTGCTCAAGAACAACGGCGGCGGAGCGTTCGTGCAGCTCAATTCGATCGCATCGTTGAAATGCTTCGCGGGGTTCGCTACATACTGTGCCTCTAAGGCTGCGGCGTACTCGATCACGCAAGGCCTTCGCGAGCAGCTGGGCGAGCAGGGCACCGCAGTGGTGAGCGTCCACCCCGGGCCGATCGCCACCGACATGGCGACCGACGCCGGGTTGGAGGAGATCGCCGACCCCCCGTCCATGGTCGCTGAGGCGATCATCGCGACGCTTCGAGCCGGGGAGTTCCACGTGTTCCCCGACACCATGGCCAAGCAGGTCGGCGCCGCTTACGAGGGCTTCGCCCGCGATGTGGTCGAAGCGGATCTGATGGAGGTCTAGGGTCGTTACACGCCCATTGAAGATCCCAGTCCCGGGCCCGGGCCCGAATACGTAGACCCGTACCACGGGCGCACTAACTTCGAGCCGACCCGCCCGCAGCGGAGGATTTTGAGGGCGAGACACACTCCTGCTGCTGACCTTCGTTTTAGGCTCAACCGTCGGGAAGCTCGTTCTGGAAAACATCACGCAGCGGGTTGATTGCCATTTGCCCAAAAGCCCGATATGCTTACTTGTCGATAGGGGTCAGGCTGGATAACCAGGGGGGTTACGATGCCAGTGAGGATGAACGGGACCTGTGATCAGAATATCGTTGAGGCACTAGGCTGTATCCCCAACGGCCAGTACGTCTTGACCGCACGCCATGAAGACCGCCGTGCCGGCGTGTTGGTGAGCTGGGTTCAGCAGACCAGCGCCAAGCCACCGATGGTGATGGTGGCGGTCAACCGCGGCTGCCCGATCCTGGCGATGATCAGCGATACCAGCCAGTTCGGCCTCTGCCAGCTCCAAGACGACGAGCGGATCATCACATACAAATTCGCGCGGGCGTCGCACCTGCACGAAGACCCATACCTGGGCTTTGAAATGATCACCCAGACCGCCACCGGCGTGCCCATCTTGGCCAACGTCTTGGGCTATCTCGAGTGTGACCTGGTTTGCCATATGGACATCGAAGGGGATCACGACCTGTTCGTGGGCCGGGTTCTCAACGGCCAGTTCCTCGGTGGGGTGCCGAGGGTGAAGCTGCCGCTGAACCAGGTGGCCGTGAGCACGTAGGGCGTTGGTCCGGATCACACGCACCTAGATGAGCCCGATCGCGCTCACAGCGGACGATGGCCGAGGGGCAGCGGGCCGGCCGCCAAAGGTATCCGCATCGGTTTTACTTATTTACACCGTATTCCCGTCGAGAAAACGCCCGAGCACCCACACCCGGGCGGTCTATCTCTTCAACTCCAGGATGAGTGGTCGAATGTGAACAATCCGTTGGGGCCATAGTCAATATTATTGAGAGTGATTCACAGACCCCTCAAGCATTTCCATCTCATATTCCACGCATGCGACAAGTGCCCCCCCTTGGGCGCCAGCCCATAGCATCATCCTGACCTCATTGACGGTCGAATTCGGGTACTGTTTAAAATGTCGCAGGACACCACCGACATATCCGGCAGCACATATCTTGGCACCTACGTTAAATATGCCTGAACTAATTCCAGGCATCGCGACGGAACTCCAACCCCGGTCATTGGCGCACCCAAGCGCTGAGGCCACAGCGCAGGTGAGCTTCTCCTGGGTCTCATCCCCACCGGCCGACGGGCCAACGGCATGGATTACACCTTTATGGGCAAGCAACCCGGCGGTCGTCACAACGGCGGACCCCACCGGGACGGGGCCATGATCTCTGACGTACGCAAAGCTCTCCTCGTCCAACGCTTGCCCTGCTGCCCGGGAAATCGCCGCTGCCACGCCGCCTCCGTGGGCCAAGTGGGAGTTCGCCGCGTTCACGATCGCGTCAACCGGGGCATCTTGAATGTCGCCGATTGACAGATGCAACAATCGATCGCCTGGTAGCTGTACTGTCTTCTTTATCGTCACTGAACTCTCCTTTAGCCTATAGACCTGGCTGCGCCGGGCGATGACGCTATCGTCACTCAAGACACGCGGCAAACCGGTTGCTACGATACCACATGTTTTGCTCAGACATGGGGTGCAATAGAGGCGGCGATGAGACCACCCCGGGCCCCGTCGCCAGGAGTGCCGTCATGAAATCAGATACAGCACCAACGGGCACCCGCTCCACGGCGTCGATCATGACCCTGGACCAGGCCCCAGAGCCCGCGCCCGAATCATCGCCACCATCGCAAGCCCCGCAAACCCGAACCGACGCCAAAGAGGACCCGCCATCTAAACCACGCAAAGCCGATCCCCCCCCGTCGTGGTCCGTCACCAACTCGGCAGCCCTCTACAACATCCACCGCTGGGGGCAGGGTTATTTTTCGATCAACGACGCCGGGCACGTGACCGTCCACCCCAATAAAGACCCCGCCTGCTGCATCGATCTCAAAGCCCTCGTCGACGAGCTTTGCGAGCGTGACCTGCACCCGCCTTTGTTGATCCGATTCACCGATATCCTCAAGCACCGGGTCCGAGAGATGCACGATGCGTTCGCCGCCGCGATCGAGGAAAACGGCTATGAGGGCGGGTACCGGTGCGTGTACCCGATCAAGGTCAACCAGCAGCGGCACGTGGTCGAGGAGATCCTCGAGTTCGGCCGGCCGCTGGGCTTCGGGGTCGAGGCGGGGTCGAAGCCGGAGCTGCTGGCGGTCATGGCGATTGTCCACGACGACAGCGTCCCGATCATCTGCAACGGGTTTAAAGACGACCAGTTCATCGAGGCGGTGATCCTGGCCGCGAAGGTGGGCAAGAACATCATCCCAGTGGTCGAGAAGTTCAGTGAGCTGGAGCTGATCACCAAGCACGCCACCCGCCACAGCGTCCGACCGTCGATCGGGGTGCGGGTAAAACTGGCCGCCAAAGGCGCCGGGCGGTGGGAGCAAAGCGGCGGGGCGCGCAGCAAGTTCGGGCTGTTCGCCGGGCAGGTGCTCGACGCGATCGAGTTCCTCCAAGCCCAGGGGATGCTCGACTGCTTGAAGCTGTTGCACTTCCACCTCGGCAGCCAGATCAACAACATCCGCAGCATCAAGTCCGCGGTAATCGAGCTGATGCGGGTCTACGTCGAGCTCCAACGCGCCGGGGCGGACCTCGAATACGTCGACGTCGGCGGCGGGCTGGGTGTCGACTACGACGGGTCGAAGACCACATTCGAGTCGTCCATCAACTACGGGCTCCAGGAATACGCCAACGATATCGTGTTCCACGCCAAGCAGGTGTGCGACTCAGCCGGGGTCAAGCACCCGACGATCATCAGCGAGTCGGGCCGGGCGATGGTCGCCTACCACAGCGTGCTGGTGTTCAACGTCCTGGGCACTAGCGGGTTCAACGGTCACCAGCCGCCGCGAAACCTGCCCGACAAGCAACGCCAGAAGCTGCCGGCCCCGGTGGCTACGCTCTTTGATACATACCACGAGATCACCGAAGACCGGTACGCCGAGTACTACCACGACGCCTTGCTAGCCCGCGACGAGACGCTCAATCTCTTCAACCTCGGGTATTGCAGCCTCGCCGACCGCGTCCTGGCCGAGCGGCTGTTCTTCGGGATCTGCCGTAGGGTCTTGGAAATCGTCCAGAACCTCGACTACGTGCCCGAGGAGTTCGGCGACCTTGAAGCGATGCTCGCCGACACGTATTTCTGTAACTTCTCGATCTTCCAGTCCCTGCCCGACAGCTGGGCGATCGACCAGCTGTTCCCGATCATGCCGATCCACCGCTTGGGCGTCGAGCCCACCAGCCGGGGGATCCTCGCCGACATCACCTGCGACTCCGACGGCACGGTCGACCGGTTCATCGACCTCCACGAGGTCAAGGACGTTCTGGCCCTGCACCCGTTCGACGGCCGGCCGTACTACCTGGCCGCGTTCCTGGTCGGCGCATACCAGGAGATCCTCGGGGACATGCACAACCTGTTCGGCGATACCAACGCGGTGCACGTGAGCCTCGACGACAACGGGCAGATCAGCATCGACGAGGTGGTCGAGGGCGACCGGGTGCGCGATGTGCTCCAGTACGTGCAGTTCTCAGCCGTGGAGCTTCGGCGCATGATGCGCAAGCGGGTCGAGCAGGCGCTGAAGGACAAAAAACTATCGCTCGAAGAGTCCCGCCTGCTGCTGCGGTTCTATGAATCCGGTTTGGAGAGGTATACGTATCTTCAGTAGACGCGATGACCACCCCAGCTCGCACTCATGTCCCCACACGCCAGGCGTGTGCCGTTCCGCGTCCGAAACCTGACCCGAGGACGAACCGATGCTAGACCTCAACGCCCCCGTAGACCGCCCCCTGGTCGCCGCATCGATCCTCTCAGCGGATTTCGCCCACATGGCCGATGAGTGCCGCGACGTCCTAACCCACGGCGCCGACCTGCTGCACCTGGACGTGATGGACGGGCACTTCGTGCCCAACCTGACCCTGGGCGCCGATATGTGCCGGGCCATCCGCCGGTCGTTTCCCGATACCTTCCTCGACGTGCACCTGATGGTCGAGCGGCCCGGGGATTACGTCGACCCGTTCGCCCAGGCCGGGGCGGATCTGCTTTCGTTCCATCTCGAGCTGTGTCGTGGCCCGCATACCACCCGCCCCACGGTCGACGCCGCGGGCCTGATCGAACGGATCCACCACGCGGGGATGAAGGCCGGCATGGCCATCAACCCCCCCACGCCCCCCGACGGATTAGCCCCGTACCTCGATCAGCTCGACCTGGTCCTGGTGATGAGTGTTCACCCTGGGCGCTCCGGGCAGGCGTTTATCCCCGACGTCCTGGACAAGGCCAGGTGGCTCCAACCGCGGATCGCCCCCACCACACGCCTGGAGATGGACGGCGGGCTCAACCCCACCACCGCCCGCGACGCCGTGGCCAGCGGCGTGGACGTGATCGTCACCGCCTCGGCGTTGTTCGGGGCCGCCGACCGGGGGCGGGTGATCCATGATTTCCATAATTTAGCCGTGCCCAGCCGAGGCTAAGAACTGGGAAAAAAATCTCACCCGCAAGCCCTCAGCTGCGGGCTGCCAGCCCGTAGATAGTACCGCGTCCGTTTCGACCTTTCACAAGCGTATGCACGCACACCGATCACCAGATAAACCAGTCTCTCCCTCAATAGGGACCCTCCCGGGCGTCAAACCATCGACGATCGGTGTATCATCTCGGGTCATGACCCAGCCCCCGTTCCAGTTCCGCCGTTTCGAGAACCGCCAGAAGCTCGTCACCGAGGACCTCTCGCAGCTGATGCGTTGCGACAGCGTCGTGGGCAAGAACTGGCTGATCGTCAGCCCTCACGACGACGACATGTGCATCGGGGCCGGGCTATGGGTCCAGGCGGCGATCGCCGCGGGGGTCAATGTCTCACTGCTGATCGTCACCGACGGGCGCATGGGGTACTGCACTGCCGACCAACGCAATGACATCGTCACCATCCGCCGCGATGAAACCTACGCCTCGTGCGAACTCCTGGGTTTGCCACGCGATCAGATCCACTGGATCAACTACCCCGACGGGGGGCTATTTACATACCAGGGCCGCCGACTCGCCACGGCCGACGAACCGGCGATCGAAGGTTACGTCGGCCTCCAGAACGCGATGACGTATTACCTGCGCAAGATCCGCCCCACGCGCGTGCTCGTGCCCACCCACACCGACCTGCACCCCGATCACAAGATCACCCACAGCGAGCTGATGATCAGCCTCTTCCACGCCCAGGGCCAAATCTGGCCCGAGCTGGGGTCCCCGATCGAGGCGATCCCCACGATCTATGAAATGGCCGTGTACTGCGATTTCCAAGACCGCCCGAACCTCGAACTCATGGCCGACCAGCCCAGCTTCGACCGCAAGCTCCAAGCCATCGCCGCGTTCCGGTCGCAGGCTCAGATCGCCCAGCTCGTGGAGAACACAGAGACTGGCGGGCCTTACGAGTACCTGTCCGAGGTCACGTTCCGGTTCTATTCACCCACGACGTACCGGCAATAAAAAACCCTCCGCCTTGCGGGTTTCATGGAGACTGTGTTGCGCCTTTGGACCCTCCACCCCGTGCACCTCGATGCCAAAGGCCTGGTCGCGCTTTGGCGAGAGGGTTTGCTCGCCCAAGCCGTCCTGCTAGGCAAGACCCGCGGCTACCGCCACCACCCCCAGTTGACCCGTTTCCGGGCGATGCGCCGCCCCGTAGCCGCGGTCGCCACCTACCTCCACGCGGTCCAGAAAGAAGCCACGCGGCGTGGCTACCGGTTCGACGCCTCGCGCCTGGCCAAGCCCCGCACCCGCGTGAAAATCCCCGCCACGCACGGCCAACTGCTCTACGAATGGCAGCACCTCAAAGCAAAGCTCCAACGCCGCAGCCCCGGTGATTACGATAAAGTACGTGACCTAAAAGCCCCCGATCCCCACCCATTGTTTGTGATGGCGCCCGGCCCGGTCGAAGACTGGGAATGCATCGATAACCAAAGCAACTCATAACATGGGACAGAGCGTTTTCAAAGTTCGTATAAAGTCCCACAATGAGCCGCGACCGTAACGGAACGGGTTCTTCACGGGTTCGTCTCGCACGTCAATGTTTCCGTATCCATATAAAGCCCTAACCCTTCAACCGGCACGACGATCCGCCATGCGTATACACTACCGGCATGTTCACAGGCCTCATCCAAACCATCGGCCGGGTCATGGCGATCGAAGAACAGCCGACCAGCGCGCGTCTGTACATCAGCTACGACCATTGGGACCGCCACCGCGCGACGCTGCATCTCGGCGACTCGGTCAGCGTCAGCGGCGTGTGCCTGACCGTGGTCGAATTAGAGGATCACGCACTGGCCTTTGATGTCGTGCCCGAGACCCTCGCCAAGACCACCCTGGGCCGGCTCAAACCCAACGACCGCGTCAACCTTGAAACCGCCGTGACCCCGACCACGCCGATGGGCGGTCATTTTGTCCAAGGCCACATCGACGGGACCGGCATGGTTGCGGCCGTTCACGACCACGGCCCCGACCGTCGCCTCGTGATCCGTCCTCAACAGGATTTGATCCCCGCGATCATCCCCAAAGGCTCGGTCGCGGTCGACGGCGTGAGCCTCACCGTCGCAGCCGTAAACGAATCCCAGTTCGACGTGGCCCTGATCCCCACAACCCTAGAAAAAACCACCCTCGCCGACCTAGCGACCGACCAGACCGTGAACCTTGAGACCGACATCATCTCCAAGACCGTCATCCACTACCTACGCACCGCACACCCCTAATACTGTGTCACGATTTAAATTTCGGGCAGGGTGACTTAGCGAGCCACGCCCGTGAGGAAGCGGGTTCCGTAGCAAGATCGTAGAAACCCACTCCCTCACGGTCGCGGCTCGCTAGGTGGCTTGCCCGAAAACTTGAGCGTGACAGTGTACTGGATAACGCACTAAAATCACCATATGACCGCCCCATCGACCACGACCGCGACGACCACCCACCCGCAGGCGATCCAACCCGCCACACCGGTTGCGGAGTTATCCTCGGTCACCGCCCGCCAAGCCGGCTCGTTGGCCCGGATGAAGATCCACACCGTCGGCGACCTGCTGCGGCACCTGCCCAGTCGGTACGAACGTCAATGGGCCGAAGGCACGATCGCCGACCTGCCCATGGGGGCGTTGAGCTCGACTCGGGGCACGATCATCGCCACGCGTTGGGTGTCAGGCCGATCCCGTGCCCAAAAAAGGGGCGGCGGTTACCGGGGTAGATTCGAAGCCACGCTCGAGGACCACTCCGCCAAGCTTTACCTCGCCTGGTTCAATAGCTCCTACCTGCGGGATAAGATCCACCCGGGCCAGACGCTTCGCATCCAGGGCAAGACCCAGGCTTATCGCGATCAGCCGCAGATGGTCAACCCCACGTGGGAGATCCTCGACGACCCCGACCAAACCCCCACCGCCCAAGACCGGCTCAAACCGGTCTACCCCGCTACGCAATCGCTGCCGACCGCTCAGATCGAAGCCATCATCACCGACACGCTGCCCCACGTCCTGCCCCACGTGACCGACCCGTTGCCGGGCCAGCTACTCCAAGCCCACGCCATGCCCAGCCTGCCCGATGCGTTCCGCATGGCCCATCAACCCGCCGACCCCAGCGAGCATAAGGCCGCCCGGCGACGCCTGGCGTTCAACGAGCTGCTTCTTCTGCAACTGGGCATGGCGATCAAGCGGCACTACAGCCACACCCAGCTCACCGCCCGCCCCCTGCGATGGTCGCCAGCCGTCGACGGGCACATCCGTGAACGGTTCCCCTTCCAGCTCACCGACGCCCAAGAGAAGGTCGTGCGTGAGATCGCCGATGACCTCCAGAACACCCAGCCGATGAACCGGCTGCTCCAGGGCGACGTGGGCTGCGGCAAGACCGTAGTGGCGCTGTACGCCCTGCTCCTAGCCGCTGCTAACCGCAAGCAGGGGGCGCTCATGGCCCCCACCGAGCTGTTAGCCGAGCAAC
The DNA here is from genome assembly GCA_965224205.1 of Phycisphaeraceae bacterium. Lineage (GTDB taxonomy): Bacteria > Planctomycetota > Phycisphaerae > Phycisphaerales > Phycisphaeraceae > CBDCYN01. The sequence goes on from CBDCYN010000002.1 coordinate 63,817, forward strand.
ACTACCTGTCGATCAGCGACATGCTCAAGGGCTCAAGCCTGCGGATCGAGCTACTAACCGCCGGTTACTCGACCGCCGGCAGTTCACAACGCCAATTGCAGCTTCACCGGATCGCCTCGGGCAAAGCGGATATCGTCATCGGCACCCAGGCATTGCTGTCGCGGTCGGTGCGGTTCAAGGACCTGGCCGTGATCGTGATCGATGAGCAGCACCGCTTCGGCGTCGAGCAGCGGGCAGCGCTGCGAGCCGGCCCCACGGCCGATGCCGACGATGATGACGACCCTCAACAACCGTCGTTACTACCACCGCCCCCGGCTGCTTCGGATCCCGATGAGACGACCGATCCATCCGACGCGGGCTCCGCCATCAGTAGGTTGCGAGAAAGGATCTCCTCGTTAGAGTCCGCCGATCCTGCCGCGGACCCGGATCAAGGCCCCGACACAAGCGGTGCTAACCACGCCACCGCCCCCACCCGCTGCCCCCACTGCCTGGTCATGACCGCCACCCCGATCCCCCGGACCCTGAGCCTGACCATCTTCGGCGATCTCGACGTGTCCACGATCGACCACGCCCCGCCGGGCCGGTCCCCGATCAAGACCCGCGTGGTGACCCCCCAACAATCACACGACGTGTATACGTATATCGCCAAGCGCGTCAGCGAAGGCGAACAGGCTTACGTGGTCGTGCCCACGATCGATGAATCCGGCGATGAAAACGCCGACCCCCTCAAGAGCGTCCGTGCCCACAAGCAGATGCTCGAAACGGAATACTTTCCTGATCAACCGGTCGCCGCTGTCCACGGCCGTCTCAAGCACACCGCCCGCGAATCGATCATGACCCGCTTCCGGAAAGGGGAGATCCGGGTCCTCGTCGCGACCACGGTGATCGAGGTCGGGGTCGACGTGCCCAACGCCACCCTCATGGTCGTCGAGCACGCCGACCGGTTCGGCCTCGCCCAGCTCCACCAGCTGCGTGGCCGGATCGGCCGCGGCACCCATGAACGGGCCAGCCTGTGTGTGTTCATCGCAGACCCTACCAACGACCAATCGGTTTCACGGATGAACGCGATCGCTTCGACCACCGATGGGTTCAAGATCGCTGAAAGCGACCTGCTGATCCGAGGCATGGGCGACTTTTTCGGCACCCGTCAGCATGGTCTACCACCGCTGCGGGTCGCGAACCTGCCCCAAGACATGGCCCTGCTCCAACTCGCCCGCCGTGACGCTCAGAAGATCGTCGACACCGACCCGGGGCTAGCCGATCCCGATCACGCGCTGCTGCGCAAGCTGCTGATCCAGCAGTTCGGCGACGCGCTAGGATTGATCGACGTGGGGTAGGTTCCGTCTTTAGAGTGTGTTTGGAAACCCGATCGAATCACGAGCCGCGACCGTGAGGCAGTGGATTGAACGCCAAGAGGAACCCGCTTGCTGACGCGCGGGGCTCGCTTCGCAGACGCTACGGATGATCGAAAGATGTTCTAAAATCCCGATCCTGATACACCATCGAGCTGCGGGGCAGGCCCACCCGCAGCGAAGAGCTTCCTTTGCTCATGACCTGACCCCGCTTTACGATCTGACGCTCTATGCTCGCACGCCTCCGTTTCCGATTGCTCGATGTCTGGGCCACGGCTGTGTGCCGCTACCCGTGGTGGGTGCTGACGGTGACGGCGTTGGTGACCGTGGCCAGCATCGGCGTGACGATCACCCGTCTCGAGTTCCAGTCCGACCGCAACGCTTTGTTATCCCCGCACCTCGACTGGAACCAGCGGTTCGAACAATGGCGGGCTAGCTTCCCCGGCAACGAGGACTTTTACATCGTCATCGACTCCACCCCCGCCCCCGGAAGTCCCGCCCCTGGCAACCCCGATCCCGGATCCCTCGGGGGTCATCATCCCGCTGCTGCCCGTGCCCTGATCGATGAACTCGGCCCGATGTTAGCCGCTAGCGAGCACGTCGAGTCGGCGGTCTGGAGCTTCGATCAAGGCGGGTTTAGCCCCAAGGCGCTGCGGCTAGCCACGATGGACGAATTCCAAGCCCAGCTGGATCGGATCGCCCGGGCCAAACCCCTGCTGGCGAGCCCCACCCCCCGTGATTTTTTTGCTGCTCTGATCCGCGCGTTCCGCAACACCGACCCCGAGATAACCGAAGGCGAAGCGGTCGCTTCGATCGATGAGCTATCCGCGTTGATCGACGCGTTTACCCGGGTGTTGTCGACCCCGCCAGATCAACGTCCGACCCTCGAGGCTATGATCGAATCCCCTGCGAGCAACGGTGAAACAAGCGGTGGCAACGCAACCGCCAAGCCCACGCCCCGACCCGATCCTCATCCATCAGCAAACCCGGTTTCCCCAAGCAAGATCTACCTCACCAGCGGCAACGATCGGCTGTACTTCATCCGTGTCACGCCACGGAAAGCCGACGGGGCGCTCAACGCGTTTGAACCGGCGATCCAAGCGATCCGGGGCCTGATCGACCAAGCCCGCAGCCGCCACCCACGGGTCGAGGTGGGGCTGACCGGGATCGATGTGGTCGAGACCGACGAGACCGAAGCGGCCACGCGTGACAGCACCGTCGCCTCGGTCATCGCGGTGGTGCTGATCACGGGCTTATTGATTACCGCGTTCCATAGCTGGGTCAACCCGCTGCTGGCGATGGTGGCGTTATTAAGCGGGGTGGCGTGGTCGTTCGGGTTGGTGTCGGTGACGATCGGGCACCTGCAGGTGATCAGCGTTGTGTTCACGGTGATCCTGCTGGGGCTGGGCATCGCGTACGGGATCCACTTGCTTTCTAGGATCGAGCTGGTGCGACACCGGTACGGGGATGACCGAGCGGGGTTTCATCGAGCGGTGCGCAACGCGTTTCATAGCGTGGGCCCGGGGGTGGTGACCGGGGCGGTGACCACCGCTGCGGCGTTTGTGATGACGGTATTCACGGATTTCATCGGGGTCGCGGAGATGGGGATTATCGCGGCGATGGGGATCTTCCTGTGTCTAGCGGCGATGCTGAGTGTCTACCCCGCTCTGCTGTGCGTGTGGGCGTGGCGGCAGAGGTGCTACGAACCCATGAAGCAGCGGCGAGTACACTTTTTCGAGGACCGCTGGGTCGCCCCTTTTTGGCAGCACCCCAAAGCCACACTAGCGGTCGCGGCGCTGGTCACGGTGGCGTCGGTAGCGGTGATCAGCAGGATGCGATTCGACTATGACCTGATGAACCTCCAGCCACGCGGGGTCGAGAGCGTCGTGTGGCAGCAGCGGATTGTCGATGACGGGGGCGAATCGATCTGGACGGCGCTACGCGTGGTCGACAGCCTCGAAAAAGCCCGGGACCTTAAGCGGGGGCTGTTAGAGCTGCCGACGGTCGCGAAGGTCGCGGGGATCGGGCTGCTCTACCCCCACGACGACGACCAGAAGGTGCGGATGCTCCGTGAAACCACAGATGACCTGCGACCCTGGCTCGGATCGTTGGACCAACCCCCGCAATACCCCCCGCAACGGACCCCAGACCTCGAAACTCAACTGCCGTTTCTTAGGGTGATGGTCACGGTCGCGGGTCGCACCGAGGCGGTCACGCCCGCGGTACGGTCAGCATTAAAGAGCCTAGGCACCGCGATCGACCGATTATTAGGCGTGCTGACCTCGTTGAAGGGCGACGACAAGGACACGCAGTTAACCCAGCTGAGCCATGAGTACGGACAGTGGCGTCAACACACCCGGGACCGGCTTGTGGAGGTCTTCGACACCTCGCCATTAACCCCCGACGACCTGCCGCACGAGCTGCTACTGCCTTACATCGCCACGGCCGGGCCGCTGGCTGGGCAGTATGTATTGGAGGTACACCCGAAGCTACCCAGCGATGGGTCGGTGACGACGCCACTAGATCCGAAGTTCCTGCCGCGGTTTATCGGTGACGTGGGTTCGGTGACGCAGCCGGGCAAGCCGCCGTTTGTGACCGGGGTGGTGGTCCAGATCTACGAATCGGGGTGGCTGATCAAGACGTCATACATGTACGCCGGTGCGTACGCGTTGGCTGTGGTGTTCGTGCTCGTCTGGCTCGACTTCCGATCGGTGCGTTCGGCTGGGTTGAGCCTGGTGCCGGTGGCGGTGGGGTTTGCGGCGACGTTCGCGGTGATGTGGCTAGTGGGGATGAGCGTGAATCCGGCGAATATTATCGTGCTGCCGCTGATGTTCGGGATCGGGGTCGACTCGGGGGTGCACATCCTCCACCGGTACCGGCAGAACCCCAGCCAGCGGCCGCTGGGGCTGGCCAACGGGACCGGCAAGGGGATCACGGTTACGAGCCTAACGACGATGATCGGGTTCGGGGCGATGATCCTCGCCCGCCACCGGGGGATCTCTAGCCTAGGGTTCGTGCTGACGGTGGGGATCGGCCTGACCCTGCTGGCGTGCTGGACGGTCATGCCCGCGTGGTTGCAGCTGCGCGGGGCGGGGCGGTTGCGTCACGAGCAGGGGGGGGTTAGGAGCTGATGTTCGGATCGGGTTTGAACCTATCGACGCCGGGGCTGTTCGTGACCGGGACCGACACGGGGGTGGGCAAGACCGTGGTGTCGTGCGCGATCGCCCACGCGTTGCGAGCGGGGGGTCGACGCGTGGCGGTTTGCAAGCCGATGGCGACCGGGTGCCGCCGTGGCCCTGAGGGCTTGGTGAATGACGATGCATTGGCGTTGGCTCACTTCGCGGGCTGTGGTCAGCGGCTTGAGGTGATCAATCCGGTGCGGTTCGAGGCCCCGGTCGCGCCGGCGGTGGCGAGGCAGGCCAGCGGCATTGAGCTGGATTACGCGACGCTAGCGCGGTGCCTGGGGGTGCTCGACGCCAGCGGCGATGCCCTGGTGATCGAAGGGATGGGGGGGCTGTTGGTGCCACTGGACGATCGTTACACCGTGCTGGACCTGATCGTCGAGGTGGGGTACCCGGTAGTGGTGGTCACGCGCGCGGGGTTGGGGACGCTTAATCACACGGCGATGACGGTCCGGTTGCTGCGCCAGGCCCGGTGCGCGGTGGCGGGGCTGGTAATCAACCACGGCGACGCGGACGCGACGAACGACCCATCGGTGGCGACCAACGCGCGCTGGCTGGAAAAGATGAACGACGCGGCGGTGCTGGCGACGGTGCCGTGTTGCCCACGGAAGGACGTGGCGCCCGAGGCAGGGTGCTTGCCGCGGGCGATCCTCGATGCGGTTCGCGGCACGGATTGGTGGACGGTCGTCCGCCCGCCGGCGGCCGCGGACAATCGATAAAACCAGGTCGTCCTACAACAGGCAAGAATCGACTGTTTCTGAAGGTGGTCGAGTGCTTGGTCACGTTTAGAATTTCGGGTTGACCCCCCGTTCACCCGCAGTAGTGATCTACCCCACACCCACAAACTTTATCTAATTTTACCGTTTCACGGCTCTTCGATTCAACTTCTACCGATTTTGCGGGCTGGGTAACGCTTGGATCGCGGCCGAAATAAATATTGACGTCGTATGTTGGCTGGGTCAGAGGATATATCGTTTGTTTTAGGTGAGTTCGTTACGGGCCAGCGAGGCCAGCCGTCACCGGTCCCCATTAATCGACCAGTGAATCGTGTTTAACAAGGTTAAGTTACCGAAGCGGCTGGTCGATTCAAACTCTTAGCGAACAGACAAGTGCCGGGTGCCTGACGATGGGGCCCACGCCAGGGGCATCGGCACATCATGTTTGGGAAGCAGTCGGGCACCGTATGTGCCCCAGAAACACACTCATTTTGGGATTAACGGGTCCATGGGGGACCCGGATAGTAAAGGTTGGTTTGGTTCCTATTTATTTTTGAGGAGAGTTAGCATGTCACGCAGACGGAAACAACAAGGGTTTACATTGGTCGAGATCTTGATCGTGGTCGTGATCTTAGGCATCCTGGCCGCGATCGTCATCCCTCAGTTCACCAGCGCCAGCGAATCGGCCCGGGCCAGCAGCTTGATCACGCAGCTGCAATCGATCCGCAGCCAGCTGGAGTTGGCTCAGATCCAGCACACGGGTAGCTACCCCGATCTGTCCACCGACTGGAACCAGATGACCAACGCTACCGATCCTGTCGCGGGTTACACGATCCCGACCACGCCAGACGGGGACGAAGTAGGTCCGTACCTCCAGCAGCCCCCGAATAACCCATTCCAGGCTTCCACCGTGGTGACCACGTTCACAGCGGGCACCAACCTCACCCCCGCCGACGGCACGGCTGGCTGGGCTTACGACCAGACATCCGGTGCGTTCTACGCGGTCATGGACGCCACCAAGGCAGGCGAAGTCGGCCTGGACACCCGTCGCGACACAGACGTGATTTATTGATCACTTAACCGACGCTACAGTCACCCCGGCTTGACGGCCGGGGTGACTTTTTTTGAGTATGGACACAATGGCGATCAGGGCAATATCCTCACGGGCCCTCCGGGGCGACCCCCACGATCGCGGGGTCCGATCGTTCCACGGCGGCGTACACCGACCGACGGGCTTCGCCCTCGTCGAGATCGTGGTCGCGCTCTTGCTCGTGGCCATCCTCGCGGTGCTGGTGCTTCCCCGGTTGGTCGAGGCCACGGATACCCGCCAGCAAACCCAGCTTCGCAACCAGATCCAGATCCTGCGCACCGCGATTAGCTCCTACCGGTCTGAACACAACAACCTGCCCCCGGGTTTCCCCGAGGGCGATCCCACCGCGACGCCTACTTATGAAACCCTTGTCGCCCAGCTCACGCAGTACTCCGATGCGCAAGGTCGAACCTCTACCCAGCCCGACGAGCAATTCCAGTTCGGACCGTACCTCGACAAGCTGCCCAACAACCCGATCAACAACCACGCGATGATCAGGCTCATCTCAACCAACGAGCCGTTCCCCAACGGACCGGTCGGCACCGAGGGTTGGCTCTACCAGCCGGCGACCGGGGCGATCGCTGCCAATGTCACCGGGGTCGATCCCAACGGCGTCGATTACTTTCAGTATTAAAACGCTTCCTGAAATGGCGTATCACCTCCCTCGCCAGCGGCGACCGTGAGGTATCGGGTTATGGCGCGGCCTAGGCGTGCAAATATACCCCTCCCGGATGAAATAGCGGCAGAATCATTTCCAAGGGTCAACAGCCTCGCCGACGCGGCACTTGGAAACGCGATGCTCGCCGATCACACCAATCACTTTTTTCTGCTTTTTTTTTTATCCCTCGCGCAGGATCGCTCCCAAACGCGGTATACGACTTATGAGCCGCAAGGGCTGATGGCAGCCGAGTCGTCACCGGTTGCCCCTGATCGCTGGGCCCTTCCGGGCAGGGCTTGATATCCGTTCCCTACTGGACCCCCGCGCTGTACCGAGGTTGTGCCGCTTCGGGTGAGTTCCGGACCCGGGTAAAAGCCGCGGCCTTCCACCGTACCCTCGCTAGGCGCATCGCCATCGACGCCGGTCGGTATTGGCTGCGCCGCCCAAGGAGACAGGCGTGTCACACCGAACACCGCAACACCGCGCCTCAGCGCGCGGCCCACCGTCGGCCGCGGGGGTTATGCTTCAACCTCCGCGACGACAACGTTTTCATCAAGGGCTTCTTTCAGACATCTTCTAGGTTTAACCCGTCGGCTCGCGGTGTGTCCCTACCTCGACGAAGACGCCGCGCACCTCCACGACGTGAGGGTTGAGTTGAGTGGCCTAAACAAGAGCCTAAGCACCCAGCCAAGGAGCGGAAACCAAGGGGAGCCACACACCACATCGTCCGGGCACGTCCCGGGCGTCTCACCCGCTTTACCATTAAATACACAACAAGGAATTCAATCATGCGTAAGCATTTGAAAATCATGCGTCAATGGTCACGTTCCATCGAATCGATCTGCCGTGTCGTCATGGCCAAGCACGCTCAGCGTTGCACCGGCGTGCACGAGCGGTTCGCGTTGGAACCCATGGAGGACCGGGTGTTGTATTCGATCGGGGTCATCGGCGCTGCGCCGATCACGCCCGCCGCACCGTCCGTGGCGGTCGCGGTCGAGTTCGACAACAGCGCGATCGAGGACGTCTCCGAATGGCAGGACGCGTTCGGGGACACGGTCGCCACCGGCGACTTCAACGGCGACGGGTATGACGACATGGCAGTCGGGGTATCCAAGGAGGATGTCAACGGCCTCGCCGACGCCGGCGCGGTGAACGTGATCTACGGCGGCCCCAACGGGCTCCGCGTGTTCGGGGATCAGCTGTGGACCCAGACCCAGCTGGCCAACACCGGCCCCGAAGCGGGCGACCGGTTCGGCCGCTCCCTGGCCACGGGCGATTTCGACGGCGACGGGTACGACGACCTGGCCGTTGGCTCGCCGAACGAAGACCTGGGGGTATACAGTGACACGGGGGTCGTCCACATCATCTACGGGTCGGCAACGGGCCTAACGGCCAGCGGCAACCAGATGTGGCACCAAAACAAGCCCGGGATCGGGGGCTCGAATGCGTCGAATCAAAACTTTGGCTGGTCCCTGGTCGCGGGGGATTTTGACGGCGATGGGCGTGATGACTTGGCCGTGGGCGTGAAGGGTGAAAACGTCGGCGGACAGGTCGATGCCGGGGCTGTGAACGTCATCTACGGCTCGAACGCCGGGTTAACCGCCGCCGGCGATCAATACTGGCACCGTAACCGGACCGGGATCGAGGATGTAGCCCAAACCGAAGATTATTTCGGCTGGACGCTGGCTGCGGGGGACTTCAACGGCGACGGCCACGATGATCTGGCAGTGGGGGTCTACGGCGATGATGTGTTCAATGGCTCGACTGGTGATGTCGGCAACATCGCCGTCGACGGGGGATCGGTTCACGTCCTGTACGGTTTTAAGGACCAAGGATTGGCGCCCTACTTCAACCATGTCATCTACCAGACACAATCTCACATTTCCGGTAACTCTGCGACAGAGGACTGGTTCGGTTATTCACTGGCCGCAGGCGATTTCGACAATAACGGCCGAGATGATCTGGCGATCGGCGTGCCGAGGCGAGAGATCGGCACGATCACAGACGCCGGTGCGGTGGTCGTGATCGAAGGGACCTACTCAGGGCTGCTGCACTTCGATAGTCTCCGCACCTCTGTATGGCATCAGAACCGATTCGGGATTGCGGAAGTGGCCGAAGCCCACGATCGATTTGGGACTTCGGTAACTACTGGTGACTTCAACGGTGATGGGAAATCTGACCTGGCGGTGGGCACCCCTCGGGAACATATCGGTAGCGTCCTCGACGCCGGTGCAGTCAACGTGATCTACGGTCATAAGTCACTGAGCGACGCTGGGCTCAATAGCATCGGCGACCAGCTGTGGCACCAAGACTCCCCAGGGATCAGCGACGTGGCCCAGAACTACGACTGGCTGGGCTTTGCGCTGGCGTCGGGCGATTTCGACGGCGACGGCCGATCTGACCTGGCCATCGGGGTGCCCAGCGAGGATCTTGGGGCCGCTGATTATAACCACGGGGTGATCAACGCGATCTATGGCCGCGACGACGCCCTCGGCCTGACTTCTGAAAACAACCAGATCTGGCACCAGAACATCAACTTCGGGGTTGTCATCTAAAAAAGGTGATAGCCCAGGAGATCGGCATCCCTATCCCGGATACAAGGACGGCATGACCCACGCACGCGGCGGCGATCTTTGAGGCGCCGATCGTATCTTGAGCGGGGGACTCGGGACGCGACGCGTCGATCACACCGTTCGGAATCAATCACGGGGGCCGTGCTTCGAGTGCGGCCTCCGTTTTCTTCATTGACCGTGGATCGGTTTTACTTCGCGGCGTTTCTCGTCAACCCTTCCCACACACGGTCTATTGATAATTGAATTGTTCATTCAACACCACGATCGTCGAATTTGCCGGGCGATTCTTTCCGTTTTGCTTGGGCGGCGAGTTGAATCATCTATTCAAACATCAATAAGACCGCTCGGAGTGAAACAGTAAGGTTCAAAGAAAACCTCCGGACCTTCTGCATTAAGGCGTTTTCTCACTGAGCGTACCGCGATCGCCGCGAGCCGCGACCGTGAGGCAGCAGGCTTCTCGGAATACCCCAACCACTTGACGTCGTACACGAAATCGGAAAACACGCCAAGAGGAACCCGCTTGCTGACGCGCGCGGCTCGCCATGAAGCGATACAGGCATGAGAAAACTATCTATATCCTATATTACGATCCACCGTCACAGGTACAGCCCTTCGGTTCGTGCTAAACTGACCGGATGCTCATCGGGATGGAATTGATTAGGAGATCAGTCCCCTCATGGGCAAGCCTGGGGTGCCAGCGTGCCGACCTTTGATTGGTGCCCGTCTTTGAATAATGGTTGAAGTTGGAGAACGCTTATCTGCTCATGGTCGTTGTCGGCGCTCACCTGCGAGCGGAGGTCGCCGACCGGCCGCTGGCGTACCGCCTCTGCGAGCGGATCAAGGCGTGGCTCGACGCCAACACGCAGAGCCTCAACGTCAGCGTCCTGCCGATCGTCTGCTGTGACATCTGGTACATCAACCAGCAGGACCTCCAGCAACGGCCGACCATCAGCATCGGCGGGCCGGGGGTCAATGCCCTGAGTGCTTATTACGCCAACAAGCTGCCTGCGGCGTACGTGCGAGACGATCAGATCATGATCCAGCTCGACCCTGAATTCGTAGACCTCAAGACCAGCATCTGGGGGCTCAATCACCCCTACACCGTCGAGGCGATCGAGCTGTTCGGCCGTCAGTACTTCGATGATTTTATGAAAGCGGTCGCCACCCAGGTCGAGCCGTACACCGAATAAACACCATCGATCTTCTTAGAACGTGTGTGAGAAGCACATAAACCCGATTCCCCGGGTGGTAGGAGACGGCCAAGGCCAACCCGATGACCAACACCCGTCAACAATCCTCGACGTTCACGCTAACCGCACAAGCGGGCCGCTGGACCGCCGCCGCCCTGCACGGTCTGCCTAAAGCGACGACCCTGCAATTCAAGCTCACGATGAACGCCCAAGGCACGGTCTGGCTGCTCGATGCCCAGAACTACTCCGGGTTCCCTCACCCACAAGCGGTTCTGCACCGCGGCGTAGCCGGCCCTCAATACGCTTCGTCCGTGACCGTCCCCGAATCGGGCGACTATTACCTGATCCTCGACAACCGGTCGGGGTCTGAAACCGTGAGAGCCGATGTCGAGGTTACCGCGTGCGTTGATGAAGCAGCCGTGCTTGGTCCACCTCAAGACGGCCTCGATGCCGCCAACGAGATGCTCGCGAGAGTCGCCAAGGAATTAAGCTCTTTTTTCACGTTCGATTCGCTCCAGATCCGCACCGAGGCCGGCGGTCAAGCGGCCATCACCCGCGAACCAGGCGGGATCCGTATCAACATGGACTTTTCACTGGCCGTGATCGATTTCGTCCAGGACAAGCAGAAGGTATGGATGATGCTGTTCGTCGTACTATTCCAGGAGTTGGCCCGCCTGCTGCTCGAGCGGACCCCCAACCATGGCGACGGCGACCACGCCGAAGCGACCGACGAACTAGGCACGGCGATGATGGTCATGTTCGGCTACGAGGCGCATGTCCGCGGCCAGGCTCAATACGTTGCGACTGACCCTCACGGGCAGCGACTGGCCAAGGAACTAGCCGCTTTCGACCGCTTGCCCTTAACACCCCAACGCGCCCAGGCCATGCTGCGCTGGCTTGACGAACCTGACCTCGTCACCCGGTGGCAGCAGGTGCTGCTACCCAACATGCACACGACTATTCTTCAGCAGCTTCTCCACCAACCCCAGCCGTGGACGACCGTCGCCCTGGTCGAACAAGAGCTGGCCAAACGATAGTCACCCGCCTTGTTTGACCCTCTCATCGATGTCCCGGCCTATAGCTCGAACAGCAACGACCATTCATCGAGGACTCCGATCTGCTGCTTCTTATCATCGCGGATCTCTAGCATCCACGTGCCGAGGATATCCTCGGCTTCGAACAAACTCAGATCGCCCTCTGGCCGATAGGCGCCCACAAACGGGGCCGAACCGGCCGTGATCGACTCAGTCGCGTCGTCGTCGAAGACCGTCCCGTCGAAGCCGTCCCCGTTGCCGCCCACGTCGGAGAACAGCTCGATCACGGTCCCATCGGGGCTGTGCAGGAACACGTCCAGGTCCGAGTCGCGCGTGTGCGTGATGTTCAGCTCGACGTTGAGGTCGAAGATCGTGGCGCTGTCCGTGATCACGATGCTCGAAAACACCGTGCCCTCGTCGACGAGCGTGACCGGCCCACTGCTGGTGTAGGTCATCAAGGCAGCAGTGAGGTTGCTGCCCCCACCGCTGCTTGAACTCGACGCAACGGCAGTGTCGTCCTCCTTCGCGCCCTGGGTATCGATCGCCACACCCGGGATATTGCCCGGCTGCGGGTCACGCGGCGAACCGCTCTGATCGCCCCATTGCGGGTCGGACGAGGTAACCAGCCCCAGCTCACCGTCTGGCTCGGTCCGGGTGATATCAGCACCGCTGGCGGCACCTAGGTCCAGCAGGAACTGGATCATCCCCGGCGCCTGACCCGGCGAGGTGAATATCGTCGGGATCCCGAACGGCGCGAACGGGACGATGTAGCTGTTGAACTCCGCGATCCAATCGAACAGCCGGTCCCCGCCGGTGTTGGCGATCAGCACGTCCAGCCCGGCCCCGCCGAACGCGAAATCCGCATCAGCGAACTCGGGGTCGTCGGGCCGATCATTGAGGCTGGCAGCGGTACCGTTATCGTGATTGTCGTCGGCGTTGAGCAGATCGTCACCGAATCCGCCGAACAGCCGGTCGTTGAGTGTCCCGCCCACGAGCCAGTCGTTGCCCAGGTCCCCGAACAACCGGTCCTTGCCGTCGTTGACCTTCGCGCCGGTGATCGGGTCGGTCGCCTCGAAGTTCAGCAGGAACCCGGCGATCTTCGTGCGCGGGTTGTCCGCGTCGTAGGCCGCCAGCTTGCGCGTCACCGGGTCGTACCCCAGCGGGTCGGCGTCGGGCACGGGCACGTCGAAGAACGTCGCCAACGCCTCGGCCCCGGACATCGCGTCGTCCCCGGCCCCGCCGTGCAGGAAGTCGTCGCCCAACCCGCCGTAGATGATGTCCGCCGAGCCGGCCTCGAACGGCGTGAGGTCGACCGCCTTGGTGAGCCGACCGGTGATCGAAACCACCGCGCCCACGAACGGGCCGGGCAGGCCGATCGACTCCTGATCGTTCTCGGTATCGAGGCGATTGAGCGGCTCGTCCTGCCCGTTGCGGCTGGCATAGATCCGCCCGTCGTCGCCCAGTACGCCGTCCTCACCGCTGCCGCCCGAGACCCAGTCCGAGTCGTACCCGCCGATGATGTCGTCGTCCTCGGAATCACCGAACAGCACGTCCATCCCGACCTGGCCGTAGATGAAGTCGTCCCCGGACTCACCGTGGACCTCATCAGCGGCGCCGATGTCGTTGGCTGCCGCCGGGTCGAACGCCGGCCCGCCCGGGGTGTAATCGACCAACTCGATCGCCCGCGGGATGACCCGAAGCGTGCCACGGTCCTCGAACGTCGAGGTCTGGTCGTAGTTGAACTCACGGAACTGAGTCGTGGTCGGGTCGACCACTTCCACGAGGCGGTAGATGTTCCCGTTGTCGCCGACAATCGCGTCTGAATCGCGGGCGTGACGCTCGTTAAGCACGATGTCGCCCTGGTTCGACGCATCCACCGCGTGGTTGCGCTCGATCCGGGTGCCGGCGCCGCCGAAGAGGGTGTCTTGCCCGTCGGGTCGCAGGTCTTCACTTGCACCCAACCCGAACAGCTGCGAGCTGCCACCGATGATGTCGTCCTGCCCGAGGTTCCCGAAGACCACGTCGTTGCCGCCGTTGCCCTCGATGTAATCATCCCCGTCGGGGGCGGCTTCGGATGACGGGATAACCGTCAGGGTCCCGTCGCCTTCGCGCAACGCCACAACGTCCGTGGCAGGGATGGTGATCTCACCCACGACGGCGCCGTCGCCCTGGATCACGTCGTCGCCGAGCTGGCCGAAGATCACGTCGTCGTCGGCGCCACCGGCGATGTAGTCGTTGCCGTGGGTGTCGGCCGCTGGGGTGTCGCTGTGGTCGAGCAGTACGATATCTCGCTCCGCCACACCGGTCGGGTTGAGCTGCGCCGCCGCGTCGACGACCGGCAGCCCGTTGGCGTCGTAGATCGCCGTGCCCGGCAGGATACGCACACGCGGGCTCAGCGCATCACCGCGCCGGTCGATGGTGGCGTTGTCCCCGGCGATCACGTCGTCGCCGCTGCCGCCGTCGAGCCGGTCGCCCGCGTCGTGGCCACCAGGGACGTTGTGGCCACCGATGATATCGTCGTCGTCGCTGCCACCGAAGATGGCGTCCGAACCCTGCTGGCCCAGGAGGATATCCTGCCCAGCGTTGCCGAAGATCACATCGTCCCCGCCGTCGTCGGCAATCTGGATATCGATTGCAGTGAAGGTGAACGCCGGCGAAAGCGTCGCCAGCGGCAACAGGTCGGCGTTGATGTCGCCTTCGACTTTTCCGTGGTCCCCGAACACCAAATCCTCGTCCGCACCGGCGGTGATCCGGTCGTTGCCGGTGCCGCCGAGGACGAAGTCGTCGTCGCTGCCGGAGTCGATCGTGTCCCCGCCGCCGTCGTTCGGATCGGTCGTGGTGATGATATCGATATCCGACGCGTCGCTATCCGTCTCGAGCCAATCGATGTATCCGTTGTCGCCCAGCACGACGTCGTCAGCCGCGTTGGTGGTGATGTCGTCGCCGCCAATGCCGCCCAAGACGATGTCAACGTTGTTGCCGGTGACGATGGTGTCATCGCCGCCGATAGCGACCGCGATGGTCTCGACCCGGTCGAGCGTCATCGGCTGCCCGGCCAGTTGCCGCGGTGTATCGATCGCCACCGCCGCGGTAAGGGTCCCGCTATCGCCGATGACGAGGTTGGCCCCATCCCCGGCGTTGATCGTCATGTCGCCTTCATCGCCGCCGATCACGACATCATCGCCGGAACCGGCGGTGATGTCGTCGACCCCACCGTCGTCGGGGGCGATCGAGGTGATCAGGTCCAGATCCGAGGAATCGCCGTCAGCCAGGACGTAATCGATCACCCCGCTATCGCCGAGCACGATGTTGTGCCCTTCGGCCGCATCGATTGTGTCCGCCGCCATCCCGCCAACAATGATGTCGTTATCAGCCTGGCCTCGGATCGTGTCGTCGCCGCCCTGATCGGTGTCAGTACTTTCGATCCGCGTGACGATGTTGTCGACCAGGGTCGCAGCCCCGAAGTCGCCGAGGATCAGGTCGTTGTCATTGCCGCCGTCGAGGGTCTCGCGGTTGGGGTCGCCGGTGACATCGTCGTTGCCGCCGCCGAGGATGATGTCCCGCCCGTCGCCGCCGGTGACCTGGTCGTTCGAACCCACCGCGCGGAGCATCCCGTCGTTCTCGATGATGTTCGGGTCGCCGTTGAAGATAAAGTTCGGGTCGCGGACCACGCCGTCGGTCAGGTCTCCGTGCCCGCCGCCGCCGAGGCGCGCCACAAGGCCACTCGTCCCGTCGAGGTAGTGCACCCGGCCCAGGTCACCGAAAATGATGTCCGCCCCGGTCCCGCTGTCGATCGTGTCACGGCCCAATCCGCCGAAGACCACCAGCGGCAGGCTCGAAGCGGTCGCGTCGACCGTGTCGTCGCCTCCCTGGGTGTTGAGCACGAAGAACCCGTCTTGCCCGTCGGTGAGGGTCGCATTGACCGTGTCGCCGCCCTCACCCGTGTTGAGCGTGGTGATCGTGCGCGTCGTGCCCAGTGTGGCCCCGTCACCGCGCAGGTGGGTTCCGTCGATCGTGATGGTGTCGCTAAGCCCGCTGGTCCAGTAGGTGATCCCGTCGGCGAAGTTGTTGGCCTCGCCCGCGTCGGTCTTATACGTCATCGCCGCCGGGGCCAGCCCGGTCACGGTGATATCGGTGGTGGGCAGACCCAACCCGAGCACGGGTTGATCGGTGATCACGACGTTGCTGTCACCGGTGGCCGTAGCCTCGTCGCTGATCATCAGCCGGTGTCGGCCGGCACCAGCGTCGAGGTTGAGTACGCCCTGGATATCGTCGAGGTGCCCGATAAGCAGGTCGAATGCACCAGCCGCGGCACGGTCGATGTCTGCGTCAGAAGAGACATAAATCTGCTCGCTGTTCCCGAGCGTTCCCCCGTCGTGGAGGTTGACGTTGGTCACCGCGGTCGTGCCCTGGACGTTGAAGATGTCCGAACCCGACCCGAGGTCGATGTTGAGCGTGTCGGCCCCGTAATAGCTGATGCCATCCATACGCGTCGCCACGTCGAGCCCGATCGTGGCCCCACCGACCGCCCGCGCCACGAGCTGACCCACGCCCCGCCCACCGTCCTGCTGACGAAGAACGCCCTGGAAGTTGACGACGTACACATCGCCCAGGTCGCCCGCGTCCATCTTGGTGACCGCGATGTCGGAGTCGAACACGCTGTCGAGGATCGCCGCCTGGAGGGCATTCTCGACATCGAACGCGTCAGCCCCCACCGCGATGGGATCTGTCACGAAAGTCTGGCCGCCGCCCTCGACCCGCGTCGAGACCACCACCACGCCCCCGCCGCTGCCCTTGATCAGGCCCGACGCATCAACCTCAAGTTTGGACACATCCTGATCGGCCAATGCCCCGATAAACTCGATCGTGAACACGGCGCCCGCCTGGGTGACTTGCACGTTGCCGGTCCCGATGGTCGAAAGCGACTCGAGCGCGGTTTGCAAGCCCGCGGCGTCCACGTCGAAGGCCACCGGCGTCGCGGTGGTCTGTCCATCGAGCGTCACGGTGAAGTCCCCGCCCGTCGCGTCGATCGTCAGCGACTGGACCTCGTTGACCACGGTGGTCAGCTCCAGCTCGAAGAAATCGCCCGTTGAGCCGTTAACGGTTACGGTCTGCACGTCATCGACCACCGGCTCGTTGGTGCCCTGGATCAGGGTTGCGACCAAGGCCGGACCGTCTCCCCCCGGGACGATCTGCGGGACGTTATCGCCGGGCCGGCCGATGAACTTGATGATGAACAGGCCGTTCTCTACGCCGACCTGAACGTCGCCGGTACCGATCGACTCGAGCGCTGCTTCGATCGCCGTCGCGTCCGCGTCGTGGTTGAGCAGGCCCGACACCACGCTGTCGAAGCTGAGAGTGAACTGCTCGTTGGGTTGGGCATTGACCAGTAGCGTCTGGATCTCGGTCGTCAACTGCTCGCTGAGGCCATCAAGTCGGGTCGTGATCGTGATGGCCGCGAGGCGCCCGGCGTCGGGCACGCTGCCCGTGCCGTCGATCGGGGCCACAAGGTTCGTGGTGCCCAGGTGCGTGAGTTGAGGCAGGTCGATAGCCGTGAGATCACCCTGGAACCGGACGATGTAAACGTTGTCGGCCTTGGTGACATCGACGTTGCCGACACCGATCGTCGCCAGGGCTTCTAGCTGGGACTGGAGGTCCGCGGCGCTGATGTTGTACGCCAACGGCCCGGTCGACACCCCCGCGAAATCGAGCGCGAAGGTCCCGCCCGACGCGTCGACCGTCACGTTCTGGATCTCGTTGACCGTGCGCATGTCCAGGCCGGTGAGGGTCGTCCGTGTCAGCAACCCGAGGTTATCGTCCGTGTCGCCCGAATCATCGACGTTGACAATATCGCCATCGGTGATGACGTACGCGCTGTCGACCCCGGTGTTCCAGGTCGTCTCGAAGTCGTAGGTCACCTCGACGGCGCCTGAGACCGGGGAGGCGATCGTGACGTCGGAGCCGGTAATCGTGATATCAGCCGGGTCGACCACCTCGCCGTTTAGCGTGACCACCACGGAGCCGGCGACCGGAGCGTTACCCAGCGTCACCGAGCTGCCGCCGGCGAGCACGAATGATTCGCTGGCGCTGTCACCGATGGTGAACGATGTCGCGTCATTGGAAATAATCCGGCGTGTCTCACCCATACCAGCCCCGGAAACGATCGTGACCGTTAGGCCGCGCAGGTCCGCGTTGCGTTCGATCGGGAAGCTGGCCGTGCTGTCGGTAAGGGTGCTCGCACCCGCAGCGGTGGCGACCCCGGTGATGCTGGTCTGCCCGGCGTCGACCGCCAGCAGCCCGCGGACCCGGTCGACCTGCACGCCCGTCGCCAACGGCTCGCGCCCGCCGACATTGATCGTGTCCTGCTGGGAGCCGGTGTTGATGAATGTGTGCCCGGAGGTCGACAAGACGTTGATGACGTCTTGCCCGGCCTCGGTGTTGAGCGTGGTCGTACCCTCGTGGGTTGACTCGACGGTGATCTGATCGCTGCCGGTGCCGAGGTTGAGCGTCAGTGACTCGACGTCGTTGTAGGTCACGCCACCCGGCAGCAGCTTGTCGCCGATGAGCGTGTCCGGGCCCATGCCCAGCCCGGTGAGGCGTGTGGCGGTCAACACCGCGGTCTCGTCGCGCACCGAATCGGTGTTGAATACGGTGACCGTGTCGATCTGATCGTCTTCGTCGACGAAGAAATTCAGGCTGGCGTTGGTGATCGCAAACCGGCTTAGGCCTCCGGTCGGGTCGGTCTCCCACGGGGCGTTGAGGGTCAGCACGGTCTGCGTCGTGGAGATCTCCTCGGCGTCGAGGATCAGCCGCACCTGCCCCTTCCCCAGGCCCTCGGTGATCTCCACCGTACGCCCCACCACGTCCCCAGGCGGCAGATCCACGGTCTTGACGTTGAGCGTGGTTGGGCTCGAATCACTGACCACCCCGTCGGAAGGCTTGATGTTGGTCTCGAACGAGACATCCAGCGGTGGCAGCAGCAGCGGGTCGGCGATCGACAGGTCGGTGTCGCTGACCCCGCCGGTGATCGATAGCGGACCGCGGATCCGGTTAACGACCCGCGGCTTGTCGGCGAACACCTTGGTATCGCCGCCGTCGACGAAGTTGTCGTCGATTGCGCGGACGGTGACGATCTGCGGGGTGTCCCAATTATCAGGCGTAAATGTGAGCGTCGGCGAAGAGACCTCGACCTGCTCGACGAACGAGACCAGCTCGCCACGGGTGGTGCGCGTCGCGACCGGGTTGACGTTGACGATCACGTCCTGGTCCGGCTGGCTGGTAAGCACCACCGAGTAGGTATCGATAAACGGCACCACGTCGGCGATGAAGTACACGCTCGTGGCGTCGACGCCGAACGCTTTGCCCTGGGTGACCGTGTTGACGGCCGTCGTCAGGTCCGCCGACGTGGCCACGAGTTCGGTCACGTCCTGCCCACCCAGCGCGTTCTGGAACGTGACGGCGTAGGTATCGACGCCGTTGATGTCCGTGGACAACGACACAGTGACATTGCCGACACCGATCGTCGAGAGCATCTCCAGTTCGCTTTGGACCGTTGCCTCTGACGTGCCCTTGGTCAGCGAGCCGGTCGCCACACCGCCGAAGCTAAGTGTAAACGTCCCGGTCGAGACCCCGTCGACGGTCACGGCCTGCACCTCGTTGACCGGGTCCCAAGGCTGATCGACGGTGATCTCGCTGTCCGTGTTGGAGGCGATCGTGCGGGTCTGTCCAGCCCCACCGCCGCTGATGATCTCGATGGTCAATCCGCTCAGATCGCGATCGGTGAACGTCCCGGTGAGAGTCGTTGTGGTCGCACCGGTCGCGGTGCCGGTGAGCTGGCCGCCCCTCGATCAGGTCGGTCGACCCGTTGGTCTGGGTGATCAGCACGCCAGGGGCTTCGTTATCGCTGACCGCGGCGGTGACGCGCGGGGCGTTGGCGCCGTCGAAGCCGGGCACGTCGAAGTCATACGTCACATCAAAAGTGCCGCTACGCAGCTCGGTGGCGCCGGCGGCGTCCTTGAACGTCAGCACGTTGGAGGTCACGACGAACCGGCTGCCTGACACGGAGACCGGGCCAGTGCCGTCGTCGACCGTCACGGTGATGTTCTCGAACAGGTCCGAGCCATCGGCGGTCACGTCGCCCACGTCTTGGCCGCCCAAGGCGTTCTGGAACGTGATCACGTAATTGCCCGGGGTTCCGGTGACCGATATGTTGCCGTCGCCGATGGTCAGCAGCAGTTCTAATTCGTCCTCGACCACCGACGGATCAGCATTGAACGCCAGGTCGCTGGTCGACTCGCCGCCGAATTTGAGCGTGAACGTCCCGCCGACCACGCTGCCCGGCACGGTGACCGCGACCGTCTCATCACCCGGATCGCCATCGGTCGTGACCACACCGACGGTCGCGCCGGTAATCGGCCGGTGGCTTAATAACAGCGACGACTGCGGGTTGTCGACCACGATCTGGTCCGTCGCGCTGCCGATTGAATCCTTGTCGAGCGCACTGGTGAGCGTGTGCGTGATCAGCTCGAACTGCGACCCCTCGATCACTGCGTCGTCGAGTGCACGGACCTCGAGGCTCTGGCGGATATCCCAGTTGGTGTCGTCGAAGTCCATCGTCGTCGTAGGCACGAAATCACTGTCGTTGGGGCCTTTGAATAGCAACTGACCTTCAAGCGAGCCGACCGTGACCGTCACCGCCGCGGCGCCCATGCCGCCAGTGGTGTCGACCGGGGGACGGGTCAGGTGCACGTCGTACGTATCGACCGCCCCGACCGTCGGGGATATCGCCCCCTCGGTCACGTCGGTCGACTCATCGCTCTCGAATACCGCCAGGCCGGCCTCATCGTTGTCGGTGATCTGCACCTTCAGGTTCGGCAGCTGGATCCCGTCGAACCGGGAGATCTTGTACAGGCTCGTCGCGTCCGGGGCCACGCGCCACGGGCTGGTGACGCGGATCTGCTGATCGGTGTTGAACTCGATCAACCGCACCTGCCCCACGCCGGTACCGGCGACGATCTCGATGGTCGCCCCCCGCAGGTTGTTGCCCACGTCGTCGGGCAGGTCCGCCCCGGCATCCGTAAAGGTCTTATTGACGATCGAGCTGACATCTCCGGTAAACGTGACCGGGCTGGAGTCGATCATCGCTACCGCCCCGTTGCCGTCGAGCAGTTGGTACAGGTTACCCCCGACGCCATCCAAGACCCGGTAAGCATCGCCCGGAGCTGGGGTGAGCACGCTCCACTCGCTAACGACCGTCAAGGAGTCATTGGTGTTGGAGACAATCTGGAGTGTCTCCGTCGCCGAACCGCCCTGGGTGACGGTCGCGACGGTCACGCCCGTGCTGCCGGTCAATTCGGTGACATCCGTGCCCGCGAGGTTGCCCAGGAAGGTCACCGTATACACCGACCCGTCGCGCGAAACGTCCACGTCGCCCTTCTCGATCCCGGCCACTCGCTCCAGGGCTACACGCACCTCGTCGCCGGTGCCGATCGCCGGGTCGTTTTCGTCGAACGTGATGCTCTCGGTGGTGTTGCTGGCCCCGAAGTCGAGCGTGAATGCGGTCGTACCGGGCGCGATCGTGACGATCTGCACCTCGCTCTTGGTCACCTCCAGGAACTGGCCGATCAACTGATCGCCGACCAAGAAATCGCCCTGGGCGGAGAAGTTGGCATCGCTGTCACGGAATGTGTTATTGAGGCTGCGTGTGACCAATCCACGGACACTGTCGTCTGCCACGATCCGAGCGGTGCTGTCTTGTGTCGGGACATCGTCGGCGTCCCATTCCGTCAGCAGGAACAGGGTGTCCCCGCTGGTCGAGAGGATCGTGCGGCTCTGGCCTTTGCCCGGGCCGTCGGTGATCTGGACCGTCGCCCCGCGCAGGTCCTGCCCGGCCGGTACCTGACCGGTCTGTAACACGAGGCTCGCCAGGTCGGGATCGCCCACCGTCAGTTGCCCGTCGATGCTCGCATGCAACGTGTAATCCCCAGCCCCGAGGAAATCGAAAGCGGCCGGGTTGGGGTCGACGGCGAAGGGGAAGAAATGGTTGACGTACGACGTGACCTTCACATAGTAATCCCCGTCGGCCGGGGCCACGAACTCGAGGTACGAATCGTAGGGGTACGCGCTGCCCCCGCCGCCCAGCGCGGTCAAGTTGTCATCGTTGAACGAGTTCCCGGCTACCTGGACCCCATTGATGTCGACCACCTGGAGCACGGTGTCGAGCCAGTCGCCCTGAAGCATCGCGAAATCGATGTCGAGGATCAGCTTCTCGTTGGCCAGGAGGTTGAAGCTGTAGAAATCGTCGTCGTTGGCTGGGCGCACGTCGCCGCGGATTTCGACCCACGGGATCGACGCGTCGCCCACGTTGACGTTCGGTGTGGTCGCGAAGCTGCTGCGGGACACCGGGTTGGCCGTCGTGGGCGTGTCGTTGCCCTCAACTTCGTTGATCACCGAAGCGGCACCGGAGATCGAGACCACGGCCAGGTCCGCGAACACGTCACGGCTGATCACGCTATGACCCACATTACCGAAATGCGTGCCCTCGCTGGCCACGTCATCGACCGCGCGGACGAAGACCGTCTGCGGCACGTCCCAGTTGTCGGGGGTAAAGGTCAGGGTCAGCCCGGTGTCGCCCGGGTCGTTGATATCGGCTGAAAGCGTGAATAGGGCCGCCTGCTTGGCCTTGTCTTCTTCGGACAATTCGTCGGCTGAGAGGGTGATGATGACATCGCGCGTCGGGCGGCGCGTGAGCACGACCGTGTAGGTATCGAACCCGAAACCTTCGAGCAAGGTCTCACCTTCCGTGACGCGTGTCACACCACCCGACGGGGTGATGCGGATGGCCGGCTCGTCGTTGTCGGCGATGTTGGTGGAGATCTCGTCGACTTTCAGATCGTCGTACAACGGATCGATACTCTCGACGTCGTGGGTGATCAGCCCGCTGTGGCCCAATAGATCGTTGCTGACCACGCTGGGCGTATCCCCGGCCAGAACGATGCTGTCCGACCCCAGCCCCCCGATGATCTCGGTCGTCAGGTCTTCGCCGGTGCCCTGGACGAAGAACCGGTCGTCGCCCTCGGCCCCGTCGACCGTCAGCGACTCGACGCCCACGAAGTTCACGTTCAGCCCGGCCCCGAACACGCCGTCTTCATTGACCACGAAGTCGTCGCCGAACTCTGTCCCGACGACGGTGACGGTATCGAACCCGTCGCCGCCGTTGATCGCCACCGGGGCATTGACTGCGTACTTGACCAAATCGGCCCCGCCGCCGCCGTCGATCTCGGTGCGTTCCTGGAGGTTGTCCTGAGAACCCACCAGCGCAAACGCACGCACCGTAAAGTCATCGTCCCCGTCGCCGCCGTTAAGCGACAACACCGCCAGGTTGTGGAACACCACGAACACATCTTCACCCGCCCCGCCGTTGGCCGTCGTGGCAAACGAGATCCCGTTGCTCAAGAACCCGCGGGTCGTCTCGATCGTCGCGAACACGTCGTCCGGGCGCACCCCTGCTTCGGTCGGCGTGCGTTCGGAGGCGAACATCTGCCCGAACTGGAACGTGTCGTTGCCGATCCCGCCGTTGAGCGTCATCGTCGCGGCGTTGTCGTCGACCGCGAAGGTGTCGTCGCCCTCAGCAGCGTTGACGATCAGCCGCTGGTTGATGTTGCGGTCGTAGTTCACCCGCTCGAACTGATCGAACTCACCGGCGTTGATCCCGTCGTTGTTGAGCAGTGCCACGAACCCCAGCGACTGGCCCGCGTTGGCGCGGAGCAGGAAGGTATCGTCGAATTCGGTGCCGTTGACCGTCAGCACGTCTTCGCCGGTCACGACCCCGCTGTCGAACACGTTGATCAGGCTCGACCCGTTGCCCGAGAGGCTTACGATGTAGTCGTCGCTGTCCTCCCCGCCGTCGAGGGTCAGCTCAGCTCCGATCTGATTGTCACGCGTGTTGTCGGGGAACAGCAGGTTTGGGTTGACCACGATCAGGTCCTCGCCCGCCCCGGCCGCGATCGACGTGCGACCGGAGATCTTCTCGACCTCGACCGTGTCGCCGCCGCCTCCGGTGTCGATCGACACCCGCCCGTCGTGGGTCCCGTGGACCCGCAGCATGTCGTTGCCCGAACCCAACTCGAGGATCATCGACTCGAACCGGCTGTACACGATCCCCGGTTGCCCATTGGCCGCGGTCATGCCCAGCCCGGTCAGCGTCGTGGCGGTCAACAGCCCATCGGTGTTGTCGGTATTGTCGGCCGCGTCATCGATATTGAGGGTGTCACGCGAATCCGCCACGGCCCGGGCGATCAGCGGGGTCACGTTACGCCCACCTAGCCCGTCGCGGAACTCGATGCGGTACACCACCCGGTGCGGCGAGGCCGGGGTGGGGGACTGCTCCTTGATGACCTGGACCGTGCCGCCCACGCTGACGGTGCGCAGCATGTCGTTGAGCGCATCCTCGACGTCTTGCGCCGAGGCATCGAAATCGATCGGTACGAACGTGGTCTGCCCGTCGAACTCCAGCTCGAACTGCTCACCGGGCAGCCCGTCCACGGTCAACCGCTGGACCTCGTTGACCGGCCCGTTCTGACTGCCGCGTGTGACCGTCTCGACCATCAAGTCGATCCCCCCGCCCTGGACCGTCAGCGGCGCGGCGATCTGATCCAGTGTCCCGTCCGTGGCGGGCGAGACCAGGTCGCTGACGTTGATAATGTCCGCCGCGGCACCGGCGTTGACCGTGGTGGGGCCGATGATCGTCGCGACGGTGATCACATCGTCCCCGCCGAACCCTTCAATGAACGTCGGGTTGATGTGGGTTGATTCAACCGCGAACTCGTCGTTGTTGGCGCCCAGGTCGACGTTGATTTCAGCCACATCCGCGTAGACGATCCCGCTTGTCATGTCGAGGCCTGTGATGGTGGTGGCGGTCATCTCACCTTCGTTGCGCTCGGTCTCGCCGCTGTCGACGACGTTGAGCACGTTGGCGAATGCCAGGGTCTGGGGATCGATCGTCAGCAGCGGGACGTTGACCCCGGTGAACGTGACCCCACCGAAGGTGACGGTATACGAATTCGTCGCCACCCCGAACACGACCTGGATCGGGTGGTCGTCCGGGTTGCCGGTCTGGGACGCGGTGATGTCGGCCGGGTCGACCGTGATCGGCGAGCTGAGGATCGCGGTCCACAGCGCGTCACGCACGAACTGCTCGGTGGCCCCGACGAAGATCGACTCGGTGAACGTCGCGGTGGTGTCGTTGCCCGGGTCGTCATCGAGGTTGACCGCGATCGGCTCTAGGAACCCCAGCGCGAACGTGCCCGCCCCGGCGCTGATTGTGAACTTTTGGATCTCCTCGAGCTGAGCTGGGTTGAACCCATTGACCGCAGTAACCACCGTGGCCGTGCCGCCGTTGAGGCCGGTCTCGTCCGTCGTTAACGCGTCCACATCGACACCCGCCAGCGAGCCGCCAAACGTGATCAGGAAGTCATTGCCGGCCGCGACGACGCTGATATCTGACGAGGTGACCGTAAAGTCGGGGGTAAAGACCTGGTTGGCCAGTGTCACCAGTTCATCGCGGATCGTCGTGGCGTCGGCATCGAACGCGATCGCGTTGGATGTCGCCGTGGCCATGGTCGTGGTGCGCGTCATCGTCAGTGTGTATGTACCCTCGGTGGCCAGGACGCGCAGCACCTGGATCTCGGCGATGTCGTCGGGTGTGGCTCCATCCTGGACCGTCTCGGGCGTGACGTTCCCAGCTCCGCCGTCGATGTCCAACTGACCCTGGATCCGGTCGACCACCCCCACGCGACGCACCGATACGTCGCCCGGGTCGATCCCCGGCAACAGTTCCAACGCCGACTGGATCATCGCCGGCGTCGCCCCCACCGGGATCGGGGCCGTGGTCACCACCCCGCTGGTGTTAGGATCGGTGAATGTGAGCGTGAACGTATCAGCGAACGACAGGGTGTCGAACTCGTGGCCGATCGTCAGCTTGTTGCCAGCGATGCCCACGTTAACGTTGCGGGCGTCGTAGATAACCTCCACGTCGCCGCTCTCCTGCCCGCCGGTGAACGTGATCACCCGCCCGTCGACCGTAAACGGCACATCGGTGCCGTCGGACACGCGCTTCACCGATGTGACCACCCCGTCCTTAGGCAGGTGCCCGATCACGACCAGACTCGACGGGACGATACTGAGCTGGAACGTCTCCGAGACCGTGCTGATCCCGAACGCGTTGTCCATCGCCGTCTGGATCCCGGCCACGACCTGATCCGCGGTGCCCGACACATTCAACGCCACCGCCACCGGCGCTTCGTCGCCCTTCTGCAACAGCACGGTGCCGTTGATGGTGCTGCCCAGCGCCCGGCTGGCGGTCATGACACGGCCGCCGCGATCGGTCTGACCGGCATCCGTGACACTAAAGCCCAGCTGTTCCCGGGTCAGGTCGCGTGCGACGGAAAGCGTCTGCACCTCACTGGTCAGCGGCGCGAGGCTGGGCCGGCGGGTATTCGTGACCGACTTGGTGATCAGCGGGGTGCCCACGTCGTAGGTCGCCACCACGCGCGTCGCGACCAGGTACGACACGCTCACGTCGATGTCCACGTCGTAGACGATATCGACGTTGTCTTCGGTGCGGCCCTCGGGCATCGCGTTCTCATCCAAGAACGTGAGCACGTCGCCGCTGACCGCGAACCGGGTCGGGTCCAGGGCCACGCCGTTGATGATGACGTTGACCGTGCCGGGCACGAAGTTGCCCACCAAGACGACGTCCTGCGTGGGGATCCCGCCGAAGCTAACGGTCTGCACCAGCGCCCCACCGCGGAACTCCTCGTTCCCGTCGGCATCAAGGAACGTCAACACCGCGCCGCTGACGTCGAACCGCGACGCGTCCAATGCCACGTCGTAGGTCACCAAAATCCCCGCATCGCTGCGCTCTTCGGCCATACCGCCGCCGTCAAGGAACGACACGTCCTGGCCGCTAACGTTAAACCGATTCCCGGTCAGCTCCACGCCGCCGACAAACACGCGCACGCTGCCGGACACGAACTGACCCTGAAGCGTGACAGAATTGGCCGGGGCGACGCTGAGGTCGAAGAACTCCGATTCGCCGCTGACGGTCACCGATGTCGGGGCCACGGCCAGTTCGTAATTGATGCGGATATCCGCGTCGCTGCGCACCTCGATCACCCCACCGTCGAGGAACGTAACGACCTGGCCGCTGACGCTGAACCGATCGCTGGATAGCGCCACGCCGCCAACTTCGACACTCACGGTGCCGGATACGAACTGGCCCTGGAGCGTGACCGTCGACGACGGCGCACCGCTGAGATCGAACGACTCGAACGCGCCAAGCGACGTGGACGCCTCGTTGGCCAGTTGCAGCGTCGAAGCGGCCCCGTCGCCGCTAAGATCGAACGACTCGTTGGCCGTCACCCCGCCCTGCGGGTTGGTGAACGTGACCGTCGTGCCGTTAAGCGTGTAGTCCGTGCCCTGGACCAGCTGCACGCCGTTGACCGTCACCGCCACGATCCCACCAGCGGGCGCTTCGGCGAGCGTCACGTTGCTGGTGGCGCTGGACCCGAGGTCGAACACCTGCGTCTCTTGGGTGAGCAGGGTGTCGACGTCCACACCCGTGAGCTGTCCGCGGAAGATAATGTTGTATTCGTCGGTGGTTGCGCCGGCGGGCCTGTCGCCCACATCGATCCGGTCGTCGTCGTTGCCGGTTCGCAGGAAGGTCGAGCCGGAGATCCCACGGATCTCGACCGAGTCAGCCCCGTCGAATGTGTCGATCGTGGTCGTGCCCGAGTGGGTGTCCTCGACGATGAACACGTCGTTGAACGCCGCGTCCGAGCGCGTCTCGCCGGCGGGTAGTTTTTTGCCCAGCAGCAGGTTCAACGCCTCAAACGTTTCGTACGTGATGTCCGGCTTGTCACCGAAGCTCGTCCTGCCGGTGAGGCCGATGATCTGGTTGGCCGTCAGGACGCCGTTGTTGTTCCCGTCTTCGCTCTCGTCGACGTTGAGGGTGTCGCTGCCGCCGCCGCCGCGGACGGTCAGCGGGGCGCGGATCGCGTTGAGCGAGCCTTGGGCATCGATCGGCGGGTCGAGACCCAGGAACGGCTCGGGCGCCTTGTCGCCGAGGTTGAACGTGTCGGCCCCGCCTTGCCCATCAATGACAGCCCCATTGAAGATGCCGGACCCGGCCTTGATCTCCTGAATGTTGATCGTGTCCGCCCCGCCGCCGGCATTGAGGGTGAAGCTGCCGCGGTGGGTGGAGATGACGTCGAACGTGTCCCCACCGGATCCCAGCGACAAGCTAAAGTCGTCGATCCGCGAGAACTCGATCGGCACCGCCATGCCTAGACCCTCGACCCGGGTGGCGCCGCTGCCACGCTCGAAAATCTCGCCCGTGTTGGCGGCGGTGTCGGCGTTGTCGAAGAGGTTGAGGGTATCATCGCCGCCGAGGTCCTCGCTCTCGCCCTTGATGACCAGCGGGGTAGCGAAGACCGTGTTGCCGGTGATGCCGTCAAGGGTCCCGGAGTTTTGGTTGAGCCCTACGCCCACGTTGAACGTATCGCTGTCGGCCCCGCCGTCGAGTGTGAGCGTCGAGCCCAGCGGGGTGCTTTCGACATAGATCGTGTCAGCGCCGCCGAGGGTGTTGAGCCCGATCACCTCGATCCCCGAGTCCACCGGGTCGGTCGCGCCCGGGGGCGTGGGCCGGTAGGCGATGTCGATGTTCGTTCCGCTGGGCCCGGCCGCGATGAAGCTGGCCTTCTCTTCGGTAACGACCAGGGTGTCGGCGCTGGCTGAGGCATTGAGCACCAGCTGATCGAAGTTAAACACCGGCCCGGTGTCCTGGATCAAGACCGGCCCGGCAATATCGGTCGAGCTGGTGATCGTGTACCGGTCGCTGCCGCGCACGCCGTCAAGCTGGAGGCCCTGGGCGCCGCTGGCCTGGATGTTGAATTCATCAAAGCCACGGGCCCCGACGATCTGCTCGATCTCCAGACCCGTGTGCGTGACCTTGCTGCCGGTGCTATCGATCACCTCGATGCCCGAACTGGTGACGTCGTGCGTGAGCGCAAACGGGACCAGGGCGAAGTTCAGCACGTCCGGCAGCGGATCGTTCTGACCCGACACCAGCGGGGGCATCTGCCCCGTTTCGTTGGATTCGACGATGGTGTCGACCCCCCACCCACCGGTGAAGACGTACGTATCCCCGCCCGTGCCACCGGTCAGTGAGTCGTCGCCTTCACCGCCGATGATCAGGTCGTCGCCGGGGCCCGCGTCGACGGTGTCGTCGCCTTCTTGGGCGTTGATCGAGTCGTTCCCGGCGAAACCCTTGATGGTGTCCATCCCCATCCCGCCGAAGATCGTGTCGTCCGACGCGCCGCCCTCGATCGTGTCATCACCGTCTTCCCCGAACAGGGAGTTCTTGCCGCTGCCGCCCTTGATGGTGTCGTTGCCCACGCCGCCGAAGAACTCGACGTCGACGCCCGACAGACCGGTGAAGTCGACGTTGTCGGCCTCTTCGCCGCCGAACCCGATGACCTTGTCCACGCCGTAATAGCTCTGCGTGACCGTGATGTTCTGGATGTTGTCGTTGAAGGTGACGTCGACCTTGTTGCTGTTGCCGCTGACGATAAACGTCTCATTGTTGTCGACGGTGTTGCCCTGGAGGCGGGCCGCGGCGTTGTCGCCGATGTGCAGTAGCAGTTCCCGGCCGCCCTCGCCCTGGTTGGACGCCAAGACTGGCACGCGCTTAAACGGGATTTCAAACTCGAAGATCGTGCCCCGGCCCAGCTCCCACTCCTTGCGCCACAAGCCCCAGAGGACCTCGACGTAGGCGCGGAAGAACCACTCCATCTTCCCGCTGATGTCGAAGATGGCCGCCAACGCCCCCGGGCCGAGGTTGGAGTTGGCCTCGATGTTCCCGGCCATCTCGCTAAACCGCACGCGACCGTCGCGGTTGGGGTCGTTCAAGTTCAAGAACACGTTGACCGCGATCCCGCCCTCAACGCCCGCCTCGGCCACCGCCGCGTTGAGCGACGCTCCGGCGGCGATCTCCCCGGAGAACGTCAGCTCCGCCACGTCACGCCCGGTCCCGTCGGCGTTCTCGGTGTCGCTAATAAAGAACCCGTCAAACACCTGGCCGAAGTTGCCGCTGCGCTGGAAGTTGGCGATGCCCGTCCCGTCGTACCCAAACGCCAGGTCGATCTCGGCCCCGAACCCACCGCGCAGGGTCGCGAACAGCGGGCCGAAGATGTTGAACTTCACCTCGTAGTCGAACCCGAACACGAACTTCGGCAGGTCGGCGGTGAAGAACGTGACGCTGTCGAACTGGCCCATGAGCATCTTGAACGCCTGGGTCGGGTCGGTCAGCAGCGGGACCTCGAACTTGAACGACCCTTCCGTGCGCGGCCGGGTCGTGAGGCTGGCCGTAGTCCGCTTCGCGGCCCCGTCGGGGACCTGGTCGGCCGGGTTGGAGCCGTCGGATTTGCGGTTCTGCAACGCCTCGGTGTTGAGGTCGACCTGGTTGAGGCCCTTGTTGCCGACAAAATCCTGGAGCTCGAAGTCGCCGAAGTTGAGCTTGAACTCGCGGTTGGGCTGGCTGGCGTCGGCCGCGGCGGCGTCGAGGTCGTCGAGGGTGCTGCGGATGCGCTGGATGCCCTCGATGAACTGGGCGGTCTGGTTGTTGCCAAAGATCCCCGCCAGTGTAAGGAGTGTCACGTCCTGGCCCGATACGTCCGAAATCACCGGCAGCCGCGCCGTGGCGATGCCCTGCTGGCGCCCGTTCTGCCCGTCGCCGATCAGGAAGTCCAGCGGGGCGATCACGTCGTTGATCGTGCCCAGCGTGGGCAAAAGGAAGTCACCCAGGAACGACCCCAGCCCCAGAGACACACCGGTGAACGCGATGTTCGGCAGGCCCTTGGAGACCCAGAAATCGACCTTCGTGATCGGGTTGGAGGTCGAGGTCGCATCGCGGTCTTTGTCGATCAGGATCTTGCGCGACGCCTGGTCGAACGTCACCTTGACGCGGTTCTTGCCGACCACGATGTCGACCTTACGCTGAAGCTGGGTGACCAGGTCGAACACCGAACCGTTGTTCTGGGTCTCTAGGGCAGCCAGACGCAGCGTGTGTTTGACCTCCCCGCCGCCCGTCTTGAGCGTCAGCAAGATCTTGAGGTCTTCATCGAGCCGGCCATTTTCGGTCACGGGGATCGGGGAGCTGGTGAAGATCGATGTCGAACTCGTGCCCCGGCTGCCCACCAGCACGACGTCGGCGATGGTCTGGGCCAGGTGGAAGTTCGCGGTCAACCGCGGGATCACCGGGTTGCGGGAACCGCTGTCGTCGGCGATGAACAGGTCCAGAAACAGGTTCACGCGCACCCCGAAGTTGATCTTGGCTTCGATGATGTCGCGGGCCTTGAACTTGCCCGATCTCAGCTCGCTGAACGTGAGCCGGTCCCCGTCCTTGTCGACCTCGACCGGCTTGGCGTTGGAGATCTGCTTCTCGATCCGGCTGGTCCCGGTCGAAGAGATGTTCTTGGGCGGGGTCTGCACCACCAGCTTCGGCGCCCCGAGGCGCTGCCAGACCGGGCCGGCGAACAGCACGTCCCAAACGATCGTCCCGTCCGTCGTGTTGACGCGCGACAGGGCCATCGAGTTGCCGCTCGAATCGGGGGTACGCCCCACCACCGTATCGGGCAGCCCGCTCTTGACCAGGGCGCTTTGGATCTGGGTGAACATAAACGTTTCGTTGGACGCGCCCGACTTGGTGATGAACTCGTTGCCGATCTTCCCGTTGAACCCGACCTGGAACCGTGCGTCCGACCGCAGGAACGCGTCTTTGGAGAACGTGATGCGCACCCGCGCGTTCGAGCCCTCTTCGGCCGCGGTGCCCTTGGCCCGCGGGTTCGTCACCACCAGCTCGTTCTGATTGGCGTTGCCGAGGTTAAACAGCCCGCCAGAATCTGACGTAAACTCGACCCGGAACACCTTCGACCCCGTCGGAGGCGGGACCTTCTCCTGAAGGTCATCGATATCGACCGACGAGACGCTGACATTGCCCGAGCCGATCCGCGGCAGCTGCTCCAGCGCCGCCTTGATGGACAGCGCCGTCAGCGCCGTGATCTGGGACGTGCCCCCTGCCCCGACGCGCGGCTTCCAGCTGATCTCGAACGGGTTGGTCGGGCTGGCCGTCGCCTGGGGGCTAAAGATGATCAGCTGCTTCTCGTTACGCTGGTCGCTGATCAACGAGCTGCCGTCCTGTTCGGTGAGCACCTCCACGAGCTGCTGGACCCCCTCATCGCCGACCTCCACGATCACGCCCTGGTCGCGGACTTTGAGGTCAAACCCGAACGTGAACGGGTTGAACTTCACCTCGATATCACCCTTGCGCAGGCCCACGACCTTGTCGAACTGGCCGGTCTGCTTGAACTGGGTGTCCTGGGTCTCGATCATCTCCAGGGCGTCGTCGAGCGCCTTCTGGACGTCTTCGCGCAATAGCTCGATCGGGTTGGCAAACGTCACCTTCTGGTTGTTGTTCTTGGTCGCGTTGGCGGGGACGATGAACGTGACGTCCGTGTTGACGGTCGACCCGTCCTCCTGCGTGACCGGGACACCGACGGTCAGTTCCACGTCCGAGGTCAGTCGCCCGTCCTCGGGGACCGGCAGCGGGAGGATGTTGCGGTCTGGGTCCTTGATATCGACCGAGAACGTCGCCGCCAGGCGCGTCGAGAGCTTGCGCGTGTCGGTCTCACCCGGGGCTGCCACCAGGTCGCGGGCCGTCAGTGTGAGCGGACCCAGGTTTCCGGTCGCCGACGCCCCCAAAGGCAGACCGGTGACCCCGCTGACCGGGGCGACCGGGGCCAGCTCCTCGATCGTCAGCGTCGCGTCGTCGAGCCCGTCCATCAGATCCACGTTGACCGGGATGATGTTTTCAAGATCTTGACCCGCCAGTGAGCCCTTAAACCGGATCTGGAACGACTTGGACGTCGGGTCCGACTCGTTGCTAAGCGGGGTGACCGTAACGTTGCCGCTGCCGATCGTCGACAGGCCCTCGAGCGCGGTCTGCACCGTCCCCGACGTGGCGTTGAACGCGATCAGGTCGGTCTCTTGCCCCATGAACTTGAGCTTGTAGCTGCCTTGGCTGGCCAGCACGGTCAGGCCCTGGGCCTCGTCCTTGGGGGTCTTGACCGTCGCGGCCAACACCATGGTCATCTCCGGGACTGAGCTTTCCCCGAATTTTGCCTTATCGGTGTGTGTGTAGAACTTGAAGTCGGTGTCGTACCCGAAGTTCAGGCGCAGGTCCCAGCCCAGGGATATGTCCACCACAGCATCCACGTCCAACCCGACCGCCGGGATCCCCAGGTCGAAGCTCACGTCGAACTCGGACCGCGCATCCGACCCCGCGGCCGCGAGGATCAGGTCGAGGATGTCGGCCTGGCCGATGTTCATCTCGAACTCGAAGCCCTTGATCTTCGGCTTCTTCGGTTTGAATTTACTCGAGGTGGTGGTGGCCGAACCGGCAAAGTTTGAGCTAGAAGTGCGGCTCGTCGTGGTCGTCGCCTCGAACAGCTGCCCTTCGGTCAGCAGCTCCAACCGGATGTCGTTTCGGGTCACCGGCGACGGATCGGTCGAATCGAGCTTCTTGAGGATGTTCAACGCCCCAAACACCGAGGCCTTGCGCAGCGAGTTCACCGTGCCCTGACTCAACGACACCAGGTCGATCAGCTCCGGGCTCGACATCGTGGCGTTGTCCCTGCTGGTGGCCAGACCGATCTGGTTGCCGCCCATGTCCACGACGTAGTACACCCGTTCATCCACCAGGCCCCCGATGCTCCTGCCGGCCCCGATCAGCTCGTGCCCGGCGTTCGAACTGAGGCTGGTCAGGTCCACGACCGTTGGAACCGGTGCCACCGCATCGCCTCGTGAGGCGGCGAGTTGGATGTCCCCGTTGGCGTCGATGGCCACGAAGAACGTGGCCCGATTATCCAGCCCCTCGATGCTTGTGGCTCCGAACAGCCCGTCCCCGTTGCTATAGACCACCTGGTCGCCGGTGATGAACCGGGAGCGCGTCAGCCGGTAACCGGTGCCGGGAGCGGTGCCGGTCAGGTCGATCAGCACCGGGGTCATTGCGGCCGCGTCGTCTGATGACGCGGCCAGACCGACTAGGTTCGACGAACCGGAATCCACCACCGCGAAGTACGCCACCCCGTCCGTGAGCCCGCCGATCGTCCCGCTTAGCGAGTGCCCGGTCCCGGTCCCGGCGCCGGTCAGTTCGACCACGTCGGGAGTCATCTGCGTAGCCTTGTCGAACGTCTCGGCCAGCTGGATGATCCCCGCCGCGTTTGTCGACGACCACTGACGAAAGTACGTCTGCCCATCGGTCAACCCCTCGATGTCCGTGCCCCCGTCGCCGTGCAGGTAGACCACCGCGTCGCCGGTGGTCAGCCCGTGGCCCGCGCCTAGTGTCAACTCGTCCGTCCCCGTATCGACCACCGACGCGTCGTCCGACCCGTCGAACGTCACTGCCGCCACATTATCGCGAACGAGGAATACCTCGTCCCCGGTCGTGAAAGGGTGACTACCGCCCAGATCCAGCTGATCGTTAGCCGCGTCGAGCACCGAGCCGGCGAAGTTCGAGGCCACCAAGATCTTGTCGTTGGCCAGGTCGACGATCGTCCCCGACGACCCATCGAACGACAGCGTCGCCCCTTCCAGATTGCCTTCGAGCAGGTCGATGATCGCGTTCACCACCCCGCTGGCCAGATCAATGTCATCAAACCCGCGCCGGTACACCACCGAATCCCCGGTCGAGAAATTGTGCGAACCGATATCGATCAGGTTGTTCTCCAGGTCCACCTTCGTCGGGTCCGAGCCGTCGAACACCACCGGGTCCCCGGCCCTCTGAGCACGAACGGCACCGCGGCCGTGCCCGGCCCGCCCTGCGAGGTCACCGAGATCGTCACTCTCGGATCGATACTCGCGACGCTCGTCCCGTCGTCTCGGATCGCCTGGAGCGTCCGCCACCGATAGGTTCGCCAGATCACCCTGCATCTGCACGAAAAACAGCGGCGAGTTCACCGACGTCGACACGCGCACGTTCCCCTCGCCGATGGTCGCCATGTTCTCCAGCGCCACCTGCAACCGCCCCAGCCGTCAGCGATTGGCCGTGCAGCGGCTCGGAGATCGCCGTGATCGCTGGCAGCGACACCGAATACCCAAACACCGGCTCCGATATCCACGCCCGGCCCCGGTCCCCGACAAACTCGATCGTGTACACGTTCCCGGCTTTGGTGACCTCGACGTTGCCGATCCCGTACAGCCCCTCCAGCGCGGTCTTGGCGTCGCTCGGCCATGACCGCTTCGAACACCTCGCGGTTGAACCGGCTCGTGCCCCCCGCCCAGGGCGTTGAACTCGCCTGGCCAACGCGTGGCCCGACAGCCCCGTGACGTTCTCCCCCACGTAGTGGACCGGGAAGCTGTCATTGCCCTCAAGCCAGAACCGGAAATCACCAAACCTTTTCTCGTCGGCCGTGATCGTGACGGTCTGGATGTTGTTGTTGTTGCGGCTTAAAGAGTGGTCCGTGCCGGCGCCCAGCGACGACAAACCCACGATCGGGGCGTTCGAAGCTTGCGATGATGTCCGTCCCGTCGACGTTGAATTTCAATGACCAGCTCACCTGATCCGTGTCCGGCACGTCGTCGGCCAACGCCAACAGCCCGCCGCTGCCCGGGGTCGTGGTGAACCCCAGCGACGAGGACGTATCATTCGACATGCCATCCACGAAAATGGTGTGACCACTGTCGACCGACAGCGCCAACCGCTTGGCCGCGTCGATGCTCACCGTGTTGCCCGATGGCACCGATAGGGTGATCTTCCCGCCGTCACCGTCGCTGCCCTCGGCGACTGTGACGGCGGTGCCGATGCCCGCCCCGCTCAGCGCCGTGTTGATCGCGGTCTGTAGTTTCCCCGATCACGGTAGCCAGGTTCCCGTCGATGTTGACCGGGACCTTCACCGGGTCGTTGGCGTTGGACCGTCAGCAGGAACAGCGCGTCATTATTGGTCAACGGGCTGGTGACAAACGTGTCGGCGGCGACCACGGTCTGCTCGGCCTTGACCGCGCCGGTAAACCCCCAGCAGGGCCAGCGCGACCTTGTCCGTTGCGGTGGTGACCGAGACCTCCGCGTCGATCGCGGCCCGGCCCGGCGTCACTGTGGCTGACCGCCCGCCGTCACCGTGGTCGGGGTGGCCACGAGTTGGGAGACGTCTTGGCCGGCCAGGTTGCCTTCGAACGTGACGGTGTAGGTATCCACGTTGCCGGCGGTCGTGAGCGTCACCGCCACGTCCCCGACCCTCGATGTTGGACAAGCTCTCCAGCTCGTTTTCAACGGTGTCCGCCGACGCGCCCTTGGTAATCGCGTCGGTGGTCTGCCCATCGAACTCGAGTGTGAACGAACCGCTCGCTCCCGACACCACCACCGTCTGGACCTCATTGACGGCCAGGAGCGACTCTTGGATCGCCGCGGTCCACGTTGCTGGCAAGCGTCCGACACATCCCGCATCACCGACGCCGCGTCAGCACTGGTCGCCGCTAGCTGGAGGTTGCCGCTGTTATCGACGACCGCGAAGTACGTTCGCCCCTCTTCGAGCCCGCCGATCGGCGTCCCGCCCACCCCGGCCGAGTAGATCACCGGGCTGCCGTTCACCAACCCCAGGGCTGCTGGCCAGGACATTGATCGTGTCGTTGGCGAGATCCACGCCCGTGGCTGACGACCCGTCGAACGACGTCGACGCCGCACCGCCCGCTCGCTGGATGGTGGTCACCTCGATCCCGGTGTCTCTCTGGCGCAGCCGGAACGTGTCAAGATCAACCCCCAACGGGTTGAACGGGATCTGCACGTCGATCGTCTGGATGTTGCTTCGCGTCTTGGAGTCGACCACGTCCGTCGACGGCCCCAGCACGTCGAACAGCACCTGCTTGATCAAGTCGAACGGGGTGAGCACCGGCTCGGCCCGCCGCAGCGCGAAGTTGAGATACGTCAGCAGCGGTTCGCTGACCTGGCTAAAGAACCCCGACACCGCGCGCAAGACCGTCACCCACCAGCGGGATCGGGGCGTTGGCTACCTCGTCGTCGAGCGAACGACTGGATGTTCAGCAGCATCCCGTCAAGTCCGTCGATGAATTCTTCGGGGTTCTGGAGGATCGCCTGGATCGCGTCGATCGAGGGATCGAACGTCAGCGTCGGGGATTCAAAGTCGATGATCCCCGTTAGCGCCGGGTGACCCGTCACCGCCACCTGCTTCTTCGGGCGACGGCGGGGGGTTCTCATCGAATATTAAACGCCGGGAGGTTGTAGAAACTATCCACGTTGGGCTGCGTGCTATCCCCGGTCAGGTCGACCGTCAGGTTCAGGTTGGGGATGTTGTTGACCAGCAGCTGCCCGCCTTCACTGTCGAATAGCGGCAGCGTCACCTTCGCCTGTCCGCTGGCGGTGATCTCCGTGGCCCCTTCGAGCGTCGGCTGGTCGCCCAGGAACAGCCGGCTCACCCCGCCGCCCACCCCCGCCAGTGATACCGAAAACTGGGCCGGGTCACCGGCCACCGTCCCGTCGGACGTCACGGCCACCGTTCCCGCCTTGGACAAACACCTCCGCCTTCTCAGCCACGGCCTTGAACGCCATGTTC
Organism: Phycisphaeraceae bacterium; assembly: GCA_965224205.1. Classification (GTDB taxonomy): domain Bacteria; phylum Planctomycetota; class Phycisphaerae; order Phycisphaerales; family Phycisphaeraceae; genus CBDCYN01. Next base: position 101,291 of record CBDCYN010000002.1, read on the forward strand.
GAGCCGGTAGTGATCACGTCAAGGTCCAGGCGCGTCCCGTCGTTTCCGGTATAGATAAACGGTGCCAACGATGGCCCGGTCGCCCCGTCGACGTCCATCTGGAACGTGAACCCCTGCTCGACCTCGTCGACGAGCACCGTCAGCGTCGGGGCCGCCGACACCCCGGTGATCGACACCGAAAACCCGTTGGCCAGGTCACCCGTGACGCTCACCGTCGCGTCCGGGTACATGTTCGTGATGATCCCCTGGATCGCCCCCGCATCGGCGTCGAACGGGATCGGGTTCGACGCGACCAATACCGCGATCCCCACCCCCGTCACGTCCGACGAGCCCGACACCCCCACCGCCGCATCGGAAATCGATCTGGTACCCGCCGGTGATCTCGGTCACCGCCGCCTGCCCAGCAACGGTCGACAGCGCGTTGACCGCGTCCTGCACGTCCATGGCGCTGGCCCCGATCGCTAACGCATCGGTCGTCTGCCCCAGCACGGTGAGCGTGAACATCCCCTCGTCGCCGGTGATGGTCACGTCCGCCTGGTCCGTGGTCACGGTCGTCGCGACCGTCGGCGTGGGGATGATGTCCCCGTTGTCATCGAGCCCTTCGCCCTGGAGCACGTACGTGCCGGCGATCCCCGTGTTGGGCACGAATAGCGTCTGGTTGCCCGCCGCCCCCACCAGCAGCACCCCGCTCGAAATCGGCAGCACCCCGTCGGCCGGCAACGGGTTGGGGATCCCGATCGTCGACAGCACGGTCACGCCCTGGCCCTCGAACACCAGCTCAAACGTGTCGCGTCCCTGCGCGTCCTGAATCCGTGTCCCGAACTGGTCGAACGCCTCCTGGCTCGACACGGTGATATCACCGGCGCTATATCCTGGGGTGTCCAGCAACGCGTCGTCCACCGCCCCTTGGACCAGCGCCAACCAGTTCATCAAACGTGGTGAAATTTTGGGAAAGGCTCGCCGCGACCGTCGTGGGGATCTGCGCCCCGGTGGGTAGCGTTAGGTCGATCCCCAGCTGAAGATCCAGCGACAGCTGCGTCTCGAGGTTGATCTTCGCCTCGTCCTCAAGCCCGATCAGGAACGTGATGTCGTCCCCGAAGTTCACCCCCAAGCTCGGGAAGTCCAGCGACACTGTGGTCTCTTCCGGGGCCGGGGTGAGCATGAACGGCAGGTCGATGCGCAGCGCGTCGTTGAGGTCGTCGAAGCTCACCCGCACCTCGCTCATACGCGACGTGTCGTCGAGGAACTCGATGTCGGACCCGTCCAACGCGGTGATTACCAACACCCGCTTAGTCCCCACAGTCTCGACCGTTACCTCAATGTTGGAATCGTTGATCGCGTCTTCAACATCCTGCGCCAGCTCAGCCAACGGGTCGTTCTGCGCGTTGTTGCCCTGCGTGGCCGAGGCGTTGAGCGTGATCACCGTGACCGTTGTCCCGGTCGTCGAGCAGGAACTTCACGTCGTTTTCAAGCTCAAACGCACCGGGCGTGCGGTCGCCCACCAGCCGATCCGACGGCCCGGTGCCGCTGGCGATCCCCAGCGCCGCCGACCGCCGGCGGCGCGATCCCCAGCGCCCCGCTGATCCGCAATAGCAATTGGTCCACCGTCGTGGCCGGGGCATCGTTGAGTGGCGTGATCCGCGAACGGAACTCCTCCGCGTAATCCAGCAGCCCATTGACGCTGTTATTGAATAGCGGCAGGTCGGTCGAAAGGATCGGGTCGTTCTCAAGCCCCTCGAGGTAGTTCACAAAGCCTTCTAAGCCCGCGACCACGTCCTCAAACCCCAGCCCGATCAGCCGCTCGATGTCCCCGAGGTTGCTGCTAAACGTATCGAACACCGGGTCGGCGTCGGCGAACGCCAGCGACAGGCTGGTGTCGTGGGTGAGTGTGAGCTTCCCGTCCCCGGTCGAGCCCAAGGTCACGTCCCCGAGCCCGGCGATCGGCCCCAGCACCACCGTTTCGTCCGGGTTAAACGTCGCGGTCAACGGCCGGGGTGGCGCGGATCAACTCATGGCCCCGGCCCACGCCCAGGTCAGTCAGGTCCACCAGCGTGCCGAACACATCAGCCGGGTCGGTCGCCAGGCGGATGTGATTCGCGTCGAGCACGACCACGACGTACTCGGCAGCCGGGTCGTCGTTGACGTCGGTCAACCCCCCGATGGGCGAATTGCCCAATTCCTGGTGCGCGTCATACGTGACGATGTCGCCGTTCGTGAACCCGTGCCTCGGCAGCAGCAGCATGTCCCCGTCGATCGCCCGTTGCAGGCTCGCGGCCAGGTCACCGATCGTGGTGTTGCCCTGTGTGTCGCCCTCGAACAACGTGACCGGGATCGGGTCGCCGCCGTCGACCGCGATCGTGAACACCGCGTTGGCGCCGAGGTCGAAATCCTGCGGCTGCCGCTGACCGGTCAGCGTCGACGCCGCCACAGCCGTCGCGTCGAACCCCAACGCCGTCGATGCACCCACCCACACGCCCGGTGCTGGCCGACACCTGCGCAAACGCGGCGTTGGGGATGTCCAGGAACACCGGGTCGAGGTTCAGCAACACCGACGCGTTGGCCCCCTCCGTCGTCCCGTCAGACCCGGTCCCACGTCAGTTCCACCGATTCGGTGAGCCGATCCATCGAGCGTCGTGTTGTCGACCTTGGTCCCGCCCGTGACCGGGTCGACGAAGTCGATGCGCGCATTGGCGCCCACGTCCGATTGCGCCGGTCAGGTCCACACCCAGGAACCCGATCCGCCCCGAGCCTTCGATGGTCGGGTTGGCGGCGCTGAACGTCGCGTCGATGCTGCTGCTATCGAGGAAGAACACGTCCGACCGCGTACGGGCCAAAAGGTCGACCCGGCCGCGCGTCGCTTCCTGTGGGTCCAGTGACACCTGCAGCCCGGTGATCGGGTCCTTCTGCGTCGCCGCGCGGAAACGCAACTCCGAAACCGTCGCGTTATCTACACCCGGCGATAACTCTAGATCGGCCTGTAGCCGCAGCGCCGAGATCCCCGTGCCTTGCAGAGGCGAGAACCCGATGCGCACCTGATCGCCCGCCGCCCCCGTGCCCGACGGGCTGACCACCACCGCCCCGACCGGCCCGGCCAGCGACATCACCTTCGACCCACTGATCGTCAGTGACAGGTTGCCGCTGATGTTGCTGACGGTCACGGTCTCGACGATCCCGGCATTGCTTAGCGCCGTGTTGATCGCAGTTTCAAGCGGCGTGATCACAACGTTCGGGTCGGCGCTCGTGTCACCAGCCGCCAGGCGCACCAGCACCGTGGTCCCGACATTCGGCGACGACGCGTCCGCGACCGTTAGTGCAAACAGCGCGTCCTGGGCCGAAACCGCCGGCCCGCTACCTGCCGTCAGCGTCGCCGCGGGTGTCGTCGACGCGGTGAACCCGAGGGCGGCGCCGAATACGGCTTGGTCGAGGGCTCCCTGAAGGTCCTCCGCCAGCCCGTTGATACGCGAATCGGTCTGCCCGTCGGCGAACCCGAAGGCGTTGCGCTGCGTCGCTGGGTCGATGTCGGTGTTCGACACGCGGAGCGTCACGATGTTGCTGCCCGATAGGGCATCGAGCGTGAGCTGATCCGACGCCGACCCGGTCAGTGATGCGCCAACCAGGGTGTTCAGGCTCAGCGCGCTGGGGTTGCCCACCGCCACCGCGGTAGCCAGCCCGCTCTGGATGTCGCTCAACAGGTCTGTTAACGAAGCATTGCCCAGCGTGCGCCCCGGGCTGGTGACCGCCATCGATGTCGTGCCCGCCGGCGCCGTCAACACGATGTTCGAGCCCGACAGCGACGCCGTGAGATTCAACCCAGACGCCATCGCCGTCAGACCCAACGCCACGTTGATATCCGCCACCAGTAGGTCGAGGCGCTCGCTGATCGCCGTGAAGCTCAGCGTGGACGTGCCGTCGTTGGCCGTGAGCGTCAGGTTGCCGTCGAGCTTGGCGACCGTGACCACGTTGGCCCCGAACTGCGCATCAATCGCGGCCTGCAACCCCGTGACCAGAGCGTCGATATCCGCGATCACCCCGCCGGGGGCCAGGGTGACGGTGTGCGTCGTGGCGGTCGAGCCGTCGTCGACGGTTAGGTCGAACGTCACGTCCTGCGTAATCGGTTCGAACAGGATCTCGGAGGCGGTCGAAGACGGGTTGGCGTTGGGGGTGTAGAGCGTGCCCAAACCGGTCAGGGTCGTGGCCGGCGTGACGGTATCGGCGAGCCCCAGCTTCGGGCCCACGGCGGTGAGGTTGTCGTCGGTCGAACTGGCCGGCACCAGCACCAGCAGGTTTTGACCGTCGACCGTCACCCCCAGCGTCACATCGCCCGCCAGCACGACGTTCGCGGGCAGCACCGCGTTGGTCGCCGTGACACTGTCCGTGCCGGTCTCGGTCCCGTCGAACCCCAGCTCATTCCCGTCGTACACCGGTACCAGCACCTGGTACGTCTGGCTGGTGCCCGACGTGTCAACAGTTTCAAGTTCGAAGAAGATATCCCCGCCCGGTGCCACGGCCGGGATCGTCTGACCCGTTAGCGCGGCCAGACGGGTCGCGTTAGCGGCGGTATCGGCCGTGGGTAGGGTCACGTCGTACGCCACGTCATCGATGAACAGGGTGAACACCGCGTCGGTCGTGAGCACCCCGTCCGCGGGCACGCCCTCGTTCTCCGCGCCCTGGCGTAGTTGCACGGCCGTGACCCACCCGACCCCGGAGCTGACCGTGACCCGTGTGTTGTCCGGGGTGACGTCGGCTTGGATGTTCCCGTCGGAAAACCCGCCATCAACCCGGTTGAACGTCAACGTATCGATGGCCGTGGCGCTGCCCGAGGCTTCTGAGAACGTCAGCCGCGTACCGGCGCCGTCCTTGCCCGCCTCCACGATCCCGGCCAGGCTGTTCGGGGCGCGCAGCGAATGGCCGGTGCCCGATCCAAGAGCGGTAAGATCGACCGAGAACTGCCCATCACCCAACAAAGCGACGCTTCGCGAAACCGCCAGCCGCACGTCGCTGGTCGTGTCGCCATCAGAGGTAACACGGAACACGAAATAGCTCTCCCCGTCGACCAGGCCCTCGATACTGGTCCCTCCGCCGTTGCGGTAAACCACCTCGTCCCCGTCGGCGAAGACCGCGAACCGTGGGTTGGAGAACTTGTTGTCCGCGAGGCTGATCGTCGTGTCGGTGTCGCCGGTGCCGTCGAAGGTCACGCTTGTCAGCGCGATTGCCTGGTTGATCTTGTCGACCGCCGCGTCGATCCCGGTGAAGGTGGTGGGGATCAGGTCGATCGGCATGAACACCGGGGTGGGAGAATCCCCGTTGACCGACAGGGCGAACACGACGTTGCCGGTGAACAGGCTGTCATCGAACAACCGGTCGGCGGTGATCGAGCTCGTCGGCGTGGCCGAACCGTCGAAGTAATTGAAACCCAACGCCTGGGCCGAGCCGCTCAGCAGCGCCTCGTCGATCCGGTTTTCGATGTCATCCCTCAGGTCGGCCGGGCCGGTGTTGGTCGTGGTGTCGGCGACCGGGACGGTGACCGTAAACGTCAGGTTGTCGTCGTTGTTGAGGATCACGTCGAAGGTCAGGTCCGAAGTGAGCTTCCCGTCGGCCGGGGCTTCGATCCCCGCCCCGTCGTTGACCGGAAGCGGCGGGGCGAGTGTAAACGGCGCCCGCGCGGCCAAATCGATCCCGAACGAAAGATCGAACGTGAGGGTGTTGCCCCCGGTGTCGAGCAGGTCGCTTGAGACCGCGTCTTCGAGCACGTCCAGATCCAGCCCCAGATCGATCGCCAGCTGCGGCAGGGCCAGGTCGTGCGTCCATTGCAGGCGGTACGTCAACGACTGGGCTGACGCGTCGTACGTCGGCGTGACGGTCACCCCCAAGACGTCGGTCAAGATTGCACCGAGGTCCTGGGCATTGGCGAAGCCGGAGATCTGCGTCGAGACCTCCCCACCCAGCGGAACGGTCAGCCCGGTCACCACCGTGATATCCCCAGCGGTCAGCGCCGTGGTGTTGCCGCTTAACGCCCCCTGGAAGTTGATCGTATACACCCGCTGATCGAACGCGGTCTCGCTCACCGACACCGACACATCGCCAGATGAAACCCCGGTCAGCCCTTCCAGCGCGGTCTGGATATCTGCTGCCGTGGCCGTGGCCGACAAACGCGGGGTAGTGGCCGACCCGAACGTGAACGTGTAGCTACCCCCGACGCCCGTGACTGTTACCGTCTGAGCCGTGGGCGTGGTCGCGTTGATGGCCACCGACCCCGGCAATTGCCGCTGAAGCACGTCCCGCCCAAACGCTCCGTCGAGGTCGTACACGTCCCCGAGCGTTTCGATCCGCACCTCATGGCCCAGCGTCAGCGGCGTGGTGTTGGCCCCAAGCGTACTCTGAAACGTTACGGTGTATTCACGCTGATCGTCGGCGATGTCCGTGCGTGTGACCGAAACGTTCCCGGACCCGACGTTCGTCAACAACGCGATCGCGTCGCGCACCTGATCCCCCGTCGCGGTCGCCGGGATCACGCGCGTCGTCTCGGCCCCGAATACCAGCGTAAACGCCCCGTCGTTGCCGGCCACATTGATTTTCTGCGATAGCCGGTCCGTCGAATCGATCGTCACCGTGATGTTGTCGTCGAACCGGTCGGCGAACGGGATATCGAACGCGAACAGCGGCCCGTCGGCCAGGTCACGCAATGTGCGTTGGAGCCCGCCCAGCATCTCGGTCACGTCGCCCGGCAGCACAGCCGCGAAGTCGTTGAGGACGTTGATGTTGTCGTTCGGGTCACCGTCGATAATCTCGAAGCGGGGGATAACATTGAACAAACGATCCTGGTCGGTCACGACGCGGAACGCCAAGTCATCGAGCACCCCGGTCTGGGTCGTCGACACGCCCGAGTCGGCGACGAACCGGAACCGACTCAAGAAATAATCGCTGCCGCCGCCGGCCGGGCCGGTGGTAATGAGCGTGCTAAGGTCAGCGCCGGCGACGGTGTTCTCATCGAGCACGATTGAGCTATCAAAGGTCGCGTCCACGGGCCCGCTGTGTACGGCCACTTGGTCGACCCCCACGTCCGGCAGGGCCATCAGCGCCGCGGTCACGTCGGACTCCATCGCATCGAACGCGATCGGCGCCGTTTCCCGACCGTTGACGATCAGGGTGTACGAACCCCCGGTCGCGTCGACCGAGATCGTGTATTGCTCATTAAGGACGTCGCTGCCGTCGGTGATTTTGGTGGCCGTCACCGTCGCCCCGCCGCCCGTGAGGCTGTTCGTGCCCAGAGTCACGTCCGGCACGTCGGTGGTGGCCAGGTCGTTGACGAACTCGACCGTGTAGTCAAACCCCACCCCGGTCGCGGTGCGTGTGACCATGACGTTATCACCCGACGGCGCGACCACCTGCCCCCCGAGGAACCCGAAGTCGGCTTGGAAGTTCAGGTCCCGTTCCAGGGCGTCACCGTTAACCGACAGGCTCGAAAGGCTCACGAAGAAGTCTTCGGTGTTCGTGCCGGTGACCCCGAACTCGAACGACATCGACATCGCGGTGTTGAGGTCGACGATGTCGCGCGCGGTGTTGGGGTCGAACGTCAGCCCCAACGAGTCCGCGTCGTCGCCGAGGTCTAGGTCGAAAGCCGTCGTGCGCGCGGCGCTGAGCGACAGCACATACGTAATGGTCGGGACGTTCCCGGTAAACGCGACCGTGCGGGCGAGGCTGTCGATCTTCAGCGATAGGTCGCCCAAGACCAGATCACCGGCGACCTCGGGCAATGTCGCGGCCAACCCGGTCAGGTCCAGGGCTGCTAATGCGTCGCGCAGCTCGTCGACGGTGTTGTTGGCCTGATTGGTGATCTGATCGTCGATCTGGCGGCGCAACTCGTCGAACACCTGCCCCACGCCCATCGCCCGCCCCAGGGACACCTCTCCGCCCGTGATCGCATCGCCGCCAGGCGCGATCGTAACTGTGTTGTCGCTAAGCGTCGGGATAATCTCGCCAAGCGCCCCCTGTCCCTCGATCCGCTTGCCCAGCGCCGCCAACCCGGTCAGGCCCGTATCGAGCAGCCCGGTTAGGTCGTTGATGAGGGTCACCGGTTCGACCAGGACGATGGTCCCAGTGGTCTTGAGCGCGGTCTGCGTCCCGTTCATGCGGTGGACAATCACCTCACCCGGCCGCACCTCGATGTCCTCGCCCATCGCGTCGATGGTCACCGTGGACGCCGCGTCCCCGACGGTGACCTCCTCGATCGCGGAGAAGCTCACCGTGCTCGTATTCTGGACCACCGAGGTCGGGGTGACGTCGAACGCGCCGGTCCCGGTCACAAACAGTTGGTCGAGATTTGCGTGGTCCCCGCCGTCGATCGTGAGCGTGGTCCCGGCGGGTACACCGCTCATGGCTACCGTGATCGTGTCGTCACCTGCGCCGCTGGCGAGCGTGCCATCCAAGCTGCCGGTAGACGTGACATCAAATGTATCGGCGCCGCTGGAGCCGGTGAGGTTTTCAATACCCGTGAAGCTCACCAGCGTCGTCATGCCGGTCGAGTCGGCGAGGGTTCCCGCATTGGCGGCGTTGACCGTCCATTGGCTGTCGGCGTCCGGGCCCACCAAGACATCGCTACCCCCACCGCCGGCGAGCGTCCCAGACAAGCTGCCCAGGGTCGTGACCGTGAACGTGTCAACATTCGCACCGCCGGTGAGGTTTTCAACTCCCGTGAAGCTCACCAGGGTCGTCGCGCCGGTCGAGTCAGCGAGGGTTCCCGCGTTGGCGGCGTTGACCGTCCACTGGCTGTCAGCATCCGGGCCCACCAAGACATCACTACCCCCACCGCCGGCGAGCGTCCCGGACAAGCTGCCCAGGGTCGTGACCGTGAACGTGTCAACATTCGCGCCGCCGGTGAGGTTTTCAACGCCGGTAAAGCTGACCAGTGTCGTCGCGCCCGTCGAATCGGCGAGGGTCCCGGCATTGGCAGCATTAACCGTCCACTGGCTGTCGGCGTCTGGCCCCACCAAGACATCACTACCCCCACCGCCGGCGAGCGTCCCGGACAAGCTGCCCAGGGTCGTGACCGTGAACGTGTCAACATTCGCGCCGCCGGTGAGGTTTTCAATACCCGTGAAGCTGACCAGGGTCGTCATGCCGGTCGAGTCGACAAGGGTTCCCGCGTCAGCACCGTTGACCGTCCATTGACTGTCGGCGTCTGGGCCCACTAAAACATTGTCACCTCCGCCGCCGGTGAGAGTATCAATCCCGGTGAAATTGACGAGGGTCGTGGCGCCGGTGGAATCAGCGAGGCTGCCCGCGTTAGCTGCGGAGACGGTCCACTGGCTATCGGCGTTGGGGCCAACCAAGACGTCGCTGGCCCCGCCGCTATCGATGATTGAAATCGGCGCTGTGGATCCGGCGTCGATCACGGTGTAGGTATCGGCGCCGCTACCGCCGTTGAGGGCCTCGACCGCGAGGGTCGTGATATCCCCCGTGAGCGTGCCCGGGGCTGTGGCGACAATCTGCCAATCGTTGTCGGCGTCGCCACCGGTGAGGCTATCAGCGGTCCCGCCCGCTCCATCGAACAGCACGGGGGCACGGACCTCGCCGGCATCAATAAAGCTCGCGTCGATGGTGACCGAATCGTCGCCCGTGGTGCCCGTGATCTGGATGCTGTCACACGCGGCGGAGAAAAACACGCTAACCGCGACGGAATTGTCCCCAGCGCGGAGGATCTCCACCATGCCGTTGGCGGGGTCGGTGTCGCCTAGGTCGTTGAACGTGACGATGATCGCGCTGCCGATCGTCATCATGTCGTCGCCGTCGGCGCTCATGTCGATCAGGAGATCACCCGACAGCAATACCCGCTGTTCGAGGGGCTCTAAGCCAAAGATGATCCGGTAGGCTGATACATCGGCCAGCGACGTGGTGACCCAATCGCCAGCCGTGCGTGCCTGATCCACGAGCTCACGGAACGAGCCAGCCCGTGGTTCCGCCGCGCGGCCAGGCCGCCGTGCCATACCTCTACTTCTCGGATTCCCTGGACGCCGCCTGGGCTGGTGCCCCCGCTGACGGACCAAGACTTCGTGATACCACGAGGAAAGGATCTTGTAGATGCGAGAGTTTCTCATCATGGCATTGGCCTCCGTACCCGACAAGAAGCCGGGCTGAGTTAGGATGTCAATTTGTTAAGATAAAGAATGAATTGTCATGATTTTAATAAAAGACAAGGAAAAAATACCTATTCAAGTCTTCTCACGAAATACAACAACGTGAATTGAGAACCGCTGCCTCAACTCACGTCTCATTTAAACCAAAATCAAAAAAAGAACTATCATACGCCTCCACTGGATTCCCCAAAGCGTCTGGGGCCGACCAACCGCCACGTCACACAGATGATGTTTTACTGCACGGCTTCCGAGATTAAGACCGTGTATAAGAAGCGTATTAAGCCCCATATTCGGGCGCCACTTCAACGCCGTGAACTAAGAATACAAGCATTCACGTTAAGTGAATATATTAAAAGCAATTAAGATAGTTCAAACCAAGCGATGACTCTCAGTTGATCCAATAGTCGAACATTGTGTGTTCTGAACTTAAGAGCAAAGATCGGCAGTTAGTTCACGGCGTTGGGTGCCACTGGCCGCTTGCCAGTCCGTATTTTTTTTCGACGTCCGTCGCACTGGCGGGCAAGCCACTAATGGCACATCACCTCTTACACACGGCCTAAGGCCATACACCTTTTGTACGACGACAATGCCGGACAGTGCGCACCCTTCCCACCTCTAGACCCCACAACATAAGGGATCTATCTTTTTTTAAAGATCTACACTCTAGATTTTTCCCTCACTCGCAGGGGAGACGCGTAGCGCAACTGCTTCCTCCACGACGCCGATTCTGCTTTGCTCAAGTTTGCTCGAGAATCGCCAATCAATCACCGCGCCACAAACAGCGGGGAATCACTTAGAAATTCAACTGGATTTCTCTCGCGATCTCGCAACCCAGTCAATATCGTGGCTGTTTGATTTGACTGTGAAATTGATTGGTTATCCCGGCATTAGTCAACTTTTGATTATTGTACCTCCTTGTTGTCGTGAATACAAGACTTTTTTCAAGGATTTCAATGAGTGTTTTGTGCCACGTGTCTCGCTTAAGCGGGCCGGGTGATATTGCTCGACTTGAAGAGGCCCTGTCAACCTCTAACGCTGAGACGAGCCGCGACCATAAGGGAGCGGGCTGTTGGCCAAGGGGCGTTTAAACCGCTGTCTTACGGTTGCGGCTCGTAGACAGGTTTCCGTACAGGCTCTGGGAGTTTATGCATGGCTGCGACGAGGGCGACCTTTTTTTCTTGCCGAAGGCGATCTGTCCCGCTCCTCCTGCATTGGATCGCCGGCTAGGCCATATGCGCTGGCCGTAATATCTGCGCCGCTACCCGATCAGGGCCGTTTAATTCTCTGTTGGTGATCCTCGGATGAGTGCAAGGGCTTCGTGGGGTTGGGCGGCGTAGCGTCGCAAGGCGGCGGCTTTATTCTTCCAGCCGGCGTGGTTGAGAACCGTCACAGCCAAGTTGCGGATCGCCGCGAGGTTCTGCGGAGCCTGGCCGGTCCGCACACGGCAGGCGTCTTCCCCAAACGTCACGTCCCGGACGTAGTGCAAGCGGTTTTCGATCCCCCAGTGGCCGCGGGTGAGTTCAAGCAAGCGGGTGGCATCGGCTCGATCCCGCGAGAGGCTGGTGATCCCGTAGGCCACTTCCGTTGTGGTCTGATTTCGGACCGTGCGGGTGCGTTCGAGTCGAAAGACCTGCTTGACCCCCGGCCAGTCCAGGTAGCCGTTGAGGGCGGTGGTGCTGGTGAGCTTGCGGGCTTCGATCCGGCCGTGGCCCTTGTTGAGGCTTGAAGCGGTCTGCTGTTCTTGGCGGCTCAGCCGCTGCTCACGCTCAGAACTCGGGGCGTCGTCGTGGGGTTTGAACGCGTCGGCGATCGCTTCTTGGAGTTGAGCTTGGTTGGCCTTGACGGCCCAGAGATAATCCCCTTTTTCTTGAGGATTTTCCGCGATAGATCCTTCTGGCAAAACATCGCGTCGCCCGTGACCACCGCCCCTTGCACGTCGATCACATCCAACATCGCCAGGGCGGTCTTGTGCTCGTTGGTGGAAGCCGCCACCGCCATCTGACCGATCGCCGCTTGAGCTTCGTGTGCGTAAGCCGCCAGCAGGTGGATCCCCGGCAGTGGCTCGCCTTGTGTACCGCATAGCCGCTTGCCGTCGACCGCGATCGCCTTCCACCCGGCGATCCGACGACCCCCCAGCCAGCGGCGGATCGCCCGCTCGAACATCGTCGTGTCGAGCACTTTGAACACATTGTGGAACGTGGCTTTGCACGGCGAGCGATCCCGGGTAAACCCCAGCAGCCGCGTGAATGGCTCTCCGCGATCCCGGGCAAACTGGGCGATCGCCTCGAGGCTGCGTGCCCCCCCGAGCATCGCCACCGTGGTCAGCGTCAAGATCGCCGACAACGGGTGACGACGTCCCGACGGATTCCGTGGGTCCGGGATCTCGCTAAACACAACAGATAACGGTTGATCGGACATCGTCAGGTCCTCCATGACCTCAGGGGCTAACGCCAAACTCTACCTTAATCTCATCGGCTATCCCTACGACAGAGAATTAAACGGCCCTGGCTACCCGATTACTTCAATTGACCTCGCGTGAGGTGGTTTCTAAGATCGTAGGTTAACTAATATTTCTCTTTTGGGGATTGGTGTAACGGTAGCACGACTGACTCTGGATCAGTTAGTATAGGTTCGAATCCTATATCCCCAGATCTCTCAATGATCAGACGTTTACACGCGATCGGGGTCTATCTAAAAGACATCAAACCGTGCCATGTTTCGAGAACTTCGCGTTGTCGCAGTCGAGGTAAGGATGAGGAGGATGTCTTGGCCTTGAAATCCTCTGTGACGAGCTGACCTCTCCGGTAACAAAAACCTCTTCGTGAACCCGTCCTTACTTAACTTATATCGAACCCCGAAAAATGACCCGCCGCGTGCACAGATGGTGCCGCCATTTCATCCGCGATGGGTAGACCATATACCGGGACGCCCCCACACACTTGTTGAGCACGCCCCAATCCCTTGAAAGAAAGAGAAGTCTTCACTAATCTTCTTTTTCATCTAGGTCTGGCTGCGTGTGTACCCACGCCACCTTAGCTCAGCGGTAGAGCAATGCTTTCGTAAAGCATAGGTCCGGGGTTCGAATCCCCGAGGTGGCTTTGAATGAACCGCGACGAGATAAGATGCCACGAAACGCTAACGTTAAGGGGAGAGTATAAGCTCAAGATGGCATGACGGCGTGGGTCTCACGCACGCGTATCCAGAGGTCGCTTCGGTTACCGTGTGGACCCTGAAATTGGTCATACCCCTTAAAAGATCCGCGCCGATATAGTGTGCGGGCCATGATCGACGTATCCGATTTTCACTGCTGTCGCTCAACACGGACACAGGCCTGAGATCCGGGCACGAGCCCTCGACCCACGCAAGGCATCCATCCGACGACAAAAGGTTTCATCCAAGATGAGTGACAAACTACGCATCCTCGCCGCTGACAAGCTCGCCCAGGAAGGGATCGACTACATCCTCTCCCAGCCCGATGCCGAGCTGATCAACAAGCCCGGGCTAAGCGAAGACGAACTAGCGGCGATCGCCGGGGAACACGACGGGATGATCGTACGCAGCGGCGTGCAGGTCACGGCCAAGGTGCTCGAGAACCCCGGCCGGCTCAAAGCCGTGGCCAGAGCGGGTGTCGGGGTCGACAACATCGACCTCGAAGCGGCCACCGCCAAGGGCATCCTCGTGATGAACTCGGCCCAGGCCAGCACGATCACCACCGCCGAGCACGCGTTTACCTTGATCATGGCTTTGGCTCGGCAGATCGGCCCGGCGTACAAGACCATGGCCGAGGGCGGCTGGGACCGCAGCAAGTTCCAGGGCGTTCAACTCATGGGCAAGACCCTGGGCGTGATCGGGCTGGGGCGGATCGGTCAGACCGTCGCACACCGCGCGTTGGCGTTCGGGATGAAGGCCGTGGCGTACGACCCGTTCTACAACGCGGCCACCGCCCTCGACGGGAAGGTCAAGATGTACGCTCAGTTCGATGACCTCCTGCCGGAGGCGGATATCCTCACGTTCCATCTGCCACTCAACGAGCAGACCCGCGGCATGCTCAACACCCAGACGCTGGGGTTGTGCCGCAAAGGCGTGCTCGTGGTCAATGCGGCGCGTGGCGGGGTCGTCGATGAGCAAGCGATTCTTGACGCGGTCGAGTCCGGTCAGTGTGGCGGAGCCGCATTAGACGTATTCGATACCGAGCCCCTGGCCGCCGACAGCCCGCTGCGCAACCACCGGCGCATCCTCACCACCCCCCACCTCGGCGCCAGCACCCTCGAAGCCCAGCGTGCGGTGAGCATCGACGCCGCCGCCGCGTTATTGGAATACCTGCGTGGCGAGGGGATCCACGGCGCAGTCAACGCCGGGGGGATCGAGCTCAACCTCGACCCGGTCCAAGAGAAGTTCGTCGAGCTCACTCAGCGTATGGCCTGCCTGATCAGCCCGATGATCACCGAGGGGATCAGCCGGGTCACCTTCGAGCTGACCGGTGAGAAGCTCGCCCCCGCAGCCGGGACGATCGAGCGTATGGGCCTGGTCGGGCTGCTGCGCGGCCATCTCGACGGACCACTAAACATCGTCAACGTCCGCCACGTCGCCCAGCAGCGCGGGATCAAGCTGCGCACAATCACCAGCGAGGAAACCAAGCAGACCGGCCCGCAGCTGGTGATCCACGTTGAGGGCCCCGATTCTGCGTCCGGCCCCCCCCAGAGCCGGCGCATCGTCGGGCGGGTCTTTGACGACATGCGGCCGCGCGTGGTCGAGATCAACGGATACCACATGGATATCGTCCCCGCCGGGGTCATGGTGCTGATCCAAAACCAAGACATGCCCGGGATGGTCGGGACCGTCGGCTCGGAGCTGGGCGAGGCATCGGTGAACATCGCCGACATGGCGATCAGCCGCCGCGACTCGACCGCTCTGATGGTACTCAAGATCGACACCGAACCCCCTGACGCCCTGCTCAACCGCTTGCGCCACCGCCCGGGGATCCTGAAAGTCGCGATGGTGAAGCTGCCCCCGGAAGCCCTCGGAACCCCCCACAAACAACAGTGAAGCATGCCTTTTCACCGCTACACACAACGAGCCGCGACGGTGAAGCAGCGGTTTCTTCTGAATATCCAAACCTTAGAGCATCTGGCATCAATGTTCTCCATAGCCACAGGCTTGAAAGTAGTTGGGGCATTCTGTGGGGTGAACGGCTCGCAGGGCATCGGCGATGGCGTCGTTCAAGGCGTCGAACGTCTTGGCGCTGACCCGACGTAGCCACGCTTTGACTTTGCTCCACAGCTTTTCGATCGGGTTGAGGTCGGGCGAGTAAGGCGGCAAGTACCAAAGGTCCGCGCCGGCCGCTTCGATCGCCTCACGGATCCCCGCGCCTTTGTGCGACGAGAGATTGTCCATCACCACGACATCCCCGGGCCGCAGCGACGGGGCCAAGAACTGCTGTGTATAAGCCAGGAACGTTGCCGCGTCCATCGGACCGTCGACCACCACCGTCGCGCCTTGGATCACGCCGTCGAGCCGGATGGCACTGAGCATCGTCATGGTTTTCCAGTGGCCGTCCGGGGTGTGATCCACGCAGCGCTCGCCGATCGGCGACCGGCCGTACAGCCGGGTCATGTTGGTCTTGGCCCCGGATTCATCGAGGAAAACAAACGAACCCGGGTCCACGAACCGCCGGGCGATCATGAAGCTTCGCCGACGTCGAGCCACGTCCGGACGTTCTTGTTCGGCGGCGATCAGCGACTTCTTTTTAAGGATAGCCCCAGACGCTTCAACGCCCGGCACACCGTCGATTCGACCGCCCGCACGCTCAGCAGAGGCATCAGCTGCTTGGCCGTGATCCCCGGCTGGGCCGCGACCCTCTCACGCAAGATCTGCTCATCAGCCGCCGTGAGCTTCACCGGCCCCTTGGGCCCCGGCACGCCCGGCGACAACTCCCCTCGTCGATGTCGACCCAGCCAGTCGCGCACCGTCGGCCGCGCCACGGAAAACCGCTTTGCCACCGAAGCGATCGGTTCACCCGACCCCGCCGCCACGACCACCCGCTGCCGCAAGTCCATCGAATAGGTCATGACCTTGGCCTCCATGCCAGAAATCACACTTATCGGTCAAAGAAGATTATTTACGCCAATGGCTATAGGTCGTACATGAAACCGGGATACGCTCTAAAGGTAAGCGAGGAACGAGAGGCCGATGCCGTGTAAGGCGGGGTCGCAGGGGTTGATGCCCCGGGAGGTCTACAGGGCTCGCCCGCCGATGATCAAGGTGAGGATGAGGCCGCCCGTGGAGGCGACTTGCTGGCTGACAAGTTACATGCGCTGCTGGGCGTCCTTTTCTTCATAATCATTAAGCCGGTTGTACAACGTCCGCAGGCTGATCCCCAGCAGTTCTGCTGCCTGTTTCTTGTCGCCTTCGCACTTCTCAAGCGTCGAAAAGATCAGCTGCTGCTCCGCCTTGTCGATCGGGGTGCCGACCTCGATTTTGATCTGATCCTCGTCCGACCCGGGGTCCTTGCCGACCGGTTTACCCGAGGCCGTCGATCCGCATTCCCCGGGGTGGTGTCCCGGCTTGATCAGGCTCTTCAAGCACCCCATCTCCAGATCGGGAGACTCCACGATATACGACCGCAACACGATGTTACGAAGCTGACGCACGTTCCCCGGCCAGTGATACCGTTTGAGCCTGTTCTTAGCGACTTCGGTAAGTTTCTTATGGGTGCTGTGCTCCCGGTTGAGGGCTGACAGGTAATGGTTCGCGATCAAGATGACGTCGTCGCCACGGTTACGCAGCGGGGGCAAGCTGATCGGGAACACCGCGATGCGGAACAGCAGGTCCTCGCGGAATTCCCCTTTATCAACCGCTTCGGCGGTGTCCCGGTTCGTCGCCGCCAGCACGCGTACATCGACAGGGAACTCTTTTTCCGATCCGATACGGGTGACGTTTCCCGTCTCCAGAACCCGAAGCAGCCGCACCTGCATGTCCGCGGACATCTCCGTGATCTCATCGAGGAACAGGGTCCCGCCGTTGGCCCTCTCAAAGACCCCTCGGCGCATCTTGTCCGCCCCGGTAAACGCGCCTTTTTCGTGTCCGAACAACTCACTCTCGATAAGGTTTTCCGGGATCGCCCCACAGTTGATCGCCTCGAAACGCTTGTCACGGCGCTGGCTTCGATCATGGATCGCTTGAGCCACCAGTTCTTTACCGGTGCCGGTCTCGCCGCAGATCAGCACCGTCGCGTCGGTCGGGGCGACCTTGGCGACCATCTCATACACCTCGCGCATCGGCTGACTGTTACCGAGCATCAGGTGGTTCGAGGCTCGTGATTCTTTTTTTTTCGATCGATGCAAGCGCTTGGCCTGACCGTTTTTCCGAGCCACCTGACTCAGCAACCGTCGCAGGCGCTTGGGATCAATCGGTTTGGGTAAGCAAGAGACGAGGTGGGATCCGAGTTTGTCAAATGCGGACTCGAACGCGGGGTCGTCACAAAGGATCGCTACCTGAGGCGGAGTTTTGGCCCGCATCTGAGTTAGCAAGTCTAACGCGGTCCCGTCACTCAATCTTGCATCGACGAGCAGTAAATCTGATTGATTCTGCTTGAGGCGGCTGTGGGCATCCTCAACCGACAGACCCACGTCCGATGAAAAACCCTGCCGCTCGATGAGATCGATTAAAGTATGACGACACGATTCATCTTCACTTATGACCAACGCATGCGGCAAACAAAACCTCATTTCTGAACGGACCTCATCTGAAAGGCATCAGCAGAACAGATGGGATGAACCTCTTCTCAAGATTAGTATACGCTCGGATTAACACGATTTGCAAGCCATCTTGATTCCGATACCAGGGCGATCTTATTCTCCCAATGAGCCAAGTTGGCAGGACGATGGACCCCGTCTCACGAGTCAACCTCGAGGGTCTCTCCCAGCGCGTGAGGTCCCGTTATCTGGAATCCATGACATCTCATATCAATTGCGATCGCCCTGATTCCCATACAAGGCCATTGATTAATCCGACACCTCTGACCGTGTGTGAGAATGGGCGTGCCACTGGCGAGCAAGTCGCCAGTGGCACGCCCAACACCCTCAAAATGGGTTTTGAGACAAGGCCTAAGTCGTCGCGGGTTTGGCAGCCGGCTTCGCCCCGCCCACGGGATCAGGGTCGGCCTGTGACTCCTGGAGGATAAACCCGATCACCGCAGGCACGAGCACCAGCAGGGGCACCACCACCGGGTGAGCCGAAACGGATTCATACACCTCCGTGCTGAAACCCGGCACCTGTAGCAGCAGGGCCACCCCGCCCAGCACCGCCACGGTCGCCCCGCTGACCGAGGTGAACAGCACCACCGACATCTTAAACAGGATAAATGCCAGCATCCCCCCGATGATCATGCCCACGACCGAGCAGATCCAGTAGTACTGCTCAGCCGGCGACCCGCCCGTCCCGCTGTTCATCAGCCGGGCAATCGCCGTCCACGCGTTAGCGCTCAAAAACGCCCCGGCCAACCCCCCCATGATCGCCACCGCGTATTTCATCATCCGGAAGCACGTCACCGCCGTCAGCGCCGCCATGCAGCCCGCGACGATGTACTCCGCGTGGATCTGCTGACCCAGCCGGTACCCCGCGAAAGCCCCGATCGCCAGGGCCAGCACCACCGTGACCGTCCGATAAATCCGGTACCCCTGAAGCAGGCACACGATCCCAGCGGTCAGGAAGATCACCGCCCACACCACCGACATCGACTGCAGCGATTGCAGCAGGTCCTCGGGGTGGGCAAGGGTATCGGGGCGTGAAAAGATCGCAATCACGTTCTCGAAAACATTGGGCGTGTTCGCCCCCGGCCCACGGGTGCTCTGAGATTGGGCTAGGAAAGTAAGCATAGAAGACTCCTTAAATGGCGATCCCACAGCTGCCCGCTGCGGTCACGACGCGCCGTCGTCGCGCCCAGCGACCCGCTTAGAGATATGGAACAGACACGCTATTTATCGTGCTGTTTAGAGCTGTTGAGACAGCAATTGATCGGGTTATTCGTTATCGGCTTGGTGAATAGACAGGGTCCACTGCATGACGACGCCAGCGACCGTCCCCAACCCGATCTGCAGGACCGCCAGCTTCGGGTCCAACGCCACCACCCATCCCGGCGCATGAGGCCACACAGCGCCAAGCGCATATTGAACCGCGCTCCACACCAGCACCACACCCATCAATGAGCTTACAAGTGAAGCCAAGATAAAAGGCTTGATCAGCCCTACCATCAGCCCGCATAAGGCCGTAATCGCAGCGATCATGTTAAGCGTCACCAATCGCTGGGTCGGCAGCTGCCCGTACCAGGTGTAGAACTCTTGTGTTTTATCCGCCAGCCGGTACGCGAACCGAGACTCGAAATACCCAAGCGGCTCTCCGCCGTCATCGCCTGCGGTATCGATCGCCATCTGCGGATGAAAATACGGCAACGTCTGCTGCTCGAAGGTAAGCAGCGTGATCGGCACCACCACGGCAAGCATCACCGCCCCGATCACCGCGACACAGACCCGAAACAACACCCAACCCAACGCCCACCCCGTGACCGCTGCGACCATCATCCACACCCAAAGCGGCGCGCCGGTGAACGATCCTAGCGATCCAGACCACCGCATGGCCGCGATCGCCCCGAGGGTCAGCCCCACCGCTGCGCAGACGATCCGGGCGATCTGCCGACCGGTCAGCCACATCGCCAAGCCCAGCCCGATCCAAAGGATCAGCCTCACTAGTTCAAACATAGACAGCGGTGTTGGCAGGGGGTCTGGGCCCATAGGCATTTTCTTTCTCATCAGGCGGCAACAGATCCTAGCCTGATGGCAGCGGCCCTGCTGATCCTACGAATACGACGCGCCCCAGCCTGTTCACCCACGGCCCCGCCGGTCCGCTACAATGCTTACGCTTATGGCCCAACACGATGCACAATCCCAACTAGACCACTGGCGAACCCAGATTGATGAGATCGATCGCAAGATCGTCGACCTGCTCAACGAGCGTGCCCAACGGGTGATCGAGATCGGCAAAATCAAACGCGGCGGCGACGGCACGATCTACGCCCCGGACCGCGAGCGCCAGGTCCTCGATCAGCTGCGCCAGTACAACAAGGGCCCCCTGCCCGATTCCTGCCTCGACGCCATCTGGCGCGAGCTCATGAGCGGCAGCTTCGCGCTCGAGCGGCCGCTGCGGATCGGTTACCTGGGCCCGCCGGGGTCGTTTAGCCACCTCGCAGCCCGCAAGAAGTTCGGCACCAGTGTTGATTACGTGAACCTCGAGGACATCGCCTCGGTCTTCGACGAGATCTCGCGCGGGCACATCGACCTGGGCCTGGTCCCGATCGAGAATTCCGCGATCGGCGGCATCGGCGAGACGCTCGATTCGTTCCTGGATTCACCAGTGCGCGTCTTCGCCGAGGTCCTGATCAACATCCACCACCACCTCTTGGCCATCGGCCCGCCGCAGAAGATCCAACGCGTCTACTCCAAGCCGGAGGTCTTCAGCCAATGCCGGCAGTGGTTGGCTACTCAGCTCCAGCACGCCCAGCGGGTGCCCGTCGCGTCCAGCTCCCGGGCCGCGGAGTTAGCCAGCAAAGAAGAGAGCTCGGCAGCGATCGCCTCGAGCCTAGCCGCGGAGATCTACGAGATGGAAACCCTGTTCGCCAACATAGAGGACAACCCCAACAACACCACCCGGTTCTTCGTGATCTCCAAAGAAAAAGCCAAGCCCACAGGCCAGGACAAGACCGCGATCATGTTCACCACCGACCATAAAGCCGGCGCCCTGGTGGAAGTCCTCGACGCGTTCCGCGACCAGGGTTTGAACCTCACCCACATCGACAAACGCCCCAGCCAACGGGTGAACTGGGAGTACTTCTTCTTCGTTGATTTTATCGGTCACGAATCCCAACCACACGTGACTCAAGCGATCGAGCTGGCCCGGCAGCGCTGCCTTCAGCTGACCGTACTCGGGTCGTTCCCCCGCGCTCAAGAAGTGTTGTAGCCCTCGGCTTCGCCGAGGGTATGGCTCACATCACGTACCGCCGCAGCGAAGGGATATCTCCCGCAGCCAAACGCGTCCGCAGCTCCTTAGAAAACGCCCAAGGGGTGTGCGGCTCGATGCGTGACATCTCGCGTAAACCAAGTCGTTCCAAGATACACCCCTGTAACCGATCCACCCCCCGCCCATTGAGAGCACTGAGTTTCAGCGGGGACTCAGCGGACCCATCACCAGCCTCTTCCTCGCGGCTTTCATCGCTTAGATCCATCTTGTTGCGTACCCACAAGTCGGGCTCGCGTGGCAGCTGACCCGGATCAGGCCAATCGGAGTCAGGATCACACATGGCGATCAAAACGTCCGCGTCTTGGATAACCGATCGGCTAAGGATGATAGCGTGTCCCTCGATCGGGTCGTCGCTAACCCGTAACCCCGGGGTGTCCGCCCACCTCACGGTCACCCCCGCTGCCACCGGTGAGCCCGACCTGACCGTCAGCTGCCCCAAACCCGCCACCCAATCGCGCGTCGTGCCCGGCAAGTCCGCGACTACACTAGCGGCGTGGCCCAGGACCCGATTCGTGAGCGTGCTCTTGCCCACGTTCGGGCGGCCAACGACGATCACACTCGGCGGATTGATCAGCCGATCCAAACGATCGCTTTGTTGAAAGATCACCTCAGGCGGAGGGTATTGTTTGTCGAGCCAATCTCGCCATACCCCCGGCTGCGCCAATAGTAGGTCTACAGCAGCCGCGCTCGCCGCACGGGTCATGCAAGCAAGCATGTCCGCTTCAAGGTCGCTTCGCGCTTCGGGGTAGGCCTGTCTGCTAGACCACCCAGGCGTCACCTCGACCCCGAACCCCGTCAGGACATCTATCAGCCGGGCCATCACGCGCGGCCCACCGTGTGGCATCAACTGGGCCCAACCCTCATGGAGTTTCACCGCCAATCCCCGATCGATCCCTACCAGGTCGACAACCCGTAGCCTTGCAACCGGCCAGTCCGCGATTCGGGTGAGTTGGGTAAGCAGCCGGTCGATGGAAGGGCCGTGTAGCTGGATCACGCCCACCGCCCCGGGCCCGGGTGCGGTGGCCACCATGGCGCTGGTCATCGATTCACTCACGGGAGCTTCCGCGCGTTAGCCAGACGATCGGGCCACATCGGCCGGCCGTGCGGGAAGTTGATCACCTGCACCGCCATCGCCACGAGGCTGGGCACGGCGTACCAGATCACACCCCCGATCAGCACCGCGACCAACCCCACAAGAGCCACGCCTTCGCACAGCGCCAAGAGGAGGATGTTCCCCGATACGTACCCCCCCGGTGTCACCACGTCCTCCTGCCAGTTCTTTTTATAAACCTGGTTACGGATGAAGTACCCGACCGGTATCATCGTCGTCAACATTGCCAACGCCACGAGAAAGAGCACCTGCGCCACCTGTGGATCAGCCTGCGGCGAGGCGTTGATCGATTGGAGCACCGCGATCACCACCATGAACATGATCTGCCCAGCAAGCAGCGCCGCCCAGATCAGCCGGATCGTCATCAGCGCCTTGTGAGGGGTCGCGGTGGCTTGATTGTTTCGGGTCGATGCGTCGATCATCTTCGTGTTGTTTTGCGGCT
The DNA here is from genome assembly GCA_965224205.1 of Phycisphaeraceae bacterium. Taxonomy (GTDB): domain Bacteria; phylum Planctomycetota; class Phycisphaerae; order Phycisphaerales; family Phycisphaeraceae; genus CBDCYN01. The sequence continues at coordinate 124,047 of CBDCYN010000002.1, forward strand.
GGCGGCTATACGGCGTTTAAGATTCCGCGGACACGGCCGTCTGTAGAGCCAGCGACATGCCCCGAAGTGTCAGGTCCGGGACGATGCGGTCGATCAGCTCGAAGCCTTCAAACAGCTGTTGGGCATCACCACCTGTTGCGATAACCACAGGGAATGCACCCGCAATATTAGCGTACTGCTCCGTCAGCTCCCGCACCGCCCCGCGGATGCTGTAGAAGGCGCCGCACTGCATCGCCTGAGCGGTGTTGTGGCCGATCGGCTCATCGGGTTTAGAGAACGACACCTCGGGCAACAACGCGGTGCTGCGGTGGAGGCTAGCCAACATCATCGAAACGCCGGGCAAAATCGCCCCGCCGTGGAACGTGCCCGCCCCGTCAATGAAATCAACCGTCACCGCGGTGCCGGCGTCAACGACCACACACGCCTGCTTGAGCACATCATACGCCGCCGCCGCATTGAGCAGCCGGTCCTCACCCACGATCGTCTCCGGGTCGAGCTGCCGCCCGATCGGGACGTTGAGATCCTCCTCAATCCGGTAGACGCGCGTCTCAAGGCGATCCACGATCTCCGCCTTGACCCGCTCGGTGATCTGCGGGTTGACCGATGACAGCACCACACAGCTGCCTTCACGGTCGCGCAGGGCCTCGAAAGAGATCTGGACCTGAACGTCGAGCTGATCGATCAGCTTGTTGCTGTGGGTCTGGCTGGAGGTGAGCTTGCCGTCTTCGAAGATGCCGATACGGCTGCGCGTATTCCCAATGCTGATCCCCATAAAATTAACGCTCATGAAGCCGCTCCTTCGTTGACCATGGTGGGATGACACAACCGAGACAGATACCGGATCCATCCTTGTTGTCGACCGTTTGCCTAGGCTAGATTATACCCAGCGAGCGGAGATGCACCGCTTTAAAATCTAACCCTAACCCTTGACCCAGTGCCCGTAAGCATTAGTGTTCTAGGTCGTTCCATCGTCGGACCGTACCCCGGATTTACACTTTGATCAGCGGTCGATCCGGGTTGGGCCAGTCCACGTGATAGAACTCCCCGCGTTGGCGATCAGTACGTTCAAACGTATGGGCCCCGAAGTAGTCACGCTGAGCCTGTAACAGGTTGGCCGGCAGCTGGGCTGACCGGTAACTATCGTAGTAGGCCAGTGCAGACATAAACGCTGGGCACGCCACGCCCGCTTCGGCCGCCATCCCAACGACACGCCGCCAATTCGTCTGGCCCTTGCGGATCTGGCCTTTGAAGTACGGGTCCAAGAGCAAATTAGCCAGCTTTTTGTCTTTCTTGTACGCGTCGGCGATCTTCTGGAGGAACCGGGCACGGATGATGCACCCGCCACGCCAGATCATCGCGATCTTCCCGAAATCCAGCTTCCAGTCATACGCCTCCTGGGCCTGGGCCATCAACGCGAACCCCTGAGCGTAGCTGCATATCTTCGAGCAATACAACGCGTCGCGGATCGCATTGACCAGTGTCAGTTTCGCACCTCGGTACCTAAACGAACGCGGCCCCTGCAACCTTTTGCTGGCAGCGACGCGCTGTTCTTTTACCGCGCTCACGAATCGGGCGAAGACCGCCTCGGCGATCGTCGCCGCCGGTACGCCCATGTCTAGCGCATTGACGCTGGTCCATTTCCCGGTGCCCTTCTGGCCGGCGGTATCGAGCACCGAATCGACCAGGAATTTCTTGGGGTTACTGGGGTCACGCTGCCCGAGGATGTCGGCCGTGATCTGGATCAAGAACGAGTCGAGGTCGCCCTTGCCCCACCGCCTAAACACCTTGGCCATCTCGTCGGGTTCGAGGCCCAGTAACCCTTTCATCAAGAAGTACGCCTCGCAGATCAGCTGCATGTCGCCGTACTCGATCCCGTTGTGGACCATCTTCACGTAGTGCCCCGCCCCGTTGGCTCCTATATACGCGGTACAAGGCACCCCACCCTTGGTCGGTTTCCCGGGAACCGCCCCATTAAGCGGCTGACCGGTCTTGCGGTCGACCTTCGCAGCGATGGCGGTCCAGATCGGCTTGAGCTGCTTCCACGCCTCCCTAGAGCCACCCGGCATCAGTGACGGACCGAACCTCGCCCCGACCTCCCCGCCCGACGTGCCCGAGCCCACGAAATGGATCCCGCGCTTGGCCAGGGCGTTCTCACGGCGGATCGTATCGGTCCACAGCGAGTTGCCCCCGTCGACGATCACGTCGCCTTTATTGATATACGGTTTGAGTTGATCGAGCACCGCGTCGACCGGCGCCCCGGCGGGCACGAGGATCACGATCTTACGCGGCCGTGTCAGGCTCTTAGCAACCTCTTGGAACGTCCCACACCCGATCAGCCCGCCCGGGGTGTGGGGGTTATCCTTGATAAACCGCCGTGTCGTGGCCTTCTTGAGATCAAACGCCGCGACACGGAAGCCGTGGTCGGCGATATTCAAAGCCAGGTTCCGGCCCATCACGCCTAACCCGATCATGGCGATATCGGCCTTCGGGGTGGTTTGTTTCCTTGGCATGGTCGATGCCTCCTTGTCAGTGAACGGTTTTCTTATCTATCGTTTTTTACTCATCCGGTCACAAGCCTGTCATGAGCCAAGCCGCCACGGCAAGACCCATCAGGGCCGACCCCAGCAGCGAGACGGCGACCAGGCAGCCGGTCTTCTTGGCCTCGTGGCAGAATCGGTCCGGGTACTGAGCCCGTAGCTGCCTTTCATAATCGTCCAAAACATCCTTGGCCTCTTTTAACCCGGCGGAAGAATATTCTCGGAACAACTTGATCGCCTCGATCTTCTTGCCCGCGTATAACTCCACGTCGATCTGTTCCCATTGTTCGTCGGTCAGATTTGGGTCCATGGTCGTCTCCTTAGTGATGCCCGGTTACCGGTCCCCCGGCCCCCCACCCCACCGGACATGGTTTACGGATGGCCAGTGACGCGATTCGGGTTCAAACGTGAATGGACACACAACCCCAAAGACGGATCAAACGAGCTTCCCTGATTCGAGTGTCAGCTGACGACCTGCCGCTGCCGCAATACGCGTATCGTGCGTTACCATCACGATGGTCTGCCCCGAGCGGTTGAATTCTTCGAGGACCTCAATAATCTGATCCCCGGTTTCAGCGTCTAGATTCCCAGTGGGTTCATCGGCCAGCAGGATATCAGGCTCGTTGATCAAAGCCCTGGCGATGGCGACGCGCTGGCGTTCGCCGCCGGATAATGCCGCCGGTTTGTGGTTGAACCGGCCCGATAACCCCAAACGATCCAGCAACGACTCAGCCCGTTGCCGCAGGGCACGCTTCTCACGCAGCCAACCCCAGGCCGTGCGATGGATCATCCCCGCGACCATGACGTTCTCGACCGCGTTAAGCTCCGGCAGCAGGTGGTAAAACTGGAACACGAACCCGACATGCCGGTTGCGGTAGCGGTCCAGCCGTCCTCCACGCAGCCGGAAGATCTCTTGTTCACCAAACCGCACGCCGCCGTGTTGGGGCCGGTCCAGCCCGCCCAGCAGATGAAGCAGTGTGCTCTTGCCCGACCCCGACGCCCCCAGCACCGCGACCCATTGGCCACGCTCGATCGCAAAGTCAACGCCCCGGATCACGTGCAGGTCCTGCGAGCCCATCTTGTAGCGCTTGTGCAGATCCGAAGCGATCAGCAGCGGCCCGTGATCGGCGATCGCGGTCATATTTCACCTTTCACACCTGCGGTCCAGCCGACAATGGCACACCCGTCAATTTTACAGACAACACCCGATCCTACTCATACCGCAACGCCCGCACCGGGTCGAGCGCCGCGCCCAGGATTGCCGGGATCACCGCGCCCAGCACGCTCGACACGATCGCCCCGCACACGATCAGCGACGCTTCTATCGGGTCAACCTGCTCGGGGATCTGGTCAAAGTAATACGTCTGCGGGTTCCACATCCGCCACCCCCATTGGCCATCAGACCACCACATCGTCAGCTGGTAGATCCTCTCCTGGATCTCGTTGAGGTTGTACACGATCGTTACCGCCAGGATCAACCCCGACAAAGCGCCCACCACCCCGACCGCCAGTCCGTATCCCAAAAAGATACTCGCCACCCCTCCACGCGATGCCCCGATCGCGCGCAGTACCCCGATGTCCTTGGTCTTCTCGTAAACGATCATCGAAAACGTGGTCGCCACCATCACCACCGCCACCAAACTAATGAATAAAAACAAGAAGGTGATCAACCCCTTCTCGTTCTGGACCGCCGTTAAGAGGTCCGCGTGGATATCTTCCCAGGTGTAGGTGCGCAGCATCGGCATGTCGGGGTGCTTACTGACAAATGAACGGCACCTCTGGCTGACCGCTTCGTCGACCTCGTCGATCTTGTAACCCCCCGCGGCTTTGGCGACGATCTCTGACGTACGCGAGGGGATCATCGCTCCGGTGGGCATGCCGGTCTCGGGGTCGACCTCAGGAGCAGCGTCCATCTTCAGCATCCGCTGGAGTAGTTCGAACGGGACATACGCCCGCCGCGCGTCCACGTCGTACAAGCCGCTCTTGAACTCATTGACCACGACGAACCGGCGCACCGCCGGGTCGAGCGCCCCCCCGCTCTGGGTGATCGGCAGCACCGTGAGCGTCACCCTTGCCTGGGCACGGACCGGGCTATCGCCGAACCGGTACTTGCCCTGCTCGTCACGCTGGTTGTACGGGTAAACCTCGATCCCCGGGACGATCCCGCGGATGTCGGGCTTGTCCCACTTCCAGACGGGGTGCGGCTCGAACCGCATCGCCATCTCACGCGGGTCGGCACCGGCTGCCTCGGGCCCGAATTTGTCGATGATGTGTTGCTGATTCCAATACAACGCGTCGGAGAAAAACGTCACCGAGTCTAGGCCCGCGGGGTCGACGCCCAGGATCTCCGGCACGACATACACCTGTTGGTGCCCATACTTGATCATCCCCGCTGAGCGGATGATCGGAGTAGCAGCCTGCACCTGCGGCAGCGCCACCAATTCCTGGATCAGCTGTTCGTAGTGCGGGTACCCGGTCCAGCCGGCGCGGATCGTCACATCCCCGGTCAGCGACCGGGCGGCGGTGCGCATCATGTCTAAAAACCCACCCATGACGCTGATCACGATGATCACCATCGCGGTGCAGAGGGTCACCGCCAACGCCGCGAATAAGGGCGCGATCTTTCGGCCCAGGTATCGGCGGATCAGCAGGAGTTTATACATGGCATGAGAGTTTTGATGTGACGATCGATATTAACAGCTGCGGGCTGGCAGGCCGCAGCTAAGGACCCACCATCAGGTCATGGGTGCTTCCGCGGCGTCTTCCTTTGTGTGCCCCGGTGCGACAGGCCGCATCAACGGGAACAGGATCACGTCACGGATGCTGCGCGAATCCGTGACCAGCATGGTCAGCCGGTCGATCCCAATGCCCAGCCCCCCGGCCGGGGGCATCCCGACCCGCAGGGCCTCGATGAAGTCGTGGTCCATGTTGCGGAACATCGCTTCTTCCTGCGACAGCCCGGCGACCTGCTGACTAAAATTCGCTTCCTGCACATCCGGGTCGTTGAGCTCCGTGTAAGCATTAGCGATCTCCATCCCCGCGATGTAAAGCTCGAACCGCTCAGCAATCGCGGGGTTGTCGCGCTTGGGCTTGGTCAGCGGGCACAGCGACGCGGGGTAATCCATGACGAACGTAGGTTGGATGAGTTTTTTTTCGACGGTCGCCTCCCAAACCTCAGAGAGCAACCCGTCGTGGCTGTGACCGGCGGTCTCGATACCCAAACGCTGGGCTTGTTCGATCACCTTCTCATGTTCTGTAGCGGGGAACCCGTTGTGCTGCTCGAACAGGTCGTGATAGGTCGCACGCCGGAACGGCAGAGTGTAATTGATGTCCGTGTCCCCGAACGGCAGTTTCGAACCCCCGCCGACCTCCACCGCCAAGATATGGATCAACCGCTCGGTCAGGTCCATCATCGATCGGTAATCCCCGAACGCCTGGTAGAGCTCGAGCATGGTGAATTCGGGGTTGTGGCGAGGGGATAACCCCTCGTTGCGGAAGTTGCGGTTGATCTCAAAGACGCGGGGCATCCCACCCACCAGCAGCCGCTTGAGGTAGAGCTCGGGCGCGATCCGCAGGAATAAATCCAAGTCGAGCGTGTTGTGATGGGTCACAAACGGCTTGGCCGCCGCCCCGCCCGCGATCGGCTGCATCATCGGGGTTTCGACCTCAACATAGCCCGGTCCCAGTTCGTGAGGCGGTTCGGTGAGGAACTGGCGGATCAGGGTGATCAGCCGGCTGCGCTTGGTGAACGTCGACATCACTTCCGGGTTGGCGTACAGGTCGACGTAGCGCTTGCGGTACCGCAGCTCATGGTCCTGAAGCCCGTGCCACTTCTCAGGTGGAAGTGCCAGCGACTTGGTGACGATCATGAACGGAGCATCATCGAGTGTGGGGGCGACAGCTTGGGGGGCGGTATCGACATCCGGGGCGCTGACCTCACCTTCCGTCGCGTCTGATCGCATTGTGGGATCTAGCCGACTGGCCCACACCGTGATCTCGCCGGTCTTGGTCTTCCCGATCGGGCCGCGCACCGCGATCAGGTCGCCCAGGTCGGTGAGCTTGGCCAGGTCGAAAAGTTTCTTGCCGACCGCCTTCTTGCTGATCGCGGCCTGGAGATCACCGGTCGCGTCACGGAGGGTCATAAAGACCAGCCCGCCCATCACCCGGCGCAGCATCACCCGCCCCGCGACTTTCACCACCGGGCGGGAGTCGTGCTCAGGGTTTTGGCGCGAAGCCTCGTCGGCCTCGGGATCGTACGCGGATCGAGCCTGGTCCAAGGCGATCAGCCCATCGATCCGCTGGCCATAGGGATCGATGTCATAATCCTCCTGCAGGGTCCGCAGCTTCGCACGCCGGTCCTGGATCAGATCAACGCCGGTGGCTGAGGAAGAGCCGCGGCTGAGCCTGGGCTCATGGGTCGATCTGGGCCCGGGGCGCGAGTTAGATAAGGTCACATCGTTCATCGCTCGACATCGTAACCAGCACGGTAGCAGGGGCAAATGAGGGGCCAGATTGGGTTCAGGGCCGACGATCTAGACGCATCGTGTACCCAAGCACCGCTACGCGCGCGTGTTCGACTCCGCACGCTTCCCAGCCGTGTCCGTGGACCATGCCACGGCTTCATCCTTGACGGGCATCACGGGCCGTCATCAGCAACGACCGGTCCATCCCCTAGCGCCTCATTGAGATCGATGACATTTTCGTCAGCGGCAGGCTTGATTCTCCCCGCAACGTCGCCTATATTATCTTCTAGCACTTCTTCATCTCTAGGACCATGTCTTTGTCCGGAGATCTGGAAACAGGAAAGGATGTGATTGAGGTCTGTTGTTTGTGGCGTAGACGGCCTGAGGTCTTTGGTATGGGTCCTTGGGCGTAACGCGACACAGATCTGAACCTGTGTCCCGATCGAGAGTCATTTTTTTAGTTGTTACGACCGTTTAACGTTATCCCATGGGCCTGAGCTGGATCGCGGTGTAGATCTACGTTCTTATTGTGAAGGGGCGGACGGGTTAAAGCCTCTATGCAGCCTTTCAGCCTTTTTCAGGCCCGTTAACAATACCCCGGTTCAACCGGATATATATACGTGACCGGACTCGCGTGGCCGAGTGGTGGCGATCTTGTAGCAGCAAGGCGTCGGTTTGGCGAAGAGCGAGGAAGGAGCTTCTTTTTCAACCCCGATCCTGAACCTTTCTATGCGCATCGCGTAACCTTGAACACACCTTGGAGAAGACCACGTCATGAGTCACTCTCAAGGGTCTGCTTGGCTTCTTGTGAAAAAAGGTATCGGCTCAACCGTTGGATACGGCCCGTGACGTGATTGCGGCGTTTGGGGGGTAGCGTTTGGAGGTAACGGTCTGTGTAGTGATCGAACGTGCCGCGTGACAGCAACAAGGTTAGTGGGGTGGGCAGGTCCTGGTGCCTGCCGATGAGGAACAGCAACCATTCATCCCACGGGGTGATCCCGATTTCACGGGCCAGATGATGAAAGATCATGATCGGCTTGGATCTGAGCTGATCGAAGCGGTACGTCCGCCACGCCCACAGCCCCGCGATCACGATCATCAACACCATCGCCACGGCCACGAACGACCAGACCGACATCAACGGGTGCCCACTGAACGTCCAATCGTTCTGGAGGTAGCGCCACCCACCGGCGGGCGGTGTCGATTGGCTTTGAACCCGTAGGATGGAGGCGATCATCGTCATCATGCGCTGTGGGATCGGGGCTGGGGAGTCATGCGACGCGGCGGGCAACGGGCGTGACCATCAGCTTAGTCAGCCGTTCAACAACCCGCTTGGCGCTGGCCCGTACCCTTGGGTGGGGGTCATTGATCGACATCTCGGCGACACGCGTCGCCACCTCGGTCAGCCCAAAGGCTCCCACCAGCCACAAGGCGCTGAGGCGGTGGCCGGGCTGGCGATCAGCGAGCATGCGCCTAAGCAAGGGCCAAGCCGCTTCCTGCTGGCGACGCAATAGAACCGCGATCGCGTTGGCCTGGGGCCGATTCTCTTCCCGGACGGCCATCCGTGATAAGGGCCGCAGATGATCACCGGTCAGACGCGGGTACAACGCCTCGATCGCATTGGCCCGCACCCGGCTGTCATGATGGTTCAAGGCCTTCGTCAGGGCCTCGTCAACGGCCAGGGAACGGACTTCGCCCAATGCTTTGATCGCCGCGGAGACGATGACTTCGTCTCGATCGCGTGCGGCATCGAGCAAGGCCCGTTCAAAGAAGGGGGCCTGGTTGAGCGTCCGGATGATGGAGATCGCCCGTAATCGGCTCGCTCGATCCAGGGCATTCAATTTCCGCCCCAGGTGATGGGTGAAACCCGCATTGATCTTGATCAGGGCCCGGCCCATGGCCAGCCGGTTGGCCGCGGAGATCCGTGGCCACTGGTCCCACATCTGCTTAAACCCTCTTGAGGTGAGCTGTGCCATGGCCAGGCGACGGACCGTGGGGTCGGTCGCGTGCACCAGTTGCGTCAACAGCGAGGTCAAGCCCGGCCAGTCGACGCGGATCAAGTGGCGCAACGCGATCCGGGCTAAACCGGGGTTCGGGTCGCGGCAGAAAAGGGCGATCGCCTCGTTGGCCCCAGCGGGGTGCGGTGAAGCCGCTAAAGCCATCAGACCGCGCAGCGCAGACAGCCGTGCCATGGGGTCGGTCAATCCGGCTAGCTCCGCGAGCTTGGCCACGCGTTCGATCGGGGCGCGCTCGACACATCGTGCCCACAGCGCCAGCCCGCGAGTATGCGTCGTTTTCCCGTGAGGGGTCTTGTGATCGCGAGGCCAGAATCGTGTGGCGTCGGCCGCCTGGGTCAATGGACGGGCCACCCGATGATCCAAGAGAAGGTGCCAATGAGCCAAGACGTCTTCAAACTGACGACGACGGGTCGCGACGGTTAACCCTTCAAGAACATAAGCCGTTAAGGTGGGCACCCCGACCATCGCCAACAGCCCCCGGCGGACTGCCCTCTGATCCGCTTTCGCCAGCAGGCGTCTCAAGCTACCGATGGCAGGATGCCCCTCGTTAGCAAGGTGATTCATCACTTGCGGCATCGGCCGGGGGACGAGGGTGAACATTGCCAGCAGCGTGGCGGGTTGTTGATGGTTGCCGTAAAGCCCCACAGACTCTTCGACGGCGACACGGACGTAATGAGTTTCGAGGGGATCACACCTATGCCGACCCCGCTGGTTGGTCGTCTCGAGCACCTGGGTGGCATGGTTCGCCAGATCTAACAGCGCCTCCGCGGCCTGCTGCTGGACCTCGGCGGGGCGGTGGCGCAGCTGCTCAGCGACGAGGTACGCCAAGCGACCCTCCTTGGCCGTGCGGATGATCGCGATGGTGTTGACACAGCTGGGACCGGTCGCCTGATTGGCGGCTTTGCGGAGGGTGCCGTAGAGCTGGGGAACCCGGGCGATGATCTTTTCCCGGATCGAACGGGGCAATTGATCAAACCGCTCGATCAGGGTCACCGCCGCGTCGGCCCGTCCCCGGTCGAGCAGAGCCGCTGCTATACGCTCGACGCAATCCCCGTCAGCGGTCGGTAACGCGGTGGCCAGCGCCTGGTCGACCGAGGGGTCGGTGTAAGCGCCCAGCAACGAATAAATCCTGTTGAACCGGGCCAATGGCTTCGGTGCTCCTGATGGTTACACGCATCGTGGATCAATACCCCGCGTCGGGGGTGCTTCAAAACCCGGGCCGTTCATGGCCGCGTACACGAATCACGCCGTAAGAGCACCCCGGACCGGTATCTCGGCGCGTCAGGGTCATTCGTCGACGGGGTGGGATGGCTCCGCGACCAGACATGAGGGATATCATCGGCACGCGGCCTATCCGCGGACCACCACCAAGCAGCGATGCCCAAGATCACCGGAAAAGGATCGGGTTATCGGGCCAGAACCTGGATGCAGGGCTATAGAATGATGGAATTTCGGGTGAAATTAACAACAAAAACAAGAATTTACGAGCGAATTTGCCTCTAAAATCCTCTTTCCAATGAAATATTCAACCGTCCCATACGCGAGGTATTAGACGGGCGCGAAGGGTGAACGCCTAGCAGGGGTGAGGTCACAAGGGGCGTATGTCGGTACGGAGGGTCCCGTAAATCGATAGCGTGTTCTTGTCTGGGTCTTTGAACTGGGCCGCCATCCCGACCACGCCAAAACTTTCGTGGACCTTTCGCGGTGGCTGAGTAAACTTAACGCCCCGCTCTTTGAGGGCGGTATAGGTCGCCTGGATGTCGTCGACCTCAAAGACCACCTCGGGCGCTACTTCTGACCGTGTGGAGGGCATGTCCTGATGGGCGTGGAGGGCTAACCGGGTACCCCCCGTGCCTGTCGTGTCCCCAGCTTCGAGCTCCACCCAGCTCATCGTCTGGGTCGCCACCTGCATCCCGAGGGTATCGCGATAAAACGAAATCGACCGCAGCGGATCCTTGACGAACAAGATCACGTACTTGACAGCCCCTAGTCGCAGCCCTGCGGCGCTGATCATGGAACGCTCCTCCCCCTCGAGGCGGCCGGGGCCGACCTCGATCGATTGGTGTCGTGATTGTGGGTGTCGTATAGACGTATACCTATCGCGGATAGAAGGGCGACGTGAATCTTGTACACGGCACGGCCATCCTCGGGCTCAAACCGGTCTGTGACGCGGTCGGTTAGATACACAAGGCCGACCCGCCGGTTACGGACGCGAGCTCAGGTCACCCATCATCCTAATAATCAACCTATACATAATAAGCCAGCCCGGTGCGCCCCGGACAAGGAATATTTTTAATTTTCAGCCTCGTTGATAGCGATCATCCTCATTTTAGAAGGGTCTTCTCCTCAAACTCATGGACAAACTCGGCCTAGACCCAGCCCCGATGCTGGAAGCCCCCAGGCACCGGCTTGTTTCAACGTATCGCGGCGTCGCTTGTCTAGGATCGGATCGTCGTGCATGATATACCGATCCTGGATGCAAGGGCGGCGTGAATCTTGTACGCGGCGGCACGGTCATCCCCAGGCTCAAGCGGGCCTGCGACACGGTTCTGGGATACGCGACGCGCCGATGGGGCGCGGTTCCGATAGATCGGACCCGTGACCAATTCTGTGATCTTTAGAGGCTGAATCACCGAGGGTAAAATATATGATCCTAGCTCAAACCGCTCCGAACGTGATCCTGTGGATTGTCCTGGCCATCGTTGGTCTAGTCGTGCTGTTCGTGTTCGTCCTGGCCGGGCAGTTCTTCAACCTCTGGCTCCAGGCCACGCTCTCGGGTGCGTACGTGGGGTTCGGGGCGCTGGTGGGGATGAAGTTCCGCAAGGTCGACCCGCGGACGATTGTCCTGTCGCGAATCCAGGCCAAAAAAGCGGGGATTGAGATCTCCGTCAACGACCTCGAGTCGCACTACCTCGCCGGTGGGTCGGTGCCCAACGTCGTTAACGCGATGATCGCCGCCAACCGGGCCGACATCCCCCTCGACTGGAACCAGGGCTGCGCGATCGACCTGGCCGGGCGGGACATCCTCGACGCGGTGCAGACCTCCGTGAACCCCAAGGTCATCGACGTGCCCAACCCCGGGATGGGCCGTTCGACCATCGACGCGGTGGCCCAGGATGGGATCCAGCTTAAGGCCCGCGCCCGCGTGACCGTGCGGGCCAACATCCAGAAACTCGTCGGCGGGGCGACCGAGGAGACCATCATCGCGCGCGTGGGTGAGGGGATCGTCACCACGATCGGCTCGGCGGCCAACCACAAGGCCGTGCTCGAGAACCCCGACAACATCTCCAAGGTCGTCTTGAAAAAGGGCCTCGATTCCGGCACCGCGTTCGAGATCCTCTCGATCGACATCGCCGACATCGACGTCGGGGCCAACATCGGCGCCAAGCTCCAGGCCGACCAGGCCGAGGCCGATAAACACCGCTTCCAAGCCGAGGCCGAGAAACGCCGCGCCATGGCCGTCGCCCAGGCAGAGGAATTCAAAGCCGAGATCGAAAAGAACCGAGCCCTGGTCGTCCTGGCTGAGGCCGAGATCCCCAAGGCCATGGCCGACGCGTTCCGCTCCGGCAACTTCGGCATCATGGACTACTACCGGATGAAAAACATCCAGGCCGACACCTCGATGCGCTCGAGCATCGCCGGCGAGGGCGATTCGTCCAAGCCGCAGGGGTGACGATGTCATCGCCTCATCAATTTTGATCAAAAAGCGACATCTGGCCGTCTGCCTCGGGCCGCCGGAACCCACTATTCGACATCCGGCTCACCGATCGGTCGAGGTGATGGCGGTGTTTGAAGTGGTTGAAGATCTGGCGGATCTGTTCAGCGACCTGACCGCTGCCGCGCATCCTTTTCCCGAACGTCGCGTCGTAGAGCTGTCCGTCGCGGCACTGGCGGATCAAACTCAACACGTGCTGGGCCCGGTCGGAGAAGTGGCGTTGGAGCCAATCGGTGAATAGGTCCTTGATCTGGTACGGCAGCCGAAGCAGCACGTAACTGGCCGATAACGCCCCGGCCGCGGCGACCGCCTCGAGCACCTGGGGGATCTGCCGGTCGTTGATCCCGGGGATGATCGGGGCCACCATCGCGATCACCGGCACCCCGGCGTCGCTTAGCTTGGCGATGGTTTTGAGCCTCTCCTTCGGGCTAGAGGCCCGCGGTTCGAGGACCTGCGCCAACTTCGGGTCTACGCTCGTAACACTCACCGCCACCCGCACCGCGTTGTGCCGTGATAATTCCTTGAGCAGGTCCAGGTCGCGCAGGACTAACCGGTTCTTGGTGACGATCCCCACCGGCTGGCGACAATCCGCGAAGACCTCCAAACACCCCCGGCTGATCCCCAGCTTCGCCTCGATCGGCTGGTAGCAGTCGGTCACGCCCGACATCGCGATGACCTCGCCGTTCCACTTCGGGCGGGCTAGCTCCTTGCGCAACATCCGCGGGGCGTCGAGCTTGGCCATGATCTTGGTCTCAAAATCCAGCCCGCTGGAGAATCCGAGCATCTCATGGAACGGCCTGGCGTAGCAGTAGATACATCCGTGCTCGCAGCCGCGGTAGGGATTGATTGACCAGTTGAACCCGATATCGGGGCTATCGATCTTGTTGAGGATCGACCGGGACGCGTCGGCGTAGACCTCGGTCTTGACCTGCCCGCCACCGGGGTGTTCGCTGGATTCGATCATGACGAGGTCTAAGTGCTCGCCGAGGACATGCAGCCGAGTCGACTCGAACCGGTTGCCGGGGTTCAACCCTGCCCCCCGCCCCGTAGCAGGACCGCCGGGCAGCGCGTCTCGATATTCATGCACATCGACCATAATCCTAACATTATACTAACATCAAGAGTGGTTGCAAAGGGCCAAGCCGCTACGTTTAAAACATTGGCTAGGACGTGACCTGACGTTCAGACGGCCCCGAAATCCGCAGAAAACTAACGAAAACTCGGATCAATCTCTGAATATATATACAGAACACCCCCTAACCGACGGATCCATCATCATGTTTTTACGAACGTCAAGACCTGGGCTGAGACCGACACCTGGATGGGGGAACACGACCCGTCCTATGGGTATAACCGTGTTACTCCTGGCCGTGGCCGTGTCGTGCTCGGTCTCTTGCCAGCGGTTCCACAAGGACGAGAAGTTCAGGCACGCGATCGCCCAGAACTTCGAGTACCCCCCCGGCCGAGTGGTCGACGTCGTGGAAGAGACGATCGACGCCCTGAGGCTGCGGGTCTTGTCTACGACCTCCACCCACATCGACGGCCGTTACGAGGTCCGCTCCGCCATCGGGGACGAATACCGCATCCTGGTCGAGGGCCTGCGCACCGACCGGACCCGGATCGAGATCGACATGCCCTCCCGGCGCAACCAGGACCAAGCCAGGCTGATCATGACCGAGATCAGCTCGCGCATGCGGTTTTCACGGCCGTCGCACCCGGTCACCCAACAGCAACCCCAGCCGTCCTACCCTGCCAACTCAAGGCAAGCACCATCGCGCCCGGTCCAGAGAACGTACCGCTACAACAGTTATTGACCGCCCCGGTTCCTCCGGCCCCCGCACCGCTACCCGCTCTTGACCGGGTGACCCGGCGCCACCGGCTGCGACGGAACGCCGATTTTACTCTCGGTGCCCGCCATCAGCCGTGCGATGTTCGAGCGGTGACGCAGGATGACCAGCGTCGCCAACACCAACGCCACGACCGTGAAGGGCTCTCGCGGCTCCACCCCAAGCCCCGACGTGATCCTGCCCACGACCAAAGTCACCGGGATCGACCCCGCCGCGACCATACTCGCGAGGCTCACGTACCGGCTAATCTTGACCACCATAGCCCACAGCCCAGCGGCGATCAGCACAGGCACCGTCATCACCGGCCACAACCCGAGCATCACCCCTAGCCCGGTGGCCACGCCCTTGCCACCCTTAAAACCCAACCACACAGGGAACATGTGCCCGGTCATCGCCGCCGCGGCTACCCCTAACCACAGCCATGCCTGATCCGCAGGCAGGACGTGGGCTTCCTCTTCGATACACCCCATCACCCACCCCGCGGTCAGGACCGGGATGAGGCCCTTGAGCACGTCGAGCACGAAGCAGGCCACCCCCCAAGGGCGTCCGATGACCCGGCCGACGTTCGTGGCCCCGACGTTACCGCTACCGGCCCCACGGAGGTTGACCCCATTGGCTGTTGCGATCCACCACGCAAACGGCAACGACCCACAGAGATATCCCAGGCCGATCCAAAACGGCCAGTTATGGACCATCGCCGTATCGTAGCAGACGAACCCTCGATAGGCGTGCTGCTAAAGCGTTTTCTTGAATCGTGTAGCGCCCGTGTGGATGGCGATCGATCGAACCCGCCGCGTTAGAGCGTTGCCCGATTTCGTGTACGACTTTTGGAGATCACTACGTCACACGGAACCCGCTGCCTCGCGGTCGCGGCTGGCGGCGGAGATCGTACACCCTTTCGGGCAACGCTCTAGGGTCGCGGCTCGCGGCGAAGCTCGACACCAGCTTCAAAAACCGGGTCACCTTGAAGGAGGTAAGGATGCGTCAGAAGAGGCCGCCGACCGAAATCCTCAGCTGCGGGCTGCCAGCCCACGGCTAGCGCCTCGTCGACAACCATCTGTCCTTACCTGTGCAGGACGCCCCAAACCGCTGTAGAAGAACAACGATCGACGACGAATAGGATGGCCAGCGAACGAGACCTACCAATCAAGGATAAGGCTAGCCGGGATCTGCCCCTCACGACGCTTGCACCGCAGCACATATTCGCCGGTATCGAGGCTCAGGCAGTCGAGCACCTCGACCACGATCCGTTCCGGGCCATCGGGCTGCATCTCGTCCGGGACCACGTTGATGCTCAGGTGGGTCCCCGGCTCGATCGCGGTCGACGATAGTAACGCCATCCCCGCACCCGAAATGTTCACCGTCTCGGCTGGCATCGTGATCGTTGAGTTCTCGGACGGGTCGTTCACCACCTTTGCCTGGACTTTTGTATGGCTGGGCATCCGGATGTGCGTGCGCCGCTCTTGACCTGCGACTTGTGGCTTGTCTGCCATGGTATTCAACTCCTGGCCTCTGGCGGAAACCCCGTGCAAGATGCCCGCGAGGGGGGGCAATTATCGTTTCTGTAGATCGGGCGTTCTTGATCCCCACTTGAGCCACGCCGCTCGAGCCCGCCCTTGGCAGATCGGCGATGCCATAGGTTGCCGCGTATCGCGTCCGCCTTGTTCCGGTCACGGACCTATCTCACAGGCATCTTCGGCTGTCGCGTCAACACTGGTTCGTTTACAGCCGAATCGGCCCGGGCTAACATTGGGATGATGTGGCTGGTGTCGTTGGCGACTTGGATGGTAAACTTGGCCCGAACCCCGCAGCCCGGCTTGCCGCAGATCGACCCTGCGCCGCCGGGCAAGACATGGGTCCCTTATGCCGTCGCTGTGGTCTTGCTGATCGGCGCCGTCATGGCCGCGACGATGGATTCGAAGCGAAGACCTCGGGGCTAATGGCCCGTTTCATCAATGAATAGGCCTTATAACCATGTATCAAGTCAGTATGTATCAAGTCAAGGAGAACCCGCTGTGAACGCCAAAACGCTCAGGTGGCTGGTCGTGCTCAACGTGGTGCTGGTCGTGGGGTTGGTCCTGCTGGGGTACACGCCGCACCCCGTTTCGGCGCAGCTGGGCGGCCGCGGAGAATACGTGATCCTCTCAGGCGACGCGACCGGTTTACGCAAGGAACGGGACGTCATCTACATCGTAGATGTCCGCCAGCAGAGGCTGGCGGCGCTGACGTTCGACACGCGCAACGGCAAACTCGAACAGATCGACGCTCGGGACATCAGCAAAGACCTGCGCGGCGGCGCCCGATAACCGAAATTAGGTAAACACAAGCTTAGGCCCCCGGTCCTTAGTTAGGTGGACGAACCACAAGGCAACAGGAACAAGATTATGAACCGAACTCAATCTGCTTGCTGCGTCCTGCTCGCTTCGGCGTTTGTGCTAGGTGGGCTGTTGATTGTGCGTGCCCAAGACCGTTGGCTGTCGCCGGTGTACGCGGACATGGTCGTCAACAAAGGACCCGTCAGCGCGGTGACCGCCAGGACCGGCACCGACGAAGAGGCCCTGTTCGTGCTCGACGACTTCAACGAGACGATCTTGATCTACCGCGCCGACATTGGCCACGGTGAGCTGGAGCTAGCAGGGACGATCGACATCCCCTCGCTGATGGCTCACCGCGGCGGAGGCCGTGGCCCGGACGGCGGCCGGTCACGCGGCCGGTAGGTGGTGGTGGCATCCCCGCACCACAGGACGTGATCACCCCCTAGAAGGAACGCAGATGTGCCCATGATCCCAGACCGATACGACCGAACCACCCAGAGGATCACCCAGCTCGCGCAAGCCGTGCTGGATGGGACCCCGCTGACACGCCAGCAGGCCCGTGACCTAACGCTGGCGGAGAACGATGAGCTTTATGATCTTTTCTATTGGGCGAACAAGATCCGGATCCGATTCGTGGGGCGGGCGGTTAAGTTCTGCTCGATCCTTGCCGCGAAGGTCGGGGCGTGCAGCGAGGACTGCGGCTACTGCTCTCAGTCGGCCCACTTCAAGACCGGTGTCGAGCCGACCAAGCTCAGCACCGACGACATGCAAGGCACCGCCGCAGAGGCGATCGCCAGCGGGGCTAGCAGCTTCGGGATCGTCAACTCCGGGCGTGGCCCGACCGACCGAGAGCTCGATTGGCTAGAGCCGTTCTTTGAAAAAACCGCCTCCGAAGGCAAGATCCGCCCCTGCGCGACCCTGGGGGAGTTGACCCCGCCACACGCGAAGCGCCTGCGGGAGATGGGGGTGCTGCGGGTCAACCACAACCTCGAGACCAGCCGGCGGCACTTCCCGAAGATCGTTTCGACCCATACCTACGATGACCGCCTGCGCACCCTGCGCACTGCCAAAGAGGCGGGGTTGTCGCTGTGCTGCGGGGGGATTTTCGGGATGGGTGAGGACTGGGACGACCGGCTCGACATCGCCTTTGAGCTGCGCGACCTGGGGGTCGATGTCGTACCCATCAACTTCCTGCACGCGATCCAAGGCACGCCGCTGTACGGCAAGCAGCCACCGCTCGAGCCGATGGAGTGCCTCAAGATCATCGCGATCTACCGGTTCATCCTCCCCGACAAGGAACTCAAAATCGCTGGGGGGCGGGAGAAGAACCTGCGCGACCTTCAGAGCTGGATGTTCTTCGCCGGCGGGTCGAGTTTCCTCATCGGCAATTACCTGACCACGTTCGGCCGCTCGCCCCAGCAGGACCACCAGATGCTCCGTGACCTGGGGATCCCGTTCGCGACCTTCGATGAGGTTGAGCACACGTCCGTACCCGACCCGATAAACCCGTCCGGGGGTTCGCCCGAAAGTGTGCCGCCGACGGCTTCGCTCGATGCATCGGCGGTGGCGCTACCCGTTTTAGAGTAGTGGTTCGTTACGAGCCGTGAACGTCAGGGAGTGGTTTTGCGGACGGCTCCTGGGCTAGAGCGTTTTCTGGGTGAGTGTATCACGCGTGATGCGCCCACCACTGGGGAAAAAACAGGGTCTATCACAGGAATATTGAGATCGTGTCATGATACACCTATTGAGAAAACGCTCTAGTGTATATACCGGCAACCTTGGGGATGGGCAGCGGCGGATCACCCGCCGCCTGCGCCCACCGGTTTCCTTAGGTACATGTCACAGATCTATCCGTCCAAACCCGTCGCTATCATGTCACCGAGACATCTTCATTTTGATATGCGTGACGGAAGCGATCCCCCCCAGCAGCACCGCACCGGGCCAGACCGCCGCGGGCAGCGGGACCGGGATGTTCCCTGGCGAGCCCTCGAGCGCGATCCCAGTGGGCGAGAACTGGCCGATTCCGAACGCGATCACGTCTTCAACCATGTTGCCGTCAAGGTCGGCCCGCTGGATCTTATTGGTCGAGGCATCGGTCCAGTACATCTTCCCGTTGTTAAGATCCAGGGCGATCCCTTGCGGGTTGGGCGAGCCCGTGGTGAGCGTAACGAGGTCTTCGACGTTCGACCCGTTGAGGTCGGCCCGCTGGATCTTGTCCGTGCCCGGATCGACCCAGTACATCTTGCCCGCGGCCAGGTCCAGGGCGATCGCGTTGGGCGTCGTCAAACCAGTGACGAGGTCTTCGACATCGGACCCGTCGAGGTTAGCCCGCTGGATCTTATCCGTGACCACGTCGGTCCAGTAGATCTTTCCCCCGAGGGGATCGACCGCGATGCCGTGGGGGTTATCAAGGACCGTTGTGTCGACGAGGGTCACAACACCGCTGCCGTCAAAATTCGCCCGGTTGATCGTATCGCTGCCCCGGTCGGCCCAGTAGATGAACTCGCCCACCGGGTCGACCGCGATGCCCCGGGGGTCGACCAAACCGGCGATGCCCAGGTCCTCGATCCCCGTGCCGTCGAGGTCGGCCCGCTGGATCTTATCCGTCGCGCCGGTATCGGTCCAGTACATCTTTTCGTTGACCGGGTCGATCGCGATCCCGAACGCGAACCCCTGGCCGGTAACCAGGTCTGCGATCCCGCTGCCGTCTAGGTTGGCGCTTTGGATCTTGTCCGAGGCAATATCCGTCCAATACACTTTCGACGCCCGCGCCGTGTCCCCGCACGCAAGCACCCCCGCCCAAGCCACCACCCACACCCATACCCCGAGATTGATCGACCCACATATCCTCATGTGTTTTGACCTCCAACAAAGAGAATGAATCAATGTTTCCAACCCTGAAAAAAACCTTGGCTAACGTATTGATCTAGCAACGATCAACCCTTCCGTTTTTTCACACGTACCGGTCCCGGATGCCATGGCGGAGTGGATCTTGCACACGGCGCGGCACGACGCTATCTGCGGTCCACCACGTCACCAACGCGGTACTTGAATACGCGATGCATAAACCGGTAATCCCGTCGTCCGCTCACCCTCTGTATCGCCCCTCATCCCACTCGAGACCCTCGAACTCGAACATCGCTGTGTTGAAACACTGCGGCTGATCCAGCGGCCCGTTGTGTCCCTGAGGCAGGGCTACACGAATGGGAATCGAGAACCGCGTCGCTGACCGATCTGACCGTGAGTTCACTCATGCCGCGTACGCGGGCTACTTCCAGTAAACCGGATTAGGTTGAGGACAAAAAACCTTCCTGCTTGCTTGAGGTGGCACACCCACCATCCTCATCACTACCCGTTAATATACCGTCAAGAGGCTGCTATTGAAACCCCTCGCGACCGGTTCAGAATCAAAAATGCAGATCGCGCCCGTGACCGCAGTAACCTTTACGGTGGCGGTCCTGGGATCGGGGTAAGCAGGGCCATCATCAGCTTCTTCGTTTGCCCGTAAATACCCGGATCCCCCGACGCCCGAGGCCCGGCCACGTTTAGGATCCCGACCCCATACTCCGCTAGCCACGCTCGGATCCGGCCCAACGCTTGCTCGGTCGAAACCGCATCGAGATCGATGTGCAGCCACGGCTTCTTGATTTTCTTGGCGTGGTCACGGGTGTAAGCCGAGCTGCTTATGTTGTTTCAATGTAGTTTCTTGCTGGCTACGGTCATTATTATTAATGATTGAATAGTTGATTTCATATGTATGGTGATCATGTGCCCTTGGCAGTTTATCTGCCAGTGCCGGTTTCGCCGGGTTACTGCACTGGCGGGCAAGCCGCCAGTGGCATACGTACTTCAATCAACAATTCAATCATCAATAAGTCAGCTTTGACGAACGGCCCTCAAACCACGAGCGGCGGACAGGTATTTCCTGGGAACAACACGAGTACTAGAATCGTCCTCGATGCCAGAACTCCCGGAAGTCGAATGCGTCCGCCGTTCGATCACCCTTTGTTTGCTGGGCCAACGGGTGCGGGAGGTGGCCGTGCGGCGAAAAGATGTGGTGCATGGAAAACCCTCGCTCACGGCTCTGCTCCAAGGCGCTACGGTCACGGCGGTAACTCGGCATGGGAAGCAGCTGGCCATCGTGGGGCGAATCGACCACAACGATGGCGGGACGTCGCTTACCTCGTGCGTGTGCGTTCACCTCGGGATGAGTGGGTCATTGGTGTACCGCGGCTGTGGGTCCTCGGGGGGCGAAGCGTCGCACACGGCGTCGGGCAACGAGGATGACGACCCGCACGCCCATGTCCGCTGGGTCTTCGCCCGTGGCGATCGGCTGGTCTTCCGCGACCCACGCCGGTTTGGCGGGCTTTGGTTGTACCCGAGCTTGGAGCGGCTGCGGACTCAGCGTTGGCGACGTTTAGGGCCCGACGCGCTGACGGTGACCGCCAATCAGCTGCACCGCCGGTTAGCCGGCACGAGCCGGTGTCTTAAGGCCGCCCTGCTGGACCAGACCGTGATCGCCGGGTTAGGCAACATCTACGTTGACGAATTGTTGCACCGCTGCCAGCTGCATCCGTTGGTCAGCAGCGACCGGATCGAGCTCCCGGCGGTCAAACAGCTGGTCGATCAATCACGACGTTTGTTACGCCTGGCCATTCGTGCCGGGGGTTCGACGTTCCGAGATTACAAGAACGCCCA
The DNA here is from genome assembly GCA_965224205.1 of Phycisphaeraceae bacterium. GTDB lineage: Bacteria > Planctomycetota > Phycisphaerae > Phycisphaerales > Phycisphaeraceae > CBDCYN01. The sequence continues at coordinate 145,640 of CBDCYN010000002.1, forward strand.
CGGCAAGCCCGGCCGGTTCCAGCATCAACACCTCGTCTACGGCCGGTCTGCCCAGCCCTGTTACGCCTGCAGCCGGCCGCTTGCTTCGCTTCGGGTCTGCGGCCGCACGACGGTGTACTGCAAAAAATGTCAGCCACTTCATGCAGCAGCCGGTCGCAGAACCAATCGATCCTCAACGAGGATCGGTGTGTAGCAGCATCCCCAGTCGCCCCGATCGTTGTCGTGCTTGATACGCGTCGTGTTTGCAAGTCGCGTATCAAAAATACCGCGTTGGAGATGTCTTGGACACCGATCATTGCCTTGCTGCGTACACCCGTCACGCGGTTATTTCATCCGTGATGGGTACACCTGGCCTTGCGGTCCCGGCGGCTTGGATCAAGGCAAACCCGCCACAGGCCGTCACCGCCGAGACGATCCATCTTCAATTCACCGCAGCAGTGCCGCAGATCGAGCTGTAAAACCTTGCGGTCTTGAGTCCATAATAACGGGGTGAACCACCCGCGATCGACCCGGCGAACTGTGCCTCGTTGCCGGCTGATGACCCCTTGATACGCGAGGTATCGCTTACGATGATCCTCGATCTGCACCGCGGACCAACAGCCTAAACCAACCCATCGCCAGCTGGGAGAACGCACCCGCATGGTCCACAACAGCGATCCGCAACCCGTCCCAATCCAAGGTGGCTCCAACAACCAGTCGTAGTGGCTGCCCGAGCGGGTTTCGTGCCGAAGCAGGACAGTGGGTAAACTCTGCATGACCATCGCGATCGGTGTAGGATTACAATGAGATAGAACTTAGAAGCTGTTTCAAAAACCATGGACGGGTGCCACTGGCTGCTTGTCAGCCAGTGCGGAAACTAACGGGATACAGATTTTGAAACAGCTTTTTAGTTTCGTTCCTTCGGGGCCAGCGGGGCTTTATGGATAATTTTTGGCTGCGAGGCGTATAAAATTCAGCCGCTACGGCGTGATGGATAAGTCGTTCACATAAATTACCGTGCGGGCAGCGCCATGTAGCCATGAACACGGGGGTACCACTATAATGATATGGATTTTCGTTTGGGGGGCACATCCGGCAGGTTTGCCTTCAATAGTTATTATGTGAATATACGGATTGGGTACGAAAACGCCGTCTCAAGAAGTGTTCGGCAAGTGTTCGGTGATCAACCTCGCTCGCAAGGCATGAACAGCCCCCCAAACGCCGACTCGCCCGTGACCGGTACAACGTAAACCTTTGGATGGGAATCGTCTTATGATGGCACCAACAGAAACGAATGGACCCACCGAGCCGATCAGAGCCACGATCAGCTCCGAGTACCGCTGGCGGGTGGGGTTGTTTGCCGGGTTCATGCTTTTCTGGACCGGGTGGTGCTTCCTCGACGGGTTTGTGAAATACCCCGCTCAACGCCGACACGCCGAAGCGTTTCTCGAAGCCAAGGACAAAGGGATCCTCGACACCGACGAATGGCGACAACAAGCTGCTGACAACGGCTGGAACCCGGACAAAGACCCGGGCAGACCCAAATCAGATTTCGACATCTATACCCAGTTCTTCATGGCCGCGATCACGACACCCCTGGCGTTGATCTGGGGGGTCGGGTTCATCCGCGCTGGAGGCCGGTGGATCGCGTTAGAGAACGATTCATTGGTCACCAGCTGGGGCCAGCGTGTCCCACTCGACGCGGTCACCGCCATCAACAAGCAGCGGTGGAAGTCCAAGGGTATCGCGGTGGTACGCTATGAAGAGAATGCCGGTGAAAAAACGCTCATGCTCGACGACTGGAAGTACACCCGTGCCCCGATCATCGAGATGGTCCGCGCGGTGGAAGCCGGACTCAGCGATGAGCAGATCCTCAATGGCTCGCGCGAAGACCCCATCCATGCGCCGGAGGGGTTAGACGTCGAAGACGACAAACCTCAAACAAGTGACCCGGCAGACGTCTGAGGGATCGCTTTCATGCACCGCACCGGATTCGAATTTTGAGACAAACCCATCCCAATATAGCGGAGGCTGTTCATGAACCGTGTGGAACGTACGTCAGCACTCACTCTTATCTTCTTCTTGGCGACATACTCGATGGCCGAGCCCCCAACCACGCAGACGGATCCCGGTGAGCTGACCAAACAGGCCATGGCCCAGATCGCCGCCGGCAACATGCTAGACGGGATAGAGTCACTGAGAGACCACCTTGTCATTTCTATCGCTGAATTCGATGCCGCGAGGGAAAAAATCGAGTTGCAGCTGCCTATGATTGCCAAACGCTTCGGCGACTCAATCGGGTATGAGTTTATTGGGATGGATGAGGTGGGGACCTGTTTACGGCAATATGTCTACATCCAGAAACTAGAACGGCATGTCCTGGTTTGGAAGTTCCGTTTCTACAAACCCCGAGACCAGTGGTTGCTCAACGCGTTTAAGTACGACGATAAGACCCTGTCACTATTCTGAGGGCGGCGCAAGATACACCGATTACCGATGAAAATACGGCATGACATGCGTGCGCGGCAAGGAAATTTCCAGGGTTGATCGCGTGACCGACGCGGTATTTTGATACGCGATGCGTATATCCCGGCGCATCCGAGACGCGCGGGATGTACCAGCCCCCCCTAGCCAGATCACCCCCGCCCGGTTAAACTTGCTGAAATTTTTTTTCTGGCCACACGGGATCTCCCATTCACGGTCGATAATGACGCTATGCCCAAACGTACAGACATCCACACGATCCTGATCATCGGCTCGGGCCCGATCGTGATCGGCCAGGGCTGCGAGTTTGACTACTCCGGCACCCAAGCCTGCAAGGCCCTGCGTGAGGAGGGCTACCGGGTGGTGCTCGTCAACTCCAACCCCGCGACGATCATGACCGATCCCGAATTCGCCGACCGCACCTACATCGAGCCGATCACCCCCGAGGCGGTCACCAAGATCCTCGAAAACGAACAAAACGGGCCGCACAAGATCGACGCCCTGCTGCCGACCCTCGGCGGGCAGACCGCCTTGAACTGCGCCTGCAAGCTCTACGACGACGGCGTGCTCGACCGGTTCGGGGTCGAGATGATCGGAGCCACACGCGAGGTGATCTACCGCGCCGAGGACCGCCAGCAGTTCGCCGACGTCGTCGCGTCGGTGGGGCTAAAGGTCCCGCGGTCCGGAACAGCTAACACGATGGACCAGGCCTGGGCCGTGCTCGAGCAGACCAAGCTCCCAGCCATCATCCGCCCCGCGTTCACCCTCGGCGGCACCGGTGGGGGCATCGCCTACAACCGTGAGGAGTTTGAAGATATCGCCCGCCGCGGCCTCGACGCGTCGATGAATAGCCAGATCCTTATCGATCAATCCCTGATCGGGTGGAAGGAGTACGAGCTAGAAGTGATGCGCGACCGCGACGACAACGTCGTGATCATCTGCTCGATTGAGAACATCGACGCCATGGGCGTGCACACCGGCGACTCGATCACCGTCGCCCCGTCCCAGACGCTCACCGACAAGGAATACCAGCGGATGCGCGACGCATCGATCGCGATCATCCGCGCCGTGGGCGTCGAGACCGGCGGGTCCAACATCCAGTTCGCGATCAACCCCGCCGACGGCGAGATGACCGTGATCGAGATGAACCCGCGGGTGAGCCGAAGCTCCGCGTTGGCGTCGAAAGCCACCGGGTTCCCGATCGCCAAGATCGCCGCGAAGCTAGCGGTGGGGTACAACCTCTGGGAACTGCCCAACGACATCACCGGCAAGACCGTCGCCTGCTTCGAGCCCACCATCGACTATGTCGTCACCAAGATCCCCCGCTGGACGTTCGAGAAATTCCCCGAAGCTGACGAGACCCTCACCACGCAGATGAAGAGCGTCGGGGAGGGCATGAGCATCGGCCGCACCTTTAAAGAGAGCCTCCAAAAAGGCATCCGGTCGATGGAGGTCAAGCGTTACGGCCTGGGCCTCGACCGACAAGACCCGTGGCTAGCCGCGATGCGGGCGACCCTGGATTGGCTAGAGAAAGAACACCCCAAAACCGTCGACACCGTCCTGCAACTCACCGGCCACCGCACCCCGCTCCAAGCCGCCGCGTGCCTGAACCGCGACCCCGTGCTGTATGGCCAGCTCGAACCACCCACCCGCGAGAAGCTCGACACACTGCTAAAAGACCTAGGCGCCGACCAGCAACCGATCACCCGCGTGGTGGAAGTTGCTCGCAGCGAGGCAGACCAATCCACCGACCTCGAATGGCCGATCCCCGATGAGAAACTCCAACGCAAGCTCAGCGTCCCGTCGCAGGGCCGGCTGTACTTCATCCGCTTCGCGATGAAGATGGGCCAGACCGTCGATCAGATCTATCAGACCACGCACATCGACCCGTGGTTCCTCGACCAGATCAAGCAGCTCGTCGATTTTGAGCAGGTCCTGATCGGGTACGAGAAACTCGATGACATCCCCAAGGACGTCTTCTTCCAAGCCAAGCAATGGGGCTACTGCGACGCCCAGTTGGCCAAACTGCACCTGGGGTCGATGGATATGGAGTCGATCCTCCGGGTCCGCCGTCGCCGCCAGTCGCTGGGCATCGCCACGGTCTACAAACTGGTCGATACCTGCGCCGCGGAGTTCGAAGCCGCCACGCCGTATTACTACTCAACGTACGAGTCACCGGTCTACAGCGCCGATGAACGCAGCGTTTTTGACGACGAGCTACGCGTCTCGGACAAGAAGAAGATCGTCATCCTCGGCGGCGGGCCCAACCGCATCGGCCAGGGCATCGAGTTCGACTACTGCTGCGTCCAAGCCGCGTTCGCCGCCAACGAGCTGGGCTACGAATCGGTCATGGTCAACTCCAACCCCGAGACCGTCTCGACCGATTACGACACCAGCGATCTTTTATTCTTTGAGCCTCTGACCCTCGAAGATGCCCTGAACATCTGCGAGAAGCTCAACGGCGCCCCGTTCCCTGAAAAGAAAAACCTCCACGGCGTGATCGTCCAGTTCGGCGGTCAGACCCCGCTCAACCTCGCCCACGGCTTGCAAGAAGCCGGCGCCCCCATCATCGGCACCAGCGTCGACTCGATCGACCTAGCCGAAGACCGCGAGCGGTTTTCAACGCTTCTCAAAGATCTCGACATCAAGCAGCCCGGCAACGGCATCGCCTATAACGTCGACCAGGCGATCAAGGTCGCCAACGAGATCGGCTACCCCGTGCTGGTGCGCCCCAGCTTCGTCCTCGGCGGCCGGGCGATGGAGACCGTCTTCGACGACACCCAGCTGCGCCACTACATGGCCATCGCGTTGGGCGCCAGCGACCGCCCCGACCAGCCGATCCTCATCGACCAGTTCCTCTCCGAAGCCATCGAATGCGACGTCGACGTCATCGCCGACTACCCCGGAAGTTTCCCCGGAAGTAACAAAGCGAGCCGCGACGCATCCACAACGAGCCGCGACCGTGAGGGAGCGGCCTCCCCTGATTCCCCCTCCCAAGCCCTCGTCTGCGGCGTCATGGAGCACATCGAAGAGGCCGGCGTCCACTCCGGTGATAGCGCCTGCGCCATCCCGCCGTATTCCCTGCCCCCCGCGGTGATCGAGCAGATCAAGGACCAATCCCGCCGCCTGGCCGAGGCGTTAAAAGTCCGCGGCTTGATGAACATCCAGTACGCGATCAAGCGCCCGGACGCGACCCACAGCGACTATGTGATCTACGTCCTAGAGGTCAACCCCCGCGCCTCGCGCACCGTTCCGTTTGTCAGCAAAGCCACCGGCGTGCCGTGGGCGCGGATCGCGGCCAAGGTGATGGCCGGCAAACAACTGGCAGAGTTAGGCGTTACTCAAGAGGTCGTCCCGACCCATACTTCGGTCAAGGAATCGGTCTTCCCGTTCAGCAAATTCCCCGGGGTCGACGTGATCCTAGGCCCGGAGATGCGCTCGACCGGGGAGGTCATGGGCATCGATCCGGCTTTCGCCGTCGCGTTCGCCAAGTCCCAGATGGCCGCCGGCTCGACCCTGCCGCTAGAGGGCAAGGTGTTCCTATCGGTGCGAGAAAGCGACAAGGCTCATATTGAAGACGTCGCCACCCGTTTGGTCGATATGGGCTTTACCGTGCTAGCCACCGCCGGCACGCACAGCTACCTGCTCGACCACGGCATCGAGACCCAGCGGGTCAAGAAGATCAACGAGGGCCGGCCCAACGCGGTCGACCTGATCAAGAACCGCGAGCTGGCCCTGATCATCAATACCCCGGTGCGCAAGGGCATCGCCACCGACGAGGGCAAGCTCCGCGCCATGGCTGTGCGGTTCAACGTGCCGATGATCACGACCTACACCGCTGCCGCCGCTGCGGTCCGCGCGATCGAGGCCCTCAAGGCCGACTCCTGGTCCGTGCGTCCGCTACAGGAATACTTTGCCCCCCGTCAAGACTAATCCCTATCTATTCGTCAGCGCAGTCATTGAGGGGTGGGGTATCCTTGATGCCGTTTTCCGGCCTATAATAATAATTTGGCGCAACGACAGGGAACCCTTCCAGCGTATCGGATAACCTGAGCGTGTCATATAGGAGAAAGTCTCGTGGCCACCAACCCAGCAGCAGACAATACACCCCACGGCCAACAACGTTCGTTGCCTCTAGGCAAGCGGGTCTTATTCGCGACCGTGCTGGCGTTGCTGGTCCTGCTCGTGGCGGAATTGCTGGCGTACGCAGCGATCTGGGTGCGAGACGGCCGGCCGCTGTCTTGGGCCCAGGAACAGAAAGAGCGCGACGGCACCGTTAACCGAATGGTTGAACTCAATGACGCGGCGCTGCCCACACAACAGCCGGAATGGCTCGAATACGAAGTGCTCCACCCGTACCTAGGCTACGTCACAGTTTCAGACGCGTCGCAACCGACGGGTGCGATCCCGATCGCCCCGACGGACATCATCCCCCGCCGATCACCCGACAGAGTTATCATCGGCGTGTTCGGCGGTTCGGTGGCCGCAGGGTTCGGCAGCCTCGCCATGCCGACCGTGGTCGAGGCGTTAGAAGCATCCAGCCAGTTCACAGGCAAAACGTTTAGCGTGATCAACCTCGCCATGGGCGGGCACAAGCAGCCCCAGCAGCTGCTGACGCTCAACTACATGCTCGCCCGCGGTGCGGAGTTCGACATCGTCATCAACGTGGACGGGTTCAACGAGGTCGCCCTGCATGCCCCGGAGAACGGCAAGAAAGGGGTCGCCCCGATCTACCCCCGCAACTGGTACTTCCGCGTCGCGGCCGCGCCCGATGCGACCCTGGCCCGCCTCATCGGCCGTGCCTCCATCGCCGAGTCCCAAGCCGTGGCTAACGCGGAATTGTTCTCCCACGCCCCACTGCGGTACTCGCCCCTATGCACCCTGATCTGGCGGTGGCGAAACCGCACCTTCCTAAACGAGTTTAACCGCCTTACCAATGAGGCCCGCAACTACCAGCCCCAGGGTTCGAGCCCCTACCTCATCACCGGCCCATCCCTCGACAAACCCGACGAACAAGAAAACTTCGACCACCTCGTGGCGATCTGGAAGCGGTGCTCGATCCAGATGGACCGGCTGTGCCGCGCTAACGGGACCCGGTACTACCACTTCCTCCAGCCCAATCAGTATGTGCCCGGGTCCAAACCGAAGATGAGCCAAGCCGAGCGGGACGTCGCGTTCTTCGATAACCACCCCTACAAGCCCGGGGTCCTCAGCGGCTACCCCCTGCTGATCCGCACCGGCCAATCCCTCATCGACAAGGGGGTCCACTTCACCGACCTGACCCAGATCTACGTCGACGTTGAAGAAAAGATCTACCGCGACAGCTGCTGCCACGTCAACCCGCTGGGCAACCAGATCATGGGCGCCCACGCAGCGCGGGTGATCCTCGCCGATCTCGAAACCGATGAAACAGCGGCCCGACCACCCCGCCAGCCCTTAGAGCAGTTTGCGACAATATTTGCCACGCGTTTCGTAGCGGTTTTATCGAGGGTCGTAGAAAACAAGCCTTGGTTCTGACCGTGAGTATGGAGGAGGGGGCAGAAAATCACGCAATCTGCTCTAGCTGCGCAGCTGATGGGTACATGAATACCATTTACCCCTTACCGGTTGTTTACGCGGGAAGGATGTGGGAATAATCCAGATCTGGATCACGCCGTAGCCGTTCGCCGCAAGCCCCGCGGCCACAAGCGGGTTCTTACAGCATTCCCATCGACCACGGATTGATCGATACCCGCATCCACCCGATTTCTCGCGTGCATAGGCGATAACTCCAACCTCGCTTCATCGTTGGGCCCTTGGGGGCGCATCACACACCCCCCTCCGCGCGGGACAGAGGGGGTGTGGTGACGCTTCATATCGCTCGGATCAGCCCAGAACGGTCCGTCGGGGTCACGCCACCCGGCGCCGGGTTAAGCCCAGTGGGCCGGCCAGCAGCGCCAGGGTCACCGCGGCCCCGGGTTCGGGGATGACGGTGGAGATGACCCCGCCGTCGAACGGGATCGTGTCTACCCCCAGCTGCACGAACCAGTCGTTGAGGTGTTCCCACTGACGGGTGTCGTCGGTGACCCCGTTCATATCCGCGTCGATGAAGGCGTAGATATTGACGTCTTTGTTGATCACCAGCCTCGATCCCGCGAGGATGCGCAGGCCGTCCTGCTCGTTCTGCTCGCCCTCGTTGCCGATCCCGAACAGGTACAGGGCCTCGGACTCGTCGTTGGCCCCGCGGTTGCCGTTGCTCACGTCGTCGATCACCTCCACGATCGTGGCCTGGCCGTCTTCGCCGACGATGAGTTGCCCGATCCCAAAGTTGCCGGAGGTTGATCCACCCGAGCCGAGATCCACGCCACCGGCTTCGAGGGTTTGAATATTCGGCCGACCGTCGCCGTTCATGTGAACGATACCTTCGGTAAGGTCGACATTAGACTCGGTGGTGTGGGTAAATTGGAAATTTCCACCGACGCGGAGGACCGCTTCGTCCTCAACTTTCAAGGTGCTGGGGGCATCAAGGATAACTTCGTTAAGGACGGTGAAGCTAGAATCTGCGCCGGTGACGGAAATTTCAATTCGAGTATCGGGGTCGACGGTGTCAACGGTGATTAAGCCGTCATTGACTGTGAACCTAGCACGACCTGCCCCGGCATTGTCGATGGTGCGCAACGATGATAAATCGATCACGCCTCCGTCGTCAGTTACAAAATTGATCCCATCTTCACTTCGAGCTGGGGCTATCACAGATGTTACGTTAGAAAGATTGATCGTACCGTTGAAATTGGCAGAGACAACAAAGGCTCGTCCACCGCTGTCAGCGTCATCGAAGCCAGCATTAATACTCTGTAGCCCTGATAGGTCCAGCGTCGAATCATTGGTCGCGGACATGAGCGTGACGGTGCCGGTCAGAGCCGCTACCGAAAAAATGTCCGAGGCGACGTAATTGGCTTTCATGGTTGAGCCGTTAAATTGAGATCCTCCTTCAGCCCAAAACACCGAATTGGTGATCTTTCCTGTTTCGTCCGATCCTCCGGCGGACATGATTGCCGCGTTGCTGAGCGTCACAAATGCGCGATCGACGGTCTGTAATGGACCTAGATCGACAATCCCAGAATTGACGTCGAATTTCGTTCGGCCGGTCTCAGCCGCGGGTCCAATGATGCTTTCAAGAGACGAAAGATTTATGGTTGCCCCGGTATCGACGGTGAATTCAATCCTATCTTCGGCGCGTGCCGGAGAGGTCAGGGTGGTGACATTCGAGAGATCAATGATGCTATTGAGATTGGCAGAAACAAAGAACCCTCGTCCACCGCTGTCAGCGTCATCGAAGCCAGCATTAATACTCTGTAGCCCCGATAGATCCAGCGTCGAATCGCCGGTCGCGGACATGAGCGTGGTGGTGCCGGTCAAAGTCGCTACCGAAAAAATGTCCAACGCGGAATACTTGGTTTGCAAGGCGGCGCCATGAAACTGCGATTCATCCGACACCTCAAAAGTTGAATCAACTATCTCTCCTGAAGCAGCTGTACCTGTTGTAGTAACCGTCCCGCTCGATCCAACGATGAATCTGGCTCGTTTGGCGTTGTTCAGTGGCCCAAGCTCAAGTGTAGCCCCATCGATATTGAATCGCGTTTGCCCTTCCCCATTACTCGCTGGATTGATGCTGCTTAGGGACGACAAATCCACATGCCCAGCGGTGTTGATGTTGAAGTCGACCCGTGCGTTCGACTGTACGGGAGAGTTGAGGGTGTGCACGCTGGATAAATCGATCATCCCGCTGTCCGTTGCGTGAATCGACTGGACCACACCGCTGGTATTGGTCCCGGCGTTGATCGTTTCTAGTGACGCTAACTCGATCTTCGAATCAGGGTTGGTGGCACGGAGGATCTCCGTTGAGCCGAGGCCTGTAGTTTCATATGAGGTGCCGCCGATAGCGATGGTTGAACCCAACCGGGCGGAGAGGCGGGCTCGGTCGGCGTTGAGTCCCGATCCAGCGCCAGTAGCTGAAAAATGGGCGGCGAAGCCAGCAGGATTTGAGCCAGCGTTGATGAATCCACGGATATCGGCTTCAACCAATTCGGTTTCGGGGTCGTCCAATACCGTCAGGCTCGGGGCGAGGAATGAACTGTTACTGGTGAGATTGAGCGTCACCGAAGTGTCCAACGCGAAAGAAACGATCTCACCGCTAATGGGGCTTTGCTGGTCGAACGTCACGGTACGTGTCCCACTGGTCGGATTTGGGATAATGACGTTGTAGGTATTTGTGTCGTTGTTGAGTGGTACTTCGGTTAGTGGATCCCCATTGCTATCGATCCAATTGCTTGCGGTTTTGTAGAAGCTGCTGGCCGGCCCATCCCAGATCGCGGTGATCTCGTCCGCTATAGCCATTGGCGTAAATAATCTTCTTTGACCGATAAGTGTGATTTCTGGCATGGAGGCCAAGGTCATGACCTATTCGATGGACTTGCGGCAGCGGGTGGTCGTGGCGGCGGGGTCGGGTGAACCGATCGCTTCGGTGGCAAAGCGGTTTTCCGTGGCGCGGCCGACGGTGCGCGACTGGCTGGGTCGACATCGACGAGGGGAGTTGTCGCCGGGCGTGCCGGGGCCCAAGGGGCCGGTGAAGCTCACGGCGGCTGATGAGCAGATCTTGCGTGAGAGGGTCGCGGCCCAGCCGGGGATCACGGCCAAGCAGCTGATGCCTCTGCTGAGCGTGCGGGTGGTCGAATCGACGATGTGCCGGGCGTTGAAGCGTCTGGGGCTATCCTTAAAAAGAAGTCGCTGATCGCCGCCGAACAAGAACGTCCGGACGTGGCTCGACGTCGGCGAAGCTTCATGATCGCCCGGCGGTTCGTGGACCCGGGTTCGTTTGTTTTCCTCGATGAATCCGGGGCCAAGACCAACATGACCCGGCTGTACGGCCGGTCGCCGATCGGCGAGCGCTGCGTGGATCACACCCCGGACGGCCACTGGAAAACCATGACGATGCTCAGTGCCATCCGGCTCGACGGCGTGAGCCAAGGCGCGACGGTGGTGGTCGACGGTCCGATGGACGCGGCAACGTTCCTGGCTTATACACAGCAGTTCTTGGCCCCGTCGCTGCGGCCCGGGGATGTCGTGGTGATGGACAATCTCTCGTCGCACAAAGGCGCGGGGATCCGTGAGGCGATCGAAGCGGCCGGCGCGGACCTTTGGTACTTGCCGCCTTACTCGCCCGACCTCAACCCGATCGAAAAGCTGTGGAGCAAAGTCAAAGCGTGGCTACGTCGGGTCAGCGCCAAGACGTTCGACGCCTTGAACGACGCCATCGCCGATGCCCTGCGAGCCGTTCACCCCACAGAATGCCCCAACTACTTTCAAGCCTGTGGCTATGGAGAACATTGATGCCAGATGCTCTAGGGTTGGCGAAGTAACCAGCGCTGCTATCCCCGCAACCAGCCCGATGCGCGCACACGACAACGACTTGCCTCTCAACATGGTCTTGCTCCTTAGAAAAAAGGGTTTATGTGATGTGGTTAGAAATTCTTCTCTGTAGATATACTCCGCCCTAGAGCGCTTGGCGTAATTAATCGCCGCTGGCCGATAAGAGAGATTTCTGGCAAGGAGGCCAAGGTCATGGCGTATTCGATGGATCTACGTAAGCGGGTGGTATGGGCCGCCGAGTCGGGTCAGACGATCACGGGGGTATCACGACAGTTTCGGGTGGCGAGGTCGACGGTTCGCGACTGGTGTGATCGGCACCGCCGGGGCGTGTTGACGCCGGGGGTGCCGGGGCCCAAGGGGTCGGTCAAGCTTACGGCGGCCGATGAGCAACGGATGCGTGAGGCGGTGGCGGCCAAGCCGGGGATCACGGCCAAGCAGTTGAGGGCGATGCTGAACCTGGGCGTCGTGGAATCGACGGTGTGCCGGGCGTTGAAGCGGCTGGGGCTGTCGCTCAAAAGAAGTCGCTGATCGCCGCCGAGCAAGATCGCCCCGACGTGGCCCAACGCCGCCACAACTTCACGATCGCCCGGCGGTTCGTGGACCCGGCCCATCTGGTTTTCCTCGACGAATCTGGGGCCAAGACGGATATGACCCGGCTGTATGGCTGGTCGCCGATCGGGCAGCGTTGCGTGGACCGCACCCCGCACGGCCGCTGGAAGACGCTCACGATGCTCAGCGCGATCCGGCTCGACGGGGTGATCCAAGGTGCGACGGTCGTGGTCGATGGCCCGATGAACTCGGCGACGTTCCTGGCCTACACCCAGCAGTTCTTGGCCCCGTCGTTGCGCCCGGGTGACGTGGTCGTGATGGACAATCTCTCGAGTCACCAAGCCGCCGCGGTGCGCGAAGCGATCGAGGCCGTCGACGCCGACCTGGGGTACCTGCCCCCGTACAGCCCGGACCTGAACCCGATCGAGAAGCTGTGGAGCAAGGTCAAGGCGTGGCTACGCCGCGTCGCCGCCAAGACCTTCGGCACGCTCCAAGACGCCATCGCCGATGCCCTGACAGACGTCACGCCCACCGAGTGCCAAAACTACTTCACCTCTTGCGGATATGGCGATTATTGACGCAAAACGCTCTAATTGACCCCGACGTCCCAGTTTAATAAAAGGAGTGGAAAAGTCAATAGTTTTTTATTCTTTTGTGAAAAATGAGGCAGAACAACCCCATGTGACGGGTCCCCGGTTTGGGGCGAGCGTGGGCCCGAGGCGGGCGGCTAGGACCGTGTCCGTTTCGATTTTTTCAGGTAGGGCGCTTAGCGAACGGTAACAGTGGGGCAGCGGGTTCTTGTTCTCACCTCGCCCGCTGACGAAGCACCCGCTTGCTCACGGTCGCGGTTCGCCAGAAAGGAGACACGCAATCGATCATACGTCGAGGTTCTTGACGTCTAACGCGTGCTGCTCGATGTACTGGCGGCGGGGCTCGACCTCTTCACCCATGAGGATCGAGAACAACTGCTCGGCCTCGCTGGCGGCGTCCCAGGTCACGCGTAGCAGGACGCGCTGCGATGGGTCCATGGTGGTGTCCCAGAGCTGGTCGGCGTCCATCTCGCCCAGGCCCTTGAACCGCTTGATGTCGATGCCGTGCTTGGCGGATTCGAGGATCACCTCGACCACGGCTGCGAGGTTGGCGATCTCCACGACCCGTTCGTTGCCCTTGGCGTCACGGCTGATCAAAGCGAATCGCGACAGCGTCTGCTCCTGGCCCGGGGCCGCTTCGGGGGTCGCGGCGAGGCGGTAGTCGTCCACAGAGAGCCCTAGCTGCTCTAAACGGTTGATCAACCGGTCGAGCTCGCGCGACTCGTGTAGCTCGCGTCGGAGCGCCCGGGTGGTGGGCGGTGTCGAGTCAGAGGGGGAATCACGGTCAGGCGCGTCCTCGCCGATGACCTTGTCGAGCTCGGGGTCGGATTCGCTTAGCCCGTGCTGGGCGCAGAACGCCTCGACCTGTGATTCGGACCAGAAGAAATGGTTCGTGGCGGCACCGGATGGTCCCTGGCTGGGGACCTGGAGCTGGATGCGCGGCAGGCGGGTCTTGCCTTGCGGGTCTTGGTTTCGTAGAGCGAGCAACTCCTGGATGTCGATGCCGCGTCGCTCGACGATCGTGACGTGCTGGCCGATCTGCTCGAGCAGTTCAAACGCCGAGGCCAGGGCTTGGCCCTCAAGTTGATGCACCTGTTCGTGCCGGCCGTTGCGCACGACGAGCTTCGCGTCGCGGGTGCCCAGTTCGCTTAGCAGCGATTTCATCCGCCCCTCGTTGAGCACGTACTCGCTTTGCTTGTTGCGGATGACCTGGTATAGCGGCGGCTGTGCGATGTAGATCCGGTTTTGGCGGATCAGCTCGGGCATCTGCCGGAAGAAGAACGTCAGCAGCAGCGTGCGGATGTGCGAACCGTCGACGTCGGCGTCGGTCATGATGATGATCTTGCCGTACCGGAGCTTGGAGATGTCGAAGTCGTCGGCCCCGATACCGCAGTTGAGCGCCTGGATGATTGTACGGATCTCCTCGAACCCGAGGATCTTGTCGAGCCGGGCTTTTTCGACGTTGAGGATCTTGCCTTTGAGCGGGAGGATCGCCTGGATCTTGTTGTCGCGCCCGCCCTTGGCTGAGCCGCCGGCGGACTCGCCCTCGACCAGGAACAGCTCGGAGCTGTCGACGTCCTTGGAGGTGCAATCGTAGAGCTTGCCGGGCAGGTCGCCGCTATCGAGGGCGCCCTTGCGGCGGGTGAGCTCCCGGGCCTTACGCGCCGCTTCACGGGCCTGGGCGGCCATGATCCCCTTCATGCAGATCCGCTTGGCGTGGGAGGGGTTTTCTTCAAGCCAGCTGGCTAGCCGCGACCCCACGCCTGTATTGATAAACGACTCGACCTCGCTGTTGCCAAGCTTGGTCTTGGTCTGCCCCTCGAACTGGGGGTCGGAGACTTTGACGGACAGCACCGCCACGAGGCCCTCGCGCACGTCGTCGCCGCTGGGGGCGGTATCGCCCTTAAGCAGGTTGGTGTTGCGGGCGTACGTGTTGAGGGTCCGCGTCAGCGCGGTCTTGAAGCCCGACAGGTGGGTACCGCCCTCGATCGTGTTGATATTGTTGGCGAAGGTCAGCAGGGTCTCGTTGTAGGAATCGTTGTATTGAAAGGCCAGCTCACAGACCAGGCCGGTGGGCTCATCCTCGAACCGGAAAAACGCGGGCGGTTCGAACAGCACGTTCTTCTGCTCATTTAACGCCCGCACGAAATGGACGATGCCGTCGGGGAACAGGAACGTGTCGCTGACCCCGGATCGCTCATCCTCAAGGGTGATTGTCAGGCCGGGGTTGAGGTAGGCCAGCTCGCGCAGCCGGCCCGCGATCGTGTCGTAGCGGAACTCGGTATCCGGGAAGACCTGCGGGTCGGGCTTGAAGCAGACCTTGGTGCCGGTGTTGTTGCGTTTGTTAACGGCTTTGAGCGGTTCGGACACCTCGCCGCGCTCGAACGACATGGTGTGGAGGCTGCCGTCGCGAGCGATCTCGACCTCGAACCACTCCGACAGGGCGTTGACCACGCTGGCCCCCACCCCGTGCAGGCCGCCGGAAACTTTATAAGAGTCGTGATCGAATTTGCCGCCGGCGTGGAGGGTGGTCATGACGATCTCGACGGTGGGCCGGCCGTTGAGCATGGGGTTGGGGTGCTTGTAGGGCCCTACGGGGATGCCCGATCCGTCGTCGATGATTGACACCGACCCGTCAGCGTGGAAGGTGACGTTGACGTTATCGCAGCGCCCGGCCATGTGCTCGTCGATCGCGTTGTCGACGATCTCGTAGATCAGGTGGTGCAGGCCGCGTGTGGTGGTGTCGCCGATGTACATCCCCGGCCGTTTGCGGACCGCTTCGAGGCCCTCGAGGACCTTGATACTCGCTTCGGTGTATTGACCACTGACGGGGCCGGGAGCCGATGCGGGGACCGCTCCGGGGGCAGGCCCTGGGGCTTGGGTACCGGGGGTGTTGTCCGTCAATTCAGGGCCTTCCGTTTCAGTCAATTGGCTTGCCATGACCGCCGCTCGTGAGTCACGAAAATCAGATGTTCAACCGATGCTTCGAGCCCATGTATCCTATCATGATTTGAGACAAATCACCAACGACTGGGCAGAATATTCGGGTTTTGGCCATGGAATAAAACTTCCTTAAATATGGGAACTTATGGCCAACACGTCCAATCTTTATCGCCGAGACGGGACACAAAAGATTCTAAGGAAACTGCTTCGCAGAAATGGAGGTTCGAGCCCTTAATCCAGAAAGGTCAACCGGTGGGCGATCGGCATCCGCCGGCCGAACCCGAATGCCCGGCTGGTGATCTTCAACCCAGGGGCGGCTTGCTTACGTTTGTACTCGTTTTGATCGATCATGCGCACCATCCGCGCGATCATGTCCGGGTCGGTGTCGGGCATTGCTTCGATGATCTGCTGGGCGGAGTTTTCGCGTTCGACGTATCGCTCCACGATCTGGTCGAGCACGTCGTAGGGCGGCAGGCTGTCTTGATCCGTTTGATCCGGGCGTAGCTCGGCACTGGGCGGCTTGGTGATCGAGCTTTCGGGGATAACCGACCCGTTGAACTGTCGGCGTAGCGGGCTATCGGGGTTCTCGTTGATCCATCGCGCCAACTGCCACACCATGGTCTTGGGCACGTCGCTGAGCACTGCCAACCCCCCGGCCATATCGCCGTAAAGGGTGCAATACCCTACGGCTAGCTCACTTTTGTTGCCCGTGGTGACCAGCAAGGAACCGGATTTATTGCTTAGGGCCATAAGGATCACCCCGCGGATGCGGGCTTGGACGTTCTCCTCGGTGCTGTCGACGGCCAGCCCTTGAAATTCAGAGGTCAAGAGGCGTTCAAACGCTTGATGAGGCTCGTCGATCGGGATCTCCTGAAAACGCATCGAAAGCCGATCGGCGACTTCCTTCGCGTCGGTCACCGATCCGGGCGAGCTGTACCGTGACGGCATGGCCACCCCACGGACGTTGTCGGCCCCCACGGCAGCGACGCTCAACGCCGCGCACAGCGCCGAATCGATCCCCCCTGACAACCCCAAAACGATCGAACCAAACCCGCACTTGGCACAGTAATCACGGAGACCAAGCACCAAGGCGTGGTAGGCGGATTCGACGCCTGTCTTGGGGGTTTCGGTCCGGGATACGCGGCGGGCGTCGCTAGGATCACCTTGGGACGAGGGCGGAGGTACTAGATCCACGGTCACCAGGTCTGGCTCGAAATCCTTGGCGTGGGTGATGAGCCTGCCGGTAAAGTCGAACGCGCAACTATTGCCGTCGAAAATTAGCTCATCGTTGCCCCCGACCTGGTTGACGTAGATCAGCGGGATCTTGTACCGCTTGGCGGTGTGGGCGAAGAGCTTCATCCTGAATTCGTGTTTGCGGATGACATAAGGCGACGCTGAGCAGTTGATGAAGATTTCCGCGCCACGGGCGGCGAGCTGTTCGACTGGGTTATCGTGGTAAAGCTGGCGGGTGACCATCTGCTGGTCGTTCCAGAGATCTTCGCAGATGCTGATCCCGGTGGGCACGCCGTGGAGGGTGGTCAGGTCTAGGGCCGGGCCGGGCTCGAAATACCTTGATTCATCGAATACATCGTACGTCGGCAATAATCCCTTAAAATGTCGGTGTATAATACGTTGGTTGTGACAGACAGCCGCAGCGTTGTGTAAAGCACGGCCGGTCGGCGACGGGTTGGGGTGGGGGTACCCGACGATCGCGGCGATGCCCTTGCACCGTTGAGCGATCGATTCGACCGCTCGTCGGCAGTGATCGATGACGGCGGGTTTGAGGAGTAGATCTTTGGGAGGGTAACCTAACACCGCCAACTCGGGGAAGACCACCAGCTGGGCGTCGAGCCGGCGGGCAGCCTCGATGGACTGGAGACGATCAGTTCATGGTTCCCGGCGATGTCGCCGACGGTAGGGTTAATCTGGGCTAGGGCGATCCTCATGCCAGCCCGCCCCGGGGCGTGGTTCGATCCACGGGTGATCGACTTAGGCGTGTTAGGCGTGAACTTTTTTGAGGTTGATTGACCCATCGCATGAGCAAGCCTACCTTGTTTGAGATGAAACACTTATTTACTTGGTTACGCTGTACTAACTGTCTGCTCATTATTGTGTTGATGCAGCCTGGCTGCGGTTCGATCCAGACAGCAGCCAAACAGCGAGCCGGTCAGGTCCAGCTTCAGCAAGCCCAAGAATACAAAGATCAGGGGCTCGACGAGCAAGCCCTCGAAGCGTTCTCCGCAGCGCTGCAAGATAATCCCAACCTCGTCGAGGCCCACATGGGCATGGGCGAGATCTTCCGCGAGCAAGGCGATTACCGTCTCGCCAATCGGTCGTATCGGCACGCGGCGCGCCTCGCGCCTCACAGCTTTGATGCCCAGTACTACTACGGTTTGATGCAGCACCTGTTGGGCAAGATTGACCGTGCCATCAGGATCTACCTGCGGGCTCTATCGATCAAACCCGATAGCTTCGATGCCAACCTCAATCTTGGCAGCGCCTATCTCCAGACCGGCAGCGCGGTCGAGGCCCTGCCTTTCGCCAAGCGGGCGACCGAGCTCAATGCCCACCATCAATTGGCCTGGGCGAACCTCGCGGCGGTCTATAGTCTGCTCGAGCGGTATCCCGAAGCGGTCGCGGCTTACCGCCAAGCGGTCGAGTTAGGGGAGCTGGCCGAGCCGATCCTTCTCGGTTTGGCCAACGCCCATATCCAGCTGGGACACTATGACCGGGCAATCAACGTGTTGCAATCGCTCAACCGGCGCCTGCCCAGCTCCACGGCCTACGAACGGTTGGGGTACGCCCAGTTCAAGACCCGCCGGTTCGACGAGTCCCTGGCTAGTTTCCGCGCCGCTTTATCACTGGATCAAGAAGACGTCGCCGCCCTCAACGGCTTGGGGGTGTGCCTGATGACCATGTTCCTCCAATCAGGGCGTGCCCTGCCCCCGCAGCGGGACGAAGCGCTGGACGCGTGGCGACGCAGCCTCCAGCTCAAACCGCAACAGCCCAAGATCATCGACCTGCTTACCCGGTACCGGCGGCTGTAAAGAGTCGGGGAAACACGCAGTTTCATGTCAGGGCCAGCTCGGACCCACTGGACCGGCTCTGAGCGACCGCGGATTCAATCGTGATGCGTACAAAAGAGGCGGATCGACGTGGCTTACTCGATCGTTGGCCGTGTTCTACTGACCTAGGTACCGATCCAGGTCTTCGGCGATGTTAATCGTCGCGGGGTACCGGTCATCGGGTGACTTGGCCATGGCCCTGAGGCAGATGGTCTCGAGCACCGGAGCGATTTTTTTGTCGATCTGCCGCGGCGGCGTGGGGGCTTGGTTCAAGACCTGATCGACGATCTCGTGCCGCTTGCCCCTAAACGGTAGCCGCCCGGTCAGCAACTCGTAGAGGATCACCCCCAAGCTGTAGACGTCGGTACGGGCGTCGGTCTTGTCGTGGCAGCCTTCGGCTTGTTCGGGCGACATGTACGCGGGGGTGCCCAGTTCCTGGCCGTCGATGGACAGCGATAGTGACTCATCGAGCTGCTGCTGGCGCAGGATCTTAGCTAGGCCGAAGTCCAGGACGTGGTGTTCGCCGTCGCCGCTGATGAGGATGTTCGACGGTTTGAGGTCGCGGTGCACCACGTTTGACTGATGGGCAAAGTCGATGGTGCGGCAGATCCCGGCCATGTACCGCAGCATCTGTGGCTGAGGGGGGCACGTTTTTTTCACGTAGTCCTTGAGGTTCTGGCCGTCGATCAGCTGCATCGCAAAGTAATAGTCACCGCGGTGGACGCCGCTTTCATAGACCTCCGCGATGTTCTTGTGCCTCAGGCCCATGGCGACGCGCACTTCTCGACGGAACCGGTGTCGGGCCCGCTCGGAGGCGAAATACCTCGAGGCGATGACCTTGACCGCGACCTGCCGACCCGATTGAAGGTCTTCGGCCTGCCACACCACGCCCATCCCTCCCTGTCCGATCGGCGGCGCGAACATGCGGTAACCCTCGATATCGGGGGGCGTGGGCAGTCCAAATTCGGTATCGATCCCGGGATCGGTGCTGATCAGATCGGTCGGTTTCGTATCGAGCCACCCGTTCGTATCGCGAAGCCCCACTCCTTTTTTGAGAAGTTTCCAAGAACCTTGAAGCTCGCCGACGACGTCGCGGATCAGCGGGCTATCATCCACGAGCAAGACCGTCATGAAGTGGCGAACCCCGATGGTTGGGCTGTCTAATTCTTGGGCTAGCTCTTGGGCCGCGAGGAAGATGTTGTGGCACCGCTGCGAACGGTGCTGACTAAAATGACCTTTCGCCACCCCGTTGTTGCGGAGCATGGTGCGGATCCTTCGCCGCACCGCCACGCACGCCAGACCGGCGTCGGCAAGCAGCTTGTTAATCCAGAGCATGTCCTCCCGGGCCCCGGGGATGGCGTGGATCATCTCGTCGAGATCGATCAGCTTGCACACCGCTAGGAAAAGGTGCTCGGGTTCCAACAACTGATTGCGGCACAGCCTCGCTTCGGCCATGGCGATGCGTAAAACAACCCGCATGGAGGTGGTGATTTTCATCGACCTTCCGAGCGCCGATCCCCTACTTCGGCTTGATCATCCTTCTGAAAACAGCTCGGATCCACGGGCCCACCAACCCGACCCGATCATACCCGGGGCCATGAGCCGCACGATCCTCAACCGCATAACCGGCCTTAGCGGCTTAACCGACTCTGCCCCGGATGAGGGTTCGGCTGCCGGTCGGTCCCTCTGAGTGAGGTTAAGACCGATCAAGATTCTGCACGATCCCCGGGGGGTTCTACAAGCTGTTGTTGTAACAAGACCTGCAACGCAGCAGCCATCAACCCCGGCACGCCGTAGAGCCGGTTGACCCCGCGGACACACAAATCGTTCTCGCTGCGATCATCGATCGGGTCACGAGTCCCATCGCCGTCCTCACGAACGGCCGCCAAGGCGGCGTCGATGAGCTTCTTGGCTTGAGGATCGGTGGTTTGGTCTTGGGCGTAACAGACCAAGAAACACAGGCCGGCTAGCTTTTCCCTCACCGGCCTTGACCAGGCCTTGGACGTGCTAAACCACCGGCGGATGGTCAACTCGCTGACGCCTAGCAACCCGGCGATACACCGCTCGTCGAGGTGATGGACGTCAAACAGTTCACGGCTCCGCGCAGCCAGCAGGTCGGCTCGCATATGAAGCCAATACCACCAATCCCCTGAGTCGAGGGCTGTGTCCCCGCGGTCATCGAGCCCCAAATGCAGCAGGTCAATGACCTGTCCGTCTGTCAGATGATCTGGATCACGCGATCCGCTATTCATCGGGTGACCTTACGAAAAAGTAGCGTGGCCGTCGCTATGCCCCGCCGGATCGGTCTGTGTGCTGAACGAGGAGATAAACCGACGGATCTCGTCTTCAACTTCCTCGTGGGTACGGTATTCTAGCCGAAGCATCCGGCACAGGGCCGCTCGGAACCGGTCGGTCACGGTCCTGGCCATGTTCGAGGCCTTCTGCCCGCTGATCCCGTGCATCTGCCCGATCTGCTCCCATTTGTAGCGTTGAGGTTCCAGGAAACGAGCGGAGAAGATCTTGAAATGGCTCCCCAGGCCGTCGGTATGGCATTCGCGTTCGACCTGCCGCAAGGCCTCGGCCAGCAACGCCCGAGCCGATCGGCGTTGAAACGCATCTTCGGGCGAAACCTGGCGCGACAGCTCCGCGTGTGGATCGATCGTATCCAGAACGTCATCCAACGGGCCAATCCGTCTGCTGATCTCACAGCTTCTCTTCTTGAGATAGTCGATCCATTGGTTCTTGGCCGCTTGCATCAGATAAGAACGGAACCGGTGCCTCCTTGGTCGTAGGTGGCCCAGGAGCTTGCCGTTAGTCAGCTTCACAAATAGGTCCTGGGTGAGGTCCTTGGCGGTCTCTGAATCAACCCGTTTGGCCCGGAAAAAACAGTAAACCGGGCTGGCGTAACGCCGGTAGAAGCCATCGATGCTTGGGGGGTATCCCTCTTTGGCTTGGACAACCTGGGTCCACAGCGTGGTCGGGAAAGATTGTCGCAAAAATTGCGATTTCATGGCCGACACCTCCTCGTCGGTAGCCCGGCGAACGATAGGCCTTACCCGGACATGTCCCCTAAACTGTCTTCATAAGGTTAGCGTGGTTCGCGGATGATTGCAACGGATTTTCGATCCCGACACGGGGCCGCTTCCTGGTTGAACGGGCAGCTATAATAAATAGTTTTCGTTCCCGTCTCGGGGTGGATATGGCTTGCATGATCTGCATCGTCGAAACCCGTTGGCAACAATCCCACGCCATCGCCCGTCGTTTCTACGGAACGCGATTCCTCAAAAGCTTTGAAAAAAAGGCACCGCGTTGAAAAAGCGCATCTCATCCGGTTTATTGATGATTAAATTGTTGGTTTAAGTTCGTGTGCCACTGGCGGCTTGCCCGCCCGTGCAGTAACCCCGCGAAAACCGCACTGGCAGATAAACTGCCAGGGGCACACGATCACCATACATATGAAGTCAACTATTCAATCATTAATAAATGACCATAATCCGGTGCCGCGGTATTAAGTCGTTACGACCGATTCTCTCGAGGCTCATGGCTCGTCAGCTTGCCCCTGCTGTTGGGGTTGCTAACCTCTGGCGGAGAATCATGAAGATCAGCTTGGACTGGCTCAATACGTATCTTGACCGATCGGTGGACGCGGATCAGGTCGAGAAAGTGCTCACGGACCAAGGGTTGCCGATCGAGTGCCGGCTGCCACCCGTCGGCGATGGCCAAGACGTCGTTTTGGACGTCGAGGTTACCAGCAACCGATCGGACTGTTTGTCCCATTTGGGCATCGCGAGGGAAGTCGCCGCCGGCGTTGGTTGCCGCGTGATCGAGCCCGCGTGCAACCCTCCAAAGCCCGAGGGGGACTCTCCGAATGGTGATACCCGAACCCGTATCCTGTTCCCGGTCCGCAATGAAGCACCAGACCGATGCCCGCTGTACACCGCTCGGGTCATCCAGGCCGTGCGCGTCGGCCCCAGCCCGGATTGGCTCATGACCCGGCTCGAATCCATCGGGCTGCGCAGCGTTAATAACGTGGTGGATGTCACGAACTTCGTGCTTCACGAGATGGGCCAGCCGCTGCACGCTTTCGATCTAGCCAAGCTCGAAGGGGGACAGATTGTTGTCCGCGGCGCTAAGGAGGCTGAGCCGTTCGCGGCGATCGATGGATCGAAGCACCAACTCGCCAGCGACATGCTGGTGATCGCTGACGGCACCCAACCGGTCGCGGTCGCGGGCGTGATGGGCGGGGCCGACACCGAAGTCACCGAGACCACTACCGACATCCTGCTCGAATCAGCGACTTTCGACCCGCTGTCCGTGCGCCGTGCCAGCCGGGCATTGAAGCTAGCCAGCGATTCGAGCTACCGGTTCGAGCGTGGGGTAGACCCGTTGGGCGTCGAAAAAGCCAGCCAGCGGGCGGCGGGGTTGATCCTCGAACTCGCCGGCGGGATCATCGGCGCTCACAGCCGCGTCGGGATCGATCCTCCAGCTTCCAAGACCGTGGCGATGAGGGTCGATCGGTGCAACCAGATTATCGGGGTCGACCTGGCCCCGAAACGGATCATCGAACTGCTGAGCCGATTGGGGCTTGGCCCACGCCTCGAGGACCAGCCACTGCGGGCCGTGTGCGCCATCCCGACGTTCCGCCTCGACCTAGACCGGGAGATCGATTTGATCGAAGAGGTCGCCCGGCTCCACGGGTACGACGCGGTCCCGGTGACTGAAAAAATCCACATCGTGGCCAGCCCCCCCCGTCCGACGGTCACGGCCAGACGGAAGCTCGACCAGGTCCTGGTCGCCCACGGCTTCCACGAAGCGATCACCCTCAGCTTCGTGGCTGAAAAATATGGAGCCCGGTTCCTCGACGATACCCACCAGCCATTGACCCTCGACGATGAACGCCGCACCGCGACCCCGATGCTTCGCCCTTCGCTGATCCCCAGCCTGATGGCTTGCCGCAAGTCGAACCAAGACGTCGGCAACGCGGGCGTGCGCCTCTATGAAACGGCCACCACCTGGGCACGCGACGGGGCGGACGTCGTCGAACGCCACCGACTGGGTTTGTTAGCCGATGCACCCGATCCTCAACAAGGCCTCCGGGAGATACGCGGAACGATCGAAGAGGCCGTCGAGTTGCTGGCCGGGGCTGGGGCGCTATCACTGGAGCCTGACGCGTCACCGGTTTTTCAAGCCGTGGCTCGGATCAAGATGCTTGGGCAGGAAACGGGCTGGCTAGGTTTGGTCGATCCTCATACCCAGGATCTTTTTGACCTTCAGACTCCCGTCGTCGCGGCAGAGTTCGACTTGCCGGTACTGCTCGAGGCCTACCCGCCGGATCGATCGGTGGGCGAGCTGGCGCGTTTCCCCGCGGTTGAGCGAGACCTGTCGATCGTAGTCAAGGAAGGAGTCTCGTGGGCGTCGATCGAACGGCTGATTACGGATGCCGATCTCGATCGGCTCGAAAGCCTGAGGTTCTTGGGAGCCTATCGTGGCAAACCAATCCCCGATGGGCACAAGAGCGTGGCGATGCGTCTACGCTTCCGCGACCACTCCACGACCCTGCGCCGTGAGCAGGTGGATGACCAGGTTACGGTGCTGATCGACCGGATGGTTTCCCAGCTCGGGGCGACTCTCAGGCAATAGCCCAGCCCGTCGCTGATCGATCACGGATCCGGTCAAAAGTGGATATTTCCTGGCGTGAGTCTTGCATGCGACGCGACGATTCTCTGGGGCAACCGTATCCTCGTCGTGGGGCTTTCACACGCGATACGCGTGCCTGTAAGACGGTCTTCACCAATCCGTGTCGCTAACCATCGAGGGGGGGGTGAGGATCTGTATCGGGACCATGACCTCGTCGGTGGTATCGTCGGCCAGGTCGTTGACACGGACCTTGAGACGGTACCGCCCTAACCCCAACTGCGACGGAAGGTGCACCAGCTGGACAACGAAGAAGTCCCGCCGGCGGTTGCGGGATTCATCTTCGATCATCACACGAGGCTGGCGCCACACCTCGAGTGTGCCGGTCTCGTTGTACAAGATCACCTCTTGAGAGAGGCGGACCTTGAACAGGCCGTTGGGTTGGGGCTCGGTCTGGAAGTGATCCAGCTCGGTGTAGATAATGATCGGCTGCTCCCGGCCGGCGATGAAGTTATTGGATACGAAAGGCTCGTAGACCCCGTAACCCTTGACGCGCTGGCAGAGCTCGACTTTCTGGATGTGGATCGGCTTGTTTTCACCCCCGACCAGCTGCTGGATCTCTTCTAACCACAACTGCTCTTGGTCGGTGGTTTCCCCGGTGGCGATCTTTTTGCCTAGAGACGTGATCAACTGATGGAACCGACGGACCTGTCGCTGCTGGCTGGCGCTAAGACCGGTCAGATCCGCCTCGTCGATTTTTTCATCTGGATCAGCCAAGCTTAACGCCGCGGCGATGATCGCCTTTCTCCATCGCATCGCCCGAGCGGGAGTGGATGCTTCGGCTCAGCTGTGCTAAGAGCGATTGAGGGTCGTCTTGTTGGGCATGCTCGATCTGTTTGGACATGACACGTTCAGGGTGAAGTGTCGCCGGGGTATCTTGTTCGGAGATCGTCGCTTCGACTGACGGGGAGAGTTTTCTATCCTTAGGAGGAACTTTGGGTGTGGTGACGGCGGCGGAAGGGGGGCTGTCCGGTTCGTTTTGAACCTCTACGACGGCTTGCGGCGGCGGGGCCGGGGGGTCGTCAGCTCGGTCGACCCAGCGTATCGTCGTCGAAGGGGATGGCTGAGCGTCGGGTCGGCCTGCTCTTTCGTCATCGTTTGACGCATCTTGTGCGCGAGCAGCCACGAGGTCTCGCTTCCGATCGATCTGATCGAGTAGTGTCGACAAACGATCGGCGTATTGTCGCGTCGAGGCGGCTGCGTCCTGAGCGTGATCAGGATGATCAAGAAGTCGGCGTTGCGGGGTCCCCAGCCGCGTGGTCTGGAGTGTCCGTGGGCAACGGATTAGCCCCAGAGCTATGACAACCGACCAACACAAGCACGCAGCCCAACACAACTGCTTTCTCAAAGTACTTCAAGGTACGTTGAACGAGCATGGCACCTCCAGTATCCGACGACAGATAGTCGTCCGGTTTTCAATATTCCGATTAACCCCTTGATCTTAGATACATTGACACGTTCGTCGTCGAGATCACCGCCAAATCGAAGGTGATCGTCGCCCCTGATCTTGTTATCGGACACAAGGGGGCAGAGCCGCACAAAAACACTCTAGATGACGTACGGTGCTGCCCTGTCCGGTTTTTGCCCTCACATCGTTACGGATGATTCTATCGAAAATCCACCCGGCCGCAGACGGATCCAGGCGATCGACGGCCCGGAAAAACAAGGCCTGGCCCCCTCCCCAGAGCCGCAGGCGCCTGGCGGCTTGGGCAGCGGGCACCCCGGCCCCACGCATCCTCGTCGCCAACCATAGCTTGCGTACGAGGTCGGCGACGCAGTACCCGACGAACACGTCCGCTTCACCCGAGAGGTGAACCAGCTCGTGGATTTTTTCGATCGCCCCCGCCACGGGGCCAGACGGTGACGCCGGCTCCGCCTGGCCGCCCGCGCGGCGGTCTGTCGCAGCGGCCAAAATCGACAAGAAAGATTCCTGAATGGCCCATGCTTTTTCGTCGCTTGTCTTGCCGATGACCTGATCAATCAACCGCGGGTTAATCTTTCCGTCGGGTGCGGCGAACAGTGAAAGCTTCGATAGTTCACGGTCGATCCGCCCCAAGTCGCAGCCGAGGCGCTCGATCAACCGGCCGGCGATCGGGGCCGTGACCTTCAACCCATACGCCTGCTGCCCCTGACGGACCAACCACGATTTCGCCTCTGTCTTCGACACGGCCGAACACTTGATCAGGCAACCGATCTTCTCGATCCCCCGATCGAGCTTGCCGCGGTTCCACCGGTCGCACCGCAAGACCAGGGTCGCTTGCGGGGCCGGCGATTGTACGTACCGCTCTAAGGCGTGGCGGTAGTTCGAGACAAAACGGTCCGCGTCATCGACCACGACAAGCTTATATTGCTGTAACAGGCCGAAGCTGCGCAGCTCATCGAGGACATCGGCCAATCCCGCGGTTTTCCCATCGAACGAGAGGGTCTCGAGCGGCCCATGCCGAGAAGATAAAGCCTCGGTCAGCGACCGCAGGTGTTCGGTCTTGAGCATCGGCTCGGGACCGTGCAACACGCACAGCCGCGTCTCCGCGTTGAGCGTTTTCTTGTTGGAGGACGAGGAACGTCGTAGATTGGTCACGCCAGCCTTATTTTAACACGACCACACCAACCAGGCGACCGGTCACACGGTGCCCAGTTATTGATTATCGCGCTAACCCTGACCGTCTGACCTGATGATGGGGTTGACCGAGATTGTTACGATGGTGTCGCCTCGCTCAAGGGCAGCGTGGCGTATGCCCATAAAGACGGGCACGAAACCGTCGTACGGCTCGCCTGTATTGTCCAGACCCAAAGACCCATGATTCACTACCGACTTCGGCAGCACTCAAACCCCAGACGCTGACGATATGAAGGAGCCCCGCCATGCCCATCGAGATCACCATGCCGCGGCTGTCTGACACCATGGAAGAAGGCACGCTGATCAAGTGGCGTGTGAAGGTCGGTGACCCGGTCGCCAATGGCGATATCCTCGCCGACGTCGAGACCGACAAAGCCACCATGGAGCTGCAATCCTACGATGACGGCACCGTGGCCCAGCTGACCCTCGGCGAAGGCGATTCGGCGCCCGTGGGCAAACGGATCTTGCTTATCGCTGAAGAGGGCGAGAGTATTGAGGACGCGATCCAGTCCGCCGGCGGGGACCAGCAGAACGGCTCGGCCGTGCAGGATTCAGGGCACGAACCAGCCGCGACGAACCAGCCGCAGACCGACCCACCAGCTAGTACCCAACCCGCGCCCAGCGAGACCGCGGTGCCCGAAGCCCCAGCAAGCGGACGGATCCGAGTCAGCCCCCTGGCCAGAAAGATGGCTGAGGAACGCGGCCTGGATCTTCGATCGGTCCAAGGCACCGGCCCGGATGGTCGGATCATCAAAAGAGACGTCCTCGCGGCTACCGGCGAACAATCGTCACCGACCACCGCCGAAGCCGGCAGCGATGCCTCGGCAACACCGACCTCCGTCAATGAGCCCTCCGTAGTGAACCCGACACAATTGGAATCCAAGACCATCCCTGTCTCAAACATGCGTCGCACGATCGCCAAGCGGCTCGTGGAATCCAAAACCACCATCCCCCACTTTACGACAACGGTCATGATCAACATGGACCCCTTGCTAAAACTCCGCGGGACGCTCAATGAGCAATTAGCGGCATCTGTCGGCGAGGGTCAAAAACCGGTGAAGCTGAGCGTTAACGATTTCATCGTCCGTGCCTCCGCGGTGGCCCTGGCCCGTCACCCCGCGGTCAACAGCACCTGGGGCGACGACGGGATCCACCAGCACGGTGCGGTCAACGTCGGGGTCGCCGTGGCGTTGCCGCCCCAGCGCGGCGGCGGGCTGGTCGTGCCCACTATCCGCGATACCCACCTCAAGGGCTTGAGGCAGATCAGCCTTGAGACCCGCGCCCTGGCGAATAAGGCCCGCCAGCAGGGTTTGACCCTCGAGGAGATGTCCGATGGGACCTTCACCGTTTCGAACCTGGGGATGTTCGGGGTCGATCATTTTGAAGCGATCATCAACCCCCCGCAGGCGGCGATCCTCGCGGTCGGCGCGGCGATCCAGAAGCCGGTCGTGCGGGACGATCAGATCACCATCGGCCAGGAGATGGCCGCGACCCTCAGTGCCGATCACCGCCTCGTCGACGGGGCGATGGCCGCCGAATGGTTAGTGACCCTGCGGCAGCTGCTCGAAAACCCAGCCGTGCTGTTGGTGTAACGACGACAGGGTTACCGGCCTTCGCTATGGCCGGGCACCACGATCAAACCCGTACCGGTGCTTAAGACGACACGGTTGTCTAACAAGACCGCCCGTTGAGAATCGATCGGCATGTTCCGCGGCTCGATCTTCTGATCATGCAAGATGGCGCCGTTTTCTCGATCCAAAACAAAAAGGGAATAGCCTCGGCCGCCGAGGCGTCGCCCACCCTCCGCCAGGATACGGCGTCGACGGTCGATCCCCAGCCGTCGCACCAGCCGCCGGATATTCTCCTGGGCCGCGGCCTGCCGGGGGTCGGGGCTATCTTCATGGATGAGCAGCACGTGATCGTCTCCCACCAGCTGCAGCTGTAACGCCTTGGCCTCGTCATGGCTGATCGCATCACGCCAGGTGACCAGGCCGTCTCGATCTACCGCCATTGCTTGCATCGGGCTCAACACGTGCACGTGACCCCCGGGAGCCGGTCGGAAGTCGATGCCGGTCTGCCTCTGCCCGGACGACGGCAACCCGATCCGGTTGACGATCTGTCCCGATGACGGGTCGAAGACGAGGATCGTGCCGTTCATCTCCCACAGCAGCAGCAACAGGAGGTCTTCCGTAGCGTAGCCCTGGCTGGCGAATCGCTGGCCCTTGAGATCCTTCCACCACGCGATGTCCCCGTCATGCACGTTGAACATCACCACCCGGCTGGTGCCGCAAAACACTAGGTGGTCGGCCCCGCAAAACCGCACCCACCGGATCTGCTGCGGGTCGTCGTGCAGGGGCAGCCGCGCCTCACCGGTGAACGCGTCGAGCACCATCAGCGTGCCTTGACGCCGCGATGAAGGGGTGCCTCTCTGACCCGTCAGGGCCACGGATGATTCGTTCATCTCCACGGACTGGATCTTCGCGAGGGGGCAATCGGCTCGCCACAGCAGCTCGCCGGTGTATCGATCAATCCCGATCACTTGGCCCACATCGCTGGCGAGGCAGACCACCATCTCGTTCATGGCTAGCAAGATCCGGCTGTTGTGCCGACGCGACGCTTGCCGGACCAAGCCCCGCATATGGACCACCGCGTCGGCCTCGACGGCGACTCGTCGCCGACGGTTCAATGCATCGGCCCCATCACCGGCGGCGCCGAGCTGATGGGTCACGTTCAGCCAGTTCCAAAGCATCTCCCCCGTTCGGGTTTCTAGCGCGGTGAGGCTGCCTATCGTCGGATCCCACAGCAAGACCTGCTCCTCCGTGGCCGCCAATAACTCGACCCCGGGGCTGGGCTGCTTAAACCCCCATTGTTTCTCGAGCTTCATCCCGGCTCGTAGCTGGATCTGCGTGCCGGTTTGGACCACGACGAAGTCTCTAGGCCAATCCACCGTGAGCTGATGGGTAGGGGTCAGTAGCCGACCCGGGACCTCAAATGGCTCTTGAAGGGGCAGGGCCAGACTCGGGAGGCTGGTGGTGATATCAAACTGCTCACTAAGCTCAGTTAACCACTGCTCGACCTCCAACGCGACCCCGTCCCGCACCGGGCGAAGCTGAGGGTAGTCTCTAGCGGCCCGTGCTAGCCAGCGTGCCGCCTGGGCCGGACGGCGTTGCTGCTCATAGTACCGGACGATCCGGCCAACGATCCCGGCGAGCACGTCGAGCTGCGAGGTCTGGGTGTAAGCACGACGAAGGAGGGTAACGGCCTCCGCCGCGTCACCGGAACGGAACAACCCGTCCGCCGCGGCGGACAGAGCCTTGGGCGCCGTGCGGGACAAGGGGTAGACCCTCGCCACCTCGACCAAGGCTTGGGGATCGAGGTGTTCGCGGTGGGTGAGCTCGGCCAGACGCTGGGCCGCCATCGCTTCGTGACGCGCGTAGATCCCCTGTCCGTATTGCTGGATCAGTTTTTTTAGCCGCCATTTGGCTTCAAACCCCGCTTGCGACGACCCCGACCCGTGCTGGTAGGGCTGGCTCGAAAGGTCCGGGTCGGTCAGCACGGCTTGATAATGGTCCACCGCCTCGTTCGGTTGGCCGGTCTCCACCAAAAACCCCGCGAGGGCTAATTGATAGGCCGCCTCATCCTCGGCCCGGGTCGTGACGGATGCCAACCGGTCGAAGATTTTGCGTCGCAGAGAAACCCGAGGGGTACGGCTGGTCTTCACAAAATCCAGCAGCTCCTGGAACAAGTGTGGTGGGGTAAGTGTTGCTTCGGGGTCGATCGGCGCGGCCTCCGCGGCGGCTAGGGCGTGATCGATCCCGGCTAACACCGCGTCGTCTTGGTCGGCAGCCAGGGCGATCTGCGCCAACGCTAGGCCCGGGCGAGGATCGTGGGGGCGCAGGGCGATCTGCCGCTTGAGCCGCTTGTGGGCCTGGCCCCAAGACAGGTAACCGCGGACCATCGACGCCGAGGCGACCACGATCTCGTGGGGCAAAGCCAAAACATGGCCCGGTTCCTCTACCCGGTGCCGGGTCGGTACCGCGCCCGTGGCCAGGTCGATCACCACGATCTCGTCACGGGTGGGGATCAAGATCCGGTCTTCGGTCACCGCGGCGCGGCCATGAGGCACGGCATTGGCCATCGTGCCCAGCCCAAGGTCCCAGCGGGGCTCGAGCGTCTTGCCGTCCATCAACAAAACATGCTGGCCGATGATCAAGACGTCGCCCCCTACCTGTTTGAGATACAACGCTTTTTCCCACGCCTCGCCGTCGAGTCGGCGCAAGCGTTGACCGGTGTCGGGGTCGAACAGGTAACAATCGGGTAAACCCACAAGCGGGCCGGTCACCAGCCCGGCGGCGACCAGGACCGGCGGCGACCACTGCCGCATCGACATGGTCGGGTGGGCCTGGGCTTTGGTCACGCGCAGCGTATCGGGCCGATCCTCCAGCAACGCCACCCAGCGGATCGCCCCGCTGCGGCCCTGGATCGCCGCCACGGCCCCGAGGTTGTCGGCGACGTACAACCCGCTTTGATCATCGATCGATACCGTGATCTGCCGCAGGGCCGCGAGGGTCGTCGAGGCGCTGGTGAGGTGGCGTCGCCACACCAGCTGACCAGTCTCCAGCTCCACGGCCGCGACAAAAATATCTTGAAACCCCGACGGCTGGGTCCGCTGGAGCAAGACGTAGACGTGGCCGGCCTGGGCCGCGATGCAGTGGTAAAAAAACGTATGGGTCAGCGACGGGTCAAGGTCATCGATCGTCACCTTCCACAAGAGTTGGCCCTCGTTTCGATCCAGACACACCAGAGTGGAGGACCCCATGAGCTGCCGCCCCTGGGCCCGATGCCCCATCGGTGGCCCTTCGATCACGCCGATGAGGCGGCGGCCGGCGATCACCACCGACGCCGGCACGCGAGTAGAACCCGTGGCGAGGGTGAGCGCCGTCGGCGCCACCTCGAGGCCGTCTACCGCCATGGGAGGGTACGACCAGAGCGTTCGCCCGGAGCTGCGGTCGACGCCGATGATCCGGCTCCATTCATTCAGGTACAGGTCATCGTCCACCGCGACCGGGAGCGTTGAAGACGACGTTCCGGGCTCGTAAGCCCCATGCTCACGAGCGATCAGTCGGGTCATCCCGTTCGCTACGAGGGGGAGGGGTTCGGCATGGGCCCGTGACCACAGCGGAGCGCTGATCGACTCGGGAAGAGGCATCGCTGGCAACACCCCGCCGCTATGGTGGACCGTGACCGGTGTGGGCGGGCGTAATCCGCGCGACCAGGCCTCTAGCTCCTCGATCGCTGGATGATCCGTCAGGGCGGTCAGCGTCGCGAGATGGGACCGGTACCGATCCGGATCACCGGAGAACAACCCCGTGGCCGCTTGGAGGCGGTGCCAGCGTGTTTGGTACCGAGCCAGATCGGGGTGATCGATCAGCTCATCAAGGACCGAGCCCGCATGCGCAAAGCGTCCTTGTTCAAGATAGGCCCCGGCAAGCCGCAGCCCGGCCTGCATCGCGGCTTCGCACTGCGGGTAGAGACTAAGCACCCGCTCTAACGCCATCGGATCAGACGTCAACGCACCGGCTTGGGCAAGTCGGTGGTCGGCGGCGGCCCCGTAGAGACGCCGGTACGAGGCCAGGGTCGCCGGGTCGGAGGCGAGCTGCCCCCGCACCCAGAGGGTCACATCGGTGTAGATCTCATTTTCACCTGATAAGAGCTTACGCCCGTACTCCTCGAGCAACTGCTGGTACACCTCGGCCGCTTCGTCGCAGCGGTCCTGCTGGCGTAGCCGGGTGGCCTGATCGGCGAGTTCCTGGGCCGCCGGGGAGTACTCGACGTAGAGCGGCACCTGCCCGCCCCGGGTTTGGCCCAGGACAGGGGTGCACCACAGCACGGCGATCCATGCCCAACCAAGCTGGTTGAAATGCGACCTCATTACCTCGATTCTATACCTATCGGGCGTGGAAGTATGGCTTCTCTACCTTCATCCCTTTTCGGTTTACTCTGGGGCGAGTAGATCATCCGTATGATTATCCGGCTGCGGGTGCGGCTGCGGCGCTGTCAAGTATTACAAGACCGCCGTTGCCAGCATAGGATTCATGGCTTTTGAAAAAAGGGATTGTTGAAAATCCTTAAAAGGAAGATTTTGGTAGCAAATTCGCTCATAATGTCTTGTTTTTTGTGTTAATTTCACCCAAAATTTAATCCTTCAACAGCCCCAAAATTATCTTTTCAGTGACTGAGCCCGTCTCTGACTATTCCTATCCGGCCGAGATGATGCGGAGGAATAAGATTACACGATGAGAACGGAAGCGCCGAAGGAACAAGGCGATGCTCACAAAAGCCGGTTTGACTCCGATACGGGCTCGACGGGGCAAAGCTTCAAGCTGTTTCGGTATTTTGTTGTGTTGTCTGTGGTGGCGATCGTGTCGGTCTTATCGCTGGTGGGGTTCGGCTTACGCGGGGTGTTGCACCGGTACGTGATCACCGAGGCGGAGAAAGACGCGTCGCGTCTCACCGACGCCCTGCGTGAGATCGAGATGCAGGCCATCCTCCACACCACTGCCGCGGGCCACGAGCACCTGGGGGTCCATTCGCCCGAGGTGGAGACGCTCGATCGAGAGTTAAGGGTCTTCTTGCCGCATTTCCATATCGTGAAAATCAAGATCTTCAATGATAAGCGGCGCATCGTCTACAGCACCGATCCAAGCATCATCGGCATGCTCGACATCCACAACGATAAACTAGAGAAGGCACTGAGCGGGTTGGTCGTCTCAAAATTTGAAACGAAGGAACACGTGTGGGACCTCGCTGCTGAGCAGAGGCCCGACGTGAGCGTGGTGGAAACCTATGTGCCGGTGAGAGGGTCCCAGGGACAGATCGTCGGGAGTTTCGAGATCTATAAAGACGTGTCCGATGATTTTCGATCGGCCAACGCGACGTTAGTCCGTTCGGTATGTGTTGTCGCGATCGCGTTGATCGTCGTTTTTGCTGCGCTTTCGATTCTGATGCGTAACGCGACCCGGACGATCGAGTTGCATGAAAAGGCACTTTTAGCCAATGAGGCCCGGACCAGGGCCATCATCGACACCGCCGCCGATGGCATCGTCACCGTAACCGAGCAGAGCAAGATCAGGTCCTTTAACGCGGCAGCGGGGCGGATCTTTGCTTGCCCGCCGGAAGAAATGATCGGTCAGTCATTGACGGCCTTGGTCTGACCCCCTCCTAGAAAATTGATCCAGGTTTTGTGAGAGAATCCAACCGGCCTTTGGCCGGAAAGGATTCCTCATGAAGAAGCGATTGATGCCGGAACAGATCGTCGCGAAGTTGCGTCAGGCGGACATAGAGCTTGGCAAGGGCCAGAAGGTGCCCGAGGTGTGCAAGCAGCTAGGGATCAGCCAGCAGACGTACTACCGCTGGCGGACGAAGTACGGCGGGGTGGACCCGCAGATGGCCAAACAACTCAAAGCGTTGGAGAAGGAGAACGCCCGGCTCAAGAAACTCGTGGCCGACCAGGCGTTGGGCATGGCGATCCTCAAGGAGGCGGCCCGCCCAAACGGGTAGACCCCG
The DNA here is from genome assembly GCA_965224205.1 of Phycisphaeraceae bacterium. Classification (GTDB taxonomy): domain Bacteria; phylum Planctomycetota; class Phycisphaerae; order Phycisphaerales; family Phycisphaeraceae; genus CBDCYN01. Next base: position 180,535 of record CBDCYN010000002.1, read on the forward strand.
AGCGACGCAGGCGGGCGGTGGACCACGTCCGCGGTCGCTTGGGGTGTGACAAGGTATCGCAGCGTCGTGCCTGTAAGGCGTTGGGCCAGCCCCGTAGCACGCAGCGTTACCTACCTAAGCAACCGGAGAAAGATCGGACGTTGATCGAGGCGATGCGACAGATCGCCGACCAGCATCCGCGGTACGGCTGCGAGCGGGTGCACCCGATGCTTCATGCATCAGATGGATCGGGGGGCTTGGGCCGTGTCCACCGGTTGTGGAAACAAGAACACATGCCGGTGCCCAGGAAGCAGCACAAACGCCGTCGTTTACCGGGCCACAGCGGCAACGGCTGTATCCGTTATCGCCCCACCCACCGCAATCACGTCTGGTCGTACGACTTCGTGACCGAACGGACCGAAGACGGCAAGCAGCTGAAGCTGTTGGTGGTGATCGATGAGTACACCCGCGAGTGTTTGGCCATCGAAGCGGGCCGATCATTCACAGCCAAGGACGTGATCTTGACGCTGCAGTACTTGTTCGCGGTGCGTGGGGCACCGGGCCACATCCGAAGTGACAATGGCCCCGAGTTCATCGCCAAAGAAGTCCGACGCTGGCTGGAACGAGCGGTGGTGCGTACCTTGTATATCAACAAAGCCAGCCCTTGGGAGAACGCCTACGTGGAGTCATTCAACGGCAAGCTACGAGACGAACTGCTCAACGGCGAGTTGTTCTTGAGCTTGGCCGAAGCCAGGTATGTCCTTGACGAATGGCGACTCGATTACAACCACCGCCGCCCGCACTCGTCACTGGATTGGCAAACCCCCGCCGCGTTTGCGGCGAGTTTAGAAGAACCATTGGCCGGGGCGTTCCCGGCCGCGTCGCCTGGTGGCTCTCCGGTCGGGGCTGCGCCCCTCCCTCCGACCCACCAGGCGGATCAACACACACCGATTCTCTCATAAACACTGGTACAAAAATCCCGAGGGGGTCACAAGGACGGCTCGGTCTTTCCGATGTGGCTGGCGGTCAGCGAAGCCGAGTTTGCGGATGAGCAGCTTTGCACGGTCATGATCCGGGACCTGACCCAACAGAAGACAGCTCAAGCTAAGCAAACGAGAGGCGGACATTAAACGTGCCGAAGAGATGAAAACGGTCGCGCTGCTGGCCACTGGGGTCGCTCATGAATTAGTCGCCCCTGAATAACCCTCGAGAGGCTGGTTTTGACGGGGTTTTCGGTGTGGATGTGGTGTGTTAGATTGCAAGGATTGGCGATTGGATCAGCCGAAACCTTGCAATTTGAGGAGCACCGATGACGCCCCAGCCCAGCCCGCGTGACGCCTTTGAGTTGTTCCAGGCCCACTTCGATCAGCTGCTCAACCCCAAGCATCCGCTGGTCCAACTCGCTGGGCAGATCGATTGGGATGCATTCGATGCGGCGTTTCGGGATTGCTCCAGCCCCGACCAGGGCGTCCCAGCCAAGGCCACCCGGCTGATGGTGGGGCTGCACTATCTCAAACACGCGTTCAATGAGTCGGACGAGTCGGTCGTGGCCCGGTGGGTCGAGAACCCGTATTGGCAATATTTCTGCGGCTACACGCATCTCCAGCACAAGTGCCCGATCCACCCCACGAGCATGACCAAGTGGCGTCAGCGTGTGGGTCAAGAGAAGCTACAGGTGTTGCTCCAACAGACGGTGTCGGTGGCGGTCGAACAAAAGCACCTGCCCGAACGCGAGATGAAGCAGGTGAACGTGGACACGACGGTGCAGGAGAAAAACATCACGCATCCGACGGACTCGAAGCTGCTGTACAAAGCGATCGTGAAGCTGGGCCGGGCGGCGAAAGCAAGCGGCATCGCGCTGCGTCAGTCGTACGTGCGTGTGGCCAAGCGGGCGTCGGTCAAGGCTAGTCGTTACGCCCACGCTCGACAGTTCAAGCGGATGCGGCGAGAGCTGCGCAAGATGCGGACATGGGTGGGCCGATTGATCCGCGACGTGCGGCGGAAAGCCGGGACATTAACCGAACCACTCAAGGCGTTGCTGGCCCAGTGTCAACGTTTACGGGACCAGCGTCAGGGTGATTCCAACAAGCTGTATTCGTTGCACGAGCCGGAGGTGCGGTGCATCAGCAAGGGCAAAGCGCACAAGCGATATGAGTTTGGCCAGAAGGTCTCGCTGGCGACAACGAATCGCCATGATTGGTTTGTCGGGGCGATGCTGTGCGAAGCAAACCCTTACGACGGGCACACATTGAGCCGGGCCTTGGATCAGGTCGAATCGATCACGGGCGTGACGCTGAGCGACGCGTACGTGGACCGGGGTTACCGCGGCCATGATTATGGCGGACCAACCACGGTCCACCTGGCAGGCAGTCGCTCAAAGAGCCTGACCTCGACGCAACGCAAACGCCGAAAGCGTCGAAGCGCCATTGAGCCGAAGATCGGTCACGCCAAACATGACCACCGCATGGGCCGCTGCTATCTCAAGGGGTTGGTAGGAGACGCGATGAACGTGATCCTCGCCGCCGCCGGGGCCAACTTCCGCAAACTCCTGCGGCTGTTGCCATGCGCCTGGCGACGTTGGTTGCTCGAAATGATCCGCACCGCCCTCAACCCGATCCCACCCACCACCCAACGCCTCGCCGCCGCATAAAAAAGGGCTTTTTCAGGGACGACTAATTCAGCACCCAAGTCATCGGGGTGTCGGATCGCCTTGATGAATCCGCCGTGCAGCAGTTTGGCCAGCTTCTGGGCGCTGCTGCGATCGTCGGCGAACTGGTCGGCGGCAATCCAACGGTTGCGCTTCGGATCACAGACGATCAACTCATCCACGTGGGGATCGAGCACATGTTTGACCCACTGAGCTGACCCCCTCGGGATTTTTGTACCAGTGTTTATGAGAGAATCGGTGTGTGTTGATCCGCCTGGTGGGTCGGAGGGAGGGGCGTAGCCCCGACCGGAGAGCCACCAGGCGACGCGGCCGGGAACGCCCCGGCCAATGGTTCTTCTAAACTCGCCGCAAACGCGGCGGGGGTTTGCCAATCCAGTGACGAGTGCGGGCGGCGGTGGTTGTAATCGAGTCGCCATTCGTCAAGGACATACCTGGCTTCGGCCAAGCTCAAGAACAACTCGCCGTTGAGCAGTTCGTCTCGTAGCTTGCCGTTGAATGACTCCACGTAGGCGTTCTCCCAAGGGCTGGCTTTGTTGATATACAAGGTACGCACCACCGCTCGTTCCAGCCAGCGTCGGACTTCTTTGGCGATGAACTCGGGGCCATTGTCACTTCGGATGTGGCCCGGTGCCCCACGCACCGCGAACAAGTACTGCAGCGTCAAGATCACGTCCTTGGCTGTGAATGATCGGCCCGCTTCGATGGCCAAACACTCGCGGGTGTACTCATCGATCACCACCAACAGCTTCAGCTGCTTGCCGTCTTCGGTCCGTTCGGTCACGAAGTCGTACGACCAGACGTGATTGCGGTGGGTGGGGCGATAACGGATACAGCCGTTGCCGCTGTGGCCCGGTAAACGTCGGCGTTTGTGCTGTTTCTTAGGCACCTGCATGTGTTCTTGTTTCCATAACCGGTGGACACGGCCCAAGCCCACCGACCCATCCGATGCGTTAAGCATCGGATGCACCCGCTCGCAGCCGAACCGTGGACGCTCGTCGGCGATCCGCCGCATCGCCTCGATCAACGCCCGATCTTTCTCCGGTTGCTTAGGTAGGTAACGCTGCGTGCTACGGGGTTGGCCCAACGCCTTACAGGCACGACGCTGCGAGATCTTGTCACGCCCCAAACGACGACGCACCGAGTCCACGGCTCGACGCCGACGCTCGGGGTCTACAAGTTTGGGCGGGCTGCCTCCTTGAGGATCGCCATGTCCAACGCTTGGTCGGCGACGAGCTTCTTGAGCCGGGCGTTCTCCTTCTCAAGGGCTCTGAGCTGCTTGGCCATCTGCGGGTCCATCCCGCCGTATTTCGTCCGCCAACGATAGTACGTCTGCTGGCTGATGCCCAGCTGCCGGCACACCGTAGGCACCTTCTGGCCTTTGCCAAGTTCCACGTCCGCCGCACGCAACTTCGCCACGATCTGTTCCGGCATCAATCGCTTCTTCATGAGCAATCCTTTCCGGCCAAAGGCCGGTTGGATTCTCTCACAAAACCTGGATCAATTTTCTAGGAGGGGGTCAGCAGGCATTGGGCATCAGTGAGGCGACGTACCATCGCTGGCGAAACCAGTACGGCGCGATGAAGGCCAGCGAGGCCAAGCGGCTCAAGGCGTTGGAGCAGGAGAATGCCCGGCTCAAGAAGTTGCTCGCTGATGCCCACCTGGACAACGACATCCTCAAGTCGGCGTTGGATCACCTGGGAAACGAGTGAGCCCGACACGTCGCCGCGATGCGGTCGTACATGTCCAGCGAGACGTGGGCGTCAGCCAGCGACGGGCGTGTCGGGCACTGGATCAGCCACGCAGCACGCAGCGTTACCCCCGGAAGGTCAAAACCGACGGTATCTGTTTAGCGGTTAGCCGGTTGAATCTGGGCGGTTGAGATGAGTCGTCTCAGGTGATCGGGGTGCTGATCGGAGGCAGCACGCAGGAGGTGGGACAGAAAAGCCAACGCGTCGTGGGCGTGTTGATCACAAGTCGTCAGGACGCTGCCCAGAATTTCCTGAGCACGAGCACCCGCAGCCGTACGGTTGCCGCCGAAGACCTTGCGGTTGACCACCGCCGGGCGGATCGCCTGCTCGGCGGGCCAGTTGGTCGCTTCGATCCCCGGTTCATACAGAAACGTGAGGATCTCATCGGCGTGGCGAGCCAGGTGATTGCGAAACGTTCGGTTGCCACGATGCGATAGACGCCAAGCCAGCAAGCGGTCCAACCGCTTACGCAATCGCCCGCGGGCACAGGCCAAGCCATGCTCGCTGATCGTTCCCGCGTCGCGTCGATCACGAAGACGCAGCGCATCGAGCAACAACGCCTTGACCTTCCGCGGGAAACGCACCGCCCCACGCGTGGCTTGCTCCAGCAACATGCCCGTCCGCCGAAGCAGATGCGCCAAGCATTGCTGATGCGTGGCCTGTTCCAAAGAATCGTAAGGCGACCAGCCGTCGTGGATCATCCGCCCGGCATAGTCCTTGCCCAACACGTCCCGCACCACCTCGCCGCCGCGGCTGGGGCGGATGACATACAGCGTGACTTTCTTCGTCACGAACACCCACATCCACTGCAGCCATCCGCCGACTTTCCAGCCGGTTTCATCGGGGTAAACCGTGTCGCTGTGACGCACCACGTCACGCAGGCCGTCGTAAACAGATTGACCGCGTCGGGCCGTACGTAGCACGACGTGCGTCGCACCGCCACGGGTGATCGAGATCCCGAAGACCTGCTTGAGCAAGCCTTGGATGTCGCCATAACTCAGCCCGTACTTGTCCTTCATCAGGACGATCATGGCTTGAAGGTCCGGCCCCAGCTGGGAGGCCGCCGCCCCCGTGGCATCTGAGGTCTGCAACGGGTGGCGGGGGTGAAGGCGTCGACCACACCGCGTGCATGAACCCACGTGCAGGTCGAAACGTCGCACCACCGGCCGGCGGGGGATCTCGACCTGGAACTGATGGGTCACGTGATCTTCTTGGGCCTCGCCGCCGCAGCCGGGACACCGCGGGGTCAACGGCACGTCGATGACCTCGTCGGGGGGTTGCGGGGGTGGGGGCCGATGGGCTTTGGGGCCGTACGCCTTGCCCGCCTTGCGGCCGGGCTTCTTGGGCTGGGTTTTGGGCGATCCCTTGGAGAACGGCGCGGCTTGGCGTTGGGTCGAACGCGTGGCTTGTTCGAGGCGTTGTTCGAGTTGGCCGGCCCGAGCTTCGAGTTGAGCCACACGCTTCTCGAGTCGCAGGATCTGCCGGTCTTTCTCGGCGATGATTTCAAGCAGTTGATCGTAGGTGGGTCGAGCCATCCTGGCTGTTCCTGTCGTGTCGTCCTGACCGATGGTGAAGCGGGCACCCCAGCCCTTCGAACGCCATCTTATCCCTTTATATCGATGGCCGATTATAGACCGCGATCAGCAGATCAGAATTTCAAAATCCAACGCCCTCCCGTGCCTGGCTAGACGCTAAACAGATACAGCCGACGAAGGGCCGCTTCTTCGGGCCATGGAGTCTTTGGTCTGTCAACACCCGTGCTACGGCTACCGCATGATTCATGCGTTGCTGGTGGCTGACGGGTTCAAGGCCGGGCGTGACCGGGTATACCGACTGTGGCGGGCACACGGCTACGGCGTGAAGCGAAAACCGAGGAAAAAACGGCGTCTGGGTGTGAGCGAGAACGGGATCATCAGACGCAAAGCCGAGTCGATCAACGACGTGTGGTGTTGGGACTTCATCCACGATCGTGATGAGCGTGGGCGGGTGCTGCGTTGGCGGGTGATCGAAGACGAGTTCACGCGGGAGGGGCTGGCCGTGCAGGTCCGTCGCTCGTTCAAGGCCCGGGATGTTCTGGACGTTCTCAGTGAGCTGATGCTGATCCGTGGCGTCCCTGGTCACATCCGAAGCGACAACGGCCCGGAGTTCATCGCCGAGGCGATCCGCCACTTCCTCCAGCAGACCGGCGTGGCGACGTTGTACATCGAACCCGGTGCCCCGTGGCAGAACGGTTACGCCGAGAGCTTCAACAGCCGGTTCCGTACCGAGCTGCTGAATCAGGAATCGTTCGCCAACCTGGCCTGCGGTGGCCCATCAGTGACGGACTCCGGGGTTCGTATAATACGCCACATTCAATACCGGGGCGTGATCGGCTTCGAAGGCCTCGGGGGAGACATATCCCAGGGCCTGGTGTAAACGGGTTGGGTTGTAGAACAGCTCGATGTATTGAAACACACTTCCACGGGCATCCGTCAGATCAGCGTACGACTGGTGGTTGGTCCACTCATGCTTGAGTGACCAGAAAAATCGTTCGCACACGGCGTTGTCATAACAGCAGCCCGTGCGGCTCATGCTCACCGTCACCTCCAGCCCACGCAGGATCGATGGATACCGGTCGCGGGTGTATTGGCAACCACGATCGGAGTGATATACCTTCCTCGGGTGAGTTTGTCTGATCGGTAGAATAGGCTGACGTTAGCGGTTTGATTTTACTACGAAGTCACTGGACACAGGAGGCATGGATGCTTCAGATCACATTGACGGACGATGCGGTGGCGGCGTTGGATCGGGGGCGTTTTAGCGATCCAGATCCGCGGGTGCGGCGGAAGTTGCAGGTGGTTTGGCTCAAGAGCCATGGGTTGGCACATCGGCAGATCGCGGCCTTGGCAGGGGTCAGCAGCCGGACGGTGCAGCGTTATTTGAATACGTACCTCGACGGTGGGATCGAGGCGTTGAGGCAAAACGGCTACCGGGGTCAGCCCAGTCAATTGAACGCGCACGGCCCGAAGGTCAAGGCGTCTTTGGAACAACACCCGCCGTCGACGATCCACGAGGCGAGCCATCAGATCACGCAACTCACCGGTCTGCGTCGCGGCCCGACGCAAGTGCGAGCTTTTTTGAAACGGCTGGGTCTGCGTCGTCGCAAGCTCGGGGGTGTGCCGGGCAAGCTTGATCAGGCCAAGCATCAACAGCAGCGTGAATTCCTTGAACAGACCCTCGATCCGGCTTTGGACGAAGCCGAACGGGGTGATCGCAGGGTTTTTTTGTAGACGCCTGCCACTTCGTCCATGGCGCATTTCTGTGCTACGTGTGGTGCGTGGTGAGGCTGTTCATCCGCACGCCCACCGGCCGCCGCCGGCTGAACGTGTTGGGGGCGTTGGATTTCGTGACCCGAGAGTTGGTGACCGTCACGAACACGACGTACATCACGGCCCAAACGGTCTGCGAATTACTCGAGACGCTCGCGGGGCGTTACCCCGGCCAAGCGATCACCCTGGTGCTGGACAACGCGCGGTATCAACGCTGCCGGTTGGTCCAAGATCGGGCCGTGGGGTTGGGCATCGAGTTGATGTTCCTGCCGTCCTACTCGCCGCACCTGAACCTGATCGAACGGATCTGGGGCCTGCTCAAGAAACGCTGCCTCAACGGCCGGTACTACGAAACGTTCGATCGATTTCAGCAAGCCATCCACGACGGCATCGCCAAGCTGGCCACCGACGACAAACCCAACGTCCAAACCCTCATCACCCGCAACTTCCAACACTTCAACAATCGGACAATCTTAGCCGCGTGAGGTATAGATCAATCCCGCCCCCCGGAAGTTGGGCTGACGCGACTCGATCGTCTGTCGCAACGCCTCGGCGACCAGATCCGTGGCCAACGACGTGTCGATCGCCCAGCCGACGATCTTGCGGCTAAACAGGTCCAAGACCACCGCTAGATAGACCCAACCCGCAGACGTGGGCCGGTAGGTGATGTCCGTGACCCACTTCTGATCAGGGCCGTCGGCTTGGAAGTCTTAATCCAGCACGTTCGGGGCCGGGGCCTTATCGGGGTCGGCCTGGGTGGTCGTGGGTTTGAACGTCTTGGCCACGCGACTGCGTAGCCCCATCTCTCGCATGGCTTTCGTCACCGTGTGGCGGCAGGCCGATTCGAGTTGCTCGTGTTGCTCAAGGGCCTCGGCGATCTTGCGCGAGCCATAGATGCCTTGGCTTTGTTCGAACACCTCGCGGACATCCTCGCGGATCTTGGCGGTGCGATCCGCCCGTGGGCTGGGATCACGGCCTAGCCACGGGTAATAGCCCGAATCCGATACCTCCAGCACCCGGCACATGGCCGCGACAGGGAACGTGTCGCGGTGTTGTCGGATCCATGGGTATCTCATAACGACTCCTTGGCGAAACAGGCCGTCGCTTTTTTAAAAATCGCTCGTTCCAATTCGGCTTGTTTGAGTTGGCCACGCAGGCGGCGGTTCTCCTGCCGCAACTGCTCAAGGGTCGCATCGGGTCCACAAGGCGTCGGGGCGGGCACGAGCTGCTTGTGCCATTCAAGAAGGCTTTTTTCGGAAATGCCGACCGCTTGGGCCGCGGCTTTGAACGTGTAGCCCCCGTGGGTCACCAACCGAACCGTCTCACGCTTGAACGGCTCGGTGAACCGCCGCCGACACGGCTTGAGCGATCGCTGATCCGAGGGAAGGGTCGGGATTCGCGATTGAGGTTGAGACATCGCAGGACTCCTTGGCCGGGTATCTTCCCGGCTTCATCCGGAGTCCGCCTCTGATGGACCACCGCAAAGGTATACAAAGAATGATGATAGGCGCCTTCATCGACTTAAACAACTTTTTTCGTAAACATTCACGGAAGGTCATTGATGAACCCCCTGGCCAATGGCTACGGAACCCTCGTCGCGCCGGTCTCGTAGGCACCGTGAGTTTTCTCCTCGCTGTCTGTGAGGACCGCGAGGATGATCGCCCCAGTCGCGTCGGTACCTTTTTCCAGATGATTGCCGTATCGTACCGATATGGGACGCGTCCTAGGCATCGATCCCGGCTTGCGGCTGACCGGCTACGGGTTGGTGGAACTGGCCGACGGGGATGTTGCCCTATCGGGCTGCGGGGGCCCCGGGTTGATGAGGGACCCGACCCTGCTCGAAGCCGGGGTGATCCGCCTTGACCATCGGCTGCCGATGGGCGGCCGGCTCGATCAGCTCCACCGTGAACTGCTGGGCATCCTCGACGAGCACAAGCCCCGCCGCATGGCGGTTGAAAAACTCTATGCCCACTACAACCACCCGCGCACCGCGATCCTCATGGGCCACGCACGCGGGGTGATCCTCCTGGCGGCGCGGCAGCGAGGGATCGTCGTCGAGGACCTGCCATCAACCGAGGTGAAGAAGGCGGTTACTGGGTACGGGCGGGCGTCGAAGCAGCAGATCCAGCGCTCGATCCAGGCGCAGTTCAACCTCCCCGCTCCCCCGAACCCTCCCGACGTGGCCGACGCGATCGCGATCGCGGTCACCGCCGCGCGGCGGCGGGTAGAGGTGTCGGCTGTGCAGTGAAGAGTATCGGGCCCTCTTCACCGCACCCACCCGGCAAGGCCTTTTCATCACCGGTGGGCCGAGGTACGATACAGTCGTTGGATGGCGTCATCATAGGACGAAGCTTGGTTTGAAAACTCACTTTGGAGGTCCATCGGGCGGTCAGCAGCTTCTTGCCAGCCGGTGCGGTGGCTGGACCTCTCCGGATACCCCAGCGGGCGTGACCCCGATTCGAGTGTTCCGATCAGGCCTAAAAAAAGTTGTTGTGGCAACCTCGTGATGGCTGCTGCCTCCCTAGCTCAACTGGCAGAGCAGCTGACTCTTAATCAGCGGGTTGAAGGTTCGAGTCCTTCGGGAGGCATTTGACTGTAGACGACCCCCCACTGGATCGCGGAAGTCGCAATCGCTCCTAACCTTTTAACTACGGACTGCCAGTCCGCAACGGTATCACCTCGGGCCATTGACGCACGACCAACCTCGCGATACTCGCAATTTCCGGATGCAGCGCCACGCGTAACGCTCCACCGGGAGGTCTGGGAAGGCCGATGACGTATAGCTGACGGCCTGAACATAATGACCCTTCTAGGACGGTAGGGGGAGATTCAACATCCGGTTAGCGGCCTCAAAAGGCGATGGGTATAGGACTTCGAGTTCTGTCAACAGGAGATAATTCTGCTTCGTCACGCCGAACCTATTGGTTTTTGTTGCTTCGCCGATACAATGGGGTCATCTGACGCTATTCCGGTATCCATAGTAGTAGATGGGGCTGGGTAGGGCTAAGTAAGAAAGGAGATTGCCCGTGAGAATGTCGAGATTGCAGAAGACGCTTATGCTAGCGGCGTTATTTGCTGCTGCCAATCCCTATGCCGAAGCAGCATTTGACACATTCGATGACAAGACAGAGTTTCTAAACACAACTGGTGCTACGGACGCAACCGGGCCAATATTGCCCGCAATGGGTTTTGGCAATCATGGTGGCATAACAATTGGCAGCGTCGATTTCGTAATAACTCGATTTGCAATCGCGGACTGGTCTGCACGGTTGCCCGACCTTGAAATCGTCATCAGTGACGGCGTAAACAATCTACCGAATGAAAGCATCGACGCTGTATTCGCAGCACCGGTTTTCTCGGCAGGGTTTGATTTCGTTGAGATTGAAAATGACCCAAACCTGAACGGGAGTTTTGTAGATTCAACGTTTGAGGTGACGCTGAGAGACGGTGCAGCTAGTGTCGGTTCTTTTACTTTCAATGTTCCGAATGACACCGCTGCATTTGTTGGAGTCTGGTCGGATACAGCATTTGACCGCCTAGAAATTCGCGAAACCGTTGGCACCGATGACAATGAGTTCTATGGTCGGTTCTTTACTGGGGCAACAGCACTGCCAGAACCTTCAACGCTCGCTGTTCTCGCTCTGGGCGGTTTGACGATGCTTCGCCGTCGGACGGCATAGCATCTGGTGAGCCATCTTAAATAACCACACACCCCCCGACCTCAACCGTCGGAGGGTGTGTTTATATGACAAGGCTCTTAGGAAGCTAGGGGTGGTTAAATCGGGTTATGACGAAGAAGTTTGAGCATGACTTGGTAGAGGTTATCACCACGGTGGTTGAAGCGGAACTCGGATTCTTTCAGGTGCAGATAGAACGTGTGGCTGGCGATGCCGTTGAAGCGGGCCAGGCGACGCTTGGCGTAGCTCCAGAACGATTCGATCCCATTGATATGAGATCGGCTATTGGCGAATTCGTTGGCGCCGTGGTTGACCCGCAGGTGTTTCTTGTAGCCGACGTCGACCAGCCCGTCGTAACCCCGCCAGCCATCGGAATGGATGATGGCGTCAAGGCCCACGCGGCCCCGGATGGCTTTTTACAAGGTCTTTTTGCGGCAGTCGGGCACGATCTCGGTGTAGACGCGCCCGTCGCGCTGGAAGATGCCAAACACGATGGTCTTGCCGCCGGCGCCGCGTCCGCGCTTGCCACGGACCCGCTTGGGCCCGAAGTAAGATTCGTCGATTTCGACTTCCCCCCGGAAGGGGCTTTGGGCCTCGCTGTGTTCGGCGATGCGTCGGCGGATCTTGAGATAAATGGTGTTCGTCGATCGTACGCTCACGCCGGTGGTCCGGGCGGCATCGGTGGCGGTGAGGTCCATCGCAAACGCGAGGAGTATTTTTCGGAAGATCTTCTCCGAGATTCGGGAACGCTTGTAGTACTTGTTTTTGCAGGTTTTCATAGGAGCAAAGCCACATCATACGCGGCTTAGCTTCCTAAGAGCCATGACAAATATTGACCTTGTCTTCACCCCCCCCCTACCGCAATATTTGATGTTACATAAAGCACGTTATGCAACACCAAGCCGCTTGTGGATCGTGGCTCTGTGAAGAACCCTAATGCGGCACTTCCTTGACCGCGTTGCGGTTCCAGGCGGGGACCTCGACCACGATCGGGCCATCGCCGGTGATCTTGCTCTGGCAGCTTAGGCGGCTGTTCATCTGCAGGGCCGGGGCCTCTTCGACGCGGTCGAGCTCGTCGTCTTCGGCTTCGGTGAGGTGGTCCATACCCTCCTTGATATAGACGTGGCACGTCGAGCAGGCGCACACCCCGCCGCAGGCGTGCTCGATGTTGATCCCGTGGTCGAGGGCGACCTCCAGCAGGTTCTCGCCTTGAGACGCGTGCATCTCGATCTCCCGGTCGTGCTTGCCGGTAAGCGGCTCGGGGTCCTGGAGGATAAACTTGACCGGCACGGTCGGGTCGGCTTTGAGCTGATCGGAACGTTTCATGTGCATCGCTATGAACCCTTCACCTAAAGGGGGTGTCGTCGAATTTCCTCTGTATTGTAGGCGATCGAGCGGATCGTACCGCGACTCGACGTCACGACTCGTCTTCGAGCTTGGTGGGGTCGGGGCGGTACAGACGGGTCTCGAGCGCGAAGATGCGTTCGGTGAAGTCGCCGTGGAGATCCGCGCTGGACGACTTAGCCTCAGACGGGTCACGGTCGGCAGCCTGTACGGCGATGTTGAGCTTGGCGTCGAGGTTGTCGATCAGGCCCACCGCGATCGCCTCGGGCGTGGCGGGACGGACGACGGCGCCGAACTCCGGCTGGCCGTGGTGCGAGAGGATGATGTGGTGGAGCACGGTTAATAGGGGTTTGGCGATCTTTTGACCCATGGCGGCGCAGTCGTCGGCTTTGCGTTGGAGCCAGATCACGCCGCGGGCGATGTGGCCCACGAGCTGGCCGTCATCGGTGCGATTAAAACCCTGCTTCCACGTCAGCTCAGAGCACTTGCCCAGGTCGTGGAGGAACAGCCCGATCATGACCAGGTCGCGGTTGAGGGTGGGGTACATCGGGCAGATCACTTGGCCTAGACGCATCAGGGATAACGTGTGTTCGAGCAGGCCGCCTATATAGGCGTGGTGCACCGTCCGGGCGGCGGGGGCTTGTTTGAACTGGACCATCAGCGGCTCGTCGTCGAGGTAGAGCTTCGCCAAAGCCGCTAACGCCGGGTGCTCGATCGTCGCCAGCAGCTCGGTCAGCTCCTTGAACATCTCGTCGACGTCGTTCTCGGTCGAGGGCAGCAGCTCGTGGAGGTCGGCGTCGTCGGGCTCGACCCGCTGGATCTGCTCGATGATGATCTGCATCTGCCCCTCGTACGGCTGAGTGTGGCCGGCGACGAAGACGAAGCCATTGGTGGGCAACTGAGCGAATAACTCTTCGGACATGTTCCACATCCGCCCCGGGGTGCGGCCGGTGCGGTCGGCCAGCAGACACTTGAGGTACGGCTTGCCGTTCTTGGTGCGGCCCAGCTGGGCGTTCTGGATCGCCAGCACGCAGTCGACGTATTGGCGCGGTTGCAGGTCTTTGATGGGGGTGCGTTGGCCCAAAACGGGTTCCTCCGAAGGTGAAGTTAAATCTGCTGGCATGGTAGCTGCGGGGTTTTCATGCGACAAATGGTGGGGCTTGGCCCCGCCCCGCGGCCCCGCGTGAATCACGCGAGGCTAAATCGACGCGGGGCAAAATAGTCCCTGGTTGGGTTACCCAGTTTGGGCGTTAGGCTCGCTGGCGGGCTGAGTCTGGCCGGGTTGATCGCTGTTGTGTTCCAGACGCTCGAGGCGCACGCGCAGCACCTTGGTCCGCTTGGCGGCCGTGACGGTGAACCGGAGGCGATCGTAATTGAAGTGCTCGCCGACCTCCGGGATGTGGCCCAGAGTGGAGAAGACGAACCCGCCGACGGTGTCGTAATCCTCATCCTCGGGCAGCTCGAGGTCGAGCTCGTCGTTGAGGTCGTCGATATAAACGCGGGCATCGATCTCGGCGCTGAGGTCGTCGACGCGGCGGATGAGCGGGCTGTCTTCGGCCGGTTCGTATTCGTCTCGGATGTCGCCGACGATCTGTTCGAGGATGTCCTCGATCGTGATCAGGCCCGCGGTGCCGCCGTATTCATCGAGGACGATGGCGATGTGCACCTTGCGCGACTTGAACTCGGCGAGCATCTCACCGATCGGCTTGGTCTGGGGCACCATCAGGGCGTCTCGCAGCACCTTGCGCAGCTCGAACGGCTGATCGTTGCCCAGGAAGCGGAGCATGTCTTTGGCGTAAAGGATGCCCACGATGTGGTCGAGGTTGTCTTCATAGACCGGGATCCGGCTGTGCCCGGCTTCGAGGATGGCGCTGCGGACCTGCTCGAGGCTGGATTGGACCTCGATGCCTTGGACCTCGGTGCGCGGGGTCATGATCTCGTCGGCGGTGGTGGTGGGTAGTTCCACGAGGGCTTCGATCATCTGCTTCTGGACCTGGTCGACCTGGCCCTCTTGTTCGTGCTCCTGGACGACGGACATGAGCTCCTCGGTCAGCGGCGAGTCGCTGGGCTCGACGGGCAGGCCGCCGGTGATCCGCCGCACGACCGGGTCGAACCCGTGCAGGAAGGCCGCCAGGGGGGTGAACAACACGAGCCCCGCTTCAAGCGGGCGCATCGACCAAGCCAGTAGGGTTTCGGGGTGGTAACGCGCCCAGCTGATGGGAACCGCGACGCCAAAGACACTTAATAGGATCCCGGCCACGGCGAAAGACAGGATATACCGCGATAGCGGCAGCCATGTGGGCGCACTTTGGCGTACCGATGACAGCACCGCTAAAATGACGACCAGGTTCAAGGCGGTACGGACAGTGCCCGTCATCAGTAGCAGCTTCGGGCCCCGCTCAACGAAGCGCCCCAGACGGTCTTGTCCGTTGGCGGCTTCGAGCAGGTCGGAGAGTTTCGCGCGGCTGAAAGTTTTTAGGGCTACGTGGCAAGCGGCGAAGTAGCAACTCAGCAGCGCGGAAACTAGCGCGATCCAGGTCGACACATTACTCACGATAGAAAACTAAATCTCCCGCAACGGTTTCCCCGCGGAGCGACCCGCGACACCGCCGCGAGGGTCCCCTGGTCTCGTTTCATGTCTATTCCTGCACGTGGGCCTGCATTGACGGCGGTCTGCGCCCGGGGCCCCTAAAAGTATACGCATCGTGTATCCAAACACCGAGTGGTTGGACCCGCCAATCCCGGGGACGATCGTGCTTCGTACGAGGTTCATTCCACCATTTTATCGGGGATGGCATACCCCGATTTTATCCGCATCCAAGCCGGTGCAGGGCCGGGACCGATCTCTCAGCTGGCGGTTGAAAACCGGGCCTAGGCCGATTGAGGTCAACCATTCATCTTCCATCCTGTGCATCATATCCGCGGCGGCGGGGGTGGTGTCGTCCATACCCATCAGGTGTAATACCCCGTGGACCGCGTACAGCAGGATCTCTAAACGCATCTCATGGCCGCGGGCGGCGGCTTGTCTGGAAGCCTCGTCGAGACAGACCACGATGTCCCCCTCAAGGGATTCGCCGCGGCGCCACGGGGATTCGGGGATGGGCCGTAGGTCGAATGTCAAGACATCCGTGGTCTGGTCGCAGCCGAGGTACTGCTGATGAAGCTGAGACATCCGGGCATCGTCGACGATCACCACGTTGACGTCTCCGCTCACGCCCGCGCGGGCGGCTAGCTGCTCTAGCCGCAGTTCAAGCCAGCTGCGGAGTGAAGATTCATTAGCCTCAACATTGATCTGGAACGCGGCGGAAGGGCAACAGCCGTCGCCATCGTTCTCGGCGGAGGGGGTCGTGTTCATGGGCATCCCCATATGGGTATAGTACCAAGACTTATACCCAGAAGAAAAACAGCATCGACCACGGGGCTGGTCCCTTGCATCCCCCCGACTATACCTCCTGACACGGTTGAGTGCACCTACACATCGCGTCTCGTCGGGACCCCGGCCCGGAATCCCTCCCTAACACAGCTGATCTTGAAAAGTTTCCTGTCGGGCGTATCCGTCACCCCGCAATTTCATCCGGGATGCGTATAGCTACTCATTGCTGTACGGTAGAACGTAATTCATATTCTGAAACTGAGTGGGGACCAACTCGATGCGCTCATTGCCACCCGTGGCGGTGATCTGGCCCGTGAGCACGAGTGTGTGCCCGGTCCAGCTGATCCGCAGCGACCGGGTGGGGTTGTCCTTCACATGGATGTAATGATCTCTGCCGCCGACTTCGAACCGCTTGATCCGGATCACCACCACATCGCCCGTGACGGAGTACGTCCCGTAAAACATCGATGGCGGGGCCCCGGGGCGCCGCGTGGAGTACACGAAGGTGCCGTCGGGGTCGAACTGATAGAGGAACTCGAGCCGGACCGCGTGGCCGATCCACTTGCCCACGATAGACTTTGCCTCCGCGGGTTCGACCGGGGCCCCATCGATCTGGAGCGGGGGGTCGCCGTCGGCTGCGGGCACCGGGGCCGGAGCGGGCGGGGGCGGGGTGTCGACCACGACCGGCGTGCGGGGGGGCTCGTCATCGGCCGTGGGGGGCGATGAGGCGGCGGCGACCTCCCGCGCTTTGCGGTAACGCTCGAACAGGTCGTTGGAGATGCGCGTGGCTCGGATCCCGTCTTGGGTCACCGGGACGGTGAGGATGCCCTGGACACTCCAGGAGGGCAGGCGCTTGGGTTCAACCCGCATGTCGATCAGGACGTCCACCGCGTCGGGCCGCTCGTTTAGCAGCATGACCTTGCCCAACACCCGGTTGGGCTGAACCCACATCTCTCCATTGATCTCGCCCTCGTCGTAACCGATGTGGAAACGCTCTTCGAGCTTCTCGATCTTCAGCTCCTCCTGGAGCTGGGTGCCCAGCGGGATCGTGATCCACACGCGCTCAAGGATCTTGTCGAAGCGCCGGGGTTTGACCCCGCGTCGCTTCTGTGCCGGGTTGGGCTGATCCTCGAATGAGGTGATCCGGCTGACCACCAGCAGTTTGTCGGCTCCCTTCTTGAACGCGTACCGCCCTAGCTGCCACCGCGGGGTGGTGTCTTCACGAACACGCTGGGCGTTGGGGATGAACTCGGCTTCGACCCTTGACCGGGCGGTCGAGGGCTCCACCGCCCGGGGCATATGCACGCCCTGGATCACATTATCATCCGGCGTGCACCCGTTGATAGACCCAAAAACATGGCTGCTGCGATGGGAAGAAACCCTGGGAGGAGTCTGATCAGCATCTGGACCTCGCGATCTTGTTGATTCCATCGGGCAGGGGCATCGAGATGCTCCAAGCCGGCGATCGATGGTTGACGAAAGGATGGTTTAATAAGTTGTTGTAATTCTTCACGCTAATCGTCCATCACGCGTATAAAATAGAATCTTACCGCTTCTGTAGGGCATGGAAAACTCTGGGCCGCAGATCGACCGGGTTTCGCGGATGGCCTTGCGTGGGGGGACCTATCCGATCGTACTTCGTTTAGATCATGACAAGCCCCGCCGGTTGATCGGCCGATCCGGGATGTAAATGCGACATGACCAGCGTACGCGGCCAAAAAATTTTTGGGGCCGAAGCATCTGCGACGCGGTGTTTTGCCATGCGATCCGCGTACCGTCGCGGTATAAGCGAAACCACAGCGACCCACTATGTTATCGATCGAGTATTTCGACTAAGCACTTTCACGGTACGAGTTTTTGATCAGGCAAGTTCGCGCCGATGCGTATGATCAAAAAAGGTAGGCTCAAGATCATCGATGCAGTGGGAATTGACCGCTTTGCCCCTGAGGGCCGATGATTCTTTGAAGCCACAGCTCCTCAACACTCACACGGTAGGCGAACGGCCAACGAACCCTGCGGCACTGCGACGGTGGGGTTGGTCTGAAGACCCGAGGCCCTTCACGGCCGGATAATCACCGTGCTCAACCCCTCTACGAGCAGCTTGT
>CBDCYN010000003.1:0-98160 GCA_965224205.1 Phycisphaeraceae bacterium
CGCAAGCGGCGGCATCGGCACAGCTGGCACCCGCCGCCACCAGCCCTGCGCACTTGCCCGACGTCGGTTCACAGTACAAGCCGTCCAGCGCGTGACACTCCGACGTCTGGCCCATCCGTTGACCCACCAGCACCGCGCCGCCCTGAGCCGTGATGCTGGATGAGCATGCGTCGCCAGCCCCTCCTCGAGCGACCGCCACGCACGCCGTCCCGTCACAGAATCGAACGCCCGTGTCGGGAACCGCGCAATCGGAGTCTTCGGAGCACGGCTGCCCGGGCGCGGCCGGGGTGGCGCCCTTGGCTCGAAAGACCGCCTCACAGGGCACGGTCGTCTCACCCGCCGTTTTGACGCTCGCACCGCAGGTCGCCGTACGCTGCTTCACACGGTCGATGCACCGTTCCGCCTGCGCCGCGTCGAACTCGAAGGCGGCGTCGGTGCTGCGCGTGGTGTACAGCTGCGCCAGCCGAGAGGCTTCGATCTTGCAGCTTGTTTCTACGTAAGTAAACCCGGCTCCAGAGCAACACGTCGCCATGCCGTCGCACAGAGCGGCTTGAAACGCCTGTGAGAACGTGTCGGCGGTCAACCCCACGCCACCGCCGCCAGCGTCGTCATCGCTACCACATGCAGCGACGCCACAGAGTGCGACGAGTGCCGCCAGCCCAAGCTTCCTATTGAATCCCATACTCGCGGAGTCGACGGTAGAACGTTCGGCGGGGAATGCCAGCAAGTTCCGCTGCCTTAACGCGATTCCAGTTGCAGGCTTGAAGCGCTTTGAGGATCTTGTCGCGCTCGTCCGAGCGGTGCTGGGACAGGGTGCTCTTCGCCCGCGAGGTGATTTTCGAACGGCTCCGGCTGCGCCCGCTGGAGGCAGGCGGTCGCTGGCTGCTAGCCGGCTGGTGCCCGTCCGGGATGTCGAAGTCATCCACGCCCAGCTCCGGGTCCTCCGCGAGCACCCACGCGTTGAGCAACACGTGCTCGAGCTGACGAACGTTGCCCGGCCACGAGTACGCTTTGAGGCGCCGCATCGCGCCGCGCGTGACGCTGCCCTTCTCCCGCTTGTAACGCGCCGCGAAGATGCCGAGGAAGTGATCCACGAGCGGCGGGATGTCATCGACTCGATCGCGCAGTGCCGGCAGGGCGACCTCCACCACATGAATCCGGTAATACAGGTCTTCCCGGAACGTGCCCTCCTCGACCATCGCCGCTAGATCCCGATTGGTCGCGAACATGACCCGAACGTCCACCGGCAGCTCGCCGGTGCCGCCAACGGGCCGGACCTTGCGCTCTTGAAGGACACGCAGCAGGCCGGCTTGCATCTTGTGGGGCGTTTCGCCGATTTCATCCAGCAAGATGCCGCCGCCCTCCGCCTCGCGGAACAGCCCCTTCTTGTCGCGATCGGCTGACGTGAACGCGCCCCGCACGTGTCCGAACAGTTCACTCTCGAGCAGGTGCTCGGGAATGGCGCCGCAGTTGACCCCCAAGAATTTCTGCTTGCTTCGATTCGACGCGGAGTGAATGGCGCGCGCGACGACTTCCTTGCCGGTGCCGCTTTCCCCGGTGATGAGAATCGGGACGTCGGTGTCTTTGATGCGCTCGATGAGCGAATACACACGACGCATGGCAGCGCTCGTCCCGACGAGGCCCTTGTACCCGAAATGCCCGTACAGTGTGTCGCGCGCGTCGCGCAGCTTGCGTCGGGTTTCCTTGAGACGCGTGGTGCGCATCTCGAGCAGCTCCTTAAGCTGGCCTTGCGCCTCCCTTAGCTGACTGTTGGTGGCCGCCAGCTCGTCCGCACGTCGACGGTTTTCGCCGACCAGGCGAGCTGTCTCGATCGCGATCGCCACCTGATCGGCGAACGCCTTGAGCGTCGGGATCTCGCGTTCAAAGTTGTCGCCGGGCCGCACACGGGTCTCGAGATAGAGCGCGCCGATCGCCTGACCCTTCGGAGAGAATATCGGCACGCACGCGACAGACTGCAGCTCGAGCTGATGAACGGACTGGTACTCGGCTAGCCGCGCGTCATCGCGAGCACTGACGCTCACCACCGGACGCCCGTCACGGATAGCATCGCGCGCAACGGATCTGGAGAAGTCTCGATTGGCGTCGCTGCCGGACCGTGAGCGAGACGCTCGAACCGTCAGCGAGCCATCCTGCTCGCACAGCAAAACATGCCCGCGTTCCGCTCGTAGAAACTCGACGGCGACCGAAGTGACGCGCGCCGTGATGCGCTCGAGGTCGAGCTCGCCGGCCAACTCACTGTTGATCTCCAGGATCCGTGCCAGCCGCTGCTCCAACGGCGTGACGGTCATCTCTGAGATGTGACCGAGCGGATCACCGTTACGCACCACCGGGCGCGCATACTGCGCGACCTCCGTCGGGCTGGCCGTGATGCGCGCCTGAACCAAGTTGCGCAAATCGCGGCGCCGCGGATCGTTCCAATACACCTCGCGCAGATCCCGCGGTAGCCGCGCGCCGATCGCCTCGAGCACCGACAGCGCCTCTTCACGGTCACGCCGCGCGAGCGTGAGTTGGTCCGATTCTTCGGCTAGCTCCGCGCGGGCCTCGAGCGCGCGCCAGACCCATTCGCGCTGACCCGCACCGCGCGCGCTCTGAAGCGCCTCTTCGAGGTCAGCGCGCGCAGCCTCCTCGCGGCGCTTGAGCATGTGCAGCCGCGCGCTCGCCAGGTGGAGCAGCGCGCCGTGCGCTGACGAATCAGCCAGGCCGGTTCGAGCCGCGTCGATCGATGAGCGCATCATCGTGAGGTCAGGGCGCGCGGTTCGAGCCACGAGCAGCACCGCTTCAAGCCGCGCTTCCGCTGCGTCCGTCGCGCGGCCCAGCGCTTCGTATGCGGTCGCGCACGCCTCATACAGCTCGATCGCTTGCTCGGTCGATCCGGAGCGTGCGGCCAGTTCGGCCGCGAGTCCGTCGAGCTGCGCCTTCCCCACCGGGGGCAGCTCGGATCGCTGAGCCTCCAGGCTCTCGATGCTTTGGCGGGCGCGCGCCAACCTGCCCAGATACAGATCCGTGTTGGCGAGGTTCAGTAATGCGGCGCGGGCGGTGGACCGCCGACCGGAGCGGCGCCCCATGTCCGCCGCCGCCTCGAAGTGCTCGATCGCCCCCGCGATCTCACCGCTTACCTTGAGTAGGCCGGCGAGATTGAGCTGCGCAGTCCCCAACACGCCGGCATCGCCCGCCGACTCCCCTGCCACAATCGCCTCTTCGTACGCGGTCCGCGCCGCCTCAACACGGTCCGCACGCTGAAGCACCACGCCAAGACACGCTTGTGCGACGCCTTCGACCCGCGGATTGGCGAGCAGCCGGCCGCGTGAGCGGCAAACCCGAGCGTGGTCTGCGCGTCGTCGTGCTTGCCCAGATACGACAGCGCAAGGCCCTGATACGCCATCGCCTCGACCGCGATGGCGTCGTCCGGTGAACTCCCCGCCGCCGTCGGCGCTTGAGCGAGCTCCTGCGCGCTGGCACCCGACACCCGCTCCAGCATCTCGACGGCGCTGCCGTATTCGCCGGTGCCCAGCAAGGCGCGCGCACAGTAAAGGGACCACGCGCGCTGTGCCACGCTGTCGCCACCGCTGTTCGCTTGGCCCTCGATCGCACGGAGCAGCTCCAGCGCGCGCGGCGCTTCGCCCAGGCCCAAGTGGAGCCGAGCGCGGGCCACCGTGACGCCGATGCCTTCGAGTTCGTCGAGCTCGTCCAGCAGTCGCTCTGCGTCCTTGAACCGCCCACGGTCCAGGAAGTGCACGGCTCGGGCGAGCGGATCGGCCGGCGCTAAGGAGCCCTGGTGCACGCCCTCACCGCGCAGCACCGCGTCGATGTCCTCCTCGGACGTCACCGCCTCGGACGCGAGCAACCTCACGACGCGACGTAGTTTTCCCGGGCGCGCGTCCGCGACGTTCACGACGTGCTCCACTAGGTGCTCCGTCAGAGACGGAACCGCTCGGCGCACCAGATCCGCAGCCGCCGCCCGCTCCAAGCGCGGAACGCTGAAGGCCTCGGCGGTGAGCGACAGCGCCGCATCACCCACCAACACCAACCGCGCACCGCCGGCGATCAGTTCACCGATGCGCCGGGCGGGCTCGTGGCCGAGCCGCTCAGCGTCGTCGATCAGAATGAACGCATCCTGCGGCTGGAGGTCGCCCAGCTCACCGACCACCGCGTCGGAGTCGTGAACGATCGCTGCATCGATCCAGGCTAGCGGCCGCCCTTCGACGCCTAGCGACCACGCGAGCCGTCTGAGCAGAGCGCTTCGACCCGAACCCGGCGGACCCACCAGACGCAGCACCGACGAGGGCGCCAGATCGACCACACGCTCGAGCAGCTGCGCGTGGGTGTCGTCGGTTCCAACGATCGGCCACAAGGCAACGCTGCGCGCCGCCTCCAGGTGAGGACTCAGGTTCGCCGCTCGCCGCAGCGCGCTGGCGAACTCATCGGCGGACGGGTAGCGATCGGTCGGCGCATCGATGACCGCTCGGTCCGCCACCTTGCGCAGCTCGTCGATCACTGTATCGCTCAGTGCGCTCGTGTCCATCTTCAGGACATCGCGCAACGTCACGCCGAGTGCGTACACCTCCGCGCGAACCGTCACGGGTCGACCGGACAGAACCTCGGGCGCCGCATACTTCGGCGTCAGCCCCTCGGCGCGGGCTCCGCGTTCCTGCCACGGCGCGGCTAGGCCGAGATCCACCAGCGTCGCTTCGCCGCTCGGCGTGACGATCACGTTGGCTGGCTTAATATCACCATGGAGCATTCCAGCCCGGTGCAGCAACGTGACCTGCTCGGCCGATCGAGCCAACGCGGAAAGCGCCTGCTCGATCGTCCCTTCGCCATCGAGGACCTCTTGCAGGCTTCGCCCGACGACCAGCTCACGGACCATATACGGGCCCCGTGCCCGGCAGGCGACCGAAGCTCATGACGCGGGGGACCCCTAGCCCCTCCAATCCCGACAGCGCCACGGCTTCGCGAACCAGCGCTGCCATCTCGCGTTCGCTGGCGCCCTCGGCGAGCACCTTGAGCGCGAACGCTCCCTGACTGTGGCGATCACGGACGGACCACACCTCGCCGCCACCACCCTGACCGAGACGATCGACAGCAATATATCTAGACGGTAACTTCAGCGCCACGGCTCGCGGCCTAGAGCCCGTAATCCAGCCCTAGCCCGGCGAAGAATCCACTCGTGCCGAACCCGGCGTCCAAGCGCGCGACGAAGTTCTTGTGCGGCTTGAAGCGCAATCCGGCTTGCAACGCCAACCAAGGAAAGATCACCGGCACGGAGCCGCCGCCCGCCCAGCTCGGCTCGACAAACCCGTTGTAGTGCTCGTTGTCGTTGTCGCAGTAGTCGCCACCCGCAGGGCTGCCCGGCGCGTTACACTTCTGGTACGTGTACGGATCGCCTGCTTCGCGGTTCCCAGGCGGGATCGCCTGCGTCCGAAACAGGTCGCCGAACACGATACCGAACCCAAAACCCGCGCCGTAGTTCAGCGCCAGGCTCGGCGTGAACTCCTGGCTCCAAAGGAAGTCGGTCGTGAGGTAGATCATCTTGAGTTCTGACTCGATGATCTCCCACGCTTTTTCGCCGTCGCTGCTCGACTTGAACGGCGTTTCTTGCATGCTGTAGTCGGCAAACCAGGCCGAGAAGTTGTATTCGAAGCCATCTTTCCGGATGGCAAATTCGGGACCAAAACCGTGCGAAACGATGGTCCGGCCGCCATCAGCAAACAAGTTCTGCATGAACTTGGGGACGATCACGGCGCGGTACCGCGCGCCGACGAAGTAGTAGGTCTTGCCCGGCAGCTCGACCGGAGAATCGCCAGCTTGCGCGACCTCAACCGCGTCCTTTTGCTCGTCCGTTTGTTCGGCCTTTTCCTCGCCATCCGGTCCGGAAGTGGCGTCGCCTGACTCGGGGTCAGCCCCGACGGAGTTGTCGGCCTCAGGTGCGTCGGCTTTCGGCTCCTCCGCGTCCGCCGCTGGTTCAGCCTTGTCGGTCGGAGAGTCGGCGGGAGCGTCACCGGCCGCGTCGTCGGGCTTGGCGCCGTCATCGCCCGTCGCCGGCTGGGCCATCAATCCGGACGAGCTCGTGGTACACGCCAAAGCCAGCGGTAGTACATAACGAAGTTGCATAAGATCTCCCGTCCGTCCGCTCGACGGCCCTCAGCGGTGCCCGTCGGCACATCTGGCGGAGAATGTGCCAGGGTGCGCCGCTGCTGGCAACCGGCGCCCGCGTCGCGCTGGCTACTCGGTGGGTTCCAGCGCCTCGAGCCGTTTGCGCAGCCGCTCAACGTCGGACTTCAGGTTCTTCACCTGGCGTTTGAGATCCTTGTGCTCCTGAAGCGTCGGCAGGCGCGCCACTTTCGCGAACCGTTCG
Organism: Phycisphaeraceae bacterium; assembly: GCA_965224205.1. GTDB lineage: Bacteria > Planctomycetota > Phycisphaerae > Phycisphaerales > Phycisphaeraceae > CBDCYN01. Next base: position 6,377 of record CBDCYN010000003.1, read on the forward strand.
GCCTGCTCGGTGGTGAACGTGTTCACTTTCCCCGGTACCTGAACGGCTGTCATCATGGCCTTCATGAACTGCTCGTTTTGCATGAGCTTGAGAACCCGCGGATCCCCCATCAATTCCATGCCTCTTTGCCTCATTTTGTCTTTGATCCCCATGGAGCCTCCAGCGCGCGGGTTGTAGGAAACATACTACTTTGCACCACATATATCAGAGCCGGCCGGCGATTGTGCGGGTGGACCGGCGTGCGCCGACACCCGCGGCCGTGTAATCTATGAATATGTGGTGGGCAGCGAGCAAGCGGCTCGTGCTCGGCGTGGCGCTCGTCGGGTGCGTGGGTTGCACGAGTTATGTCCGCCACGGCACCGGGCTGTACCACGACGGACGCTACATCGAGGCCGCCGAGGTGTTCGAGCGGACGGAGACGCGGCTGCGCCGGGCACCGCCACAGGAGCGCGCCGAGTACAGCCTGTATCGCGGAATGACCCTGCTGGCGCTGGGCGACGTCCACGGCGCACAGCGCTGGTTACGCTACACTTCTCAAGTGGAAATGCGGTACCCCAACGCGCTGTCGCCGGAGCGTAAGAACCTGCTCGCCCGTGGCTTCGCGGACCTCAACCAGCGACTGGCGCCGGGCCCCACGACGGGTCCACCAAACACCGCCGTCGCTGCCAGTCAGCCTCCGCCGCCGGTGCCCCACCCACCGCCACAAAACGTCCGCACGCTCGTCCCGCGCCGGTGATAGCATCCGCGCGTGCCGCGTGCTGTCCGCATTCCACTGAAGCTAGCTCTATCGGCCGCCACCTTGGCTGCGTCGCTCGGATTTATATCCACCGCGTCAGCGAACTGCTCGGACGGAAAACGCAACGGCCCCGAGACCGACGTCGACTGCGGAGGCGACTGCCCTCCGTGCGAGATCGGTGACACGTGTCGCGAGTGGCGGGACTGCTGGACCGGACGCTGCGGCGGCGGCATGTGCGAAGAACGCCCCTACAGTAGCGGTGACCCGATACCGGAGGGCTACGAGGTCGAGACGAGCATGAACGACGGCGCCGCCACCGCACGTTACGCAGGCGCCGGTCTATTCGCACTCGGTTACCTGGGCGCTTACGTGGCGGGCCTGTTGCAACCCGGAGTGACCGGCTGGCTACTGCTGCCGGTGGCCGGACCGTGGATCATGCTCGCCGAAAAGGACGACCCACCGGTGCCAGGCCTGCTCGCGGTCGACGGGGTGATCCAAGGCGCCGGCGCCCTGCTGCTGATCGGTGGGATCGCAACCGCGGGCAAACAACTTGTTCGGCAGCCGGTTCCGCAGCTCGCGATCGCGCCGGCGAAACTCAGAGGCGGCTACGCCCTGTCGTTGCACGGCCAGTTCTAAACGCAAGCCGGCTCCGTTCTGCTGCGCCTTCTTGGCGCCGGTCAGGACTCGCAACGTCCCGAAAACGGTTCCGCTGTTCGAACCCAGACACGAACCTTCGGGCGGGACGCCCAGACACAATCTAGCCCGCGCACACCGGCTGTCAGGGCTAGTTGAAGGTTAGCGAAAGCAGCACGCCCGGCGCGAGGAAGTCGTGACTCCAGTCGTTCCCGTCCGCATCGTTACCCGAAGTCGACGCGTAGTTGATGCGGGCTAAGAGACCCAGCCCCCAGTCATCGGCAATCCACCACTCGTAACCCACGCCCAGGCCGAATGCCCAACCGGTCGCCGTGTGCGAGCGCAGCTTCGGGCGCTCCTGAACCAGGATGGTCTCTCCGACGACCCCGATGCCAACGCCGAACAGGCCCTGGAGGTGCAGCCCCAGCGAGGGGATGGGGTACACGTCCACCATCGGTCCCGCGACCGTCAGGTGCGTCAGCCGAAACTCGTTATCGCCCGTACCCACGCCAGGATTGGAGGCGCTGGGGCTGGGCGCCGACGCCGTGTTCACACCAAGCGCGAGGATCACCCCGGTGGTCAGCGCGTAGCCCACGGCGAGCTCGGTCAATGCGGCAGCGCCCGATGCCGTTTCGTCATAGCTATCCAACGGCTCGACACCTTCTCGCTCGAAGCGCAGGCCGTCGACCTGCGCGGCGTCTCGAAGCACGCCCACGCCACCGGCCATCCTCAGGTACCAGCCGTCGTGCTTATGTCGCCCGTAGTGCCGATCGGCCGCGACGTACGACGGCCGGTCCATCGGGTCTTCTTCGACTGGCTGCCACCGCTTCTGATACGGGCCCAACCGCTGTTGGTAAGGCGCGGGCTTGGGCGGTGGCTGATACGGCTGCTGAGCGTACGGCTGAACCGGCGCCGGCGGCTGCTGACCGGGCGGCTGCGCAGGGTTGGGCGGCTGCTGGCCGGGCGGCGGAAACCCTGCGGCGGGCTGGGCGCTAGCGGCGAGCGTCCCGAGCAGGCCCGTCAGCACCGACAGAGCCGCCGCACGCAAGCGTCGCGTCGAGAACGTCCGAGTGGCGCCGATCACCTTCACGGCGTGAACATAGTCCAACGCCGGTCAGACACCAACACCACGACCGGGTACCCACCGGCCGAAAACATGGAAAAGCGGCCGTTCAGTCCTCTTTGATCGTGCCGAGTTTCGACACGTTGAAGCCAAACTTGTTGTCACCGCTGGACAGCGTCACGCGGATGGTGTCGTCGTCCACGCGACCGAAGGCGAGCGTCGCGCTCTTACCCTTTGGAGTCGCCAGCACGTAGCTACCAGACTGCGGGACGGGATCGGACCAGCGCATTTCAACGTTGTTAATAGCAAGATCCCACTTGCCGCGCTCACCCTCCCAGGCTCGAGCGCCGTCGATCGAAATGCCCGTCAAGATCTTGCCGTCTAGCGCCTTCTGGGTTCGGTCACCGCTGCCCTTACCGGTGCGACCGTCACGTATCCGCGTCCAAGTGAGGTCGTGCTTCACGTTGCGCTCCTTGTCTTTGAAGCTCCACGTGACCTGCGCCGTGCCACTCACCTTGACCTTGGTGTTGGACAGGTCCGTCCACCGGTGACTGACAAGCACGTCGCCGTCGTCGGCCCGCTCGACCTCGATGGTGTGCTGACCGGAGTACGTGTTACCGTGATACGTGCAGTTGCCCTCCTTAGCGCCGTAGGTGACGTCGAGCTTCCCCACGTTCAAGTCGATTTCCGCACATGGGAGCTGCGATTCGATGAAGCTGCGCAGTTCACCCGCCGCCTTTTCGACCGCCTGACCAATGGTGAAGTTGGTTGCGATTTCAACGGTGCCAGACGTCAGGCTAGCGGCTTGCGAGGAGATGCTCGCCTCGTCGAGCGCCTGCAGCGCCTCGCCTGCAGTCATGGCGTCCTCTTTCTCGGACGGGCAGCCAGCGAGGAATGCGGCGATGGGGAATAGCGCGATAAGGGCTCGTCGTTGCATTAGTGTTCTCCTGCGGACCACCCGGACCATCGGGCTCAATCTCGGGTTTGCACCGATCGTGCCATCGCGGGCCGCACCCGAAAACCGGTAGATCCGCGTCGCTTCGGGTCCTCGTCGCCGCCAAGTTCAGGAGCAAGGGCGCGGACGAAACGCACCCATACGGGCACGCGCGGTTCGAGACGGTCGCGACGGTCGGCCTCGGGCTGCTGCTGCTGTCGGTGGCGGTCGGCATCACCGTCGATGCCGTCGACAGGCTGCTGGATCTGCAGTCGCTCGTGGCGCCGGGTGCGATCGCGCTCGTCATTGCCGGCGCATCGATCCTGTCGAAGGAATGGCTCTACCAGTACACGATGATCGTCGCCCGGCGGCTGCAGTCCGAGCTGATTCGGGCCAACGCGTGGCACCACCGCACGGACGCGATCTCGTCCATCGTCGTGTTCGTCGGTATTGCCGGCGCCCTCGCCGGCCTGACGTGGCTCGATGCCGTCGCCGCGATCGGCGTGTCGGTCATGATCGCCAAGATCGGCTGGGACATCAGCTGGAAAGCCGTCCAGGAGATCACCGATTCGGCCATCGAGCCGGAGATGCTGGAGGAGATCATCAAAACGATCGAATCGGTGGACGGCGTCACCGAGTTTCACATGCTGCGCACCCGCCGGATGGGCGGCGAAGTGTTCGTCGAAGTACACATACTCGTGGACCCGAGCGTCACCGTGTCCGAGGGGCACATGATCGGCGACCAGGTACTCGCCAGAATCAAGCGCGAGCACCGGAACGTTGGCGACGTCGTGATTCACGTGGACCCGGAAGACGACACCGATGCCAACCAGCATATCGAGATGCCCGGCCGCAAAGCGATTCTCGAGGCGCTCAGGGCGAGCTGGGATCGCATCGAGGCCACCCGCTCGATCCGCAAGGTCAACCTGCATTACCTCGAAGGGAAGATCAACGTCGAGATCATCCTGCCGATGTCGATCGCGAGCAGCATGGACAGCGCCCGGGCCATCACACAGGAGATCGTCGCGGCGACGACGCGGCAGGACTTTATCAATAACGCATCGGTGCTGTTCGTCTCGGACGAGGCCGGCGCGGGCGAGGACAGCGCCGGGCCGCGAGTGGGGTCATCCGCCGGATAGGACTTTCGTCCCCCGCGGATTCGTTGCCGCGAACGAGCGGCAGAGGCGGCGCCGCCCGCGAAACGGATCAGGCATACAGGCTGCCCGGCGGCCGCGAAAGTACGGCCCGGTCAGTCAGGGATTGATTGCTTGCGTTGGCGAGGCGGAAGACGTGCCGGCCGGCGATTTACCAGCTCCGCACTGGCCCGAGATCGATGTGCAGAAAGTCGGACGATGCGTAGTAACCGACGCCGCCCAGCCCGAGATCGATCGCCGCGTCGCGCAGCACGGGTGTCCGCACGTCCGAGATTCGCACGTCGATCGCCTGCCCTTTCAAGTGAAAGCTGTGCCTGGCGACGCCGCTCGTCGTCCGGCGCAGCATTTCGTTCGTGGCCGGCGAGCGATACCCGGAAATAATCTCGATGACGCCGCGACTGTCAGCCGCTGCCTGTATGCCATAGAGAAAGTCCAGCAGGGCCGGGTCGATCGTCGTCACTTCGGCGGCGCGAAAATCCCGCAGCAGGAAATTGATTTCGTCCAGCGCGTCGGGCAGGTATGCGCCGTTCTCGGCGTACGTGACGGAGAGTTTTTCGCCGGTGTGCGTGTGGCTGAACCTGAGCTGCCGGGCCGCAGTCGAAGCGACTGCGATTTGACTAAACGCGAATGCAGGCGCAAGCGCGACCGCACGAAGCAGCCTGCGGCGCTGCTGCCGGCGCCGATCCAGATTCCCGGAGATCCCCATGGCGCGCAGTCTGCCGGATGGCCGGAGTGTGCGCAAGCATCCCACAACTGACTGATTCTTCGGCGCAATGTCGACCCGGTCTCAATTCGGCGCCGCCGGTTCGGGTAACATTCAGACAAACAATAACAAGTGATACCCACAATAATAATGCAGGGTGAAATCACATCCCGGCGGCCGCACCGTGCCGCAGCGACGAATACGCCCGGGACCGCAGCCGGAAAGATCGCCACCAGTATGCTCCTGGTGGTTATGGTGCTGGCTGCGGCGGACGCGGCGGCCGATCTGCCGGAACTTCGGGTTACCGGCGCCCTGGACCGACTCCGCGTCGAGCGACCGGCGATTCGCCGGTTCTACGCCGACCGGAACGACACCCTGGCCTGGCTGTCGCCGCGGCGACTCCCCGAACTGGAAGAGCTGGCCGAACTGGCCGAGATGCACGGCCTCGACCCCGACGATTATCGACTCGGGCCTCTGGCCACGGCGCTGGCGGCCCTGACCGCATCGGGCGACGATCAGCGGGCGCTGGAGCTTGAGTTGCTCGCCTCGCAGAGCATCGCGCGCCTCGCCCGGCACCTGGCCTTCGGGAAGGTCGACCCCACCGGCAAACATTCGGAGCCCGGCGAGATCGACCCGGCCAGGACTGCCGAATTGTTGCGCGAGGCGGCGCAGGCCGATTCGCTGATCGCGTACCTCGACGGGCTGGCTCCCGACACGCTGCTGTACCGCAAACTGCAATTGGCGCTCACGAAACACGAACACCTGGCGGCGACCGGCGTCGCGTGGCCGAAGGTGCCTGCGGGCCGCACGCTGCAAACGGGGATGATCGACGGGCGCACGCGCATATTACGGCAACGCCTCGGCCTGACGGCTGCCGCAACCGATACTTACGACGAGTCAGTCGCGAATGCCGTCGCGGATTTCCAGGCGCGTCACCTGCTCGACGATGACGGGATGCTCGGAATCAGCACCCTCGCCGCCCTGAACCGGTCCGTTGCGCAACGAATCGACCAGATTCGCGTCAACCTGGACCTGCAGCGCTGGGCGGCGCTGGGCGACGCCGACAATTATCTGCTGGTCAACGTTGCGCACTACCGCATGCAGTGGATCGGCGACGGTTATCGCCACTGGACGATGCGCATCCAGGTCGGCCGCAGCAGGCGGCCCACCCCGACTTTCAAGAGCGCGGTGAATGCGATCGTCGCAAACCCGACCTGGACCGTGCCGCCGACCATATTCCGGGAGGACCTACTGCCGGAAATCCGAGCCAATCCCGCGTACCTGGCGAGCCAGGGGATGTTCGTCGTCGACCGGGGCGGGCGTCGCCGTCGACAGCAACAATATCGACTGGCAATCGGTCACGCCGGACAACTTCAACTACCGCATACGAGCGCAGGCCGGCACCCGCAATGCACTCGGGCGCATCAAGTTCCTGATGCCGAACCCGTATCTCATTTACCTGCACGACACGCCCGCGAAACATTTATTCAATCGCGGCACGCGCGCGTTCAGCTCGGGCTGCATTCGACTGGAACAACCGGCAGAGTTCGCCCGTTTCCTGATCGACCGGCAGGCGGCGATCGAACAGGGCCGCCTCGACGACGCGCTGGCCGGCACGCGCACCCGTTACATCGGCATGACCGACCCGGTGCCGATCGTCGTGCTCTACGCGACGATCGACCTGGACGATGCCGGGGACCTGGTTTTCGGCCCGGATATCTATGGCAAGGACAGGGAATCGCTGTTCGTCCTGAATCAGCCCGCACGCCTCGAACCCGAAAAGATCCTGCTCGCCGGGAACCCGATCGCTGCGCGAGCAGCGGACGACATCGACACGAAGGACGAGGTCGAAGACCCGGGCCGTCCCGTTTCCGCGAACTGACCGAAAAAATGCATGAGATCAGACGCCGCTTTTATCGCACTGGCGGAGAGTAAGGAATTTGAATCTGCGACCGGGATTTGACCTTTCCCCCTCCAGCCAGAGCTGAGCGCTTCAATCTCATACGATTACCTGGAATCTACGCAGTGAATCGCCCCCGATTTCCTAGACACTCACCAGCCGTTCTGAAAATCGTTTCTCATACTCTACCGGCGACAGCTGATCATTGAAACTGTGCCGGCGTTTGCTATTGTAAAACATCTCGATGTAATTGAAGACATCTGCTCGGGCCGTTTCACGATCCGGGTAGATGTGCCGCTTGATCCGTTCACGCTTTAAGAGCTGGAAGAAGCTCTCAGCCACTGCATTGTCGTGGCAGTTGCCTCGGCGGCTCATGCTGCCTTCGAGGCCGTGTTGCTGCAGGAACGCCTGCCAGTCGTGACTGGTGTACTGGCTGCCCTGGTCGGAGTGCACCGTGACCGTCGACTTCGGCTTGCGTCGCCACACCGCCATCAGCAGCGCATCCAGCACCAGTTCCTTGGTGATCCGTGACTGCATCGACCAGCCGACGACCCTGCGTGAGAACAGATCGACAACAACGCCGAGATACAACCAGCCCTCGTGCGTCTTGATGTGCGTGATGTCGGTTACCCAGGTCTCGTTCGGCTGCGTAGTCGTAAACTGCTGCTGCAGCCGGTTGGGCGCCACGATGTGCGGTCTCCCGCTGCGTTGGCGAGGCTTGCGGTACCCAACCTGGGCTTTGAGTCCGGCAGCCCGCATCAGACGGTAGACGCGGTTCTGACCGACGTGTTCGCCGACCTCTCGTAGATCCGCGTGGATCTTGCGGTAACCGTAAACACCACCGCTCTCCAGCCAGAACTGCTTGATCAGCCCGGTGATGCGCTCGTTCGCCTTCGCTCGTGCTGACTTCGGTTGCCACTGCCAGGCGTAATAGCCGCTCGGGTGCACATCCAAATACCGGCACAACCAACGTACTGGCCAGTCGCTACTGTGCGCCTTTACAAAGGCATACTTCACTTGGGCTGGTTCGCGAAGTATGCCGCGGCTTTTTTTAGGATGTCGCGTTCATCCGTGACCCGCTTCAGCTCCTTCTTTAATCGCCGGATCTCAGCGTCCTGATCCGACTTGACCTTGTGCTCGGCCGAGTCCGGCCCGAACTTCTTCTTCCAGGCATACAGACTGTGTGTCGTCACTCCCAATCGCGTTGCTACCGACGCAACGCTGTGGCCTTCCTCGACGATCTGCCTGACCGCCTCAATCTTGAACTCATCCGGGTATCGCTTGTTGCTCATCTGCACCTCTCCTCAGGCCATTTTGTGTGGCTGAGAGGTGTCTAGTAAAGTGGGGGCGATTCAGTATGCTTTATTGATGCTCATCTAAAAGTAATAGAACAGGCTGAACTGCAGCCGATGGGCATCGCCGTCCCTACCGCTAACGTTTTCCCGCTCACCATACATATACTCAACACCAGCAGAGATGCGTTCATCGTATTTGTAAATCAGGTTGCCGTGAAATGCCCAGCCTTTACTGATGAAATCTGGATCAAACAAGTCGGGCGTTTTGGTCAAATCTGCATAGGCAAGATTAAAGTTGGAAGAATAGCTCGGGCTCCAGACCCAATGCAGACCGATCTGGGTACTCCAGGCCTTTGCGACCTCGAGATCGCCGTTTGCATCAATAGCCGCATTGGGCACGCCACCGTTCGCATAGACGATGACGTCGGTAATCGACCCTGACTGATAACCCACGCCCCAACCCAGCCAGTTTTCCTTGTCATTATCGACGTACACCCGACCAGCAGTGGTCAACGTGTAGGCAAGTTCGGTGGCATCACTCACGCCTTCACCACCATCGAAGCGCAATTGAGTAAATGCCGCACCAGTGCTCCAGAGGACGCGATCCCAGATTTTTGTGAACCCGCCCGCTAATCGGGGAAAATTTGATCGCGACTCGCCATCAATGTTTAAAGGATTAAATACCCCTTCATCATCGAAGTTTTCGAGTGCAACGGCCCAGCCGAAGTCACGCGCTTCGTTCGCCTGACTCCAGCGAATCTGCTCCGTGCGACCGCCGAGCAGCGAATCACCGGCTGCGAAGTCCAGTATTAGCGGCAGCTGGCGGAGCTCGGTCAGCAGCGTCCAGGTGCGGCCGGCCAGCAGGTTGCCGTATTGAAAATAGGCATGCCGCAGTCGCGGCTCGGACGATCCGCCGCTGCCAAAAAAATCCATTTCAATAAAAACCGGTCGTTAGACCGCCCCGATCCGGTATTGCGGGACTCGAAATTGAATCGGGTCTCGCGAATATGCAAATTGGAGTAGCTGCCAGGCGGAGGAGCTCCGTCGACCGGGATAGTCGCCAGCACAAACTGATCCTTGTCGCCGGTGCCGGAAAAATCGTGAATCACATCCACCTTGGCATAGCCGCCAAACGAAAAACGCCAGTCTGATCCGAACAGAGGAACCGATTTCTTGAACTGGTCATCGACATAAGGGTCTTCGCGCCCCTCGGCTGCGATGGGCTGGCCCAGACTGGCTGACCTGCCCGCAACATCGACGTCTGGTAATTCGTCCGACTGTGACTCGTCGGCGTCTGCATCCGAATCTGCTGCGGAAACAGCCGATGCCGACTCGCCCATCACGGTTTGCCGCTCCAAATCGATTTGTTGCTGGAGTGTCTCGAGTTGCTGCGAAAGCTGGTCTATCTGTTGCTGGAGATCCTCGGTTGAATCACTTCGTTCGACCGGAGCTTGCTGAGCGAGGCTCGGGACGACCAGCATTACACTGGCAATACAGATAACACATCTGAGCAATCTCACCGGGCTAATACCTTATTTGCTTGTTATTGTAGGCGACACTTTTGATGAAATAGTATTACATAGCCGTCACACAAGAATGATGACAGCGTTGCCAAAGATTGAACCTCGCTCGACCAATGGTCGATGAATACACACGGGCATAGCTCTGCTGACGTTACCCCTGAACCAGAGCCACGTCTGATGTGTGAAATTTATCATATTGAAGGGTTCCCAACGGTGAAATGTCGTTCAACGCGGCCTTCGGCGGGTCATCTTTGTATTCCAATACAGTCAGTAGGGCTGAACCCTATCCCGGTGATTGCTGCAGCAGTCCACGATTGCAAACTCCCAACGTTCTTTCCCAGCCAGGCTTACTAGGTAACGATTCAGCGCTTTCTTTTCTTAGCGGACCCTCTTTCCCTATGCCGACAGGCTAAGAACCGCCTAATCGGATGCAAATGGATGGACATACGGGTGAAAATACGCCATAGTGTAAATGGAGGTTAATGGATGGATTATCGGGTGAGCTGATGAAGACCGAAACCCTGAAGGTTACGAACGCAATTCTGACGCTGATCTCAGAACTCGACGAGTTCAAGGGCGCCTGGCAGGCCATTGGGCGTATAGCACCCGAGCGCCTGTCCAATCTGCGTCGTGTAGCGACTATTGAAAGCATCGGCTCGTCCACCCGAATCGAAGGCGCGAAACTCACGGACCGGGAAGTCGAGCGACTGCTGGCCAACCTCGACACCCAGTCGTTTGCCAACCGCGATGAACAGGAAGTGGCGGGCTATGCGTCCGTCATGGAAACGGTATTCGAGCACGCCGCTGATATCCCGCTAACCGTCAACTATATAAAGCAACTGCACACGCAGTTGCTGCAGTACTCGGTTAAGGACGAGCGACACCGGGGCGAATACAAAACGCTGCCCAACAGCGTCGAAGCTTTCACACCTGAGGGCGACAGTGTCGGGGTTGTTTTTCAGACAGCCAGCCCGTTCGACACCCCTCGCCTCATGGATGAACTAATCGACTGGACCGTTACTGCATTGCGCGACAGAACGCTTCACCCCCTGCTCGTCATCGCCATCTTCACGGTTGTTTTCCTGGAGATACATCCCTTTCAGGACGGCAACGGCAGACTGTCACGTGTACTGACCACACTACTGTTACTCAAATCCGGCTACGCCTACGTGCCGTACAGTTCACTGGAAAGCGTGATCGAAGCGAATAAACAAAACTACTATCTCGCACTTCGTCAAACGCAAGCCACAATCCGGACCGACGAGCCGGACTGGCAACCCTGGGTCACATTTTTTCTGGAAGCGCTTAGCAAACAAAAGAAAAAACTGGAGCACAAAATCAAACGCGAACGGCTTATCCTCGGCGATCTGCCGGAACTATCCGTGCAAATACTGGAGATAGCGCGCGAGCATGGTCGAGTGACCGTTAACGATGCCGTAAAAGCGACGGGCAGCAGCCGGAATACCATCAAGGATCATATAAAGAACCTGCGCACGAACGGGCACCTCAAGCGGCATGGCGCTGGGCGGGGAACGTGGTACTCGCTGGCTTAAATTCAAGATTCGAAGCAATACCACCCGGGTGGTACACTGGCGCCAGTCCTTGAACCACCAAGGATTTTTTATTTTATATTTTTCAATAATTTATGAGCATGCTTTGCGAGTAAAGGAATTGTGGTCCCAATCCTCTCCTGGGCACCAAATCACGAACACAGGATCTGACCCCGATTTCCCGGTCAGTCGGCCGCGTGCAGTACATCGGCGCCGGTCTCGCGCCGTTCGGCCTCGCGTGCCGCCTGTTCGGCGCGTTCCTGTTCGGCGGTCATGCTGCTGCCGATCCAGCGATCCATCAATTTGCAGGCGACGATGTCACCGCTGACGTTGATCGCGGTGCGGCTCATGTCGAGGATCCGGTCGACTCCCATGATCAGCGCGACGCCCGCCGGCGGGATCCCGATCGTACTGAGCACCATCGACAGAATCACGATACCGACGCCCGGCGTCGCCGGCGAACCGATCGACGCGCCGACCGCCATCGTCACGACGAGCAGCATCCCGCCAATGCCGATATCGATGCCGTAGACCTGCGCGAGAAATGCCGTCGCGGCCCCCTGGTACAGCGCGGTCCCGTTCATGTTGATCGTCGCGCCGAGCGGAATGACGAACTGCGACACGGACGGCCGCACCCCGAGTTTCTCTTCGGCGGTACGTATGGACAGCGGCATCACGGCGGCAGAACTCGACGTCGAAAACGCGAGCAGCAACAGCTCACGCACCGAACGCAGGAACCGCAGCGGGGATTCACGGCCGAGCGTGGCGACGATCACGAGATAAATGACGAACAGCGCCAGCAGTCCGGCCAGCACGGTGACGACGTACAGCCCCATGCCGAGCAACGCGCCGATACCGAGCTGGCTGGTCATGCGGGCCATCAGGCCGAACACGGCGATTGGCGCGAGCCGCATCGCCCAGCGGACGACGGTCATGCAGACTTCCTGCACCGAACCCAGCAGGTCCAGCAGCGGCTTCGCCGTTTCCGCCTGCATCGCGATGAGCGCGATACCGACCACTGCGGCAAAGATCACGACCTGCAGCATTTCCCCCTGCACCATCGAACTGAGCGGATTGCCGGGCAGCAGGCCGATCACGCGCTGCGGGAGTTCCTGCCACTCGGGCGCTGCGACCGGCGCCTGATCAATCGGACTCGCCTCGCGGGCGGCTGTGCGAATGACATCACCGATGGCCCGCCCCGGCTCGATCAGCTCGGCGACGGTCAGCCCGATCGCCGCCGCGATCGCGGTCGTGACGACGAAGAACGCCACCGTCGCAAGTCCCAGCCGCTTGAGTTGCTCGGTATTCTCTCCGGCCGCCAGGCCGCGGATGATCGATGCGAACACGAGCGGGATGACGATTAGGGACAGGTACGCGTAGTCCTGGAGCAGGGGGATCACGAACGTGCCGCCGCCGTGGAGGCACTTGGCGGCGCGTTGGCCGGCGACCTTCCCGTACACCACCAGCACCCGGTTCGACGGGCATCGCCGGTACTGGCGCACCAGCATCGTTAAGAAGAACAGCACGAGCAGCACCGGCACGACGATCAGGGCGATCGGCGCGAAGCTGGCGGCGAGGATAGGGTTGAAGCCCGTCGCTATGGATGTCATGAAAGTCCCCTTGTGGGTTTGTTAAGCGTTGAGTTGTTATCTCGGGTGTTCAGCCCCGGCACCGGATGAAGATTCTAGCTTATCGCGCGCTTGGCCCCGCGTGAATCACGCGGGGCTAAATTGTTACGTGTTGATGTGGCCATCTCGAGCGCGGGCGCGGCTTAGCTGCCCGTCTGCTGCACCATCCACTTCGGCACCGGCACGGCGGGGCTTCGGGCTACGAGCAGCAGGACTCCGATGAGGATTACCAGGACCGGGACCTCGACGTCGAAGCTGATCCTTCCCGTTTGTCGAAGGACCGATAGCAGGCTGGCGATAAGGAAGAACGGCCCAACGACGACCGTGACCTTGTCCACCCCGCCTATGACAAACGCCAACAACCCCGCCGCGCCCACCGAGAGGGTCCACACCCAGTCGATCCCCGGGGCCACGCCCAGGGTCGTCAGCAGCCAGCCCACGCCCACGGTGATCAGGATCAGCGGGAAGAACAGCGTCTTCTTGTCTTGAGTCATAGAACATTGCCCCTGTTTGTACGCACCGTGTGGTGGGATATTGCACCCGTGACGCGATCGGCCCTGAAAATCTTCATACTGTCGACGTGCTGATCACGGCTTGGGCTCGACAATCAAGGTCTCGTCGTCCTGGACCTCGACCACCGTCACGTCCGCGAACGCCTCGATCTTCGGCCCGCTGCTAACGGCGCGTTTGACCATCCGCCGCCCGGAGATCGACACCTCCACCTGCCCGTGGCCGTGGCCTTTCTCGGGGATCGTCAGGTACACCCGCCCGGTGCGGCCGATAGCGGTGTTCATGTCGTACTCGATACTCTTGTTGAGCCGCCGCGTCCCGTACGCCAGGCCCGACGCCAGCGTCATCATCGTCACCCCGAACCCCGTGGCCGACAACGCCGACGCTAGCGACTCCATCTCGAAATCCAGCCGGCACGCCAGGCCCATCCACCCTGCGCCCATGAAGAACGCCAGGATCGACAGCAGCGAGAAGAACGAGAACGACGCGTCGGAATCGACCCCCGCGTCCATGTCGGTATCAAAGTCCGCGTCCCCGCCGCCAAACGACGCGATCGCTAAGCGGATCAGGAATAGCAGGGTCCCGACCGCCCCCATCACGAAGTACACAGCCACATCCGTGCCGCGATCGACCAGCTGCTGCCAATCGAAAATCACGTCCATGATGCTCATAATGGTTCAGTATACCGATCGTGTACCGATCAGCTCGTCTGGGACCAGCGAGGTGGGCAGAGCCCGGGGCGATCGCGTGGGCGCCCCTATGCGGCGATCCCGGAGGCCGCCTCCAGGTAGTGATCCGTCAGGTGGCTAAGCACCTCGACCAAAACGATGCGTGTGTGATTAGTCATCACGCCGCGGGTCACCGACGAGGCCCCAGCGAGGATCTCTTCCACGGTGCGGACGTGCAGCTGGATCAGGTCCCCGCCCCGGGCCCGCCTCGACACCAAGCCCGAGACAATCAACCGGATGCGTTGGAGGCAATGATCGTCGTCACCCTTGTCCTGGAGGTGGGTCATGATCAGGTCGTGATACTCTTTGGCGAGGTCCTCGAGGTCCGGCAGGTCAAGATGGGCAGCCGGGTCGCTGTCGTGACCGATATGGACGGCCAGGAAGTACCGGCGCATTTCCTCGCGCCGCTGCCGCTCTTCGCGCTCGCGCAGGCGCGTTTGCTTGAGTTCATCCTGGAGTTTGAATCTTTCGATCGCGTACCGCAGCGCCCGGATCAGGACCTCGGATTCGGTGCGACTTTTGACCAGGTAGTCCTGCGCACCCAGCTGGACCGCGCGCAGGGCGATGGCGCCGTCGTCAAGCCCCGTGAGGACCACTACCGGTAGGTCGGGCGACGAGGCCTGAAACCGCTCGAGGGTCATGATCCCCTGCGTATCCTGGAGCCCCAGGTCCAGCAGGACTACGTCGATTTTCGCACCCTCGGCGCCGCACGGCGTCGCGGACAAGCGGTCGATGTGCGTGATCTGGATCTGGTCCCCGTCGTCATCGCAGCGAGCCAGTTGTTCTTTCAACAACATGGCGTCATCATCGCTGTCTTCAACGAGCAGGATGTGCATGGCTATCTCCCCAGGTTAGGGTTAGGTGATGACTCAGGCCATCAAGCGCCGACGACGTATGAGGACCTGTTGCTTTCCACCGCGCCGTGTGACCTTAGTTGTTCCTTTTCCGGTCGTAACGTGTCCCTTTGCCCGCAACCCGCTTACTCACACGCGCGGCTGGCTCGAGACGCGACGGATGAGATAGGACCGCTCTAGACCTTTTCGCCCGACTCTTGTGATATTGGGCCGGGCATCACAATCTCTGAAGGTTTATCGACGGTTACGCCCTGTGGCTTTATCTTCTGATCAAAGTATACCTTCCTCGGGTGAGTTTGTCTGATCGGTAGAATAGGCTGACGTTAGCGGTTTGATTTTACTACGAAGTCACTGGACACAGGAGGCATGGATGCTTCAGATCACATTGACGGACGATGCGGTGGCGGCGTTGGATCGGGGGCGTTTTAGCGATCCAGATCCGCGGGTGCGGCGGAAGTTGCAGGTGGTTTGGCTCAAGAGCCATGGGTTGGCACATCGGCAGATCGCGGCCTTGGCAGGGGTCAGCAGCCGGACGGTGCAGCGTTATTTGAATACGTACCTCGACGGTGGGATCGAGGCGTTGAGGCAAAACGGCTACCGGGGTCAGCCCAGTCAATTGAACGCGCACGGCCCGAAGGTCAAGGCGTCTTTGGAACAACACCCGCCGTCGACGATCCACGAGGCGAGCCATCAGATCACGCAACTCACCGGTCTGCGTCGCGGCCCGACGCAAGTGCGAGCTTTTTTGAAACGGCTGGGTCTGCGTCGTCGCAAGCTCGGGGGTGTGCCGGGCAAGCTTGATCAGGCCAAGCATCAACAGCAGCGTGAATTCCTTGAACAGACCCTCGATCCGGCTTTGGACGAAGCCGAACGGGGTGATCGCAGGGTTTTTTTGTAGACGCCTGCCACTTCGTCCATGGCGCGTTTCTGTGCTACGTGTGGTGCGTGGTGAGGCTGTTCATCCGCACGCCCACCGGCCGCCGCCGGCTGAACGTGTTGGGGGCGTTGGATTTCGTGACCCGAGAGTTGGTGACCGTCACGAACACGACGTACATCACGGCCCAAACGGTCTGCGAATTACTCGAGACGCTCGCGGGGCGTTACCCCGGCCAAGCGATCACCCTGGTGCTGGACAACGCGCGGTATCAACGCTGCCGGTTGGTCCAAGATCGGGCCGTGGGGTTGGGCATCGAGTTGATGTTCCTGCCGTCCTACTCGCCGCACCTGAACCTGATCGAACGGATCTGGGGCCTGCTCAAGAAACGCTGCCTCAACGGCCGGTACTACGAAACGTTCGATCGATTTCAGCAAGCCATCCACGACGGCATCGCCAAGCTGGCCACCGACGACAAACCCAACGTCCAAACCCTCATCACCCGCAACTTCCAACACTTCAACAATCGGACAATCTTAGCCGCGTGAGGTATAGCTTCACAGATCGACCCCCCGCCCCACGGGGGCCGAGGCTACCCGGCCGCCGGCGGCAGCACCCCTGCGGCTGACGTCACCGTCGTTCAAGAGGTGGCAGTCCTGTAGAAGTAAGGCTACGTATGGGGCTGGACACCGAAATCCTCAGCTTCGGGCTACCAGCCCGAAGCTAGAGCCTCGTTGACAACAATCTCTCCTAGCCTGTGCCGAACGACTAAGAAGTTAACCGTTCCTAGGCGGGATCCTCGCCACGAGCGCCCAGTACAACGCGAATTGCTTGGTCACTTCACGGAGCTTCTGGAAATCCACCGGTTTGGAGATATATGAACAGGCCCCGCCGCAGTAGGAACGGACCACATCCTCTTCACGGGTGCTGGTCGTGAGCATCACCACCGGCATCGAGCGCAACTCGCCGTTGTGCTTGAGTTCGTCGAGGACCTCGAACCCGTCCATCTTGGGCATGTTGATGTCGAGGAGCACCAGCCCCGGGGTCGGGGCGTTGGCGTGAGGGCCCTGTTTACGCAAGAACGCGATCGCCTCCTGCCCGTCGTGGGCAACGTGGACGACGTTGATCAGCTTGGCTTCTTCGAATGCCTCCTGGATCATCAGGAGATCATCCTCGTTGTCATCCACGACGAGGATGTCGATCGATTGGTCTTGGCTCATATTGCCTCTCTAAGTTGGCTAAGGCTCGAATCACCCAACCCGAAGGTCACGATAAACTCCGATCCTCCACCCTCGCGGGCCTCGACCCACACCCGCCCTCCATGGCGCACCGCGATCTGCTGAACAATCGCCAACCCCGCCCCGGTCCCCTCGATCTGTCGGCCGACCGCACGCTGAAAGAGTTTAAATATACGCTCTCGCTGGCCCTCCTCAACCCCCGGCCCGCGGTCGCGCACGCACAGGCCCACCTCGCGTCTGTTCTCGTCCTCGCCGTTCCCGCGGTATCCGGCGATCTCGATCTCCGGGGGCTGGTCGTCGACGGTAAACTTCAACGCGTTGGCCACCAGGTTGTACACCGCCTGGACGATCCACCGCCGGTCCCCGTGCAACGCCGGAAGATTCGGCGCCACAGAAACACGCGCCAGGGATTCATTGATCCGGTTCGAGAGCCGATCGAGCACATCACGGACCAGACCGTCGGTATCGATCCGCTCGCGGGTTACGTCCGACCGCTGGGCACGGGACAGGGTCAAGATGTCTTCGAACAGCTGGTCCATCCGATCCGCGCCGCGGACCACCCGCCGCAGGAAGTCGCGGCCCTTGTCGTCGAGCACCTCGGCGTACTTTTCGTTGACCATGCGTGAGAAGTTCTGGATCGCCCGCAGCGGCTCGCGCAGGTCGTGGGACGTGACGTACAGCAGGGTCTCGAGGTCGCGGTTCTTGGCCCGGATCGCGTCTTCGGCGTGCTTGCGTTTGGTGATGTCCCGGCACACACACACGAGCCCGCCGCAGTCCAACGCGGTCAATGAGACCTCCGCCTCGAACAGTGTGCCGTCTTTCTTCTTCCCGGTCACTTCCCCGTGCCACCGCCCGTCTCGGGCCAGGGCCGGGAACGCCTCTTGCTCAAGCTTGGCGGCCTCCTCGGGTTCGTAGAGTGTCTGCCAGGATCGGCACAGCAACTCTTCGGGGTCGTCGAAGCCGTACATCTCCGCGTGCGCTTTATTCATGAATGTGTAACGGCCTTCGCTGTCGAGCAAGGCGATCCCCTCCATCGTGGAGCTGATCGCCGTCGCCTGTTGATTGATCAGCTGCTGATACTTCCGGTCATCGGTGATGTCCTGGATCGACCCGGCCATGCGGATCGGCTTGCCGGATTCGTCACGGATCGCCACGCCGCGGGCCCGGAACCAACGGTATTCCCCGCCCTTGGTCCGCAGGCGGTATTGGACATCGAACGGCTCGTTGTCTTCGAGGTGTCGGCGGACCGCTTCGAGGGTTGGCTTCTTGTCTTTCGGGTGCAACGCCGCTTCGAAGCTCTCGAACACGTGCGGGAATTCATCGCCATCGTACCCGAGCAGTTCTTTGAACCGCGGGGCGTACCACACCGTGTTGGTGACCACGTCCCAGTCCCAAAGCCCTTCACTGGTGCCTTGGACCGCCAGCTCGAATCGTTCCTCGCTGGCCTGGAGTGCTTCTTCAGTCATCCGTCGGTCGTGGATGTCCTGGATCGACCCGGCCATGCGGATCGGCTTGCCGGTTTCGTCACGGACCGCCACGCCGCGGACCCGGAACCAACGGTAGGACCCGCTCTTGGTCCGCAGGCGGTATTCCGTGTCGAACGGGGTATAGTCCTCGAAGTGGGCGCGGACCGCTTCGAACGTGCGTTCCACGTCGTCGCGGTGCACGAGGTCTCGGAACGTGCTCAGCAGCGGGGGGATCTCGCCCTCTTGATAGCCCAGCAGCTCGTAGAAGCGTGGCGACCACCACTCTTCGTCGCCCTCCACGTCGTGCCAGTCCCAAAACCCGTCGTGGGAACCCTGGACCACCAGCTCAAACCGCTGCTCGCTTTCGCGCACCGCCGCCTCGGCACGTTTGCGTTCCACCACCCGGCCCAGCGTCATGCCCAGGTGGACGACCGTTTCCAATAGCGAGGTGTTGGGCTCAACGGTGTCTTGAGCGAAGAACTCTAAGACAGCGGTGACCTCCCGGCCGATCAGGATCGGGAACGCGAACCCCGCTTTCACCCCGAGATCATCCGCCAGCTTGGCACGGGGGAAGTTGGGGTCGCGGTTTACGTCCATGATCCAGGCGGGTCGGCCGGTCGCCAGCACCCGACCGGGCAGGCCGATCCCCGAGTCGAAAGGCGTCGCCTCGGTGACCCGCCGCAATGCCTCGAACCGGTCGGCATCGTCAAGGTGCCAGATCGTCGTAGAGATGAGGTCTCCGGACCCGTCCTCGCCGCGTAGGTAGACGTGCCCGATCGGCCAGCCGGTGTGGGCGCAGACCTCGTCGACCGCGGTCTGCATCGCCTCCTCGACGTCTTGGGCTTCATTCGCCGCCTCGGAGATCACCTGGAGTAGGTGCAGGTGCATGTTGCGCTGATCGAGAGTCTTCTGGGTCTCGGCCCGTTCTCGGACCTCGTCTTTGAGCTGGGCATTGACGAACCGCAGGTCAGAAGCCTGCTTAAGGGACGTTTGAGCGAGGTGGGTGGTCACGGCCAGCAACGCCGACCCGACAAGACCCACCGCGAGGAACACGGTCAGCATCGGCGACCGCATGGCGGCTAGGGTCTCGCGTTGGGGCCAGACGTGAATCTCCCATTGCGGACCTTGGAGCGGGGCGACGGAGGATTCAGCCCACCGGGTGTTTTGGGGGTCGCGGGGTTGGCCTCGTTGATAGATGGTCTGACCCCGATCGGTGATCTCGATCTCGTACCCCATGGCGACTTCGGTCTTGGGCAGCACGACGTCGAGCAGCGGCTTGATCCGGTACACCCCGAGGATAAAGCCCCCGAATCCGTCGTCGATAAATATCGGGACGTAGACCAGGAAGCCCTTGCCGCCTTGGACCAGGTCGATGGCGTGCGTGACCGTCACGGCCCGCTTGGCCCGGGCGGCTTCGAGCGCTTGGCGGCGGCGGGGTTCAAACGCCAGGTTGAGGTCTCGGGCCGCTTCGTTACCCGCCAGCGGGACGATCCAACGCACGTGGTACTGAGGGTCGACCCATTCGATGGCCTGGTAGTCGGGGTAATCGGTCACGTATTGGAGGACGTCGGCTTCCCAGCGTTTCCTGGGGGTGCCCCGGTCGGTTTCCCAGCGCTGCGCCACCCGCTTCAGGGCCAGGTTGCGTGATTCCAGGTGGGAGACGATCAGGTTCCTGACCTCGTCCGCGGCTTGCTGGACCGTGCGTGAGATGGCTGTTTCTTCTTGATTGATCAACGCCCGCCAGATCAGCACCGTGACCAAAGCGGTCACCAGGCCGACCAGCGCCGGCAGCCACACCCCGCCGCGTGATCGTGACAAAGCGAGCCCGAGAACCCGTCGTGATGCCCTGGGTTTTACCAGCATGGATACGGCGTCGTGACTCCCTGAGAAAGGCTTGGAGGCATAGTGGAAATATTTCCATAACCAGCCGTGCGTGCAAACCGGCGGCACCGCTGTGACGGGATCGCTGCAGCGATTTTATTCGCTACGGTATCCCAACACTGGTCCAAGGTGGGGGTACTAGAAACACTCTGTAGCTTCTAACGGCTTGAGCGTAACGACCGCCCCAATGGATCGGTGTCCAGGCACTATCTCTTTGTTATATCGCTCCGATTAGAAGACGAGTGAACCACAAGCCCGTCATGAATATACCGATCCCGGATGAAAATACGGCATGGCTTGTGTACGCGGCAAGACAATTGTCGGTGTCCAGCACATCGCCGACGCGGTGTTTTCATACGCGATGCGTATATCGATGCCGCCGCTGCCAGGAGATCGGTAGGATCGCACCGGCAAGGTATGGGTGGCACGTAACGATGAGGGAAGGCTCGCCTAAGCACAAGCACCCAACCTGCGCAGGACGCCCCCAAAGAGAGCGACCTATTGCTCGCCCTCAAGGATGGTCTTGGCGATGTTGGGCGGGACGGGCCGATAATCGAGCGGCTCCATCGCGTACGATGCGCGGCCCTGGCTCATGCCGCGCAGGGTGGTGGCGTAACCGAACATCTCGCTTAGCGGGGCCTCGGCGGTGACCACGCGGGTGTTGCCGCGCTGCTCGGTCTCGGCGATGATCGCCCGGCGGCGGTTGAGGTCGCCGGTGATGTTACCCAAGAAGTCTTCCGGGGTGGTGACGGTGACCTTCATGATCGGTTCGAGGAGGGTGAGCTTGGCTTTGCGCGCCGCTTCGCGGAACGCGAGGATCCCGGCCATCTCGAACGCAACCTGCGACGAGTCGACCTCGTGATACGACCCGTCGATGAGGGTGACCTTGGCGTTGATCAGGGGGTAGTTGGCCAGAACGCCGCTCTTGGCGGCCTCGCGGCAGCCGTGCTCGACGGAGGGGATGTATTCTTTGGGGATGGCCCCGCCGATGATCTTCGACTCGAACGTGAAGCTATCGGTGAAGTCCAGCTCGGCTTCGAGGGCTTGGGCCTTGGTGAACGGCTCGACGGTGATCGAGGCGTCACCGAACTGGCCGCGGCCGCCGGTCTGTTTCTTGTGGATCCCACGGGCTTCGGCGGTGGCGGCGATGGTCTCTTTGTAAGCGACGCGCGGTTTGCCGACGTTGACGCCGACCTTCATGTCGCGCATGAGCTTGTTCTTGATGATCTCCAGGTGCAGCTCGCCCATGCCGGCGATAATGGTCTGGCCGGTCTCCTCGTCGTAGTGGCTGCGGAACGACGGATCCTCGCGGCGGATGGTGACCAGGGCGTTGGCGAGCTTCTCTTTATCGGCCTGTGTAGCCGGCTCGATGCTCATGGAGATGACGGGATCGGGGAACTCCATGCGCTCGAGGATGATCGAATCATTGGGGTCGCACAGCGTCTCGCCGGTGATGGAGTTTTTGAGGCCCACCAGCGCGACGATCTGCCCGGCGACGGCTTGCTCGCGGGCGATGCGCTCCTTGGCGTGCATCTCGAAGATCCGGCTGATGATCTCGCGGCGGCCGTTGTTGGCATTGAGGACCCGCGAGCCCTTGGCCAGGGTGCCGGAGTAAATCCGGGCGTAGGTCAGGTCCCCGTGCTGGTCGGAGACGACCTTGAAGACCAGGGCTGAGAACGGGGCGTCTGCGTTACTAGGGCGGCTAAGTTTCTTGGTTTTATCGCGGATGTCGGTGCCCTGGATCTCGGGTACCTCCGTGGGATTGGGCAGGTAGTCGATCACCGCGTCGATGAGGCGTTGGACGCCGATGTACTTTAGCGCCGAGCCACAGAGGACGGGGCAGACCTTGTGCTCGATCGTGCCCTTGCGCAGGGCGCCGCGGATCTCCTGGGGGGTGAGGTCCTCATCGAGCAGGAATTTCTCGGTGAGCTGATCGTCGAGCTCGGCGGCTTTTTCGACCAGGTCGTGGTGCCACTGCTTGGCATCGTCGAGCAGCTCGGCGGGGATGTCACGCTCCTCAACTTTGGCGCCCAGCTCCTCGGCCGAGAAGTAATAGGCTTTCATCCCGATCAGATCGATGATGCCCTCGAAGGTTTCTCCCTGGCCGATCGGCATCTGCACAGCGACGGGGTTAGCCCCGAGGCGTTCACGGATCGACCCGAAGCTGTATTTAAAATCCGCCCCGAGCTTGTCCATCTTGTTGATGAAACAGATGCGGGGGACGTTGTACCGGTCGGCCTGTCGCCAGACGGTCTCGGACTGGGCCTCGACGCCCTCTTTGCCGTCGAACACCGCCACGGCCCCGTCGAGGACGCGCAGGGAGCGCTCGACCTCGATGGTGAAGTCGACGTGACCGGGGGTATCGATCAGGTTGAGGGTATAGTCAGTGCCATCATGGCTCCACGGGCAGGTGGTGGCGGCGGATTGGATGGTGATGCCGCGCTGCTGCTCTTCTTCGAGGAAGTCCATGGTCGCGGTGCCGTCGTGGACCTCGCCCATCTTGTAGGTCTTACCGGTATAGTAAAGGACCCGCTCAGTGACAGTGGTCTTGCCCGCGTCGATGTGGGCGCAGATCCCGAAGTTGCGTGTCTTGGCCAGGTAGCTGGCGTGGGCACGGTCGGCGGCGGGGGGTTGGGTTGCTGTACTCATCATCCGGGCTCCTCAGAAAGACGATCGGCGATATCACCCTCGTCCTGTGTCGGCATTTTCGATAGCCGACTTATCGGCCAATTGCGTGTTTCGGTTTGGGTGCCGCGGCCCAGAGCCGTGAACTTCCGTTGAGCCTCCAGCACGGCGCGAACGAAAACCGCACGGTTTGCGTTCACCGGAGAGGGCAAGTAAGCATAGCGTGCCTTAGCGGGTCGTCAAGTTCTATGGTCTGCTTGTGAGGGGTTATCAATGTTTCGTGGGTAGTCCACGCAAGAGGTTGATGACGGGTGGGGTGGCGGCGCAGGACGGCGGCTAGGTTCTTGGGCCTGAATGCAAGGATGGGTGGATGGTCAGGAAAAACCACAGGCTGCGGGCTGGTAGCCCATAGCTGGGGGTTGAGAGGCCAGACATCGTGGTTACCCTAATTCTATATCTATACACGATCACCCACACGGATCCATGTATCATGTCTTCGAGTAGCGCGTTGGTCATGGAGGTGTCGCAATGAATGATCACGAGGCGTCCATGGGTAAAGACCACGTGGCCATTTGATCCAGTAGAGAGAACAAGACTTCCACTTAAATGAGTAAGTCGGAAGACAATCACATAATTTGCAATTGAAAATCGATCTCATTATCATTCGTCCTGATGAGGCGATTTTTGATATTGAATCTCATTTTCCAAAGAAAGGATTAGCTTTGAACAATTTCAATAAACGTCTATTAAAGAATAGTTTAAATCATTATTCTCTTTCTCCTTCAATCCTAAGGGGTTTAATCAGCGTACAAGCCGATCGCCGAGCCATCGCGGTGTGGTTGTTCTTTTTCGTGATCCTTTCGGGAACGACATCCAGAGTCTTTGGGGACGCGAGAGCATTCACTTTCAGCTACGAAGCCACGACGATGCCCGCTGGCATCTGGGAGTACGAGCAGTGGGTGACCTGGAAAACCAGTAAATCCATCGATTCAGAGTTCGACCGGCTCGACTTCCGTCATGAGCTCGAGTACGGGGTGACCGATCGTTGGCAGGTGGCTTTATATTTCGATTGGCGCTATCAGGACGGCAAGAGCGTGGCCAATGACCGCGCCGAGTTCCGCGACATCGCGTTCGAAACCATCTATCAGATTACGAACCCCGTGACCGATCCCCTGGGATTTGCGGTCTATGGGGAAGTCAAAGTCGGCGATCAGCTGATCGAACTCGAGGGCAAGCTCCTTATCCAGAAGAACGTCGGGCCGTGGGTCTTCGTCTGGAACGGCACCCTCGAAGCAGAGTGGGAAGGCTCGGATTATGAAGAAGACAAGGGCGAGTTAGCGCAGACCGTCGGGGTCGGTTACCAGCTCAACCCCAGCTGGGTCGTCGGCGGTGAGTTGATCCACGAGATCGAATACGACGACTGGTCTCAATGGGAAGACCACGTGGTGTATCTAGGCCCAAGCGTCTCGTACCGAACCCAAGCGTGGTGGGTCACGGTCACACCCACGTTTCAACTCACCGACGTCGACTCAGAAGCTGATTTTCAGACACGCATGCTGTTCGGGTTTGATTTCTGAGACCGTGTGTGAGAAGCCTATACACCCGATATCAGATGCCACTGGCTGCTTGTCAGCTGGTGTTTTTAATCAACTTTGTCGCACTGGCGGGCAATCCGCCAGAAGCATAACACTTCTCACACACGCTCGCTCTAAGTGTCACCCCTCGCTGATGGGCTCGTCCACTTTTTTTGTCTTGGAGAAGATCAGTCCGCTTGAAACCCATGGCAAGAGGCGCACCACACGTTCTAAAAAAAACTAACGCCCTACGAAGCCATCCTCCAATGGAGGCAAAAACAAAACCCCATCGATTTACCCTCAACCTACACCACCACACCTTGGGACTACGCACCTAATCCTCTGGCGGGGGCGGGTGGCGGGGGGGGACGCCGACCCGTGTGCCCTCGGCGGTGGTTTGGGCCGCGGCCGCGTCGATATCCGGCGGCTCGGGGCCGAGGTAGCATTTGTCGTCATAGCAGCGGCGGATGATCGTGACCGCTTCAGCCACGTCGTCGGTGACGCGGAACAGGTCGAGGTCTTGCTCGTCGATGTTCGTGTTGGTTTCGAGCATCGAGTATTTGATCCAGTCGATCAACCCGTCCCAGAATTTGTGGCTGATGCAGACGATCGGGAACGGGTGGACCTTGAGGGTCTGGATCAGGGTTAGGCTCTCGAAAAATTCGTCCATGGTCCCGAACCCGCCGGGGAAGATGATGAAGCCCGAGGCGTACTTGACGAACATCACCTTACGCACAAAGAAGTAGCGGAAATCGAGCTGGTAGTTCTGATACGGGTTGGGTTTCTGCTCCATCGGCAGGCTGATGTTTAGGCCCACCGACTTGCCTTTGGCCCGGTACGCCCCTTTGTTGGCGGCCTCCATGATCCCGGGCCCGCCGCCGGTGATCACCGCGAAGTCGTTCTCGACGAGCATCCGGCCGCACTGAACCGCTTGGCCGTAGTAGGGGTGGTCTTTGGCGGTGCGTGTGGACCCGAAGACGGAAACAGCGGGACCGATGTCGTTGAGGGTCTCGAACCCGTCGACAAATTCAGCGAGGATGCGGAATAACCGCCACGTTTCTTTACTTAACGCGAATTCGTTATTTTCGTTCGTCTCTGCCATCAGTAGCCTCGAAGGAGATCTTGTTTCACCGACCCGGTCTGCCCTGATTAACCCTCCATGTGCCACTCGGTTCACATAGCCAGGTGATGTGTTTATGTTACACGGATTGCGTCTCTACGCACCGCGTGGGTACGCCTCGTGACATCTAAACAATATAGACACCGCGAACCAAGATCATAACGTGATTTCATTTGGTTTCGGTTGGCCTCCCTCGTCGCTGGGCATCCATTGGAAAATATCAGCCCACGATGCATCACCGGTTGGTTCAAGGCACCGAGGGGCAAGACGTATCACTGGTGAAGTCGGCGCCGAGTTCGCTGGGCCGTGTCACGGAGACTGGTTTGTTTTCGTGGTTTACGCCGCGGCCTTAACACTGGCCGGAAGGGCTTGGTTGGCCTTCTCGACGATCTGGTCGAACGCTTGCGGATCAGCGATGGCGATCTCGCTAAGCATTTTACGGTTCAGGGCGATGTTAGCGGCCTTTAACCCCGCGATCAGCCGGCTGTAGGACGTGCCTCTGGCCCGGGCCGCAGCGGTGATGCGGATAATCCACAATCGGCGGTAGTCGCGTTTGATCAGCTTCCGGTGCTGGGTCGCGTCGACCCCGGCGCGGATGACCGATTGTTTGACCTTTCTCCAGCAGCGGCTACGCGAGCCTCGGTTCCCCTTGGCCAGCTTGAACCAACGGGCCTTGGCCTGCCTGCGGGCTGCTCCTTTACGTGCACGTGGCATCTCGATATCTCCGCTGATCTACGCCTTACAGAGGCGGTCTCATGCTAAGTTTCTTTAGCGGGCGATGAAGGACACACGATCCTTGGCCCGTAGAACCATCTAAATAAACCATCGATTACAGACCAACCCACCGACCCCGACCACGCGAGCATCAAGCCGCGGTGAGGGGTCGGTGAAGCATTTTACTTAGCCTAGGAATATCGCCGGATTTAGCCAAGCTCTTGCGTCGCAACTGCATGAGCTTACTACCGGTCTTGTGGCTGCGCAGATGCCCAGTAAAAGCCTTCTTGAATTTGACTTTACCTTTGCCGGTGATCTTGACCCGCTTCAACAGGGCTTTATGGGATTTGAGCTTGGCCATCAAAAGGACTCCAACTAAAAGATAGACATCTTATCTCCATTTAAGTCATTGGGCAACCAGATACCGTCAGACTGTTATCAATTTCAGAAAGAGCTCGTCCTGTTTGTTGTCTGTCGACGAGGCACCAGCCGTGGGTGGGCAGCCCGCAGCTAAGGATTTCGGTGGGCTAGCTCCTTTTCACGCACCCTTACCTGACCTGTACAGGATGCCTCAAACAAAGAATGAAGAAAATTCAAATTTTCACCTAAAAAGGGTTGCATTGTCTTACCAGAATGCTTACAATAACGCCAGATAGGTGTCTGGTGACTGCTCGCCATGACTGCTAGCACAATCAGATGAAAATGGGAAGTGTGGTGAAGAGCTCCGTATGAGGAGATCGCATTGCAGTTTTTTTGTAGTGATTGACTGTATTGTGATAAAGTGAAACGGATCTCCATGCCGCCGCGGACGCGCCGCCGTGATGGGTAGCGAGTATAGTAGAATATGCTCGCAGGCGTCTCGTTTAGGTTTATTTATGCCACTTTTCTGCTTGCAATGAGCGGAATGGGAAGGCAAAACGAGACAAAGCCCTGAGCCGGAAGACCTGCCTATCGATTGCTAGAGCGAGTCCTCGCGTTAAAGGGCTTAAGAGCGGTCGATATTTTGTAATATTAATTACAAGATCTCTCTTGCACCTTGTCCGGAAGCCTACGCGAGAACTGCTTGTATCCTCGCGATTTTAGGATACCGAACAAGAAGTGTTTCCTCGAAAAATCTACAAAAATCCGCTTTTTGGACAATTTGTCCCCGCCTTTTCCTTGAATGGCTGGAAGTGTTGGGGGGGGGGCTGTGCTCTGTTGATGTATGGGGGGTGGGCACCACTGCCCGAGAGCGTTGCCGCGTTTGCAGACCGGGTGATTGCCTTTGAATCAGGCACTACGGCCACGGTTACGTTTGACGGCCAGCCGTTTAATCAAACCGAATCGGCGCTAGGTGCGCCGGAATCTTTCACCGGTGAGAACACTGAATTCGCTAGTGTTGTTAGCCCATTTAATCCCCCATTTTTGACGGATCAGATCGTTTCTATCGGCGAAAACGGACATGTGACGCTGAGGCTGTCTCATTATGCGATCCCTGCAGATAACGGCCCGGAGATCGGGGTATTTACTAATGCTGGGCTGGTGGAAACCGACTTCCCCAATGGGCAGGCTGCTGAGACGATTCTCCCCAATGATGGCGTCACCTCGTTCGGGATGGACCAAGCGGTTGTCGAAGTCAGTGAAAATGGAACGCATTTTGTAACCCTCAACGGTGGTCTACCGATACTCTTCGACATTCCTACGAATGGATTCACCGATACCGTCAGCCCGTTTGATACGATGCCCGGTTCGGTGAAATCCGATCCATTCAAACCATTTCTTGGCCGGCTGTCTGAGTTCAATGGCTTGAATTATGGCCAGATGTTATCGCTTCTTGATTCTTCGGCTGGTGGGACATGGCTTGATATCTCTGAGACCGGGTTGAGTCGAGTCGGGTTTATCCGTTTTAGCATTGGGGACGATGGTGACAGCGATTTGCGATTAAATTTCGAACTCGACGCAGTAGCAGTAGCGGGTTCGGCCACTGGCGCTATTGTCCCCGAACCCGAGGGCTTCTGGTTGGTGACCTTAGGGGGAGCAATGATCACAGTGGGGCATTCAATAAGGCGTGGAGCCGGTTTACGGTGAGAGGATGAAAAGGGGTTGTGTTGGTCTGGGGGTGTGAGTGAAAGAGAAACCGGGATGAAAGAGAACACTGGGTCGGCGGGTCCGGGTAGTAACGCCCCGTCCCGCCGGCTCGGATTCCGGAGTTAGAGAAATCACCGTGAGGTGAAAGAGAAACCGGGGTGAAAGAGAACACTGGGTCGGCGGGTCTGGGTGGTAACACCCCGTCCCGCCGGCTCGGATTCCGGAGTTAGAGATCACCGTGAGGTGAAAGAGAAGCCGGGATGAAAGAGAACACTGGGTCGGCGGGTCCGGGTAGTAACGCCCCGTCCCGCCGGCTCGGATTCCGGAGTTAGAGAAATCACCGTGAGGTGAAAGAGAAACCGGGGTGAAAGAGAACACTGGGTCGGCGGGTCCGGGTAGCAACACCCCGTCCCGCCGGCTCGGATTCCGGAGTTAGAGATCACCGTGAGGTGAAAGAGAAGCCGGGATGAAAGAGAACACTGGGTCGGCGGGTCTGGGTAGTAACACCCCGTCCCGCCGGCTCGGATTCCGGAGTTAGAGAAATCACCGTGAGGTGAAAGAGAAGCCGGGATGAAAGAGAACACTGGGTCGGCGGGTCCGGGTAGCAACACCCCGTCCCGCCGGCTCGGATTCCGGAGTTAGAGAAATCACCGTGAGGTGAAAGAGAAACCGGGATGAAAGAGAACACTAGGTCGGCGGGTCCGGGTAGCAACACCCCGTCCCGCCGGCTCGGATTCCGGAGTTAGAGAAATCACCGTGAGGTGAAAGAGAAACCGGGATGAAAGAGAACACTGGGTCGGCGGGTCTGGGTGGTAACACCCCGTCCCGCCGGCTCGGATTCCGGAGTTAGAGAAATCACCGTGAGGTGAAAGAGAAACCGGGATGAAAGAGAACACTGGGTCGGCGGGTCCGGGTAGCAACACCCCGTCCCGCCGGCTCGGATTTGGAGCATCTAGGAGAAACACAACAAAAACAAACATGATGAGTTGAAAGAGAATGCGTCGGCTTGATGCGATTGAATCAAGATGCTGTCGCGTTGGCATAGGTCAGGTATTTTTTTTGAGACACTTTTTGTGTGGGCTCAGATTAGACTTGATCAGCGGGATTTGACAGCTACCATAGCTTGTGAGAAAGTAAAGCTGAACCGAAAGCGAACATCACATCTCTCATGCTTTCGTTTCACAGTTTGACGAGCCATTTCAAGCGTTTTGACATGTCACTTCTTCTCATCACATCTAGGGAGGCTACGCATGGTTACAAGGATGTTCTTGATCGCGATCCCCGCGTTGTGGGTCGCGATCGCGGTTCGGGTTCAGGCCCAACCGGTCGCAGTAGGTTCGGGTGATCACACCGCGAAGTTGATTGTCAATTTTTTTCAGGGCCCAGAATTCGAATTTAACGTTTCGTTTGAAGATGGCGGTGCGTTTAATGGGATCGACCTTCTTAAAACGGTTCGTGACGCGGATATCGGGTTCGATTTTCACACCCAACCTTTCGGTTCATTGGGCGGGTTTGTGGACGAGATCCGATTCGACACCCACGTCAACGAAGGCGAAGGCCTCGCCGGCTATGACTGGTGGCGTTACTGGTGGCGGGAATCGGTGACCGACGATTGGACGTATTCCCCCGAGGGGGCAACCAGCAGGACGATCCAAGACGGCTACCAAGACGCATGGGTCTTCGGTCGCCCGGGTCGGCCGATTGTTCCCCCTCCCGCCTTTGGGTCCAGCCAGCCGTTGTTCTTCGCCGCCCACCCCATCAAAGAGTACAACTACCCCAGCCAATCCACCGGGGCTTCCAACGATCCCATGGCGGTTTTGGGCGAACCGACGCGGTGGTTCCGCGTAAGCTCGGATAAGGTTTTCGCCGCATCGATGGTCAAGGCGCCGTTCGGCAGAGACCTCAACGGCAAGCCCGCCACGACCCGTGTGAAGATGCTCGAAGACGGCTACCCCACCCCGGCTCAGGTGATCACCGTCGCGTTCGATCAACCGGTCGAGGATGACCCGCTCAATCCATACGGGGTCGACCTGATCGTCTACGGCAACGCCAAGTTTAAAGCCGACCGGCCGATCCAGACCGACACCGACATGGATCAGGCGTTGATCACCGACGCCACCGTCCAGGCCCCCCCGGTTTCCGTGAGTGTCAGCCCCGATGGGCTGGATTGGTATACATACGGCCCCGAGACGTTTGATGAGGGTTATTTCCCGACCCAAGCGTTCGAGTGGGACTCGGACACGGATACATGGGGCCAGCCGCTCGACTTCAGCAAGGCGGTGGACCCGGCCCTAACCGCCGATGACTTTGAAGGCATGACCGTGTCGCAGGCGATCGGTTTATACAAAGGCGGCGGGGGCGGTAAGGGTTTGGATCTTGCCGAATCAGGGTTTGATGAGATCCGGTTTATCCGGGTTGAGGCGACCGGGGACGTCGGCCAATATGGCGTGATCGACGGTTTCGCCGACGCAGCGCCCGTGCTCGCTGGTGATGCGAACTTCGATGGCGCGGTGGGTTTCACAGACTTTATCATCTTCCAGGGTCACTACGGCCTACCGGGTGATCTACAGGACGGTGATTTTAACGGAGATGGGGTGGTGGGTTTTTTAGACTTCATCATCCTTCAGGGTCAGTTGGGCATAAACTCGCTATCCGCTCAGCAGCTGAGCGTGGTGGAGAGCTTTGTGGCGTCGTTAAGCAGTGCTAGCCCGCCCCTGCCCGAGCCGGTTTCGGCCACCCTCTGGTTGGCAGGGGTCGGGATGACGTTGTCGCGGCGGCGCCTACCCCTTGGGGCACGATGAGGGTATAATGCCGTTGGTGTGCCAGGGTCAAGGGGCCCAGCCTCATGCCCCTGGCACACCTACCATGAACGTCCGCGTCAAAGCGCGAAAAGTGGTATCCGGCGACGCGCACGCGGGTCACGGCTCAGACGGCGTCATGACCTGTCTTCCTGCCTAGAAATCCTTGGATGATGACGCGGTCATTACACAGCGGCTCTGAGATCGAAAGGGCGAACTAAGATTTACGGCTTCGTTTCTATCCCCCCGCGATAGGAAGAGAAAATCATGGAGATCAAGAAACGATGGCTGCTCTTATACGGTACGGTCACCGCCGTGGCCACCACCGCGTCGGGTTCACCGTTTGCTACGACTATCGTGGAATCAATCGGGTACCCCAACACCCCGACTAATGTCAAACGCACGGACGACCCCAACGCGGTGCTGGGCAAACCGACGACCTGGTTTAACGATAATTTTACCTTCTTCCCGCGTGTCGAGACGTTCGCCGCGTCGGTCGCCGCCCCCGCGTTTTATAGCGATCTCGACGGCAACCCGGTCGTGGCGACGGTAAATCCCGGTCAATCGATCACGGTCGCTTTCGACCACGAGGTCGAGGACCACCCCGACAATCCTTACGGCATCGACTTCATCGTCTTCGGCAACGCGTTCTTCAAAGGGTACGGCCAGGTAACCGCGATCACTGATATGGCCACCTACCCCATCGTCGGCACGTCGCCCCTCTCGGCGGAGGCGATCACCGTCGCAGTCAGCCCCGATGGGATCCATTGGCATACCTATGTAGACGGGCCTTTCGCCGACGCGCTGTTCCCGACCCAGGCCTTTGAATGGGACCGCGCCGCTGGCGACTGGGGCAAAGAGCTGAGCTTCACCACGCCCGTTGATCCTCAAATCGAATTAGAAGATTTTGTCGGTCTGTCCATGGCCGACGCGATCGATCTCTATGACGGTTCAGCTGGGGGAACCGGTTTTGACCTGGCGGATTCGGGATTTGATTCAATCCGCTATGTCCGGGTCACGGGCTTCGGTGGTGAGGTCGACGCGTTCGCTGACGTGGATCCACTTCAGCTCACCACCATCCCGCAGCCACGCTCTCTTGTTCTGGGGGTGTTCTTAGGGGCCGGGGCCTGTCTGATCTGCCGCTCGAAACGACCGGGTGAACGCTTGGCCGGCTTTGCTAAGTCGGTTTAGGTTTAGGGATGCACCACGGTGGGGGCTGTGGCGCGGTGTTTTGATACGCGATGCGTATACATGAAAGTTCAACCCTGCCATCGCCATGACGCGTTAAGTCGGTTAGGGATCGTGCCGGGACCGGCGCCTTACGGTTTTACGCTGATCGAGGTCATGGTGGTGGTGTCCGTCGTTTCCGTGCTGGTAGCGATCATGGTGCCGATGCTGGGAAAGGTTAAGGAGTCGGCCCGGTCGGTGCAGTGCCGCAGCAACCTGCGCCAGATGGGCTTGATGGCCGCTGTGTACGTCGAGGACCACAAGGGCAGCTACCCGGTCGCCCAGAGGAATGACCCGACCATCCCCGCGAAGGTCTCTTGGGAGATCACGACGTTGGATCCCGGGGGGACGCCGACCTACATCCCCGGCGAGCTGTGGAGTGGTCAAGGAACCATCGAGATCCAGCAGTGCCCGTCCTTCGACGGCCCCGACAATTGGACCGACGCGCCGTACAGCGGGTACAACTACAACACCAGCTATATCGGGCACGGGCAGGGCGAAGATATCGAAGAACCCGCCAAGGTGTCACACATCCGCAACCCCAGCCAGACCGTCTTGTTCGGCGATGGGGGTTACTCGGGAGGCGCTAACAAGTTCATGCGTTCGCCCCTATACGCCCCCGGAGATGCGGGCGTTTTCTCCACCGGACGCTACGCCGGCACACAGGCCTTTCGGCACGCCGGCCACACCAACGCCGCGTTCTGCGACGGCCACGCCGATAGCTTCAACAACCGGCACACCAATATCGACCCCGCGAGTGAAGCCTCGAGCATCGCCCCCGGCACCGGCTTCCTCTCTCCGGACAACAGCCTGTACGACCTGGATTGAACCCCGTTCCCCCTCAGTGTGCCGAGGTCCGTGGCCGCGTTGATCGAAATGACAATCTGCTACAATCCCGCTCATGACGCAATCATCCAACGGTGTCGAAAAAGTGACGATCATCGGATCGGGGCCGGCCGGGTGGACCGCGGCGATCTACGCCGCCCGGGCCAACCTCCAACCGCTGGTCTTTGAGGGGCTGCCCAAACAGACCCCCAGCCTCCAGCTGCCGGGCGGCCAGCTGATGCTCACGAC
This sequence comes from Phycisphaeraceae bacterium, assembly GCA_965224205.1. Classification (GTDB taxonomy): domain Bacteria; phylum Planctomycetota; class Phycisphaerae; order Phycisphaerales; family Phycisphaeraceae; genus CBDCYN01. The sequence goes on from CBDCYN010000003.1 coordinate 40,246, forward strand.
CGAGGTGGAAAACTACCCCGGGTTCCCCGAAGGCGTGACCGGGCCGCAGATGATGGAGCAGTTCAAGCAGCAGGCCCAGCGGTTCGAGACCCGCATTGAGACCCAGGACATCACCCGGTGCGACTTTTCTAAGAAACCGATCGAGCTGCACACCTCTTCTGATCAGGTGATCTCTACCCACAGCGTGATCATCGCCACCGGGGCCAGCGCCAATTGGCTGGGCCTCGACAACGAGCAGCGCCTGGCTCGCTCGGGCGGCGGGGTCAGCGCCTGTGCGGTATGCGACGGGGCGTTGCCTGCCTTCCGAGACCAGCCCCTGGCCGTCGTCGGTGGGGGGGATACCGCGATGGAAGAAGCCAGCTACCTCACAAAATTCGCCTCGAAGGTGTACATCATCCACCGACGCGACGAGTTCCGTGCCAGCAAGATCATGCAGAAGCGCGTCCTGGATAGCCCCAAGGCTCAGGTCATCTGGGACACGGTGGTCACCGATGTGCTCGGCGACGAGAAGATTACCGGTGTAAAGCTCCGCAACGTCAAAACCGATGAAGAAACCGACCTTGACGTCAAGGGTCTATTTATCGCGATCGGCCACACGCCCAACACCGGCTTCCTGGCCGATAGCGGGTTGGACCTCGACGATCAAGGTTACATCACGCTCAAGGATGGGTTCCGATCGATGACCAACCTCGACGGGGTCTTCGCGGCGGGGGATGTGTCGGATTCGGTCTATCGGCAGGCGGTCACCGCCGCGGGGATGGGCTGCAAGGCGGCGATCGATGCCGAACGGTGGCTGGCCGAACAGGAGATCGAGTAAGACCTTTAGCTAATCGAAAGATCACCGGCCCATGCCCTCGGCGATTATCTCTGATGTCCACAGCAACCTCGAAGCCCTCCAAGCGGTGCTTAAGGACATCGATCGCCGCGGGATCAAACGCATCTTGTGCCTGGGCGATATCGTGGGATACGGCCCCAACCCGTGTGAATGTCTCGACCTGGTGATGAAGCGGTGTCAGTGGTCGCTGATGGGCAACCACGACTTTTCGGTGTTGTACGAGCCTACCCATTTCAATATCAGCGCCGAGGCCTCGTCGTATTGGACGCGGGATACCCTCTCGCACGAACACGATGCGCAGCGGCGGAAAGAGCGTTGGAAGTACCTGGGCAACCTGAAGATCCGTCACCAATACGACGGCGCGACCTGGGTCCACGCCTCGCCACGCAGACCGATCAACGAGTATATCTTCCCGGACGACGTGATCACGTCGCCGACGAAGCTTAGTCAGATCTTCGATCGGATCGACAAACGGTGCTTCGTGGGGCACACCCACGTGACCGGCGTGTTCACCGATGAGCCCGACTTCTACCCCCCCAAGGAATTGGGCTGGGTGTACCGGTTTTCTAAAGGCGAGAAGTGTGTCATCAACCCCGGGTCGGTGGGTCAGCCCCGTGACCGAGATCCCCGCACCAGCTACGCGATCGTTCACGACGACCGGGTGGAGTTCGTCCGCCTCGAATACGACGTGCAGTTCACCGTCGAAAAAATCAAGGCCATCCCCGACCTTAGCGATTTCCTCTGTCAACGGCTTCTCGAGGGCAGGTAACCCCGCGGCCGGCTTGCCGAAACCTGATCGGATGTCTCAGCTATCTTTAGAAGCCGGATCTTGATCGAGCCCGTAACCCTATCCCTGCCACACCTGCCGCCCGGTCTCGAAGGCCTGACGATCGCGCACGTGAGCGATCTGCACATCCGCCGCAGACGCCCGCGGTTCCGCCGAGTCGCCGCATTGCTAGGGGATCTCGACGCGGATCTGTGTTTTTTTACCGGTGACTACATGAGCGTCCCCGGCGATGAGGCGGTCAGTTTATCGGTCATGGAGGAGATCCTCGACCGGATCCGCCCCCGGCTGGGCAGTTACGGCGTCTTCGGCAACCACGACTCGGCAGACCTCCGGCGACAGTTCGATCGGCTGCCCGTCCATTGGCTCAACAACAGCAGTGTCTGGTTAGACAGCCTGCCGGTACGGATCTTGGGCTTCCACTGTCAGAAGCATATCTGGCCCGACTCGGTGGCGACGCTCAGCAGTCTTCACAAACACAGCGCCCAGCCGGTGAACTCGCAACCGGGCGATCGTCCTCACGTGGAAATCTTGTTATGCCACTTCCCGACGTTTCTGCCCACCGCTGCGGATATGGGGATCGACCTGATGTTCAGCGGCCACACCCACGGTGGCCAGTGCCGCCTGCCGGGTCGGCGTGCGATCATCAACTCCACGGACCTGCCCGCCGACCTTAGCAGCGGCTTGCTACGGCATAAGGACACGGTTTGCGCCGTGACCCGCGGTCTAGGCGAGACGCTGATCCCGATGCGGCTGTTCTGCCCCCCTCATCTGCCGGTTTACACCTTGTGTTGCGGACCGCTGCCCGGCCGGCGGACACCACACATCGAAAACGTCGTGCCGTGGTAGGTCTGGAGGGGATCACGGGTCGGTATCTTCGGTACCGCGGCCCGTGGCTTACCCCGCGATCTGGTCGAGCGCGTCGAGCAGGGTATCAAGTTCTTCGTCGGTGTTGAAGGGACCGGGGCTGATCCGCACGGTCCCCGACGGGAACGTCCCGATCTGACGGTGACAATACGGCGCGCAGTGCAGGCCGGGCCGGACCGCGATCTCGAAGCTATCATCAAGGATCGACCCAGCGTCCGGGGCTTCATACCCCTCGATATTCAGGCTCACGGTCCCGACCTGTTTCCGAGGGTCTCCGCTGCCGTAAAGGGTAAAACGCCGGTCACGGTCAAAACGCTGAAGGACCTTTGCCACCATCGCCTGCTCATGTTCAAGGATGTTCTCGATCCCTCGTTCGAGGACATCGTCCACCCCCGCACTCAACCCGGCGATGCCCACGGTATTGGGCGTGCCGCCTTCGAGATAGTAGGGGTAGATCGTCGGCTGGGTCGGCGTGGACGAATCCCCTCCCGTACCACCCTCACGCCAAGCCATCAGGCGGGGCGATCCCGCGTCGGATGAACGTTGGTCCCCAGAAGCGGTGATCTCCGCGGGTTCCGGGCAGCGATCCCCGACGTAAAGCCCGCCGGTGCCTGTTGGGCCCAGCAGAGATTTGTGGCCGGGAAACGCCAGCAGGTCGACATGCATAGCCTGGATCGAAACCGGCACGACCCCGACGGTCTGAGCCGCGTCGAGGCAGAACAGAACCTCATGCTCGCGAGCGATCGCCCCGATCGAAGCCGCGTCCTGGATCGTGCCCAGCACGTTGGAAGCGTGGGTGACCACGATCAGCCGCGTGCGGGTGGTGATCGCTTTGCGGATATCTTCGGGGTCGATCCACCCCTGTGTGTCACACGGCACGCGTGTCAGCTCGATCCCCCCAGCGTCGGCCATCGCCTGTAGCGGCCTGCTAACCGAGTTGTGCTCAAGCACGGTGGTGATTACATGGGAGGGTGTCCCCGACCCGGGGCTCAGAACACCCTTGATCGCCATGTTCAGGGCATCGGTGCAGTTGAGGGTAAAGACCATGCGGTTGTGGTCTGTACCCTCGAACAGGCGGGTCAGCTTCAGCCTCGTGTCATCGAGCATCTGCTCGGCCGCCACAGCCATCCGGTGACCCGCCCGCCCGGGGTTGGCCGCGTCCTCGGCGAGGAACCGGGTCATCGCCTCGGCCACCCCCGGAGCTTTGGGGAAACTCGTCGCTGCGTTATCAAAGTAGATCACAAAGGCCATCATACACGAACCCGATTCGGCACGGCATAAAGCGCTGACACCGATGGCATGTCTTACACGTATCCAGATTAATCCGTGCGTGGTCACAGACAGCCGCGACCGTGAGAGGGTGGTCTATTCTCCGGTTTGTGTCACACATAAATTTTTCTGTTGTATCTGTCATTAGAACGTGTGTGAGACGCAGACAGATCTGATAGGGGGTGCCACTGGCTGCGAGTCAGCCAGTGTTTTTAACGAGCGGTAACCACACCGGGCAGGCCAGCCGTCTGTGGCACACCCCTGCTCACACACGTTCTAAACCCCGCCGGTTACCCTCCCTCCAGGCATCGGATCACGTAAACCAGTCCCGAATTAGCCGCGTTGAAACCCGCGTGCAGCAGGATCCCCGGCCAGAGGCTGCCGGTGTATTCATACAGCCAGCCAAGAAACACCCCTAGCACCCACAGGCCCGGCAGCACCTGCCACGGCACCCCCGCGTGGATGATCGTGAACACAAACGCCGAGGCCAGCACCACCACCCACCGCCGCGACCGGCCCAGCGTTTGAAGCAGCGAGGTCTGGAAAAGACCCCTGTAAATCAGCTCTTCGAGCAGCGGCGCCACCACCACCGCCGACACCATAAAACCCGCGACCACTCGCGGCGAACGCGCCTGCGCCAACGCCCGAAGCAGGTCGTGGCCATACTGCGGCGACGGGACCCGGTACCACTCCGTTACCACATGGATCCAGATCCCCAACCCCATCACCATCGGCAACACCGCCACCAACGCGACCGCCGCGTACTTGACGTCACGGCCAGGCCGGCTTGGTACCAGGCCCACAGCCCACAACCCCTTGGGCGAACGCGACGCTTGATAGAGGAAAAAGATCGCCACCGGCAGCTGCGTCAAGGCCTGTCCCAGCAGTGCCCGCTGGACTTCTCGCGATGGGATCAGCGCGCCGTCCCCAGAGTCCTCCGACCCCAACCACCCCAGGAAGAAGAAGATCTGCGAAGCCGCCACCATCCCCAACAACAAGATGGCGATCCCCAGCCACAGATCCGCCAATCCTATCTTGACCGGCCGGGTCGGGCAGCCTTCGAACACCTCGCGACCGAGATACCCTCGCCGAAGCAGGGCCACGAAAGCCAGCACGCCCCCAAGCGAGATCACGAGTTGGATATCTAAGACAAACGGGGTCAAAGCCATCCTCGAGCGGTCAGCAGATCTCCCCCACGACGCGAATATGAATCTACCAACGTTCCTGGTAAGCTACCGTGTTTAGGCCTAACTCGTGACCCTGCGCCCAGCCGCGCGACGGAGCGTCGGCATGTCGTTACTAAAAACCTGGGCCCCGTATTTCCAGAGCCATGTCCGTATGCGCGGCAGGGCCTATTTCAACAGTGGCCGGGTCACGCTGCTTCCACCCCAGGACGGCCAGTCTATCCGCGCCGAGGTCCAGGGTACAACCCCCTACACGGTCACCGTTGAGGATGATGGGCTGGCCTCCAACGTCAGCTGTACCTGCTCGCATTTCACTCAAGGCGTCTACTGCAAACACATCTGGGCGACTCTCCTCGCGGCCAACAGCGATAACAACGGCCAACCCGATCTAGCCGTGGTGGCACCCAGCGTGGCCAGCCCACGCCCGCCCAAAGCGCGCAAGCGGTCAAGCGGCCAACGCTCCTCTTCCCGTTCCGAGCCCGAATGGTCCGACCGCCTTAGCCTCTTGCATACCGCTGCGGCCCAGGCCCACAGGCCGGTGACGGTGCCGCTATTAAAGCAGATCTATTATGCGATCCGCGCCGATCTATCCCCGGTGACCACCGCTCTGATCGTCGAGCTGTTCCAGCGTCAGCCCAGCGCCACCGGGTGGGGCAAGCCCAAACCCATGGCGATCGACCCCTATCAAATCGGCGACCTGCCCGACCCCCTGGACCGTGAGATCTGCGCCCAGCTGTCCGGGGCCTCGCGGTTAAAGCCTCACGATAGTGCAGAGACCTACCGCCCCGAGGACCGAACCAGCGCTTATGTCCTGCCGTCTTCAACGCGGAGGACGCTGATCCGCAAGATGATCCGCACCGGTCGCTGCTGTCTGAACCTGGGGCCTAAGCCGTCTAACGGCTGGGCCCGGCCGTTGTCATGGGATACAGGCAAACCCTGGACCCTGTGGCTGGTGGGCCTGGAATCCCAGCAGTCGCTCACCCTAGATCTACAGCTACGCCGCGGCGACCAACGCCTGAACGTCTCCGCCCCGAGCCTGATCATCGCCGGCCCCAATGGGTTGATGATCCACAACGGACAAGCCGCGCCGTTTGATGATGGCGGCGCTAACGCTTGGCTGACCCAGACGCGCACGCGGCCCGGGATCGACCCGGACGCCTCGACCCAGATGCGCGTCGAGGCTCATGATATCCCCAGGTTCCTCGAACGCTTATTCCGCCTGCCGCGCTTGCCCCAGTTGGACCTGCCCCCGCAGCTGGCGATCCAGATAGATCGCGGCGTCCAACCGGTGCCTCACCTGGCCCTGGTTCAACCCGCCCACGCCGATCGGTCGGGCGTCATCGTCCAAGATCGCCAGCAGGCTTTGGCGGAGGTGTGGTTTGCCTACGGGCAGACCAAGGTCCTGCCGGGCCAAGCGGGGCGGTTCGTGTCCCCAACCAACACGTACGAAGATGACACCCCGTTCCCCGACAAAATTTATGCCGGCGACCCGTCCCAGCGACCTGTCACCGCTGCCCGACCGGATCCCGATCCGCCCGTGTCTGGCGACCCGGACAAAGGTCACGGGCCCGATCACGCGACAACCCCCAACCATCCGGTTTCCGTCTTGTGGCGCGACCTTGAGACCGAGCAGACCGCATTGGCTTTGCTGGCCGAGATCGGTCTGCGCCCTAACCCCAACGGGCCAGACAGGATGGACCTGGCATTGCCGATCAAGCTCGTGCCAGAATGTATCCGAACCTTGTTGGCCCACGGATGGGTCGTGACCTGCGACCAAGCAGCGCTGCACAACCCCGGGCCGATCAAGTTATCGGTCAGCAGCGGGATCGACTGGTTCGAGCTGCGCGGCAGCGTCCATTATGACACCGCCGACGGGCCTGAAGATATCACCCTGCCTCAGCTGCTAGCGGCGGCGAAGAAGGGCCAGTCCATGGTCCAGCTCAAGGATGGCTCGCACGGCCTGCTGCCCCAGCAGTGGCTCGACGAAATGGGGCTGCTGACCGCGATCAGCAAAGTGGACGACGACCACCTAAGCTTCCGGGCCAGTCAAGCTGCCCTGCTGGATATCCTTCTGACTCAGCAGCCGTTCGTGGATGTCGACGCCAAGTTTGAAGCCGCCCGCCAACGGATCCGCCGGTTCCAAGGGATCGAGCCGCTCCAGGCCGGGGCTGAGTTCCACGGGCAGCTGCGGCCGTATCAAGAAGACGGCCTGGGGTGGCTGGATTTCCTCCGGTGGCTGGGGGTGGGCGGGATCCTCGCTGATGACATGGGCCTGGGCAAGACCATCCAGGTCCTGGCGATGCTCGACACCGAGTACAGCAACGGCAAACCCGATGACGCCGAGACGCCCGCTTCCGACCTGCCGCCGAGCCTGGTCGTGGTCCCCCGGTCGCTGGTCTTCAACTGGGTCGATGAAGCCACCCGTTTTGCGCCGCAGCTCAACGTCCTTTCGTATACCGGCACCGACCGTCACAGCCTGCGGGAGGTGTTTGCCGATCACCACGTGATCGTCACATCGTACGGCCTGCTGCGCCGTGACATCGCGGAGCTGCGTGATTTTGACTTCCACTACGTCGTGCTCGACGAGGCCCAGGCGATCAAGAACGCCACGTCGCAGTCGGCCAAGTCCGCTCGGCTGCTCCGGGCCCGTCACCGGTTAGCGTTGACCGGCACCCCGGTCGAAAACCACCTTTCGGACCTGTGGTCGATCTTCGAGTACCTCAACCCCGGCATGCTCGGCAGCCACACCCGGTTCGCCAAGACACTGCGGCAATACTCCAAGCCTTCGAGACCGTTGGCCTCCCAGCCGGTACGCGACCAAGCCCGGGGTGAGCCCGAACTCGTCCCCGCCCCGGCCCTGCCCCCGGGTTTGGCGTCGATCACCAAGGCGTTAACCCCGTTCATCCTGCGTCGCACCAAGAAGCAGGTCCTCAAACACCTACCCGAGAAGACCGAGCAGACCATCATGTGCCAGCTCGAGCCCCCGCAGCGCAAGCTGTACGATCAGCTGCTTCAGCACTACCGCACGAACCTGATGAAGAACCTCGACGATGGGGGAGCCGGCACGGCCGGTCAACGCCTGGGCCAGCAGACCATGATGGTCCTCGAGGCGCTATTGAGGCTGCGCCAGGCCGCCTGCCACCCCGGGCTGATCGACCCGCAACGCGCCGACGAGCCTTCGGCCAAGACCGACGTCCTGCTCGACCGCCTCGAAGACCTGATCGAAGAAGGGCACAAAGCTCTGGTGTTCTCCCAGTTCACGTCGATGCTATCTCTGGTCCGCAAGCGGCTCGATGAGCACGACATCGTGTACGAATACCTCGACGGCCAGACCCGCGACCGCAAGCAGCGCGTCGAGCGGTTCCAAGATGACCCCGACTGCCCCGTGTTCCTGATCAGCCTCAAGGCCGGCGGGCTGGGACTGAACCTGACCGCCGCCGAGTACGTGTTTATCCTCGATCCGTGGTGGAACCCCGCCTCTGAGGCCCAGGCGATCGACCGCGCCCACCGCATCGGCCAGACCCGCCACGTGTTCGCTTACCGGCTGATCTGCCAGGACACGATCGAGCAGCGCATTAGCGAGCTGCAAGCCCGCAAGCGCGACCTGGCTGACGCGATCATCAGCGGCCAGGAAAACCCCCTGAAGAACCTCACCCGCGACGACCTCGAGCATCTGCTGACATGATCGTCCCCTTGGAGCCTCTGTTTGCGGGCGGTGGTATGGAAAACTAGACTCCTCAGATTATAAAAATGTCCCGTGCACGATACGTTGAGGGGCGATGAGGCAAAACCACGATGGACTCGGAACACCGCCACGAACTACAAGAAAACGATCTAGCCGAGTTCCTGGCCAATTTTGGACAGTTCTGGAACAAGCACGGCAACACGATTTTGACCGTGGCTCTGATCGTGGCGGTGGTTTTCTTCGGCAAGCGGTGGTATGACAGCAGCGTCGCCACGGCGCACGAAGCGGCCTGGAGCGACCTGGCCAACGCCACCAGCCCAGCGGCGTTGCAGGCGGTGGCGGATTCCCATTCCGACCCATCGGTACGCAGCCTGGCGTATTTGCGGGCGGGGGACCTGCTTCTCAAGAAAGCGTCGCAGCTGGCTACCCCTTCCGCGGAGCAAGCACGTTTATCCGCGGACCCGTCGGCGGATCCGACACCGCAGCCGCCCGCGGACCCGGAGGATTCTCACGACGCTGCACAAATGACCCCGCAGCAAGCCTTGGAATCCGCGGCGGCGATGTATCAACGGGTGGTCCGTGACGGGCAGCTGCCTCGGGTCTATCGGTTCAACGCGCAGCTGGGTCTGGCCTGTGTCGCTGAGGAGCAAGAAGACTGGGGCGAAGCGGCGCGACAGTATCAGGAGATCGTCGAGCAGGCCGGCGAGGGGTATGGGGCGATCGCTTCTTTGGCCACCACCCGCCTGGCTTGGCTGGATCGGGTCAAGGTCCCGGTGGTGTTCGCGAAGGAGCCGGAGGATCTGGTTGATGAACCGGCCCCGGACGAGCTGTCGAACAGTATCTTCGATAACCCCCTGGACTTGAGCGACCTTCCAGCGGCGACCGCTCCTAGCGGGTCGATGGCCCCACAGCCGGGCGATGCAGCCGCTGGGGGATCTGCCGCTGACCCTTCGACAAGGCCATCAACTCAAGAGTAGTCATGGCGGTCTGACTATAGTTCTATGGTTTTGTAAGTAAGGGTGGCCCAACGCCCACACGCGGATTTTGCCGTCATTTCATGGAAGATCAGTAGACGCGCCGAGTATCCAACATGCCGCGTCGGGGGCACGGTCAACCCTGGGAATGGTCATGCCGCGAACAAGATTCGTCACGCGGCCGTTTCATCCGAGATCGAGATATGACCCCAGCGGCACAACCCGGACCCGTGGACCCAAACGCGGCTGCATCGACTGCATCACCCGTCCGGGATCACGACGAGGGTTCGGCCCTGGCGCAGTCGGGGCGGTTTATCATCCGGCGCCACACCGACCTGCGGCTGGATGTTTACCTCCAGCGGCGGCTTCAAGGGATCAGCCGAAGCCGCGTCCAGAAGCTGATTGATATCGGCGCGGTGAAAGTCAACGGTGCCAACGCCAAGGCCAGCGCCGCCGTGCACCGCGGTGATCAGGTCGAAATTACGTTGCCGGACCAGGCGGTACGCGAGATCCAGGCCCAGCCGGTCCCGCTGGACGTCCTTTACGAGGACGAATCATTTATTGTGATCAATAAACAGGCGGGCCTGATCGTCCACCCGGCGCGTAGCCACCTGTCCGGGACGCTGCTCAACGGGCTGGCTTACTACTTCCGCCAGCAACAGGCCGCTCGGGGCAGGGCGATGCGGCCTCGACGCACCCGGGGCCTGCGGAAGAACGACATCGCGGGTGACCCGGCGTTTTCGCCCAATGAAACGAAAGGGCATCGGGATACGCTGCGTGGGTTAGACCATCTTAGCCAAGTCGGGGCTGCTGAGTTCCGGCCCGGGATCGTGCATCGGCTCGACAAGAACACGACCGGTGTCTTGGTGGTGGCCAAGGCGGATGGCGCCCACTGGTCCATCGCCCGTCAGTTCGCCGACCGCTCGACGATCAAAGCCTACCTGGCCGTGGTCCATGGGAACTTCGACACCGTCGGCGGGGTGCTCGAGTACCCGATCGGCAAGCACCCGACGATCCGAGAGGCCTACGCGGTGCGTTACGATAGCCAGGCCAAGCACGCGGTTACCCTCTACCGGGTCCGCGAACAGTACAAGGGCTATAGCCTCGTCGAGCTGGAACTCAAGACAGGCCGCACCCATCAGATCCGGGTCCACCTGTCTTACGTTGGGCACCCGATCGTTGGCGACATCTTGTACGGGGGCGAACCGATCGGGCAAGCGGAGCTGGATCAACCCCCGGTGGCCGCCGGGTCGCGGGTGATGCTGACCTTCGCACGAGATAAGCTCGAAGGCCAGAAGGTCGAGGCTCAGGCCCAAGCCCGCCAGGACATGATCCTCACTTACCCCGCCCTGCACGCGGCGATGCTGAGCTTCATCCACCCCGAAACGGAAAACCGGGTGACCTTCACCGCTCCGTTGCACGCCCCCATGGATCGCCTGATCCATGCCCTACGCCCCGGTCGTATCCAAGCCCCGGTTGCAGCCGACGGGTATTGGGTAGATATAGATCCGCTTTTTGTTTCTGAGTCAGCGAACGATACCCGCCGACCTCGGTAAGACGGCTGGGGATGGCTTGCGGTTTTGGCTCGACCACGGCCCGTTTTGGCGGCATGGGCTTCGGATCATAGACGCATCGCCTTGGACCATCCCGTATCTGACTAAGCCCTTGAACTCTTGTATATCCTTCCCGTGTCCGAATCGCGAGGTCGTGTCCTCCATCGTGCACCGACCGATGCACACGTCCTGGTTGCGGGTATCAGGGGCGTTGCTACAATTAGAATATAATTAGAGTTACTCAAACGTGGCGGGGCGACGCCTCATCCGGAAGAACCCCTCGGCCTGAAGCGTTATATTTCGAGGGATCGACCCGAAAGATCGTAGATCTCGGTGGTAATCATCATACGGCCGCTTTATAGTATGTGGCTCGGCGGGTGTGGAATACACCCTGGTAAGGAATAAGCGAACAGACAGGGACACGGATCATGACGTGTGACGAGACAAAGCGAATCAACGGGTTTGGAGCAGCATTATGGCATCGCTCGTAAAGGAGTTGGTTGAAGCGGGCATCCACTTCGGTCACCGGTCGACCAACTGGAACCCGAAGATGTCGCCTTATATTTTCGGCAAGCGGAACAAGATCCACATCATCGATGTCAAGGAGACGATCAAGGGCCTGCTGCTGGCGCGGAAGTTCGTGACCAAGATCGTCGCGTCCGGGAAGGACGTGTTGTTCGTGGGGACCAAGCGCCAAGCCCGCAGCGCCATCGAGCGGTACGTGCCCGAGACCGGGATGCACTACGTGATCGAGCGTTGGCTGGGAGGGACCCTGACCAACTTCCGCACGATCCGCGAGCGGCTTAAGCGTCTCGAAGAACTTGAGCGGCTTGATGAGTCGGGCGAGATCAACTCCTACTCCAAGAAGATGGAAAGCCAGATCCGCCGCGAGAAAAACAAGATCCTCCGCAACCTCACCGGCATCCGCCGCATGTCGAAGATGCCCGGGGCGATGGTGGTTGTGGATGTGTCCCACGAGTTGAACGCGGTGCGTGAAGCCCGGTCCCTGAACATCCCCACGATCTGCCTGATCGATACCGACAGCGACCCCGATTACGCCGATATCCCGATCCCCGGCAACGACGACGCGATGCGAGCGATCGAGGTCGTGGTCCGCAGCCTCTGCGCCGCGGTGATGGAGGGTAAGTCCACCCTCACCGCTCAAGAAGAGGGTGGCGATGCGACGAGTGACGATGCCTCTGATGGGGACGCCGCCCGCCCGCGTCGCAGCTCACGGGCGCAATTCCGGTTCGATGATTCCCAATCCACTAGCGATGAACCCGCCGATCAGACCGATCAGAAAGGCTCTCAAGACACCGCAGGCCCCGAGGACGCCGGTGCACCGGTGACCAGTGCCGCAACGACGGCTCCGTCGACCCCTACCAGCGAAGGGGGGTAACCGTCTCGTGACCACGGGATCTTTAGGGGAGAGCAGCGTCTGGGGGTCGGGGGCGTGTCAACCTAGATGTAGAGAGAACTCAAACCCAAATAACTGAAGACGAGGTTAACGGATGGCGACCGCGATAAGCGCTAAAGACGTGATGAATCTCCGCAAACGCACCGGTCTAGGCATGATGGAGTGCAAGCAGGCCTTGATCGAAGCCGGTGGTGATACCGACCAGGCGGTCGACCTGCTGCGCAAAAAAGGTCTCGCGAAGATGGATGGCCGTGCCGACCGGGCCTCGGCCGAGGGCCGGGTCGCCGTGGCGGTCGCCCCCGACCGGTCCAAAGCCGCGATCGTGGAGGTCAATACCGAGACCGACTTCACCGCCGGCAACGACGCGTTCAAGGCGATGGTCGACGCGATCGCGACCGAGTCCCTCCAGCAGCCGGCCGGTCAAGTCGAAAAAAGCGAATCCATGCAGAAAGCGATCGACGAGGTGCGCCTGACTACCAAGGAGAACATCCAGTTCGGTCGCGGCCAGGTGCTGGGCGGGGATGACGGGTCGAAGGTCGGCAGCTACGTGCACTTCACCGGCAAGATCGGGGCTATGGTCGAGATCGAAGACCCCTCCGGTAACGCCCCCGACGAGTTGCTGGCCGAGCTGTGTATGCACATCACCGCTGCGACGCCGCCCCCGTTGGCGGTTACCGACGACGGCGTGCCCCAAGACGTTATCGCCAAGGAGCGTGAGATCGCCAAGGGCCAGGCGATCGAGCAGGGCAAGCCCGAACAGATCGCCGAGAAAATGGTCGAGGGCAAGATCCGGAAGTTTTTGGAAGAAAACGTCCTCTTACGACAGACGTTCATCAAGGACGACAAGAAGCAGATCCAAGACCTTTTACCCGATGGGGTAACGATCAAATCCTTCACACGCTTTCAGGTCGGGGGGTAGGCGAAGCCGCCGGAGCGTAACGCATCGTGCCTTGTACCCATCTTCGGATGAAATTACGGCACAATACGTGTCCGCGGCCCGGGCTACGATCGTGGCGCCATCTGAGTATTTTTACTTCAGGAAGGCTAACTCGCTGACGGTCGCCGTGGTGATCGACCCTTCAGCTGCACACAGCAGGCGCGTGCCCAATGTATGTCGGGCCCACTTGACCATCGCGAACGCGATCGCGGTTCCCCCGAGCATCGGCGATACCGTCGAGCTGGTGATCGCTCCGACAACATCCCCGGGCCGGTCGTGGCCGTCGATCGGTTCAAAGACCTCACTGCCAGCGATCGGCAGCCGGTCATCAGCGAACTTCAAACCCACCAAGACCCGCTTGGGGTGTCCGAGGCTCTGCATCCGGGCGACGATCTCTTGGCCCAGGTAGCAGCCCTTGGTGAAACTCACCGCTTCGTCCACGATGCCGGTCTCGTGCGGGAGACAGTCGGGCCCGAAGTCGACGTTGTAGAGCGGCGAGCCGGCTTCGATCCGGGCGGTGTTGTAAGCCTGCCAGCCGATCGGGCGGCATTGAAGCTGGCTGCCCGGATCCTGAGAGCCCTCGTCCTCAGCGGCTTGGAATAAGGCTTTGTAGACCCTCTGGGCGTGATCGCGTTGGATCAATAGGTGCAGCCCGGGCGAACCGGTCTCATCACGGCGCAGGCACGGGCACGTCTGGTCCGCGAACGTGACCCGGCAGTGATCCGACGGCTGAAGGTCGGCGACGATCGATCCACAAGCCCGGCGTACTAGGGTCGCGACCATCGGCCCGGTTAGGGTTAGCTGCATCAACAACTCGCTGGTATCACGGACCTCGACATCCTCGGTGAAGAGGTATTTTTCTAGTTCACGGGTGATGGGTGCTGTTCGGAAGATGTCCGTAAGCAGCCAGGTGCGGTCCTGCTCGTGGAGGACCCAAAGGTCGGCATCGATCCGACCGGTCTTGTTGAGGAGAAACGTTCGCCGTGATTGACCCGGCAGCAGTCCGGCCATGTCGTGGGTCAGCATCCGCTGTAGGAAATCCAGGCGATCGGCCCCCGAGACCTCGATAAGCCCGGCCTGCGGCTGATCCATGATGCCAACCGCCTTGCGGATCGACGCGTATTCAGCTTCATACGGTCCGAAGGTGTCGACAATCTGCAATTCACAACCCCCGCCAGGGCCGGCGGCTTGCCCCGATGGCCCTTCTTCCGGTGGTTCTTGGTGACTGGGTCCGTAAGACCGGAAGACGACGTCTTCACGAAGACGGTGAACGTCGTAGAGCGGGTTCATCATAGTTGACGGGGTATGCACGGTATCGGCAGGGTGGGTGTCCAGATGATGATCGGTTTCACACGCTGACAAAACCCCCAGCGGGGCGGATGGCGCGTCGGATCAGGAGGTAGGCCGCTGCTTTGAGAAGGCGATCGACCACCGTACCTGTCCATGACGATACAGCTCGATGAGAGTCTACGACTCGTCGGAAGAGCCTACGGCCTGCGGTGGAGTCGTCGCGTCGTTAGCGCTGGATTCCGTGGGTTTAGTCCCGGTGAGGCGTCCAGCCGAGGGTTCTTCCACGAGGTGGGTCAAACCGCGGCGGCGGTCGCGGAGTCGTCGTTTCTTGCCCACGCGTTCTCGAAGATAATACAACTTGGCACGTCGCACATGGCCGTGGCGGACGACTGTGATCTTAGCGATCTTCGGGCTGTGGAGACGGAAGGTCCGCTCAACGCCCTCATTGGCGACGATCCGACGCACCGTGATCGTCTCGGTGATCCCCTGGCCCTGACGCTTGATCAGGACCCCATTGAACACTTGTACCCGTTCTTTCGAACCTTCGATGATGCGCACATGTACATCGACGGTGTCCCCCACACTAAGCCGAGGTAGGTCCGCTTTAAGTTGTGCTTGCTCCACGTCTTTGATCAGTTGTTGACTCATAGGTAGACCACTCGAGTATGGCTAAAAAGATACGCATCGCATATCTACGGACCGCGTTAGGTATGTGTTGTACACCGAAAACTTCCTCGCCGCGTGCATGGGTTACGCCGTATTTTCAATCGGACTCTGTATATCCATCGCGCTGTAGAGCAGTCGTGATGCCCTTTGCCCTTCTAGGCAACCGTGGAGGGTTATTAAGCTCTGGTGGCCACTCATTTGCGCCTTGGCACATATTCTGGGTAGGTTACAAACTTGAACCTAGCCCAGTCAAAATAACCTCTGCCATGAAGAGAAGCAAACGACTCTATCCACTCATCTTGGACGGGTGTAATCTAAGTTTGAGGCATGGACCCATGAATGTCCTCGGCTGGTACACTCCCGTCGAGGCTCGGAAACATGCCCTCTCCGGCGTTGCACTTCCACCCAGTGACCGCCCTCCTTTCACCGGGCATCTTCCTGGCTTCCTGCGGAGCCCGCCACTGGTGGGCCACCACAGAAGACGTCAGGCCAAATCTCCGGCGACCGTTCGCAATGCTCGAGGAAGCGACGGTTGTCGTCAGCGATCTGATCCAAGGCCCATCGCCGGGTATCCTCGTCCCACCGCGGCCGGCCCGGGATCGGACGCTGCAACCAGCGACGCACACGCCATCGCACCGCCGGTGACGTGCGTTCTAGCCAACGGTCGGTGGGGAGCCTGATCCAGCGCGGCCTGCGGATCAGCCATAGGGGCAAGCGGTCGTAATAGTGTTCCGCCGAGACGTTCGACGGTTCATCAGCCCGCTGGATCTGCACCGACGGGTCGACCCCCACGAACTCGAAGCACCGCGAAAGGATGGATTCAGGGTCTTGCCGGAAATCCTCGAAGAAAAGGGTCAGGATCTGGTCATCGGGGAAGCGGCCGCGGTATTGCGACAGCTGGTGCCAGTACCGGCACTGGTCGATGTAGGTCGGGTCGCGTCGGATCTGACGGTTGAAACTGCCGGGGCGGACTCGGCCCCCGGCAAGGGAATGCAGCCAGATCGACTCGATCTTTTTTAGAGGGTGGCGGACGATGAAGATGAGCTTGGCCTCGGGTAGGTGTTGAGCGATCCTCTCGGCGACGCGTGGGAACTGATAGTGCTTGGTGTAGGAAGTAGAGCCCTCGCCGATGGCCTTTTGCCCGTTGGCTGGGGTGAACAGCGACTGATACCACGACCAGCCGCGCCGGTAGACCCGATTGACCGCGAAAAAGTGAGGCTCCTTCGGCTCGCACACGAAGACGTCGGGGTGCTGGGCCATGCGCGTGCACAACGCGGTGGTCGCACATTTCATGGAGCCGATCACGATAAAGTTAGGGCAAGTAACGGACAGGCTCGTAACCCTTCTTATAGGACAACCAGAACCAAGACCCTCTCTTATGTTCGGCAATGACCCTTTGGATTCATAAGTTCCCCCTCAACCGATCTACCCCCATCGGCCTGCGAGGTTTCCTGGTGGGGTAGACAGGGACTGAAACCGGGTCAGCCGTACCGCGTCGCGGCCCTTGATGGATTGAAGGGGCATAAAACCCTTGGCCAAGATCGCGTCGGCGGCACGGTCGGATAGCCACGCCTCGGCGCAGGGGGTCATCTCGGTTTGGCCGTCGCGTTTGAACATGTGCGCGGGCAGGCCATCAAACGTCGCTGCGGCGCCGGGGACGAGGTCCCAGCCGTCGATCCCGAACGACCACGCCAGCAGCAGCGTGCACACGAACGCGGGGTTGGCCCACAGGAACTTGAGATGATCGGCGACCGGGTCGAAATGCTCGGGGTCTAACTCTTCGAACTCGAACCGGTCAATCTCGTCGCTGTCACGGCCGTAGGGTAGGCGCATCAAGAACCGCGGCGCCGCTAGGCCGATGTGCGCGGCTTCGGGTAGTTCCCGAACAGCGGTCCAGGCGGCTTGGGCGTCGGGTTCCAGAGGGCGGTCCCATTCGGCGCTGTCAGGGGTTTGAGCGACCGAGCGGCAGCCCAGCAGGTGTGGGTGGACCGTCCCGATGAACGGGGCCCTGGCCGCGGCGGTGATTTTGGCCAGCCGTCCTAGCAGCTGGGCGTCGTGGGCGGTAGCCGCGAATGTGTAATCGCCGCAGATTACAGCCCAGGGTGCGGCCCCCGGGGTGTGGACCGTCTGTTCGACGATCAGGCCGTGCAGTCCGGTCGATTCGAGTTGATCGCTCGTGTTTAGGTCGCCGACAAGCTCTTGCTGGGACAGGTCAAGCACGTAAAGCTGAAGCTGCTCGTCGGTCTCGATGTTGCGGACCAGGAAATCCAGTGACCGCCACGCGGCTTCGAGGCATTGGAAGTCGCAGTGGTGCAGGACGGCCCGCATCTGCTTGGTGATCGCGGCGTCGACCGCGGCGATGAGCTGGGCCTGCTGCGGATCGGCGCTGGGAGTGACATGGGGGGCGACGATCTGCTTGATCATGGATTCAACGGTCGCGGCGGCTTGGGATTGGGTGGTGGTGTGGGTCTCGGTCTTGGGTTGGCCTAGCAGGCGGGTGAACATCTCGTCCTGCGCTTCGCTGCCTGTCTGGGGAGAGGGGTGGGACGGAGGTGGGGCTTGCAGGGACGATTGGGTGTCGGGCTGGGGTGGGGCTTGTGCCGCCCAGGCTCGGACCTGGGCGGCGGCCTGGTCGAAGGTCGACGGGTCCATGAGCTGGTTTCGCGTGTGACGCAGGGCTTGGAAGACGTCAACCTTGTCGTAGAGTTGGTCGGGATGGAAATCGTCGAGGTCACTGAAGTTGATCACGATCGAGGCCTGCGGATCGTCCCCGATGGGCAGGTGTAGCTGCGGGCTGAGCTTGGTGAAAATTTCCTCAAAATTATCGCAGTCGATCCGCATCGGCCGGCGGGAAGCGCCTTTGAGCGGTTCGCACACACCGCGGTTTTCACGACCCGAGAAGTCGCCGAGGATCGCGATGCGGAAGGGGGTGTCGGCCCGGGGTTTGCCGGTCGAGGTCTTGCCGGTGGCGGTGAGGTTGACCTTCATATCGCCGAACGAAAAGTTGTGGGAGAGGGTCATCGGGTGGGGGCTCCGGTTGCGTGTTGGCTGGGATAGGTCGAGGCCACGACCGATGATACCATCCAATCATGAGCCGCGCTGCGACCACCACCGTGACGATCGGCCCGATACTCGATAAGGAGCGTTGCTTGGCGGTCAACATCGGGTGTACCGGCTGCGGGTACAACCTGCGCAGCCAGCCACTGGACGGGCGTTGCCCCGAGTGCGGCCGGGCGGTGGCTGGGGCCCAGCGATCCAAGGTGGTTGAGGCGGGTGGCGCTAGAGACGATATGATCTGGATTGGGTTACTCAAACCTGAGTCCAAGAAACCCAGGGTGATATAGGTAGCCCGTCTTCGGTCACCATCCGCACCACCCCGACCTTGAACTGATCGTCATATCGATTGCTCGATTTTCCGTTACCCGTGGACTTCGACGTCTTGTGGACTCCTTTTCCCAGGCATCCTACCTACAGCATTTTCAGGGTTGGTGTAGATCTCACGGCACAGCCAGGCGTCACGAAGAACCCGCTTCCTCATGGGTGAGGCTCGCTACGAACATCGACAGCCATCCAGAAAATGCTCGAGCAGATGGGACCGTCCACTTTTCCTGGGAATGATCACCTAGGCTCTATGCATACGCCACTGCAGGGCGTGGCGCACCAGCTCGGAAGCATTTTTAAGATTTAGCTTGTGTTTGATGCGCTGACGGTAGGTATCAATCGTTTTGGTGCTGAGGTACAAACGATCGGCGATCTCGCGTGTGCTCATGCCCAGGCTGATCAGCTCGAAAACCTCCAGTTCACGGTCGGAAAGTGTTTCCATGCCCGCTTTCTCGGTGCCCCCGCACACTTGTTGATGTGCTAAACGCTCGAGCATCAGCGAACTGAGGTGTATCTTGTTTTGTAGGACAAGACGGATGGCTTCAATGATCGTGCCGGCGGGGTCTTTCTTATTGACAAAACCCATCGCCCCGGCGTTCATCGCGCGTTTGGCGTACATCTTTTCGTCGTGCATGGACAGCACGATCATCCGCAGCCGGGGGTGGATGGTTTTCAGCTGCTTGATGAGGTCCAAACCACTGCCGTCTTCCAGAGACAGATCGATGACCGCCAGGTCGGGCCCGTGGCGGTTGATGATGCTGATGGCCGCGGCCTCGTTCGCGGCTTCGCCGCAGACCTCAAGATCGTCTTCACGGTCGATCATCCCCTTGAGCGCGTCGCGCATCAGCTCGTGATCGTCGACGATCACGATACGCGTTGCGGCCGCCGGTTTGACGGGCCGCTTCTTGGCTTTGTGGGTATCGGTCACGTTTGGAAGGGGCCTTCGTCTTTTCGTGAGTAGACACACTTCACCATGGTCCCTCCGTCCTTTCGGGATTGAACCCCTAGATCGGCCCCGATGATGTTCGCCCGGTAACGCATGATGTCAAGGCCGTATCCCGTATGCTGCGATTCCTTCTGCTCAAAACCGCGGCCGTCGTCCTTCACCGTCAGCACTAATTGCCCGTTGTCCCCCTGCATGCTGATGTCGATCTGTTCGGCGCAGGCGTGTCGCGCGGCGTTAAGAGTCGCCTCCCGCACGATGCGGTACAGCTGCGTCGCGGTGAAGTTATCCTCAACGGCCACGTTATCGCCGTCGGTGACGTTGCACTTGACTCGGTATACCGCTTCCGTGTCATGGGCTAACTCTGTGACGGCCACCGACAACCCGTCGCTTTTGACCTCGATGAATTGAAGGCCGCGGATCAAGGATCGGATCTGCGTCTTAGCCTGTTCGGTGGTCGCGGCGAGTTTGTCGGCCATCTTGGTCTCCTCCTCGAGGCCTTTCTCGTTTAAATCCTGTTGGAGCGTCGTGGCCAGCATGGACATACCGGCCACCTGTTGGCCCACCCCGTCGTGCAGCTCACGGCCCAGGCGGGCTTGTTCGTCCATACTCTGATTGACGATCCGTCGTTCCAGCTCTTTGCGCTCGATCACCAGCCCAAGCTGCATGGCGATGCTATCGAGTCCTTCGAGCAATCGATCAAACACATCGCTGGTTTGGATTGAAAAGAACGTCAGGGCCATGTGCAGCCGTTTGTTACAGATAACCGGGACGATCGCGATCGATCGGATACCTGCCTGCGTCATCAGTTCAGGATATTCGGGCATGAAGTCCTTCGGAGTATCGATGACCTGCGTCTTGCCGCTGTAGCATACGCGCGCGATAACCCCATCGTCGCGGGACAGTTGTAAGCGATGGATCGCTTGCCGAAGCCGTTTGAATCGATCTTCGGTTTCTCCATAAAAATCCGAGTAAGGGAGCATCTTGGCTGAATCCCTTTTGGTTGCATAGAATGCGTGCGCGAAGGCCAGCTCGTCGAAACGTAAGACCGACCGCAGCACATGTTCCACCGCTTGATCGACCGTGTCGGCTTGATGGCAGGCGGCGGTGATGTCATGCAAGATCGACACGAAGGCCGTTCGCTCTTTGACCCGATGTTCGAGGATGTCGGTTAGGCGCTCAAGCCTCTGCTTGGCGACCTCTTGTTCGGTGATGTCGATGTTCATGCCGATCCACCCGCGCACGGTGTCGTCGGGTTCGATCAGTGGTACGGCCCGCACCGCCATCCAGCGCCACTGCCCCTCGGTGTGACGCACACGGTATTCGGTGTAGTAATTGTCTTTGGCTGCCACGGCGTCGAGCCACGACTTTTTGACACGATCACGGTCCTCGTCGTGCAGCGCCTCGAGCCAGCCGAAGCCCTTCCACTGGTTATAAGTCTGCCCGGTGAATTTGCGCCAACTGGGCGAATCCTCAACGACCTTCCCCTCCGCGTCCGTGGCCCAGACGATCTGAGCCGAGGCATCCACCAGCGCTCGGTGCTGCTGGTTCTGCCGGTGTTTCTCGATGCACTCCCACAAGACATAGGCCACCGCCTGGATAAAGTTCGTGTCGTCTACCGTAAACACCGCCGGTTGATCGGCGTGTGTGGCCAGAACCCCCCATGGGTGGGCTTGCGGCCCGATCACGACGCTTATGCCGCTAACAACCCCGTGATCCAACAGCAATGTTGAAGCGCTAAACCGTTTTTCTTTCTCCAGGTTTGTCATGATAATCGGGCCTGGGTGATTGACCGTGTACCCCGCTTGCGATTCCATGCCTCCGCTAACAGTTGCCTTGCCCACCAGACCCGCGTGCCACCCAACGCCCGCCACAAGCTTTAGCCTGTTTCCATTCGGTAGGAGCTTAAGAACCATACAGAACTTATTGCCCAGTGTATCGGCCACGATGCGGGTGGCTTGGTCAAACAACGATTGCAGGTCTCGGCTCGTCAACGCCAAGCGGCCAAGCTGGGACAGCACGGCGGTCTGTCGTTCACGGCGTTCCAGTTGGCGCAGCGAGTCCTTGAGTCTGCTGACGTCCGTAAAGGTGATGACCACGCCATCGATCTTGTTCTCGCCCGTCCGGTACGGCAGGATGCGGCGGATGAACCATTTCGTTTCGTGGCCCACCTCGTGATGCAACTCTTGCTCTTCGGGTGGGTAGTCACCGCGGTCGAAGCCGACGTTGTGGGTGACCACGCGCACCTCGCGCTCGATGGCGGTGAGTTTCTTGAGGACGGACCGGGCGTCCTGGTACAGCAGCGGGTCGTTGAATCGCGGCGATAGATCGCTGATCGGGCGACCGGTGTCCGTGGAGATCACGTTCAGCAGCTCCGTGGTCGAGGGCGTGAAACGCCGTATCCGGAAATCCGTGTCCAGGAAAATCGTGGCGATCTCGGTGCTCGTGAGCAGATTGCTGAGGTCGTTGTTCGTGTCTTCAAGCTCGTGGACCTTCTCTTCTAGTTGGTTGTTGACCGTGCTGAGCTCTTCGTTAAGCGATTGCAGCTCTTCACGAGAGGTCTCAAGCTCCTCGTTGGTGGATTGGAGCTCTTCGTTCATCGACAAGACCTCTTCGTTCGAAGCCTTGAGCTCCTCGTTAGACGTCTCAAGCTCCTCGATGGTGCTCTGGAGGTCTTCGCGGGTGGCCTGTAGCTCGTATTCGAGCTGCTCGATGATCTGCGTCGGCTGTTCTGTGGGGGAGTTCGGTTGGGTTTCCTTGGGTTTACGCTGCCGCGGGGCCTGCTCCGTTTCTGACGCCCGAGCGGTTTTGCCGTCAGTCTCTTTTTTATCGCCAGCGCGTTTTTCATCAGCAAAGCTGACCAAAAGCATCGGGACCGAGCCTTTGCGGAACAGCAAGGGCTCGGCGGTGATCCGCAGGGCCGTTTAATTCTCTGTCGTAGGGATAGCCGATGAGATTAAGGTAGAGTTTGGCGTTAGCCCCTGAGGTCATGGAGGACCTGACGATGTCCGATCAACCGTTATCTGTTGTGTTTAGCGAGATCCCGGACCCACGGAATCCGTCGGGACGTCGTCACCCGTTGTCGGCGATCTTGACGCTGACCACGGTGGCGATGCTCGGGGGGGCACGCAGCCTCGAGGCGATCGCCCAGTTTGCCCGGGATCGCGGAGAGCCATTCACGCGGCTGCTGGGGTTTACCCGGGATCGCTCGCCGTGCAAAGCCACGTTCCACAATGTGTTCAAAGTGCTCGACACGACGATGTTCGAGCGGGCGATCCGCCGCTGGCTGGGGGGTCGTCGGATCGCCGGGTGGAAGGCGATCGCGGTCGACGGCAAGCGGCTATGCGGTACACAAGGCGAGCCACTGCCGGGGATCCACCTGCTGGCGGCTTACGCACACGAAGCTCAAGCGGCGATCGGTCAGATGGCGGTGGCGGCTTCCACCAACGAGCACAAGACCGCCCTGGCGATGTTGGATGTGATCGACGTGCAAGGGGCGGTGGTCACGGGCGACGCGATGTTTTGCCAGAAGGATCTATCGCGGAAAATCCTCAAGAAAAAGGGGATTATCTCTGGGCCGTCAAGGCCAACCAAGCTCAACTCCAAGAAGCGATCGCCGACGCGTTCAAACCCCACGACGACGCCCCGAGTTCTGAGCGTGAGCAGCGGCTGAGCCGCCAAGAACAGCAGACCGCTTCAAGCCTCAACAAGGGCCACGGCCGGATCGAAGCCCGCAAGCTCACCAGCACCACCGCCCTCAACGGCTACCTGGACTGGCCGGGGGTCAAGCAGGTCTTTCGACTCGAACGCACCCGCACGGTCCGAAATCAGACCACAACGGAAGTGGCCTACGGGATCACCAGCCTCTCGCGGGATCGAGCCGATGCCACCCGCTTGCTTGAACTCACCCGCGGCCACTGGGGGATCGAAAACCGCTTGCACTACGTCCGGGACGTGACGTTTGGGGAAGACGCCTGCCGTGTGCGGACCGGCCAGGCTCCGCAGAACCTCGCGGCGATCCGCAACTTGGCTGTGACGGTTCTCAACCACGCCGGCTGGAAGAATAAAGCCGCCGCCTTGCGACGCTACGCCGCCCAACCCCACGAAGCCCTTGCACTCATCCGAGGATCACCAACAGAGAATTAAACGGCCCTGCGGTGATCCGCACAGCAACTTTTTGCCCGTCGCGTTCAACACTGGGCGCGACGACCGAACTCTGTGCGTCTTCATTGAGGCATTTGTGCACCAGGCCGCGCAGCTTGCTGCGTATACCCTTGAGACACATCGCGGTCAATTCGGTCGTCGGCTCGCCGCTGGGGATATCCAGGTAATTACGGACCGGGCCATGGAAATACTGAACCTCGTACGCGCGGTTGATCAGCACCGTCGCCGGAGCAAACTTATCGAGCAAGGTTTTCTTCGCCAGCTCCACCGCGCCGAACGCCTGCGCGGATTCGGCGTCAGCAGTAAGAGCCCCCAGCTCCTCGTGTTGGGTCGACGAGATGATCGGGAAGTTGCCGCCACCCCGCTGGGTAACACCTTTCTTGCGGTAGATGCGCCACTTCTTAGATACCTGGGTGTAGAGGTTCGCGTGCTTGCCGATCGATTCGCTGGCGCCCACGAACAAGCAACCCTCGCTGCGTAAGGCGAAATGAAACATCTGGATCATCTTCTGCTGGATTTCGTGCTCCAGATAGATCATGACGTTGCGGCAGCTGACCAGATCGAGCTTCGAGAACGGCGGGTCACTGATCAGGTTCTGGACGGCGAACACGCACGACTCGCGCAGCCGCTTGTTCACACGGTACTGCTCACCGTCCTCGTGAAAAAACCTCTGGAGGCGCGCCGGCGACACATCCGCGGCGATGCTCATCGGGTAGATGCCCTGACGCGCGGTTTCGATCGCGTCGACGTCCAGATCGGTGGCGAAGATCTGAATCCCCAGGCTTTTATTCTGTAACTCGAACTGTTCGTACAGCAACATGGCGATGCTGTACGCCTCCTCGCCTGTTGCGCAGCCCGGGACCCAGACACGCACAGGCTGCTCAAATTTCTTCCGCGCAACGATCTTGGCGATCACCTCCTGCTCCAGCGCCACCCAGGCCTCCTTCTCCCGGAAAAACGCGGTGACGCTGATCAAAAGGTCCTTGAACAGCGCGTTGATCTCGTCGCGGTCTTTGCGGAGTAGGTCCAGGTAGTCGGCGATCCTTTCAACGTGCCTCAGACCCATGCGCCGCTGGATCCGTCGGCTTAGCGTCCCTTTTTTGTAACAGCGGAAGTCGTATTCGGTGTGAGCGCGCAGCAGGTTGATAATCGATTTGTAATGGTCAGACGCCGACTCTAGCAGAGTCTTTTGGCCATTGCCTTCAACATAGGGGTGCTGGACATACCTGGCCAAAACGCGGGGCATCTTCTCGATCGGTAGGACAAAATCCACCATGCCCGTTAAGATCGCGCTGCGGGGCATCCCGTCGTAGGTACACGTCTCCGGCTCCTGGACCATGATCATCCCCCCCTGGGCTTTGATCTCCTTGATCCCAAGCGTCCCGTCGCTACCGGTGCCCGAAAGAACGACCGCCACGGCACGCTCGCGCCGGTGCTCGGCCAGCGAACGAAAAAAATAGTCGATGGGCAACCGCAGCCCGCGCTGCTTTACCGGCTTGTCCAGGAATAAACCCCCGTTCTGTAGCTTGATAAATTTATTCGGCGGGATCATATACACGTGATTGGGTTGGATCGCCATCGCGTCTTCGGCCTGAATCACCGTCATCGAGGTGTATTTCGACAGAAGATCCGCCATGAGGCTTTCGTGGTCCGGGTCAAGGTGTTGGATCAACACGAAAGCCATGCCGCTGTCGTACGGCATCGTTTGCAAGAATTTTTTGAACGCCTCCAGCCCCCCGGCTGAGGCGCCGATCCCCACCACGACGCATTCCTCAGGGCTGCACTTACCCGAATTAGCGGAGCGGGACGTGTCGTCTTTTTCAGACTTCGGGCTTGCTGACGCATCAGATGCCTCGGGGGCGGATGATTCCACTACGGACGACTCTGTCTGAGGGGAAAGGTCGGTCTCAGATTTTGCGTTTTTCTTTCGACGTGGCGCAGGCGGCATTAAGACAACCTCTCATATCTCTAGTAAATCGCTTCTCTCACGAATGACCGCAACTGATTATACCCCATTGAATAGCGAACATGTGGGTTTAGACGCGTCACCTATTTTTTCATTCGCGGTGGAGAGAATATAAGTTGTGGGTAATGGCATGCCCGCGATCGTAGAGGCCCGTGTGAAATGATCCCGAACGGTATTACACCGACGGTACGGCTTCATCCTGTTGAAAGAGGTCAAGCCGGTTGTACAAGGTGCGGACACTGATCCCCAAAAGCTCCGCTGCCCGTTTCTTGTTGCCGTCGCACATCTCGAGCGTAGAGAGTATCAGCTGATCCTTCGCCTCGTCGAGCGGGGTACCGACCTCGATCTTGATCTGGTTGTCGTCCGACCCGTATTCCCCGGGAGGTTGGCCCGGCTGGATCAGATCCCTCAAGCACCCCATCTCCAATTGGGTCGACTCCACAATGTACGACCGGAGCAAGATGTTTTGTAGCTGACGCACATTCCCCGGCCAGTGGTACCGCTTGAGCCTGCTATGGGCGGTAGCGGTGAGTTTTTTCTGGGTGTTGTGTTCTTTATTGAGGACCGACAGGAAGTGGTTGGCCAGCAGGATCACGTCATCACCGCGGTTACGCAACGGGGGCAAGTTGATTGGGAACACCGCGATGCGGAACAGCAGGTCCTTGCGGAATTCACCCTCTTCGACCGATTCGGCTGTGTCCCGGTTCGTCGCCGCCAGCACGCGCACATCGACGGGGATTTCGTTCTCCGAACCCACGCGCGCGACCTTTCCCGTTTCCAGCACCCGCAGTAGGCGTACTTGCATATCCGCTGCCATCTCCGTGATCTCGTCTAGGAATAGGGTGCCGCCGTGGGCCCGTTCAAACACCCCCCGGCGCATCTTGTCTGCCCCGGTAAACGCGCCTTTTTCGTGCCCGAACAGTTCACTCTCGATGAGGTTCTCCGGGATCGCTCCGCAGTTGATGGCCTCAAAGGGTTGGTCGCGACGCTCGCTGCGCTTGTGGATCGCTTGGGCGACTAACTCCTTACCGGTGCCGGTCTCGCCGCAGATCAGCACCGTTGCGTCGGTCGGGGCGACCTTAGCGATCAATTCGTAGACCTCCCGCACCGGCTCGCTGTTGCCTAGCAGGCGGCGGCTCAAATGACATTTATTGGATCGCACAGGAAGTTCCTTGTCGGGCACGACGAGCCACGCGGACTAAAATGGGACGCAAGTACTTAGGATCCAAGGGCTTGATGAATCCGATCACCAATGGAGATCCCAATTCGCAGTTTGCTACTAGCCACCGCGGGTCGTCACTAAAAATCACGACTTGAGGCGGATTTTTAGTCTCAAGGCACGTAAGCAAGTCGATCGCGGTATCGCCGTCATGCTCAGTGTCGATCAAGATCAAGTCCACTAGGCCTCTCTTGATCGGGCCGATGGCATCTGTTAGGGTAGTTGCCACTATTGAGGAAAATCCCCGCCTTTCAATAAAACCAATAAGCGTATCTCTACAAGAATCCTCTTCAGCGACGACCAGGGCGTGCAACATAAACAAATGCCTTAATTTACTTTATAATAAAAAGCTATTTTGGGGGAGATGTGTTTGTGGCACTCTTGACGCCAACCCAAGAAAGAGTGTTTCAGGAGCCAATAAATGACATTCACTGAGTCCCGCATCTGCGAGGGTGGATTGACAACAAGTTTTCATCTCGTACCCTCCGGTAGGGCGGTCAACCATGAATGGCATGCACTATTTTTGACACTTACACTAAAAAGCAGGAGCCCCGAGTTATCGTAAGCTCCTGCGTGCAATATGATTGCCTCAATGACTGACCTTGAAGTCGTTTGCCGAGGTTTTGTTGTTGCAATTCCAACTTATAACCGCAGCAACCTGACAAAAGTAGATAGTCATGAAACAATCCAACTTCCTCTCCCTTCCATCTCTTATCTCCTCCACAAATCTCTTATCTCCTCTATTCCACTCTGTCACCCTTCCTGGCTCTCCGCCTGACCGCCTCAGTTATTTTTATGTTATTTCGTACAGTTAATCCTCCGCATACGTCTTTACTCACTTCTAACGTACAATGCTAACGTCCCAAGATCAGCGATAAAATCAGGGAAATGATGAGTGTGTTGTAGGTCAATCTATTACACGCTACGGAACAACCTGCTAGCTGCTGGGACGGTACACGCTCCAAGACCCAGCTAGGCCACTGACCCGCTCCCTGAAAACATCCCAGGTTGGAAGGTAAAGTTAGGATGGCAGTCCGGTGGTCCTCACCCCATCTTGGGTCCAGGGAAGATGCAAGTTTTCCGCTGCTATGGTTCCCGGTGTGGGTCGGAGGCGAAGGCGCAGCCATAGGCCCCACTGGTTGGCGGGCCTGACCGCCAACGCCAAGAAGCTTTAAACAACCGCAATTTTGCAATTTTGTTTATTGGCCGCTCACGAGTGGAAGGCAGACGGAAACAAAGATATAATTAATGCGCATGTAGGCGGTGAATGTGAGCATGCAGGCGTGTAGAGATTTTCTGTAAAAAAAGAAATCATGCCCCGTTGTTTTGTACAGGCCTGGGCTTAGAGCTATTTAGAATACAACACCAAATAAAATAAGATGAAAAACTGTCAAAATCTCAGCTGGAAGAGATAGACACGTTAGGGGAAATAGTCGTCCCGAGTCATGGGATGCAGAGAGTTGGAAGTACACGCCAGGGAGGTTATCTTAACCCTTAATCAGTCATCAGAATCGGCTGAGACAGTGGGTAATGACATGACCGGGACCTCTCACAGCAAAGAGATATAATTATTGACATATTACGGGATAAAGAGAATCCGAGGCCATGGTCGAGGTTAGACGTTACCTCGATCGAGGCTTCATAGGGTGACATAGAAAAGACATCGAATTATGTATTCATGGATTCATGGATAGATGCAGGCAAGGATGACCAACGAGATTCGTCGTAAAATCATGACGCATAAACGCCAACTGTTACATGATGATTCTCGTAGCGAAGCCGAAGCCTGTAGCAAATGAAATGAGATGATTTACCCTTGTACCAGCCAGCGGTGACTAAAATTGCTTGAGGATCGGGCAAGGCTCGGCTAGGCGGCTGTAAACGTTTTCAAGGGTAAGGTTGGAGTTCGGGGCATTTGATTTTGATAGAATACGGATAACCGCCGGGCTACCCGCCGCGTTAGGATGTAGATGAGACACAATCCCATAACAGCCTTTCATCCGCAGTTTGCTTGGCTGGACCAGTCGTTCATTGGATACGCGACTGTGTTTGGCATTGCGTTCGTCGTAAGCCTGGCGTTGACGCCCTTAATGCGTCGGTTAGCGATGCGCAATCGTATCGTGGATAAACCCGACCAAAACCGTAAGAAGCATGACCAGCCCGTCGCGTATCTAGGTGGTGTGGCGATCTTCCTGGGTTGGCTGACCGCGGTGTCCTTTTCTTATTTCGTGCCGTTAAGTGTGGAGGGTGGCACGGAGTCGCTCGTCGCCCAGGAATACATCTCGTTCCCGTTGTCGGTGATTTTTGGTGCATCGCTGATTACGCTCATCGGCCTGATTGACGACGTATACGGGGTCATCCCGAGGGTGAAGATCGGCGGGCAGTTCTTAGCCGCCGCGGCTCTAAGCTGGTCGGGGCAGAACCTGGGCACCACACTGGTGAGCGACACCATGGCCAATATGGGTTTGGTCATCCCGGTGTCGGTCGCTTACCTTTTGGGGACAATCCTGATCGCGGCGCTGGTCGTGGGCGGGTGCAACGCGATGAACCTGCTTGACGGGCTTGATGGGTTAGCCACGGGCGTGGCGTCGATCGCGGCACTAGGTTTCTTGGTGTTATCGTTGACCGTATCATCACAGAGCCCCTATCCCCCGATGGACACGATCCGTGTCGTCATGTGTCTGGCGATGCTCGGGGCGTTGTTAGGATTCCTGCCCCATAATTTCAACCCGGCCAAGATTTTCATGGGAGACGCGGGATCGCACCTGTTGGGCTACCTTTGTATGACCACGGTCTTGCTGCTAGCCGACCCGCGTGCCGGACACGGGCCGATGCTGGTCCTCGCTGGGCTGGTCATCTTCGGCCTGCCGATTACCGACGCAACCCTCGCGGTGGTCCGCCGGTTTCTGCGGGGCTTGCCGATCTTCCGACCAGATCGAGAACACCTCCACCACCAGGTATTGCAGTGGGTTGAGAACCGTGGATTCAAAGGCGGCCGTGGCGTCAAGATCGCGGTCTTAATGATCTACGTCCTAGCAGCTGTCTTCGCGATATTGGGCAACCTGATGTTATACGCGCCGCCATGGCAGGTGCTGGCAGCGATATTGATCATGGTAGGACTGATCGCAGTACGTATGTGCCGAAGCCCGCGCTCTTCGACAGATCACGTGCCTGCGGTGCCATTTGAAGCCGACACGAAGACAATCAACCCCGAGCCGAGATAAATAGGGGGGTGTGTAACCCGTGATGTTAGTAGTCGAAAATTCCTCAAAAACAGGTCTTTGACCCCGCTCAACAGCCTTTCAAGCATTTCAGGCGGTTTCAGGGTTGAAGTGCAAGACCGGAGGCTGTGAAAACAGGGGCATCGGTTCTTAAAAGAAAAATAAGTGCCGGACTAACGGTTATTCGCAGTGAGCCTGCTGGGGTCAAACATCGATCGCGCTGGTGTATCTCGTCGACCCCGTTGGGTGCTTAGATAGATAAGAACGGATTGTTCATCCTTTCCTGCCCAATCGTCGTCTCCGGGCCGTGGCCGGATAGGACACGGGTATCGTCGGTCAGGGTCAGTAATTGTATCTTGATCGATTCAATTAGCGTTGAGTGATCAGACGTCGGGAAATCCGTACGGCCGATCGAGCCGGCGAATAGAGCGTCCCCTACGAAGGCGACCTTAGCCTGCGGCTGGATCAGCGTCACCCCGCCGGGGCTATGGCCGGGGGTGTGGCGGACTTCGAACGGCACGCCGTCCAACTCCAACGGCTGGCCGGGGACCAGCGGCCCGGTCGGGTTTGGGGCGATCACCGGTGGGTCGAGCATGAACGACAGGTTCAGCACCGCGTCGGTGAGGAACTCACGCTCGGCGTCGTGGATCAGGATCGGGATGTCCGGCCAGACGCGGCGGATATCGGCCAACCCCGCGATGTGATCGACATGGGCATGGGTGAGGATCACCTTCTGCGGATCGATCTCATTTTCTTGCAGATACCGGACCATCGCCTCGGGGTTGAACCCGGCGTCGATGATCCATCCAGAACGAGGGGCGGTCGAGTCCTGACGGTGGACGACGTAGCAATTCGTCATCCACTCGCCGAGGCAGAACGTCTCAATATGGATCGGGGATGAATTCGTCATCTCACCATCATGGCAGACCCGGCCGCCGAATCAACCGACCAGCCGATAGCTTCCGGGGGCCGGAGGCTATAGTGGTGATTGTTTAGGCGTCCCTGGCAGCCGGGGGTATGGCTTAGGCGTCGTGTGAGCTTTGGCTACGGTAATGATGATCGTGCTCACGTTAAATGCTTCGGGGTAGGCGAACGCCACATCGACTTCACCCGCGCCCAAGACCATCAGCGCATCACTCGAGACATTGAGTTCATCCAGCCCCTTGGGCCCCTTCATCGCCCACAGCACCCCCCCGACACGCAGCAGCGGCAGGGCCAGTTCCAGCAAGACATTCATCGGCCCGATCGCCCGGCACACCGCCGCGTCGTACCGGCCCCGGCGCGTGCTGATCCGCCCGATCGTCTCGGCCCGGTCGCAGACGACTCTTGTGTTCTCCAGGTTCAGCTCTTCAATACACTGCTCCAGAAACCGAGCCTTCTTCTTAGTCGCTTCCAGCAGTGTCACCCGCAGGTCCGGCCGGGCGATCGCGATCACCACCCCCGGCAACCCACCCCCGGAGCCGATGTCAATCACCGTCGCGCCCGGTCGCAGCTCACTCATGAATGGCACCACGGTGAGGCTGTCGATAATGTGCTTTGACCAGCCTAAATCCCGGTTACGGATCGCGGTAAGGTTGAACTGCTTGTTCGTCTCGATCAGGAGATCAAGGTAGGCCCCAAGCGACGCGATTTGCTCATGTGTGAGCCGGACCTTTAAAAAATTAAGGATATCTGTCAGACCTTCCGGGACCGATCCAGCGTCCGAGGCGGCAAGGTCAGCGTCAGGTTGGTTGATACGGTTATTCATAACGGTGATCGGTTGCATCGTAACACGGCTCAACACCGCTTTAGCCCCGCGCGATTCACGCGGGGCCAATTCACCCACGAGCTCACCCTCACAACACCACCGCGTCGGCTCGGTCGAACTCGAAGCTAGGTCGGGTCAAGATCATCGGACGCCGTGACGCGAAGTTCAATACCAACCCAATGACCGCGAACATCGCCACCAGGCTCGACCCCCCATACGAAACGAACGGCAGCGTGATCCCCGTCACCGGCAGCACCCCCAGCGTGATCCCGATGTTGATCACCGCCTGGCTAAAAATAAGCCCCGCGAATCCTACGCAGCTGATCTGCGCAAAAGCGTCCCGCGTCACCATCGCTACGCCCAGCATCGACCACGTCATCACCAGGTAAAGCCCCAGCGTCGCCATGCCCCCAACCCAGCCCCACCGGTTGACGATCACCGCGAAGATCATGTCGTTGTGGTCCTCGGGCAGCTTATTGAACCGCACCATGGTCTGCGACTTCGCCGCCCCGTACCCCGACACCCCGCCCGAACCCACTAGCGTCATCGCCTTGGCCTGCTGGTACCCGATGTCGTTCTCGTAACGGGTATCGCCCTGGATCTGACTCACCAGCGCTACAATCCGCTGCCGCTGGTGCGGCTTGAGGATCTGCATCGAGTCCGGCAGGGTGTATACGACCGCGACGTTGATCACGATCGCCACCACCGCCATGCCCACCAGCGACCCGATGTGGACCAGCCTCGCGCCCGCCGCCACGAGCATCGCGAACAGCGTGGGCACGAAGATCAGCGCCGTGCCCAGGTCCGGTTCGACCAGGATCAGCCCCACCGGCACCAATAGCATCACAAACGTCTTCGTCAGCCCCATCACCGTCCGCCAGCTGTCCCCGTACCGCAGGTACCACGCCATGGTTAAAACGTACAGTACCTTCGCCACCTCAGAAGGCTGGAACATCATCAGCCGCAGGTTGATCCAGCACGTCGCCCCGTTGCGCACCGGCACGATCGATCGGGGCATAAACGGCAACAGGATCACCAGCAGCATCATCAGGATCACCCCCATCAAGGGGTACGCCGCTTGCCCGATCAGCCGCGGATGCGGCAGCGTGCACACCCCAGCCGCCGCCAGTGCGATGACCAGCCAGCGGGTCTGAACCGGCGCGTACCTCGGCTCGGCTGTGCCGATCGCCAGGATCCCGATCCCCGTTAGCCCGATCGCAGCAAGCAGCGTCACCCACGCCGGATTAGGGCGGATCAACCGTAATAGAGTCTCATACCCCCGGGTCATAGATACCCCTCAGCCCGCATGGCGTGGAGGATCTGATTCGCGATGGGCCCCGCGACCGTCCCGCCGCTGCCCCCGAATTCGACCACCACCGCAATCACGTAGTCGGGCCGCGGTGATCCGGGCCGCTGAGCCAGGCAGATCACCCACGCGTGATCACCGCGGCGTACCAGCCGATCCACCGCCGGGTTGTATCGGTTATCCCCGTCCTCATCACTCCAGACCGGCACCGCCTGGGCCGTTCCGGACTTGCCTAGCACCCGCACCCCCTTGATGTTGAAGATCGGTTCACCGTCGAGGGCGACCAAGTGGTGAGCAGACCCGTACGGTTGCGTGACCGCTTGCTCGAGGCCGTCGATCGCCTGCTGAACCGCCCAGGGATCCAACGCCAGATCCGTTCCGGACCGGTCCGACCCCGCTGGGTTGAAGAGTAAAAACGTCGCGGGCAACACGTACCCGCCCCGTGCCAACGCCGCGTAACAACCCGCTGCCTGCAGCGGCGTCCACCGGATCGGGCCCTGGCCGATTGCCATGAAGATCGCATCGGCGGCGGTAAACCCGGGGGTGTTGGGTTCGTGTGATTTCGATACGTCGGGCAGGTCACCGGCCACCTCTTCGATCAACCCGCAGTGGCTGGTCTGACCTAATCCAAACCGATCGTACCACCCGGCCAGTTGACGGGCCCCGAGCCGTCGGCCAAGGGTATAAAAGTAGATGTTGCAGCTTCGGGCGATCGCTTCGGACCCGCCTAAGGGCCCGTGAGTCGAGTTAAAAAGTTTATAGATCCAGCAGCGGTATCGGTCGTTGGCGCTGGGGTCGAGGTGCCCGCGGCAATCGATCTTCTCGCCGTGTGCCAGGTCACGATCCGTCGCCGCCATCGCCAATACCAACGGCTTGACGGTCGATCCCGGCTGGTAAGGCATGGCCACGGCCCGGTTCACAAACGGCTTATTGATCGGGTCGTCCCAGATCGATTCGGGTTCATCGGCAAGCTGACGAAGGCTAAACGCTGGCATACTCACCGCGGCCAAAACCTGGCTCTGAGCCACGTCAAGCACGACAGCCGCACCGTTGAGCGGTTGCCCCAACTGGGGGTGCAACGGGTCGGTCGGGGGTTGGCTAGCGTGCCAAGGCTGAACACGGGTCAATCCCAGATCAGGGTCCATGATCGCTTGGATCCTCGCCTGCAACTGGATATCCACGGTCAACGTCACGTCACGCCCTGCGATTGGTTCGGTACGCTGCTCCTGGTTTGAGTCTAGCCGCTGGGTCACGCGTCCACGTAGCCCACGCAGTCGGTCTTCCTGCGACCGTTCGATCCCCCATCGGCCCACCCGGTCGCCGGGCAGGTACCCCCCCAGATCAATTTCAGGTTCAACGTTCTGATGATGAGTCCGGTACGGCCGTGCGGCGATGTCTTCTTTCCACGCATCGCGGAGCATGCCGATGACGTGCACGCCGACGCCTTCAACATGTACCTCCGCGGGCGTCTGGTCGCGCAACGGCCCCGGCAGGGTGCTACGATCGAGCACCAGGGTCATCGTGTCCAAGGGGTACACCCGTTGCTTATCGGGCTCGATCGAGACCTCGTCCCAGACCGATGGCCCATCGGCCTCCTGAGCCATCGCGATCCGCTGACGCACGGCAATCATAGCCTGGCCTTCGACGCTCTTAAGGATCGCATGAGGTGCTTGCTGCTCCCCGATCGGCTGGGCGACATCGCTGAGTTCCACGGGTTCGTCGATCTCCAGTTGGCGACGCTGCAACCGGCGCAGCCACACGTCGCTGGCGATCATCTCGACCTTACGGATGATCCGTCGCCGCCTCTGGTGCAGGATCGACGGGTCAACCCCGCCCACCTTGCACAGCGTCAGCCAAAGCTCAAGAACCTGCTGGTCGTACCCGTGTTGGAATGCCTCGATCCGTTCGTGACGCTGGTCTTCGTCGTATTCATCCCACTGCTGGCGGTGGGCCAGGTACGCGTCACGCCGTGCACGGCGGTATGCCCAGTCGCCGGTAAGCACGGGATACCTCACGCACACGTTGTAGCTGGGCCGGTCGACCGCCAGCACGCGCATCCGCCGGTCAAGGATCCGCCCCCGCGCCGTAGGGATCAGCCGGTGACGGACCAACGATGATTCCGCTTTCACCCGCCACATCGACGCCTGGACGACCGATAGCCGCGTGAGCTGTACCGCCAGCGCCGTGACCATCAATGCTGTGGTCACCGCCAGCAGCAGCAGCCTGCGGTGGAACATGCTCGGCACCCATCGCCGCGTTGAAAATCGTTGACTCATTTTCAGCTGTCATTATACGTCTCCATCACGGCCATCGACGCACCTGATGAGAGATGACGACTCGAATTTTTTGACAAATCATGTATATAATAAGGTTGTGCCGGAGCGGAGAAAGACCGTATCCGCTGCGTACGAGGGACCGACGCGGTGGGGATCAGGGCCGGCAGGAGCATCTCGTCTTTTGTGACGCCGGTCATCTCTTGGGTAGCGATCTGTCATCGACGGATCG
Source organism: Phycisphaeraceae bacterium (assembly GCA_965224205.1). Taxonomy (GTDB): domain Bacteria; phylum Planctomycetota; class Phycisphaerae; order Phycisphaerales; family Phycisphaeraceae; genus CBDCYN01. The sequence goes on from CBDCYN010000003.1 coordinate 76,159, forward strand.
GAGGAAATCAGGGCCGAGCCCACACCTCAAATCTGGGCCTGGCAACGGACATGGCAAGCGAAGGGCAAAAAGCACCACGCCCAAGCGCCGGCACCTGCGGGGATCGCCGCGGCGTCGGCTCTTGGTCACAGCCGGGCGATGAGGTCTCCTTACAGACTGGCGGCGGACCGGTTACGGATGTCAACGTGGTGGACCCCGACGCGACGGACTCAAGCGTGACGGGGTCAAGCATGTACACCCGTACGACCCTTCCGTATATCCCGCAACCAAAATTCCGCGTCGAGGGATTGATCGGCTCGACCCTAGGCCAGGGGCGATACGTGCTTGATCATCTCGTGTTTGAGGGCGGGATGGGGGCTGTTTTCCGAGGCCGGGACGTCGACACCGCTCGGGACGTCGCGGTCAAGGTCTTATCCAGCACACTAAGCCAGAACCCGACCCTCGTGACCCGATTCGAGCGAGAGACCCAGATCCTGGCTTCGATCGATCACCCGCACATCGTGCCGATCTACGACTATGGTCGTGAGCGAGGCGTGTGCTATATCGTGATGCCGTGGATCGCCGGCTCGGACTCCCGTCGTCGAAGCCTTGCCGATTGGATCCGCTTCGACGGCCGGCTCGAACCGGATAAGGTGCTCACGATGATGCGCCAAGCGTGCGTGGCGCTGGACCATGTGCACCGCAAGGGCATCATTCACCGTGATATCAAACCCAGCAACCTTCTGATCGATGCCCACGGGCACGTGAAGGTCGCGGATTTCGGCATCGCCTGTTACCGCGGTCCTGCCCATGACCCCTCGCTCACGAGCCCGGGGGTGACCCTCGGGTCGCTGCGTTATATCTCACCCGAGCAACGCGACAACCCCGCCCAGGTCGACCACCGCTCGGATCTATTCTCCCTGGGCAAGGTGTTCTACAAGGCCCTTACCGGCCAGCTGCCCGAGGGGCGCTACGCCAAGGCCAGTGCCCTGTGCCCGCAGATCGATGGGCGGGTCGATCGGATCATCGACCGGGCGCTGATGCAGGACCCGCGCGACCGGTTCACCTCGGCAGCGGATTTCGCCGAGGCGATTGAATCGCTGGCGCGGCCGTCGAGGCCCGGTTGGGAGACATTCCTGCGGCTGACCAAGTCGCTCATGGTCCCGGCCATGGTCGCAGCCATGGCGGTCGCCGTGATACTCTACAGCGTTTTGATGATCAAGATCTATATCTGGCCGGTGGCGGTGCCCTTGATCTTCGCGTTTGTCGGCTTGCTGGCTCAGTGTTACCTGGATCTGCCCCTGCGCGATCGGGCGGCTAAAGGAGAAGGCTTAGCCGTGGCCGCGACCGGATGAGGAATCTTCGAGGCACTCGATCGAGTTACGCGGCGCGTCTCGTGGGAAGGCCCAAGCCGAAAGGCTCGCGACCCAGGACGCGGTCATACACCCCCTGCACCCGTTGCATCCGGTGCTCGAAGCCGTACCACCGCTTGACATGACCCGCGGCCTCGGCTGCCAACCGGGCGCAGCTCTCGGCGTCACCCAACCGCCGCAAGATCGGATCGGCCCAGCTGCGTGGCGGGGCGTGAGGGTCGAGCAGCACCCCGCAGCGGCCGTCGTCGAGCAGATCCCGCACCCCGCCCACGTCCGTCGCGGCCACGGGCACGCCCATCGCCATCGCCTCTAACGCGGAGTTCGGCAGCCCCTCGGTGTGGCTGGGTAGCAAGAGCATGTCCATCGCCTCGTAGAACCGTTTGGGGTCGTCTTGCCAGCCCCAGAACCGGACCGAGTCGTTCACCCTCAACTGTTTGGCTTGTTCCTTGAGTTTCGACCGCATCGGCCCATCCCCGATCAGGTGCAGCTGCGCAGTGGGTTCGGACCGACGGATCGCGGCTAATGCCTCGATCGCGCGGTCGACGCCTTTTTCTTGGCTAAGCCGCCCGACGTAACCGATGATCCAGTCGTTTTGTGGCAGCCCCATCTGCAACCGGGCTTGGACCGCGGTGCGTTGACGTTGATATTCACGGGTTTCGATCCCGTTAGGGATATAGGTGATCCGCTGCGGGTCTACGCCGTGGTCGATGCAGTGGTCCACCAGCGCGTTGCTGACCGCGATGACGTGGTCGTAGCGGCGGATGCACCAGCGGTCGATGTGGTAGTACAAGCGGGTGCGGAGGGTCTCGTTCGTCCATCCGTGAACGGTCGAGACCAGCTTCATCGGCCACCACCGCTTCAGCAATAGCCCTAGCAGGTCGGTCTTGTAGTCGTGGCTGTGCCAGATGGACACCCGCAGCTTCCGACACAGCTGGGCCAGCGACCGGACCGTACGCGGGTCGACCGGGCCCGACTCGCCGACCTCCCACAGCGGGCAGCCTTGCTGGCGGGCCTGTTCACGCAGCAGGTCCATGCCGGGGTCGTCGTGGGGATGGATATACACCGCCGCCATAGATGCACGCGACGGGTCAAGGTAACGCGCCGACCGGAAGATCGTCTTCTCGGGTCCTCCCCCCTGGCCGCGCACGACCCGGGCGTGCAGGATCATCGGCGTCGAGGGCGACCGGAACACGGCTCGTTTCAAGGTGGTTGAGTCGCCTTCAGCGGTGGCAGGAGCGGCGGAACCTTGGTTGAATCGCAAAGTGTCCATCCTTTTGGCCTATCGGTCTAACTTGGTCGTGACTAAAGCATAAACCCCGGGCACGTGGCGCAGGGGTTATCTCGGGCCTGGGGGTCGGTGAGTTTTTTCTTGAAGCTGCGTCGCGCCATGCGGTACTTCGGGCCGTTCCAGATTGTGGCAAATGGCTGCTCGAAAACGTTGCCCATATCCTGGCCGGGGTCGAACGACCCGCAGCAGGTCGAGACCGCCCCGTCCCAGTTGATCACGCTCATACGCCACGGCCAGGCACAGTCGAACAGCTTGCTGCCGTTGAACGAGTCTTCATCGAGCTGACCCGTTTCGAGCATCTGCCGGTACGGCTCCAAGATGTGTTCCTGATCGCGGGGCATCCACTGCTGGAGATGGTCGCGGGTTTTCCGGGTTAACACATCAGGGGCCATACCTAGTGACACGAGCTTTTTGTCCGTACCCAGAAAACGGGTATTCATCGAAGCGGTTGAGAACACCGCTTTAGCCCCCAGCTCGTCGGCCAGTTGTTTGAACGCTTCTCGCTCATGCTCATTGTGGCGGGTGACCACGAAATTGAGCTGGACCTGCGGGGTAGCGCTGCCCAAGCGGTCGCGGGTGCCGATAAGGTGGCGGACTTTGGCCACGGTTTCGTCGAAGCTTTTGCCGGGCTGGTAGATCTCAAACGTCTCTTGCGTCGCCCCGTGCAGGGAGCAGGTGATCATGTCCAGACCACTACGGACCAGGGCCTCGGCTTGTCCTTTGCCGGGTTTGAACGCGTGCAGGTTTGAGCTGAGGTAGGTCCAGATCCCGTTGTTATGGGCATAGCGGATCATGTCGTAGATCTCCGGCACGATCAGCGGATCGCCCCACATCGACAAATCCAGCCCAAATAAATATCGCTTGAGTTGATCGATCAGCTTTTTGTATTGTTCAAAGTCCATCTTTCCCTTGGGTCTGCCCTCAAGGCCCAGGCCGGTGGGGCAAAGTTGGCAGCGGGTGTTGCAGATATTGGTCGGCTCGATCTTCATGTTGTACGGCCGGCCGATGACCCGCTGGGTTTTGAGTTTGTACTGAAGGTTTACCACGGCCATGTTCGCCAGCTTCGTGGGGGTCAGGTACCGGCGGTTGCGCCACACGTACCAAACCCCGCGTGCCAGGAAGTCCAGCCCCCGAACCAGCCTCGCCGATGTCCGAGAGCGCGCTCGCCGTTGCTTTAGCCGCTCCGTAAAGCGGGCGGTGCGGGCGAGGTGGTGATCAATGGATAGAACCAATGCCGTCATGACGGGGTCATCCCCAAGGGTGTGACCCGGGTCGCCCAACCGGTCTTGAGGTCGACCAGCGCCCGAGGCGGCCGGTCTGGGGCTGTGGGCCATTCGTGGTGATGGGCCTGCTTGTGCTTCAGGTACACCAGGTACCGGTCCAGCGCTCCGGGCATGACTCCAGCGAGCACGAGCATCAACCACGGCAGCTCGAATACTTCTAGCGACAGGAACACGCCATCGAACGCGAACGTGATCAAACCCGCCTGGCAGGCCAGCGCTACGTGTTCGAGCTGATAGACCCGGTGCCGATCACCCTCGTCAACCTCCATCGACGCTTCGTCTTCAAGCCAGTGGATACACATCCGCCGGCAGCGAGATAGATACACTAGACCGGTTGTGAGCATGACGATATACACCGTCAACGCCGGGAAACCGGAATCGGCCGCGATCTGGAGGTACTGACTATGGATCGTGCGTCCGCGCTTGTCTGCCCCGTAGTTGCGCGTGTACTGGCTCGAGTTTCGGATCCCCTGGCCGGCCAGGGGGTGGTCCCATGCAATCGCCCACGCCGCCGACCAGCTATCGAGCCGGGCCTCGGCGCTCTGATCTTGATGGAAACGCGTGGTCGACCAGAACCGTTCGCGGATCTCCGCCCCGGCCATCGCCGAAACGGCCACGCAGATCGCCACTGTCAGCACCGTTGCCTTGAATCGGGATCGGTAGTGCAACAGCAGCCACATCATCCCCGCGGTGACCGACAGCATCGCCCCGCGGGAATATGACATCAGCAGCGCATGCAGCATGACCAGCCCGATAAACCCGCTGCCCGCCCGCTGCCACAACCGCCGAGCCGAGACCCCGAAACAAAACGCAAACGGTACCCCCATCGCCAGCAGCAAGCCGGCCCCGTTGTTGTCTAGCCCGCCATAGCCGCGGTGGTAGATATCCAGCCGGCCGTTGATCAGATACAGGTAGTTGACCTCCCAGGCCATGTACCCCAGCGTGACCGCGACCATCGCCGCGACGACCTGGATCTGCCAAAGGTGGGTGATCACCAGGCTCGCGAGGATCGCGATGAACAAGATCTTCCCGTATTCAATCCCCCACCGTTGGGCGGTCGCGGGGTCGTGGGCCATCACGACGCTAAACATCAGCAAACAACCATAGGCAATCATCAGGTACATCACCGGGTTAAACCGGCTGCGGGTTGCCAGACGCGAGAGGTGGATGATCACGCTCACGACCGCCAGCCCCGCGGCCAGCAGCGACCAACGCCACTCGACCGGCAACGCCCACTTCCACAGGTACTGCGGCCTTAGCGTCGCCAGCCCGTAGTACAAAAGCACCGCCCAGAAGGGCTCGAACAGCGACCCCACCGCCCCCCCGATAAAAACCAAGATGAGGAACAAGAACTGCTTCATCACAGGCTCTATGGTTTGAGAAACGTCGTGGTGTGCCACGACATGTGCCCAAACAAGAATCATCCCGCCAAACTCAATGGAGCCACCGGCAGCGACAGGTCGCGGTTACATGATTTTTCGATCACACGGCGGATCGCGCCCACCGCCTGTTGGGTCGTGACCTCGTGGATACACTGATCGCTGTGATCGCAAACCCGTTTGTAGCACGGGGCGCACCTGGGGGCCGCGATGAGTTTTTCACCTTGACCGAATAGGTCGATCTCCTGCGGGCAGGTTGGCCCCAAGAACGCGATCACTGGTTTGTCTAACGCGATCGCTACGTGCATCGCCATGGTGTCGCCGGTGAACACCACGTCACATGCCTCCAACACCGCGACGAATGACGGTTCATCGTGGTCGGTCCCGGTATCGATAACACCCTCGTCACGGCCCAGACGACGCAGATCGGCGATGATACGGTCAATCGTTTCTCGTTCACCGGGCCCGCCTAGCAGAGCGATCTGTACCGCGGGCATGTCTTTCTGAACCGTGGCAATCAAGTCGATGATCCTCGCCGCGGGCCACATCTTGTTGGCGAAGACCTGCCCGGCCCCGACGTTGATCCCCAGCGTCATGGCCTTGCGTGCCAATCCACGTGCCGACAACATTAGGCGTGTACGTTGCAGGGTTGCTTTGTCGATAGGTGGCAACCGGTACCGTTGACCGCGGTAAGACCAGCCCAGGGCCTCGTAGATCAGTTGGGGGTAACTCTTGGTGTTCTGTCGGAACTTCAGCTCGTCGCTAAGCCCTAGGTGGAAGTACGCGTACGCCTGGTCATTGAGGGGGACCGGTGTGCCGTGATTGCTTAAGCCGATACCCAGTTTCTTTTTGGCAAACAGCGACATCCCCAAGGCGCAGGGCGGCGCTTCTTTGTCGAGGCTGATCACTAAATCAAACGATTCCTGGCCAAGCACCATGGTCGCCATCGGGTCGAAGGGGATCAGCCGGTCGATCATGGGGTGGCTTTCGAGCATCCGGCAGGCGTTGGGGAGAGTCACCCACGTGATCTGTCCCGTGGGGTAGCGGCGGCGCAATTCGGGCAGGATGCACAGGGTGCGGATCACGTCCCCCAACGCCCCGAGTTTGATGACACACACGCGATCGGTGAACGGGTCATAGTGCGGGCAGCCATGGCACAGCCGGTTATGCATGCAGGGCTGATCACCGCGGTAGTGGCGGCAATCAGCGGCGATGGTTCGCGCGGAGGCAATCGTGGGTGTCCGATGGCCTGGGGTTGGATCGGTTCTCGTGCGCACCGGGTGTTTCATCGTGGGTCGTCTCATGCGGCAGGTGGGTCAAAGCTGCGACCGATAAACCCGCGGCCCCGCTGCTTCGGTTCCTACCGAGGCGCTAACCGCCCCCGGTATCGTCGGCATAATCGATACAACCCTTAATCACGGGCTTTTCGCCCCTTTAGCCCCACGTCACTGACGTGGGGCTAAAGCCATGTGAGTTCAACCAATTTTTTCAAGACTCAATAACCCCGTGCTAAACCGCACCACGACACGCGTCCTATGGACGTCGAAAGAATGGACCGAATGAACCCGATCTTAGACGCCGTACTTTTCGTACATGATGCGTATAGAATGCCTCCAACATGGATGAACCCCACGGGCCGATAGACGAGCTGCGGATGAGCTTTGGTGAGCACCTTGAAGAGCTGCGCTGGCGGTTGATCCTTTCGATGCTGGGCGTAGCGGCCTGCTGCGGGGTGACACTGATGTTCGGTCAGCAGATCCTCGCGTGGCTGTGCGTACCGTTGATGGAAGCCCAACGCGCCGCCGGGGTGCCGGCCCAGACGTATGCGATGTCGCCTCTGTCGGGGTTTTCGATTTACCTCAAGGTCAGCCTGGTCTCGGCGGTCATCTTGGCGGTGCCGTGGATCTTCTACCAGCTGTGGCGGTTCATCGAAACAGGGCTGTACCAACGCGAGCGGCGGTTGGTCATGCTGCTAGCCCCGTTCAGCACCGCCATGGCGGTAGCGGGTGTGGCGTTCTTATACTATGTACTGCTACCGGTGTGCCTGTGGTTCCTGATCTCGTTCTCGACCAGCTACCCCGCCCCCACCCCCGGAAGAGACAGTGGACCGGGGAATAGGGTTTCAAGCCAGGCTCCGTTGGGATTGGCCGCCAGCCGGGTGCCTGTGGTGGCCGCAGATCCGGTCAACCCGCCGGATGGGCAGCTGTGGTTCAAGACCCCTGAGAACGAATTACGGTTCTATTTTGAGGGTCAGACCCGCACCGTCCCGCTGACCGCCGCGTCGATGCTCAGCCCGCTGATCGAGATCAACCAGTACATCAATTTTGTCGTGATCATGGCGATCGGTTGCCTCGTGGCGTTCCAGCTGCCGGTGGGGATGCTCGTGGTGGGTTGGACTGGGTTGGTCAACCCGGCGTTGATCGAGCGGTACCGCCGATACTGCGTTTTTGGCTGTTTCGTGGTCGGGATGATCCTCACGCCCTCGGACGTGCTGAGCATGATCCTCATGAGCCTGCCGCTGTGGGCATTGTTTGAGCTTGGCCTGATATTGATGAAGATCGCCGACCGACGCAGGCGGTTACACCTCCCGTGATCGATGGGTAGGGCGGGGTATGTCATGAGGAAGCATACGTACAGGCTCTACACGGATCACTAAAACGCTGTAGTCACCCAACCACCGGCCCATTCTGTCAGACGCCCCCTTATTTGAGCTCAACTGACCAGTAGGCGTGGTCCAGGAACGCTTTCCAACTGGCGTACTTCGCGTTGCCCAAGCGAAGATTGATGATGGGATGACGTTTAGGTTTGATAGGGGCCCGCACCAGTTTCATGTGCGCCTGGTGGGGGGTGCGGCCACCTTTCCTAGCGTTGCAGGACACGCAGCAGCACACGAGGTTGATCCATGTGCTCCTGCCGCCTTGGCTGCGCGGGGTGACGTGGTCGAGACTCAGCTCCGACGTGGGGTAGTGCCGCCCGCAGTACTGGCAGCGGTTGCGGTCTCGGGCGAAGATATTGCGGCGGTTGAGTTTCACGTCCTGTTTCGGCAGCCGGTCGTACCCCAGCAGGCGGATAATCTTCGGGACCGCGATCTGCATGTGCACCGTGCGCACCCAATCATAGTGCCCGTCGAGGCCATCCATCTCGTGGCCGACACTGTCATGAGATTCAAACCGTTGCCGGGCAGCGCTGAGCTGAGTCCAACTCTCGAAGTCGTGGCTCGAGTAGGACCCATCATCATCACGGATCGCCTCGGCCAGGTCGCGGAATAACAGCGAAAACGCTCTTTTGGCATTGGTGACGCGGATGGCCATCCACATCTTATTGAGCACCAGGACCGGTGCATTGATGTTCGGGGCGTGGGCGTTCATAGTCTGCCTGCTACAACGTGCGGCTCGTGGACGATCGGTGCCGGGTATCACGCTTGGGTTGAGAAAAAATCCTAGCCGTCACTTGGTACGATTGCAAAAATTACTGGGATTTTTCAGCCATGGACCGAGTGTACGGTTACAGGCCACCGCAGCGTCTGATCTGGTCTCGACCCGGTGAGACTCACCGCGTGTATTTCTAATGCGACGCCGATTCTGTAAACCTTTATCAACTCTACACTCGCATCCGGCCAAACCGACTCAAGACTAATCCGGGTTGGTATTAGGCTTCTTACTGTCGGGCCGGGCTAAGGCCTGGTTGTGATCGATTCAATCTTAAAACCGGCGGTGGATGACCGATGGGTGCCTACCGTTTTTGCGCTCCGTTGGTCCCTGAGCTGATCCCATAGATCACAAACCGATGGCTGACCGCTTCATACCCGTGTTCCTGGCAGATGCGGTCGCGGATCTGGGTCAGTTCCGGGACGTCGACCTCAATGATCCGGTTTGCTTCAACGCACACCAGGTGGCCCTGGGGTTGGCGACCGTAGCTCAGCTCGTAGTGGGTCTGCTTGGAGTCGATGAGCACCTCGCGGATAATATTTGCCTCCACAAGGTGCTTGAGGGTGCGGTAGATCGTGGCTTTGGAGACCCGGTGGCCGGCCTTGCGCATCTCTTCGAGCAGCTCGTCGGCTTCAAACACGCCCCGCGTCGACAACACCGTATCGAGGATCTGGGCCCGCTCGGTGGTGAACTTGAGCCCCTGGCGTTTGAGGAATCTGCGGAAGACCGAGCACATCGGCGCGATGAGCGGGTCGCTAGGGGGGTCTGGAGGAGGGTTGATCATCCTCAATGATTCTACCTCGATTCCCGATCTATGAGGTACCGTGACGTAAGATGCGTATGGTCGATGCCCGTGTGCCCATCGGGTATAACATCCAAGCCGATCTGCATCGTCGCAGGTCGGGGACACCCGATGGGGATAGATTCACGGTCAAGAGATCCAGCCGTCTCACAGGATCTAACGGACCGGGGCTTAGCGACCGGTGAGGCCCGAGGCGACCGGCTCGGGTGGACGAGGTTGATTATGGACCGCTGTGGCGAGGCTATAAACGTTTCACCTCGTCCATCATAGGAGGTTGGCTTTGTCTGGTTCGGCGATTGGGGTTGGGATGATCGGCTGCGGCACGGTCGGCAGCGGGGTCGCGAAACTGCTCAAGGAGCACGCGGACCTGTACGCCGCACGCACGGGCAGCCCGCTGCGGTTAACGCGCGTGCTCGTGCGGGACCAGAGCAAGAGCCGTAGCGGTGACGGAATAAATTCAGATCTTTTGACGGACGACCCCGACTCGTTCTTCGCGACCCAAGAGATGCAGATCGTGGTGGAGGTCGCTGGCGGGCTGGATCCGATCGGCGCCTACGTTCGCCGCGCGCTGGAGACGGGTCGGCACGTCGTCACGGCCAACAAGAGCCTCTTGTCCGCCCAAGGGCCCGCGTTGTTCGACCTGGCGAGGCGTCACCAGGTGGCCATCGCGTTCGAGGCGTCGTGCGCCGGAGGGATCCCGATTGTGACCGCCCTGCAATACGGGCTGATGGCCAACCGGGTCGTGGCGCTGTATGGCATCCTCAACGGCACGTGCAACTATATCCTTTCACAGATGACCCAGTACGGCGAAACCTATCAAGAAGCCCTGCGCGGGGCGCAAGACCAAGGCTTCGCCGAAGCCGACCCGACTTTGGATGTCACCGGTCAGGACGCGGCCCAGAAGCTGGCGATCCTGGCGTCGCTGGCGTTTGGTGTCGTCGCCAACGGGCATAAGGTGCGGTGTGAGGGGATCGACCAGCTGCAATTAGCGGATATCCGTTTCGGGGCGGAGTTAGGGTACGACGTGAAATTGCTGGCGATCGCTGAGCACTTCCCGCAACAGAGCCCGGGTTGCGTCAGTTTGCGGGTTCATCCTTGTTTTGTCCGCATTGGGTCGCCCCTGGCGGAAGTTCACGGGGCGTACAACGCGGTTTCGGTGTACGGAGACGCGGTTGGGCATAGCTTTTACTGCGGGCACGGCGCCGGGCAGATGCCCACCGCCAGCGCTGTGGTTAGCGACCTATTGAACCTGGCCAGCGGTTGGTACCCCTACGGGTTTGAGCGGATGACCCTGTGGCGGGAGGATCAACCTCAAGCCGACCCGATCAATCCTGACGACCTGACAAGCCGGTTCTATATCCGGATCAACGCCCAGGACGAGCCGGGCGTGCTGGCGAAGGTCGCTCAGATCTTGGGTAAAGGGGAGATCAGCCTCTCGGCGGTGCTCCAGCACGAATCCAGCGACGGTCGGTTCGTGCCTGTGGTGATCACCACGCACGACGCTCGGCAGGGGGCGCTTGACCGAGCGTTGGAAGAGATCGCGGGGCTGGACGTGGTCCAGGGGCGGCCTGTGTGGATCCGTATCGTCGACTTGCCGGATCAATAGTGGGCACGGGATTGGGCCGGTAGGGGGGTAGCAGATCAGGGCGGTGGTCGGCTGGGGATGGTGGTGCGATCGTACAAACCCTGTTTACGCGGGGCTGGGAATCGCCCCGCCGCCGGCGTCCCCGGGTAGGGGCGGGGTTTCGTGTTTCGGGGCCGAGGCGGCATTGGCGGCTTGTTCCTCTTGCCTCTCGGCTTCGAGCAGGTCCCCGACCGTCGGTTTCGAGAGGTTTTCGCCCTTCATCAGGCGGTCGACCTCGTCACGGGTGAGGGTTTCGTATCGTAGCAAAGCTTTGGCGAGTCGGTCGAGCTGGTCCCGGTGCCGCTCGAGCAGCTGGCTGGTCTCCACATAGGCTTGATCGATGATCGCGCGGACCTCATCGTCGATCTGCTTGGCGGTCTCGTCGCTGATGAGCTTGTCGGGCTGCTCCCATGGGTTGCGGCTGTCGTCCTGGGTATACAGCAAGAACCCTAGCTTGTCGCTCATGCCGTATTCGGTGACCATGGCCCGGGCGATGCTCGAGGCCTGGCGGATGTCCTGAGCGGCGCCCGAGGAGATATCGCCGCAGAACATCTCTTCGGCGATACGGCCCCCGAAGGTGATCCGCAGCTGCGCCAGGAGGTGGCTACGCGTGTAGATGTGCTTGTCTTTCTCGGGCAGCATCATCGCTGAACCCAGCGAATGGGCGCGGGGGATGATCGTGACCTTGTGCAGGGGTTCGGAGTCGGGGTCGAAGTACATCGCGATCGCGTGGCCGGCTTCGTGGTAGGCGATCACGAGCTTTTCCTGATGGTCGATCTTGTGGCTCTTGCGGGCCCGACCCCAGCGGACCTTGTCGCGGGCTTCTTCGAGGTCGCTATGCTCGACGAAGTCTTTGTTCTGGAGGGTGGCGGCGATCGCGGCTTCGTTGATGATCGCCGCCAGGTCGGCCCCGGAGAACATCGGGGTGCCGCGGGCGAGGCTTTCGAGGTCTAGGTTGGGGGCCATTTTGATCTTGCGGCTATGGACTTTAAGAATCTGCATCCGGCCCATCACGTCGGGCAGGGGGACGTGGATCTGGCGGTCGAAGCGCCCGGGGCGGGTCAGGGCAGGGTCGAGGACGTCAGCGCGGTTGGTCGCGGCCATGACGATGACCTGGTCGTTGGTGTCGAACCCGTCCATCTCCACGAGGATCGCGTTGAGGGTCTGTTCCCGTTCATCGTGGCCGCCGGAGGAGAACCCGCTGCCGCGCCGCCGGCCCACCGCATCGATCTCATCAAGGAAGATGATGCATGGGCTGGATTCCTTGGCCTGTTTGAACAGGTCGCGGACGCGTGACGCCCCGACGCCGACGAACATCTCCACGAAATCCGAGCCACTGATCGAGAAGAAGGGGACCTCGGCCTCCCCGGCGACGGCCTTGGCCAGGAGGGTCTTGCCGCAGCCGGGCGGGCCGATCAGCAGCACTCCGCGGGGCACACGGCCGCCCAGCCGCTGGAACTTTTTGGGGTTCTTGAGGAACTCGATGATCTCCCCGACCTCGTCCTTGGGCTCGTCGATGCCGGCGACGTCCGAGAGGGTGACGGTCGAGTGTTCCTTATTGGTAAGACGGTGGCGGGAGCGGCCGAAGTTCCCGAGCATCCCGCCCGGGCCACCCCCTGCGTTGCGGATGGCTCGGAACATAAAAAAGTAGATCAGGAAGGCCAGGATGATGAACGGCCCCCAGTTCATCAGGAAATGCAGCAGGATCGACCCGCCGGGTTTTTCCTGGATATCTTGTCCCAGGGCCATAAGCCGCTCGTGGATCTTTTCCTTGGTTTCGAGGCTGATCCGGGTCGTGACGCGGACCGGCTTGGCCCAGGTGGCGTCGAGGCCGGCGGTGTCGTCCTTGAGGGTACCCAGGACGCGTTCGTCTTCGAGGGTCACCGGGCCGTCAAAGTTCCCGTTTTGGGCATAGGTGAAGAACTGTTCTTGGCTGATCTCTTGGGCTTTGTTCTGGGTCTGCGACAAGAAGATGAACAGCAGCGCGATCATCACGACCAGGGCGACCCACCCCATGGTTCCGCGGGACATGAAGTTCTGCGGGTGACGCTGGTGGTTGGCTGCACCTTTAGAGCGGCTTTTCTCGTGGCGGTCAGAGTCAGAGGGGGGATCAGGCCCGTCCCCACTGTCCGTGCTCATCTTCAATGACAGCGGGTTGTGATCGAGATTGTTGTGGTAGTAACTCATGAACCACTTTCCCTTGCTAGGCAGCCATCCCGGCTGCGACGCCGCTGGATTATCGGAACCGCCTGCATGTGGGCCGATGTATTCTAGATCCTCTCACGCGGCATCCGGAGATAAAAATACGATGCGAGATGAGTAACGGTTAAGGATCTCAACACCGCCGGTGATACCTCTTGGCCCATGTCCGTTGAGGGTCTGCCGCTTCGGGGCTAACCCGGTGCACGACACTGATGCTTTATCTATCGTCATCGGCTGATGGGTCGGTTGACCGTGTCTATATTAATAACGATCCACAATTGAGTACTCTCCCGCGTCTTGCCGGGTTCAGCTGCTCCGGGTTGTGATGAGCTTCTGACGATCCAGCTCAGCCTACCAGTTCTCGGCCATGGCTGATACGATCTGCCCGGCCAGCCGCTCAACGGCTTGGTGCGCAGATACATCAAAAGGTTCTCCGATAGGCCCGGCGGGGACATACCGTCCTACGGCTTCAAGGCCGCGTCTTCGCCGAAGGGTCTGGCCGCGTTGGATCTGTTTCCATTCAAAATCGACGGTTATCCGGGTTTCAAGCTCCTGGGGCAGGTCTCCGGTCGTGGTGCGACTGAGTCGTTGCTGGGTCACTTCGATGATCATTCCTTGGAGGATGGTCTGCGCCTCGGAGGATGGGGTTACCTTATACGGGGTGCGTAGCTCGATCTCCTTGATTAAGGCTTCGGTGAGGTCAAGTTCCACGCCCTGATAGAAGCTAAGATTCTCGAAAACCGGGACGGCGACCGTGTGTACGCTCTGGGGGAACAAGCGTTGATGGGTATACCCGCAACCGGTCACGTACAACCCCAAAATCCCGATAAACCCGGAAATAACGATTCGATTCACAGATTTTATCCGGGGTTGTTCATCCAATGTTAATACTATACTCCCGTATTCATTCCGCCGGTTCATCCGGGGGGGATCGGGACGGGTAGATACGCAGCTGCGTATCCAAAATGCCGCGTTGGGGATGTCTTGAATACCGGGATTTTCCTTGCCGCGTACACGGATCACGGGGTATTTTTATCGTGCGTGGGTCTATCGGTGATTGATCGTTTCATCGGTGCTAGCGGCGGGGGGCATACCCGCCGATGAGGTCACTTCGCCTTGGACTTGATCTCGGGCGGCGGGCCCCGATGTGGAGGCCGCGAGCCCCATGGCTGCTAGACGCTCAACGGCAGACCGACCCGCTTGGGTGTGTGAGTAATCGCGCAAGAGACGGCGGTAGACGAATCCGGCGCTGACGGGCTGCGCCTGTCCCTCGTACCAGAGCCCGTTCTGGAACATTTTTTCTGCCAGCAGCTCATCGATCCGGGCTAGCAAACGATCGCAGTCGATCTGCTGGGCGGCGAGGGGGTATTCCTTCTCAAAGTCCTTAATACGCTGAGCCGCTTCGATCAACCCGGTCGGGTCGTAGCGAGGGCCTTTGAAGACCTCCAAGCTCGCCTCGATCATGCGTCGCATCACCGTGGGGCGATGGTCACTGTCGGGATAGTTCACCAGGAACATCTCGTAGGCGACCAAGGCGTTGTTCATCTGTTTGCGGTCGAAATAGAAATCACCCAGTATCAGGCTGGCCTGCTCGCCGACGCTGCTGCCGGGGGCCCGCTCTTGGATACGGATCAGCAGCTCCTCGGTTTCGCTATCGATGGAGATCAGGCGTAGCCCAAAGAACTTCCGTTTCACACCCGAAGCAAAGATCTTCGCCATCTGTAACTGCCGTTGAAGCAGCGTCTCATAGAAGGGCGACGACGGGTATTCACGCACCGCGAACTCATAGTCGTACAACGCCTTGTAGTAGTCGCCCATCGCGGCTTTGGCGTCTCCACGCAGCAAGAAGGCTTCAGCAATCTGGGTATGCTGTCGGTGGTGCTCGATCCATGGATCGGCTAGCTCTAGGGCATGATCGGGTCGATCCTCCGCTAGGGCACGACGGATGCTCATCAAGCGTCCTTCGGGAGAGTCGGGGTCGACCTGGGTTTGGCGATGCCAGTCGTGACCGTCTAGAACATAAACCTCTTTCGTCTCTTGCCCGGCTGTCGGATCCATCGGGATCAGCACCACCGCGTGAACCACGAGATACCAGATCCAAACCATGAGATGATTTTTATGTTTTATGACTAAACCCATGTCTCGACTCAACCTGGTAGGCCAGTGGATTTTTGTCCGCTGCATGCAAGTTACGCCATGGGACGCATTGTATAGCGCGAAGATAAGAAAGGCATCTCAGGTCAGGATCAGATCAGAATCAACGCGTTATGTAATTCTCGACGGGGCTGTAGATACGCACAAAAAAAGCAAAATACTCTTGCGTTAGGGATCAATCCCGATATACTAAGAAAATGTAGGAGATTGGGGCTCCTTTCCTGCATAACGGATTAGAGGGTTGTAATTAAAAGATGGGATCAGGCAGACGCGGTGATTGCGTCCACACCTGACCGAACGAGCGGGTTTCACCGTGTGAGGCCTGTGCGGCTGTGTTCTGTCGTTTTACAACCCTTCATAGGAGTATCGAGATGATCCGTGATGTAATGCAGGGTGAGAGCCGTCCGTTTTGGCCGGATTTGCTAGGCGTGTGTCATCGTTGGTGTCTCGGCGCCGTGACCTTGACCGTCGCGGCGAGTTTAGGCTTGGGGTGGTCGTCGATCGAGGCCGACGCCGCGTTTCCGCAGATCCAATTGGACCCGATCAGCACCGGGCATCTGCAAGCCCCGGTTGGGTTGGTCAACGCGGGCGACGGCTCGGGCAGGCTTTTTACGGTGGATCAGAGAGGCAAGATCGAGATTCTCCAAGACGGCGGGCAGGCCCCGTCGCTGTTCCTCGATATCGAGTCCAAGCTCGTGCCGGAGCGGAATGACTTTGACGAGCGGGGGCTGTTGGGCCTGGCATTCCACCCCAATTTTGGGCAGTCCGGGGCTGTGGGTGAGGACAAGTTTTACGTCTATTACAGTGCGCAGCAGCCGGCGGGCGATCCCGACGACCCGGTCAACCCGGTCGACCACCAGAGCGTGATCGCCGAATATGCGTTGACCTCACCGGGCGCCAGCACCGCCGACGCGGGTTCCGAGCGGATCCTCATGACGTTCGATCAGCCGCAGTTCAATCACGACGCCGGGCAGATCGCCTTCGGCCCAGACGGGTATCTCTATATCGCCTCCGGCGACGGCGGCGGCGGGGGGGACAATGAACCGGGTCACACCGGCGGCGGGGACGACAACCCGACCGGCGGTCGCGGCAACGCCCAGGACCGTACCAACCTGCTGGGGAAAATCCTGCGGATCGACGTGGATGGAAATAACGGGCCGGGGGGTCAGTATGGGATCCCAACTTCTAACCCGTTTGTGGGTGAAGGCAACGGCGTACGCGAGGAGATCCTGGCGTTCGGGCTGCGCAACCCGTGGCGGTTTTCGTTTGACGACGGCCCCGGCGGCAGTGGGGATATGTTTATCGCCGACGTGGGGCAGGGCGACGTTGAAGAGATCAACGTATTCAACCCGGCAGATGTTCAGGCGGGCAAGGGTGTGAATTTCGGATGGAAAGTGCGTGAGGGCGAGTTCGACTTCGATACGGATACCCCATTCGACGATATCGTGGACTTCACCGACCCGGTTGCCCAGTACATCCACCCCAACTCCGACCCGAACGCGTTCCCGGGGCTCGCTCAGATCGGCCTGTCGGTAACCGGCGGGTTCGTGTACCGCGGCAGCGAGTTCCCCGAGCTGGTGGGCAAGTACATCTTCGCGGACTGGAGCAACTTGTTCGGCACGGCCGACGGCACGCTGCTGGGGCTCGAGGAAGTGGCCCCGGGGCAGTGGGAGCTATCGATCCTCGACGTACTGGGCGGCAACCCGATCGGGCTTTATATCACCGCGTTGGGTGAGGACGAGGATGGTGAGCTATACGTCGTCGCCCGCAGCAACCTTGCCCCGTCGGGTCTGGACCCGGTGACCAACGGCCCGGGGGGACAGATTCTTAAAATTGCGGTGGTCCCGGAACCGGGTACAATCGTTTTGGTGATAGGAGCGTTGAATTTCGCATTTGCCTTGAGAAAACACCGTTCTTCGATCATGTTATAGGCAGGGGTTTAGGACTTGGATAAGATCCCTAAGATCTTATCTGGAAAGGAGACGTAAGATCAATGATTTCAAGAAAACTAGCCCGATTGTTTGTTTTCGCTGCCATGGCGATGATTACCGCGTCCTTGGACGCAGCGGTCATCTGGTCTGGGCAGGCGGTAAGCTTTACAAAGGAGAACAATGCCGATCCGACGGACCCCGCCAACCAGGACGCGATCACGGCCAACGTGGCGTTGACGAGAGGCTTTACCGCGGGGCTGTTTAATGCCGTGGTCGAGGATTTTTATAGCAGCACGAGCCCTGCGGATACGCAATGGGCCTTCGTTCACAATAACCCCGGCCAAGATATCGCCGCGTCGAACTACCAGGAGCTTGTTTTTGACAATTGGGTAGTCGCGTTCGGCGGCCCAGGGGCGGGCGGCCCGCAGTCGACCGTGGGTCAACCAGCGGTGGTGCACCTTGTGACCGACGATATTTACATCGACATCACTTTTACCTCGTGGCAAGCAGGAGGTGCACCGCCTTTTGCTAATGGGTTCTCCTACGTCCGAGCTCCTGAGCCAGGTATGATAACTATTGTCGCGGGGGGCTTAGCGTTGTGTGCCGGTTTCCGCAGGCGGCGCCAACTAGAAAGTTAAATTGAGCCTTTCTCGCGTTCCCATTCAACGCGTCGCGCTAGCGACGGTTGAACAAGACATACTACAGAGCACACTTCAGATCCGTCCTATTTATAAGACGGATCTGATTTTTTATCCGAGTGCCTGCCATTCTCTCAATTTTCAGTTAGTCGTTGAGAACAATGCATCTGCGGATATCTAGTGATATATTTCAGGTGCGAGTATCTGGGCAGACGAGGTTCCATTTCCGCAGAACGTCGACAACAATTTTTTTATAAAACCTGAACCTAAAGCTCCGTCTGGGGAAAGACGATAAACTTTGAGCCGGGTTACATCTATCTAATAGGCTTCGAGGAGGAGCAGCCGGTCAACGGTTTCGACGTATGTCTAGGGTGCCGCATATCGCGGTCCCGTCTTATACGTCTATCTCTGCGGGATGTGGGACCCGTACCAGAGGACGATCAGCGTCATGAGATAGAACTTAGACAAACGCTCCGTAGTGACTGGCGAACCGGTCGCGGGTATGTGTCATGACGGCCTGCATGTGAGGCGGTCCATGATGCAATCATACCAGGAGGATAACACAACATGTCCGCAGACATGACCAAACGATTGGTTGATCCCTGGGGGGCGGATCACGATCACAACTCTCACCCGTGTACGGCTTTTGGAGTGGAGACGGGGCTGTTACATGCCGGTTTCCTTGCCGCAGGGATCCACACTAAATTCCCTACACCAGACCTACTTTCCCCGAGAGTTCAAACAGGTTTTTATTCCCTTCCCCCACAAGCTGCAACGACCATACATTTTTTTAGCGAGTCGACAGGGCACCCGTCATTTTTGAGTCGGGCGATCGAGATTGGCGTACCGGCTACACCTAAAACGTCGCTGGGATTGTCCCGGTTGACACGTCTTATCTTCTCAAAATAGGCAGCTTGGATATGAACGTCAGAAAACTCAAGATTTTAGGGATCGACGATAATGAGGATGATCTGTGCCTATTGCGTCGCCACCTCGAAGATATCCCGGGTTTGACCATCGACTTCAAAGAAGCGACCAATGTTCCAGACGCTTTTGAAGCCCTGAAATGCCCCCACATCGATGTGATCTTTCTCGACTATCTACTGGGACCTGAGAACGGCATGGACGTTCTGGAGCAGATCCGAGGCCGCGGCGACATGCGCGCGATCATCGTGATGACCGGCATGACCAGTGCATCGCTGGCGGTCAGCCTCACCCACGCGGGGGCCGACGACTACATCGATAAAAACGCGATCAACCCCGAGCTGCTGCGCCGCGCGATCGATAACGCCCTAGCCCAGCAGCGCCACCGCGAAGCGTTTGCCCACAACAAAACGCTCCTCAAAGAGCTCCAAGACACCAACCGCCTGCTTGAACAGAAAAACGCACGCCTGGCCGAGCTCTACAACACCGCCCACCAATTCGTCGACAACGTCTCGCACGAGTTCCGTACCCCGCTGGCGGTGATCAAGGAGTACTCCTCCCTGGTCCGCGACGGGGTCCTGGGCCCGGTCAACGACGAGCAGGTGGACTTCCTCGATGTCATCGGAAACCGGGTCGAAGACCTGGCCCTGATGGTCGACGACATGCTCGACATCAGCCGGTTCGGCGCCGGGATGCTCCACGTCACCCGCCGTCCGTGCCACGTCAACGAGATCATAGAGCGCATCCGCCCCAACCTCGACCGACGCGCCGTGATCAATAAAGTCACGCTGGAGATCTCCCCGGTCGCCAACCTGCCCGACGTGTATTGCGACCCCGAGAAGATCGGACGCACCCTCATCAATCTAGCGGTCAACGCCCTGAAGTTTGCCCCCGAGCAAGGGGCCGTGCGCATCTGGAGCCGTCATGACCGATCCCAGGGTCAGGTCACCTTCGGGGTCACCGACAACGGCCCGGGGATCAGCGATGAGAATCGGCAGCTGATCTTCGAGCGGTTCAAACAGATCGATGGGGACGTGCGACAAAGCACCAAGGGGTTCGGGCTGGGGCTGAACATCGCCAAGGAGCTGGTCCACGTCAACTTCGGCCAAATCAACGTAGAAAGCGAGCTGGGCCAGGGCAGTACCTTCTCGTTCACCGTGCCTACCGCCGAGCCCATGAACGTCATCGGCCGCTACATCCACTGGCTCGAACAGGTCGAACAACCCCTGGCATTGTCCCTGGTTTGGGCCAAATCCGACGTCGCCGCCGATCTGGCCGCCACGCAGGAAGCCGGTGAGTTCCTGCGTAAACTGGCACGGCCTAGAGACCTGGTGTTCACGCCCGCAACCGGGGTGTGGCTCGTGATTGCCCAGTGTGAACACGCCGAGCTGCCCCGACTCACCGAGCGGTTCGAGGAGGCGTGGGCCGAGGCCAATCGCAACCGCCCCAGCGGGAAGCTGCCTGAGATCCGTTTCGATGTCCAGGGGACCTGGCAACTGCCCAACGATACCGCTGATTTTTTGTATCACTTCGAGAACGCGATGACCGCGATGGAGGTGGCTTGTGGCTGAGATCCAACGTGTCCTGATTGTCGATGATGACCGAGAGATCATCCGCGGGTTGATGTACCGGCTCAAAGCCAAGGGATACGACGTCACCACCGCCCACGGCGGCGAAGACGGCCTGACCACGGCAACCGTCGACCCGCCCGACGCGATCGTCCTCGACATCCGTATGCCAGACATAGACGGCCTGACCGTGCTGTCACGTCTGCGCGAAAGCGAAGCGACCCGCTCGGTCCCGGTGATCATGTGCTCGGCGAGCTTGGTGGATCAGAAAGACGCCCTGGATCGCGGCGCCAGCTTTTTCGTTCAGAAGCCGTTCGACGCTCAGACCCTTCTGGCCGCGCTGGAGGCGGTGGCGCTGCAAGCCCCGAGGTCGGATCGGCTCAGCGCTTGAGCCTCGACCGATCAGGGAATTTCCCCAGGTTGAACAACCTGCACAGAAGTTAGTTAACCGCCACAGCGTCTTGCGGATCCTGATAATCGGACGCGGTTTTCAACCGATATTTAAAACAGAACCCGATTGAGGAGCCCGCCATGAACGCACAAGACCGCCCCAACATCCTGATCATCGACAACGACGAAGACGTAGTCCGAGGGATCACCCGACGCCTCGAGAGCGCCGGGTATGTTTGCCAGACCGCCACCACCGGCGCCCAGGGGCTTAGCGAATTTTCTCTGGGCGAAATCGACCTGATCATCACCGACCTGAACATGCCCACCCTCGACGGGATCGGCCTGGTGGAGAAGATCCGCCAGTTCAGCGACGTGCCGGTCATCATCATCACGGGGTTCAGGCAGGAGTACGCCGCGAAGCTCAACCGCTTGGGCGACGTGACGATCCTGCGCAAGCCGTTCGATTCTCAGCAGCTCATCGACCTGGTCACGGCCGAGCTGGCGATGGGTCGCCATCGGCAGGCAAGCTAAACCTTGGGATGGCAACGACGATGGTTCACTCAGACCCGCAAGACGGCTGCCGCCGAGCCACGGCGCTGATTGTCGACAACGACCGGTCGATTGCTCTCGCGGTCAGGACGCGCCTCGAGCACGCCGGGTACGTGTGCCTGACCCCCGATTCCACCCAAGAGGCCATGGCCACGTTCTCGCTTCGGGAGATCGACTTGGTCGTGACCGACTTGGACATGCCAGGGGTCGACGGGCTGGGGTTCATCGCGATGGTCCGCCACGTCAGCGCGGTGCCGATCATCGTCATCAGCGGATTCGCCGAAAAATACCGCCAAGCCGTCGGGTCGTTCTCGGAAGTGACCCTGCTGCCCAAACCGTTTGATTCGTCTGCGCTGCTGGAGCTTGTTCAAGAAAAAATGGCCGCGACGAACGCGGCGCGTGCAACCTAGCCCATAGTTGAAAGGCGTCCTCATGCCCCGGAAACCGATGATCCTGATCGCCGACGACGATCGTGACCTCCTTAACGCAC
>CBDCYN010000004.1:0-126191 GCA_965224205.1 Phycisphaeraceae bacterium
ATCTGACCTAAAAATAGGTAGCCGGTGCTTTAGCTGTCTTCCTTCTACAAACACACACCCACCGCGCCAAAGCACCGGCCGCCTTTGATTGGTCCCCTACGCTCGATTTGGATAAACACCCTGTGCCGATCTCGCGGTTTTTTACAAGATAGGCACAGCTTCATATCTCTATATCTCGCATCTTCGACTCACCCGCCACCGCAGGTCCTCCTCGTCCTGCGGTGGCGAGTCGGTCGAGACGCCTTCTCCCTTGCCTTCTCCGCCGTCTCCTCCACCTTCGCTAAAAACGGATCCTTTTGGATCTGTCGCCGATGCAACGGCTCTCCAACCGTCCATCAACTCGTTTAGCTTGCTTCCCTCACAAAGTATTACACACCTGTCGACCTGCTCTTGCGCCGTCGTGCCTATTTTTTGCAATTTCTCCGTTAGAAACGATCAATCTCGATGACTCATCGGACTACCTGTTGAAATGAAATACAAGTAAACTATTACAAAAATATGATTTATAGATCATCAGCGGCACCCTTAAATCATGTACACCTCTCGCGTCATTGTCTTATCCAGGATTGGTAGATTTCCCTCTTTCTCACCGCTTTCGGTTAAGCCGAAGAGCATATCGATCTCCATCCACAATGGCGTCATGGGTAAAACCCGGTACGATGCCAGCCATGAGTGATGCCCTCGGTAGTTTATGCCTCGTGCTCCACGGCCACCTCCCGTACGTCCTCAACCACGGCACCTGGCCCCATGGCGAGGATTGGCTTTACGAGGCCGCCGCCGAGACCTACCTGCCGATCCTGGCGATGGTCGACGAGTGTTTGTTCTTCAACGCCACGCCGAAGATCACGGTCGGCCTCACCCCGGTGCTGCTCGAGCAGCTCGCCCACGAGAAGTTCAAGAAGGGGTTCGAGCACTACCTCGCCGATCGGATGGAACGTGCCCGCGAAGACTGCAAAGATTTCGAGAAGCTCGACCACGGGCACATGGCGTTCCTGGCCCAGCGTTGGGAGAAGTGGTACGGAGACCTGCTCGAGAAGTTCCACGCCATGGGCCGTGACATCCCCCGTGCTTACGCCGACCGAGCCGCGGCCGGTCACCTCGAGATCCTCACATCTTGTGCGACGCACGGGTACCTGCCCCTGTTGCTTGAAGACGCGTCGATCCGCGCCCAAATCCGCTGCGGCGTGGCCAGTTCGCAGCGGATCCTCGGGTTTCAGCCCACTGGGATGTGGCTGCCCGAGTGCGCCTATCGGCCAACCGGGGCCTGGACCCCGCCGATCGTTTGGGGAGGCAAAGACCACCGCATCGGGGTCGAGCACCTGGCCGGCGATGAGGGCATCACCCATTTCTTCGTTGAAAACCACCTGATCGAAGGCTCGAATAGTGAGCAGGTATTCAACGACGGGCAGTGGTGGAAGGTCAGCTGGGAGGAAGCCACGAAATACCCCAGCCGGGGCTGGCGCAGCGTCAACGAGCCGCACGGGGTCAACAGCGACGGCACCGGCCTGGCGCGTGTGGCCGCCTTCGCCCGTGACCCGCGTGTGTGTGAGCAGGTGTGGTCGGGATCGATCGGGTACCCGGCGTCGGGCGAGTACCTCGAATTCCACAAAAAATGGACCCTCAAGCGGGGGCTGCGATATTGGAAGGTCACCGGGAACAAGGTCGACCTCGGCGACAAGCACCTGTACTACCCCGACGATGTGCCTCATAAGATCCACCAGCACGCCCAGCACTTCTGCGACTTCGTACGCAACCAGCTGCGGCAGCACCGCGACCGTACCGGGCGGCACGGCGTGGTCACCGCATGCTTCGACGCCGAGCTATTCGGGCACTGGTGGTTTGAGGGCCCTCAGTTCCTACGCGACGTGATGCTCACCCTAAACGCCGACCCACAGGTGGATCTGTGCACGACCAAAGAGTACCTCGACCGTTACCCGATCGACAAGGTTGTGTCGATGCCCGAGGGGTCGTGGGGCGAGCAGGGCGACCACCGGGTGTGGACCAACGACCAGGTCAATTGGATGTGGGAGATCGAGTACCGCTGCGAGGCGACGTTCGGGCGGCTGTCGTGCCAGCTGCCGTGGCGGACCGAGGATAAAATCCGTGAACTACTCGAGAAAGCGGGTCGGGAGCTATTGCTGATGCAGGCCAGCGATTGGCCGTTTGTCATCCGTCGCAACCAGGCGGTGGATTACGGGATCAAACGTTTCATGCAGCACGTGGCCCGTTTCGAGTGCCTCACCGACATCGCCGAGAAGCTCGCGTCGAACTCTAAATACTTGGGCCAGCTCACCGAGGTCGAGAAGTTCGAGATCCAAGACGCCGATATCCACGACGTGATCTTCCCCAAGATCGATCTGAACTGGTGGAGGATGTGAGCCTTTGCCCGCAGCTGTTGCTTTCAAAAATCAACATGACGCAAACCTGGGAGCTGTCGGGAAACTCATTTTGGTAGCCCAAGGGCGTATCATTGGCTGCTGGTCAGCGCGTGTGGTTACTCCTGTCCTCTCCTCTGGTGTCTGCACGGGCTGATTAACAGCCCGTGGCCCCCGAGCGCACCCGCTGCCCGTGGTATTAGAACAAGGTAGCCCCCAACAGGAGCAAGCTGATGGCCGGTGAACAACCAGGTACAGCCACCAACAGCCCAGCCTCGTCCCCCGTGCCGGGCAGCGGCCACCGGCGACCCACCCAGTCCGGCGCCCAGGTGCGTGGCCCGCAGATCAGCACCCCCGCCGCTTCGGCCGACTGCAACGCACGGGACATCCTGGGCACGATCCCGGTTCAGCAGGTACACGCGTGGTACGGGCGGCTGGCCGCCGCGATCGCCAGAAGCCCAGTAGCCGGTGGCGGCACGCCGCTGGCCTCGCTTTTCCTCAACCGCTACCTCAGCCCGCAGCGCACCAATCGCGGTGGTCGCCAGCCACTGCTTCGGTTCACAGCCCCAGATTATGTTAAGAACCTCGACCGGGTCCAAGACGTGCTCCAGTTCCACCGCCGGGTGTACCTCACACAAGAAAGGGCCCGGATCGGCACCTCTCGGCGGTGGGCGGGGATTAAGCCGAGGTGGGAGAACCCCGGCCGGTACGGCTGGAACCGCACCGATCCCCTGAGCATGCACTACGAATCCCTCGTCGAGATACCGATCCGGTGGCAGGTTACCGGCAACAACGAAGAACGCGATATCTTGTACGGGCTAGGGCTAGGGTTCCAGCTGCGGACCGAGGTCGTGGCCCGGGTCGTGCACCCCGGCGGTGATCACCTCGACGTGACCTTCACCCGGTTCATCGCCAAGGTCGTCGATGTCTATGACTTCAACTACGACGAACACATCACCGTGCCCAACCCCGATTATCAATCCACCGCCGCGGGGGCGGTGTGCCCCGGCCGTGACAAGATCAGGGTCTACCACACCAACGCACGGCGGATGGAAAACGCGTCGCTGGCCGCGGTATACCCCCTCGAGTCCGACGCTTGGACGATCACTGACCGAACCATCACCGGGCCGGGCCGGGTGGATCTGTAGGTTCCATACCGATCCGGGGCTTGGCTAGTTCCGTCACACCCAAATTTTCGGGGTCCCCTCTCAGCAAGCCGCGACCGTAAGGGAGCGGGTTGGTCGGTATCACCGGAACGCGCTCCCTTACGGTCGCGACTCGCTTGGTTGCCTTACCCGAAAATTAAACGTTGACGAAGCGCTAGTTCCGTTGCACCAGGGCGAAGTGCTCAGCGACGAGGTGGGTTTTGAGGATCAGCAACGCGGCCCCGAGCTGGGGATCCATATCCTGCTCGATGATCTGGTCCACGTCCGGGGGCGGTTCCTCGTCTAAGGCGGGCTCGCCGTCGGCGTCGCGTAGGACGTCAGCATTCTGACGGAATTCGATCGCGTCGGCGATCTGCTGGGTGGTCATCTTGACCGTCAGGTCCGGCTCGATACCCCATTTCTGGGCGTCGGGCTTGCGGTGGATGATCCGCCCCTGCGGCAGCTTGTAGTACTGCGTGGTGAGCTTGAGGTACGCCCTGCCGCGGTCGAGGTGGAACAGGTCCTGGACCGAGCCTTTGCCGAAGCTGCGGGCCCCGACGATCACAGCCCGGTCGTAGTCCTGCAACGCG
Source organism: Phycisphaeraceae bacterium (assembly GCA_965224205.1). Classification (GTDB taxonomy): domain Bacteria; phylum Planctomycetota; class Phycisphaerae; order Phycisphaerales; family Phycisphaeraceae; genus CBDCYN01. The sequence continues at coordinate 4,111 of CBDCYN010000004.1, forward strand.
CCGGCAACGATCTCTGAGGCGCTGGCTGAGCCTTCGTTGATCAATACCGCCACCGGGAACGGGCGGTGGGTATGATCGGGCCTGGCCCCGAACGGGCGGGTCTCTTCACCGTCGGGCCCGACCGTGGCGACGATCGGGCCGCTGCGGATGAAGCGGTCGGCGACCTCGACGGCCGAGCTGAGCAGGCCGCCGGGGTTGAAACGCAGGTCGATGATCAACGCGTTGAGGCCATTTTCGTTTTCCATCTGGTTGATGGCTTCGTCGAGGTCCTCGGCGGTTTGGGGGATGAACTGAGACAGCCTCAGGTAACCGACGCGGTGGTCCGGGTCGATGTAGAAGCTCCAGCCGCCGGTGGTTTTCCGCTTCCAGCCCCGCACGGACCGGATCACGATCTCATCGCGGGTCAGGTCAAACGCCAGGTTCTCACGCTGGCCGGGCCGCTCGACCCCCAGCTGGACCTGGGTGCCTTTAGGCCCGGTGATCTCCCGCACCGCACGGTCGAGCCCCCAGTGGGTGGAGTCGCGGCCGTCGACCGTGACGATCACGTCCCCGGCCTGGATCCCGGCTTGGTGGGCGGGGGTGCCTTCGAGGGGGCTGACCACCACGAGCCGCCCGTCGCGAATCGCGATCGAGATGCCCACCCCCGAGAACTTGCCGCGGGTGTTGCGGCTAAAGTTTTTCTTGTCGGTGGGCCAGATGACCGAGGAGAACTCGTCCAACGCGCTCAGCGCCCCGTCGGTCAACTCAGCGACCATCACCGGCTCGGGCAGGTGTACACTCTTGGCGTTGATCGCGGCTAGGCGATCGAGGTATTCGGCAGCTTCGAGAAAATCGATCGGCCGGCGGGTGCGGGAAAGCTCGTCCTGGAGCTTTCCCAGGTGCTCGCGGAACCTGGCCAGCCGTACCTTATCACCGAGATCGGGGAACGTGTCATCGAGGCCCTGAGTGTTGGCCATGATCTGGAGGTTCTCGATGGCGCTGCGCAGCATCGGGACATAGCTGGGGTTGTCGACGTGGCGACGCACCGTCTGAGCTAATACCTGTCGAAGCATCGGCATCTCGATCCCGTCGAGTTTCTCTTCCCAGGTCTCTTCTTCTTGAGGGATCGCTGGAGGTTCGTCCTTGCCCAGCCGCTTGGCCCGGGCGGCGTATAGCCGTTGGAGCTGCTGGGGGGCGTACATCCGCAGCACCCGCACGTGCCGGGCGGCGACCTTGACCCGGTCGTGGTAAGTGGCGAAGTCGTCATAGAGCAGGTCGAGCATCCGGTAGAGGCTCAGGGCCTCGACCCAGTCCCCGACCCACTCGGCCTGGCGGGCCACTTCTTCGGTTTTCTGGGTGAGGCTGCGCACCTGCAAGGATTGGAGCATCAATGAAGGGTCATCGGCGTGGCTGTAAGCATCGATGGCGCTGACCATGGCGTCTTCGAATTTCTTTTCGTCGGTGAGCTTGACCATCTCGTCGAAGGCCTCCTGATAGGCCTGTTGACGCTTCAACGCGTGGTCGGCTTCGAGCTGATGGAACCGCTCGAGGTCATGAATCAGAGACGCGGCCTGAGGGTTTTGGGTCCCGTAAGGGTCTTCCTTGAGACGGTGCAGGACCGTTTGGAAATCGCCCCGCTCAGCCACGGCCGGTAGCTCGTCGATCGGCAAGACGTCAGCGCCCGGGTCGCTGCCTGCTTGGACCTGGCCCACCACAGGCGGAACGATCCAGCCAACGGCTAAGACCACTAGGGGCAGCCACGCAGGGAATCGGATCCACGCTCTTGTCATAGGCTTATGCCGTCTCATTTTTTAAGGGAAATAGGGTGAAATCTGTGAAAAAAACGCCATAAACTCGGGCTTATGGATTGAAATCCATTCATTCTTTCGTAAGCGTCGCGGTCGTTGAGTTCCTTCAATGTCGTAGCCCCCCACCTGGTGACGAGTTCAAACGCGGATCTCGACTCAATATCTGGACACCTGTGCTACCTCTGGGTTTTTCTTAACTCGATGCGTGGTGAGTCGATGTCTTATTGGCTCCGTTTCTTAGATCTGTACAGCTTCCTTGAGATTCATATCGTCGCAATCTCTAGACGTCATCCAGTGTTAGCGTCGATACGGGTGTTTGGACACATTAGTTTAGGCTTGATCTTCGCGCTTTGAAACCGATGAAACGGACGGTATTTATTGCCGACGGGTGGTCCTGCGATCGTCGCGGTCGTGATCGCGGCACGCTCAGATTGCAGATACTTGAAATATAAAATGCAACCTATCGACCTGAATCGAATCCTGTTATTAGGATTTATCTACATATCAATAAATAGTTTACATGCAATCTTTTGTCGAGAAAGGAACAGCGCACGGGATCTGATGAAACCCATACGCGTCATACCCAGCACCGCAAAGAACCGCGAATCAATCCCTCGCCGACCGTTGAGGATCAGCGGGATGACGGCTCCAGCACGTCCAATTGTTCGACTTCGATCACGTCCAGTTTGAGTGCTGGGTCGTACCGTGTGGTGCCGATAATCCCCACATAGCGGCCCAGGGACGCGGCGGGCTGATAGACCGCCGCGGGCTTCAAATAAGCGAGTGTCCGACCCACCCCGGGTTCCACAACCCGCAGCAACCGGGGCAGGTCGGCCCCGTTATAGACGCTGCTGGCCAGGAGCTGACCCACGACGTCGTACCGGGGCCGAAAGCTCGTCCCCGCGTCGGGCCAGGGCGCCAGGACGGAGGCTTGAGACGGCGACCCGGAGGGCTCTTGCGGGTCACCGGTTTGTGAGACGGTGTTTTTCACCTCAGATATGTTCTTAAGGGTCGCGGCCAGAGCCCCGTTGCGGCCAAGCAGCGCTAATCGTGTCTTGACGATCCGTCGGTCTTCGCTGTTTAGACGAGGGTCCGTCCATAACTTTTCGTAGACAGCGATCATCTGATCAATCGGCTGCTGCTCTAGGGGCCGGGCGGAGACCTGTTGTATCCAGTTTTCCGCTTCACGGACACTTGGCGAAACCCGATCCTTGAACGTATCGGGACCCGAGGTGATCGGTCCCGGGCCCGCGGGTGGTGATACCCCTACAAGTTGATGTTGAGGAGGGTCGACGGGCTTGCCCCGATCTGATTCAAGAAGTTGGTCCGCTTCAATGGGCTGGTCCGCGGCCTTATCTTTATCTTCTGCCCGTGGGTCAGCGGCGACCACCGGCTCGACCGCCATCGCCACGTTTGCTTCGATCAAAGCGTCTGCCGGTGCTGGCCCCACGGCACCAGAAGATGCTTGAGCAGCGCCGGCTTCAACGGGGCCGGGCGTTCGGGGGGGCTGATCGTCTCGCAGCCCGGGAGAGGCTTCAAGGACGGGGGGATCGCGGCTTAGATCATCACCGGCAGGCGTCACGGGTGCGCCCTTCGCCATGGGTTGCGGCGGCTGGATCGTCAAAATCGACGCGGGATCGGCTTGCTCAACCGCACCGGGCGGCAGGAACACATAGGCGCCGCTGGGCGGGACGATCTTGTAATACCCCCCTTCCTCATCGAGGATCTCCACCGTATCGTCTTTAAGCAAGTACAGCTGACGGCGGTAGCTGTCGCCCGGGCCCTGGACGCTACCGGCCTTGACGGGCGCCCGGTTGACCGTGATGGTGCCGCGGCGGCCGTCTTGACCCACGGTCACGTGGGACCGGGAGATATAGCTGTACGTCAAGCGAGGGGCCACGATCTTGTGCCAGCCGAAGATCACCTCATCGACTGTCACCATATCACCGCGGGCCAGATGCCCGACCACGTAAAACGTCGTGCCGGCCCCGGCCCGGATCGGCACCCGGTCTTCAACCACCACCGCGGTGTACGGGAATTCATCGGCTTGTATCGAAGGGGTCCCCACCAACCAAGCGCCAACCATCCAGACCGCGATCCATGCGTGATTCGAGCTGCGCATCGTCAGTCTCCTTACTGAGGTTTGTGGCCCATGTACCGACCCCGGATGAGATTGCGGCAGGATTGTTGTTCACGGCGCATCAAGCCCAGGGGTCAAACGGGTCTCCGACGCGGTAATTTGATACGTGATGCGTATACATCCATCAGGTGCGACGTTATCGGGCTGGGGCTGCGGCGTCAAGACAAGCGGCTCAATTTACGCACCGGCCACGCGGTAAAATCATATCCGCAGGGTATACTGGGTTCATGATCGATCCTCTGCTGCTGTGCTGGGAAAAAAACCTCGACTACGCCAAGCGGCTCGTCGACGATATACGCGACGAACGCATGGTCTTCCAGCCCGGACCCGGCGTCAACCACCCCGCTTGGATCTTAAGCCACCTCAACCTGTACCACCCGGTGATCGTCGACCTGATCCAAGGAAAAGACTTTGATGACCCCAAGCACCACCGGTACGGGATGCTATCCAAGCCGGTGAATGATAGATCTGAATATCCCGCTAAAGACGAGCTGATCGGGTCGTTTGTCCAGGGCCACCAAGCGGTCGTCGAGGCACTCGGCAGCGCCGACCCCGCAGCGCTGAACGCCCCGGTCACGCTCGAGCGTTGGAAAAACACTTTCAAAACGGTCCACGTCGCGCTGGGTTATCTGATGATCCTCCACGAATCGGTCCACCTGGGGCAGTTCTCGGCGTGGCGGCGGGTCCAGGGGCTACGAAGTGTTTAAGCCGTCGCCGTCGGCCTTGGTTCATCTAGGGTCTGTCCATCTTGAATTTTCGGGTGAGGTGCCTAGCGAGCCGCGACCGTCAGGGAGCGGGCTCTTCGTCGGCTCAAGGTATGAAAATAGGAACCCGCTCCCTGACGGTCGCGGCTCGCTGAGAGACTCACCCAAAGATTCAAACGTGACAGAGCCTAGAAACGCGAACAGAACCCGCGACGGACTCACCCTAACATCATGAGCCAGTCGACCATGCAACCCCGCCCTAGTCTTCTCGATACGCTCCCACCCGAGCTGCGCACCAGCCAGGGGCAGGTGGTCCCGATCCTCGATTTCGGATCGCAGTACGCGCAGCTGATCGCCCGGCGCGTGCGCGAAGCGGGGGTCTACAGCGTGTTGGTAGCGCCCGATACCGCGTTGGATGAACTCGCCTCGGTCCACCCCGCGGGGCTGATCCTCTCGGGCGGACCGGCCAGTGTCAGCGAAGAGACCGCCCCGCGTTGCGACCCGCGGCTGTTTGACCTGGGGGTGCCGGTTCTGGGGATCTGCTACGGGATGCAGATCGGCTGCCAACTGCTGGGAGCGGGGGTTCAAGGCGTTTCTTCCCGCGAGTACGGCCGGGCATCGCTGGCCATCCAAGACCGCCACGACCTGTTCGCGTCGATCCCGGATCACACGACCGTGTGGATGAGTCACGGCGACCAGGTCACTGACCTGCCCGATGGTTTCGAGGTACTAGCCACGACCCCGACCTGCCCGTTCGCGGCGGTCCGCCATCCCAAGAAGCGGTTCTGGGGCTTGCAGTTTCACCCCGAAGTCACGCACACCCCCCACGGGATCGAGATCCTTAGCCAGTTCCTGTTTCAGGTCTGTCGCTGCCAAGACACGTGGCGCATGAGCGATTTTTTGGAATCCCAAGCGAAGCACATCCACCAACGCGTGGGCACGGATCGGGTGGTGTGTGGATTGTCTGGAGGGGTCGATTCCTCGGTCGTGGCGGCGTTGCTGGCCAAAGCGATCGGCAAGCAGCTCACGTGCATCTTTGTCGACAACGGGCTGTTGCGCAAGAACGAACGCCAGCTCGTGGCCACCACGTTCCGGGACCATTTTGACGTCGACCTTCGCATCATCGATGCGGGAGAAGAGTTCCTCGACGACCTCGACGGGATCGAAGACCCCCAAGAAAAGCGCCGCCGGATCGGGCACCGGTTCATCGAGGTGTTCAAGCAGGCTAGCGAGGACCTCGATGACGCCCGGTTCCTGGCCCAGGGCACGCTGTACCCGGACGTGATCGAATCCGGCCACGGGCACGCCGGGACCGCCGCCAATATCAAGCTCCACCACAACGTGGGCGGGCTGCCCGAAGAATTAGGGTTTGAATTGATCGAGCCGCTGCGCAACCTGTTCAAAGACGAGGTCCGCAAACTCGGGGAGGTCTTGGGGCTGCCCGAACAGATGGTCTGGCGGCACCCGTTCCCCGGACCGGGCTTGGCGGTGCGGGTGTTAGGGGCGGTTTCACGCGACCGGCTGGACCTGCTGCGTGAAGCCGATGAGATCCTGCTCGAAGAGATCGTCGCTAATCACCTTTACCGTAAGACAGCCCAGGTGTTCGCGGTGCTGCTGCCGGTCAAGGCGGTCGGGGTGATGGGCGACGGGCGTAGCTACGAGCACGTGGTCGCCATCCGGGCGGTCGAGAGCCAAGACTTCATGACCGCCGACTGGGCGAGGCTACCGTATGACGTGCTAGCGACGATCAGCAACCGGATCATCAACGAGGTGCCGGGCGTGAACCGGGTGGTGTACGATATCTCCTCCAAGCCACCGGCCACGATCGAGTGGGAATAGCAACCTTTCTTTTCTTTCTTTAGCTCGGGCTTAACCCCCCTTTACCCCGATGCAGCGCCCTGCTGGCCCTGCCAGAAAGACACCCCGGGCCGTTTGCCATGGCGTGCTTGGCAGTCTTGATCAACCGACCCCTAAGCATTTTCCAAACACACTGGCTTTATGTCTATAAAAATCAATGGCTTAAACACATCTTTCTTTCTGTTGACATCCGCGGTTTAGGCACCCCCCTTGCCTTCAGTACGGCAGTGATCTTTAGGGTTATTGTCAACGGATCGTGGCCTAACAGCGATGAAGGCAAACGGTGTGAACCATAACGCTAGGCTCAACGTCCTCTTGGTGGAGGACCGCTCCCATGCGCCCGAGCACTGGACCGCCCAACTGCCGCGGCTGCTTGGGCCCCAGGGCGTGGCGGCCTATATCGTGCGGGACCGCCAAGAAGTGATCGATCTCACTCGGACGGTGGATATCCACACGGTGATCCTCGATCTGTCTAGCCCGTTTAACGGCGGGGTCGGGTGGCCGTCTCGATCGGGGGCCTTAGGCCACCCCGGCGGTTACGCCTCGGGCAGTTGGCTCCAGCAGCTGGGGCGGATCCTGCCCAACCGCCCGCCGGTGATCGTGGTCCGCGGCCCGGCTTACAGCCCGCGGCAGGTCCAGCTGCTGCTGCGCGAGGCTTTGCGGCTAGGGGTCTTTAGCGTGGTCAACGCCCCGGTCGATCTCGAGCACCTGCTGATGGTCTTGCGTCGCATGATTGATCAACAGTACCGCGGGCACTGGCCCGGGCGGTTGATACGCAAGAGCACAGGCTAGTCCATGATGGAATCCCGGCGCGTCTTCGCGTAACCTGTGCGTCCTTATGTCGGAAATGAAATGATGTAACCCCCCTCTGAAGGAGCCCCATCCATGAAAATCAAAGTCCGCCCCCTCGGTGAAAAAGTCCTCGTGAAGCGTGAAGAAGCCGAATCCCAGACCAAATCCGGGATCTACCTGCCCGAGTCCGCCAAAGAGAAGCCCCAGCGCGCCACCGTCGTGGCTACCGGGGACGGCAAGGTCCTCGACAACGGCAAACGCGCCCCGTTCCAGGTCAAGAAGGGTGACAAGGTCTTGATCAGCAAATGGGGCGGCACCGAGCTGAAGGTCGAGGACCAGGAGCTGCTGGTCATGAACGAAGACGAGATCCTCGCGGTCCTGGACTAATCGCAGGGGCAGGCCACTTTAACTTTTCCCAGCTATGGATTGCTAAACCCATCTGTTTTGAATTTTTGATATCAGGAGTAACCCACCGATGGCTGCCAAGACCATTAAGTTTGATCAAGAAGCCCGCGAGGCCATCCGCCGCGGGGTCAGCAAGCTCGCCCAGGCCGTGCGCACCACGCTCGGCCCGGCCGGGCACGTCGTGATCCTCGAGAAATCCTTCGGCTCGCCCACCGTCACCAAAGACGGCGTGACCGTCGCCAAGGAGATCGAGATCGAGGACCCGTTAGAAAACATCGGCGCCCAGATGGTCAAGGAGGTCGCCTCTAAGAGCTCCAAGGACGCCGGCGACGGAACCACCACCGCCACGATCTACGCCGAGTCGATCTTCACCGAGGGTCTAAAGAACATCACCGCCGGGGCCAACGCGAATCAGGTCAAGCGTGGCATCGATAAGGCGGTTGAGGCGATTATCGAGCAGTTCAAGAAGATGTCCAAGAAGGTCTCGTCGTCGAACGAGATCGCCCAAGTCGGCACCTGCGCCGCCAACCAGGACACCGAGATCGGTAAGATCATCGCCGAGGCGATCGACAAGGTCGGCAAGGACGGGGTGATCACCGTCGAAGAGGGCAAGAGCCTCGACACCACCATCGACCTGGTCGAGGGCATGCAGTTCGATAAGGGTTACCTTTCGCCCCACTTCGTGACGGATCAAGCCCGGATGGAGTGCGTGCTTGAAGACGCCTACGTCTTGATCCACGAGAAGAAGATCTCTTCGGCCAAGGACCTGATCCCGATCCTGGGCAAGATCGCCGAGTCGGGCCGCAGCCTGCTGATCGTCGCTGAAGATATCGACGGCGAAGCCCTGGCGACCTTGGTCGTCAACAAGCTGCGCGGCGTCTTAAAGATCTGCGCCGTCAAGGCCCCCGGCTTCGGTGACCGCCGCAAAGCCATGCTCGAAGACATCGCTACCCTCACCGGTGGGCGGGCGATCATGGAAGAGCTGGGCATCGACCTCGAAAAACTAGAGATCTCCGACTTGGGTCGAGCTAAAAAGATCGTGATCGAGAAGGAAAACACCACGGTCATCGAGGGCGCCGGCAAGACGTCCGACATCAAAGGCCGGATCGAAGCGATCAAGGCCGAGATCGACCGCTCCACCAGCGACTACGACACCGAGAAGCTCCAGGAGCGGTTAGCGAAGCTCTCGGGCGGGGTGGCCCAGATCAACGTCGGGGCCGCGACCGAGTCCGAGATGAAAGAGAAGAAGGCCCGGGTCGAGGACGCGATGCACGCCTGCCGCGCCGCGGTCGAAGAGGGCATCCTCCCCGGCGGGGGCGTGGCGATCCTCCGGGCGCGCAAGGGCCTCGACAAGATCGATGGTTTGGTCGGAGACGAGCCGATCGGGGTCGATATCGTCCGTCGCGCCGTGGCGGGCCCGGTTAAGCAGATCGCGGTCAACGCCGGGCTCGACGGCTCGGTCGTGTGTCAGAACGTCGAGACCAACTCGAAGGCGAACTACGGGTTCAACGCGCTGACCCACGACTACGGCGACATGCTGGACATGGGCGTGATCGTGCCCACGAAGGTCGAACGCACCGCCCTCCAGAACGCCGCGTCGATCGCGGGGCTGCTGCTGACCACCGACGCGGTCGTAAGCGAGATCAAAGAAAAGAAGAAAGGCGGGGGCGGGATGCCGGATATGGGGGATATGGATTATTGATTCTTCGAGCCGAGAAAGACGGCGCGGAGGCGTCCTAAGAATCAACCACGAAGGGTGGGCATGGGCCCACCCTTTTTTTTTTATCTCAACCGAAGTTAAACTTGATTGACAACAATGCACACATGTCTCTTCACTGATGTACCCCTAACGCGGGAAACGTTATTAGAACACACCATTCCAGCCAAACTAGGCGGCCGGATTAGATCGAAACGAGTATCGTCGAGTGACTTCAACCAAAAATGTGGCTCCACGATTGATCGCGACATAACTGAAGCATACCAGTTGATGATGAAGGTGCTTGGACCACTATTGGCCAATGAACATCAATCGGGCAATCTAAAGGTAACGCATCCGAACGATAACGATTGTTACATAGTGGATGGCAGTGGTGTATTACATCCGAAGGGAGCAATAATCTGTACTAGCCACCACTTCATCTGACACGCGAGAGTTATCTGGCAACAGCAAGACTGCCGCTTCGAGTGTCTTTCGTCCGCGCCTCGATCGCGCCTTGGGTGACGCCCAGATCCTCGGCTCGGCTCTCGTTCGCTTCGCTCACCCGAACCCCTTCTAGAGAAGAGCCATCGAGCCGCTTGGCGTGGGCTAACGGGATCGAATCCTTGAACGTCGCCATCGGGGTCTTGCCGTAACAGTAGCGGCCGCTGTGGGGTCGCTGTTCATTGTACGTCACCAGCCACGCATCCAAGTCGGCTTGGAGTTCTTCGAGGCTCGTGTAGATCTTCTTGCGGAACGCGATGCTATAAAACTCGTCCTGCATCGTCTTGTGCAGCCGTTCGCAGATCCCGTTGGTCTGCGGGCTTCGGGCTTTGGTCTTGGTGTGATCGATGTCCTCGATCGCCAGGTACAGCTGATATTCGTGGTGCTCACGATTCCCGCAGTACTCCGTGCCGCGGTCGGTGAGGATGCGTAGCAGGTCCACGTCGTGCTGTTCGTACCACGGGATCACCCGGTCGTTGAGCAGATCCGCGGCCACGAGGGCGTTCTTGCGATCATAGAGCTTTGCGTGCGCCACCCGCGTATACGTATCGATAAACGTCTGCTGATAGATCCGGCCCACGCCCTTGATCGTGCCCACGTAATACGTGTCTTGAGCCCCGAGGTAGCCGGGGTGTTCGGTTTCAATTTCACCGTGGGCCTGCTTGTCTTGCTTGGCTTTTTCCAACGCCACGACCTGGGCTTCGGTCAGCACGGTGTGGTCGGGGTCCTGAGCCATCTTGGCTTCGAGTGCCTTGAGTCGCTTCTTGAACGTCTCAAGATCATGCCGCAGCCACACGCTTCGCACCCCGCCCGGTGAGATGAGCTTGCCTTGCTTCTTGAGTTCGTTCGACACCCGCACCTGCCCGTAAGCGGGCTGCTCGATCGCGAACGCGACCACGGCTTGCTCGATCTCGGGGTCGACGCGGTTGGCCAGGATCGGCTTCTTGCGGCTGATCTCTTGAAGGGCCAACTCCCCGCCCTGGTCGTAGAGCTGCTTGAACCGGTAGAAACTGTCTCGAGAATACCCCATCACCTTGCACGCCTGCGACACGCTGCCCAGCGCCTGGGCCAGCTTGAGCAACCCCACTTTGTTGGCAATGATCTTCTGGTCGGTGGTCATCTGACGGTCTCCTTCTGTGAGAAACAAAGATTAACGGAAGCGTCAGATGAAGTCTTAACTAATACAAATAATCACCTCGCGTGATCCAGACACAAATCACCCCACCAGTGCTGCGGCAGAAGACCCCGAGGCAGTCAAACGAATTCTTGAGCCAAACCTACCACCAGGCGCGACAATTCAAATGTCTTCTTATATGCCTTCTGCTACAGGAGTAGCTGCGCTACCCAAAAGGCAATTGTTGTCCCCACAGATTGAACTCGCATTGTTGAAATCTGGTCTGCTTACTTTTGATGCGCTGCTTCATAACGAGTCTAATCGGTTTACTCGATCACCGATTTTGAATCCACTGCGTGAGAAGCTACGAGATATCATTATGAAGGATGCCGACCCGACACAATTTCTGTTTGAGGTGTCCCTTGGAATCCAATACGAGAAGCGCGACTTGTTGTGCAAAATTCGGAAACAAGTTGCCTTTGATCATTCGAGCCATGAGCATTTTCTTATCGTATCAGCCCATCCGCCTACCCGGACACTGGATCTCATCGTATTTCTATTCGATGTTCATCCATACGGTTTTCGCTTAAGTAAAAACTGGCGAGAGGGGGAATTTACTTATGTTGTGGTCAATGGGGTTATACGAGAGACTGGCATTAGCGGTCTCGTTTCACTGCCATCAACCTATCTGCTCTGCCAACCCACGCTCAGGCGTTGTACACTTTCTTTGCTTCCCAGTGATGAAGACAGACAGATGGCTCAGCAAGAAGTACTTGACAATGAAGCTCATGCGATACAAAAAGCTCAATATCATGTGCTGATGAAAGCTGATTCTTTCGTGCAAAAATCGTTCTCATATGCCGCACTTCCTGCCCAAGACGAACCCAATAAAAGAATGGCCGATGTCATGCGAATTTGCCTGACTCGCCTGTACGAAAGCCGTCTTTCGGAAAACAAGACTCAGTTTGACCATGTCGTTGCAGAATGTCTTTGTGAACTATCTAGTGCCATAAAGGATGAAACTGTGGAGAACGAGTCTGATCTGGAAAATATTTCATGGGACGAATGGATAGGGATATTCCGAAAGATAGTCAATCAACTATGCCCCATATTGGGTTATCCGGGCGACTCTGAATTTAGGCTGACGGAAATCTTCAACTGAGCAAACAGTTCCGCCTAACCCTAGGTTCTAAGGAGATTCACGTGCACCCCTTGATGCCTGCGGCGAGCCAGCCTCGTAGATCCGGTCCCACCCGGGTAAATCGGTCATTCAATCCGTCGCTCATGTCCGGCCGGGGGCCGGACCTACAATATGCTCGTAGCCCGGTCACGGTTCATGAACACCCACGGGGCCTAACCCTCGCGGGCCATCTCTTCTAGGGCGGCCTTCGGGCAGATGGGGTTGTGGATGTACTCGACGAGCCCGCACTTCAAAACCCGTAGCGGCACGAAGCGACGGCAATACGTGAAGCTGTCGATATGCGTGTGGTGCGGGTCGCTATTGCCCGCGGGGTTGGTCGTGAACTGGGGCCGCGCAACGACAAGGTCGAAGCGCGTGCCTTGATAGACCAATCGTCCCAAGCCGTGCAGCCCGATACGCTGTTCGCCGACGCGGGCAACGACGCCGAGTAGGTCCACGCTTACTGCCGCGATGATTGGGGCGTCGACCGCTGGATCAAGCCAGCGGCGCCAACCCCGAGGCCAAGTCCGTGACATACCGCTGGACCTGCTCGACCACCGCATCGGGGCCTTCTTGCCGGTATCGATCCACGTGCCGCATGATCGCTGAACCGACGATGGCAGCGTCAGCGTCAGCGACGACCTGACGCACTTGCGCGGCGTTGGAGATCCCAAAGCCAACCGCGATGGGAAGGCTCGTACCATGACGCAGCTGCCGGATCCGCGGGGGCAGGTCCGGAGGCAAGCTCGGTTGTTCGCCGGTAATCCCTGACCGAGATAGCAGATACACAAAACCGCTGCTGGCCGCGGCCACGCGCAATCCGCGGTCAGGGGCCGTGGTGGGCGAGATCAGGAGGCTGCACGTCAGCCCGTGGTCGGCCACGATGTCGAGGATCCCGCTGCGTTGGCACTCCTCAAGGGGCAGGTCGGGGAAAATCAACCCGTCAAACCCGGCGTGGGCGGCTTTGGGGATCAGCGATTCGGGGCCCAGGCGGCGGACGATCGAGTAGCTGACCATCGCGACCAACCCGAGTTCGACCCGGGCCCTGACGCGGGCGACCATCGCGAAAACGTCGTCAGGTCGGATGCCCCCAGCCAACGCGTGCGTCATCGAAGCCTGGATGACCGGGCCATCGGCGATCGGGTCCGAGAAGGGGAACCCCAGCTCACACACCCCGGCCCCGGCCTGCTGACAGGCGACCAGCAGCCGGGCGGTCGTGTCCAGGTCCGGATCGCCAGCGGTCAGGAACGGCATGAGGGTCTTGCGCCCTTCGCGGCGGTTGCGCTCGAATATCTGGTTGATACGGTTCACGGGTCGGGCATCACGCGGTCGGGGAAAGATCCACCACTAGGATCGGTTACTCAATGAGGACGAGTCGAAACCCGCCTATCCCAGTCCGCCCGGCAGGATTCGAACCTGCGACCTGTCGGTTAGGAACCGACTGCTCTATCCAACTGAGCTACGAGCGGCAACCACTGTAGTGTAGTGGGTAGACAACGGCTGCTCCAACAGTCGTCGCCGGTGTGTGCTGTTGCCGATCGTCAACGACGACTGAACCGGCAAGTAGCACGTGGCGAGCTGCCGCAAACGCCCCGATGGGATGATCATCGATGTCAGATTCGCTGGTGCACCCCGTCGAGGCTTGGAAACACGCCCTCTTCGGTGTTGTACGTCAACCCTGAGACCGTCCTGGTAATTTGTAAAAGATCCCTGTAAAAAGCCTTAAACAGGACAACATCACAGAGACTGAATGCCGTATCCCCGAGAACACCACGCGATCCTCCCATGACGTTAACCCCACCTCAACCCCCCGATCAGCCGGCGATGACCCGACACACCGTCCACTTTACCGGTCATGTCCAAGGGGTAGGGTTCCGCTACACCACCGCTCAGATCGCCTCGCGTTACCAGGTGGTGGGGTACGTCCAGAACCTGCGCGACGGACGGGTGCGCTTAGTGGCTGAAGGCGCACCTGACCAGGTGGGAGCCTTTGTACGTGAGGTGGTCCAGTGGATGAATAGACACATCAAAGATTACTCGGTGACTGAAGAGCCTGCGACCGGGGAATTTGGCCAGCCGGGCTTGGATTCACTGACGATCCGACGATAAACCCCTCTCGAATAACATAACGAACCGGTCACCGTGACCCTGGCGTTTTTCGGTCTCGAAACGTTCTCGGTCGCCACGTGCCAGCGTCGCGGTCAGCAACGGCTCGTAACGACGAGCAGACCGCCCCAAGCGACCAGCAGACCAGCCCTCGACCACAGGCGATTGGTACAAAACGATGAAGCATCGTTAAGATGGCATCATACGGGCCTCAAGCACCGCCGGATCGGAGCCGTGGATGACCAAGCACGCCGCCGTTGAAAAAACAGATCGCCACCGCATTGAGAACCTTCTTCACCTCACCGAGCGGCACTGCGCGGTCACCGGGCTGCAGTGGGGCGACGAGGGTAAAGGCAAGATCGTCGACCTGCTCACGGAGCAATTCGACGTCGTCGTCCGGTACAACGGCGGGGCTAACGCCGGGCACAGCGTCCAGGTCGGTGAGGACCGATACGCCATGCACCTGATCCCGTCGGGGATCCTTTACCCCGATAAGATCAACGTCCTGGCCAACGGTTTGGTGATCGACCCCGGAACCCTGGTCGGGGAGATGGACCAGCTCGGCTCTCGCGGGATCGTGTTCGGGGACAATTTCCGTATCAGCGACCGGGCCCACGTGGTCCTCCCGTACCACAAGCTCCAAGACGCGCTGTTTGAACAGGTCGTCAGTTCCGCACAAGGCGAGTCCGCAAAAATCGGCACCACCGGGCGGGGCATCGGCCCCTGCTACGCCGACAAGGCCCAGCGATCTACCGCGATCCGGATGGGCGAGCTACTCGACCCGAAGCAACTGGGCGAAAAACTCAGCTACATCGTCGCTGTCAAAAACGTGATCTTAGAAGCACTCGCCAACCAATGCGGCCAGCCCTACACACCGTTCGAAGCCGCCGCACTGGCCGAGGAATACACCCGATACGGCCAGCGGCTGCGACCCTATGTCTGCGACAGCGCCCAGCTTCTCCATCAAGCGACGGCTTCGGGCAAGCGAGTGTTGTTTGAAGGCGCGAACGCGACCCTGCTGGATATCGATCACGGCACGTACCCGTTTGTCACCTCCAGCAGTTGCTCTTCGCTGGGGGTGCACGCCGGGGCGGGCGTACCCGGGCGGCAGGTGCGGCAGGTCATCGGCGTCGCCAAGGCGTACTCAACACGCGTTGGGGGCGGCCCCATGCCCACGGAACTCAAGGACGCAACGGGTGACCTCATCCGTGAAAACGGCAAAGAGTACGGCACCACGACCGGTCGGCCCCGACGCTGCGGCTGGCTGGACGTCGCGGCGATACGCTACTCGGCCCGCCTCAGCGGCGTGACCGGGATCTGCCTGATGCTCCTGGACGTTTTATCGGGGTTGGAGAACCTCAAGGTCTGCGTGGCGTATAGTTACCAAGGCCGCCGGCTCGAGGTGATCCCAGCCGATGCGGGTGTGCTTGCCGAGGCCGAACCGATCTACGAAAATGTAGCAGGGTTCACGCAGCCGATCACCGACTGCCGGCGTTTCGTCGATCTGCCCCCGCAGGCCCAGGCCTATGTCGAGACGATTGAGAGACACGTCGGCGTGCCGGTGGTTCTCGTGAGCGTGGGCCCTAGGAGAGACCAGACCTTCGCGAGGTAACGGGCGCGTCGTGCCCAGCTGCCATGCGTCACCCACGCATCAAACCGTGGTGGAGACCGGGGCGGGGTCGGCCGAGGAAGAGAAGTATCGGATGTTGACCTGACCGGCCGCACACGTCGCCGATCGCAACGAGTACAAACCTGTGACCCCATCAGCCATACATCATCAGCCCCGCGCTTCCGACCGGAGAAGCGGACGCGGCGGTATCCAAGGGGGTGGAGCGGAGACACAAAGATGAGTTCGACCGTGGTCAAGACCTGGGCCCAGCAGACGGCCGAAGCGCTAGAAAAGCTTGGGCTGCCCCCCGAAGCGCTGCCCAGACACATCGCGATCATCATGGACGGCAACGGCCGGTGGGCCCAGGACCGCGGCAAACCCCGGATGTTCGGCCACCAGGAAGGCGCCAAAGCCGTCCGCGCCATCGTCACCGAGTGTGCCCGATTAGAGCTGGACGTGCTGACGCTCTACAGCTTCTCCATGGAAAACTGGAAACGACCCGAGGACGAAATCGAATTCCTCATGAGCCTGTACGTCGATTATCTGATCGCCGAACGGGCCGAGATGATGGACAACAACGTCCGGTTCGTACAGATCGGTCGGCGACGGGGCCTGCCCCAACGGGTGCTCGAAGAGCTCGACGAGACGATCGAAACCACCGCCAACAACACCGGCTTGACCTTGGCATTAGCGATTAATTACGGGTCACGCACGGAGATCATCGACGCGGTCCGCGCCATCGCGGCCAAAGTCAGCACGGGCATACTCGAGCCCGATGAGATCGATGAAGCGATCATCAGCGACCATCTCTACACCGCCGGCCTGCCCGACCCGGACCTGCTGATCCGAACCGCCGGGGAACGACGGGTCAGCAACTATCTCCTATGGCAGATCAGCTACGCGGAGCTATTCATCAGCGACGTGTGCTGGCCAGACTTCGATACCAAGGAGCTACGCCACGCCATCCGAGACTACGCGGGACGGAAACGGAAATTCGGAGCGGTGCTCACCTAACCCACGGTCCCGGCCTGAGGTCTACACCTCAGGCGGCACCTGCCTGCCGTGAGGATCTTCGGTGGTCTTGCCGGTAGCCTGGTTAAGCCTGGCCCGAAGCCCAGCGTCGGTCACGTGTTCGAGCCGCTCAGCCGGGGCGTGCAGGTGATCGACCGCCAGAGGGGTGTTCTGATTGAGGTAGGCCTCCCACAATCGGTGCGACCTTACTAGGGTTGCTGCTCTTGTGCGTCCATAGGGAGTTAGACGCACACCACCCTGGGCCTCGATCACCATCGCATGCGCGCGTAACCTCGATAGCGCCAAACGACCCATCACCGGGTGGACCCCCAGCGCCGCCAACAGACCGGCCGGCTTGGAATCGCCACCCCGAGTTTCTTCGATACGGTATAGCAGACCCAGGACGTCTTCCATCACGATGCGTAGCCGAAGCAGCGCCAGATGATACGTCTTAGCGACCAGCCCGTGCCGCGGGGCCAGGAACAGGCCACCGGTGAACAACACCCCCGCCACGACCGCCATCGGCCCGGCCGTGGGTGTCGCATCGAGCCCGAACCACGCCGGCACGTTAAACGCCACCCAGTGTCCCCCCGCCGCCGAGACCACCGCCACCGCTGCGCTAACGAGGATCATCGTCCACAGCCGGTCGGTCATCAGCCGCGCTGCCGCGGGGGGCACGATCAGCATCGCGATCACCAGGATCGACCCGATCGACTCGAACGACGCCACCGTCGTCACCGCCACCAGGGCCATCAGCAGGTAGTGGATGACGCTGGCGTTGATCCCCAGGGTCGTCGCCAACGCCGGGTCGAACGAGCTGATCTTCAGCTCCTTGTAAAACACCGCCACAAACAAGATATTGCAAACCAAGACCGGGGTGAGCACCACCACCGATCGGGGAAACTCCCAAGCATCGATCACCACGGTGTCATACGGGGCCATCTCGATCGCTCCATACAGCACGCACCCGGGATCAAGGTCGACGTGGTCGGCGGTGCGCACGATCAGGATCAGCCCCATCGCAAAAAGGGTTGTAAACACCACCCCCATCGCGGCCCCGCGGTCGACCTTCCCGAACTGGTGCACCCATTGGGTAAACAGAGCCGTCAGCAGCCCGGTCGCCGCGGCGCCCACAAACATGACGAACCCCGCACGGCTGCCGGTAAGCACGAACCCCGCCGCCAGCCCGGGTAGCACCGCGTGGCTGATCGCGTCGCCCATCATGCTCATCCGCCGCAGCACCAGAAAATTCCCCAGCAGTGAGCACGACAGCGCGCAGAGGCAGCCGATGATCACGATCCAGGTGTCGACGGGGTACCATTCCATGGCCTGTGACTCGGCGATTCCCGAAGGGGAAAATCCTCACACCGCGTGCGGGCTGGGCGGCACGGCCGAGGGCGCCGAGCCGGTCTTCAACAGTTTTTCGAGCTTCGCGATCAGCCCGGGGCTTAACACGTGCTCGATCTGATCGGCGTCGCGGTCGACGTGGCTGGGGGCGATGTCCGCGTGCGTGATCAGGTACATCTCCCACAACCGGTGGTTACGCACCACCCGGGCCGCGTGGGCGGCGCCTTGATCGGTGAGCCTGACCCGACTGCCGCGTTCATGGGTTTCTATCCATCCCTGCCGCTGGGCGTGGGATAACAAACCCCGTAGCTGCCGCCCCGACCACGACCGAGCAGCCAATAGCTGTTCAAACGACACGGCGGGTTTCGTGCCCGTCAAGGCCCCACCGCCCGTCGTCTTGTTGATGGCCCTTTCCGAGATCTCATACACCGCCCGCAGCAGGTGCTGCCTGCCGACCTTTTGGATTAGACGACGGTGCCCCACCACCCGCACCCACACCCCGCGAGCCGACCCGAACACCATGCTCAAGATAAAGAACACCGAACCTACCAAGACGATCACCGCCCCGGCCGGCATGTCCGGGGTTAACGCGCTGATGGACGCCCCCAGCCACCCGCTGACCGCCCCGATCCCCGCCGATAGCGGCATCGCCACCGCTAGCCGATCCGACCAGAACCGCGCCGCCGCCGGGGGGATGATTAATAACGCGATGATCAAGATCAGCCCTACCGCCTGGAGCCCGACCACCGTCACCGCGGTCACCATCGCCAGCATCAGCACGTCCAGGGCCCAGATCGACGACCCCTGCGCGTGGGCGTACCCCTCGTCGAAGCACAGCAGCCGCAGCTCCTTGAAAAACAGCCCGCAGATCACCACGACCGCGACGCACACCCCGCTGACCAGCAAGAAGTCGCTGTAGACCATCGACGCGGTCTTCCCATAGATAAACGATTCAAGCCCGGCGGCGTTGCCCTGGGGCATGGACTGGATCACCCCCAGCAACGCTGTGCCCAGGCCGAAGAACACGCTAAGCACCACGCCCATCGCGGTGTCTTCCTTGAGCCGGGTCAACCGGGTGATCACCAACACGCACCCGACCCCGATCAACCCCGCCACCGCCGCCCCGATCAGCAACCCTACGAACCACTTGCCGCTGCCACCCAGTGCGGCCATCACCATAAACGCCACCGCGATCCCCGGCAGGGTCGCGTGCGACAGCGCATCGCCCATCAGCGACCGCTTGCGTAGAAGCAGGAACATCCCGATCAAGCCCGCCGCGGCGCCCAATACCACGGTGCTGATCACCACCAGCCGTGTGTTGTAGTCGCGTAGCAGCACCACCCGCAGGATATCGTCGAGCGATGGCCAAACAGTCGCGGGATCGGATAGAGAGCGGCTGGGTTGACCATGTTCGTGCACGACGCCCGCCCATGACATAGGGCTGACCCACGCGATCGCTAGAACCACTAGGGCTGTCGTGGAGAAGGCGGGCTTGATCGATCGGAGAGGCGTCATGGCGTATACGCTGTGGAATTATGGGTATCGAGTGAAATTTGACGTTTATTAAGACCGCTCCCTTACAGTCGCGGCTCGTTAGTTCAGTTCAGTAGGTCCGGGTCTGCCCAGACATGAATAACGTGTTGATGCCCGAAGTGTCCGGGCGGGCCTGGACCTACACCACGCGTGAGATCTTTATCTCGACACCACCGGCGGGACGGTGGCACGGGCGATGGCCTGGGCAGCTTCGTCGAGCAGGGTCAGCTTACCGCCGTAGGTCTTCTGGAGGTTCTCCTTCGTAAACACGTCCTTGGTCGCACCGGCCGCGACGATGCGCATGTTAAGAAGCATCACCCAATCGAAGTACTGCGGGACGGTGTGCAGGTCGTGGTGGACGACCAAAACCGTCTTGCCCGCGTCTTTGAGGTCGCGGAGGATATTGACGATCGCCTGTTCGGTCGCCGCGTCGACCGCGGCGAAGGGCTCGTCCATAAAGTAAAGACTGGCGTCCTGGGCCAGGGCGCGGGCCAGGAACACCCGCTGCTGCTGGCCGCCCGAGAGTTGGCTGATCTGCCGGTGGGCGAAGTCGGCCATGCCCACACGGTCGAGGGCGGACAAGGCCGCTTGTTTGTGCGAACGCGACACCGGCAGGCACCAGCCGATCTTGCCGTACCGGCCCATCGTCACCACGTCCAACGCGTTGATCGGGAAATCCCAATCCACGGTCTCCCTTTGCGGGACATACCCCACCAAGCGCCGCTGCTGACGGTACGGCTTGCCGTAGATCAACACCCGCCCTGAGGCGCATGGCACCAGGTCGAGGCACGCCTTGAGCAGGGTGCTCTTGCCCGCTCCGTTGGGGCCCACAATCCCGATCAGCTTGCCCGCGGGCATGTCCACGTCGATATCCCACAACACCGGCTTACGGTGGTAAGCGACCGTCATGTCGTGGATCGATAGCGGCGCGGTCGGGGGGTGGTCCGGTTGGGCGGATAACCCGCTGTCTACTGGTATGTGCCGGGGTAGATGGCTTGGTCTTTGATCCAGCGATACGGTTGGGGGGCGCGTCGTGGTCGTTCTTATGGTGGGGGTGGACATCTCTATTCTCACTTGACGTTCAAACCCGCTGCCTGGCGGTCACGGCTCGTTGCGGGGCAGACCCGAAAAAAATGGGACGAACCACATACGATGGGCGCTCAAGGTTAAGGGGTCGAAGATCCACGCGCGCCCGTCGTCAACTTGCCCTGCATCCCTCCTTCGGGGACCCGGCCGCCTAGCGCCGCGGCGATCGTCGTGACGTTGTGGTCGATCATGCCGATGTACGTGCCCTCGTACGTCCCCGCTGGGCCCATGGCGTCGGAGTAGAGCGTGCCGCCGATGCGCACGTCGTGGCCGCTGGCTTTGGTGCCCTCGATCAGGGCTCGCACATTCTTATCCGCCACGGAGGTTTCCACGAAGACCGCGGCGATGCCACGGTCGACCAGGAACCCCACGAGGGTGTTGATGTCCTTGATCCCGGCTTCGGACTCGGTCGACAGTCCCTGGATGCCCCTGACCTCGATCCCGTAGGCGCGGCCGAAGTACCGGAACGCGTCGTGGGCGGTCACGAGCACACGCTGGGATTCGGGGATCGAGCCGATCGCTTGCTTGGCGTAGTCGTCGAGCTGTTGGAGCTTCTGGAGGTACGCTTGAGCGTTGGCCTGGTAATCCTCTCGATGAGACGGGTCGTACTCCGCCAGGGCCGCGGCCACGGCCTTGACCGCCCGCATCCAGCCGGCGACGTCCATCCACACGTGCGGGTCGTCGTGCTCGAGGGTATCGTCCATGACATAGCCTTCGTCCTCGAGCAGTATCTCGGTGACCGCGTAGATCGGCTTGCCCTTGCGCGAGACCTTGATCAGCACGTCGGCCATCTTGCCCTCGAGCATCAAGCCGTTGTAGAAGACCACGTCGGCGTTCATGAGCTTGATCACGTCGGTGCGGGTCGGTTTGTAGAGATGAGGGTCGACCCCCTCTCGCATCAAGCCCTGGACCGTCGCGTGCTCACCGGCCACTTGGCGGACGATATCGGTGATCATCCCCACCGTGGTCGTGACTTGATACGGATACTTGGTCGGACCGTTAGCCCATGCATGAGTAGCGGCTACTGCGATGAAAGTGGCCACCGCGATTAGTTGAGATATCCGAAATTTCATGATTACCCCTTATGAATCCTATCGGCCCAAAACAGTATTTTGATTAATCAAAATATATTTGCCGACATATCATAGTCATGTATTTATTCTTGTCAAGAGGTTGGGGATTCGATAAATATACACGTAATACAGACTCAGATCACTCTAAGCGGTGGTCATCAACGGGTCTAGGTGGTCGTTTCAAGCGTTGTAGACATCCGCTATGCTGATTCAAGCCTCGACGATAAGCGGGGTTTAACGATCGACAGCCGCCCCACAAAAGGTCAACCCCCGCACCGAGGCAGGCAACCCCATACACCCACTGAGGTTATTCAAGACCAATCCCCTTAGGAGGCCTTGTGCCCAGCAGCACCGTTGAAGATTATCTTAAGCAGTTGTACCTCCAGCAGCAGGACGCTGATGGGAAGCTCGTGGCCACCGGCAAGTTAGCCTCGGCGCTGGGGGTCACGCCCGGGACCGCTACGGTGATGGTCAAGACCCTCGCCGAATCGGACCTGGTGCTCTACGAGCCGCGTCAAGGGGCCTGCCTGACTGAAAAAGGCCTCAAGCTCGCCCTACACGTCCTGCGGCGGCACCGCCTGGTGGAGCTTTTTTTGGTGCAGATCCTGGGCCTTGACTGGAGCGAGGTCCGCGACGAGGCGGAGGTCCTCGAGCACGCGGTGTCTGAAAAGGTCTTAAGCCGTATCGACGACGTCTTGGGACACCCGAAGGTCGATCCCCACGGGGATCAGATCCCCAGCGCCGATGGTGAGATCGACCGCCGCCGGTTGCGGTCGCTGGGCGACTGCGACCCGGGTCAGACCGTGAAGATCGCCCGGGTCGAAGACGACGATCCGCAGTTCCTGCGGTTCGCGGACGAGAAGGGCCTGCTGCCGGGGATCGAGGTCGTGATCGACGCACGCGACCGGATGGCTGACTCGGTGACGATCACCCCGGCCGGCGGCCGCCAGACAGTCGTGGGCACCTCGGCCGCGGGGCGGATCTATGTAACGACCTCTCACTAGGAACGTTTTGGGGGCGTGGCGGTCATTGCGGGAGACGTTCACGGCCAGCCGCGAACGTGAGAAAGGGTTTCTGCGAATGAGTCCCCGACCCGACCTTCCGGTAGGGAGTCGTCAAGACCGTGGGACAAACCCGTACCCGATACCGGCCGGGACCGTCGGGTTCGAACCGGACGTGGTCGCCGGGACGTAGGTGGTGGCTTGTATACCTTCCTCGGGTGAGTTTGTCTGATCGGTAGAATAGGCTGACGTTAGCGGTTTGATTTTACTACGAAGTCACTGGACACAGGAGGCATGGATGCTTCAGATCACATTGACGGACGATGCGGTGGCGGCGTTGGATCGGGGGCGTTTTAGCGATCCAGATCCGCGGGTGCGGCGGAAGTTGCAGGTGGTTTGGCTCAAGAGCCATGGGTTGGCACATCGGCAGATCGCGGCCTTGGCAGGGGTCAGCAGCCGGACGGTGCAGCGTTATTTGAATACGTACCTCGACGGTGGGATCGAGGCGTTGAGGCAAAACGGCTACCGGGGTCAGCCCAGTCAATTGAACGCGCACGGCCCGAAGGTCAAGGCGTCTTTGGAACAACACCCGCCGTCGACGATCCACGAGGCGAGCCATCAGATCACGCAACTCACCGGTCTGCGTCGCGGCCCGACGCAAGTGCGAGCTTTTTTGAAACGGCTGGGTCTGCGTCGTCGCAAGCTCGGGGGTGTGCCGGGCAAGCTTGATCAGGCCAAGCATCAACAGCAGCGTGAATTCCTTGAACAGACCCTCGATCCGGCTTTGGACGAAGCCGAACGGGGTGATCGCAGGGTTTTTTTGTAGACGCCTGCCACTTCGTCCATGGCGCGTTTCTGTGCTACGTGTGGTGCGTGGTGAGGCTGTTCATCCGCACGCCCACCGGCCGCCGCCGGCTGAACGTGTTGGGGGCGTTGGATTTCGTGACCCGAGAGTTGGTGACCGTCACGAACACGACGTACATCACGGCCCAAACGGTCTGCGAATTACTCGAGACGCTCGCGGGGCGTTACCCCGGCCAAGCGATCACCCTGGTGCTGGACAACGCGCGGTATCAACGCTGCCGGTTGGTCCAAGATCGGGCCGTGGGGTTGGGCATCGAGTTGATGTTCCTGCCGTCCTACTCGCCGCACCTGAACCTGATCGAACGGATCTGGGGCCTGCTCAAGAAACGCTGCCTCAACGGCCGGTACTACGAAACGTTCGATCGATTTCAGCAAGCCATCCACGACGGCATCGCCAAGCTGGCCACCGACGACAAACCCAACGTCCAAACCCTCATCACCCGCAACCTTCCAACACTTCAACAATCGGACAATCTTAGCCGCGTGAGGTATAAAGTACGGCCCCCAACCTCGCCACCGGAACATCCTTCCGATCCGTTATTTCGGTTGTGACCCGCTTCCCATCAGGCAGGAGCAAGACGATCGGGCCCCCCACGAGTTGGGGGGTTGTTTCGACGCGCGGGGATCGCGGAGCAGACAAGCGGCTTCTGAACTTGGGCGGGGGCGCCCGCACGTAGCGGTTGCGGATCGCCCCCGCCGTGAGCGTGTATAGGAAAGTGTCACAAGGGCTAGCATCTGATCGTGCGCCGCGGGGATCAAGCGGGTGCGCACGGGCAGGATACAGGTCGCTCCAAGAACGGCTTGAACAAGGACTGTGCGAAACCGTCTGAGGTGAGGGGCCACGCGTGGCCTTCGCTTGAGGATAACCCGATGGATCGAGGACGAACCAAGAGACCCCTCGCGATGGGCTAAGAACCGGCCCGGTGTGGATCGGCTCCACGCCGTGAATCTCGATCAGGGTGGCGTACCGGCAGTTGGATCGGCGACGCCAGAACGAATCATCGCCGCAGACCGCGGGGTTGAACCTCTGCTTGAGCATCCGGATACGTCGGGGGGTAAGCCCCGAGTAGAATCTGATAAGACCCGCGACGGGCTGTGGCACGATACGGGCCGCTGGACTGCTTGAAGAAGATCCGGTCTCCCGCATCAATACGGCGATACGGGGCTCGGGCGGTCTTGGTCAAACGGCACTCCATGGTTTTACACCCCGCGAGGATCAGGCGGGGATAAGGTTCAAGCAAAATGGCGACATGATCGGTCATGGGCAGACAGACCTACTCGGCGGCTGGGCGGGCTAGCCGATCGCCTCGACGTACCGGCGAAGTGGGACCCACGTTGGATCTCCACAAAGATGGTACCCGCCCGCTGGCAAGAGGCTTAGGTTACCGATGCAATGATGAACCGGCGTGACAACGTCCTGACATAAAATATTTTTTACAACAAAAAAAATATTTTTGTTTGGCTTAACATTTTTCATACAAATATCTTATCTAAATTCAAATAATCGAACCCCAACCCAAACCCGTATTGCTTCGACGATCTGAATGGTGTAACATCACGTATCTAGACCTATAGTTAGATGCGAGGTGAAAGGACATGTAAAATGGGAAGAGAAAGTCGATGGATCACCCCGATTAGTACCATGTCGTATTAACAATTCCTTGGAGAGAGTGAATCTATGTCGCGGTCAGTAAGCAGCAATGTAACCCCTTGGATCGCAGGACTGGTGACGCTGATTTGGGCTACCGCAGGACAGTCAGCGGTGATGATCGGCGGGCTAAACGAATCGCGCAGCGATCTGCTGCGGTCGTTTTCGAGTGACGCCTACCAGGACATCCGCAGCCTGTTGTCCGACCCCGCTAACTTCGGGTCTTCGGGCGTCGTTCGGGACACGGTCGAGTTCGCCCCTGATCTGAACGTGATTACCCCCGGTGCGCTAGCGGGGTTGGATATCTTCATCCTCGCGGAAGTGACCAGCCTAACCACCGATGAACAGGACGCCCTGCGTCAATTCGTTCTCGATGGGCACGGACTGGTATTGATCTCCGATACCCCTGACGCAAGCACGGTCGGGGCCAATCTCATGTTGCAGCAACTGGGGATGGGACAGATCAGCAGCGACCGCAGCGCCGATGACGATACCGAAGGCATTTTCACGAACCAGACACTTTCTACAGACGGCCCTTTCGGCCCGCTGTTGGGAGAATCGTTTACCGTCACCCGTGCCCGCCGGCTGATTTCGGGTTTTGGCTCGACCGTGATCGGAGAAACCCAGAGAGACGGAATCGATATCTTGGTGGAGATCCGTCCCGGTACGCTGGCGCCTGGTTCGGGCGCCGTCCTGGCGATGGGAGACGTCTTGTTGACCAATAGCTTTATCCCGATCGACGGCGGAGACGAGAGCGGCAACAAGAACAACGCGAACCTTTTCATGAATTTCGTCTCGGCCCACGCAGCGCCCGAGCCGGCCAGTGCCGCGGTGCTGCTCATCATCGCCACAACGTTCCTACCCACTACTGGCAGGGCCCGGCGCCGTCGGCAGGCCGCTTAGTTCCCACGGACTACGGGCTGATTTCATCGTAGAACCCGCCCGATTCCACGATAAAATATAGCTGACCGCTGTGGATGAATGGATACCCCGTGCATCCAAGCACCCCGCCGGTAATACCGCTGATTTGAACACCCCCTGCCGCTTGCCCGGGGCATACCGCCTATTGAACCGGGAAGGGTCGACGATCGGGGTTATGGGACTCAGGCTGATAACCTGACCATGGATAGGGATTCGGGACGCCCCAGCTTTCCTACAGTCAAGCACGGCCCCGAACGATCCGACGCTCAGGGATATGCGCCCCCTTCCGCGATCCCACGAAACCGGTCAGTTGAGTGTATTTTGCACCGAAGCCGTTGAAGATCTATGTGTACCACACCGAAAGCACCTGTATAATCATAACGATGGCCGGCGAGGAAGACCGTTCCTCCCCCCTAACGCCCAGGCTTAAAAAGCAACCGAGGCTGTGGTTCACGACTAGACAGGAATCGTCATGGCTCGCGATCGCCGAAAACTCGGTGACATCCTCCGGGAATGGGGGCTGCTAACGGATCAGCAACTCCAAGAGGCGTTGCACATCGCCGAGGGCTCCCGCCAGCGCATCGGCGAGGTCCTCGTGGAACTGGGGTACGTCAGCGAAACCGATGTGGCCAAGGCCCTGGCCAATCAGTTCCACATGGAGTACATCGACCTCGACGACCCCAACGCCATCGACCGGCAGAAGCTGTCTCTTTTGCCCGGCGACGTGATCAAGAAGTACATGGTGCTGCCCCTGGAACGGACCAACGGGCGTCTAAAGGTCGTGATCCACAACCCGATGGACCTCGAGACGCTCGACAACCTCCGGTTCCGGATGAACTGCGAGATCGACACCTCCCTCGCCGCGCGCAGCAAGATCAAGGATTTTATCGACCACCTGTTCAACGAGACCCGTGAGAGCATCGACGAAGCGGTCCAGGAGATGCGGTTCGAGACCTCCGGCAAGTCGATCGATCTCAAGGTGGTGCGCACCGGCGACGGGTCCGAAGCCGATCAGGGCTCCACGTCCGACGCCCAGCAGGCCCCGATCATCCGGCTCGTGAACCAGATCATCGTTGAAGCCGTCAACAGCCGTGCCAGCGACGTGCACGTCGAGCCGTTCACCGACCGGGTGCGTCTGCGGTACCGGATCGACGGGGTCTGCCACGAACGCGACCGGATCCCCAAACGCACCCAGGCCGCGGTGATCGCCCGTCTCAAGCTCATGGCCGGGGTCAAGGTTGAAGAAAAACGCGTGCCCCAAGACGGGCGGATCAAGCTCAAGATCAACGACGAGATGGTGGACTTCCGGTTCAGCTGCTGCCCGGCGTACCACGGGGAGAGCTGCGTCATGAGGGTGCTGCGGTCGGAGTCGGCCAGGGTGGGCCTGGCCAAACTAGGCCTGCACGAAGACACCCTGGAACAATTTAACCAGATCATCCGCCGCCCCAACGGTATGTTCCTCGTGACCGGCCCGACGGGGTCGGGTAAAACCACCACGCTTTATGCGGCGTTGGATGTGCTCAACCGGCCCGATCGCAAGATTATCACCGCTGAAGACCCGGTCGAATACAACCTCAAGGGGATCAATCAGTGTCAGGTCAACGAGCGCGTGGGGCTGACGTTTTCGAGCATCCTCCGCGCGATGTTGCGCCAAGCCCCCAACATCATCCTTGTGGGTGAGATCCGTGACAAAGAGGTTGCCGACGTGGCGATCCAAGCCGCCTTGACCGGCCACCTGGTGTTCTCCACGCTCCACACCAACGACGCCCCGTCGGCGATTACCCGGCTGCTCGATATGGGCGTTAAACCTTTCCTCGTAGCGAGTTCCATCCAGGCGGTCTTGGCCCAGCGCCTCGTGAGGGTCCTGTGCGATCACTGCAAGACCCTCAACCCGGCGCCCAACCCACGGCTGATGAAGCTGTGTGGCCTAAGCCATGACGACGTGGATTCCGGCAAGATTCTGCAGGCGGTCGGGTGCCCTCAGTGCAATCATACAGGTTACTTCGGCAGGCAAGGCATCTATGAAATGATGACCATTACCCACGAGATCCGTGAACTGGCTTTCAATCGGGCCCCGTTGAATCGGATCCGCGCCTCAGCGGCGGCTTCGGGGATGCGGAACCTCCTTAGCGACGGCCGGATCAAGATCCTTGAGGGGATCACCACCCCCGAAGAGATTGCCCGGATTACCCAGGTCGAGGGTGTCGTCAACTGGCGCGACGAGGAAGAGATCGAGATGAATCTCTAAATTTCTAGGACACGGGGTCGACTTCGGCTAAGATATACCGATCCCGGATGAAAAGACGACATGACTCGTGTGCGCGGCAGGACAATTTTCGGGGTCCAACCGCATACTCGACGCGGTATTTTGATACACGAAGCGTTACACGTACACCAAAGGGAAAAGAGGAGTGTCGAGGGCAGGTTCCCAGCTGCGGACAACACGGCGGCTAGGTCCTTGCACGCAGCACCATAATTCCCTAGTCATACCGATATTCGATACTGCGTTTTTGTGCTTTTCGGACAATCGCCGACATGGACAAGTGCCGACGAAATTGAAAAACCGTGACCCCGAACATCATCTCACCCCTACCTCTGGCAAAACACAAACTATTTATGTAAATATGGTTATATCATACTAATCCGACAGCGTAACCCATGACGCATCAAAGTGCGTCTGCAATGGCCCACGGAGACGTTCATGTCCACCGTCCATATCGATCGGCTTCTAGACACCGCCATCAAGCAGCAAGCTAGTGATGTTCATTTGACCGTGGGCAAACCCCCGATGCTGCGGATGCGGGGTCGGCTGGTCGAGCTCAAGACCAAGGTGCTCGAGCCCGCTGATACGATGGGGCTGATGAAGTCGATCACCCCCGAGAAATCACAAATCGAATTGCAGGAAGAAGGTGGCTCCGATTTCGGCTTCGCTTACGATCGAGGCGCCCGCTTTAGGGTCTCCGTGTTTAAAGTAAAAGGCAATGTTTCTATCGTGCTGCGTCAGATCCCCAGCAGGATGCTGAATTTCGATGAAATCGGGTTGCCAGCGATCGTCAAAGAGCTGTGCCGCCGGCCCCGGGGGTTGTTCCTTGTCACCGGCCCGACCGGGTCCGGGGAAAACGACCACACTGGCGTCCATGATCAACTACATCAACGAAACCGTTGACCGCCATATTATCACGATCGAAGACCCCATTGAGTATTACCACCCGCACAAAAAAAGCATCGTCAACCAACGAGAAGTGGGTGCGGACGTCCCTACCTTTGCTGAGGCTTTGCGTCGTGCTTTGCGTCAAGATCCCGATGTCGCGTTAGTCGGTGAGATGCGTGACTTGGAGACGATGGAGGCTGCTGTACGCGCCGCAGAGACGGGACACCTGGTTTTTGGAACTCTTCATACCAATTCAGCTAGCGGTACCATCACACGGATCATTGACGCGTTTCCCGTCGCCCAGCAGGGTCAAATCCGAGTCCAATTGGCGACGAGTCTTATGGCCGTATTAAGCCAACAGCTGGTATCGAGATCCGATCGCAGCGGGATGGTGGCGGCATTCGAATTTATGATCGTAACCCCCGCAATCGCTCATATGATTAGAGAAAACAAGGTTTTTCGTATCGATTCCGCGATTCAAACCGGTAAGAAAAGCGGTATGCAACTGCTCGATGATCATCTCTGGGAGCTTTATAGTGGTGGTCTCATTGACGTTGAGGACATGCTTGACAAAGCCCGAGATCCCTCGGTTCTCGTCGACAAAGTCAAGCGATCAGGAGGAAAGATCTCCCGAACCGAGCTCAACACAGAGTCAGATGCCGCTTGATACCGCCTACTATTCCTCTCCCATCATGCGATCATGACTAAATCTTAGCCTCTTCATACTATTGCGGTCGAGATTTAGACGTATTTTTAATCCGATTCAACTTTTGAACCGCCATTTTGGGCATCTGAGGATCGATGACCTCGACTTTCATCAAAAATAAGACGTAAACCCATATTAATAAATATTTTAATGTTGAAGTGGCTAATGCTATCGAACCACTCTTGTGTCAACCAAATTCTTGGTGTCTATATATTGGCGATCAGTATCTTAGGTATTGATGTATAGTTATTAGGACGATAGGATACATTAAAGACTTTGCTAAAAGTAAAAAAAGAGGAGAGAAGCTTCCGCATGGAATCCTATTAAATCGAAAAAAAGAATAGGTTGTATGGTTTTATTGCATGAAAATCACTCAAAAATAAAGACTCTCCAAGAATGACCGAGGGTTTTGCCCAATCACTCGTATATGTCTGATGGAAGAGACATGCAGATTTTCGGAGATGACGCAGGACTTAGTTTAAGTCATTAATGAAGATTCCGGCACAAGAAGCCCATGAGCCCACAAAGCACGATCCCACAAAGTTAGACAATATGTACGAATGAAACCATTGATATCACGGTAAACGTCATGATTGAGCCTACCGCAGAACCGGTCTTGGATATTAAATCCCTCAAGGGAAGAAAGATCGGTCGTATCCTCACGAAGATGGGGAAGGTCACCCGTGAGCAGGTCCATGAAGCCTTACAATTACAATCCCAACGCAGGCTCCCGTTGGGACAGCTGCTGATCGAGCTTGGTTACGTCATTCAAGAAGACGTCAACACGGCGCTGGCTGCGCAGGCGGGGATGGCGGTCATCGATCTTGAACGTATGAATATAACCGAGTCGATCACACAGATCCTCCCCGCTGAGACCGCCAACGCTTATCAGGTCCTGCCCCTGCAATACGACGCCCCATCGAACACGCTCACGGTCGCCCTCAAGACCCCCGACAACTTCCGCGCCGTAGACGACCTGCGCCTGCTGATGGGCTACAACGTCAAACCCGTCGTCGCCGACCCCGTCCAGGTCGAAAAGCTGCTCGACCGTTTCTATGGCGACAACGATGAATCCCTAAGCACCCTCATCGGCGACCTCGACGACGACACCCGCTTTGAAGAGCTCAAGGATAGCGACGCGTCAATCGACCTCGAAACACTCATCCAGGCCGCCGAATCCAACAAGGTCAAACGGCTCTTGAACCTGGTCCTGATGCAGGCGATCAAGGACAAGGCCTCGGACATCCACTTCGAACCGTTTGAAGACGAGTTCAAGATGCGTTACCGCATCGACGGGGTCCTTTATGAGATGATCCCCCCCCCCAAGCACCTGGCCCTGCCGATCGTCAGCCGCATCAAGGTGATGGCCAGCCTCAACATCGCTGAGCGCCGCCTGCCCCAGGACGGCCGGATCGAGCTGATGGTCAACGGCAACCCGGTCGACCTGCGTGTTTCGGTCCTGCCGACCATCTACGGCGAATCGGTCGTGATGCGTGTGCTCGACCGCACCAACGTCTCGCTGGACCTCGACAAGGTCGGCCTGCGGTCAGACGACCTGGACGTCTTCCGCCAGCTAGCCGGCAAGCCCAACGGCATCGTGATCGTCACCGGCCCCACCGGCTCGGGCAAGACCACCACGCTCTATTCAGCCTTGAACGAGCTCAACGAACCCACGGTCAAGGTGCTCACCATCGAGGACCCGGTTGAATACGACATCGACGGCCTGGTCCAGGTCCAGGTCAACAGCGACGTGGGCCTCAGCTTCGCCGCGGCGTTGCGCAGTTTCCTGCGGCAGGACCCCGACATCATCCTCGTGGGCGAAACCCGCGACCTCGAAACCGCTGAGATCGCGGTCCAGGCCTCCCTCACGGGGCACCTGGTGTTTACCACGCTCCACACCAACGACGCGCCCAGCTCGGTGGCCCGGTTGCTGGACCTGGGGCTCGAGACGTTCCTGATCACCGCCACGCTCGAGGGTATCGTCGCCCAGCGGCTGGTCCGTAAGATCTGCCCCAAGTGTAAAGAACCGTTCGAGCCCGACGAGCAACAGCTCATGGAGCTGCAGCTGACCCCCGAAGACCTCGGCGGCAAGCAGATCTACCGCGGCCGCGGCTGTGATTTCTGCCACCACAGCGGGTACAAGGGGCGGATGGCGATCTTCGAGATCATGGTCCTCGACGATGAGCTGCGTGAACTGATTATGAAAAGTGTATCGACCCAGGTCCTGCGCAACGAAGCCCGTAAGAGGGGTATGAGAACGCTGCGTGAAAGCGGCCTGTTAGCTATTTTTGACGGCCTGACCACCATCGATGAGGTCGTCCGTGAGACGATGACCGAGGACGCGTAACGCCTCACGCCGGATCCCGGATCAACGGGTGTTGCCCCCTCCCGGGTGAAATACGGCTGAGTTCGTGTACGCGGCAAAGAAAGAGTCGGGGGCCACGACCTGCTCGGCGCGGCAATTGGATGCGCGATGCGTCGATGATGGATGCGTTGGAAAATTTTCGGGGCCAAGAACGTGACAGCATGGGGTGACACGGTGTGTGAAGATGCGAGGTGTAGATATAATAGCTTGCAGGTGCTGACCGGTCCGGGGGCCGCCTAACCAGGGCTGTAGGACGGATGGGGCCAAACCCACCAGCACCCGCAGGCGTAAAGATATACGGAGAAGATTATGCCTACCTTCGTTTACGAAGCGCTGAATGAAGCAGGTCAACCCCACAAGGGTGAGATCACCGCTTCCAACCGCGAGGAAGCCCGAGCGCGGATCCGTTCCAAGGGCTTCTTCCCCACGTCGGTCCGCGAGCGCAAGACTCGCAAGGCCCGTCGCGACGACACCGCAGCCCAGACGCTAGGCAGCGCCCCCCCCACCAAGAAGTGGGCCGACATCTCGCTGTCCTTCGGCGGGGTCAGCACCAAGGCCCTGACCGCCACGACCCGGCAGCTGTCGACGCTCCAGGACGCGGGCCTGCCGATCCTGCGGTCGCTGGCGGTCCTCGAGCAGCAGCAGAAGACCGGGCGGCTCAAAGGCATCCTCAAAGACGTCCACGACGACGTGTCCGGAGGCTCGTCCCTGTCCGACGCGATGGCCAAGCACCCCAAGGCGTTCGACAAGCTCTACACCAAGATGATCGCCGCCGGCGAGGTCGGCGGCGTGCTCGACCAGATCCTCAACCGGCTGGCCGACTTCATGGAAAAATCGGCCCGGCTCAAGCGGCGGATCATCGGGGCGATGATCTACCCGGCCGTGGTCCTGTCGGTGGCCAGCATTATCCTCCTGGGGATCATGATCTTTATCGTCCCCACCTTCGAGAAGATCTTCAACGACTTCGACGCCAAGCTCCCGGACCTGACCATTAAATTAATCAGTGGCAGCAAGTGGCTAGGCGGGATGTCGCACCCGGACCAGGCGGTCCCCGGGGTGGTGTACGTCGCCCTGTCGCCGGTGGTCTTGTTTTTTGGGCTCAAGCTAGCGAGGAAGACCACCCTAGGCCGACGCGTCCTCGACCAGATCATCTTGATGCTGCCTGTTGTCGGCAACCTGGTGTCCAAGAGCACGATCGCGCGTTTCTGCCGCACCCTGGGCACGCTGATCAACGCGGGCGTGCCGATCCTCGACGCGATCCTGATCACGCGCGACACCACCAACAACTTCGTGTACCAGGACGCCCTGCAAAAGATCCACGACTCGGTCCGCCAGGGCGATACCTTCGTCGAGCCCCTGCGCAAGACGAGGGTCTGTGACGCGATCGTGTCCAACATGATCGACGTGGGCGAGGAGACCGGTGAGCTCGATAAGATGCTCCTGAAAGTCGCCGACAACTACGACGAAGAAGTCGACACACTGGTCAACAGCCTCGTGTCGCTGCTCGAGCCGCTGATGGTGGTCTTCCTGGGCGGCTCGGTCGGTTTTATTGTCGTGGCCCTGTTCCTGCCGCTGGTATCGCTGATCCAGTCGGTCCAAGGCGCGGGGTGACCGCTACAACCTAGGGTGGAGGAGAAACCGCCCCCCAGGGGAGAAGAGGGTCGTCGTGGCCGCGTATCAACGCCGCACGCACGCCGTGGCGACCAAGACAGATCGATAGATAGGTAGATAGTCCTTGGGGTATTGGTAGCATCATGAATGCTTTAAGCCCAACGCGTCTTGTTTCCCCGTGCCCGCTGCACGTCGGGCCTGTCGCAGAGGCCGGGCACCGACCGCCACGGCAGCGGGCCATGGGGTTGTGCTTGATCGAACTGCTTTTAAGCGTATCGGTCGTCGCGATGTTCTTTGGAGGGGTCGTGTGGCTAAGCGACCTGCTGCGTGCCCGCACCGCGGATCAACAGACGCGCTCGACCCTGCTGACCCTGCGTTCGGCCCTCGACACGTATCACCGCCGCCACGACGCCTGGCCGCCGGGGCCCACGCCCGCCGCGATCGATGCGCTGCTGGCCGAGCCCGTCACCGCCGCGATGGTCCGCAGCCTGCCGTTGACCCGCCAAGCAAGCGGCTCACAGATCCGCGACGGCTATGGCTACCCGTTGCGGTATCACACCCAGGCCCCCAGCCGCACCCGCCAAGCCGATTTCGCCTCACCCGGGCCCGATGGCCGGTTCGGCGACCCGCTATCGGCTCAGCACCGCGCGAGGCTGGCCGCCGCGGACGACACCGCCAGCGGTGACCTCAAAACCGCTTTACCCGAAGGACCACCAGCTGTATCGCCATGAAGACAAGACCGCCACAACCCGTCGCCCCACACCCGGAACTCCGGCGTTATCCGGGCCGCCACACGTCCAGTCGGGCGGCCGGGGGGTTCGGGCTCATCGAGCTGCTGGTGGTCATCGGGATCATCGTGGTGTTCATGGGCGTGCTGATCAACCTTGCGGTGATCAGCTCGGGTGCAGACCAGCAAACGAAAGTCATCCTCGCAGCGATGGGCGCGATTGCTAAGGAGTATCAGCTCCAGACGTCGCAGTCCGTTACGTTCACGAGTTCTGTTCCCCAGCAGGACGGGAAAGACTCGATTGAGCAGTTCGTCGAAGCCGCTGAGCAGCTACCCGTCACCCGCAAGATGCTTCACACGCTAGGGGAAGAGATCTATGTCGATACCGACGGGAATGATAAGAGAGAAGTCCTCGACGGCTGGGGCCGGCCCCTGCAGTACCGTTCATCGAATACGATAGCCGACGACGACACGATCGTGCCGTACGACCGCCCGTTCTTCGCTTCCAGCGGTAGAGACGGGAAGTGGGGCACGTTCACCAGCTTGACCCAGGGCACACCGGAAATCAAGGACAACCTATACAGCTTCAACATCGAATAACCCCTATGACACCCCGGCTAAGGCAACCCGATACCCACCGATCCGGCTTCACCATCCCGGAGCTGGTGGTCGCGGTCTTGATCGCGGGGATCATCCTCAGCGTCACCCTTAACGGGGTCCAGTCCCTGGTCCGCGACACCCGGGTCCAGGTCGGGTACAACACCGTCGCCTCAGCTGTCCTCGCGGCACGGACCTACGCGCTCAACAGCGACCAGGCCGACCTGGGCAGCATCGACCCACCACCCGTCCCTGATGCGGATTACAGCGGCGCCGCGGCGTTGTTTACCCCCGCTGGGGAGATCCGGCTGGTGGAGAATGATCAGCGGGCTGAAGACGGCAATTCAGACCCTCTAGAACCGACCTGTAATGGCTACGCGGATATCCCCAACGTCGAGTACATCAAGCTGCCCAAAGGCGTGGGGGTAGTGGGGATCGCGCGTGAGGGCATCGGTGACCCGACTTTCCACCCCCCCCCATTCGCGATCCGGTTTGATGAAAACGGTCAACTGATTGCTGGCGAGACTGGCGGCGCTAGCGAGTCACGCGTCGTGATCTACGACGGGAACTACAACAACATCTACGCGAAGTCGCTATCGGCGAACCGCCCCTCGAACTATGACCCCGATCCCTGGGACCCCCAAAGCCCGCAGTGGGATCCAAACCACTGGGATACGTCGGTGGATCGATACGAGCTTGATTTTGAACGGATCGAAGCGGTCATCGGCGTGATCGTCTATTCCAAGGTTGATTTTACGGATGAAGGCGGGGATTGGCCCGGCACGGCCCCTGCGGGTTTTTCGTCTATAGAAGATTGGCTAGCTGAACACGGAGAAGTGATGTTATTTAGCCGCTACAGCGGCAAAGTTTTACGGGAGCGTTGATCATGAAAACAGACCCACACCTTACCGTTTCATTCAATTCCACCCCCAACCGCCGCGGGTTCTCGCTGATGGAGGTGCTGCTGGCCATGGCGATCTTCGGCGTCGGGTTCGCGGCGATCGCGGCGGTCTTCCCGGTCGCCACGGTGATGCAGAAGCAGGCGTACGAAGACACGCTAAGCCGCCAA
This sequence comes from Phycisphaeraceae bacterium, assembly GCA_965224205.1. Taxonomy (GTDB): domain Bacteria; phylum Planctomycetota; class Phycisphaerae; order Phycisphaerales; family Phycisphaeraceae; genus CBDCYN01. The sequence goes on from CBDCYN010000004.1 coordinate 40,715, forward strand.
GCCGTGCCCGGGATCACCGCGATGGTCCAGGCCCGGCCGTACCAGGTCACCGACCTCGATAATACGAACTTTAAATTTCCCTCGGGGACGGGCTTGGCGTCTCCGATGGGCATGGAGGACGAATCCGACTATTCCCAGATCGATGCGAACAGTGACGGCTACCCCGATAGCAATGATCTATGGGACCACTTCCCGCTGGCCGACCGCAGCTTCCCGTCCCATGTCGGTTGGGAACAGCGCCACATCTACTGGGTCCCCTTAGCCCGCCGCACCACGGCCACGGCCACCGAACCCAACGAGTGGGAGGTGTATGTGTTTATCCTCAGCAGTCAAGGCTACGGCGATTATTCGCAAGCCAAAACAGAAACCATCTGGGCCAACCGTGGGGACCCGCCGTCCGTGCCCGGGGTGGCGAAGATCACCGCGGTGACCGTGACGGGCGGCGATCGGTTTGAGTTCGACAACCAACTATGGAGCCAAACCCCAGCCAACGTCGCAGATCAGATCCGCCCCGGGGACCAGGTGATCGATAGCAACGGGCAGATCTACACCGTCCGCGGCGCCGACCCCGATGGCATCCAAGTCGACCGTGACATTGAGAGTATCCCCGCGGCTCCCACAGAACTGTGGTACGGCCGCCCGCCCGGCCCCGACCGGCCCAGCCCGACGCTGCAGATCATCGGCCCGATCTACGGGGGGGTGACGTCCTAACCACCGGCTGACCGACCGCCGCCTCCGGGGTCTGGGGCCTCAAGCGGGGTAGCGGGATCCGGTCCGAGGGTGAAGGCGGAGTAAAAAAGCAGCCTCGCCCTCCGCAAGCCCCAAGACGGCGACCGATGCGCCCGAGTAACAATGGTGTCGTGATGTCGACCTTGATCGGTAGGCCAGGTATGACAAAGCAGAACACAACCGGTTTCACGATCCTCGAGATGCTCGTGTCGATGTCCGCGGTGATGGTGATGCTCACTGTCATCAGCTGGGTCTTCTTCGATACGACCCGATCGATCAGCGAGGGCGTGGCGATGAGCGAGGCCCTGTCGTCGAGCCGCACGATCAGCGAGCAGCTCGAACGCGACGCGAAGTTCATGGTCGGCCCCGGCCCGTCGGGGGGATTCCTGGTCATCGTCAACCGCAGGTACACGGGGGTGCGGTTTAGATCCAGGGAAAACCCGGCCGCCACGCAAACGCGCAACGTCCGCAGCGATCAGCTGGTGTTCTTCCGCGACACAAGCCCAGAATCTGCGGCCCGGCTTGAGCCACTCTGTCCGGGGAACACAAATTCATTTTCAAATACGACATCAGCCCGCCACGCCCGGGTCTGGTACGGGCACGGCCTGCGGACCCTGCCCGATGGTTCAGACCCCGCTGATACCGATGGTAGCGGAACCATTGATCTAAAAGACGAACGCAACGACATCGCCACGAACTGGGTCCTGTGTCGTCAGGCGCTGATGCTGGCCAACTCCCCCTCATCGATCCACGTCAACGGTGCCCGGTTCGATGCCACGACCGATGGCTACGGTGCGTTCAACCCCCTGCTATACATGGGCTATAGCGATGTCAGCGACGCCACGCTCGAAGATCTCACCGGCCCTGTGGGAGACCTCACCGACCTCCAGGACGCGGTCGATAGTGCCGAGGGCCTTGTTCCACCTGACCCGGACCGTGATTATAAAGGTCAGGCGTACCGATACGCCTTTCTTAATGATCAACGTCTTAGGGTCAATCCCACGCCGGACGATGAAACGTTCACCAGCCAGCAGATCGCGCAGATGCACCCGCTGCTGGCCGAGAACGTCAGTGATTTTATCGTCGAGTTTGCCACGGATATCGACAACGATGGCGAGGTCGACGTTAATCCACAAGGCGAGATCGCATGGTGGGGGTTGGATGCCCCGTCAGGTGTCCCCAGCACCCCCAATTGGAAGGCTGCTTATCTCGATGTGCCTTACGACCATGATGGTGATTCGTCTACACCTGGATTTTCCAAGGCAACAAACCAGCCAACGCATCAAGTGTCCCCACAAGAATATCGGTTTGTCTTCCACCACGATTTCCCCGACAACTGGCCGTACCTGATCCGTGTCCGGTACCGGGTCCACGACCCTAGCGGGAAATTCGAAGAAAATGGGGAATCCGGCAAATGGTTCGAGCAGATCTTGAGGGTCAACCGGCCTTAGTGGGTGAACGTATGAATTGTACAAGGCGCCACCTTAGAGCGTTTCCCGATTTCGTGTACGACGTCAAGTGGTCGGGGTATTCCGAGAAACCCGCTGCCTCACGGTCGCGGCTGGCTGGGGGCGTCGTACACCATTTCGGGATACGCTCTAAGAAAACATACGCATCGCGTATCAAAGTACCGCCTCGAGTATGCGTTGGACACCGAAAACCTCCTGCCGCGTACATGAGTCACGCCATATTTTCATCCGGGATCGGTATAGATTATTGATAGGGGGCGGGAGAACTGGAACGTTATGATGAAAACACGCAATCTCAATCGAAGCAGCCAGCCGACACCGTGCCCTGGTCGAGGACGGCCCTGGGCTCCCCGCTGTGGCGCAGCCGACTGGGCCACCGGGCCACGCCGCCGGGGCGCATCGGGCTCGGCGGTGGTGATGGTGATCGTGACCCTGGCGCTGATGGCGGTGCTGGGCGCCGCGTATATCCAAAACGCTCAGGTCCAACGGGTCGCAACCCATCAGTCGGTGCAGACCAACTCGAATATCGACCACGTCGTAGAATCGGTGATCGCCCAGATCCGTGACGTGCTGCGTGAGGACCTGCTCGACGACAACGGCCACTTCTTCAACGCCAACCCAGCCGACCCCGGCGGCGGGGACGAGCCTTACGACTACCCCTCGACGAACCCGAACACAACCTTTTCACCCATCGGGATCGACGGCCAACCCATCCCCGGCGCCCAAGCTCACGGCGGGGCGCATGACGACATGTGGCTAGCATCAACCACGCTCAATTTCATGTCCACCGCCCCCAACCCGTTCGACGTCACCACCGGTGATGCCCTGGCTGGCGACGCGGACAACCCTGTCTGGGGCCACCTGACCAACCTCACGGGGGTTTATCTCACGAACGGGGCCAGCGGTAAGGACCTTAGCGTCTTAACCCCTTCGACCCGGAAGACCCCGCAGGAACACATCGTTGATGACACCACCACGCCGGACAGCATCCGAAGCGATACGATCATCCACAAAACTGCAGGCGGCCTGGTCGACGCCGACGGCGACGGCATCGGCGACAGCCGGTGGACCTGGGCCCCGATCCGCCAAAGCGGCGGCGTGACGTACGTCATGGCGGTGCGCATCATCGACAATAGCTCGATGCTCAACGCCAACGTGGCGTTGAGCCAGGTGAACGACAGCGGAAACTACAGCTCCACCACCAACGCTCCGCGCTGGTGGAACCCCTCCGAGCTGGACCTGGGGCGGTACGTCTTCTTCCATAACAGCGCGGAGATGACCAACCTCGGCAACTTACTCACACACCGCACCGGTGGAACGATCAACCTCACCGCCGAGCCGGTGCCCCTGGTGACGCGCGACGCGTTCTGGTACAACGGCCCGGTTTACGATTACTATCAGGGCGGCACGAACCGGCTGCCGATCCAGGACGAGATGGAACTCCGTTACCGCAACGGGCTCAACAGCAGCGCCGAGGCCGTGATCGAGTCCGCCGGCCATGGGCTGCCCGGGACGCTGCGCCATTCCGCCACCGTCATGGAAAAGACCCACACGGATGTCATGACATCCCTCAGCCTGACGACGCTGCAGCAATACTCCGATACGAACGCCCGGCTGGGGCTCACAACCGTCAGCGGCGCCGCGATTCTCGCTCCGCCACTGACCGCAACGGGGAACCCCCACACCGACCCGACACTCAAGTTTGATCTCAACGGCGGGGACAACCGGCTGACGACCGGTGACCGCTGGAATATCGGCCCCCGGTTGTACAGCATCCTCGACCAATGGAGTTCATCCCCATTCTCGTTCGCGCCCCCTTCACGGTTTGTCTCCACCAGCGTCGCTGCCCTCCAGGAATACGTGGATCAGCTGACAGTGAGCATCATCGATTATGCCGATAACGATAACGAGCTAACCGTCTGGTATCATGAGGTGGATCATGATGATGATCCCAACACTGATAAAGTGGTAATACCCACCTGCGGGATGGAGGCTCTGCCCTTCCTCTCCGAGATCTACGTGCAAGCAAAATACGAAGTGACCAGCGCTGCGGAGACCTCCCCGGGCAGCGGGGTATGGAACGTCGAATGGGAACGCCAGGGCAATATCGGCTACGCGATCGAGATCCGCAACCCGTTCCGCATGACCATCTCTCTACAGAACGTGAGGCTATGGGTCGACGGCGTCGACTGGGGGTTGCTGTGGGACCCGTCCATCGGGACCAGTGGGGACGGGTTGGCGGGCAAATCGACGCTGGGCCCGGGTGAAGTGCGGATCCTGTTCCGCAACTCCGATGCCGGGGCCTTCGCAGGCGATGACAACGTCCAGGAGCTGTATGATAACCCCGCTCCCCCTGCCCTGCCGATCGATTCCCTCCTAACGCCCGCGAGCTGGCCGACCCAGGCCTGGTCGTCGGCATCCGCAGGTAACCCGATCCGAGTCGAGCTACGCGGCACCAATGGGGTCACGGGCGCCGCGTTGGACTGGCCCTACAGCGATATGCCATCCGAAGGGATGCCGGCGACCATCTCGGGCAGGACCATCGAATCTTCCTCTAACCCGATCGGGACGGTCGACTACCGCCAGATTATCACCCTGGGCAACGGCAACGGCCTCAACACCATCGCCGTGACCTACCAAAACTGTCTAGACGATTACAATAATAATCTTGCTAACCGCAAGAAGGAGCTGACCACAGACCTGACCATCCCCTCTGGTCAGACCACCCCTGCTGAGCCCACCGGCCGCTATGAAGACGACTCCAACAACCCCGACCCACTTAAAAATCCTCTCGACAAGCTCGGCGAAGACAACAAGGGCGGTCCGGGCGGGGGGCCCACCAGCACACTGGCTAGCCAGCAACTGTTGATCAGCAACGTCGGGGAGATCCGCCAGATCGGGGAGCTGGCCCATATCGCGATCATCGGCCCCAGACCACCGCTGCAAAGCCCAAACCCGCCGGCCTCTCACAAAACCGTCGCTGAGATGTGGGAATGGGCGGGAGAAACAGATATCGAGAAGCTCATGCTTGATTTCTCGGCAGCGCCCAGCAACCTCGTCGCCTCTTCGACCGGGTCGACCGATACCGCCGACAATATCGCGGTCCCGTACGCCGTGCTGATGCTCGATCAGCTCACCACCCTTAGCCCCGCGGTGGATGTCGACAGCAACGGTAACCCCATCGACAACGATAACGACGGGTCAACCAACGCCTCCGACCCCGATGAACGATTCGTGCCCGGCAAGATTAACCTCAATACCATCAGCGGGGACCTGAACACCATTATTGATGATCCGAGTGCACGCGACAGTCACCTCCTGCACCATATCCTGCCCATCCCCGATAAAACGGTACGCAAAAACGTCATCCGGGCCATCGTCAAGTACCGTGATAAGCTCACCCCGTTCAACACGACCAACCGCGGGCTGGGAACGGGATACCGCGATAGAAAGGGGATCGCCAACCTTGCGGAGCTGTTTATGTGTGTGGATCCTGCATCCGATGATTCGATCGACATTCTAACGAGCGGCCCGCAGACGGGAGACACCCCCACGCTCAGTGACGGATCGAGTAACGTCTCGATCGATTTCCTGCCCGATCCGCCCATCGCTGACGGGATCGAAGACGACCGCGAAGAAGAGACCATGATCGCCCGCTGGCTGATGCAGACCTGCTCGACGCGTAGCGATATCTACACCGCGTATGTGTTCATCCAGGGCTACCCGTCGGGCAATTTTGCCGCCCTGGACGATAACGGCGACCCGATCGGCCCCGTCGAATCGGCGAGGTTCATCGCGGTGTTCGATCGGTCCCGCATCACCGGCCCCGATGACCCCGTCCGGGTGCTGGGCGTGTACCGGCTCAACTGACGAGCCATAGAACGGGCCCCCGCTCGGCCGGAGCAGGCCCGTTCTTGGGCTGGGCTGAGCGCCCCATCGATTCGGGCACGGTATAAGGGGTCTCTTCGTGAGCCATGTTCAAGACGGGGTTCACGCCAGCCCCAGCGCCGCGGCGTCTCGACCGGATAGCAACCCTCCGTCGGACCGAGGCTCGACCGTACCATCCCGCTTCCAAGAGCGTTCGCAACGCGGCTGATCTCTCAGATCCATCACCTGGAGTGTCTGCTGCTGGGGCGACGCTTCAAACCGGCTGATGCCGCACAGGTCTGCGCAGTCGACCGGGTCGATCCTGTCCCAGGATTCCAGAGTCGATGCCGGCACAACCAAACCGCAATCAAGCGGGTTGTCGATGCCGTGCTGCTGACGGGCGGTCTCGATCGCTTTGAGCCACTCTTCGCGGGCCGCCATGATCGTGGCCCATCTTGGATCGACCTCGACCGCTTGGAGTTCCGGCAGCAGCTCCAGGTGCACGCAGCGGTCGTCGGGGCCGGGGTGCAGGACTCGCCACGCTTCGTCGGCGGTGTGCGGGACGATCGGGGCCAGGAGGCGGATCAGGTGGTCCGCGATGGTATACATCGCCGCTTGGGTGCGGCGGCGTCGCGGGCCATCGGCCGGATCGCAATAAAGCCGGTCCTTGACCGCGGTGAGGTAGACCGACGACATCGTCTCGTTGCAGAAGTGGAAGATCGCCTCGTGGGCTTTGCGGAATCGGAAGGTCTCGTAGGCATCATGCACGCGTTCGATCAGTTTTTTGAGTTCACCCAGGGCCCAGGCGTCGAGGGTGGTCGGGGCGGGGACGGCTGCGTGCGGATCGGCCTGTGGATCAAAATCGTAGAGGTTGCTCAGTAGGAACCGGATCGTGTTGCGGACCTTGCGGTACTCGTCGCCGGCGGTCTTGAAGAAGTCGAGGTCGACCTTGATATCGTTATCCGTATTGAGGCTGGCCACCCACCACCGGCACACGTCGGCCCCGAAGTCTTTGAGCAATGCCTCGACCTCCAACGCGTTGCCACCGCTCTTGGACATCTTCTTGCCGTCGCGGTCGACCATGAACCCGTGGGTGAGCACGCCCCGGAAGGGGGCTTGGCCCGTCGCGCCTAATGCAGGCAAGAGTGACAACTGAAACCACCCCCGGTGCTGATCGGACCCTTCGAGGTAGAGGTCGGCGGGGTAGCCCAAATCACGCTGCCGCAACACCGCGTTCCACGATGAACCGGACTCGAACCAGACGTCGAAGATGTCACGGGATTTGCGTAAGCCCACGGATTGCAATCCGTGGGCTTCGGCGGTGATCTTGACCCAGTCGGGCGCGTCGGGGTCGGATGCCGGGTCGTAACCGGCCAACAGCTCTTCCGGGCTGGCGGTGAACCAGAAATCCGAGCCGTGCTCACGCAACTGATTTGAGACCGCGCGCACCGACATGGCGGTAAGCAGCGGGTCGCCGTCCACGCCGTCGGGCGGCAGGAATGCGGGGATCGGCAAGCCCCAGGCGCGTTGGCGGCTGATGCACCAGTCGGGCCGCGACTCGAGCATCCCCCTCATCCGATTACGCCCCCACCCGGGGATAAACGTTACGTCATCCGCGGTGACGCCCATCGCGCGATCCCGCAACGACGCATCACCGTCACCGGCCCGGTCCACCGCGACGAACCATTGCTCCGTGGCGCGGAAGATCACCGGCGTCTTGGACCGCCAATCGTGGGGGTAGCTGTGTGTGAACTTATGCGCGTGGAACAGGTGGCCTGACTTCCGCAGACGAAGGACGACCCATTCGTTGGCTTGCCACACGTCGGCGCCGCGCAGCCAATCCGGGGCGGTTTGGCCGAACGTGCCGTCTTCACGCACGGGGCAGTAGATCTCCAGCCCTTCCCGCAGGCCGGTCTGGTAGTCCTCAACGCCATGGCCCGGGGCGGTATGGACCAGGCCGGTGCCGTCTTCGAGGGTGACGTATTCGGCGCTGACGACCGGCCGCTGACGACCGTCGTCGATAAACGGGTGGCGGTAAGTTAATCCACAGATCTTCTCGCCGAGGAACGTGGCGAGCGGGTCACCGGGCTCGGTATCGATCAACGCCGATACCTTTTGAGCCAATCCCGTCGCCACGACCACCAAACGATCGCCAAGGTCGTAGACGCCATACTCCTGCCGGGGGTGCACCGCGACGGCCAGGTTGGCGGGCAATGTCCAGGGCGTAGTGGTCCAGATCATGAAATAAACAAGGCGGTCATCCGCCTGCGTTGCTAGCCCCAGCTGAGCCCGCAACGCCTGCCCGTCCTGGGCTTCAAACAATACATACACGCTCGTATCTTCCCGGTCATAATACTCCAACTCCGCGTCCGCCAGGGCGGTCCGGTTAGCGATCGACCAGTGCACCGGTTTCAACGCCCGGTAGACCAATCCTTTTTCTACAAGCTCAGCGAAGACCTCAAGCACCCCTGCTTCATAGCCTGGGGTCACGGTCAGGTAGGGGTTTTCATAATCCGCTAGGGTCAGCAGACGCTGCATCTGCTTGGACTGGAGCTTGACGAACTTTTCCGCATCGGTCTTGCACCGGCGGCGGATCTGCATCGCGTTCATGCCCCGGGCTTTGTCGCCCAGGTTTTGCATGACCTTGTGCTCGATCGGCAGGCCGTGGCAGTCCCAGCCGGGGATGTAGGGGCAGTCGTACCCCGCCATGGTCTTTGACCGCACGATCAGGTCTTTGACGACCTTATTTAACAGATGCCCCAGGTGGATCGCGCCGTTGGCATAAGGCGGGCCGTCGTGGAAGACGTAGGGCTTGCTTTCAGGGCCGCCCCGCGCCTCACGGACCCGCTGATACAACCCCATCCGCTCCCAGCGTTTAAGCGACGCCGGCTCGTTCTGAACCAGGTTCGCCTTCATCGGGAATGCTGTCTTGGGCAGGTTCAGCGTCGATTTATATGATTTTTTTTGCCCGGTTGGCCCGGTCGTCGTACTCATGGCAGGGATTGTAACACGCGGGCGTGAAGTCTCTACCCATCGTCAAGCCCGACCGACCGCATCATTGGTTCCCGACTTATTGATCTTTGAATTGTTGACTTAATTCCGAGGCTTGCCAGCAGATGGGTTTTTCAGGACCGAGCTAACTCCAGAGCAGTTAAGTCAACAATTCAAAGATCAATAGTTTGACTCCCTCGGGACCTTTGTACCAGTTAATGTGAGAGAATCGGTATGAGTTGATCCGCCTGGTGGGTCGGAGGGAGGGGTGTAGCCCCGACCAGAGAGCCACCAGGCGGCGCGGTCGGGAACGCCCCGGCCATTGGGTTTCCTAAACTTGCCGCAAACGCGGTGGGGGTTTGCCAATTCAACGATGAATGCGGACGTCTATGGTTGTCTCCAGTCGCCCCTCGTCGAGGACATATCTCACTTTGGACAGGCTGGCGGTCTCAGGGTTGAAGTGCAACAGCAGAGGCCGTGAAAACAAGGGCATCGGTTCCGTTAAGTTTGGGGCGCAGAACCTCAACTTAAAGGAGCCCCGATGCCCTATACTCAGCTTACCGCATCCTGCCGTGAGAAGATCGCCCGCTTTCGCCGCCGGGGCCTGGGCAACCATGAGATCGCCCCCCATGAAGGTCCTCGGCTGGTGCACCCCCACCGAGCCCCAGAAACTCGCCCTCTCCGCTGTTGCACTTCAACCCTGAGACCGCCCGGGACCTGCTGGGCTTTTACGGGATCACCTGCTCGATGAGCGGCAAAGGGAATTGTTACGACAACGCGATGGTGGAGAGTTTTATGGGGACCTTGAAAGTCGAACTGGTCCACGGCTCGGATTGGGGTGATCTCGACCAGGCGGATCGAGCGTTGTTCGACTACATCGAGGTGTTTTACAATCGTGTGCGGCTGCACTCGTCCCGGGGTACAACAACCCCCTGGCCTACGAGCAACAGACCGCCTAACTCACGAATCCGACCGTCCACTTTCCCTGGGGAAGATCACCCGGCTTACATAGATTCTTGACGGACACTACCTTCAAAGTTGGCTTCAAACGCAAATGCCCACGATGCGCCCTCGACTTCGACTACCTCACTCGAGTCTTGGCTTGATGAAAATATTATCGTCCTGTCACATCCCTGAATAATACGGCATGAGGCAGCACGTTGGCGATACATTCAAATATGGTTATAAGTTGTCAGGATAAATTTGAAAATCGGGGAGTAATCTTCGTTCTAAGCGTCCTCTGAGCACCTGTAAGGAGCTGTACGATGGTTACTGAGAATCCTCATTTCTCGATTGTTTTGGTGTTAACTATCTTTGTGGGGCTGGGTATACATAGCCCAAGGCCCCAGGCAGCAGGCTATGTTTCCAGGCCTTGCGGTTTGGATCTCAACCGAAATGGGGTGATCAGCGAGCCGGGGATCAACGACATCATCGCGCGCGGTCCGACCGGGCGCCAAGGCTTTTCTGCCGCTGATTCCAAAAGGTGGGATTACGATAACGTTGTCAGAGAGATCAAGGTTCTGAATAACATGATCATGATCGGGGGGACCAACAGCGTCGGCATCGTGATCAATAGCGGCAACCTGTCCGCTGATGACCCGGACCCCATCGTGATCGCCGGCAACACCGTTTATCGAACCAACACCAGCTCGGTGGGCAACGCCTATGCCGTGGGAACGACCCTGGCCCCGTTCCTCAGGAACAACATCATCTTCAAGAACAATATCGCCGCACAAGACGCTTCAAACGGCAGCAGTATCAACGTGAGATATGCCCCAACGCGATGGGATGCAGACGGCAATACCTATGGCGTCGATACCGGGTATCGGTGGAACAATATCGATCAAACCAGCTTTGCGGTCTAGCAGTCGTCCTCGGGCACAAACGCCAACTCTAAAGAAGACACCCCAATGTTTATAGACCCGTCGCCGGTACAGGGTGATTTACACTTGGACTTGCTAGATATTAGCGATGAAGGAGCCGGGGTGAATATCACCGATCTTGTCAGTTACGATTTTGATAACGACATCAGGAATCCCGTTGACGCGTTTTCTGGGGCGGATGCCTGTGTCTATACACCGACACCTCTGCCGATTGGAGTTTCGAGGTCGATACTATGGCCGGCGACCTGAGGGTGACCTATGCCCCGCAGTGAACCGTCAGGAATCTCCATCAACTCGATCGATAGAACCACCAGCCACGCGGCAAACGATTCATTTTCTCGCTGACGTTCACGTTACCGGTTCTTCTAATCTCACGCAGGATTCTTTCTGGATCACCCATTATGAAACCAAAGAAACGACGTTGGAAATGGACACGCAGACACAATCGCAACCGAGCGGTGACGCCATTGCTCGAACGCCTTGAGGACCGGGTACTTTTCTCCGCGGTCGTCGAATCCGGGGATTTTGTGGCGGAGGTTTCACGATTGAAAGACCTGGCGTTTGCCAACGGGTCGAACCTGTACGTCGCGCCTTTGGCCCAGGAACAGGCTGACTTCAACGCGTTAGCAAACACGTTGCTAGCGGGAGACGTCCCCGGCGCCGACGCGCAAGCAGCATTACTGGGGTACGAGCTGGTGGAATTTACGGACACCGTCAGCGGCGATGTCTACCACGGCCTACGCGAGCAGCTAACCGGCGGGCAACAGACAAAGGGGTGGGGCTCGTATTTCGTGAACCTCGATTTCCAAGCCGACGGACTCGTCGAGGTCCCCCACCCATTGTTTGATACGCATTCATGGGACGTCGGGGCCAAGGCGTTCCGTGACGCCGCGGCACGTGGCTTTCTGATGGCCGGTGCCCACCGCAACGCCAACGGGGCCGGCACGGCGGATGTGGCGCATCTGACCAATTCGATCTTCCAGGAGGTGCACGAAGCCTGGGTCGGCGCCACCGCGGACACCGACGCGTGGCAGGTGCACGGGTTCGATATTGCCAACCATCCATCGTTCCCGGCCGGAACGGACGCTGTACTCTCCAATGGCGACGGCACGGTCTCGAGCGAAGTCATCACCCTCGACACCAACCTCGAAGCCGACTCATTCCAAGCGTACGCCTACAACACGCTGGCTCCCACGGATCCCGTCAACGTGACCGTCAACGGCGGGGTCGACGGGACGACTTTCTCCGGGCTTGCTGGAACCACCAACGAGCAAGGCATCCATACCCGGTCATTAGGCGGGATCTTCGTGCACGTCGAATTGGAACGGAGTATCCGCTTTGACGCGGGCAATCGCGATCTGGCCGCGGCGGACATCAGCAGTGCGATACTCGGCGAATCGAGCTTTCTCGTGATCGACTCGGCGATCCGACCGGCGACACCGGATCTGACCGTAACGCTCGACTTTAATGCCCCGGTCGACGCGGCGACGGTGCAAGCGAGTGACTTGGTGGTCAACGGTGCAGGTAGCGCAACCAGTGTCAATATCGACGACATCGATAGCGTGACGTTCACGCTCGCGTCGCTTGCATCGGGAACGCACTCACTGCGCATCGATGCGGGCACGATCACCGCGACCAACGGGACAGCGCTGGGCGAGTGGAGCCACGATTTTGACGTCGTTTCAGACCCTCAATACACCATCAATCACTCACCGCGACTGCAACTCGGAGATGCCCCGCTGGTGGGTTTCTCCGGAAGTGAAACAGATCAGGTTGAATTGCTGTGGCAGACCGTGTCCGCGGGCAGCGGGACACAGGATGCCTTTACCGTTGACTACCGCCGAGACGGAACCTCCGATCCGTGGCTGACGGCTCCCGCGACAACCCAGATCGTGCTCCCCACCGGAGGACGCATCAACCACTACACCACGATGACCGGGCTGAACTACGATGACGGCTACGAGTATCGCGTCCGGCATCTGCAAGGCGGTGTGATCGTCGACGAGTACGCCTCCTCTTTCCGGACACGACTCCCGGCCGGGGACCCGACCGCGTACAGCTTTGCGGCGTACGGGGACTCAGCCGACATCAACGACATCCAACCGTTCCGTGATGTGCAGTCACGGATCAACACAGTCGATCCTGCGTTTGCCGTCCTGCTCGGGGATAATGTCTACGACTCCGGGACACACAACGAATCGGACGCACGGTTCGACCCCACGATCAACCCCGAAGCCGCCGCCTGGACAGCCGGGCATATCGATTATGTCGGGTTCGGGAATCACGATGTCGCGACCGATGGTGGGCAACCGGGCGAGGACAACTTCAGCGTCCCCGTCCCGGTCGCGGGGGTGACAGCACCCGCCGAACCACCGGCCAGCGAGCCGATGGAGCACAACTACTCGTTAGACTATGGGAACGTTCACTTCGTCACGTTCGACACGAACAGCCTCAACAACGCCACGCGACTCGACGGGCAGTTGTCTTGGATCGAAGCCGATATCGCAGCGTCGAACGCTCAATGGGTCATCGTGTTCGGGCACCACCCGGTGACCGGCTCGCCCGATAAGCCGGAGAGCGCCGCGGACAATTACTACCAGCAAGTCGTCCCGCGCCTACACGCGGCGGGGGTCGATGTCTTCCTGATGGGGCATTCCCACACGTATCACCGCACCATGCCGCTATTGGGCCAAAGCGGTGGCGTGGAGACCTTCGTGCTCGACACGGACAACGACTATGCCAAGGGCGACGGCTTGGTTCAGCTCGTGGCCGGCACCGGTGGCAAGTCGCTGCGCAGCGGTACGTTCACCCAATACCCATTCAACGCGGCGGGGTTCTCGACCTCGACGAACCCGGTTGTCGAGTACGGGTTCGCCCAGTTCGACGTGACCCCGAACCAGCTGACGGTCAGCTACATCGCCGCCGACGACGGGGCCACGCTCGACCAGTTCACGATCACCTCCGGACCCGATATGACGGGTCCCACCGCGAGCGTTTCCAATCCGCTAGACAACGGACCGGACGATTTGGACGGAACCGTCGGGGCGGTGCAGGTCTCTTCGACCCAACCCACGTTCGATATCCGGGTGACTGACTCGAGCGGGATCGACGACGCGACCGTGACCTCCGCGACGGTGAGCGTGACGAAAGATGCCGTTACGTTGGTCGAATCGGTCGACTACACCTTCAGCTACGACGCGGGCAGCGACATCATCACACTGACCTCCCTGGGCGGGGACTTTGATGACGGCGTCTATGACGTCACGCTCAGCGGCGGCGGTTCGACGATCGACGACACGCTGGGCAACGCGATGAACCCGACCCTGCTGACCGTTGATATTGATACGTCGGTTCAAACCGTGTCGTTCCAGCAAGGCGTCGGGGGGTACACCGATACCGTCGATACCATGCTGGAGGAAGCAAACCCATTGGCCGACAACTCGGCCGTCGTGTCGCTGAACGTCGACAACGACAACCCGTCATCCACCGGTCAGGACGTGCAGGCCCTGTTGCGGTTCGACAACATCTTCGGCGGCGATCCCGGGCAGATCCCCAGCGGCGCAACGGTCCTGTCCGCTATTTTAGAACTCGATGTGAGCAACCCCGGCGATGCCATGGCGATGCATAGGATGCTGGCATCATGGAGCGACACCGATAGCTGGAGTTCCCTATCGTCGGGCGTTTCACCGGACGGTGTGGAAGCGGTTAGCGTCGCGGATGTCACCACCGGGTCCGTCTCGACCGGACTGCTTCAGATCGATGTCACCGCGAGCCTGCAATCCTGGATCGGCGACCCGGGGCAGAACCTTGGTTGGGCGATACTGCCCACGGGCGGCAACGGGGTTGATTTCGATTCGTCCGAGGGGGCGACCCCGCCGCGTCTCGAGATCCAATTCTCGACGGGCACGCCCCCCCCTCCGCCCACCGTCCTGTATGAGAGCTTCGAGAACGGGCTTGGCGTCGAGTGGTCGATTACAAGTGTCGATCCCGAGGCGCGTGTACAGATCCGCGACCTCGCCGCCGAGGGTATCATCACCGCCGGCCCGAGCCTCGAATACACCCAGAACGGGAACCCCAACGCGCTCGTGTTTGATTCGTCCAATCAGTCGGGTGACGGGATCGCCGACCTCGGGCTGGCAATCTGGACCGTGGACCTGTCGGGGTTCACGATCGACGCGATCCTGACGTATCACCAGTTTGAAGGTGATGGCAGTGGATCCGGCGATGAAAACGATGCGCTCCCGTCAGGTGCCCACGCCACCACCGCCGCTGGCGACGGGATCTCGATCAGCATCGACGGAGCCAACTGGTACGAGTTGTTCGATCTCGCCGGCAGCGACCTGAACCGCGGTGGCGACGGGCTGTGGCAGCTACACGAAATCGACCTCGCCGCCGAGATCGCCCGCATCAATAGCTCGTTCGGGGCGGGCCTATCGCTGACCAGCGATGTCCAGCTCAAGTGGTCGCAATACGATACGCACCCGTTGCCGGACGACGGCTGGGCGATCGACGAGATCCGTATTCAGGCGCAAGCCGACACCTTCACAGCCTCCCGCCCGCGGGGGGCGTTCCATCAGTTTACGGTTCCTTCTGAAGATGACAGCGATTATTTCTATCGCGCGGCGATGTTCGGGAATGTGACCGCGACGACCCCGATCCTCGTTTCCACACACGGTGACACCGGGGCGTTCGATTACGATTCGTATGCCCGCGACTGGCATCGGTTCGTGGCCGACCCGGCCAACGGGGTGAACTCGCTGATCGTGGTGACCCCGGTTTTCATCCCAGGGGCCACGCGGTACGACGACCACCACACATTCGGCTGGAACCGCAACGACGACGCGGCCGCCGACCTCGTGTTAATCGAAACCGTCGACGCCATCGCGGCGGCCGGGTTCGGCGAAGCCTCACAGTTGTACCTGTGGGGCTTCTCGGCTGGCGGTCAATTCACGAATCGTTTTACGGCTGCGCACCCTGACCGGGTGGCGGCGGCGGTCGTGGGTGGAGCGGGCGTGCAGATGTTGCCGACGCAAGATGTGGCCTTCCCGCGAGGGTTCGGCCAGCGGTACGACTACCCACCACCGGCGGGCGTGACGCTGAACATCGACGAATACCTCAGCAGCCGCATCCAGTTCTGGGTCGGCGAAAACGACAACGACCCCAACCACAGCCAGCTGGACCAATCTAACGAAACCACCTCCGTGCAGGGTGAAGACCGCGTCGAGCGGGCAGCCAATCAGTTTGAAGCGGTCGTGGCCGAAGCGGCGGCTCGTGGGATTTCACCGGTCGATTTCGAGCACGAGCTGTTTGTCGCCGCCGATCGCGGCCACACGTGGGACGCGGCAGATCTCCCTCAGATCTACGACTTCCTGTTCCGCAGCCGCAATGCGACCGATCTGCCGATCGAAGTCCACCCACGCGTCGTGCTGGCGCCGTCGACCGATGAGCAAGCGGTTCAGCTGCCCCAGAATGTATCGCAACTCAATGCGGGTCAGCAGTTCTACGTTGAGCTTTGGGTGACGAGCCCGAGCGGGGGGACCGACGGGGTGCGCTCCGGGCAGCTCGACCTGTACTTCGATCCGGCCGTGGCCACGATCAACGCCGCGGCGATCGATCATGGTTCGTTGTTCAATACCTCGACGGGTCACATCTACGACCTGGCCAACGACCCCGGCTTCGTCCGCGGGTTCACCGGCACGACGGCGGCCACGGGTATCGGCGTCAATGAATATGCCTTGTTCGGACGGATGGAACTGACCGCGTCCGGTAGCATCCTCGACCCGACGCAATTGGTTCTGGGCTTGCAACGCTCAGCCAATCAGGATTTTGAACTCGAAACGCTGACCACACACCGTACCGACTTCCAGCCGTTCTCACGGACCACGGTCGATGCTGACAACCAGGGCGTGCAGGGCGTCATGTTCGACGACACCGATGGCGACGGCACCCAAGGCCCGACTGAAACCGGTATCGCGGGCCGAACGGTCGAGCTTCAAACAACGGGCGGCGCCACCGTCACGCTAGCTCGCGGCATCGAGCCCGACGACGTGGGTGCGGGTTCTTATCTAAATGAGACCAGCCCGGTGGGTGACGCTTTCAGCCATCGGAGCCGACGTCCTTAGTCCCGGTGTGCGATCCTTCACGAGCACGGGCAACGCGTCGACCGGGGACCGGGTTTTTAGCTATTTCTTCGACGACGGTGTGACGACCAGCGGCGTCGGGTCGCTGTGGCGTTCCGGCGACCGCAGCCTGCGGATCGATTTCAACGTTCCCTGCGTCAAGCATCTCGATCGACGCGATTGGAACCTCTAGCAACGATGTTGCGCGCCTGGAGGTCTATGATGCCGCCGATGTCTTGTTGGGGACCGTCACCACATCGGTCATCCCCGCCGGTGTCGTCGAAACCATGACGTTCAGCAACCCGAACATCGCTTACGCGATCGCGACCGGCGACGCCGAAACGGTGCGGCTCGACAACCTGCAATTCGACGTGCAGCCGATCGTCACGACGGATGCATCTGGCCAGTACGAGCTTCCGGACCTCGACGTCGGAACCTTCAACGTCGTTGCAGAACTGCCCACGGGTTGGGACGCGACGGCCCCGGTGAACAGCCTGCAACAGGTGACGATTGTCACCGGGCAGGTCGTGATTGAGCAGGATTTCGGTCAACAAATGGGCAACCCGGCCGGGATCTATGTCGGCTCCATCACCGGTGACACAACAGAATCAGGCGGCTGGGCCACTTTCAGAGTCATGCTTGACAGCCAACCGGCGGCCACCGTGACCATCGGAATTTCATCCACCGATCCCGGTGAAGGGGTTGCGGATGTCAGTGAATTGACCTTTACCAACGCAGACTGGGACATGCCGCAGATTGTCACGGTCACCGGTATCGATGATCTATTGGTGGACGGTGACATCGGGTACACCATCGTGCTCGCCCCGGCCTCCAGCAGTGATCCCGCATACAACGGCCTCGATGCGGCCGATGTCGCGGTGGTGAACCTTGACGATGACGTGCCGATCGCGAACTCGTACTTCCCCGTGAGTGGGACGCTAATCGCCGGAGGAACGAGCTATACGACTGGGCTTGAACCCGTGGCTGATCCGTTCAACGCCGCCACCCTTCAAATCACCGACGGGACTGCTCAGAGCATCACCGAAGGCGAAGGGCTCATCGGCAACGGTAATAAGCCCAAGAGGACCAGTGCGCTGGACTACTACCAATGGTCGTTCGGTGTGGTCGAGGACGTAACGTCGTTCCACTTGCACGCCTGGCGCGACGCCAATAGTGAGGGAGACGACTTTACGTTTGAATACGCGCTGGACGGCGGGGCGTGGACGCTGCTGGCGACGGTCAACGCGTCAAGCAACCAGCCCTACGATGTCGACCTGTCTGTCACCCCGCTCAACGGCGATCTGCTGGTGCGTGTCGTCGATACGGACCGTTCACCGGTGAATGGGAACAACACCCCGTCGTTGGAATCCGTCCACGTCGATGCCCTGTCGTTTGGCTCGCTGATCACCGACCTGCGTGAGCCGGTGAGCATCACCGCCAGCGACGCGTCAGCCGCGGAGTTCCCGGTCGACAGCGGCGAATTCACGGTCTCGCGCAACGGGACGACAGGCGACCTGACCGTCTTTTATACCGTCGCCGGCTCGGCGACGGCCGGGTCGGACTACACCAGCCTAGCCGGCTCGGTCGTGATCCTCGACGGACAAACCTCGGCTACGATCACGGTCACGCCGATCGACGACCCTGACGCCGAAGGCGACGAGACGGTGATCGTGACGCTCGATGAAGACGACAGCTATGGGTATAAAGTAGACGCCAGCGGGTCAGCGACCGTGACCATCAGCGATGATGACTTGACGACCTTCACCGCCACAAGAGAAGCCACGATCTCCGGCACGGTCATCACCAACAACTACACGGCCACGGGGGACGAGGACGGCGTGGTGGAGACGATCGAAGAAGAGCAGTCCTCGGGCAACCCCGCCAACCGAACCAGCTTTATGGATCACCGCTGGACGTTCACCGGGGTCAGCTCAGCCCAGAGCTTCTACCTCACCGCCTCGCGTCCGGACAACGCGGAGGGTGACGATTTTGAGTTCCAGTATTCCATTGACGGCGGTCAGAACTGGATTTCGCTGGTAACGGTGAATTCTCCCGGGTTGACGCATTACTCCCTAGATTTGGGCGCCTCGGTCTCCGGCATGGTCGTGGTCCGCGTCATCGACACCGATCCGAACACCGCCGGCAATAGCACGCGCGACACGGTCGATATCGACCAGATGTACTTCTCAACGGCTCCGCTTGCCCCGATGGCTCTGGATTCACAGAAGGCAGCTGACAGTGTCGACTTATCATATGGAGACGTGTACTTATTTCAGGAAACCATAGATACGGCAATCGTTTTGGGGTCGCGCGGGAACCGAAGTTCTTCAACGGCAAACCTATTGGCAAACACATAGCTCGAGGTCACCTCAATCGCGGCTGCATTCCTTGGAATTGCGTATCCGCTCGAGAAGCGAATTGAAATTGACCGCGACGCGGCAGGCAAGGACTGGTCGCATGCCAAGGTTTTCAATATGTTAGGCTCTGTCGGGAAACTCGTTTTGAGGTCCATGGGTGTGCCACTGGCGGCTGGCCCGCCAGTGCAGACACCGAGAACACAGGTATTCGCACTGGCTGACAAGCAGCCAGTGGCACCCGATCAAAGTTTTCTGACAATGCCTAGTTCTCAAGATTGTACGTATTCACGACTAGACTCGAACTGGTAGCCCCGAGAAGGTTCGCCGAGATTTTCTGCGATTTATCAAGAGACCCGAACCTTTATGAGGTGACCAAACACAAACTGTTACGAAAAACAGCGGATGATGTTGTCCTTGTAGGTCCGGGCCAGCCCGGACATGAACAACGTGTGGATACTCCCGGTGTCCGGCTGGCCCGGGGACCTACGCGTCTCATCCTCACCATGCCCTCTAACCCCTTCGAAACCCTCGGCGTCCCCGCCCGCTTCGACCTCGACGAAGCTCACCTCCATGAGCGTTTCATCGCCGCTGCCGCCGCGACCCACCCGGATCGCTACAGCGACCCGCTCGAACAGGCCGACGCCGCCCAACGAGCCGCTGAACTCAACCAGGCGTACGAGACGCTCCAAGACCCCGAAACCCGCGCCAATGCGTTGCTCGAATTATCGGGCGGGTCCACTCAATCAGACGACAAGTCCCTGCCGTCCGGTTTTCTCATGGAGGTCATGGAAGCCCGAGAATCCATAGAACAGGCTGTGGATGAAGGCGACACCGTCACGCAGGCCAAGCTCCGCGATTGGGCCCATCAGCAACGCGAACTACACCTGCACCAAATCGCAGAGTTGTTTCGCCAAGCCCAGGATCAGCCACAAGAGGAGCGGCAACCGGTGATGGACCAGATCCGCCTCGAACTCAACGCTTTGCGGTACTTTCAACGCATGATCGAGCAGACCGACCCTGCTTAGCGCGGTCACCGCTCACGAACCGCCGCCGTGAGGGGGTGGTCTGAACCGTTCCGGTATTCGGACGGGGATCCGCTCCCTGATGGTCGCGGCTCGTAGGAACCTCATCGCCGGTACCGACGGTCTTTCTTTTTGATCTGTTTGAGCTTCTTCGTGCTGCGGGCTGCGCTGCGGGCGCCCTTGGGTTGGCGGCGCTTCTTTTGGCCGCTGCGGGGTGCTTCGATCAACACCAGGTCCAGCTTTCGGCCCGAGGGGATGACCCGTTCGATCCGGACCTTGAACCGATCGCCGATCGTGATCGACCGTCCCGATCCTTGGGCCACCAGCGCCCCGGTGGTGCGGTTGAGCTTCCAGCGCCCCGCGGTCCCGCCGGCGCCGGGTAGATCGTCAACCCCCACGAACCCGTCGACCAGGTACCGGTCGATCTGCACGAACAGCCCGCTGGAGGTCACCCCCGTGACCGTGCCGTCGAAGACATCGCCGAGGTGTTGGCTTAGCAGTTCTAGGACGAGGTAATACCGCAGGTCACGCTCGGCGGATTCGGCGTTGCGCTCGGTGGCGCTGCAGTGGCGGCCGATCTCGGCCAGGGTCATTTCATCGGGCAGGCGCGGGTCTTGAGCGAGTTTGTCAGCGAGTTTTTGGCGGCCTTTCTTGCTGGCTAGCGAGGACGGGGATGGGGCGGCTTCGAGGTAAGCGCTTAGCGCCCGGTGGACGACGAGGTCGGTATAGCGGCGGATCGGGCTGGTGAAGTGGGTGTAGTGCTCACTGGCCAGGGCGAAATGGCCGATCAGCAGGGGGGCGTACTCGGCCTTGCTAAGGGTTTTGAGGACGGCCAGGTGCACGGCCTGCTGGGCGGGCTTGCCGCGGACCGCGTCGAGCAGGGCTTGGAGCTCATAACGCGACGGGCGCATCGGGATGTTATACCCCGCGACGCGGGCGAACTGGCGCAGGTCGCCCAGGTCGTAGGCGTCTGGGTCGGGGTGGACACGGCGGATCATCGGCAGCCGCAGTTTGTCGAATAGCCGGGCCGCGGCTTCGTTGGCTTCGACCATGAACATCTCGATAATCGTGTGGGTGAACGCGTCGTCTTCGGGCTGGGCGTCGGTGACCCGGCCCGAGTCGTCGAAGATGAGGTCCACCTCCGGTAGCCCTAGCACGATCATCCCGTCTTTGAGGCGTCGCTGGCGTAGCACCTTCGCTAGCTCGTCCATGAGCTTGAGCTTCACCGATAGCTGCCGTGGGTAGCCCGAATCGCTGCGGGCGTGTTTGCGGGCTTCTTTGAGGTCGCCGTCGATCAGGGATTGGGCTTCGAGATAGGTCAGTCGTTTGGAAGAGCGGATCACCGCGCTGGCAAACCGTTCGCCCAATACCCGCCCCGAAGCGTCGTACCGCAGGAATACGGACTTGGTGTAGCGGTTGACCCCTTCCTGGAGGGAGCAGATCCCGTTGGAGAGCACCTCCGGGAGCATCGGGATGACCTTCCTCGGCAGGTACACGCTATTGCCGCGGGCGTAGGCTTCCTGGTCGAGTTCACTGCCAGCGGTGACGAAACTCGAGACGTCGGCGATGTGGACGCCCAGCTCGTATGCCGCGCCGTCTTTTTCTTTTTCAGGATCGAGGCGATCGATGCTGATCGCGTCGTCGAAGTCTTTGGCGTCTGGGGGGTCGATCGTGAAGATAAACCGGTTAGTAACGTCCTGGCGATCTTCGGGCACGGCTGACTCATCGAACTTTCGCACCACAGCCCGGGCTTCTTGGACGACCTCATCGGGCAGGTCATCAGGTAAACCGTACGCCCGGATCACCGCGAGGGTTTCAACCGACGGCTGGCCTTTTTCGCCCAGTACCTCGGTGATCACCCCCTCGGGCAGTTTGCGGTCCTTGGGGTACTCGGTGAGCTCGATGACGACCTTGTCGCCGGCTTGGGCGTTCTTGGCGTGTGGGTCGCGGATCCTCACGGGGTCGTGGAGGGCTTTGCCGTCGACGTCGACAAACCACCGCCCGGCCCGATGGGCGAGGTTGCCCACGTAGTGGCGGTCAGCCCGCTTGAGGATCTCGACGATCTTCCCGATGTAAGGGGATTTGCCGCTGCGCGTGGCGCGTCGGGCCTCATGGATGACCCTTGCGCGCACCCGGTCGCCGGTCAAGGCCTCACCGGTGTTAGGGGCGGGCACAAAAAGGTCACCGTGTTGGGTAGGATGATCCGGGACGATGAACCCGAACCCCCGCTCGTTGAGGCGGAACACCCCGACCATTTCTCGGCCGGGCGGGGGCAGGGCGATCGTCCCTGATGAACCTAATACCACCTGCCCATCGCTGATCAGCTCCTTGACCGCTTTGCGGAAGGGGTCCAGCTCGTCGGGATCGATGCCCAGGTCCTGGGCCAACTGGTGGGTCTGCCGGGGCTGGTAGCGGTGGTCGCTGAGGTGCCCGAGGATGCGGAATGAATAGCGGTCGGTCATGAAGAAAAGTGCCCTTGGCGTGAGTGGGGCTGGTATTTTGTTGCGGTCAGGCTGGGTTGCGTTGTTATTTTCCCAGAAGAACACCGTTGTGCGAAGGGTTCGGGGCCCGCCTCACGGAGGCGGGGTTCATTAGCCGCTATAACCCCAAACGACGGTCATGTTCGGCCGGCATCATAGCAGCTATCGTGATAAGATATCGTTCTTGTACATTGTTTAGAGCGTATCCCGAAATGGTGTACGACGCCCCCAGCGAGCCGCGATCGTGAGGCAGCGGGTTTTTCTTGACGTCGTACACGAAATCGGGAAACGCTCTAATGGCGGCGTGGCCACGCATGCGTGTCGGGAGCGTTTGGGGGGAAGACGTTTGCGGTCCATAGCCCGATCGCCCTTGACCCCCTATGGACCTATACCCATGGCAACGACCGAAGAGATCTTAAAGGCCGCCCAAGACCTGGGGAAGCTGATCGCTACCCACCCCGCGACCGAGAAATTCGACGCGATGGTCAAAAAGCTAAGCGATGACGTTGAGGCCCAGCGTGTGCTTAACGATTATCACCGGCAGGCGGCGTTGATCGCGGATAAGGAAAGCCAGCAGCAGCCGATCGAGGTCGACGACAAGAAGAAGCTCGAGCAGCTGCACCAGCAGGTGATCCAGCACACGCTTTTGGGCGACCTGCAGGTGGTGCAGATGGATTACCTGGACCTGATGCGTCGCGTCGACGAAGCGATGGCGTCACAGACCTTCGGGGCCTCGGGCCGGGCCGCGGCGGCGGCGGGTTCTCCGTTGGCGGGGACCCCTTGACCGATCAATCGTCGGTCGTGCCGGGCTGGTTTTCTTGGTGATCTGGGTGTATCGAAGCATCTTCGGTCGCGGCGCGGCGATACAGCTCGATCACATTGACATCGGGGGGGATGATGGTTCGCGGTGGGTGGGAGCTGTCCCCGTCGATGCGGGTATCGATCCTGGCGTCGATCCGGTAATCGATCACGGACGATGGGGCCAAGCCGGGGTCGTCTGGGATAAGCCCGGCGGTGGTGGGATCCTGGTTTGCAGGGCCGTGCCGCCAAGGGTCGAGATCAAAGACCGTGTTCGCGGAAAGGATCTCCACGAACTCTCCGTCGAAACGGGGTTGGATATTGAAACCTAGATCGTCTGGCCCCACGCGGACGAGATAGTCGAGGCGGTCGACCCGAGCGGTTAACCCCGGCTCGAATCGGTAGTAGACCGCCCCCGGCGAGCCGATCACGCCGCCCGCCTCGATAGGCAACTCAAGCCGGTACAGCGCGGTCTGTTGGCCGTGTGTGCGTAGCCCGGTTTCGACGTGTCTGAGGCTGGTGCTAAGCAGGTCGAGGTCCGCAACCGACTGATCCACCGGCTGGAGGTTGGTGGTTTGAGCGGTGGTCATGGCCGTGACCATCATCAGGAGGGTGTGCGTGGACACGGTTTCTTTGATCATCATGGTGGATTATACGCAATGGTTATACGCATCGTGTATCAAGGTGCTCGTTCAAGGGACTCGTTGCGATCTGGCGCAGGGGAATCGGAAGCCTGACTCGGCGTTGCTTAGCCTCTTGGCGTGGTTTTTAACCTCGCCGTGCCCATTCGTCCTCGAGGGGAGCCAGTTGGGCGGCCAGCTGGTCGCGTTTGGCGCGTAGCTGCTTGACCTTCACCCCGTCGCGGTAGAGATCGGGGTTGGCCAGTTCCCGGTCGATGTCGGCCAGCTGGCCTTCGAGCTTGATGATCCGCTTTTCGAGCGTCTCTTGGTTGAGCTTCGAGAGGCTCGTGTTTCGCTTGCCCTTGGCTGGTTTGGCCCCGGTCGTTTTCGGGCTGGCGTTGGCGGCTTCCTGTTTGGAACGCTTCGCGGTCGAGGGGGTCGCGGTGGGGGAACTATCGAGGCGCGCCCGCTCGGCTTCGAGGTATTGGCTATACGTCCCCAGGAAATGACGGGCGTGGCCTTGCCCATCGAGGATGATCAGCTGGTCGACCACGTCTTCGAGCAGCATCCGGTCGTGGGTGATCAACACTAGCGTTCCACCGCCGGTGACGTTCTGCCCATAACCTTTGGGCTCGGCGGTGAACTGCTTGAGCGCTTCTTCGAGGCGTTCGGCACTGGGGATGTCCAGGTGGTTCGAAGGCTCGTCGAGCACCAATAGGTGGTGGCCACCCACGACCAGGCCCGCCAGCACCGCCCGGCTGCGCTCCCCACCGCTCAATACGCCCAGCGGCTTGTCCTGCTCATCACCCGAAAACAGGAACGCCCCGGCCAGGTCGCGCGCGTTCTGCTCCAACCCAGTGGGCACGAGCCGCTGGAGGTATTGCACCACGGTGCTGTCGAGGTCGAGCCCGTCGTGTGTCTGCTTGTAGTGACCCACACTCACCGACGCGCCGACGCGCACCAACCCGCTGTCCGGGGGTTGTTCACCAAGCAGCGTGCGCACCAGCGTGCTCTTGCCGGCGCCGTTAGGACCGATGATGCCGACCTTGTCGCCGCGTTTGATCTCGATGCTCAGGGCCTCGAACAGGGTCTTGCCGTCGTAGGCTTTGGTCACGGAATCCGCGGTGGCGACGATATCCCCGCACCGGTCGACCGGGCGGAAGGTCAGGTTCATGGTGTCCAGGTCGGTGGGGCGTTCGATGAGGTTCTGTTCCTTGAACCGTTCGAGCCGTTTCTCGCGGCCCTGGGCCTGGGCGGAGCGTTGGCCGGCCCGGTAGCGGTCGATGAACCCCTGCTCGTGGCGGATCTTGTCCTGCTGCTTCTCGTACCTCCGCAGCTGAGCTAGCCGTCGCTCGACCCGCTGGGTGCGGAACGCCTGGTAGTTGCCGGGGTACTCGACCAACCGGCCGTCCTCGAGCTCATAGATCGTGCTCACCACCCGGTCGAGCAACCACCGGTCGTGGCTAACGAGGATCACGGCCCCGCTGTATGCCGCGAGGTACTCTTCTAGCCACTGCCGCCCGGCGATGTCGAGGTGATTGGTCGGTTCGTCGAGCAGTAATACATCGGGGTGACCCAGCAGCAGCTTCGCTAAAGCCAGCCGACCCTTCTGCCCGCCGGACAGGTCACGGACTTTAACGTTAAAGAACTCGTCGGTAAGGCCCAGGCCGTGCAGCGTCGCGTCGATCTGGTGGTCGACCGCGTACCCCCCAGCGGCTTGGACCTTGGTCTCGACGGTCTCGTAGCGCTTCAGCAGCTTGTCGAGCTCGTCGCCGTCTGCCTCGGCCATCTTGTGGGATAGGTCTTCGAGCTCATTGTGGAGGCGGTGAAGATCCGCAAACGCGGTGGCGGCTTCATCGCGGAGCGTCCGATCGGGGTCGAGGTCCGGGTCCTGCGTGAGGTACCCCGCCGTCGCCGCCCTCGCTAGCTGGACCTGCCCAGCATCGGCCTTGAGCCCGGCCCACCCGGCGATGAGTTTTAGTAGCGTCGACTTCCCACACCCGTTACGCCCCACGAGCCCGACGTGGCGACCCTCATCGAGCGTGAGGTTCACCCCGTCGAGCAAGACGCGGTCACCGATCGATAAGACGAGGTTGGCGATGCTGAGCAGGGCCATGGGGGATAGGGATTCCAATCCAAATGGGCGGATCGGCTACACACCGACCGCATTACGGACCGCAGATGATACACGACGGGAGTAGTAGGGGTTAAACCATTGTCACGAAAACGAGAAATGAAAAATAGATTAGGTGTGCTAGCCATTACTTCATCTGACGCGTGAGAGTTATCTGACATCTGCAAGACTGCCGCTTCGAGCGTCCTTCGTCCGCGCCTCGGTCACGCCTTGGGTGGCGCTCAGATCCTCGGCTCTCGTTCGCTTCGCTCACCCCAGCCCCTTCTAGTGAAGAGCCATCGATCCGTTTGGCGTGGGCCAGTGGGATCGAATCCTTGAACGTCGTCAGGGGCGTTTTGCCGTAGCAGTAACGACCGCTATGGGGTCGTTGTTCATTGGACGGTCGAGGTCGGCTTGGAGTTGCTCGATGCTCGTGTAGATCTTCTTGCGGAACGCGATGCTAGAGCGTTTTCTCAATAGGTGTATCATGGCACGATCTCAATATTCCTGTGATAGACCCTGTTTTTTCCCCAGTGGTGGGCGCATCACGCGTGATACACTCACCCAGAAAACGCTCTAGAGCAACTGGCGTAATTAATCTTGAATAGTCGATAAGCATGATTTATGGCAAGGAGGCCTCGTCATGGCGTATTCGATGGACTTGCGGCAGCGTGTGGTGGCGGCGGTGGAATCGGGGGACTCGATCGCATCGGTGGCACGGCGGTTTTCCGTCACGTGGCCGACGGTGCGTGATTGGCCAGATCGGGCCCGTGGCGGCGAGTTGATGGCGGGCACACCGGGGCCCAAGGGATCGGTGAAGCTCACGGCGGACGATGAGCAGCGGATGCGTCAAGCGGTCGCGGCGCAGCCGGGCATCACCGCCAAACAATTGATGGCGAGGCTGAGTGTCCCCGTGGTGGAGTCCACCGTCTGTCGGGCGTTGAAGCGGCTGGGGCTATCCTTAAAAAGAAGTCGCTGATCGCCGCCGAGCAAGATCGACCCGACGTGGTCGATCGTCGCCGAAACTTCACGATCGCCCGTCGGTTCATCGATCCGGGGAGTCGGGTGTTTCTCGATGAATCCGGAGCCAAGACGAACATGACGCGTCGGTATGGCTGGTCGTCGATGGGTCAACGTTGCGTCGATCACACGCCCCACGGCCATTGGAAAACGGTGACGATGCTTAGCGTCATCCGACTCGAGGGGGTGGTTCAAGACGCGACGATCGTGCTCGACGGGCCGATGAACAGCGAGACGTTCCTGGCCTACACCCAACAGTGCCTGGCCCCGGCGTTGCGTCGCGGCGACATCGTGGTGATGGACAACCTGTCGAGCCACAAGGTCAAGGGTGTGCGTGAGGCGATCGAGGCGGCGGGGGCTGAGGCGTGGTATCTGCCGCCGTATTCGCCGGACCTGAACCCGATCGAGAAGTTGTGGTCGAAGGTCAAGGCGTGGCTGTGTCGCGTGGGGGCCAAGACGTTGGACACGCTGACCGAGGTCATCGCCGACGCCCTGCGAGCCGTTCATGCCACTGAATGCAGAAACTACTTTGAATCCTGTGGCTATCAAGAATATTCACGCAATATGCTCTAACTGAAGAACTCAACGAACAAGGCCACACGACCAAGCGATGGCGAAGTCGCAAGGGTAATGATCACGGCGGTCGTAGACTCACGCCCAAGTACCTCCACCGCGTCCTCACCAATCCGCTCTACCTCGGGAGGATCGTCCACAAAGACAAAACCTGGAAAGGCCAGCACGACCCGATCACCCCCCGGAAGTTATGGGATTAGGTTCAGCAAGCCATCGACAAGCAGCAGGGGCAGACCCGTCACCGCTGGACCCACCCCCACCTGCTCCAAGGTAAACTCCGAACCCACGAAAATTTTGCCATGAGTCCAGGTGCCGTCCACCGACCCGCTTCCAGGAAAGGTGAAAAGCGACTCATCCGCTACTACGTAAGCCAAAAGGCGCTGCAGCAGGGCTACAAGCATTGCCCGATCAAAACGATCAACGCCCACCACATCGACGATCTCATCCGCGCCTTGCTGCTCGGCTACCTAAAAGATGATTCACTCGAACATCTCCGAACCTGCGAACCTCAGACCCGCGACCACTGGCTGCGCGAGATCATCAACCGTGTCATCCTCGCCCCCGACCAACTCACGATCGATCTCGACAAGGATCAAACCCAAACCTGCCGAGACAACGACTGGCCCAAACCAGACACGTCAAATCATGGGCCCGTCCAATCCGACAACACCCCAACCTGTCTGTACCAACCCCAGGTCCAACACCACCGCAGAAAAGTCACCCTAGGTGCTACGGACAATCAAGAGCACCCCGTGAGGCCGGCGGCGAGCCAGACGAATGCGGCGAAGTTGACGGCCTTCTTCTCGTAGCGGGTAGCGACACGACGGCATTGTTTGATACGGCCGAAGAAGCGTTCGATCACGTTGCGGTGTTTGTAGCGGCGGCGGTCGTAACGCTTCTTGCGTTTACGGGTCGGGTGGGGACGGATGCATGCTTTGGCCTTGGCCTCACGGATGCGTTGGCGAAACGCGTCGCTGTCGTAGGCCGCATCGGCGATCACATGCCTGGGTTTCCATCCCGCCAACAACGCCTCGGCCTGCGGGGCGTCGCCACGCTGACCGGCCGTCACCACCAGCCGACGCAGCCGGCCGGCTTGGTCCACCGCCGCGTGGAGCTTGGTCGTCAGCCCACCGCGGGACCGGCCCAGGCATCGGCGGTCGTCGGCGGCGTCTTTTTTTCACCGGCCAACCTTCGGCCGGTGGAAGCCATCGGGTGAGCCTTGACGCTGGTCGAATCCAGTTGCAGCTCTTCGGGCTCGTCATCGTCGTCATCCAACGCCTTGGCGACCCGTGGCCATACCCCTGAAGCACACCAGCGGTCGTATCGCTTCCAGACGCTGTTGGGCTTGCCGAAGCGTTCGGGCAGGTCGTCCCAGGGGATGCCGGTCTTGAGCACATACAGCACCGCGTTGACAAACAGGCGGTTGTCAGCGGCGGTGCGGCCGGGGTCGCCCGCCTTGCCCGGCAGGTGATCGTGGATGCGTTCCCATTGTTCATCCGTCAGTTCGTGGCGTCGTCGCATCGTGGTCCTCCATGACCAGAAATGTCATCATAGCCGAGGATACTGATTGTCCGTAGCACCTAGGGTGAAGGAGAGAGGCGACAACCCACGGTCAGGGCGGTATAAACTAGGGGTATGGTGGTCTACTGCTGTAGCGATCTGATCTTTGCGACCAAGATCCGTTCAACCGCGGAGGCGATGGGGCTGGCCTCACGCCCGGCCCGGGATCAGCTGTCGTTACGCAGCCGGTTAGAGTGCGTTGATGACGGAAAGCTGAACGAGCCGGTCACGGGCGTGATGATCGATCTGGAGATGGGCGATCTGGGGTTGGCGCTCATTGAAACCGTCAAAGCCTACGATCCGCAAATCCCTGTCGTGGCATTCGGTTCGCACGTCCAGACACAAACCCTCCAGGCGGCTCATGACCGTGGGGCGGATTTCGTGATGACCCGAAGCCAGTTCCACGCGACCCTGCCCACGATCCTCGAACGCTTCAGCGGCGCGGACGTGTAAACGTCATCGGTTCGGCGTGTGAAATCTCATTCACGGATCCAGTATCGGTCGACGTGATCTATCGCACCTGTCACCCGTCGACCACGTACGAATCGCCGCTGTTGAATAGCGCCTCGAGCTCGCCGGCGCCTTTAGCGACGATCGAGTCGTGCACCTGCTCGGCGAGAAGGTCTTCGTAGCAGTCATCCTTGATTGAGTAGAACACGCCCATAGGTTCGGGGAAATCGGGGTGGGTCATCCGGCTGAGCATGAACGCCTGCTTCTCGTCGTGCTCGTCGTGGACCAGCAGGTCGGCCTCGGTGATCCCGTGGCCCAGCTCGACGACCTTCGGCTTGCCGTTGCGGTCGAGCCAGATCCCCTTGTTGCGCTCCTTGCCGAAGACCAGTGGCTTGCCGTGCTCGAGGTAGAGGATGTGGTCAAGCTTGGAGTCTTTATCCGTCGCATAGCTGAAGGCTTTGTGGTTGAAGATGTTACAGTCCTGATAGATCTCCACGAAGCTGGCACCCTTGTGCTGGGCGGCGCGTTGGAGCACGTCGGGCAGGATCCGGTCGACGTCCACGGCCCGGGCTACGAAACTCGCCTCGGCTGCCAGGGCCACGGAGATCGGGCTTAGCGGCAGGTCGATCGACCCCATCGGGCTGGACTTGGTCTTCTTGCCCTCTTCGCTGGTGGGCGAGTACTGGCCCTTGGTCAGCCCGTAGATCCGGTTGTTGAATAACAGGATATGGACGTTGACGTTGCGCCGCAGGATGTGCAGCAGGTGGTTGCCGCCGATGCTCAGGCCGTCTCCGTCGCCGGTGACCAGCCACACGTCCAGGTTCGGGTTGGCGATCTTCACGCCGGTGGCGAACGCCGGGGCCCGGCCGTGGATCGAGTGGAACCCGTACGTGTTCATGTAATATGGGAACCGGCTCGAGCAGCCGATCCCGGAGATGAACACCGTGTTTTCCCGGCGGTTGCCCATCTTGGCGACGACTTTGCGCACCTGGTTGAGGATCGCGTAATCGCCGCACCCGGGGCACCAGCGTACGTCCTGGTCCGAGGCGAAATCCTTCGCGGTCAGCACGGGCATTTCAATGTCGGTAGGCATCTTTTGTCCTTGTGTCTCTTGCATCATCCGTTTCGGGTCTCGCCCCCTTACTGCTTCGACCCAAGGTTTAATCCGATTGGCTTTTGGTCACGGTGTTTTCTAACTGCTTTTTATCGTTGCGGTCTCATCACGACCCGTTGTCATGGCCTGACACGGTCACGACGTGGTCGCGTGGGCACAGATATTCCCGGTCGCCCCAGCTGCCGTCGAGCATCAGGTCGATCGCCTGTTCGATCTCTTCTACTAAGAACGGCTTGCCCTGGATTTTGTTCAACCCCCGGGCGTCGACCAGGAATTTTCCACGGATCAGCAGCCGCAGCTGCCCCATGTTTAGCTCCGGCACCAGCACCTTCTTGAACCGCCCCAGGACTTCGCCGAGGTTCTTAGGCATCGGGTTGAGGTGACGCAGGTGCACCGCCGAGACGCTCTTGCCCGATTCGCGTGCACGGTCGACCGCGGTGACGATCGACCCGTACGTCCCGCCCCAGCCGACCACGAGCAGTTCGCCCGCGGCGTCGCCGTGGGGCTCGATCGGGGCGATGTGTTCGCCGACCTTGTCGATCTTGGCGTGACGCAGGTCGGTCATCCGCTGATGATTGTCCGGGTCGTAGCTGACGTTGCCGGTGATGTCCTGCTTCTCGAGCCCCCCGATCCGGTGCTCGAGCCCCGCCGTTCCGGGGATCGCCCACGGCCGGGCCAGGTCCGTGTCGCGGCCATAAACTTCATACGACTCAGGATCGCTGGGATGGTTGACCTCGATGGGGTCGAACGATTGGGGGTCGGGGATGCGCCACGGCTCGGCGCCGTTGGCGATGTACCCGTCGGAGAGGATGATCACCGGGACCATGTGCCGCAGGGCGATCCGCATCGCTTCGATCGCGGTGTCGAAACAGTCCGCCGGCGACTTGGGCGCCAGCACCACGAGCGGGCAGTCGCCGTTTCGCCCGAAGATCGTCTGGAGCAGGTCGGACTGCTCGGTCTTGGTCGGCAGCCCGGTCGACGGCCCGCCGCGTTGGACATTGACGATAATCAGCGGCAGCTCGGTCATGACCGCCAGCCCCACCGCCTCGGCTTTCAGCGCCAGGCCCGGGCCGGACGTGCCGGTAACCCCCAGCTGCCCGGCGAAAGACGCCCCGATCGCGGCGCAGACCGCGGCGATCTCGTCCTCGGCCTGGCAGGTCTTTACCCCGAAGTTCCGCATCGCGGCCAGGCTGTGGAGGATGTCGCTGGCCGGGGTAATCGGGTAGCTACAGTACACCAAGCTTTTCTTAGCGAGCTTCGAGGCCGTGACCAGTCCCATCGCGGCCGCCTCGTTGCCGGTGATCTTGCGGTACCGACCCTTGGCGATCGGCGCCCTCGCGACCTGGTACCGCACCGGGAACATCTCGGCGGTCTCCCCGAAATAGAACCCGCTCTTGAGGGCGTTGACGTTCGCCTCGGCGACTTTGGGTAGCTTCTTCTTTTTCCCGAAATATTCCTCGAGGTACTTCACGGTTGTCTCGATCGGCCGGTCGTACATCCAATACACCAGGCCCAGGGCAAACATATTCTTGCACCGGCCGATGTCCTTGGCGCCCATGCCCGACTCGGCCAGGGCCTCGGCGTTGAGGCGGGTGATCGGCACCCGGTAGATCTTGTACTTCTGGATGAACTTCTCGTCGTCGAGGGGGTTGTACCCGTCACGGTACCCTGCCTTGCGGAGGTTGACCTTGTCGAACTCGCTGTCGTTGACCACCACGATCCCGCCCTGTTCGACGTCATCAATGTGGGCTTTAAACGCGGCGGGGTTCATCGCGATCAGGGCGTTGACCACGTCGCCGGGGGTATGAATCTCGGTCGACGCGAAGTTGATCTGGAACCCGGAAACCCCCGCGACCGTGCCGGCGGGGGCGCGGATCTCGGCGGGGAAGTCGGGCAAAGTCGCGATGTCGTTACCGATCACCGCGGAGGTATCCGTGAACTGGGTACCCGCCAGCTGCATCCCGTCGCCGGAGTCGCCGGCGAACCGGACCACCGCTGAGGGTAACTGCTTGACGGGAACTGAGTTTGCTTTCTCATTGTCCGAGGCCGCGGCCATGACGATGTCGCTCCTTTAGGGTTCGATAACCGATTCAAAATAACTCCACGACGTACAATTGTAGTCGGCATCCAGCCGGTCGCCACTTCACGATATTTTGAAGATGCACCGCTGGCGATAACCGGTGCTGTGGGCTTATGCGGCTTGGGGTTCTTATACAAGGTCCAGGCAAGGATTGTGTCAGTTTCATGTCACGATCCGGTGGGCCGGGTCATGGACGCGGGGTCCAGTAATTCGTTCAATTTCTCGTCGCTGAGCAGGTTTTGTTCTCGGGCCAATTGACGGATCGTCGTGCCCTGCTCAAACGCCTGCTTGGCGAGCTTCGCGGCCCGGTCGTACCCGATCTCGGGGGCTAGCGAGGTGCACATCATCAACGATTGCTCGATGAGCTGCTCGCAGCGTTGCCGGTTGACTTCCAACCCGTTGAGCAGTTTGTCGACGAATACCTTGCTGGCGTTTGTCAGCAGCCGGATCGATTCCATCATCGCGTCAGCCATGACCGGCATCGCGACGTTGAGCTCCAGGATCGACCCCACCCCGCCGAACCCGCCTAGGGTCACGACCGTGTCATTACCTACGACGCGTGCCGCGACCTGGATCACCGATTCGCAGATCACCGGGTTGACCTTGCCGGGCATGATCGACGAGCCGGGCTGGATCGCCGGCAGGATCAGCTCGAACAACCCGCACCGCGGCCCGCTGCCCAGCCAGCGGATGTCGTTGGCGATCTTCGAAAGCGACACCGCGATCGCCTTGAGCTGCCCGTGGGCCTCGACGAACCCGTCCTTGGCGGCCTGGGCTTCGGGGTGGTTGACGGCTTCTTGGAACGTCACGCCGGTCTTCGCGGTCAGTTCCTTAGCGACACGCTGGCCGAACTCGGGGTGGGTATTGATCCCGGTGCCCACGGCCGTGCCGCCGATCGCCAATTCGGCTTGGGCTTGCAGCGCGGTATCGATCCGTTTCAAAGCATGGGCGGCCTGTGCGGCGTAGCCGGAGAACACTTGTCCCACACGGATCGGGGTGGCGTCCATGAGGTGGGTGCGGCCGATCTTGATGACGTCGTCCCACTTCTTAGCTTGCTCGTCGAGGACGCAGTGCAACCCCTGGATAGCCGGCTTGAGCTGGTTGTGGATCGCCACTGCGGCGGCGACATGCATCGCGGTGGGGAACGTATCGTTCGACGACTGGCCCATGTTCACGTGATCGTTGGGGTGCACGCGATCTTTTGAGTCTGCGGCCAGATCCAGCTTCTGATTAGCGAGGTTGGCAATAACCTCGTTGGCGTTCATGTTAGAACTGGTGCCCGAACCGGTCTGGTACACGTCGACCACGAAGTGGCGGTCATGGTCCCCAGCGGCGACTTCGTTGGCGGCGGCGATGACCGCGTCGGCGATCGTCGGGTCGAGCTTGCCCAGGTCCTTGTTCGTCGTGGCGCACGCGGCTTTGAGCAACCCAAAAGCACGAACGACCTCAACCGGCACCCCTCTGCCACTGATCGGGAAGTTCTCCACCGCCCGCTGAGTGCTGGCACCCCATAAGGCCCACGACGGGACTCTCATCTGCCCCATGGAGTCCTGCTCGGTGCGGTACTGTGACTGCGTCATACAAGAGACCTTTCTACAAATCCAGGGTCGTTTCCTATCTATGGGCTCGCTGGGGTCACGCATGGTGCAGGTGCAACACTGCCGCGTATGATCGCCGCAGATTCGAGGATACTCAAGCGACATCCCCCCGGCACGCCCTCTGAGTTAGCCTTACAATATTCCGTCCGCACCCCCACCGAGAAAGGAACCGACCACGATGAAAGCGTCTGATCTCTTCATCAAGGCTCTCGAGCATGAAGGCGTTGAGTACCTCTTCGGGATCCCTGGGGAAGAGAACCTCGACCTGCTCAACTCCCTTAAAGACTCATCGATCAGGCTGGTGCTCACCCGCCACGAGCAGGCCGCGGGGTTCATGGCCGCGACGTACGGCCGGCTCACCGGCAAGGCGGGCGTGTGCCTGTCGACTCTGGGCCCGGGGGCGACGAACCTCGTCACCGCCGCGGCGTACGCCCAGCTAGGGGCGATGCCGATGCTGATGATCACCGGTCAGAAGCCGGTCAAGGCCTCGAAGCAGGGGCACTTCCAGATCGTCGACGTTGTGGACATGATGCGACCCCTCACCAAGTACACCAAGCAGATCATCAGCGGTGATAACACCCCCGCGCGGGTGCGAGAGGCGTTCCGTGTGGCTCAAGAAGAGCGGCCCGGGGCGGTGCACCTGGAACTGCCCGAGGACATCGCCCGTGAGCAGACCGACGCAGCGCCGATCCCGATCAGTTTTGTGCGTCGCCCGATCGCGGAAGAGAAGGCGATCAACCGGGCGGTGAAGATGATCGAACGCGCCCGCTGCCCGCTGTTGCTGGTCGGGGCCGGGGCCAACCGCAAGCTCACGTGCTCGATGCTGAGGCGGTTCATCGACCAGACCGGGATCCCGTTCGCGACCTCGCAGATGGGCAAGGGCGTGGGCGACGAGCAGCACCCACTGTTCCTGGGCAACGCCGCCTTATCGTCGGACGATTTCCTGCACCGGGCGATCGACGAGGCGGACCTGATCATCAACGTCGGTCACGACGTGATCGAGAAGCCGCCGTTCTTTATGAAGCCCGGTGGGCGGACCGTGATCCACGTCAATTTTTTCTCGGCCGTGGTCGACGCGGTTTACTTCCCCCAGGTCGAGGTCGTGGGCGACATCGCCAACAGTATCTGGCAGATCAGCGAACGGGTCTCCAAGCAGCCAACGTGGGATTTTTCGTACCCGATGAAGGTCAGGCAACACGTCGAGCAGCACCTCCAGGAGGGGGTCGACGACGACCGGTTCCCGGTTTACCCACATCGCCTCGTCGCGGACGTGCGGAAGGTGATGCCCGACGACGGGATCCTGGCCTTAGATAACGGGATGTACAAGATCTGGTTCGCCCGCAACTACAAAGCCCGCCAGCCCAATACGGTCCTGCTCGATAACGCCCTGGCCACGATGGGCGCCGGGCTACCGTCTGCCATGGCGGCGCGGCTGGTCTACCCGGATCGGAAGGTCATGGCCATCTGCGGCGATGGGGGGTTCATGATGAATTCCCAGGAGCTCGAGACCGCGGTGCGGCTAAAGATGCAGCTCGTCGTGCTGATCCTCCGCGACGACGGGTACGGCATGATCAAGTGGAAACAGACGCAGATGGAATTCGATAACTACGGCTTGGAATACGACAACCCGGACTTCGTGAAATACGCTCAAAGCTACGGGGCTCACGGGCACCGCGTCGAGCGGGCCGCGGATCTCGTCCCGCTGATGCAACGCTGTCACGAAACCGACGGCGTGCACGTGATCGACGTGCCGGTTGATTACGCTGACAACGACCGGATCCTCAACCGAGAGATCAAAGAAAAAAGCAGGGCATTGTAGAGGATAATATTGAAATCAGTAAGCATACACGTCGCGTACCGGAAATACCGCCTCGTGTTCGCAACGCGACCTTTTTCAGGGGCAATGGTATGACCGGGTGGTATACGGTATTTTGATACGTGACAGAGATAGAGAATCGAGACGTCGAGAGATTCACCATCATCTGGACCTATTTATTTGAAAGAGGAAACATCATGAAAATTGACACCAAACTTGCAACCGCGGTCGGATTCGCCGTCATGATCCTGGTCGGCTCAGCTTCAGTCTCGGCCGATCAAAAGAAAGACAAACCCCACTCGATCGTGAGCCACGAGAAGCTCCGTGAGGTGTTAAGCAACGTCGTTGCCGAGGGCAACGGCGGATTCAATCTGAACATGTGGGCAACGATCGTTGATCGAGACGGCGTGGTCCAGACCGTCGTCTTTTCCGGCAACGGCCGCGGCGACCAGTGGCCGGGCAGCCGGAAGATCTCAGCTCAAAAGGCGAATACCGCCAACGCGTTTAGCTTGCCGGGCTTGGCATTATCGACGGCCAACCTGTATTCCGCCGTTCAGCCCGGCGGCAGTTTGTTCGGGTTACAGTTCAGCAACCCCGTCAACCCAGCGGTCGCGTACCAAGGCCCGTCCCACCTATACGGCACGAAGCAGGACCCGATGGTCGGCCAAAAAATCGGGGGGATCAACGTCTTTGGCGGTGGGCTATCGCTCTATAACAAGGACGGCAAGCTCCTGGGTGCGATCGGGGTGAGCGGTGATAGCTCGTGCGCCGATCACAATATCGCCTGGAAGGTCCGCCATGCTCTGAATCTCGATAACGTCCCCGCCGGGGTCAACCCGGTCAGCGGTGATGACAACATTGTTTACGACATCGCCAACGGCGCCAGCGCCAGCGGTTGGGGCCACCCCGAGTGTGGCGGGACCGAGCGACAGATCGCCGAAGGGTTCCCAATGACTCACCCCACCGGGCCCCAGCCCTAGCGCTTGGTCAGAGTCGAAATTCGAAGTAAACCGCTCAGCGAGCCGCGACATTCGCTCATCGCGGTCGCCGCGTAAGATGATGCCACCGATGCTCAACGAGACCTACCCCTATTATCTCGCCAACGAACCCCGCCAACCCAACACCGATCTTGTGGTGACCGACAAGTACACCGGCCAGGTCGCCACGCGCGTGGCCCTAGCCGATCGTGACGCGATCGATGCGGGGATCGCCGCCGCCGCTGCCGCCGCTGAACCGATGCGCCTCATGCGCCCCTACCAGCGTCAGGCGATCCTCAACCACTGCGTCCAGCGCTTCACCGAACGGGCCCAAGAGCTGGCGATGGCGTTGTGCATCGAAGCGGGCAAACCGATCAAGGACAGCCGTGGGGAGGTCTCCCGGCTGATCGATACGTTCCGGATCGCCGCTGAGGAATCGGTACGGGTAGGGGGTGAGGTAATGAACCTAGAGATCTCCCCGCGGGCACGGGGGTACCGGGGGATGTATCGGCGCGTGCCGATCGGGCCCTGCTCGTTCATCTCGCCGTTCAACTTCCCACTCAACCTCGCAGCCCACAAGGTCGCCCCGGCGTTGGCGGTGGGTTGCCCATTTGTGCTCAAGCCGGCCAGCCGCACCCCGATCGGGGCGCTGATGATCGCGCAGGTCCTCGCCGAGACCGACCTGCCCAAGGGCGCGTTCTCGATCCTGCCCTGCCGCCGCGACGGGGCGGACTTGTTCACCGTGGACGACCGCCTCAAACTGCTAAGTTTTACCGGCTCGCCGGCCGTGGGGTGGGACCTCAAGGCCAAGGCCGGGAAGAAGAAAGTTGTGCTCGAATTGGGCGGGAACGCGGCGTGTATCGTCGATCAAGACGCCGACCTCGCCGATGCGGTGGACCGCCTGATCACCGGCGCGTTCTACCAATCCGGCCAGAGCTGCATCGGGGTCCAGCGGATCTTGGTCCACGAAGCGGTTTACGACGACCTGCGCGGACGGCTCGTGGCCGCGACCAAGCAACTCGAGATGGGTGACCCGAAACAGGACACGACTTTTATCGGCCCAATGATCGACGAGAAGGAAGCCCAACGCCTCGAGGACTGGATCCAAGAGGCGATCAAGGCCGGGGGCAAGACCTTGTGCGGCGGCAAACGCGACGGGGCCATGCTCGAAGCGACCCTGCTCGAAGACGTCCCTGCTGATCTAAAAATCTGTACCGAAGAGGCATTCGGCCCGGTCGCGGTGCTGAGCCGGTTCTCGGATTTCGACGACGCGCTGCGGCAGGTCAATGACAGCGCGTTCGGCCTACAAGCGGGGATCTTTACACGTGATCTTTACAAGATGCACCGCGCGTGGGACGAGCTGGAGGTCGGGGGGGTGGTCATCGGGGACGTGCCGTCGTGGCGCGTCGACCACATGCCGTACGGCGGGGTTAAGGATAGCGGCCTGGGCCGGGAGGGGGTGCGGTTCGCCATGGAAGACATGACCGAGATCCGCCTGCTGGTCGTACGCCTAGCCGGGTCCTCGGAGGGTTGATCGGTGTTGCGATTCTTACGGTCACGGCTCGTGATCGATTGGGGGAGCAAGCCAAGGCACGTTTAAGGTAGGAACCCCCCGGAGACTCGGAGCCGATTCATGACCACCCACCGCCAGGCACTTTACCCTTTAAAATTTGAGCCAATCTATAAATCTAAGGTGTGGGGCGGGCGGGTGATCGAACAGCTGGGGCGGGTCTTGCCAGGCGACGAGGATGATCGGATTGGGGAATCGTGGGAGCTGGCCGACCTTGGCCAGACCTCTGCATCCGGTGGCGGCGGCGGCCAGGAACGCTCGAAGATCACCAATGGCCCGCTCGCGGGTCAGACGTTGCAGGATGTGATCCAGCG
Source organism: Phycisphaeraceae bacterium (assembly GCA_965224205.1). Classification (GTDB taxonomy): domain Bacteria; phylum Planctomycetota; class Phycisphaerae; order Phycisphaerales; family Phycisphaeraceae; genus CBDCYN01. The sequence goes on from CBDCYN010000004.1 coordinate 80,235, forward strand.
ATACGGCAACGATCTTTTAGGGCGGCTACACCTGTCCCCGCAAGGGGGGTTCCCGCTGCTGGTCAAGTTCCTCGACGCCCGGGAGAATCTTTCCGTCCAGGTGCACCCAAGCCCGGCGTACGCCACAAAGCACCCGGATGCCCACCTCAAGAGCGAAGCGTGGTACATCGTCGACGCCCAGCCCGGGGCGGTGATCTACAAGGGCGTCCGAGAGGGCGTCACGCCCCAGCGGTTCCGTGACGCGATCGGGTCGGGCGGCCTAGAGGATTTAATGATCTCGGTCCCGGCCAAACCCGGTGACTGCCATTATCTGCCCAGCGGCACGTGCCACGCCCTGGGGGCCGGGATCCTCGTGGCCGAGGTCCAGACGCCCAGCGACACCACTTTCCGCGTTTATGACTGGGGGCGGACCGAACGTCAGCTTCACGTCGACCAGGCGTTGGAGTGTATCCAGTTCCGCCCTCCCGATGTGACGCACGAGGAGAAACGATCCCACATCGCGGGGATGTTCACGACCGTCACACGCCTCGTGAGCTGCGATCACTTCCGGATCGAAAAGGTGCGCATGAGCGAGGGGTATGAGCAGGAAATCCCGTACGATCAGCCGGCGGTGTGGGTGGTGCTCCAAGGGGCTGGGCGGATCACCCCACCCCCATCGGCATCCCCGGGAATACCGGGAGGACGGTGCGATTCGCCTTGGCCGGCGGTGGATTTTCAATCCGGTCAGACCCTGTTGGTGCCCGCGGGACTCAACGACGCTCACGTCCGCCTTGACCAAGACACGGTCTGGCTCGAGATCACGTTTCCCCAAGCCTCGGCCCAGCTGTTTGCGTGACATGTGCGTCCGATTTTATAATAACACCATAAAGACCTTTGATCGGGCTCGAGGTCGCCATGAAAGGAAAACGTTGAGATGAATGTCACGATCCGATCTTTACTTATCGTCGCCCTGGCGGTTTGTGCATGGGGCGGCTGCGAAACCACACGGGACGACAAACCGGTCACGGCCGAAAAACTCGAGCCCTATCAGTGCGGCACGATCGATCGGTTGCATACCTACGGGGGGGTCTTCCTGGCCAGCCAGCCCCAGCCCGGAGACTTCCAACAGGCCCGGGAAGGTGGGGTCAAGACCGTGATCAACCTGAGACTGCCCGGCGAGGTCAAGGATTTCGACGAGGCCCAGATCGTGACCGACCTGGGGATGCAGTACCACAACCCCGGGTTCAAGGACCCCGACACCCTCACCGATGACGTGTTCGACCAGGTCCGCAGACTGCTCAACGATCCCCAGAACAAGCCGATCTTGCTGCACTGTAGCTCAGCGAACCGGGTCGGGACGGTCTGGCTAGCCCACCGGGTGCTTGATGGCGGGGTGCCCTATGCCCACGCGCTGGCCGAAGCCAAGGCGGTGGGTCTGAAGCTGCCCGCTTACGAACAGAAAGCCAAAGACTACATCGATCGCCACCAATAATTGTTGTTTTGGGGGTGGCCTTGTAGTTGTAGAGGTGTAGAGGTCAGGATCAGGAGAAGGTCTCGTCGTGGACACCCTCAGCTGTGGGTGGGCCCGCCCGCAGCTATTGTTTCCGGGAATAATCGATCTTTACCCGTACAGGGCGACCATTTTTTTTCACTCATCTCACCTCAGGTGGTCGGCCGCGCGGCAGTGGTGGGGGAGCGTCGTGGGTGGCGCGGTAACCCTGCCAAGATTCCCGGGTCTCTTCGTGGGTCATTGGGCGTAGCCCCGCTCGTGGCGCCGTGCCCAGCACCGGCAGGGCGTGCGCCGATTGCCCCATCGCGAACCGCACGGCTTGATCGTCTCGGTCGTCGACCCCGATCGCCAGGCACGCCATCCCGTGGTCAGCCGCTGCTGAGATGGCCCGGTATCCCGCCGCTTGATCGGCCAGGTGGTACGTGAACCCCACCACGCGCGCCGCGGTGTTCATCGCCAGCCACTCGGCGCCGCGCGGATCCTCACACACCAGCCCGATATGCCGGGTCAGACCCTCGTGCCGTAGATCGAACATCGTCTGGAGCATAGCCCCGGCCTTGAGGTCCTGCGGCTGCTCGACCCACAGAGCCAGCACATCGACCCCCGACCCGCCCCGGCCCCCGCCCAGCCCCAGCGTTTCGATCCGGTCACGCACGTTCTTCGGTAACCAGCGGGCAAACGGGGGCTGTCGCAGCCCCACCATGACCGGCCAACGTGGAGCGTGTCCCGCCGCTGCGTCGCGGTGACCACGGACCTTGCTTAGGGTTTGCCCCAGCTGGGCCAGCCGCGGGGTGTCGAGATCCGGCTCGACCACCACCAGTGACGGACGGTCCTGGACCGCTTCACCCTCATGGATCAAAGCCGATCCCCACCAGGCGAACAGGCCCACCGTCACATCGATCGGGTCCCAAGCCCGAAGCGGCCAAACGTCCTCTATTTCCCGATCGGTTTGTGCTGTTTCCATGTCCTGTTCGCCCCTACGGGTCTACCCGTGGCACAGCTGGTTGGTCGCTCAAGGCCGCCGTGCGTCACCGCCGTGTCGTCGGCCCGCGGCTCACGTGCGGGCTAGCTTTGATATAGAACCGCAGCGGCTTCCGCGCCCACAGCCCTGCGGACTCGATCCCGACCCTCGGCCCCACCACGACCGCTGATTCTGGGTAGGGGCGCTTGCGGGCCCGCTCGATAAACAACCGATCGCTGTTCACCAGGTCTTCCCCGTCGAGCCGGCGGTCAATCGCCATCGCCTGGCACAGCTTCGCCGGGCCCGAGCACAGGTCGGTGTCGCGGATTTTCTTCACACCCCGCTGCCGGTGCTGAGTCATCACGCCCACTGCCTCGACCGGTTCCACCGCCCGGATCAGCACCGCCACCGGTTCGTCCACACGCCCTGCCACGACGTTCACGCAGTGATGCATCCCGTACGTAAAATAGACGTAAGCATGTCCCCCGTCGCCCCACATCGATTCGTTCCTGGCGGTTCGCCGCCCGTTGAACGTGTGCGCGGCCCGGTCCGCGATGCCCAGGTACGCTTCGACCTCGACGATCAACCCGCCTACCCGCTGCCCACCGTGCACCCGTACCAGCCGTTGCCCCAGCAAGCCTGCGGCGACCTCGACCGGTGCGCGGCGGTAGAACGCCCGATTCAGACGAGGGTTGGTGTGCGGCGGGGTCACGAAGTCAGAATATACCCACCGCGGAAGAAAATGCCGCGTACATGACCACATCATATGGTCATCTGGGATCGGTCTACAACGACTCCCCGGTCCACTTACAGTGGCGTAAATCTCTTGCGTCACGAGGTTGGCTGGGGTTATGATTAAAGTGATGTATACCCATCCTGGATGAAATTGCCGCATCGCTCGTGTACGCGGCGGGGAAATTCTCGGTGTCCTGCGCGTGCCCGACACGGTACTTTGATACGTGATGCGTATACTGTGGCCCTGATCGGATGGATCGTCTGTTCATGGCGAGAGACGCATTGTGTATTTAAGATACCGCGTCGGTGAGCCTTTTGACTCCGGAGAGGGTCGTGTCGCGTACACGTATCACGGCGCCTCTTCATCCGGGATGGGTAGGTGAGACCGTCATCCAAGCCAATGATCTAAGAGAAAGGCCCGCTATGGCAAGCGTCAATGAGATCCTCGCGGAAAAAGGGGCCCAAGTGGTTTCGATCAAAAGCGGCGCGACCGTGTTGATGGCAGCCAAGCTCATGAACGAACACAAGATCGGGGCGCTGGTGGTGCTTGACCAAGACAAGCTGGCGGGGATTTTTACCGAGCGGGATGTGCTTCGACGGATCGTCGCTGAGCAGCGCGACCCCGCGGCCACACCGGTCTCCGAGGTCATGACGGCTCAGGTCGCCTGCTGCGGTCCCGACACCACGATCGACGAGGCCCGGTCGGTGATGAAGAACCGCCGGATCCGCCACCTGCCGGTGGTGGATGGGCAGATGCGTCTTGAGGGCATGGTCTCGATCGGAGACCTCAACGCTTATCATGCCAACACGCAGGAGATGACGATTCGTTTTCTGCACGAATACCTCTACGGGCGGATCTGACTCAGTGACTCTTGTTTTTCCATCCCGTCATGTCAACCGCTGTGACCCCGCGTCACCGGCTGGTCCTTGAGTCACGGTGCGATCTGTCCTGTCGCGACTCCGAAACCCGCCCCCACCGGGATTGCACTTCAACCTTACTTAAGAAAGTGTATGAGAAGAGGTGTGCCACTGGCGGCTTGCCCGCCAGTGCGACGAGCGAAAGGTTCAAACACTAGCTGATATGTAGCCCGTGGCCCCCTATTTTCAGTCGTCATATGCATCTCACGCACTTTCTAAGACCGGCGTGACATGGTCTTGGTGGACGTGACGCCCATGCTCAGCGGCGGCCATCGCACCAAGAACCGATGATGGACCGTTCTTGCCATCCCGTGAAGGGGGTCACAATCCACAACGCACCGGCTGCCAACAACGTAGAATATACCCGTTACGTATCCGAAATACTGTGTTGAGTATGCTTTGAACCGCGAACAAGACCTCGTCATGGACAAGAATCGTGCCGCCATTTCCTCCGAGACCGGACTAACCGCCGGACGGATAACAATAACACCATGCTGACATGGCGCGATCCATTCTGGCAGGCCAGCTCGGTGGTCTTGCGTTACAAGCGGCAGATCGGCCTAGCGCTGACCGGCGCGGTGATCTCGGCATTGTGCTTCGGCGGAGGGCTGGGGATGCTGCTGCCGACGCTGCAACTGCTGTTGGGTCAGAAGCAGCCGCTGCGGGACCTGATTGAACAGTCGATGGGCTCGCCGGACAGCCCGCTGTGGATGCGGGATCTAGCGGCGTGGCTGGCGCCCCAGGTCCCCACCGACCCGTTCCGGGCGTTCCTGCTGGTGATGGCGATGATCGCCACGCTCACCGTTATCGGCAGCACCGGGCGGTACCTGCACGAGCTTCAGACGCTCACGGTAGTGGCCCGCTCGGGGGTGTACTGGCGCAGCCGTCTGCTGGGGCGGCTGATCCAGGCTCGGCTCGACCACCTGCTGCTCAACGGGTACGCCGATTCCATCAGCCGGATCACCCACGACGTGACGCTGTTGTGCCGGGGGTTCTCGACCGTGATGGGCAAGGCGGCGTCGAAGATCCTCAACGGCCTGGTGGGGGTGGCGGTGGCGGTGTGTCTGGACTGGCGGCTGACCCTGATCGCGCTGGTCGGGACCCCGGTGATCGCGGTGTTGATGCGGAAGTTTGGCAAGCGGATCCGCCGGGCCACGAAACGCCTCATGAGCCAGCGGGGGCGGATGATCGCAATGCTCAACGAGGCCCTGGGCGGGATCCGGGTGGTGAAAGTCCACCACGGCGAGGGCTACGAGCGACGCCGGTTCGCGAGGCTCAACCGCGCGGTGTACAGCGAAGAGATGCGTGTGCGGAAGGTCCGGGCGATCTCGTCACCGGTGGTCGAATCGCTGGGGCTGTTCGGGGTGATGCTCGTGGCCAGCATCGCCGCGTGGTACGTCCTCCACGAAGACGTCGCCCCGGAGCGGTTCATGACCGTGCTGGCGGCGCTGGGGGCGTCGGCGGCGAGCCTCAAGCCGATCTCGAACCTCAACAACGAGCTGCAAGAATCCAGCGCTGCGGCGACACGGGTGATCGAAGCAATGCAGATCCCGGTTGAGCCCACCGGGGTGGAGGCACGCTCGAAGCCCGTCTTGCCCCGACACCAACGGCGGGTGGCTTTCGAATCCGTGTGGTTCTCGTACCCGGGTCAAGACACGCCGGCGCTGAGGGACGTGAGCTTAACGGTCCAGCACGGGCAGACCGTCGCGATCGTTGGGTCCAACGGCTCGGGCAAGACGACGCTGCTGAGCCTGATCCCCAGGCTCATCGAGCCCGCCCAGGGCCGGGTCTTGATCGACGGCTACGATATCGCTGAGGTGAACCTACGCACCCTGCGGCGGCAGATCGCGGTGGTCACCCAGCAGACGGTGTTGTTCGAAGGCACGATCGCGGCCAATATCGCCTATAGCCGCGGCCACGAGAGGATCGACCAGATCGTCGCCGCCGCCAAGGCCGCGTATGCTCACGAGTTCATCCTCGAGCTGCCCCAGGGGTATGACACCAAACTATCCGAGGGCGGCGAAGGGTTGAGCGGGGGCCAGAAGCAGCGGCTGTGCATCGCCCGGGCGGTCCTGCGTAAGCCGGCGGTCCTGATCCTCGATGAGGCGACCAGCCAGATCGACGCGGACTCCGAGGCCAAGATCAACCTCGCCCTCCGCGACATCACCCGGGATTGCACGGTATTTATTATCGCTCATCGGCTTAGCACGGTGGTGGACGCGGACATGATCGTGGTCATGTCAGACGGCCAGATCGTCGATCAGGGCACCCACCCCCAGCTGCTTGAGCGATGCCAACCCTACCGGACCCTTACCCAAACCCAGTTGCAACTCACACCGGCGTAGAGCGACCGTTGTGTCGGACCGGGTGCTATTACTCTGACCGGCAACTATACCTATCCAGGATGGGTATAAAAGAACAAAGATTAACAGAAACGTCAGATGAAGTGTTGACTATTATAATTAAGGCGAGCCAGCGTCCCTTTTCGTGGGTGTGACTCCCTGCACCGGGGTGACCGGCAGGGCGTCGGTGCCGGGCGCCTTGGGGCTGCGCCACCGCAGCGCCATCGCCTGGGCCTGGCGGCTATAGTCGATCGACTCGGCAAGGATGCGGGCGGCTTCCTGATCGGCGTGAAAACCCTTGGAGTTCTCGCTGCTGATATAGTCCAAACGCCACATGGCTTTGCGTTGGAGTTGGAAGACCTCCTTAAGGTCTTCGTCTGAGGCCCCGGCGGCTTTGGCTTCCATGATCGCGTCGAGCATGTCCGTCATGGCGACGCCCGCCCGCTCGATCATCGCTACCGTGCGGCCCTGGATCGCCTCAACCCGTTCGCGTAGTTCGTGTTCGGGCACGTTGTGGCAGTGCTGGCACGCGTTGTTGATGTTCTCCATCGGGCTGCGGACGTTGTGGTTGCTGACCTTCATCGCGCCCTGCCGTTCGTACGGCATGTGGCAGTCGGAACAGCTCACGCCGCTGCGCGCGTGGATGCCCTGGCTCCACAGCTCGAACTCGGGGTGTTGGACCTTGAGCACCTCTGCCCCGGTCTCGCCGTGGGCGTAGTCGTAAAACGGTGAGCCGTCGGGGAAGGTCATCTCGTCCCAGACCTGCTCGAGTTCTTCCATCTTAAGCCCGTGGCCCCAAGGAAAGGTGAGCGTCGCCTTGTTGGCGCAGTAGTACTCGACGTGGCACTGCCCGCAGACGAACGACCGCATCTCTTGTCGAGTGGCTAGCTCGTTGGGGTCATACGGCTCACCGCGGTCGCCCCGCCGCCATTGCTCGATGCTCGGCAGGTGTGAGGCGTCGCCGTCTCCCTCGGCCAGCGCAGCGATCCCAGCCACGAACCCGGGACGCGTGACGCGGATCTCCATCGTGTCGGGGTCGTGGCAGTCGATGCAGGTTACCGGGTGGGCCTCACCCACCATCCCGTGGCCGTCGGGGAGTTCTTCGCCCGCGTATTCGCCGGTGAATCCACCCGTGGGGGCTTGGGGGAACACGGGTTCGTTTTCGTCGGGCGTGCCGTCGGGCGTGGCGTAGAGCATGGCCAGGACCTCGTGGTAAGGCTTGCGGCTTAACTCTTCAAAGCCTCGGGTCACCGCCGGCATGTTGAAACCGGCTGCCAGTTTTTCGTCGGTGACCTCTTCGCCCATCGCCTCGAGGCCGACACGGCGGTACAACACGGTCGTGGAGGCGTGGCAGTGGAGGCAGGCGCCCGCCTGGGGCTTCTTGGTGACCCGCTCGGTGACCCCCTGGTCGTAAAGCATGTACGCGTGGCCACGGGCCTCACGGTAATCGATGCTAAAGGCGTACCCGGCGTACAACCGTTTGAGCCACGGGCTGGTCTCGAGCTTGCTCTGAGTCAAAGCACTGCTGCCGCCGTAGAACTCATCGCCCGCGGTCGATTTCCACCCATCGAACTGTCGGGGCCAGTTCTGACCCCACGGTTGCGGGTCGGTCGTGATCTCGTCGACTTCCGCCAGACGCACAAAAGGTTGGCGCGCTTCTTGTTTGTGCCCGAACATCGTCACCAGCACCCATGTGACGAGCAGGGTGCCGACGACGGCAACGAGAAATACCAGCGACAGGAGCAACACACGGCCCGGCTGTGTATCGCGGCGTCGCGCCCTGGCAACAGATCGATTGTGGCGGAACTGTTTCATGATCACTCTCTATTCATGATCTACCGACGGCCGGCGTGGCCGACGTCACGGTGGCAATGAACGCACAGCTGCATCTCGCCCCCGTGCTTGGCGGGTCGCATCTCATGGACGAAATCCCCGTGGCAATGCAGGCACGCGTTCTGGGTCACGCGACGATTGCGTGGCTTGATCTGGATCGGCTCGTGAAAATCGTTGGTGGTGAAGGCCAGCGAATGGAAGAAACCGTTATCCGCTTTCGTGACCCACTTGCCGAGGAAATCGTGGGGCAGGTGGCAATCGTTGCAAGTCGCCACGTCCTTGTGGCTCGACTTGACCCAGCTATCGTAGTGATCCTGCATCACGTGGCAGTTCGCGCAGGACGCCGGGTTGTTCGTCAGATAGGCTGTGCCATCCCCGTATCCAAAGGTGAACGCCCCAACCCCCCCCAGCACCCCGAGGACCGCCGCGACCCCCAGCGCCAGCACACGAACCACCCAACCGGTACGGCCCGCTGCTAACGCCTCGGCCTTGGCGCCGCTGGTGTCTAATTTTTTGTTCGGTACACCCGTCGTGCTTCGCATGGGCAACGATGACCCCTGATAACCCATACACCAATGCGATCCGTATCGAGAAAGGCAAAGTGTAGGCGATCAACTTACCTGATTATCTTTAAATGTCAACGTGTGGTTGTCGAAGTGTGTCGACGATCAAGGCACGTACCGATCACCACGATGGCGATCTGGCTCAAGACAAACAGCCCCAGCCAAACGACCGCCGCGTCGATGAAGCCGTAGGCGTGCAAACCGACGCCTAGCATGTTGGTGCCGAACCAGCTCCACGCGGTGACGATGTTCCCCACGACCGCCAGCGCAGCCATACCCCGCACTCGCACCATCCCACCCCATCGGGCGTGTAGGATAATGGCGTTGATCAACACCACCAAGGCCGCGCCGTTCTCCTTCGGGTCCCAGCCCCAAAACCGACCCCACGACTGGTCCGCCCAGATGCCCCCGAGCATCGTGCCGACAAAACTTAGCAGCATCGCAAAGCAGACGACGCCGTAGATCATCGTTGCCAAAGCCCGTTCTCGCTGGGGCGTCATCGATCGGGTCAACGCACGTCCCAAGAGGTACACGCACCCCATCACCCCGGCCAAGAAAGTCGCCGAGTACCCGAGTGTAATGGTGATCACGTGCGTCGAGAGCCAGAAGTTGCTGTCGAGCACCGCCTGCATCATCTGCATGGTGTCGCCGTCGTTGCCGAGGTTGTGGGCGACGATCAACGTCCCGCAACCGATCACCGACGCCCCAAAGATCGCCACCCCCAATGGATAAAGCCGCTCAAGAAAGATCCCCGCCACAGCCGCCGCCCAGCCGACAAAGATGGCGGATGAATAGAGATTGGTCACCGGGGGGCGGCCCTGAAGGTAGACCCGGATCGCGATCGCCACGGTATGGACCATCACCGCCGCAACCAGCAACGCGAACCCACCGGTACGCAGCTTCTCAGCCAAGCCCTCTGAACGAACCCTTAGAACAAAAGAAACACAGACGACGAGCAGCGACAGCAGGTAAACCGCGATCGTCTTTGTGAACAGTGACGCGCGGTTGAACAGCACCTCTAAACGCATCCTCTGCATCACCCCCGGCATGGAGTGTTCAAGCAGATCCGTATATGCCCCGGCGGATCGGGTGAGCCCATCGCCGTCCCCTTCGTGTGCGGCCGTCATCATGGTTGTGATGTAGGCCACACTCGGATGGATCTCACCGGACACGCGGCCGTCCATGAACACCTCATGAAAGGGCTTCCACGATCCGTGCTCGCTCAGCGGTGGGATCATGTACGGCTCTCTGAGTTGCGCGTGGGCTAAGATCGTGTTGACCCGATGATGTAGCTCTAATACCGCCCTCTGAAAGCCGTCCCGGGCCGATCGTGGCACGCCCGACGCGCGTTCGGCCTGCGCCACCACATGATCCCAATAAGGCTCGATGGCGGATAACGCGATCCGCCCGCCTTCGCCCGGTTTGAGGCCCAACAACGCCAACACATCGGGATGATCCACCCGTACCACCGGCAGGTCACGAACCCGGTCTGGACGCGTGATGAGGTCAAGCAAGAACGGCGTCGCCTCCACCGTGCCGTCATCGGTGCGGACCCGCTGTCGCCCGCCGGCCACCATCAGCAGGTTCCGCGCGGCCGTGTCTAACGGCTTGATCCGACCCCCCGCCGATACCGGGATCTCAGCGAGCAAGCGTGTATCAAAATTACCCGTTGCCGGTGAACGGAACAGCCCGCTGACCGCGATCAACACCCCTGCGATCCCAACGGCCCACGGCCACAAACGAATCATCGGTGTTGACCCTTGATCGACAGCCTCCTCATCCAGACCACCCAAACGGGCTTCATTGAGGCCCTGTTGTCGACGACCGCGCCCACGCAAGAAACGCATGAGTGTCTGCCCGAAGTGCAGCGCCATCCCACCCCCGACGAGCACGCAGGCCAGATAAGGCAACAGCCACCCCGGATTCCGCACGACCTGTAGCACCGTCCCGCTGCCGTCCGGCTTGTAAGACGCTTGGTAGAACGTCCGCCCTTGATACCGCAGCGGGTGGTTCATCCAGATCCGCACGTCGCGATCCGTGCCGCGGGCTGGATCCACCAACCGGATATCACTCGAAAAGTTCTTCGCGATCGTCGTGCCGACAAACTTGTCGTGGCGGAAATCTTTAAGGTGCAGCGTATAAGGCAGGTAGGCCCGCCGGTACCGCAGAGCCAGCCCGAAATCCACACCGTCTAACCGGACCGGTTGCGCGTCCCGCAACGCTGCGGAGACCAGCCACGTCCCCAGCGTGTCCCCATCGCGGTGGAGGGTCACGTAAGCCGCGGGGGTATCTGTTTCTCCACCGTCGACCCCGCGGACACGAGGCCGCTCCTCAGCCCGAGCCTCTAGCCCCACGCCCGACGTCGCCGGGGTCTCTTCACCGCGGGCTTTTAGCAACACGGCGTTCGGCACCCAGCGATCCACCTCCACCTCAAAAGGCAAACGTGGATCAGAGAGGGTCCCCCCACCCGCCGCTGCCCGAACCAGCAGCGACGCCGGAACCGTAATGACACGATCCTGCTGGGCATCGGTCGGGTCGATAACCACAAGCTCCGCTTCGCGCACGTCCTCGATAAACGAAGCGCTTTGCCCCTCATCGATCGACATCAAGCCCTCATCGCTCATGAGACCGGTCACGAATTCACCGGCCAGTAAAACAATCACCCCCCCGTGCAACACCAACACGCCCACCCGGCGCAGCGTCGCCCGAAACCGGGCGACATGGGCCGCGATCAGGTTCACCATCATCATCGCGGCGATCGCCCCACCGCCGGGGATAGGGATGTGCATCCCCCCCAACGAATCACCCCCGTGAATGCCCGGGATGAAAAGGGCTGGATCCACCCACGCGATCAAACTGCGGAAATAGGCATCGACCGCCTGCCATACCCCCAGTCGAGTTTGCGCAAGGGTCCCGACAAAAATCAGCACCATCGACGCCACGAGCAGCGCGACGGTGAACCGCAGAGACGCCAGTGCCTCCCACACCCGGTTTCTCACGGCAGCTCCTGGGTGGCAAGACCAGCGATCGAGCGTGCAAACCCGAACACCTCGCCCTCGACTTGATCCGCCAGCTCAGGACGGGTGGTCACACGCACGAACCAAGTCCGGTCCTTCGACGCTTCGTACACCCCCGCAGCCAGCATGTGCTGGGTCTGACCACGAACTCGGATCGCGTATCCATCGAACCCAGACGAAGCGAACCGGGTCACCACAGCCGGGAGGTCACCCTCACCGATCGCCGGCAACCCCATCTGGCCGCGCCAACGGTTCACATTGGCCAGCACCCCGCCCACGTCCCCGGGAAACCGGGTCACCGCCACCTCAACTGTTTCATGTTCCAGAGGGATCTCGAACGTCGCCACGCGCATCGGGCGCTGCCCGGGCACCCGCCTCCACCGATCCGGGACGTCCCACGGCTCAAGGTCCGTAACGGGTCTTACGTCCCCTGAAGGGTCGTTCTGCCCAGGGTCCGTAACAGGATTACGATCCACTGGAGACGGCCTCGCGATTCGTTCCACACCCTTAGGGACGTGGTGCTCTTCGATCTCAGAATCCCCACAGCCGATCGTGATGAGTATCGATCCAAGCAGCAACGGCACCGTCAGGATAGATCTAAACCACCAGCAGCATCGCCTATACAGATGATCGTTAAACATATGTCGAGTTCCTCAGCCATCAATCGACAACAATAGCCCGTAGTCTCCCTCCACCGAGCATCTTAGCCGACGGCTTGAGTCACGGCTTTGAACGTGTAGCCCTCGTGGGTTACGAGGCGAACGGTCTCACGCTTGAACAGTTCGGCGAACCACCGCCGACAAGGCTTCAGCGCTCGCGATCCGAGGGAAGGTTCGGTCTACCTGAAAATGGTCGCGTGATGAGACATCAGGGGGTATTGGCGTATACTGAGGCCGGCAATGAGGCTTGCCTCACGTCCGAAAGCTGCGGAAGACGGCCAGCTCCCGCTTGAGCCCCGAGCTTCCCGATGGGTGTGGTCGCGACGGACGATCAGATGCAGAACTGGGGACGGCAGCAAAACCGCACGAGCGCGGGCGAGCACGCAGGCACGGCTGAAACCGATCGCCACGGTGCCGATGAGCTGCCATATGGTGCTTGATGGAGGCTTGGTGCGGCGGTCCATCAATGGTGGACTCCGCATCACCCACGTCCAGCTTACCCTATCGCGTAGGGGGGATATTGAGCGGACCGATGAAATTATCGATCTAGACCCATGGGCCAAATCAATACCCAGCTCGCAACCCTCTTCCGGCGTATGGCCGCGGTGACCGAGATCCTCGGGGGCGACGGTTTCCGGGTCAACGCCTTCAACCGTGCCGCCCGTGTTGTCGGGGAATTAACCGATGACCTGGCCTCGGTCGGCGGTGATACCGATAAACTCACCCAGATCGAGGGGATCGGCAAGGGCACCGCTCAGCGCATCGCTGAGTTCCTCACCACCGGCAAACTCAAGGAACACGACGAGCTGCTAGAAAAAATCCCTCCCGGCCTGCTGGCGTTGCTGGATATCTCCGGGTTGGGGCCCAAGACTGTGGCGATGATGTGGAAAGAGGCGGGGATCGAAAGCCTCGATAATCTGCGTGAAAAGCTCAAGGACGATTCATTAGCCGCGCTGCCCGGATTGGGTAAAAAGAAACTTGAGAATATCCGCAAGAGCCTCAGCTTCGCCCAGTCCGCTCAAGGGCGAAGCCGGATCGGCCAGGCGATGCCATTGGCGATGTGGTTCGTCTCGGCGCTGCGGGCGATGGAAGGGGTCACCGAAGTCGCCTACGCTGGTAGCCTGCGACGCGGGAAAGAAACCATCGGGGACATCGACCTGGTCGTGGCGGTATCTCCGGATCAACCCGATCTGGCCAAGAAAGTCAGCGATGCGTTCGTGCAACTAGAGCCGGTCAGCGACGTGATCGCCCACGGCCCGACCAAAACCTCCGTGCGCACTTCGGTCCCGCAGGCCAGCGGGATGCAGGTCGATCTTCGCATCGTCGCCCCGGAAAGTTTCGGGGCCGCGTTGCTGTACTTCACCGGGTCTAAAGACCACAACGTCGCGATGCGGCAACGCGCGATCGATCAAGGACGGCGGCTCAATGAGTACGGGTTGTACGAGAATGAAAAAATGATCGCTGGGCGCACCGAGCAAGACGTATTTAAGGCTTTAGGTCTAGCCTGGATCCCCCCGGAGCTGCGCGAAGACCGTGGCGAGCTAACCCTCGCCCAGAAGAACCAGCTGCCCGAGCTGATCGAGCTTTCCGATATCAACGCCGAGCTGCACGCCCACACCACCGCCAGCGATGGGAAGTGGTCGATCCGAGACCTGGCGATCACCGCCGCTGAGCGCGGGTTCCACACCGTCGCGATCACCGATCATTCCCAGAGCCAGCCGATCGCCAACGGCCTATCCCCCCAACGCCTTGAACAGCACATCACCGACGTCCACGCGGTGGCCAAGAAGCTGGCCGGGACCATCACCGTGCTGGCTGGCAGCGAGGTGGACATCCTCGCCGACGGTAGCCTAGACTACCCCGACAGCCTGCTGAGGCAGCTCGACGTTGTGGTCGCCTCACCGCACAACGCCCTGACCCAGGACCCCGCCACGGCGACGAAGCGCCTGCTCAAAGCGATCGATAACCGGTACATCACCATCCTCGGTCACCCCACCGGCCGGCTGATTAACCGCCGTGAAGGTCTTAACCCCGACATGAAGAAGGTCATCGCCGCCGCCGCGAAGCGCGGCATCGCGTTAGAGATCAACGCCAACAGCTGGCGATTAGACCTGCGCGACACCCACGCCCGTGCCGCGATTGACGCCGGTGTAATGCTGGCCATCAACACCGACGCTCACGGCCCCGCCGACCTGGGGCAGTTGTGGTATGGCGTGCTCACCGCTCGCCGCGCCGAGGCAACCAAAAAAGACGTGATCAACTGCATGTCTCAGTCAGCGTTGGCCAATTGGATTAAGCAGATCAAAGGCTGATCCAGGTTTGATCCGAGGCCGGTCAATACGCCCGGTGGTCTTCGCGGCTCTGCCATAAGTCGAATAGCTCTAGGCATGGCTCGTACATGCAGCCCCCGACGACCTGCATCAACATGCCGTTGAGTTCGTTCATCTTCTTGGCCGGGATCCCCAGCTCGTTAAACCCGTAGCTCTTGGCGTCGGCGATGCTCGTGCCGTAGACCATCCTCGGGATCCGTGCCCAGTGGATCGCGCTAAAACACATCGGGCACGGTTCGGTGGTCGTGTAGATCACACACTCGGAGAGATCGATCGTCCCCAGAACGTGGCAGGCGACCCGGATCGCGGTGACTTCCGCGTGGGCCGTAGCATCGGTGGTCAGCCACACCCGGTTGTGCTCACAAGCGATCACCTGCCCGTGGCGGACGATGCACGACCCGAACGGTGATTGGCCCGTCTCGATCCCTCGCCGACACGCCTCGACAGCAAGCGACATGAAATGCTCGTCTTCATTGATTCCCATAGGACTGCGGATTCTAGCTTACTTTTCGTTGCGTCAACCACCTCAGCTCCTCGGCGCTAAAGAATCTGGCCATGCCAAAGACCACCGTGACTCCCAGCAGGACCATCCCCACCAACAACCCGACACACGCGGTTCGTGATAACTGATGAGCGTCAAATACCACTGCGATCGGCCAAAGGATCGCCGCCATAAGCAAGGTCAACCCAAGCGACTGCCGCCAGCTTCTCCAGACACCCGCGTCGATCGGAACGGCCACGAGCCTTCTTGCGGCGATCAGCAACGCTACGACCTGCGCCATCGCGCAGATCGCGGTCGACCACGCCAACCCCGCCGCCCCCAACGGCCACACCAGAGTCAGGTTCAACAGGAAGTTGGCCCCGACCATCCATAAGCTGATCCTCAACGGGGTGGTTGCGTCTTTGACCGCGTGAAACGCACGCGTCACCACATGGGTAAGCGAATACGCCCACACCGCTGAGGCATACCCCGCGAGGATGACCGAGACCCGCTGGGCATCTTGCGTAGAGAACTCGTACCGCTCAAAGATCAGCCTCGCCATCGGGACCCGCACCAGGATCAGCCCTACGCTAGCGGGCAGCCCGATAAACACCGTCAACCGCAACCCCTGACGGAGGATATCACCGAAAACGGGGTCTTCCTCGGAGCTGTGTGGAGGATCGCCTGTGTGGCGGTTTAAGGTCATCCCCGCCGCCGCTCGGCTCAGCGCCGGGAAGATCGCCGTGGCGATCGCGATCCCGAACACTCCCAGCGGGAACTGGTATAAGCGCTGGGCGAACTGCAACCCCGTCACCGCTCCGGCCCGCATCGGGTATTCGATCCAGCACCCCCCAAGCACAAAGGCCTGTTCACCGCCGTCTTTGGCGGATAACCCCCACGCCAGCAGGCTGTCGAGCAGGGTATTGATCTGGAACACCGCCAGCCCCAGCGCCATCGGGCCCATGGTTGCGACCACCGACCGCAACGGACCGATCGTCCCGGCAAACCGCATCGTCACCGGCACTTGACGCGCCGTGACGACCACGATCCACGCCAGCTGCAGTACCCCCGCGACGAGCACGCCCCCAGCGACAATCCAGATCGCTGATCGGGGTTGATCCTGCTGCCCATATCCCGTGACCGCGAAAATCGACGACGCGATCACCGCCAGGTTCAGAACCACCGGTGCCGCCGCGGGCGGTCCAAACCGGTGATGCACCTGCAAGACCCCTCCCAGCAGCGCCACGGCGCATATCATCGGCGCGTATGGGAGCATGAACATCGTCAACCGGATCGCCATGCTCGAATCTTGTCCCCCGACCTCATAGTAGAGCAACCCGGCGAGCAGCCATTCCCCCAACAGGGTCACTGTCGCCAGCACCACCACCAGCAACGATACCCCCATCCACACGAACCGCCTTGCCAGAACCCGGTCCTGATCCAACAATTCCGAATAGACCGGGATAAACGCCGCGGTCAGGGCGCCTTCGCCGAACAGCCGGCGGAACAGGTTCGGGACCACAAACCCGATCCAGAACGCATCGGTCACCGCGTTCATCCCGAAGCAGGCCGCGATCACCGCATCACGCACCAGGCCCAGCAACCGGGATAGAAAGGTCAGCGAGCTGACCACAGCGGCGTGACCGACAAAAAAAGGGCGGCGGGTCATGGAGGGAAGTTTAATCGACGGGCTGCGTCCGGCGATACGGATGCGGGTCCGATTGGCGGACTGCAGACACCCGTCACACCGTGTATTCACCCAGATATAGAGATAATTAAACTGCCTGGATCGTATCGGTTATCACGATGGGGAGGTTTGTGGCGGCCCCACAGGCCAACCCTTGGCCGAGCAACCCGATAGACTCATAACCGATCTAACGGATCCGGCTTCTAACGCCGACCCGTTATGAAAGATTTACGGATCAGTCAACGTAACTTGGGTCCAATGGATTATTTTTTTATCACGCCGCCGCCGGGCCCTTATTTCGTGTGATATACTTTTTTCTGTCATGGGCGAGAACGGTAAGCTATTTTCATGGAGGTCGCCTTACTGGGGGAGATGAGAAGAGACGTATCGGGTATACAGGTACCGCATCGATAATCCCGTTGCCCCGAAAATAATCGAGCCGCATACCCGATACACCCCGCAAATTTACCTGGGATGGGTATATATAAACTCAGGAGTATGCTATGTCGGACCAACAACAAGTCAATGAATTCGAATCCGCGGCTCAGGCCGGACGTGGTGGATTGATCAGTGAGTTTGTTGATTTTCTCAAGTACAACAAGAAATGGTGGCTAACTCCAATCATCCTTGTCATGCTCCTCGTCGGCGCATTGGTGGTGCTTGGTGGTACCGCAGCAGCTCCGTTTATCTATACGTTGTTCTAATCCTGACAGCGGTGCAGCCACTGATAATAGACCCCCCAGATGAACTTGCGGCACGATTTGCATACACGGCAAGTAATTTTTCGGGGTCCGGCGCGTAACCGACGCGGTATTCTGATACGCGATGTGTATATACCTGGCCCGTTTTCCACACCGCGTGCCCCGCCTAGGTGGACACCCGCGCCGGATGAGAGTTTACAACGTGTGCCGTGTCCATTCGCTTTTTCAGGTAGGCCGCTCAGCGGGCCGTGACCACCAGGCAGCGGGTTTTTGTGTTCACACCCCCAGCCGATGAAGAACCTGCTCTTCGTTAGGTAGCCCGCTCAAAACTCAAACGTGATCAAGCACGAGGGACGACGTGACCCGAAGGGATGTTCACCGATAGCCCTCAGAATCAAAATGGGAGGGGTTGCCAAAGGGTTGCTATGGCTCTGTATCACTTCCATCGGGTGCTGATCGCCGCGGCGATTGTTTTCTTTGTCGGGTTCTCGTGGTACGCGTTCCGTCAATACACCGTGTTTGGCGCTGGGCGGTATCTTTTCATGGCCATCGGCTCCGCGTGCGCAGGTGTTGCCCTGCTGAGCTACTTTATCTACTTCCATATCACGCTTCGTAATATGAAAGCCAAGGCAGAGCCCTCGTAAGCGCATGGACAGGCATCTGGCATCTCATCGACATCCGTCGCAAACGGCCATGGGCATGTTAGGAGTATCTACGTGGCGTCACGGCTTGCCGTAAGACCCACGCCGATCGCGGATAAGCAGCGACCATCATGTTCTACGGGCTCATCAGCTCGTCCTTGAGTCTATGGCGGATCGGTGACTGGCGATCATCATCGACTTTTCGGTCAGCGAGACGCTGCGCATTCTGATCAAAAAACAACATGGTCATCGCACTGGCCTGGTTGCCCGGGGCCTGGCCGGCTGCGAGGGTTTGAGTGTCTTCCGTCAGATCGATCACGATGACATTCAGGCTCATGTCAACATCGAACATTTGATCCTCAACGGGGATCTGGACCGGCGCCCCGATGAGGTCGCCCGGCCGTACGTGAAACTCTCGAACCCGCATCATCCCGTTGAAGAGTTTCCAGACCTCTACGGTCGCTTCAGCGGGACGGGTCGATCCACTAATCACGAAAAACCGGCGATCGGGTTCGACCTTCACGGGATCACTCCAGGGGCTGGGCTGAGATAGCAACGCCAGTTGATCCGAGTAATCGGGCTGCCGCAATCGGCTTTTCTCACGTTGGAATTGCGGATTAAGCACGGCGATCATCAGCCGATATCGATACGTGACGCCGGGCCGGATGGTCAGGTCATAAGCCGACACCGTGACCGGGGTGAGCGGTGGCGGCTGGGCGACCGATTCAAGCGAGACAACGGATGTAGCTAGGTCTTCTTCGGGGGACGCGTCTGTTGGCGATGGGGCCTTGATCCACGACGTCCCGGAGGTCAACGGCGGTAAGGAGGGGCGCAGGATCTGTTCCTGGAGTTGATGGATCTGCTTCACGGCTTGGGTGGCCGTCTCCGTGGACCAACGCGCGGGTTGGCTGCGGAACGATGTGGCGCCCGGCAGCGGCGCCACGGTCTCGATCGGTCCTTCTTCTTGGGAAACCGGGTCATAAGCCTGCCGCTGAAGGATCACATCAGAAAACGCTAGCGTTTCATGCCACCAGTTAGCGGGTATCTGACTCTCTTGAAGCTGCCGCAGCCACTGGTTCATATCATACTGCGCCGTCACCACCACATAGCGGAAGTCCCGCGGCGGGCGGCGGGCCACCAACTGGGCATACCCTTGAGCGGCCGGTTCGCCCAACGTGGAGATCAGCTCACCTTGGGCGGCGAGGACCGCGGTGCCGACATCGGTTTGTATCTCCGCGACCGCGGGGGGCGACGGCGGAGTGCCGACGAGGCTGCCTTCGGGAGAGAACGATCGTACGACCTGCCCTAAACCGCCGCCCAGCGGGACCATCGCGACCCTGGAGATCGGCTGCTCTAAGCGAGAACGGAAATTCTGCGAATACGCCGATCCCAGCTGCGGGCATTGGATCGGGCTTGGGGCGCCGGATTGGATCAAGCGTTGGAGCCGATCGGCTTCGGACAGCACCCGCTGCTCGACCTGGTTCGGCGACAGGTGGCGCGCCCCGACCGACACGGTATAAGGCTGGCTCAAGATGTAACCCCACAGAACGATCACCGCGTACAGGCCACCCACCCCCAGGATAATCTTTTCTATGTGGCGTTCGAAGAAATTGACGTTCTTGAGCTTCATGATGGTTCCATCAGGGGATGGTCGTCCTGTATCCGATCAGGTTACTGTTTCGTTGATTCGGGCAGCCTTGGGTGTTTCGAATCTCAACCGCTGTCTTCTTCCGGCGTCAGCCCCAGGTCGCGACGGACGGTCTGGGGCATAAAAGGGGCTGTCCACTCCCGCAGCCAAACGGTTTCGATCAACGCCTTGAGGCGGACCGCGTCATCGGTCCCATAAAGATACCCCTTCTCGAGCAGGTCGTATTCGTCGACGTCTGAAAGCTCGACATTGAGGACCGTCATGAAATTGACCTCCCGCAGCAAGTCGATAAAGACGGGGATCCTCGCGGTGTCGATATCCACCGTCAGCCAAACGTGCACCACATCGTAAAGCGCGTTGCTAAAACGGCCCGTGGGTGAAAGAACGAAGTTGTCAGGGATCCTACGGCTGGCGTCGGTAGGGGTAACGGGAGAGGAGGCGTTTTTCTGAACACTCGACCGTGGGTGGCCGTCGGTCTTCGACGTCATCCCCCCTAGGGCCCCGGCAAGCCCCACATAACCAGGAACGATCTCGACTTTTATCAGCCGTTTGACCGCCGCATGGATGACATTGGCCTGAGGATCGCTAACACGATTGGCTGTCGCGATTGCCTCGGTGAGATCACGCTGGATCCATAATCCGATCTGGCCCCACCATAGCTGATCCGCCGTGGGGATATCGCCCATCCTGCTCCACGGGTTGACGTCGAATGGGAAATCGGGCGCGTCGAGGTCGGTCTGGGCGTAGACGTGGAGAGTGGTCGAATGCTGCTCGAGCATCTTCATGAGCCTGCTCATCTTGAACCGTTTGAGATCGACGAGCTGTTGTTCGTCGAGTTCACGGACCGATTGCTTGGGCGGGAAGGTCCGGGTGTTGAGGAACTTCTGTTCGGCCCTTGCGGCGACCCGCATCATTTCGCCGCGTGTCGGGGGCATCGAGGCATTGAGCGTAGGGTAGGCAGCATCAGGGTCGAAGGGGCCCAGCATATTCACGAAGGCTTGTAGGTACGCCTGTTTGGCGTCATGCGGCTTGCCGACAATCGGCTCAGGGAACAAGCCATCGAGCATCGGTTCGTGGCCGCGCTGATTGAACTCGACCGCCAGCTGGCGGATCTGCGCGTACTGCTCGTTCATCTGGCTGTAGACCTGGGTCAGCTCATCGATGGCGGCCTGATTGATCGCGATCGAGAATTCCTGGTCCGGGTCGTTGGGTTTGAGAGGCGGGACCTTCGCCGAAGTCTGCATGAGGGTGCGGATCTGACGCGCTTTTTGTTCCCGCTCACCGACTTGATGGAGGAAAGCGCGACCGCGGGAGCTGATCCACATCAGCACGATGACCGACCCGACGACCAAGACCGCCGAGCCCACCGTGATCGGGTTAGACTTTGCCCAAGGAAGCAGAGATTTCATGAGCTGTTGGGGACCTCCTTGTTCTGGGGATCAGTCGGTGGCCCGATCGGATCGCCGGGACCATGAGCTGTGGTTGGTATGTGCAGGGTCGGTGGGGTCGGCATCGCCAAAGATGCCTCCTCGGCTTGGCGGGCCTTTTCTGGCGGAATCAGCTGCACGGTCCAGGTGACTTCGAACTGCCAGTCGTTGGTTTTCGGCTCGTCGGCGAGAGGGTGAGTCGGCAGCGCGTCGTTGAGCGAATCCGTCGGTTCGGGGCCTCGGTGGATCATCCCGGGTCGGCCCGCCATCGACCCCCTCGAGAAAGTCGAGGGACGAGAAACGCCGGCCCTATCGGACACCTCGTTGGCCGACACCGTGATTTTTTTGACGTTTCTCAGGGCCTGGTCGGAGATCATGAACCGGTAAGGGCGGTCGTCACGCTCACGATGGTCTTGGAGCCACTTGATAAACCCCTGCCGGAATAAACTGGTCGCGTCACGGTAAGGGGTGGTCCCTTTGACGGTGATTAAGAAAGATGGCGGCGTGTCCTGGGCCCCCCAAGCCCGGTCCGCTTCTGGGGCGGTCTTGGATCCGGGGGGGGAAAACTGGTATGCAGCGGAGATGGATTCGATATAAATCCGGCGTCGCTGGTCGCGGGGGATCGCTTTGATGGCCGTATAATCCGTGTCCAGAAGCGGCGGCTGCGGATTGATCGCGGCGATGGCCTGGCTGATGTCCGATAACAGCAGGGGCCAGACCTCCCGATAATCGAGCAGGCGACGCAGGTTCTCGATCTGTGGCCTGGGATCGGATCGGCCTTCGACCTGATCCCATTTTTCCTTGTAAGCTTCGGCTTGGCTGATCACCGATTCGATCTTCGGGTCGCTTTCTTGGAGCTCCGCTTCGTAGTGGGTACGTGTCACCGCTAGCCTAGCGCCCGCGCCGACCGTCGCCGCAACCATGACCGCTGCCGCGGCGGCGACCCATGGCTGCTTGGCCTTCCAAAGCCTCTTTTTAAGGATGTGCGACGGGAGGATGTTCGCGCTGACCGTCTCGAGTCCCAACCCCTGAAGCGCTAACCCGTAAGCGGTGACGAGGTTCAAGGACCGGTCGACAAAATCCGCCGCCTGCTTGCCTTCGGCGCTGACCCGCTTAAACCCGTCGAGGCGGACCACCTCCATCTGCAGCTGCTGTTTGAGAAATTTCTGGAGGCCCGGCAGCCGGAACGTCGAGCCCATGCCGATCAGACGGTTGACGTGCGCGTCGCGATTCATCGACATATAGAACCCGAGGGTTTTTTGCAGCTCCTGAACCAGGTCCGCGAATACGGGCCGCATCGCCTGAAAGATCTGACGGGTATATTTGCTTGTGCCGGCCTCTCGCTTGAGTTTCTCGGCTTTGTTGAAACTGAGTTTGAATGACCGGATCAGGGCCTCGGTGAAGTTGTTGCCTCCGATCTGAAAGGTGCGCAGCCAAAGATTGCCCCCCTCGACGATGATCACATCCGTGCAGGTCGTACCGATGTCGAGCAGCATCATCCCGGAGGAATCATTGCCCAGCTGCAGGTCGTACGCCATGGCGTTGTACACCGCCAGGGCCGAGAGCGTCAGCCCATCGACCTGCAACCCGACGGCCTGGTAGTTGCTCAAAACGCGGAGTACCCGTTCTTTGGTGATCGCGAAGATCCCCAGCTCGACGTCGGGTGAATCGGCTTGAGAAAAGACCTGATAGTCCCATTCCACCTGCTCAATCGGGAACGGGATCTGCTGGACCGCCTCGAACTGGACGATATCGGGGATCTTCTTAGGCTCGACCGGCGGCAGCTTGGCGAACTTCGCAAAAGCGACGTTCCCCGGCACCGACACCATCACGATATCTTTCTGGACGTCATATTTTGCGAGGAATTTATCGAGGCTCGCTTGGATCGCTTCGTCTACTTTAAGATCCGGGGTGCTTAAGACCTTCTTGAACGGTATGACCGTATAGTCCGTCACGACCACCCCCGTGCCGTGTCGCATCAGCCGGATCGCTTTGATCGCATTGGCCCCGACTTCGATCCCCCAGCTGCCTAGATACCGTGTCATGATGACTCCTTTCCCGAGTCGGCCCGATGGCACGCCAGCCGACGCTTCATGACTCGGGAAGACAAACCCTGTTCCCCGGGCACCCCAGACCAGACGATTTTCGTTTCGTGGTCACACCAGCCCAAACGCATCCCATGGTCTTTCCTACGATCGAGGCGAACGCATCCCGGACGAGATGGCGGCATAATTCTTGTACACCGCACGACCATTCCCGGGACCAATCGTAATACGATTCGAACAACACCTCATGACCATGGGCTTGAGATCCTCAAGATTTCATCACACACCCTAGGGCGCCCCGTCCGCCTTGGCATCCCGCCGTTTCCGAGGCGAACCCGATAGTGATTATCGAAACTAGGTTAATCGTTATGCCACAAATTGGTCAATCAGACCCGACCCGTGTCTGGCCCCGATACAGGTCCAACCCCAGCGGGTCCCGACGCGACCTCCCGTCAGCGGATTGACCATCGAACGCCGATGCGTCCCACCCATCGGTAACTGCCAATGGATCGATTGCTGGGGCCGTATCGGAACGATATATTACAAATAAATCTGTAAACGGGGCCGTAGCTCAATTGGGAGAGCGCTACGTTCGCAATGTAGAGGTTGTCGGTTCGATCCCGATCGGCTCCATTTGACATATCGGTTGACGCACCGGTTGGCGGGCCGACCCTGGAAAAACACGGCATGGCCCACGTACGTGGCCGGGAAATCGTTAGGGAACGGTGCCTCCCTGACGCGGTACTTTCATACGCGACACGTATATCCATTCCACTTCACGTTTAGGTTGCCCTGTAGAGGGAAGGATGAGGAGGGTATCTCGTCCTTGAACCCCCCAGCTGCGGGCGGGCAGGCTGTCCGTAACGAGATCGTCTTCGGAAGCAATCGATCCTTACCGGTGCAGGGCGACCGCCGTTGACGTTCAATGGACATAAAACCACTTTTTAACGTTCACCCGGTTCGAGTGCCTTAAGGGAGATCTCGGCCAGGGCGTGTTGTAGCTCGGTGACCCCCAGCAAGGCCATGGCGCTAGCGGCGACGGTGAGGCGGTTGTCCCATAAGCTAAGACGAACGCCTCCGATCACGTCGGCGTGGCTGCGAAGGTAGAAGCGGTTGACCTCGTCGAACGTCAGCTGGGCGATGAACCTCGCGGCGAGGCCACAGTCGAGCAGTCGCTCGGTCGCCCTCGTTATCGGCCGTGAAGCTGGATCGTCCACGACAGGGGGGCGTGCGGTCGGGTGGTGCGCCGCCAGAGCCATGAAAACCAGTGCACGGGTGGTGTGCCAATCTGCCGCGGCGGGCGGCGAACCGCTAGATGAAGCCAGATCAATACCTCCCACGACGTCCGCTGGCCCGAAGCGGGGCGCCGAGGTGATCTGACGGCGATCGAGGTCGGCTAAGGCAACGGGCCATTGATGGCGGCGCAGCGTATGGAGCCGCCGCCGACCGGGTGAATCGGGTGCCATAGAACGTTCCATGATCAGTTGGGCGTACGGCAACCAGGGTATCGTTGCGATCCAGTCTTTGGTGTCGAGTTGTGTGGCCAGCCGGTCGACGGACGCGGTGACAGTGGTGGCTAGCGCAGGGTCACGGGTTTGCTCATGAGCACAAGCCAAAGCAGCCAGGATCAACGCCTGGACCGGGTGGGGCCAGGGCTCGAGGTGGGGCGTCGTGACCGCGGCGAACGAACCATCGTCACGGCGGAGTTTGAGCAGTTGAGGGATGAGCTTGTCGCGGGTGTCTCGAAGATCGACCAGGGTGGGGTCTTGCACGAGGGTCATCAGGACCAGGGCGCGGGTTGCCGCGTCGGCCTGGGGTGACCGGTCGGTTTGAGACCGATCGAGACGGACGATGAGACGATCGACGAGGCGGCGGACGACGGCCGCGGTGTCATGGTCTTGGGGCGACGACGTCTCGGCCAGGTGGGCTGCTCGCTTGGCCAGAGCGTAAGCGGCGAGAGCGGCTTCTTCGATCGGGGCAACGGCGGGGTCGTAGCGGTCTTCGCTGGGCAGGTAGGTCCCTGCTAGCTCGCCGTCATTGCGTAGACGGCGGACGAGATGGGCCGCGATGCGGTCTCCAACCGCGTCGACCGATCGACCCGAGAGGCTCACCGGCGGCAGGAGATGGTTGCCCCGGATCAGCCGCAGCACCGGCTGATCCGGGGCGGGGCGTACCAGGTGGATCACGTCAAAGCGTTCGATCCGGGTGCCGGGCGTCGAGATCGCTAGGCTTAAATCAATGGTCGGTAACCCGACCTTGGCGCACATCTGGGTGAGCTGGCTGGCGGGTGTGAGGTTGGCGGTCAGCGCGTGAACCGGCCAGGACCACGATTGATCGGCATGTACATGGTGGTGGGTGGGTGGCGATACGAGCCGCAGGCCGTGGTAGCCGCGGGCGTAGCGGTCTACAAAAGACTCTTTTTGAGAGGTTCCTGCTGTGTGAATCACCCCTGACGCATGAGCAATCTGGAGGTCAACCTGAATAGGAGGCGTTAACGCTTCGATGCAGGGCAATCGGTCGTCCGCGACCCGGTACCCCTCGAGCAAGGCCCGGTCGTGGGAAGTAATGAGCGTGTCGTTCGCTTCGTTGATCGCCATACGGGTCGCGCGAGCGGCGAGGGTCATGAGGTCAGTCGGCTGCGACGGTTTAAGGTCGTTTCGAAGCGCTGGATCTGGCTTGGGCTGGGCACGGTCCGGCGTATCATCAAAAATAGAAGCTTGCGCGTTCGCCAATGTCATGCCCCGCCATCTCAGCGTCACGCACAATGCGGTGGCATCTGCGACAGGCAGGGACGACGGTGTCTGTTCGTCTGCCGTGACCGAACCCGCACGGGACCATGCTTCGACCTGATCGTAGATACGAAGCGCATCAGACCAATCCAGCAACGGGGCCATGGTCGCCAAGCTACTTGTCTCTCGCTTTGTCTCTCGCTGGGTTTGAGCAGAGACCGCCGAGATTAGCAAGATCCAAATAAAGACCCAAGCTGATAAAATGTAGATTTTGGACAACATATGTAGCTCTGGCGTGTTGATATTTCGCGACGTCCAAGACATTTAGATTGAAATAAAACCAGGATTATACAGCTTTAATTTTATTTATTTAAAACGTTTATGAACGACCCATGTCGCTGCCATATTCCTGGCACCATCTTTGAAAGATTCCTGTTCGGGAATCAAAAAGATGACGCTATTGTTACATCTACGCTCTAGGCATACCACAAAACGAAAGAAGATTTTTATCCTTACTGCGCTGACCTTTCTAGCGATGTGTTAGAGCGGTTAGAACCAACCGCCCTGTGGAAAGCTAATTACCCGCTGATCACTATAGACTAGATTTCAACCCCCGTCGGACTCAAATTTATGACGTCGATGGGTTCACATAAATACGCACGGGTACGTCTTCGAACTCCAGGAGGAGAAGGAGAACGCCCGTGCTTTTTTATACCCATCCCGGATGAAATGACGGCGTGACTCTTGTACGCGGCACGACCATTTCCGGGGTCAGATGGGTCACCGACGCGGTATTTTGATACGCGATGCGTATATATTCCGGTGAGGCATCGCTAGAGCTAACGCCCCAAGCGTTTGAGCGGTTGCAAGGAGTCAATAAAAATCAACGTGCCTTTGATCCTATAGACGTTATCCGGGATCACCCCGTCATGTGATCGCGAGCCTATTCTGAAATAAGGCCACGGGCGCTGGCCCTGCACCTGTACACAGATCACAAGCCCGTAACGTGTCTGAGTGGGCACCCACCGGGGGGCTTTGAGGCAAAGCCTAAAGCCGCTGATGCGTCCTTCACCCCAGATCGGGGTACATTTTTCGGACGATCTCGGTGAGTTCCTTCACATGGGTGACCGACGTGTTGAGGAGGTTTCGTTCCTCGTCGTTGAGTTCGACCTCAATCACCCGCTCGACCCCGCCAGCTCCCAGCACCGCGGGCACCCCGACGAAGAACCCCCCGATGCTGTACTCGCTATCGCAGAACGCGGCGCACGGCATGATGCGTTTCTTGTCCCTAACAATCGCTTCGACCATGCGGATCGTCCCGCTGGCCGGGGCGTAATAGGCGCTGGTACCCATGAGCTTAACGATCTCCCCACCGCCGACCTTGGCCCGCTCCACACAGGCGTCGATTTTTTCTTGACTCAGCAGCTGGGTGATCGGCACCCCGTGGACCGCGGTATAACGCGGCAGGGGGACCATGTCATCGCCGTGCCCGCCCAGCAAGAGGGTGGTGATGTCCTCCACGCTCACGCCCAGCTCCATCGCTAAGAACGTGCAGAACCGGGCGACATCCAGACACCCCGCCTGGCCGACGATCCGGTTCGTCGGGAACCCGGTCGCTTTCCAAGCGGTGTAAACCATCGCGTCAAGCGGGTTGGAGACCACGATCACGATCGCCTCGGGCGCGTGCTTGGCGATCTGCTCACAGACTTCGCGCACGATCTTGACATTGGTGGCGATTAGGTCGTCACGGCTCATCCCCGGTTTGCGCGGGATCCCCGCGGTGATCACGACCACATCGGCCCCAGCGATCTGCGCGTAGTCAGCGGTTCCCACGAGCTGGCAGTCGAACCGCTCGAGCGGCGAGCACTGGGCCAGGTCGAGCATCCTGCCCTTGACCCGGTCCTCGGCCTCGGGGATGTCGACCACCACGAGATCGCCCAACTCTTTGCTGGCCGCCCACACCGCGCAGCTAGCCCCAACGTTGCCGCCCCCGATGACGGCGATCTTGGCACGTCTTACCATCGTCACTGAATCCTTATTTTTGAGGTCATGGATTGAACCGGCCTAATCTATCAAGCGTCGCCTCAAACCGCCTGACAGCCTTGCGCCCCGCACCCATAAACATTGCACGGACGGGCATCATAGACGATGGACCTAGAGGCGGCCAATACGTCGTTAGACCGATCCCGGATGGGAATACGGCATGCCTCCTGTACGCGATAAGGCAATTTACGGTGTCCGACACATCACCGACGCGGTGTTTTCATACGCGATGCGTATACATCGCCGCGTGCATGACCAAGGCTATCTGTATCGTCATGAGCAGGATGGGTGTACCCGAGCCGATGTGGCCTAGCTGCTGGCCGTGGGCCGCGGCCACCTTGGGCATGGAGAACCGCTTGGGGTCCGCGGCGTATCCGACGTGGTATTGTGAACTTCCCGAAGGGGGTATATGACCCATGTGCCAGGCTTACCGCAAGATCACTCGACCGGTTCCTGGGGTGATTTTTCCGATCGCGTCCGCGTCTTGTCCAAGGCGATGAAGGTGTGTCAGGATCGAGTCAGCAAAGAACGGGCGAACGATCATCACGTACCCGATGCCCATGTTGAACACGCGGAACATCTCGTCGCGATCGATGTGACCGTGACGCTGTAAGAACCCGAACACCGCGGGCGGCTGCCACGACCGGCGGTTGATCCGGGCGTTGAGGTGGGGGCCCAACACCCGAACGACGTTACCCGGCAGCCCGCCGCCGGTGATATGAGCCATCCCGGAGACGACCTGCTTGACCTGGTACCGACGCAGGATGCCCACCACCGCCTTGGCGTAGAGGCGGGTGGGGGTCAGCAGCACCTGACCCAGGGGCCGGTCGCGATCCAGTTTCGGGTAGGTTTTGCGGAGGTCTAGTTTTTTCTGCTTCACGATCGACCGCACCAGGCTATAGCCGTTCGAGTGCACCCCGGAGGAGGCCATCCCGAGGATGACGTCCCCCGGGCGGACACGCGACCCATCAATGATACGGTGCAGCTCGCAGACCCCCACAGCAAACCCGGCCATGTCGAATTCACCCGGGGGGTAGACGTCGGGCATCTCCGCGGTCTCTCCGCCCAGCAACGCGCAGCCGGATTCGACACACGCCGCCGCGACGCCGGTGACGAGCGCTTCAGCGATCTGCAGGTCGAGCTTGTGGACCGCGAGGTAGTCGAGAAAAAACAGCGGCTCGGCGCCCTGGACGATCAGATCGTTAACGCTCATGGCCACGAGGTCTTGGCCGAGGGTGTCGTAGATCTTTAGCTGGGTCGCCAGCTTGACCTTGGTGCCCACACCGTCGGTGCAGCTGACCAGGACCGGGTCGTGGTAGTTGCGTTTGAAGAGGGCTTCGTTGTAGTCGAGGCGGAAGCAGCCGGCGAACCCACCGTGCCGGCCCAGGACGCGCGGGCCGAAAGTTTTGCGCACATGGCCCTTGATCCGGGACACGAATTGGTCGCCGGCCTCGATATCCACCCCGGATTGGGCGTACGTCATGGAGGATCGTTCTTTAGTTGGCACAGGGCCCCAAGTTTACCGGGATCTACACGAGAATAAAAAAGAGCGGATTCTTCACCGTGACAGGTGACAGGCGGAGGACGGCTTGCTAAAGTCTGA
Organism: Phycisphaeraceae bacterium; assembly: GCA_965224205.1. Lineage (GTDB taxonomy): Bacteria > Planctomycetota > Phycisphaerae > Phycisphaerales > Phycisphaeraceae > CBDCYN01. Next base: position 110,087 of record CBDCYN010000004.1, read on the forward strand.
TATGGAAAATCACGTCCAGCTCTCCATGGTTCCTGTCTAAGAGGAAGTCAATGTATGATCACGCAGCACACCGACCAACTAGAGGACCTGTTTGCCTGCCGGGGGCTGCGGTGTACGCAGCAGCGTCGGGCGGTTTATGACTGCCTCACCTCCAGCACCGCCCACCCCACCGCCGAGCAGCTTTTCCACGAGGTCGGGGGCCGCGTGCAAGGGATCAGCTTGGCGACGGTATATAACACCCTTGAGGCTTTCTGCAAGGTCGGCATGGCTAAGAAGCTTTCAGGCAAGGGCGGGTCCGTGCGGTACGACGCGCTGGTCCATAATCACGTCCACACTTACTGTCAAAAGACCGGTGCCATCCACGACGTGCCCGATGAAATGGGTCGGAAGCTCCATAAATGCATCACGCGCAAGTGTCTCAAGGCCATTGAGGAGAAGCTGGGCTTTACCGTCCACCATGTGCAGATCGATCTGATCGGCGAGTACGGCAACGGGTATTGACACCTCGCAACGCTACCTGCGGGTGTGGTTGACTCTACGCCAGAGCGGTCATCTACCCTTGAACATTGACGGTGAGTCCAGCACCCGTCTGGCTTATTGTGGCGAAAAAATCCCTTCCCACGGGCGTCGGTGACGCGATTTGTTGAGCCTTTCAGCCAATGCTTGAGAAACAATCGGTAACGCGATGGTGGCGTCGACATAGCACTGGATGAACTGGCCGTCTTCCCCATAGGGCCGCTCTTTACCCCACGATATCGCCTCATCAAATGTGCAGCCAGACAACCCTCCCCACTGGGGCGAGTCGGTCGAGATCTGCACGGCATACTTATGCGGATAATACGATTCATTGGTCAGCTCACGGGTCTGGCCTCCCGACCGGTTGGGCACGTGGCGGTCTTGGTAAAGCAGGTCCGCGGTGACCGCAAACAGCTGGATGAAATCTTTGGGCACCCCACCGCCGACGTAAACCACCCCGGTGTCCTTGACCTGCTCCGAGAGTTTCATGAACTCGACGTAATCCCGGACCCCGTCGAGCACCAAGTCGAACCCTTGGCTCTTGGCGATCAGGGCCGCGTCGCCGTACGGGCTGTCGATGATCGCGGGGCAAAAGACCGGCACCCGGTGCTTGGCCGCGACACTGACGATGGATCGAATCCTTTTTTCGTTAAGCCACAACCCGAATTCATATAAGAACTGCCGCGATGAGTAGGGCTGATTCGGCTCCAACCCGACTATGAACTGGGCGATCAGCTCGGTCATGCTCAGGTAATGGTCTTCACGGCCGTAGATGTCGTAATACCGGTTGTAACCTTGCTGAAAGAGCTGCCCGTCATCGACACGGGCCGAGCCCTGGATGTAAGGATGCCCCATCGCGTCGACGATATCTTCGCTGAGGTTGGCCCCAGTTGCGACCAGCAGATCGATGTAGCCGTTCTCCATCAGCCAGTTGATGATCTCGTACTGGCCCGTGGTCGATAGGGACCCGGCATAGCCAAACAGGATCGTCGTGTCCGTATCACAAATCATCCTCTCAAGCACCTGGGCGCACACGGCCAGCGATTTGCCCTGGAACCCGGTGTTCGCCATTACTTCTAGCAGATCGGACACCGAACGGCCGGGCTGGACACGGACCTGCTCCACAGGTTTCGGGGGAGCTTCAGTTTTGATCATTCTTATCAGACCTCTCTATTCCAGATCGTAATAAGTACCTGTCAGCCTGATGTCTCGCGACCAGGATACGCTGCAGCCTTTTGGGATCTCGTCAAAAAATAATGAATAAACGTAGAGATTCTGGTTCCACGATCGTTTGCGTCGGACTGCCGAGTGTATCGGCCCGAGCCTTACATGCAACCATGACGAAGCCGCTGATCCGTAGATTTTCCGGTCCTTGTCGATCGTAGACGCCCATCTGCCCCTGATCGGAACCCTTGATCTTGGTCCGGAATGGGTGCAAGTTTTGGGATTGGTTTTTGCATCCGGATCAAGGAGTTCATGATGAAGCGGAAGCGGTTTACGGAATCTCAGATTGTGTTTGCTCTGCGTCAGGCTGAGTCGGGCACGTCGGTATCTTCGATCCTGCGGAAGATGCAGGTCTGCGAGGCGACGTTCGACCGTTGGAAGAAGAAGTACGCGGGTTTGGGCGTTCCGGAAATGCGTCGTCTCAAACAAATCGAAGATGAGAACAGCTTCTTAAAGCGGCTGGTGGCGGACCTGGCACTGGACCGTCAGATGCTCCAGGACGCGTTGTCAAAAAAGCTCTGAGGCCCGCCTTTAATCTGGGTACAGATGAATGGGAGCAGCAGGATTCGAACCTGCGACCGAGGGATTATGAGTCCCCTGCTCTAACCGCTGAGCTATGCTCCCAGAGTGCCCGGGGTTATGGGCTACCGATTATAACCCCATCGCGGATGAGATTATGGCGGATTCGTGTACGCGGCCAAGGGAATTTTAGCGTCCGACACAACCCCGACGCGGTGTGGGGTACGGGAGGCATCGATCCCCACGGTGGGACGATCCGCTACGCACGCGTTCCTACCGGGGTCGGTTCTCGGTTAAACCGGGGATGGCTTGGGCGGCGTGCGGCAGGGGTTGCCCCTCCTCGCTGCTACGCTGCTGGGCGGCTTTGATCCGGTTGATCGCTGCCAGGTACGCGCGGGCAGCGGCTTCGATGATGTCGGTCGAGACCCCCCGGCCGCGGACGGTGCTGTCGTGGTGACGCACCACGACGGACACCTCACCTTGGGCGTCTTTGCCGCCGGTGATGGCGCGTGTGCGGTATTGCTCGAGCTTGATCGCCACGCCGGTGATCCGTTGGATCGCTGAGTAGACCGCGTCGATCGGGCCGTCGCCGGTGGCCGCGTCCATTTTTTGGTGGCCCGATGAATCGCGAAGCTCGACCGTAGCGGTGGCGATGATCCCGGTGCCGCTGGTGACCTGGAACCGCATCAGCTCCCACAGCCGGCGCTCGGATTGGAGCTGCTGGTCGAGGATCGCTTCGATGTCCTCGTCGTACACGTCCTTCTTTTTGTCCGCCAGTTCTTTGAATGCTGTAAACGCTCTTTCGATCTGCTCGTCACCCAGCGAGAACCCCAGGGCCGAGACCCGCTCGCGGAAGGCGTGGCGACCCGAGTGTTTGCCCAGGACGAGCTTGTTTTCGGGCAGGCCCACGTCGCTAGGGTTCATGATCTCATACGTGGTCCGCTCCTTGAGGACCCCGTCTTGGTGGATGCCCGCTTCATGGGCGAACGCGTTTTCCCCGACGATCGCCTTGTTGCGTTGGACCTCCAGCCCGGTCATGGTCGCGACCATGCGCGACAAGGGGTAGATCTTCTTGGTGTTGATCCCGGTGCGGTATTCCTTGAAGTAGTCGCCGCGCGTACGCAGGGCCATGACGATTTCTTCGAGCGAGGCGTTGCCGGCCCGCTCGCCGATGCCGTTGATGGTGCACTCGATCTGCCGCGCCCCATTAAGCACGGCCGCGAGGCTGTTGGCCACGGCCAGGCCCAGGTCGTCGTGGCAGTGGGCGGAGAGGTAGATGTCCCGCTCGTCGAGCATCGGCAGCTGCTGGCGGACGTAATTGAAAATATGCCCATACTGCTCGGGCACGGCGTAGCCGACGGTGTCGGGGATGTTGATGGTGGTGGCCCCGGCTTCGACCGCAGCGGCGGTGATATCGACGAGGTAGTTGAGCTCGGTGCGCGAGCCGTCCTCGGGGCTGAACTCAACGTCGTCGACGTAGCCGCGGGCGCGCTTCACACTGTCCACCGACAGCTCGATGATCTGCTCGATCGGTTTCTTGAGTTTATGGTCGCGGTGGATCTTGCTCGTGGCACAGAACACGTGGATCCGCGGGTGGTGGGCGCCTTGGAGGGCCTCGCCGGCGCGGTCGATGTCGGCCGGAACGCAGCGTGCCAGGCCTGCGACGGTGGCGCGGGACAACTCGTGGGAGATCGCTCGGACGGCTTCAAAATCCCCCTGGCTGGTGATGGGGAACCCGGCTTCGATGACATCGACGCCCAGCGCTTCGAGGTTGCGGGCGATCTCGAGCTTCTCCTGGAAATTCAGGGTGGCGCCGGGGGATTGTTCGCCGTCTCGGAGGGTGGTGTCAAAGATGCGGATCATGGTAGGGGTGGGCATCACGGGTCTCCGGGTCGTGTGCGTTCGTGAGAACGATCTTTTTCTTGATGGGGCCGTGGGTCTTGTGGTTCGGACCCTATCGGGTCGTGCGTTGGGGCGTCGTCGTGACGCGGAGCTGGTTCCATGAAAAGCGGCCGTGTATGGATGAGGATCGGTTGAATCCCAAGACGATCTATACGCATCGCGTATCAAATTCCCGCGTCGAGTATGCGTTGGACACCGAGGATTCGCCCGCCGCGTCCACGGATCCTGCGGTTGTTGCATCGGAGATCGGTACATCAAATTAAAAAACCCTGTCTCGAACGGTCTTCGGGGCAGGGCGATCATTTCAACAGGGTTGGGTGAAAACCTATCCGAAGCTACCCGAATCTATCCGCGTTGCTAGAAGGGGCAACGTCTTCAAGTTCAGCGTGTCGAGGTTTCGTTTCATTATCCGCTTCATCAAAACAATCATAGAATCCACCAGGCCCGTGGTCAACGCGGTTTAGTGTTCCGTCCACCCTGAAATTTCGGATCGAGCGACATAGCCAGCTGTGGCTGTCAGGGGCCGGTTTTTTTCAATCCACGGTGTGAACATAAGAGCCCGCTGCCTGGCGGTTGCGGCTTGTTTAGCAGTTCACTCGAAATTTCAATTATGGCACAGCACGAGCGACGGACGGGCCCACCCGCAGCTAGGGTGCTGGTGAGTCTTGGAATGGCAAGGCCCCTGGTGCCCCTTAGCTGGATGCCCTCTGTATACGCCTGCGGGACACCCCACGTATCTTGGGGACTCATGAGGCCCGGGCGAGTTCCTGCTCAGCCTCAAGCCAGTTCTCTTGGTCGAGTCCCGACGGTTGGCCTTTGTTGAGCCAGATCTCGTAGGCCCGCTGGGCGATCTGGTCTTGGGTGACCATCGGTCGGGTTTTGGCGTTGCGTTTGGCCTTGCCGGTCACGGCGGCCCTTGCGTTGGGCCGGGCGGTGGCTCGGCTCGAGGCGGTCTTGCGGGGGCGGGCGGTGGCTGTTGACGCACCGGTCTTGTTCTTAGCCATAGTTAGAATCCTTTCTCTTGGGACGACGTCTAGATGTTTGGAAAAGACTCATTCTCCGCACGGTGTTCGTGCATTCTTCGTATTCTTATCTCTTTTTTTCTATTTTACCCTTAGGATCGATGACTCACAAATGTGAGGTTTTGATCAGATCCGGAGTGTGCCAGGGTTGCGCTGAGGGCCTGGACCGTTTTTGGCAGGGTTTGGCTGGGAATGCGATCGAGCGTTTGCGTTATCGAGATCACCCGGTCGGGGCTAAACCCGCTGCGTTACAGCTGCAGCTGGCCTTTCGATCTCGTTCCAAACACGCCTTGAGGCTAGTGCGGGCTGGATCAGGCGGATTCTTTGAGGCTGCTATACGGGGGGCGGTTGAGGTGGACCCAGTACGCGGCCAAGCCGCTAGCCAATCGCTTAAGGCCTTCATAGCTGGTGGGCTTGACGAGATACCCGTTGGCGTGCTGATCGTAGGCCAGCTCGCGGTCGTGGTCGTCGTCGGAAGACGACAGGACAATCACCGGGATCGCCTTCCATCGGGGGTGGTTCTTGATCACCGCCAACAGCTGGTGCCCGTCCATCTCGGGCATCTTCAGGTCCAGCAGGACCAGGCCCGGCGCGGCACCAGGCTTCTTAAGATAGGTGATTGCCTGTTCGCCGCTGGAGGTGTGATGGACCCGGACATCGGTCCCGGCGTCTTGCATCGCGGTGATGATCAGCATCGCTTGGCTGGGGTTGTCTTCGATGAGAAGGACATGCATCGGGCTGGGGGGCCAGAGGTTCATGGTGTTCATCCGTTGGGTGACCCGTGTAAGATATGAGGGGGGCGATCACGTCACCCCGCTAACAACCCTAATCAGGGAATTCTAGCCAAAAAGTCGCGCCGTGACCGAGCTGGGATTCAACCCACACCCTGCCATGGTGGGCTTCCATCACCCTCCTTACGATCGCTAAACCAAGACCACTTCCATCTTTCTGATTATTTAGACGTTGAAAGAGGCCAAAGATTTTCTCGTGGTGATCCCGAGCGATGCCCGGGCCGTTGTCCCGGAGATACACCCGCGTCCGGTTGCTGACCCGTGTGTGACCGATCTCGATCTGGGCTGCGGGTTGGTCGCAGGCATACTTCAACGCGTTAACGATCAGGTTCTCCCACACCTGCTCGATCCGGTTCGGGTCGGCCTGGACAGTGGGCAGGTCGCCATGGATCTGAACCGACACGGCGTTGTCGGCCAGCTCGTTTTTGTGGCGGTTGAGCAGCATCGCGACCAGCGGACCCAGCGGTAACGGCTGGGGGTCGTGGGTGACGCGTCCCAACCGGCTTAGATGCAGCAGCTCATCGATCGTGTGGCGCATCTGCTCGACGGTTGACGCGGCGGTCTGGAGGCAGTCTCGGACGGTTTCATCGCCGGCGACCATGCGGTCCAAGACCAGGCCGATCATCCCGCCTATGGTGACCAACGGGGATTTGAGATCGTGGGAGATCGTGTAGGTGAAGTCCTCGATCTCTCGGTTCTGTTGCTTGATCTGGTCATTGACCCGCCACAGGGTCTGCTGGGCACTTTTGAGTGCGGAGATGTCCATGACGGTCACCACGGCGCCGGTCAAGGCCCGGTCCGAACGGTGCTGGGCATTAATCTGGGTGAGCAGTTGTTGGCCGTCGAGGGTCGTGTGGCTGCGTTCGATCGGCCCGGCACCGTTGAGCACCGCGTAGAGGTCACGAGCTAGGGTGTCGTCTTGAAGGTTATGGGCCAGATGATCCAGGGGCCGGCCCAGGTCCCGCTCGGTCAGCGCGACCGCGACAGTGGCGGGACGCGTAAAGGCCCGGACCCGAGCGTGGCGATCGGTCACAATCGTGCCGATTTCGATCCCGTCCCAAAGGTCGGCATCGCCTGATTGGACGGGGATGGCCGGTGCCGATTCATGGGGACACTTGAGGTCGCCCTTCAGTTGGGCAGCTTGCAGTGAGTCGGCGATCGGCGGGTCAGACCGGTTGACCAGACCGGCGGCGATGGGCGGAGAATCGATATAAGCTGATGAAGGGCATGTGTTTGTATTTGTATTTGTGACGACGTTGGTGGGATCCCACATTGCACCCGCCGCTGTCGAAGTGTTTTGAGTCTGTGCGAAATCCATGGGCGTCAAGGCCTCTGGGCATTACAAACACGCACAATGTCGACTCTCTCGTCCGTTGGGGTCAGATGATTTGATGCTACGAAAGGAAGCTCAAAAGTATCTATCCATCATACCATGATTCAAATCACTTTCAACCTCTTATCGGACAATAATTACAGAATTTACAGAAAAAATGATCCAAATACCCTTTCATTCTTGGGCGTGATCTGTCATAATGCTCTTGGGTCGTGATCCAGATCATGGCCCCGGGAGAGCGGGACATAAAAAAACCCCAGCAAGTGCTGGGGAATACGACCCTCGGGGTTCTATTGGGGATCGAGAGAGAGGGAGATGTGAGAGCTGGTGAACCCCAAGAGCCGCTGGGTTTTAAGTTTTAGCCGTGGTGAACCGGCTATCATTTATTGTCTCAACTCCATGGTCTATCGATGGTCTTCTTTTCTATGTGGTCTTCTATCTTGTTATACGCTTCCAAGGCCGCTCCCGTTCACTCATTTTTTTCTTCCTCCACCTATTAATTCGTAAGTCGAGGCCCGATCTTGCATCGCGGGATCAATTTATTTTCAATCGAAAATAACCTATGGCCATAACATATTTTATTGACTATAGTTAACGTCCACATCCGGCCTCTTTGTTATTCTTGCCACCCGGGCACTCAGGCGCCCAACAACGGCGCAGCCCCGATACGGATACGGATCGCTGGTTCCCCAAGTGGTCTTCGTACATAGTTTCGAGGTCGATGAACACATCCTAAGCGAGCCGCGGCCGTCAGGCAGTGGTTCTTGCTGTCGCACGGTGGGCTGGCAAAAAACCGCTTACGGTTGCCGCTCGCTAGCGGGCCGACCCAAAAAACAAAACTAAGGCGGTGCTAAAGGCTAACTGACACAGCCGCACGGACCCGATCCCTGATCCGATCAAACGCGGCGTCATCGACCACGGGAGTGGCCCGGAGGTCATCGATCTCGTCGCCCGGCCGCAACGGCACCCAGCTGCGACACCCGCCATACTCTTGGTTGTTCTGGATCGTCCGCGGTTGCTCCAAGCGATAGGCCCGCAATAAAACCAGATACAACGGCCGGTGAGGCTTATAGTTAAACCGCATATCAATATAAGGTTGCGTCCAACAGTGAAGATCATCTAGGCCCCCGATCTGCCCCCGGTCCCTGACCCGATAGATCTCTACAGCCTCAGCCACCGCCCCGATGGTGATCTCGACCGGTTCTTCCTGCGTCTGGATACGCCCCCGGCTGCGGCCCTGGAAGGTGGGCTTTATAGATTCCAGGTTTTGATGGGCCCACGAAGGGAACAACGCAAACCGTGGGTGCTCTAGCTCAAACACCCCGGGCCCGCCTGCTTCGTGGATCCCCCCCTTCCGCAGCAGTAACGCCAACTTCCCCTCGACAAGCAAGTCACAGACGATCGACCATTCTTTAAGGGCCACGCTCAACATCTTTACATCCTCTGGGGCACCTCGATTCCTAGTAGCCCCATCCCCAGCTTCAAAGTGCGGGCAACAACGCTGCACAACCCCAACCGGCTGCGGACCTTCGCCTCGTCCGCCGCTTTAAGCACCGGGCACCGCTCGTAGAACTGATGAAATCCAGAAGCTAATTCGTACAGATAAGTACACAGCCGGTGCGGTTCGAGGCTATCGCCCACCGTATCGATCACCCCCGGCAGTTGCAGCAGTTTTACCGCCAACGCCCGCTCCCCGTCGGCATGAATACTCACCGGCCCGATCGCCCCCGTCCCCGCCTGCGGGTCCACCCCCCCCTTGCGGAAAATTGAGCGGATCCGCACGTACGCGTTCTGGAGGTACGGTGCGGTGTTACCCTCGAATGCGAGCATACGGTCCCAGTCGAACACATAATCCTTGATTCGGTCGCTGGATAGGTCCGCGTACTTCAACGCCCCGATCCCCACCGCGTGGGCGACCCGCCCTCGCTCATTTTCCGGCAAGCTCGGGTTCTTGTCAGTGATCACAGCCGCCGCCCGGCGTTCAGCTTCGTCGATTAGGTCGATCAGCTTCACCGTCCCGCCCTCACGCGTCTTGAACGGCTTACGATCCGGCCCCAGCACCGCCCCGAAAGGCACATGATCCAGGCGGATGGAACCGTCGGCCCACCCCCCCTGCCGCAGCACCGCAAACACCATGGCGAAGTGCTGGCCCTGCCGCGCGTCGGTGACATAGATGACCCGATCGGCTCCGAGTTTGTCGATCCGGTACCGCGCCGCAGCTAGATCGGTCGTCGCGTATAGGTAGCCCCCATCGCTCTTGCGAACGATCATCGCCATCGGCTGGCCTTCACGATCCTTAAAACCGTCGGGGTAGACCACGCCCGCCCCTTGGCTTTCTCGCAGCAACCCGATGTTTTGCAGATCCTCGATGACTGAAGGCAGATTCTGGTTGTAAAAACTCTCCGGCGTCACGTCATCATCGGTAAGTAACACGTCAAGGCGGTCGTACACCCCGTCGAAATGCTCCATCGATTCGATACGCAGTGATTCCCAGAGCTGATTCGACTCCGCATCACCGCTCTGGAGCTTCACGACGCGCTGCCTCGACCGCTGAGCGAAGTCAGGGTCCGCGTCGAACTTTTGCTTCGCTTCCTGGTAAAATGTGTTGAGGTCGCCGATCGAGCAGTCTTCAGCGGTCAAGTGATCCTGGGAAAACGTCTCGATCAGATGCTCGATCAACATCCCGAACTGCGTACCCCAGTCGCCCAGGTGGTTTTGACGGATCACCTGATGGCCTTGGAACGCTAGCACCCGGGCGATCGTGTCACCGATCACGGTCGACCGCAGGTGCCCCACGTGCATCTCTTTAGCGACGTTGGGCCCTGAGTAGTCGACCACCACGGTCTGCGGGTCGCTGACCTGCGCCACGCCCAACCGCCCATCGCCGGCCATCGCCGCCAGCTGCTGATCGAGAAACCCTCGGCTTAAGGTCAGGTTGATGAACCCGGGGCCGGCGATCGTGACGTCTTCACATATCCCCGCCAGCTCGAGGCGATCGACGATCTGCTGGGCCACGTCGCGCGGGTTGCGGCCCAGCGGTTTGGCCAGGCTCATCGCGACGTTGGCTTGGAAGTCCCCGAACCGGAGGTTCGTCGAAGGGCGGATCAGCGGGTCGACCCCGGCGTGGTCACCGCCGAACGCCGCGGCGATCGCGGACGTGAACGGGGGCTTGAGGATGTCCAGGACGCTGGGCATGGATACGCCGGTCGGGTTCGTTGCACCGCTGATCGGCCGCGATCGGGCGCCGCGGGTGTATGGGTCTAGACGTGTCGCCGATCATATCGAAAAAAGGGGGTCGTGCATGGGTCAGGATCGAGGGTGGGATCGACGGTTCGCGTCGGTGATCTGGCAGCGGGCTGGGATCCGGTGATACGCACACACGGGACCGGCTAGCGGTTGGTTCGGATGTTCCTGTTGAGGATCTGGCCGTGATCGATCGTCTGGACGTGCCCATCGGCGAACGCGACCTGCGTGGCGGTCTCGCCGCTGTGTCGGTAGCGGATGTGGCCGTGGTTGGCGTCGTTGTCCTCGTTGGTGTTGGCCGGTTCGTCGATCGGGTCGTTGAGGTCGGCGTCGTGGGGGTCGAAGAAAACCACGGGGTTGGGGGTGGTCTTGCGGAAAGCGGGGGCGGCCAGTCCTGAGTTGCCGTGGGCATTGGGCTGGTTGGATTGGGCCCCGTCGGCGAGCATGATCACTTCGTGGGGGCGGCGGATCTGCTCGATCTTCTGCTTCGAACCCGTCCAGCCCGATGCCGCCCAACGGATCGGCATCAGCACCTTGTGGGCGGAATAGTGGTTGCGGCGTGTGCCGGGCCCGGTAGGCAGCGGCGCCGACGGGCACTCGAAGATGGGCAGGTTATACCCGAGGGGCCTGCCGGCGGGGTCGTACTCCAGCGGCTGGCCCCCGGCGTACTCGGTGAGCGTGGCGGTCCAGTGCTGCTCGGGGTCGGGCTGGATGTAGCTAGGCGGCAGGTACCCGAAGTCCTGCGAATACGATTGTAGCAGGACCCCCATCTGTCGGAGGTTGCTTTGGCATTGCACCGCGTGAACCGCTTGTCGCGCTTTCGAGGCCACGGGCAGCATCAGGGTCATGAGCACCGAGACGATCGACACGACCACCGCCAGCTCCACGAGGGTGAACCCGCCGCGGGCGGGGTAAGCCGCATTCTTTTTAGGGTGATTGCCGTTGATTGCGAGCTTCACCATGGCTGGGGGTCCCTCCGGGGCGTGTTGATGATGATCCGGTTGAACTCGCGGCGTTGAGCGGGGCCACACGTCGAGGGTTGGACAAGACACGGGCCGCAAGCTGGGGGTCGGATCGGCTAAGGGAGATCCAATCCCGTCGCTCTGGGCCGATCTACGAAGCGAAGAAACAAGCCAACCCGGAGTACCGATCCTGTGCCGGGGTCAAGACCGCCGGCGGTCAGGGAGAGGATCGCTGGCCGCGTGGGCGTTGAACGCGGTTTGACCCTCCTGGGTTGTCGGTGCGGTTGGCGTGTGCTTCGCGGTGGTATATTTTTATCCCGCCGCATGGATAGATACACACGTGAATGACGGATCTTGCGCGTCGCGGCATCGCAGGGCATCTTTTTTTTATATTCCGTACGGGCCGGAGCGTTTTTGGAGAGATGCGGCGGGCGGGCGTTCGTGGGCAATGCCGGGGGCGGTCCGGGGGCGGCCCTGTCAAGGTGGGGGTGGAATAGGGTATCTCGTTAGCCAAAGACCCAGCTGCGGGCTGGCAGCCCGCAGGTAAAGTTGCTTGGGAACCCCTCAAACCCCGCCCATATAACGGTGCAGGGCGAATCGATTGTGTCGAACCCTGCCACGGCGTCCATGGTTTCAATCGAAGCCCAACGGGTGGGGGGACGCCCATCGTACCTCTTGGTACGTCTCGAAACCGGCTGCCGCTTGTTGCAGTGCTTCGAATGAATCGCCGCGGCGGATCTGAACCCTGAACAGGGGTTCACACGGGTCGAGCCACTGGATGACCTCGCCGCCTTCGTACGCGACGATCTCTTGGATCCGGCCCGGGGTGGCCGTGTCAAGGAACCGGACGGTCAGCTCGTTGGCGTAGAACCAATCATTAGACCCGGCATCGCGTACCGTCCCGCGGCTGGCTGCGTCCAGGGCAGTGGTCGGGAAGCGGGTGATGACCACCTCCGCGGGTTGGTCGGGGTGTTCCACGTCGTCCGCAGGCGGGTTGAGACGGAACCATCTCGTGCCCTCGTCCGTCGGCGACAGCGACACCTGACCCTCGTAAACCGCCACGATGGGGTGTTTCTTGTGATGCTTGGTCAACCGGCCCGCTTGATGGATCACGACTCCCCGCGCGTCGACCTCGAATAAATCGAACGACGGTGGCCAATCTAGCGGGCTAGCCCGCGTGACGCGTACGGCAAACCTCACCTGGATGGGGCCACTCAAACCCACCACCCGGGGGCTGGGGACCAGTTGCTCGACGCGGAACGTCTTGTAGGTAGGCCGAACGCCAGATTGCCGGTGGGGATCCTCAGGGGCACTGGGCGGTGTCGGGACCAGGCCGCTGTCTTCGGGGCTGTGAGTCTCTGACGGGGGGCGGTCGCGATCACGTTTTTTCTGGATCGATCCACGACCCGCGTGATCGGGGAATAGGAGCGGAGCCAACGGCCGCGGGGTTGAATAACTAGCCAGGATCCGCCCTCCCCACCGGCGCTGGGGTTTGGGGCTAGTCAGACCGGGTTGGTCGAGGGACCATCCGGCGGCTGCGGCGCAACCCATCACCAAAGTCACCAGCGGCCACCCGTGTCGAACACGTCTCATGCAGTTCTCCTTCTTTGAAATCACGAGAAACTCTATAGCCGAGTGACGATGGGAAGCAAGGGGGTGTCGTGCAAGTTAGTGGCCATGGGTGGCTGGGGCGAGATTCGTCAAAGACGCAGATACCCCAGATCCAGGGCGATACGGGCAGATACCGGGCGTGGGACGTGTCGGGCTGGGGCACGCTTTGCTTAGAGCGTTTCCCGATTTCGTGTACGACGTCAAGTGGTCGGGGTATTCCGAGAAACCCGCTGCCTCACGGGCGCGGCTCGCTTGGGGCGTCGTACACCATTTCGGGAAACGCTCTAGTCCCGGGCACCTATAAATTTTCGTGAACGTGCTCCCAACTTGGACGACACCCCAGTGAAGGGGCAGATATGAATTTTCGGGCCAACTTCTTGGCGAGCCGTGACCAAGGCAGAAGGCAATGGAGCGTTTTGCTACGAAACCCGCTTCGTGACGGGCGAGGTTCGCAGAGGCGACGACTCGAAAATTTGTAGCAGACGCGACACGAGGATTCGCGTTGATTGACTCCATAAAATAAACTCATGGTGCTTGAGCCCCACCGGGCAGTCACCACGGGGTGTAGCTCAGCTTGGCAGAGCGCCTGCTTTGGGAGCAGGAGGCCGCAGGTTCAAATCCTGTCACCCCGATTGTTACCTGTAGTGTAACATTGTTTCGATGCGTTCTTTAGGTGGGCTACCCGGCTTCTTCCTTTGTTTCATTTTGTGGCATGCTGTGGGCCTTGTTGCCAACAAAATGCACCCCACGTGCACCCGGCCTTTCTAGTGCTTCGACCGCCTTGGCCTGGTTGGCCAGCCGGATGCGGGCGTAGTGCTTCATGGTCAGCTTGGGGTCGCTGTGACGCATCCTTTGTATTAGTTAAGACTTCATCTGACGCTTCCGTTAATCTTTGTTTCTCACAGAAGGAGACCGTCAGATGACCACCGACCAGAAGATCATTGCCAACAAAGTGGGGTTGCTCAAGCTGGCCCAGGCGCTGGGCAGCGTGTCGCAGGCGTGCAAGGTGATGGGGTATTCTCGAGACAGTTTCTACCGGTTCAAGCAGCTCTACGACCAGGGCGGGGAGTTGGCCCTTCAAGAGATCAGCCGCAAGAAGCCGATCCTGGCCAACCGCGTCGACCCCGAGATCGAGCAAGCCGTGGTCGCGTTCGCGATCGAGCAGCCCGCTTACGGGCAGGTGCGGGTGTCGAACGAACTCAAGAAGCAAGGCAAGCTCATCTCACCGGGCGGGGTGCGAAGCGTGTGGCTGCGGCATGATCTTGAGACGTTCAAGAAGCGACTCAAGGCACTCGAAGCCAAGATGGCTCAGGACCCCGACCACACCGTGCTGACCGAAGCCCAGGTCGTGGCGTTGGAAAAAGCCAAGCAAGACAAGCAGGCCCACGGTGAAATTGAAACCGAACACCCCGGCTACCTCGGGGCTCAAGACACGTATTACGTGGGCACGATCAAGGGCGTGGGCCGGATCTATCAGCAGACGTTTATCGATACGTATACGCGGGTGGCGCACGCAAAGCTCTATGATCGCAAGAACGCCCTCGTGGCCGCGGATCTGCTCAACGACCGGGTGATCCCGTGGTACGAACAGCACGACGTGGACCTGCTACGCATCCTCACCGACCGCGGCACGGAGTACTGCGGGAATCGTGAGCACCACGAATATCAGCTGTACCTGGCGATCGAGGACATCGATCACACCAAGACCAAAGCCCGAAGCCCGCAGACCAACGGGATCTGCGAACGGCTGCACAAGACGATGCAGGACGAGTTTTATAGCATCGCGTTCCGCAAGAAGATCTACACGAGCCTCGAAGAACTCCAAGCCGACTTGGATGCGTGGCTGGTGACGTACAATGAACAGCGACCCCACAGCGGCCGCTACTGTTACGGCAAGACCCCGATGGCGACGTTCAAGGATTCGATCCCGTTAGCCCACGCCAAGCGGCTCGATGGCTCTTCTCTAGAAGGGGTTCGGGTGAGCGAAGCGAACGAGAGCCGAGCCGAGGATCTGGGCGTCACCCAAGGCGCGATCGAGGCGCGGACGAAAGACACTCGAAGCGGCAGTCTTGCTGTTGCCAGATAACTCTCGCGTGTCAGATGAAGTGGTGGCTAGTACAAATCCTTACCACCGCGTCCATCAAGTCCACCCCCGCCTCATACATGTGTGTGCAGAACGTGACGCGCAGACACTTTCTGTGCAGCTTCCCTTCGATCGTTTCGTATCCCGACCAGGGCCGCCAATCTGGACCGGCGTCCTTGGGACGTTGACCTGGACCGATGATGCCGGCCCTAGCGAGGTCCTTTTTCCAGGTCAGAAGCCTGGGCTTATGGCTGAAGAGTGGTTTATGACCCGGAACAGTATTCTTGGCGATCGTCTCTCGCAGAGATTCGGCAAGTTCAGATCCGATCGCCAGCTCCGCGTCCCGACCGTTCTTGGTGATCTCAGCGGTCAGCAGCAGCGCGGGTGGATCGCCAGCGAGATCGAGGTGCCGGGGCCTTAACCGAGCGATCTCCGACCAACGCAGACCAGCCCGGCCCGCCAACAGGTAATACAGGGCCCGATTGGCGCCGCCGCGCGGATGGCGGGCAGTCGTATCAATCAGCTTCCAAAACTGGTCGACCGTTAGAGACCGGCTGACCTGGCGTCGATCTTTGTCTTCGTTGAGCTTTGGGATCACGGTTAGCGTGTTGGCCGCAATCATGCCCCGCTTCTGGGCCCAGTTCATCAGCGCGACGATCGAAGTTCGGTAGTGGTTGCGGGTTCGGTGGGATCGATCGGATCTCACCAGATCGACCAGGAATCTCTCCACGGCCGCCGGCTCAATGTCACCGAGGTTTAGGAACCCACACGACGAAACGACGGTTCTGACCGCCTGCATCCTGTTCTTGACGTGGGCTGTTGACGACCTGGTGCTGAGGTGCTTCTCAAATTCTTCGATAACCTGAACGATAGGTCTTTGGGCTGATTTGGCCTGGGCG
>CBDCYN010000005.1:0-44189 GCA_965224205.1 Phycisphaeraceae bacterium
CCAAAAAAATGCAGAAAGAAAACTAAAAGTACGCTTGTAAAGATAGGGCGATCGGAATAAGAATAAATGTAGCCAATAGGAAACGACAGCGGCGGTATGGCAAGCACCGATACACGCTGCGGCGGCCCGAGAGCTTCTCGCGAGGCTATGGCAGGTGCCGGGGTAGTAGCTTGCCCGGTCACGTTTCGACGTGGTCGATGGTCCCAGGACTTCGTGAGCCTGAGGGCACGCTTCCGTACGGCAACCCGCAACCGGGTGCCCCGTTAAACGTTGCGGTTGTATGCCGCGGCAGAGGGCAACGCCGCGTGGGCTCTGCTAGGGAGTTCGCACCCTTCTGTGAAATACACTCGCCTGCCAGAGTGTGCCAACAACGCAGAAGCTACATCCGTGCAAAATCAATTAGAGATAGACTACGACCGTCTGGCCGCAGCTATTGTTCGTCAACTCCAGGACCGTCCTATTACGCCCCCTCTATGTGTGGACACCAAACGGGCCGCCCAGATGCTCGGCTACTCAGTCGAGTCTTTGGAGCGCATGCGGTCCGAGGGTTCTGGACCAATCTTTACCAAGGTTCATGGGGGTAAGAAGGTCACTTATCTAATCGAAGACTTGGAGGAATGGGCGAGGTCCAACCGACGCCGATCTACCGCAGATGGAGGTGGAATGTGATCTACGATCTTTCCGTCCTCCGCATCGCCGCTTGTCGTGATCACCTACGTCCTACACAACAGGGCGAATCCCGCATCTATACCTTGGTCGGCTAAGTTTGTCCGATCCCTAACGACGCGAGAGCATGTGTATCAATAGCTTACATCACGCCCGACGCGATAGACTTACACACGGTGCGTATACATTGGTCGCTACTACGCACCTACGGTGTTGACTAAGTTGCACGTCCAGCGCCCCGTTGACGTGTACGGCATCGTGCTAGGGAAACACCTCGTACGACCCGCCGACATGCACACCCTCTTGCACGATCTAAATGAACGCTACCTGCTGATCCGGAATTACGGCTGCGGCAAACCGAAGCTCTTCGTTGTTTCCGATAGCGTAAAGACATACCGAACGTTACACCCCCTTAGATTTGAGACGTTTCGTGAACAACTCCTAGGCAAAAAAGCCCCTGATGGCGTGGCACCCTTGTCTCGCTGGTGGATGTACCACGAATACGCACACCGATACGCCCGAGTCCTTTTCTTTCCCCTTAAGTCGGAGGGAATGGACCATGCGTAATCAATGCCAAAATGAAATGGTTGAAGCGGTCAAGACCATGTTTAATTCGGGTTGGTCAGTACTTCCAGTCAAGAGGAGAGGTAAACAACCGTTGATTGCCCGCTGGCAGGAAAATCGTATCAAAACAATCGAGCACGTCGAGCAGATCTGGTCCGAGCCAGAAAATGTTGGCGTAGCGCTAGGGCCAGCCAGTGGTCACTTACACGACCTCGATCTGGATATTCTCGAGGTCGTTCCGTTTGTCGACATACTATTCAGGCATCTTCCTGGATTCGGTCGTCCTAGCAAGCCGCGCAGCCACCGCCTTGTTTGTATTCCAGATGCCAAGAAAGGTAAAGAGGCATTTGTTCATAACAAACAAACAGTACTCGAAATTCGAGGGCAACATCATTTCACTGTCTTTCCACCGTCAATCCATCCATCTGGTGAGGAGATCGAGTACTTCCAGCAAAACCCAATTCCCGAGATGAAATGGAATGAGGTTGTCAGACTAGCTCGGATCTGCTCGGGATTAGGTCTTTTACTTCGACATTATCCTGATGAGGCTGGCTGCCGCAATGATCTTTGCTTAGCGCTAACAACCGTGTTGGTGCAACTTGATCTCGATGACCGCACAGCCGACTCCCTAGTCACCACGATGGCTAAAGCCGGCGACGATGAAGAGTGGACGACACGTGGTGGCTGTGCCGCCGCCACTCGAGGCAAAATTGCAGACGGCGAACCGGTTACAGGGCTTACGCGTGTGCTTGAGTTGTTAGGCGTCGAAGATGACGAGAAGCTACGCAGTACGATATATCGTTGGCTCGGAGCGGATAATGGTAGTGTCCCAAAAATCGTTGTGGGTGACGGTCGGCTAAACGAGGTCTTACGCGCTGCCGAAGATGCTTTGTTAGCCAACGGTCCATGTGTTTATAACCGTGGCTCCGAATTAGTGCGCGTAGTCAAACACTTGCAGCCATCTGAATCCACTGACCCTATCCAACGTGATGTGGGTGCACTCTTAATAAGAACGGTCACCAAACCATGGCTGATAGGGGAATTCGCACGGGTTGCTCGATGGCTAAAGCGGGCCTCGGATCAGATACTACGTCCCATCGATCCACCACCGAAATATGCCGAGCATTACATTGCGGCAGAAGGTGACAGACGCCTACCAGTCCTAAATGGCATTATTAACGCGCCCACTCTTCGTCCCGACGGTTCAGTTTTACAGACACCAGGATACGATCCGTCTACTGGCCTTCTTTACGTCCCTCAGAAGAGTAATGCATTCTCGTTAATACCCGAAAAACCAAGCCAAGAAGATGCCATTGCTGCAATGCATCAGATCAAGAAGTTGTTTTGTAAGTTTCCTTTTGTGTCCAAAGCGGCTGAGTCAGTGGTGCTGGCGGGCGTCCTTACGGGGCTTATACGACGGTCACTAAGTACAGCGCCTTTATTTCTACTGGATGCACCGACACCTGGGACAGGAAAGTCGCTTATCGCGAAGGTCATCGGAACCATTGCCACCGGTCACGCACCGGCCGATATGTCACAGGGTCCGCACGACGAAGAGCTTGAAAAACGACTATTCACTGCTTTGCGTGACGGTGACGCAGTGATCTTAATAGACAATGTTACACGAATGCTAGAAGGTGATCTTTTCTGTTCAATGTTGACAAGCCCGGAAATCACAGGACGTATACTGGGTAGATCCGAAAGTAGCCGTATGCCTACCAGTGCGCTGGTCATGGCGACGGGTAACAACATACGTGTGCGGGCCGATATGTGCCGTCGCGTTCTGGTATCCCGTCTCGACGCAGGCATGGAGCATCCAGAAGCTCGCCAATTCGATTTCGATCCTCTAGAAATCGCCCGCACAAGTCGGGAAAACTTAGTCGTGGCGGGGTTGACGGCGTTAAGGGCATATCATGTTGCCCAAAGGCCCAACCCTTTGCCGAAACTGGGATCATTCGAGGCATGGAATTGGGTACGTGAGACTCTGGTCTGGCTCGATTATCACGATCCGGTCGCCACCCAATCGATCGTTCATGAGGACGACCAAGCCAGTGGTGAACTCGCGGAAGTTCTAGTGCATTGGTATCGCCGTCTAGACAGTCGAAGAACCCTTGTCAGCGAGCTTTGGGAGGTTGGCGGGACCGAAAGCGATCTGATGACGCTGTTAATCGATCGTTGTGGTGGCCACTGGAGCGCGAAGAAATTCGGGTGGTGGCTGAGACGACACCAGGATCAGATCGCCGCTGGATATCAGCTGAAACGAGGGCATGATAAGCACAAGCAGGCTACGTGGTACGTCGTAGAAGTAGAACATCAGGCCCAGGGGACAGGGGAGTGATCAATCGCCTAGGTGACCAAGGTCGGGGGTTTAACGGCTTTCGAAGGGTATTTCTTGAGCCCATTTAGAGCGAAGCCCAAAGCGATTCAACCGAATAGGGGTGGCAAGAAACCCCCTGGAACCCTCGAAACCCCCGATGTTGTGTGAGTTAGTGAGCTCCAACTCAAGGACCATCTCTTATTGCGTGATTACTCCATCTCCCCAACAGCCCTCCACGTTAGCCCGTCCACGTCCCGCCGCACGTCTATCCCGTGCCTCTTGGCGCACAGCCTCGCCGCGTCGGCGACGTCCCCGCGCGGTCCACCCGAACCGATACCGTGCCTCGGCCACTGACACCCCCTCCGGCCGCAGCAGCAGCCGGAGGAACGCCTCTCGCTTCGACCCCAGGAGATGGGAGCTTGCTACTCTTGAATTCGGTTGCCGAGATTGCTACTCGGTTTCCGACTGAACACGAAGCCATTCTTGATCCTCTTTCTTTAAACGCAAAGCAAGAGAGCTAGCTATTGCCGTCAAAACTCGTCGTACCCTATTAGGAAGAATTTCCGAGGAGGCGTCAGTAATCTCCTGAGCAACCAGTCTCGGAGAAGAAAACCGAAATCGAGTGCGCTCGAATGTTGATTCCCAGAAATCAATCACCACCGCCATATATGCGTCTACCACATCACCTAAAGCTGCTCGATCAGACTCAAGGACGCGAAGAACGCCTACGTGCGAAGCTGTTGCTTGTACAAGCCGGGCGTCAGCCCGTAGCGATAAGAGGCTATGAACGAGAAACTGGATAGGTTCAGAGGCCACATCACCCTCAAGCAACCCCAATGCCTTCTTGTATTCCTCATCCGTTACAGATTCTGATGTAAATAATTCTATCACTTCGATTACCGCAAACCATGCATGTTCTATGGCTGAACTTTTAGCGGCTTGGCGTAGTGCATCGATGATGGGGTTGATTTCATCTAATATCTGTTCACTATTCTTTATGCGCATCGCTATCTCTGTTGTATACCTTCCTCGGGTGAGTTTGTCTGATCGGTAGAATAGGCTGACGTTAGCGGTTTGATTTTACTACGAAGTCACTGGACACAGGAGGCATGGATGCTTCAGATCACATTGACGGACGATGCGGTGGCGGCGTTGGATCGGGGGCGTTTTAGCGATCCAGATCCGCGGGTGCGGCGGAAGTTGCAGGTGGTTTGGCTCAAGAGCCATGGGTTGGCACATCGGCAGATCGCGGCCTTGGCAGGGGTCAGCAGCCGGACGGTGCAGCGTTATTTGAATACGTACCTCGACGGTGGGATCGAGGCGTTGAGGCAAAACGGCTACCGGGGTCAGCCCAGTCAATTGAACGCGCACGGCCCGAAGGTCAAGGCGTCTTTGGAACAACACCCGCCGTCGACGATCCACGAGGCGAGCCATCAGATCACGCAACTCACCGGTCTGCGTCGCGGCCCGACGCAAGTGCGAGCTTTTTTGAAACGGCTGGGTCTGCGTCGTCGCAAGCTCGGGGGTGTGCCGGGCAAGCTTGATCAGGCCAAGCATCAACAGCAGCGTGAATTCCTTGAACAGACCCTCGATCCGGCTTTGGACGAAGCCGAACGGGGTGATCGCAGGGTTTTTTTGTAGACGCCTGCCACTTCGTCCATGGCGCGTTTCTGTGCTACGTGTGGTGCGTGGTGAGGCTGTTCATCCGCACGCCCACCGGCCGCCGCCGGCTGAACGTGTTGGGGGCGTTGGATTTCGTGACCCGAGAGTTGGTGACCGTCACGAACACGACGTACATCACGGCCCAAACGGTCTGCGAATTACTCGAGACGCTCGCGGGGCGTTACCCCGGCCAAGCGATCACCCTGGTGCTGGACAACGCGCGGTATCAACGCTGCCGGTTGGTCCAAGATCGGGCCGTGGGGTTGGGCATCGAGTTGATGTTCCTGCCGTCCTACTCGCCGCACCTGAACCTGATCGAACGGATCTGGGGCCTGCTCAAGAAACGCTGCCTCAACGGCCGGTACTACGAAACGTTCGATCGATTTCAGCAAGCCATCCACGACGGCATCGCCAAGCTGGCCACCGACGACAAACCCAACGTCCAAACCCTCATCACCCGCAACTTCCAACACTTCAACAATCGGACAATCTTAGCCGCGTGAGGTATAATAGCGCGCGACAGCAACCAAAGGCTGAACCGCTCGGCCTGATTTTCCTGCTTGGGATCGTCCAGGACCGCTAAGGGTTCAAACCTAACATCGTCCCTAAGAATCTCATCTGTGTCGCCTAGGAACTGCATCGAGAAGACCCTAGCTCGGCCATGAACGATTGCCATCTCTACTGCGCTAACCCAATCGGATTGTCTCGCAGCACTCATGACTGCCCGTGGGGTCAAGACTGCAAGCAGCGAGGGCACCTTGGCTTTTACGCCACTCTCGAACGCGGCATCTAGCCATTGCACCGATTCGTCATGCAGATCAAGCGCTTCTGCTAATCGACCTAGAAACCATCGCATGATCGGCAGACTCTGTCTCCCCTTCCACCTACGGGCCATCTCGAGATTCGTCCCGGAGAAAATACGCGGAATCGGCTCGCCATATGGACCACCGTCTGAGGCCTCGGGCGGTGGCTGACCAGTTTCAGCAATAAACATGCTATAAGATAAGCAGTGAGCTAGGCCGACCCCTAACTGTCCAATGCGGGGTGACTCTCGAATCAGCGCAAACCGGCCAACCGCAATCTCGTAATGTCGGAATGCTTCGATCCGCTGATCGTTCTTCCAGAGGACAATCGCTACCTGTGCGTGCATCTGGCACTGGGACTCATCAATGTTCAACTGGCCGGCATCGAGCATTTGCGCCAACTCGTTCGCGTAGGGTATCGGATCGTTGTCTGATTCCCATGCAGCGTTGATCGCGTCTACAAGGCGGTTCGCGCGTTCAATACCGGTAATACCGTCAGATACAGCTAAGCCGCGTGCTATCAGCGGTAGACCTCTGGCCGATTGCTTGCTTAGGTGTAGCTGTTGGCCGATCATCGCAGTCAACTTGGCCACACCGCTGGGATTATCTTTGTATCGCGCCAATGCGCGATCGCCTTCAGCCAGCATGCCATCTAAATCTTTCTGATACTCTCCGATGATGATCAGTTTTGCGATCGCGGCTTCTATGGCATATCGCTCAAGCCCCAATTCACAGCACCTGCTCTCGATCTGTGGCAGCCGCTTAAGCGATCCGGAGGTAACGTCACCATTGTCATCGAACAACGGTCGAAAGACCGTCACCTGCGCCCCACCAATTAGTTCGTCGCGATCCAGAAGTTCGAGTCGCCGCTCCTGCGGAATCGTCGCGAGCAGTTCTATATATTCTGACAGCTCATCCCACGTCTTAATTGAGGCGGTGGCCAGGAGTAGGTGGATACCGTCAAATTTCTGCGGCCATTCGTGGGCCAACTCTTGTGGATACTCCGGTGACTGACTATATCGTTCAAATAACGTTGCACCGAGAATCGCTAAGTGCGCCGGGACATCAATTGCGGATGTGATCAGTATCGAGCCAGCTAGCGTCGCGCCGACGGCAGTGGCATCAGAGTCAGCCTCAGTAAGCACACGGATTCTGGCCAAGTACGGTTCAGCATCCGCTTTCGTGAAGGCAGAAGTAACTGCCTGGGCAGCGCGCAGAGGCAACTCGATTGCCGGTGAAAGATCGGCAGGCTTATTAGCTGGGAAGAAGAGTAGCAGCCCGAGAGCGTCGTAACCGGTACGTTTCACAGGAACCTTCATATTTCCCTGCACGAGAACAGTCGCAGCCGTGTTGTACTCGCCTGCGATCAAGAAGGAAGTGACAGATCGCATGAACTCCGACGAGCCAATCCCGTCTCTTCTCAAGATCAATCTCGCGGCTCGCTGATGTACTGATTTGCGCACCTCCGGATTCACATCCTTCCCCAAAGGCAATGCGAGCGGCGAGACTTCGTAACGCTGCTTGTCCGCTCGGCGTAACCACAGCCCATTCAGTCGGGCGATACAAGCTGTGGGTTCGGGCAAGGCCGGATCAGCCGTTGCGACTATGCGGATCTCCTCGTGAGACAGGGGCGTGCCGACTGACGCCAGTCTGTACAGCAATTGCCGGCATTCTGCGCTCTCGACGGTATCAATCACGATACTGGTGGTCTCTAAATCAATCTCCTTACGATGTTCGCCCATCAGCGCTTTCACAAATGCTTTTCCGGGTTCGGTTTTATGTAGTACCAAGTACCGCGCAAGCGCCGTGAGAAGTACTGGATGGCCACTGCACATACTGTTCATAGTTGTGATGCGGTTCTCACTCAAGAGCGCCGCATCTACTTCGTGAGCCGTGAACAGTTCCGATGCATCCTCATCGGAAAAGGGGGGCGATTGCTTGGGTGTGATAGTGAAAGGTGCGCGATTAATCAGCGAACTCGGGAATCCGTACCGACTTGTGGAAATTACAAGTCGCCTCGCCCGATTTGCGATTACTGCTAGTACCAGCAACGCCTCTTCTAGCACGCTGCCGGGCGGCATTTCGGGGATATTGTCAACAAAAATCACGCCTCGGTCAGACGCCGCCAAGCCAGACAGTACATGTTCTTGGCCAGTGAGGGACAATAGTGCGTGACCAGCGGCCTGATGCTCAAGGCCCAGCATGCTGATACCAAGTGCGACACCATCGAATTGTTCGCTCACAAGAAGTCCGAGATGAGACTTCCCGACACCGTAGTCGCCATGAAGTGCGAGCCAGCCTGGGAACGCATATTCTCCTCTTAGCGTAGAAACCGTGTCGTTACGGTGCGCTAGTTTGGCGACAAGGGAGGGCGGCGCTGGAAGCGATTGAGATGGGTCGATCAATTTGAGATCACGAATAGCGTCGCCGAAAATTAGCAGGTGTTGACTTATCTGATTCGGCAGGTGTTCAAAGGCGTGTTGAAGCGATGCGAGTAAATTGGAGTGTGATTTGGTTATTTGTTCTAGGAATGCCAGACGAACCCTATCATGCTGTGCTAGCGTGGGCCGTTTCAATACGTCCGTAAGCGCATCGCTCGTTAGTTGCTTATCCTCATCTTGTGAGAGAAGCGAGAGTAGATGTGCGACAATCTGATCGTAACGGTGTTCAGCGGAAATGGCATCACCGTTCTCGAATGACGAGAGCCGCTCGATCAGGTGGCCGCGAAGGTCTTCAGGTTGATCCTGCTCGCAACACCACTCGAACGATCGGATAAATGCATCGAGGGTAACAACTCCATGTCCCTCAGCAATTGCAGTCCAAGTAGCCCACGCGTCCGCATCGTAGCTGTTAGGCCGACGAAGTTGTCTGAGTAAGTCGTATAGCTTGGCTAGAAGATTGCTGTCTTCGGATGTAGGTGATTCGATTTTTCGAAGATTATTCCATACTTCTATTGCCTTTGATCCGGCGGGGAGAGGAGACAACCTCTCTCGTCCGGGCGATGCGGTTGTGGTGAACCGAAAGTACAGCGAGGCATCAGGATTAGCAGCCAAGTGACAGGCAAAATTGGCTATCGCTTCCACCGCGTCAGATGATCGTAACGTCAGATTGCGGCCACGCGCTTTAACCTGTTCCAGTTCACGGCGTGCTGCCTCCGGCCCAGAGGCATTGAGAACACTAAAAGTTTTGTCGATATCCTCCCCACACTCAAGTATCAGTACTTCATTGTCGCGGAGATCAAGCCATCGATCCAGCGTTAGTTGGATTTGATAGTGGAACCCTCGGATGATCGGCGAAGCATCCTGCTGTCGGCCTGGTACGAAACTGTCCATTGATGCCCCAATACACGTAGCTCCTAAATTGGGTCAAAGCTGCTCCCATACATGCTCTTTTGCATCGCCTTGCAGTCGTCGCATAGCCGAAGCGTAAGGCCGGGTTCGGCGACCATCCGGTACACCACCGAGTTTTTGTCGCCGCAGATCGAGCAAACATCCGTTCGTCCTGCAAGTTCGAGAATTCTCTCGGTCATTGCCGCCTGCTGCGGGTTCAGCTTGCACAACGCCTCAAACCATTCAGGGGTGTGAGGTTGTAGGTCCATAAGAAATAGCCCCCGACCGGAGTCGAACCGGTAACCACTGGTTTACAAGACCGGTGCTCTGCTGATTGACCCACGGTCACAAGACAGTGTCGATTTTACGCCCTGTGGCTAGCGAATACCAGCATTCCAAACGTAGCCTCCTCGTAGCTTAGGCCCAAGACCTGCAACCGCGTCAGACTTGCCAACTGGAAATGCTAAAACCCCTATCTCCCAGCGGAGACAGGGATTCCATTAAAAAGGCCGCGGTGGGATTCGAACCCACGATGGCTTACGCCAACGGATTGCAAACCGCGACATTGATGCCGGAGAATACCCCCGGCAGGACTCGAACCTGCAACGTCCAGCTTAGAAGGCTGGCGCTCTGTCCAGTTGAGCTACGGGGGCGCTGCAATTGTCGATATTTTATGCGGATACCAGCCGGGACGCTACGAAGCTAGTGCGACTTGCGGGTTTGACAATGGCCGCCTTGGCCAGCAGGAAGAGTGGTAACAGCGTTGTAAAATAAGCTTATGAACCCCGTGTCATCGCGGATGTCGTAAGCAGCATTTCTTGTATTTTTTGCCACTTCCGCACGGACAGAGCGCGTTGCGCCCAATCTTGCGAGTCTTTCCAATTCGACTTGAGCCCCAAGTGGATCGTCCTGCGAGCCGCTCGAGGCGAGCAATTTCGTCTGCGAGTCCATATATGCGATGCGTTGGGATGAGTCGAAGAGCTTCTTCCGCATGGCCTTTCGCTTCCCCTGGTTCCCCCAGGGCATCTAGGACAAATGCCATGTTCATCCGCGTTTTCCCTCGGTCAAACGCGTATTCCGTGTCATCCAAATACTTCCCGTCGATCTCGATTGCCATTGCCAGCAGCTTCTTTGCTTCTAGCAATGCCCCAGTTCTAACACATACTCCTCCTTGGTTGACAAGGTCTGATGCGTATTTCTTGGAGTCCTTACCAAAGAACTTCTCATCCAGTTTCGTAGTGACCTCTGCAACAACCCCTGCGTCTTCAACCCCTGTGTCCTCCAAATCGTCGTGATCCATGATCATCAGGTACAGTGATGATAGGATGGCTGTTACCCTGTCCATCGAATCCAAAATTTTTCTCTGAAGGTCTATACGAGAATTTGGGTCAGCAATTGGAGCTGCAAGTTCATCCGACAGATTGTTTATCAGCTCAGACAGCCGTGTGACATGCTGATCGTGATACTCAAAAACATCCGCCACACGAACGAGTAAGCGGCAATCGCGCATCCAGCTTGAGCCGTAGGCAAACATTCGCGGCATGTCGGCGTAAAGCGCCTTGGCGCAGTACGCCGCTGCCTTACTCTTTTTGCCGAGTACAATCGCTAGATCCGTCGCGTTTCGCAACACGCGCGAATAATCAGTCCCCGTATAGTTGTCGTCCTCCATCTCTTTGATTGCTCGGCAACATGTAGTCCATGCTTCTGACGGTCGCCCGCATAACCTCAACAAACTGGCGATACTCTCCTCCAGGAATCCTCGATGAAACCCGGTTGCGGCCGTACAATCCTGCAGGATTTCCCTGGCTTCCAGAAAATGAGAATACGCCTCGCGAACGAGGCCTGCGGATTTTTTGTAGGTTCCAAGGTTCGTGAGACTCATAGCGATGTGGAGACGATCATCGAATTTTCGGTCAAAATCGAGAGCCGATTCCATTGCGTTGATGGCGTCATCTGTACGGCCCAGCTCGTCATACGATTGAGCGAGATTGTTGTAGCGACTGGCAAGTGCTGCCGCTTCCACTTCGGCTTCCATAGAACTCTTCTGCGCCCACTTTAGAGAGCGTGACAGAATATTCTTCGCATCTTCAAAGCGCCGCGAAACGTTTAAATGAACACCCATATCGTTCGACAACTTTGAGGCCAATAGGAAGTCCACTGCAGCGCGATCCGAATCTTCATCGGGTAGGCTTTGGAGTAAGGCTAATATATAAGGTGTAAAGGCGTGCCAAAACATGAAACACGATATGTCATCTTTGTCGTAGCCTGATGTCGATTGCCTATCGGCCATCAGGAGGTAGTAAGCAGGAAGGAGTGAAAATGCTATGTTCGCTTTTCGGTCACGGGTCAATCGGTGAAAAATATGTGCCGCGACCATGCAATGGATGCGGCCGTTCTGCTCACCATCGCCCGGTGTAATGAGGCGCAGCCCCTCCAGCCGACGGCGGACACCGATCCAGGGGTCTGGGTAGCCGGTTTCGCGGTCTAGGACATCGGGATATTCCTTCTCAATCATCTCCCGTAGCAGTGGCCATTGGATATGGTCCGGAGGCAGCAAAGCGGCGTACTCCAAGGCAGCCAGCACCGGAGCATCCAATCCCTCGAGTGTCGTGTCCACGATCAGGGCGATCTGCTTTTCGCGATGCCGGATCTGATTAGCAACTTCTGGATCAGTGCCGAGCACATCTGATCCGACTAGGCCCTCGCGGCGCAGACGTGCCAGGTACGCGCTAGGTTGCACGTCCGGATGCAGGCCTAGGTATAGGGCCACCTGTTCCACCGCCAATGCGAAGCCTCCCAGTTCGCGGACAATCTCGCGTGCTGCAGCCTCCTCCTGGTCACTGGCAAACTGCCTGGGCTTCGATAACTGTTGGGATGTGGGATTTCGGATTGGCTGGCCGGTCGTGCTTCGGACAGGCTGATGTGCAAGAATCAGTTTCAAAGCATCTTCGTCTAGCAGGCGATCGACGGGGACAAACGCCATCGACGGCATCAGCCGCCCGGGGATTTCACCTGGTTTTTGACGCGTGGTGACGACCACGTGCAGCCAATCCTCGCGGGGAATCTCCGCCAGTTGCGGTTCTGATAGCAGCTCTGGTTCGGTAGCGTTGTCCAGAAGCAGCAGGCACGCTGCGTGGCCTTTGGGATCACGGCATCTTGATTCCAACGTCCGCCGTTTCAGTTCATGCAACACGCGCCGTCCGCGATCGGAGGCGGATTCTTTGGGATTGACAGACACTGGCAGATCCAATTCGTCACTGAGCTGACCCAGCAGGGGAAGTAGCTTGGGCCAGCCTTCTGCGGACAATACCCACACCCCCCCCGGATAACAGTAGGACCAAATGTGCGCATAGGCCGTTGCCAGTTCGGTCTTCCCCTGACCACCCAAGCCATGCACCGCCGTGACGACACCAATGGCTCCCAGCGAAACTTTCTCATGCAGGTCGTCGAGTTCATTCCTTCGGCCGACGAAGTACGGATTCCTACGACGTAAGTTCCCTGGCACGCCGTCGGCCTGCCGCGCCCGTCTTATTCGCTCCCATAGGCTGTTCCCTAGCGCCTCAATCTGTTTTTGCACAGCGGGGTCACGTAGGGCCATAGGTCCTTGTGAGAACCAGGTGCGTAGATCCGCAGCGTACAGTGCCCGGTTGATCTGCTTGAGCCACTCATCAACACGCGATGCATTGTCGTATGTTTCACCGCCGGGTACGTCTTCCAAATAAACCGTTGCAATTGTGTCTTGGCCGACAGAGTAGTGAGTCTGGCGGAGTTGGTATTCCTCCCACTCCAACCAGCAGTAATCGCTGTTGAGGTAACGCGGCGATAGACAGTTCAGCAGAATGTGGGAATGCCGCAACCCGTCCAGAATCTCATGCCGCAGATCATCCATGGGTTGTATGTCTGACGTGTCAAAGAACACCCGCAGCGGCTCGGTAGAGAACCGCCGATGGTCGGCAAGGATTTCGTCTCGCAACGCAGACACCCACCCCGATTCACCCGGTCGAACTGGTTCATCGTCGTCACGTGAGTACGATATAAAAATCTCATGAGGCTGAAAGTAATCTGTCGTCATCTTCAATGCTTCGTGCCCTGTCCTAATCTGGGGTCAGAGAGCGGGTCGGTCATGGGCTGTCTGTTTTGCCGTTCTCTTACAGTTCCTTTGGGGAAGACTCAATCCTGGTGACATCCAGAGCTGCGTTGAACGCCGCGACGAAGCAGTAGAAGGCCGCGATGGCGACGATCTCCACGAATCCCGCTACCTGATACTCTTGCTGTAGTTGTTCCTGTACCTCTGGTGAAATCACATCGCCATGCACGATCGATCGCCCCACCCGCGCCGCGTTTCGAAGGGTCTGCGATTCGATGTCATCCAGCTTGCCGTGCCAGATCTGGTGCAGCGTTCTATCGTCAATTCCACCCTCACGAGCAAACGTGACGTGTTTGTCCCACACAAAAGTTGCCTTCATTTCTGCTGCGGCTGACATGATTGCGGCTTCACGAACGGCGATGGGTGGAATACTTTTGAAGCGAAGGTATGTGCCCAGATCCTTGACGCGACGCGTAAGCGATGGGCTATTGAGAAGGGCTCGATAGAAACCATCGCCGATTCCTCGCATGCTGGCAAGTTCGTCGTACAGTTGTTGGATTTCGGGACTCGGGTCATGCATTGGGTCGGGAACAATCGCCATGTTGATTAGCCGATCTCAATGTTGCGTGTGGATTCGATGTAAGCCTGCTCAGGCAGAAACCTGTCCTTTGCGTTGGCGTATTCATCCACCGGTGTAGGTACAATGAGCGTTGGCACATCGATCAGCCACGGGCCCGGCTCGCTCAGTGCTTGCTCGAAAGCAGTTTCGAGTCGATCCATGCAATCGATCCTCGTCGCTTTGCAGCCCAGCGATTGGGCAAAGTCTGCCCAGTTCTGAGGCTTGAGCGTTGTGAGGGCCTGAGCCGCCTTGCTCATCTTGGACGTTCGAAGATGAACGTTCCCCAAGGCTTGGTTGTTGAATACGATCCAGATAACATGGGGTGGTGTGCCGCGCTGTGCCAATTTGGCAGCAGTCGACAATTCCATGCCTTGCATGAGCATGCAGCCGTCTCCAGTGAATACGATCGCCGGACGCTTTTCGGCGTCCGCCAGCGCTGCGCCGATGCTTGCTGAGACGGCCCAACCCATGGGGGCAAGGGCGGTCGCCGAAAGGAACCGTCCCGCCTCCCAGCACAGCCAATAATGACTGCCGAATACGCGATGGGCGCCAGAATCGACAAGCACGGTTGGCTCTTTCTTCCCGAGCACTTGGGTTGCAACCTTCCGCATCGCCCGCACAATCCGCGCGGGATGAAAGAGGAGAGAGCCCGGCACTTCCGTTCCTTCAGACACATCCTCATCGTAGCACAGGGGTATCTCGCGAAGTCCCTTGACCCACTCGAAACGAACGTTGGATTTGTCACGCAGTCGATTGATTGTCTCACCTTCCGATTGGTAAAGCCAGTGCCTAAGGACCGTTCGAACGTCGCCTACGACTTCGTGTCGCGCAAGATAAGAGCGACCGATGACCGTTTGGTCCAGATCGACGTGGATCAAGGTGGCTGGCTGTAGCGCGGGTGACCAGTAGAGGGTGTCGCGCTGCGACAAGCTAGATCCAAGCACAACGAGTGCCTCAATACCACCGCTGGTCAGTGTCTCGATTGCTCGCTTGGACCCGGCGTAGCCGAAAACCCCCAAAGCTAGAGGATGTTTCTCCGCAATCGCTCCTTTGGCCTTCAGCGTCGTCGCCACGGGGATCTGGAAGCTGTTGGCAAAACGCAGCAGCTCCTCGCCTGAATCGGATGCCAGGATCCCATCGCCGGCCAGGATCGCAACCTTCTCATGTTCGGCAATCGAGCACAAGGCTTCGTCTGCTGCGGCTTTTTCAACGGTTCGTGGTACATAGACCGAGGTGGGTAGTCGCTGGTATCGCTCGTCCGGACGAAGACGTCTGCATTGAAGTTGTGCCGGCACTTTGAGGTAGACCGGGCCGCGCCGAATGCCCAACATCGATCGCATGGCTGTTCGGATGAAAAGATGTACAGACTCTTCGGCCTCAATCTGTAGGCTGCATCTTGTGATCGTCTGCAAGATCTCAAGGTCGTTCAGACCCGCACGAGTCGCATCCTGAAAGGTGCCGAGTCCGGACAGACGTGTATCGATTTCTCCGGCGATCGCTAGAATCGATGCTCGGTCGGCAGAAGCGGCTGCAATAGCAGGAACGAAGTTCGCCACCCCCGGACCGCTGATACCCATGCAGACCCCGAATTTGCGTCGTAGACGACCATAGCCGTCGGCCATGAAAGCCGCACCCGTCTCACTGGCCGTTACGACTGCTTTCAGTTCTGCGGATTCAAACACGTCGTAGAATTGATCGATAGCTCCACCGGGGACCAGAAAGACATAGTCAACCCCTTCCGTTCTAACGGCATCGAGAATGAAACGGCGGATCTCGGGGCCTTGGCCCTGGAGCGTTGTTCGTTTCACCGGTGTCCTCCGATTCTCGTGGCGTTCTTTTGAAGGAATTCGAGGCCCCTGACGTAGTATTCGAACGCGGGTGTTTTCAACCTGCCTTGCCACAAGTAATCGACTCCGGGGCATTTCCCAATGGCCTGGCCGAAGACATAGGGCGAAACATGTATCCGCCCGCCCGGACGATCCCAATCCCAATAAGAAGCGAAATAAAACGGATGCTCGAACTCAAACACTCGCAGCGACAGATCGGCATGCTCTTTGGCCAACTGCGTCAATGCCGCGATGGAATCTTCTTTCTCAGTCTTGACATCTCTGAGGTTTTCTCTCGACGTTTCTGAGATGTTGGTGCAGATTGTTCCTTCCAGGGCGCGGTCGGCCAGGTAGAATACGTCCAAACATTCCCATCTCGTCGCAAGTTCAACGGCCTCGATGCTGTCTCGAAGGATAGTCGGTAGGCTCTTGTTTGTGCGCCCAACGAAAGCAACCTTGCTGTATCGTAGCATGAGCTCTAACGGCAACAGCTTGACTAGGCCCTCCTGCGTCGCAGTCAGCAGAGGCGGAACAATATCCACGTGCCAATCGCTAGTTGGCGTATGGGGATCACCGTACTCCAGACTCGTCCGTTCTACCCACACGCTTCCGTAAACAGAAAATGCCTCGACGACGTTCATCAATCGATCGTAGGCGCGCACCGGTCGGTTACCGATTTGAAATTCAAACTGGTCACATGTCTTGCGACTCGCGAGGCCCGCCTGCCGCCCGTGGGCCATGAACAAAGAATTGAGAGAGGGAATCTGGCTCTGAAAGGCCGGGGTTACCAGAATTTGTCCTACCCTAGCTGACTCGGCCAGGTGTTCTGCCTCTTCCAGTGGGGTGCCCACTTGGCAGCAGGAGCCGTCCAGATCAAGCGTCTGGACCATCCCTAAGGACAACCCGGCGCGGACGAGAACCCGCGTGGTCTGTCCGGGGGGGGTAGCGACCGTGCGCGCGGCTGTGTGCAGCAGGCGAATACAAACATCCTGAGCATATTCGTCCGATTCCGCAACTGCCACCATGGCCCACACACCCGTCGGCGAGGTCTGTAAGATCGTGTCCGAAGGCTCAAAGTCAAGAAAAACCAGGTGTTTTCGGAGTGTGGAGACTGATTGGACCAGATCGATTGCATCGACAGTCTTAATTGGCGACGATGCCGTTTGAGTCGAGAATACGTCCAGGTACAACACAGCGTGTATGGCTGCGGGCCGATTCTCATGCATCGATGTTCACTCCAGATCTTTAGGTCAGCCGCACCTGTTGCAGGCCCAACGAACCTGCGACCATTGCTCTGAATATAATACCGTTTGAACTGGGTGTTAGTCGCGCGTTGCCACATACCCGAACTTTCGCGGATTGACCCGCTGCGTCAATATGAATGACAGGCATTGCCAGGTGGGTTAGCCCTTGGGTATTCTTAGACACTCCGTTGGGTCTGCATTGTCCCGGAAAGGATTGTTGCCCATGTCGCGATCAAACGTCCATCTCAGGCCCGCAGTGTCGGAGCAATCCGGTGAGTGAGGTTCCCCACAACTTTGTCCCCCAAGGTTACGCGCGGAGAGTTAACCGTAACTGTACCGGCTCGCGCCCCGCCTTGGCCAGCAGGAAGGCGGTGATCTGCTCCTGGGCCTGGCGCAGGTGCTCGTCGGACGGGCGGATGTACCCCTCGGTCACGTCGCCCTCGGGCAGGGCGTGGTTCATCAGCGCCTTGATGGCGATCATCCCGACCCCGGCCTCGTTCGCGGCGGAAGCGTAGGTGTCTCGCAGGCGGTGCGGGCTCGGGCCGACGCACCGCTTCCTAACCTTGCCGTCCTCGTCTCGCCAGTACTTCTGCTCCTTCAGCTGGCCGATGTGCTGGACGCGGCTTCTTTCCCGGTCCCAGGACGGCCACGCCCAGCCACGGTCGTCGTAGCCGAAGTCCATCGGGTTGGCCGCCCGCCGACGCCGAAGCAGTTCGACCACGTATCCGGACAGCGGGACGGTGAAGGCGCGGTCCTCGCCCCCCTTGGGCTTGGGACGGTGAATCGTCCCGGCGTCAAAGTCGATGTGCTCCCACTGCACCGTTCGGGCATCCAACGATCGCAGCCCCGTTAGCAAGACGAACCACCACAGGTCGCGCCGGATGGGGTTGTCGATCGCGTCGACGCGGTCGGCCCAGGCGGGGAGGTCCGGCCACGGGATGGGAGATCGCCTGCGACGCGTCTTGTTGAACCTGACACCCTTGACCGGATGCACGGGTAACTCCTCGTAGCGGCGGGCGGCGCTGTTCCAGCACGCCCGGATCATCCGCATCAGGCGGTTCGCCGTGGTCGCCCCGTTCTCCTCGGTGACCTTACGGTGGCGGTCGATGCAGTCGGACCGCCGGATGGTCACCAGCGGACGTTTCATCCAGTCCGCCAGCAGTCGACCCATCATGTATCGCATATCGTCGATCGACAGGTCGACGCACCCGTCGGCCCGCATGTTCGCTACGTGCTCGTCGAGGGCCTGGGCTAGCGTGAAGGTATGCCACTCGTTCTTACGCTGGTCCATTTGCTCAGCGGTTTTCGGGTCCACGCCGTTGGTCATCTGCTGGGCGATCTCCCGCGCCTTCGCTCGGGCCTGATCTAGCGTCAGGTCGCCGAGCCGACCGACCGTTCGCCGCTTGGTCCTCCCGTTCATCTGACGCTGGATGACGAACGTGCGGCACGTCCGGCTGACGATCAGCCCGAATCCCAGCGGACTTTCGCGGTGGGTGTCCCAGTACGCTTTCTGTCTACCGTCCGTGGGCGGCAGGCACTTATTTTTGATAGAAGTTTTCGTGAATTCCAGCTTCATACGATAGAGTCCCTGAATATGGCCAGAATAAGGCGCGTATAACAACTCCTGAGGACACCTGACGGTCAGGAACCCTATTTTTTTCGTCGTCTGAGGCGTATAAGGGCTTTAGCCCCCCTCCTGAAGGCGGGGGCCTGAAAATTAGAAGACCACTGCTCTGTCCAACTGAGCTACGCGCGGAGAGTTAGGCGCAATTGTACAGGCTCGCGCCCCGCCTTGGCCAGCAGGAAGGCGGTGATCTGTTCCTGGGCCTCTCGCAGGTGCTCTTCGGACGGGCATGTGCGGTGGCCCATCAGTGGCGGACTCCGGATGAAGCCGGGAAGATACCCGGCCAAGGAGTCCTGCGATGTCTCAACCTCAATCGCGAATCCCGACCCTTCCCTCGGATCAGCGATCGCTCAAGCCGTGTCGGCGGCGGTTCACCGAGCCGTTCAAGCGTGAGACGGTTCGGTTGGTGACCCACGGGGGCTACACGTTCAAAGCCGCGGCCCAAGCGGTCGGCATTTCTGAAAAAAGCCTTCGTGAATGGCATAAGCAGCTCGTGCCCGCCCCGACGCCTTGTGGACCCGATGCGACCCTTGAGCAGTTGCGGCAGGAGAACCGCCGCCTGCGTGGCCAACTCAAACAAGCCGAATTGGAACGAGCGATTTTTAAAAAAGCGACGGCCTGCTTCGCCAAGGAGTCGTTATGAGATACCCATGGATCCAACAACACCGCGACACGTTCCCTGTCGCGGCCATGTGCCGGGTGCTGGAGGTATCGGATTCGGGCTACTACGAATGGCAACGACGCAAATCCAGCCCACGCTCGAAGCGTCCGCACGACGAGTCGATGCCCGGCGTGCCGCGGGTGGTCGTCGCGGATTCATAGCCGATACAACCGGGCGTTGGACGATCTTCCCTGGCATGGGATCCCGGTGCGGCTGCTTCTGCGCGTCCACCGCTTCTTCTGCGACCATCCAGCTTGTACGCATCGGATCTTCACCGAGCGCCTGCCCAACGTGGCGGCCCCGTACGGAAGGCGAACGGTCGGCCTGGCCACGGCGCTGGAACACATCGCTTTTGCCTGCGGCGGTGAGGGCGGCAATCGGTTGGCGTGCAAGCTAGGGATGCCCACCAGCGCCGATACGTTGTTACGGATGATGCGACGAGCGGAGGGGATTGAGATTCTCACGCCGCGGGTGCTGGGCGTGGATGACTGGGCATTACGTCGCGGGCAGCGATACGGCACGATTTTCTGTGACCTGGAGCAACACCGGCCCATTGATCTGTTGCCAGAACGCTCTGCTGAGGTGCTATCGACTTGGTTGGGGGATCACCCCGGGGTGGCGGTGATCAGCCGCGACCGCGGCGACGCCTATGCCAAGGGTGCCCGTGTGGGTGCCCCGAACGCGGTTCAAGTGGCCGACCGCTGGCACCTGCTACATAGTCGTCCCTGAAAAAGCCCTTTTTTATGCGGCGGCGAGGCGTTGGGTGGTGGGTGGGATCGGGTTGAGGGCGGTGCGGATCATTTCGAGCAACCAACGTCGCCAGGCGCATGGCAACAGCCGCAGGAGTTTGCGGAAGTTGGCCCCGGCGGCGGCGAGGATCACGTTCATCGCGTCTCCTACCAACCCCTTGAGATAGCAGCGGCCCATGCGGTGGTCATGTTTGGCGTGACCGATCTTCGGCTCAATGGCGCTTCGACGCTTTCGGCGTTTGCGTTGCGTCGAGGTCAGGCTCTTTGAGCGACTGCCTGCCAGGTGGACCGTGGTTGGTCCGCCATAATCATGGCCGCGGTAACCCCGGTCCACGTACGCGTCGCTCAGCGTCACGCCCGTGATCGATTCGACCTGATCCAAGGCCCGGCTCAATGTGTGCCCGTCGTAAGGGTTTGCTTCGCACAGCATCGCCCCGACAAACCAATCATGGCGATTCGTTGTCGCCAGCGAGACCTTCTGGCCAAACTCATATCGCTTGTGCGCTTTGCCCTTGCTGATGCACCGCACCTCCGGCTCGTGCAACGAATACAGCTTGTTGGAATCACCTTGACGCTGGTCCCGTAAACGTTGACACTGGGCCAGCAACGCCTTGAGTGGTTCGGTTAATGTCCCGGCTTTCCGCCGCACGTCGCGGATCAATCGGCCCACCCATGTCCGCATCTTGCGCAGCTCTCGCCGCATCCGCTTGAACTGTCGAGCGTGGGCGTAACGACTAGCCTTGACCGACGCCCGCTTGGCCACACGCACGTACGACTGACGCAGCGCGATGCCGCTTGCTTTCGCCGCCCGGCCCAGCTTCACGATCGCTTTGTACAGCAGCTTCGAGTCCGTCGGATGCGTGATGTTTTTCTCCTGCACCGTCGTGTCCACGTTCACCTGCTTCATCTCGCGTTCGGGCAGGTGCTTTTGTTCGACCGCCACCGACACCGTCTGTTGGAGCAACACCTGTAGCTTCTCTTGACCCACACGCTGACGCCACTTGGTCATGCTCGTGGGGTGGATCGGGCACTTGTGCTGGAGATGCGTGTAGCCGCAGAAATATTGCCAATACGGGTTCTCGACCCACCGGGCCACGACCGACTCGTCCGACTCATTGAACGCGTGCTTGAGATAGTGCAGCCCCACCATCAGCCGGGTGGCCTTGGCTGGGGCGTCCTGGTCGGGGCTGGAGCAATCCCGAAACGCCGCATCGAATGCATCCCAATCGATCTGCCCAGCGAGTTGGACCAGCGGATGCTTGGGGTTGAGCAGCTGATCGAAGTGGGCCTGGAACAACTCAAAGGCGTCACGCGGGCTGGGCTGGGGCGTCATCGGTGCTCCTCAAATTGCAAGGTTTCGGCTGATCCAATCGCCAATCCTTGCAATCTAGAGCGCTTGGCGTAATTAATCGCCGCTGGCCGATAAGAGAGATTTCTGGCAAGGAGGCCAAGGTCATGGCGTATTCGATGGATCTACGTAAGCGGGTGGTATGGGCCGCCGAGTCGGGTCAGACGATCACGGGGGTATCACGACAGTTTCGGGTGGCGAGGTCGACGGTTCGCGACTGGTGTGATCGGCACCGCCGGGGCGTGTTGACGCCGGGGGTGCCGGGGCCCAAGGGGTCGGTCAAGCTTACGGCGGCCGATGAGCAACGGATGCGTGAGGCGGTGGCGGCCAAGCCGGGGATCACGGCCAAGCAGTTGAGGGCGATGCTGAACCTGGGCGTCGTGGAATCGACGGTGTGCCGGGCGTTGAAGCGGCTGGGGCTGTCGCTCAAAAGAAGTCGCTGATCGCCGCCGAGCAAGATCGCCCCGACGTGGCCCAACGCCGCCACAACTTCACGATCGCCCGGCGGTTCGTGGACCCGGCCCATCTGGTTTTCCTCGACGAATCTGGGGCCAAGACGGATATGACCCGGCTGTATGGCTGGTCGCCGATCGGGCAGCGTTGCGTGGACCGCACCCCGCACGGCCGCTGGAAGACGCTCACGATGCTCAGCGCGATCCGGCTCGACGGGGTGATCCAAGGTGCGACGGTCGTGGTCGATGGCCCGATGAACTCGGCGACGTTCCTGGCCTACACCCAGCAGTTCTTGGCCCCGTCGTTGCGCCCGGGTGACGTGGTCGTGATGGACAATCTCTCGAGTCACCAAGCCGCCGCGGTGCGCGAAGCGATCGAGGCCGTCGACGCCGACCTGGGGTACCTGCCCCCGTACAGCCCGGACCTGAACCCGATCGAGAAGCTGTGGAGCAAGGTCAAGGCGTGGCTACGCCGCGTCGCCGCCAAGACCTTCGGCACGCTCCAAGACGCCATCGCCGATGCCCTGACAGACGTCACGCCCACCGAGTGCCAAAACTACTTCACCTCTTGCGGATATGGCGATTATTGACGCAAAACGCTCTAAAACACCACATCCACACCGAAAACCCCGTCAAAACCAGCCTCTCGAGGGTTATTCAGGGGCGACTACATAACCTCCAAGAAGCACTCGTGGGTGCGGCCAACCGATACCCGAAACAGATTCGTGAAGCCGCCCAAGCGGTGGCGATCGAAGGGTCCAGGCCACCGCCTGCTCCCATGAAGACCACGCGCGCCGAGCGACTCAAGCAGAGACATCGCCAGCAACGCTTAGCCCGGTATGAACGGGTAATGGAACTACATCGTCAGGGCTTGGGGTTGCGGGCGATCGCCCGGCAGTTGGGCATGCATCGCCGCACGGTTCGGCGATTCGTGCAAGCCGGATCGTTCCCGGAACGAGTCACGCGAGATTCATCGAGCCAGGTCGATCCCTTCAACTCTTATCTACGTCAACGCTGGGAGCAAGGCTGCCACAACGCGGCCCAACTGACCCAGGAACTGGCCAGTCGGGGTTTCCGAGGCTCATGCCACACGGTCCGACGACGCGTGGCGCGATGGCGATCACCCGACCGCCGTTCGGGACGGATACGGGATGGACCAAAGACCCGCAAGCGTATCCGGTCCCCGTCACCGCGACGGGTGGCTTGGTGGTTGGTCCAACCCGTGGCCGATCTCAAGCCTTACCCGAAGGCATTCCTGGGAGCTCTCTATGAAAGATGCGACGCGTTGAAGCGGGTCGCTGAGCTGGCTCAAACCTTCGTCCAGATGGTGCGTGACCGTCGGGCCGATCGGCTTGACCATTGGCTGGAACAAGCACGTAAAGAGGGTGTCATACGCTTCCAGAATAATTCTGAGTCGATTTAGTAAGATGCGGCAGATGGCCTGACTAGGGACGGTCGGGCTTGAGTGATCGAGCGATGATGGCATGGAGGCCGACGATGAAGATCTCTTTACGACACCCCGAAGACCTTGATGAACTCAAGCGGCGGATCGGCCGTGAACGCAACGCCAAGCAGCGTGATCGATATCGGGCGGTGAGGTGGGCGTTGGAAGGTAAGAGTTCTTACTGGATCGCCGACACGCTCGATCGCGGCCGGGCTTCCGTGCAGCGTTGGGCCTACGCGTACCGCGACGGCGGGATCGACGCGCTCGTCATCAGGCCCCAGCCAGGCCGCCCCACCAAG
This sequence comes from Phycisphaeraceae bacterium, assembly GCA_965224205.1. Taxonomy (GTDB): domain Bacteria; phylum Planctomycetota; class Phycisphaerae; order Phycisphaerales; family Phycisphaeraceae; genus CBDCYN01. Next base: position 23,695 of record CBDCYN010000005.1, read on the forward strand.
CTAGGTCGAGATCAAGAAGACGCGTTCATACAACGACTCGACACCGGGCCCACCGACGCCGACCAGGGCGTGTGCACCTTGCGAGGCAAAGATGTCGTGCGGATCCTCGATCAAGAATTCGGCGTGCCCTACAGTCTCCAAGGCGCCTACGACCTGCTGCACCGGTTGGGGTATTCATGCCTGACGCCGCGGCCGAAGCATCGCAAGAACGATCCCGAAGCGATGGCGACGTGGCGGCAAGACACCCCCCTTTGATCCAAGAGATTCAAGACGAACATCCCGATCAGCGGGTCGAGGTGTGGTTCCAGGACGAAGCCCGTTTCGGCCAGCAAGGCACGCTCACGAAAGTCTGGGCCCCCAAGGGATCGCGTCCCACCGCCGTGAAGCAGACCGAGTATGAATGGGTCTACCTGTTCGCGGCGGTCAATCCGGGCACCGGTCGATCCTCGGCTCTGTTGGCCCCGACGGTGAACACCGACTACATGAACGAACACCTGCGGTTCATCTCCCAGGAAGCCGGCCCCGGTAAGCACGTGGTGTTGGTGTTGGATCAAGCCGGGTGGCACATGGCCAAAGCGTTGGTGGTACCCGACAACATCACGCTATTGCACCTGCCGCCGTACTCACCTGAGCTCAATCCCATCGAACGGGTGTGGGCCTATCTCAAGAGCCACTATCTATCCAACCGCGTGTTCCATGACTACGACGACCTGTTCGATGCATGTCGACAAGCGTGGAATAGATTCACCCAGGACGACCTATGCTCCATCTGCCACACATCATGGATAACGACTCAAAATTAAGCTGGATACGTATCACCTCTGAATTGCGTGGCTTTGCCAAGGGTTTACAAGCGGATAAAGCCGCCGTCCGGGCGGCGTTGAGTCTTGAATGGTCCAACGGTCAGGTCGAAGGCCAGATCAACCGGCTCAAACTCATCAAACGCCAGATGTATGGCCGCGCCAAGTTCGACCTACTGCGTCAGCGGTTCCTACACGCGGTGTAGATAATTATATCTCGCCCCCGGCCGCTCCGACACGGCCCATCTCCTCTTCACCAACATTGCGGAAGAACCTATCCAACATGCTCCTTGCTATGGATGGGCAGGCCACACGGCCAAGCTCGAACCACCATACAGAGCAACGGGCTTTGTCATTCATACCCATCTTCCTGGCGGACGTTCACACGTGCTAAGATAAAGAGGTACAATATTATCTAATAGCGGCCGCATTCTCCCGGTGAGTCAAGCGGGCAAGACGAGGGACCCCGTCTCACGAGTCAAAATCGAGGGTCCACCCCGGCACATGGGGTCCCGTTGCCTGGGAGCCACGGCATTTCATGGAGCATGCGATCGCTCTGTAATAATCTCGGGAACCGTTGCCTATGCTCTGCCCGTTCTGTGGCGAAGATCGAGACAAGGTCATTGACTCTCGCAGTGCCGAGTCGGGACGAGCGATCCGCCGTCGCCGTCAATGTCTAGCATGCAGCAAAAGGTTCACCACTTACGAGCACATCGAGAATAAAACCCGGCTGTGGGTGATTAAGAAAGACGGCACACGGGTGCCCTATGACCGTCAAAAGATGCTCGCTGGATTAGAGAAAGCTTGTTATAAACGCCCCGTGGCTGCGGCGACGCTCGCGGGGTTGATCGATCAGGTTGAAGAAGAAATCTTCGGCCGATACGAACGAGAAGTCGCCGCCGTCGAAATCGGCCGGGCATTGGTTGATCGGCTCAAGCACGTCGACCAGGTGGCGTATGTCCGATTCGCAAGTGTTTATAAACAGTTCCGTGACCTCGATGACCTGATCGATGAAGCCCGTGAGGTCCGTGATTCGCGTGAGCCCGATCCTCGTTACCAAGGGCGATTGTTCTAGTGTCTTATCCAAGAATTATTTGCCTGTTATTCTGATCTGAGAACAAACCAGATTATGGGTTGAAACCTGTTTGATAGCAATGTCGATCGTCGCTGGCAGACAGGCAGTGATTTCCAGATGGGTTTTTCGATGAGGCGACGCGGCACAGCCCAGAGATCAGCATGACAGACCGTAACTCACCCCAAGCAGGCGAACGGCTGATGACTCAAGATAATCCGCAGCTCGGTTCGTCTCACGCCCCTAACGCGAGACCGCAACCCTCCGATGGTGGTGCAGACACCGACCCGGCCGAGCTGTCCCTACGGGTGGAAGCGGCGCTAATGAGCACGGACCGGGCGCTACCTGCCACGAAGCTGGCCCAGCTGCTAGGCGAGGTCGGGGTCAAGGCAGTCAATCAAGCGGTCCGTGACCTGAACCGGGTCTACAGCGACACGGGGCGCAGTTTCCGCGTCGAAGCAGTCGCCGGGGGGTGGCAGGTCATGACCCTCCCAGATTACGCCCCGGTGATGCGAGCGATCCACAAGACCCGGCAGACCACGAAGCTGGGCCCGGCGGGGCTCGAGACGCTGGCGATCATCGCCTACAAGCAGCCGGTCTTGCGGGCCGACATCGAAGCGATCCGTGGCGTGGCCTGTGGGGAGATGATCCGCAGCCTCATGGAGCGCCGCCTGGTCAAGATCGTGGGCCGCGCCGATGAGCTGGGCCGGCCGATGCTCTACGGAACCACCAAAACCTTTCTTGAGGTGTTCGGGTTAGCCTCCCTCAAAGACCTGCCCAAAGCCGAGCAATTGATTCCGAAACCTTGAACGAGACGAAATCGATATCGAAAGCTATCAACCTCCCTGTTGTCTGATCGCTTAGGACACGTTTTATAATGACTGCAACAGTCCGTCATTACTTAAGAATGTGTCGACGGCCAGATCGTGACAGCTACTCAGAAGGTGATGTCCCAACCACCATGAATCGTGCTCTAGTGGCACACGAACTTAAATCAACAATTCAATCATCAATAAAATCAGGAACTTTGGGTTTCCATTAGACGGATCACATTTTTCATTGGCCGTGGGTGTTCTTGGTCTCCGACGACTTCCGGGTCAGTGATCACCTGTCCACGTGCAGTGGCCCCCGGGGCTGGGTATCTCTAGCGGGGGTGCAGGCCGTGTTCTTTGGGATGGTGGTGGGCTGGTCGTTGGCCAATCACCTGCGGGCGGACCTGGTGTGCGAGGCGTCGCGTCGGGCAGCAGTGACAGTCTTGAGTGTCAAGGGTTATTGAGATCGAGTTGGTCCACGGGTCGGATGGGCTCGATCTCGACGAGGCGGACCCCGCGTTGTTTGATTATATCATCAAGGTGTTTGACAATCGTGTGCGGGTGCACTCATCGCCGGGGTACAAGAGCCCTTTGGTCTACGAGCAACAGACCGCCTAACCCACGAAACCGACCGTCCACTTTCCCTGGGGAAGCTTACACACTGAACGGGACATGAGGGGATCTTCTAACGTCAAATAAAATCGGCGTTTGGACGGCGTGGGCGGTGATGTTGTTGTGTGCGAAGTTTCACAAGACGTCGCAGAGGCAACCCCCCAATGTCCCATTTTTTTTATCGCCAAAGCCGAAGATCTATTTGGCCCGATACGTAGTAAGGATAGCCTGACCATATATTGTGCAGTCCACCCACCGGGGGGGATGCATCCCGGCTTATCGCGTTACCCAAAGAGCGATTGAATGGTTATAATCATACCGGAGAACCATCTGGAAGAGATGATGAGCCGACCCATGTCGGACGGAGGCTGATTAAGCTCTTTAACCGGATGGACGATCAAGCCAACGACGGGTTGTAACCCAGCAACCCTGTGGTCGGTGCGTTTTACGAAGCCCGGCTCGATACGGAACCATATTATGTCAGACGGTCGAATCGGTGGACGCGGCGGCAAATCGGGCAAAGGCACGGGCAACCGCAGCCGGTCTTCCGATGGCGGTGATGGATCCGGGGGCTCCGGGGGCGGGGGTTCGGGCGGTGGGTTCAAAGGCCGGCGGGTGACCACCTGTTCATTCTGCGGCAAGAGCTCGCGCGAAGTGGGGCCGATGGTTGAGGGCCCCAACGACGTTTATATCTGCGCCAACTGCACCGACCTCTGCCAGAATATCTTCAAGCAGGAAAAACGCCGCGTCCACGGCGAGCGCCCCACGTTCGGGACGATCCCAAGCCCCCGTCAGATCAAGGAATTCCTCGATCAATACGTGATCGGCCAGAACCAGGCCAAGCGGGCCATGGCCGTGAGCGTCCACAACCACTACAAGCGCCTCACCCACGTCGAAAAAGAAAGCGGCGTGGAACTCGATAAATCCAACGTCCTGCTGATCGGCCCCACCGGCTCGGGCAAGACCCTGCTGGCACGGACCCTCGCGAGGATCTTGAACGTCCCGTTCGCGATCGGCGACGCGACGACCCTTACCGAAGCAGGTTACGTCGGTGAAGACGTCGAGAACCTATTGCTCAAACTCCTCCAAGCCGCCGATTATGATCTCGAAGCCGCCCAGCGCGGCATTATCTACATCGACGAGATCGACAAGATCGGACGCACCACCCAGAACGTGTCGATCACACGCGATGTCTCTGGCGAGGGCGTCCAGCAGGCGCTATTGAAGATGCTCGAGGGCACCGTGGCCAACATCCCCCCCCAAGGCGGACGCAAGCACCCCGAGCAGCAGTACATCCAGATCGACACCTCGCACATCTTGTTCATCTGCGCCGGCACGTTCGTGGGACTTGAGGACCTGATCCGTAAGCGATTGGGTCGCAAATCGATCGGGTTTGTGTCCGAGCAGTCCGTCGACGACCAGACCGATGACAAGTCGTATCTCCTTTCGCAGGTAACCCCGGAAGATATCCTCGAATTCGGGATGATCCCGGAGCTGATCGGCCGGTTGCCCATCATCACCCCGCTGATGCCGCTGACCGAGGAGATGCTCGTGCAGATCATGACCGAGCCCAAGAACGCCCTGGTGCGGCAGTACGAGCACTTCTTCGCCATGGAAGACGCCAAGCTCGAGTTCACCCCCTCGGCCCTGCACCTGTTGGCCACCCGGGCGATCGCCCGCGACACCGGCGCCCGGGCGTTGCGATCGGTGATGGAGGAAGTCATGCTCGAGCTGATGTACGAGCTGCCCGACCTCGAAGCCAGCGGCCAACGCTTCGTGATCGACGCCGAGGCGATCGAGGACCGCAAGCCGCTAGAGCAGCTGCGCGTGCCGCAGAAAGAATCTGCGTAGGCCACAGCGTTTTTGAACCTCGTATAGAGTGTCGCGGCGAGCCACGAGCGCAATGGCAGCGGGTTTTGGCGCGGCCGGGTCATCCGAACCCGGTCCATAAAACGGGAGATGCTCAAAACCGACTCCCGGACAACCTCGCGGCACCGCGAGATCATCGGCCACTCATCGCGGGGTTTCGGTTCGGCCAACCTTTTAATACCAGCACCTCAGGTTTCTCGCGATTCAACGGCAACAGGTCGATGTACCCGTCTCCGTCATGGTCGTGCCTCTGGATCAAGTTTCCGCGAGGGTGGTGGAACCAGTGCCTGGCGGATTGGGCATATGAGGAACCGTGGTAGTCAATGACGCAGCCAGCTGTGGACGTCCCTAGAATAAGAAGCGCTATCATGGTGCGGTACGATCTGGGCATAGGATATTCCTTGTCCCTTTCGGGGTAACTTTAAGGTTGACTTAGCCGTGTAATGTGACGTGCGGCTTGGCGTAGATAGATTCGCGGTTGACCGGGGATTCCTGCGCAATAAATAGAAAACCCGCTATAAATCTGTCGCCGACGCGAAGCTTCATTCAAAAGCGATTGAAGAAGGGCGAGAGATCTTGCAGGGGTGCTTAGATACCCCGATACCCCGGGCGTTTTTTACACGTTAAAAAGAAAATGACAGACATCACCGTCTTGGACCACGTACCCCTTGCCCTCGACGCGTAGCTTCCCCGCAGCCCGGATGGCCGACTCGCTGCCGTGCTCATCTAAATCATCGACACTGTAGACCTCCGCACGGATAAACCCGCGCTCGAAGTCTGTATGGATGACCCCCGCGGCCTGGGGGGCGCTGGCCCCAATCCGGACGGTCCACGCTTTAATCTCTTTGGGCCCAGCGGTAAAGAAGCTGTGCAGACCTAGCAGCCGATAAGCCGCCCTAGCCAGGGCCGACAACGCCGGTTCTCCAAGGCCCAAGCTCGCGAGCATCTCAAGCCGATCATCGTCATCGAGCTCGGCCAGTTCGCTTTCGATCTTGGCGCACACCGGCACCACCGCCCCGCCCTCGGCCTGGCCCCGTTCACGGACTTTCTTGACCTGTGGGCCTTCTCCTAGAACATCAGATTCGTCCACATTGGCCACGTACAAAACCCGCTTGGCGGTCAGCAGGGATAACCCCCTGAAGATCTTGACGGCTTCGGTATCACCGGCGAGTTCCTCGGACAAGCCACGGACCGGCCGGCCGGCTTCGAGCAGGGCCTGGCAGCGTGAGAGTATCTCCACGCGTTGCTTGGCCTCCTTATCACCGGTACGTGCCGAGCGTTGGGCTTTGTCGGTCGCGGATTCGACGGTCGCTAGGTCCGCGAGCATCAGCTCGGTGTCGATAGTTTCGATGTCGCGGATCGGGTCGATCGCCCCATCGACGTGGGTGATGTCAGGGTCGTCGAAGCAACGCACGACGTGGAGGATCGCGTCGACGGTGCGGATGTGCGAAAGGAACTGGTTGCCCAGGCCCTCGCCCTGGCTTGCACCCTTGACCAGGCCGGCGATATCGACGAGGCGCAGGGCCGCGGACACGACCTGTTTGGTGGGGATGTGGGTTTCGATCCGCGCTAGCCGGGGGTCGGGGACGGAGACGATGCCGACGTTGGGCTCGATCGTGCAGAACGGGTAGTTCTCGCTAGCGATGCCCGCGGCGGTTAGCGCATTAAACAGCGTGCTCTTGCCGACGTTGGGTAAACCGACGATGCCCGCTTCCATAGATGGGATCCCTGCGTTTGTGTGTCACACCGATCCTAGACGGGTAGGCCCGGCATTCCTGCCGGGCGATGACCTACCGCGATTCTTACCCGCGGGGTGCCCGGCACGATGCCGGGCCTACCTGCCCGTCCGGGCCGTGTTGATACCTTGATACGACGCCGGCTGCAAGCGGGTTGGTGGGGGGCGCAGTCGGCTTTATGATGGCCCCATGCAAATTACCGGCAAGCTTAAGCGCTGGCGGTTCCGCGAAGGATCAGGACCCAACGACAACGATAGGATCTGTGATTTAACCCGTCAGCTGGATGTCCACCCCCTTGTGGCGATGCTGCTGCAACAGCGTGGGATCCACAATCCGCAAGCGGCGCGGCGGTTCCTTGAGCCACGCCTTAGTGATCTGCACGACCCGACCCTGATGCCGGGGGTTGAACAAGCCGCCGGCCGGCTCGATCAGGCGGTCCGTAAAGGCCAGTCGATCGTGATCTACGGCGATTACGACGTCGACGGGGTGACCGCCAGCGCGATTTTGTGGCATGTGCTGCGGCTAGCCGGCGGGCGGGTCGAGGTGTTTACGCCTCACCGTATCGACGACGGGTACGGCCTTAACAGCAGTGCCGTTGCAGAGCTGGCGGCCTGTCACGACCTGATCGTGACGGTCGATTGCGGGGTCACCGCCCTGGAGCCGGCTTTGGTGGCCAAACAAGCGGGGGTGGACCTGATCATCACCGATCACCACGAGCTATCGGCTGATCAGCGGCTGCCCGACGCGACCTGCATCGTCCACCCGAGGTTGCCGGGTTCGCGTTACCCGTTTGGCCACCTGTGCGGGGCGGGGGTGGCGTTCAAGCTGGCGTGGCAGTTCGCGAAGGTGCACTGCGGCAGCGACCGGGTCTCCGATATGTTCCGCGACTTGCTTCTAGACCTGCTTAGCTACGTAGCCCTGGGGACCATCGCGGACGTGGTACCGCTGCACGATGAGAACCGGGCGCTGACACGGTACGGCCTTAACCGGATCAAGCACACGCGGTTTGTCGGGCTCAACGCGATGATCGACGCGGCGGGCCTGTGTGGTGATACGATCGATACCGACCACGTCGGGTTTGTGCTGGGGCCGCGGCTCAACGCGTGCGGGCGGATGGGCCACGCCGCCAAGGCGGTGCACCTGTTGACCGAAGCCGAGCCCGACGAGGCCAAGGAGACCGCGGCGTTTCTCACCCGTGAAAATGAATCCCGCCGCCGCACCGAGAAGGCGATCTACGAAGAAGCCAAGGCGATGACGATCGAGTACGGGTACGACCAGCCGGGCTGCCGAGCGATCGTATTGGGCAAGGAGGGGTGGCACCCGGGCGTGATCGGGATCGTGGCCAGCCGTCTCGTTGACGCGTTCGCCCGCCCGGTGGTGCTGCTTAATTTTGACAACGGGCAGGCGCAGGGCTCGGCGCGGAGCGTGGCGGGGTTTTCGATCCACGACGGGTTGGAACATTGTGCAGAATTGTTGACCCGCTACGGCGGGCACGCCCGGGCAGCGGGGTTGAAACTCGACACAGACCGGGTCGACGCATTCCGCGATCGGCTGGTGAGCTACGCCAACGAACAGTTGACCCCCGACGACCTGGTCCACGAGATCCGGATTGACTCGGCGTGTAGCCTGGATGCCATCAACGTTGAGCTGTTCGAGCAGCTGCACCGCTTGGCACCGTTCGGTAGCGACAACCCCCGCCCGGTGCTGTGCGTGCGTAGCGCGGTGCTGGACCGGCCGGCGTTGCGGATGGGCAGCCGGGGGGATCATCTGAAGCTGACGCTGCGTCAAGGGGGGCGCATGGCCACGGCGGTGGCGTTTCGACGGGGGGATTGGGCGGCGGACCTGCCGGCGGGGGTCGAGGTCGACGTCGCGTTCGAGGCGAAGTTATCGACGTGGCAGGGCAGCCGACGGGCGGAGATGCACGTCAAAGACCTGAGGGTCGTATGAAAAATTCTCCCGCGGTCTTGGCGGGCCTACACGGCACCGGGCAGCGGCGCCGCCACGCAGGTCATAAGTTCCGGTGCTTTCTGCCCGGATAGCGGGAGAAATGTATGATTTACCCGCGGTATACGCACACGAACCACGTATCAAAAACACCGCGTCGAGTAGGCCTTGGATACCGAACATTTCCCCGCCGCGTACATGAATCATGCCGCTATTTCACCCGGGATGGGTGTAACGCTGCACAAACGCCTCGTACTGTTGGGGGGTGTCGATCCCGTGGTGTTGGACGGTCGCCTCGACCACCGCGATGGGGTAACCGTGTTCCAAAGCGCGGAGCTGTTCTAGTTGTTCGGTCTGCTCCAACGGGGTGGCCGGCAGCTTGGCGTAAGCCAACAGGAAGCCGCGGCGGTAGGCGTACAGGCCCGGGTGTTTGAGAGGGGTGACTGAGTTGCGAGCGTCTCGGTCGAAAGGGATCAGCGACCGGGAGAAGTACATCGCCCGGCCCCGGGTACCGGCCTTGGCGATAACGATCTTGACGATGTTCGGGTCACGGGGGTCTTCCTCTGCGGAGAAAGGGCTGGCCAGGGTCGCCATCGGGGCGCCACCCGGGAACGGCTCTTGAGCCAGAGCCTCGACCAGCGCGTCGATCACGGCCGGCTCGATCTCGGGCTCATCGCCCTGGACGTTCACGATGACCTGCGACGCTTCGGCGGCCTGGCCGGTGAAGCTCTCGGCAACTTCCGCCAGTCGGCTGGTGCCGTTGGGGTGGTCTTCACGGGTGATCATCACCTCGGTGCCGAAGGACGAGACCGCATCGAAAATCCGCTGATCATCGGTGGCGACGATCACCCGGTTCACCCGCTCGGCGAGGCGGACCCGGTCGACCACGTGCTGGATCATCGGTTGGCCGGTACGATCGGCCAATGGTTTACCGGGGAAACGGGTCGATCGAAACCGAGCCGGGATGATCGCGATGGCGGAGGGGGAAGTCACTTGACCTGCGTTGATCTCGTAGCTCGCCGATGCCACATGAACGGCGTGCGTGTCTGGAGGGTTATGAGCATCCGCCGCGAGCCACGGCCGTGACGGAACGGGTGCGGCTGTTTTCTTTCCGTGCCCAAACAGGTCATCTGTAGCATCACAGCCCGCTGGACCCGAGGCTCTGGTTTTCTTCGGCGCTGGTGGGCAGGTGCAGGCCACATTCCTGCTTCAACCCACCGAATCGGCCGGCGCGCTCGTGGGCCCCGTCGGTGACGCGCGAGGTCGTGTGGGTATCGCCGATCGAGAGGTACCCCTGCTCGTGAAGGGGGTGGTACGGCAGGTCGTGTTGCTTGAGGTAGCGGTGCACGTCGGCGTTGGTCCATGCAAGGATCGGGTGGATCTTGTAGACGCCGTCCTGGCGTTCGACGGTGCGCAGTGTGGCGCGGTGATCGGTCTGTTGGCGGCGCAGGCCCGCAAACCAGGCGGTGGCCCCTAACTCGCTCAGGGCCCGCTGCATCGGCTCGACCTTGCGGATTTGGTTGTAGCGGCCCAAGCCGTCTTGACCCTGCTCCCAGAGCTGCCCGTCGATCGCCTCTTGCCGGGCGGGGCTGATCAGGGGCTGGTACACCTTGAGGTTGAGGTCAAGGCGTCGGGCCAGCGCATCGGCGAACCGGTAGGTCTCCGGGAACAGGTAGCCGGTGTCGACCCAGATGACGGGGATCCGCGGCACCATCCGGGTGACCAGGTGCAGCATCACCGCGGCCTGAGCGCCGAAGCTAGAGCTGAGCACCAGCCCCGCACCGAACGCTGCGGACGCCCATTCAACGATCGCCGGCGCGTCGGAGTTCGCCAACCGGCGGTTCATGGAATCGAGATCCAGATCGGGCTTGGTCATGGTCGCACAGGTCACGATAGAATCACTCCTAGGGCTGTACAAGTAACGGAAACTAGGCTCTGTGGGAAAACTCGTTCGTTTTGGAAGTCCATGAATGTGCCCCAGGCCGCTTGTCAGCCGGTGCGGATACCCGATATTTTTAGTGACCTCACGGGCTGACAAGCGGCCCGGGGCAGCCGATCATCGTTTTTCGGCAGAGCGTAATATTCTACGCTACGCCCTGTTGATACGGAAGTTCTAGGATTCGGGTTTGCTGGTCAACGCCGGTCCGAGGACAATGAAAATCTATGGCACGCGCGTTTATCGGCATCGGGTCGAACATCGGCGACCGCCTGGCTCATCTTGGCGTGGCCAAGAATGAGCTGGGTCGGCTCGAACACACCCATCTGCTCGGGTTTAGCCGGGCGTACGAAAGCGACGCGGATAGCCCGGTGCCGCAGGGGGATTTTCTCAACGCCGCCGCGGCGTTAGAGACCGGCCTCGACCCCCATGAGCTGCTAGCCGAGCTTCAGCAAATCGAACGGGACGCGGGTCGTAAACCCCTGGCCCAGCGGGTGAAGTGGGGCCCGCGCACGCTAGACCTGGACCTGCTGCTGTACGGCGATCAGGTGATCTGCACCGACGATCTGATTGTCCCCCACCCGATGCTCCATGACCGGTGGTACGTGCTTAGACCCCTGGCCGACCTCGACGCGGATTTCGTCCACCCCCTGTTGCAGATGACCATCGGAGCCATCCTGCGACACGTCGAAAAGCTTAAACCTCCCCCGGCGGGCCACCCGCACCCCTAAGCGTGAAACACGACGTGCCACCGGTGACACTGATGATCAACGAGGTCTACCACTCGATCCAGGGCGAGAGCACCTGGGCGGGGCGGCCGTGTGTGTTTGTGCGGCTGACGGGCTGCCACCTGCGGTGCCGGTACTGCGACAGCGAATACACGTTCCATGAGGGGCGGCGTCGCGAGGTCGGTGGCGTGGTCGCCGAGGCCCTAGGGTTTGGCTGCGACCTGGTCGAGGTCACCGGGGGTGAGCCGTTGTTGCAGCCCAACGTCCACGCCCTGATGACCCAGCTGTGCGACGCGGGGCTGACCGTGCTGATCGAAACCAGCGGGGCGTGCGACATCAGCGGCTGTGACCCGCGGGTGATCCGTATCCTGGACCTCAAAACCCCGGGCAGCGGGGAAGCCGAGCGGAATCTGTGGAGAAATCTCGATCACCTTACGCCACGCGATGAGGTGAAATTCGTGATCTGCGACCGCAGCGACTACCTCTGGGCCAGAGCGGTGATTCAAAAACACCGCCTCCACGATCGGGTCGGCGCGGTACTGATCAGCCCGGTGGTGGCGCTGGCAGGTTCCTTAAAAGAAGATCGCCAGATCCCGGGGGTCGAGACCCTAAACCTTCAAGACGCAGCGCGGTGGATCCTCGAAGACCGGTTGCCGGCGCGGCTGCACGTCCAGCAACATAAAATCATCTGGGACCCGGCGGTGAGGGGGGTGTAGCGCTTCATCCATGCCGAGATCGTGGGCGGTGCAATAGCGTCAGCCGCGGCCGTCTGGGCGCGGGCCGGGAGGCCGTCGACGTTTAGATTCGTTCCCTAACAGTCGTGGCTCGTTGCACGAGCTATTCGAACGCCTGAGCGCGATCCGGGGGCCAGGCCCTTTGGCGAGACCAAAATATGCGGGTGAACCTGATCAAGACCTTCCGGTTCGAAGCGGCCCACTGGTTGCCGACGTTTCCGCAGGGCCATAAGTGCCGGCGGCTGCACGGCCACTCGTTCCTGGTCGACGTCGTCGTCACCGGCGAGGTGGCCGAGGAACAGGGTTATCTGATCGATTACGGGGCGATCAAAGAGGCGATCCAGCCGATCCGCGACCAGCTCGACCACTACCTGCTCAACGAGATCGAGGGGCTCGAGAATCCAACATCGGAAATAATCGCCAAGTGGATCTATGACCGGCTGCACCCGCGGTTACCGCTGCTTAGCGCGATCCGAGTACGGGAGACCTGCACATGCGCCGCGGAATACCATGGCCCGATTTAGGTCGCACATCAACACGGCCCATCGCGTAACATATCGCGGTGTCTAAGACCCTCTACCTGATCGACGGCCACGCCCAGATCTTCCGTGCTTATTACGCGATCCGCAGCCCCATGGTCAGCCCGGTCACCGGCGAGCCGACCAACGCGGTGTTCGCGTTTACCGGGATGCTGCTCAAGCTCTTCGAGCAGTTCCACCCCCACTACGTGGTCATGGCGATCGACAGCGCGGGCAAGACCTTCCGCGACGAGCTTTATCCTGAATACAAAGCCAACCGCGACCCCGCCCCCGATGAGCTGGTCGCCCAGTTCGACCGGATTTTCGAGGTCACCCGGTTATTCGGGATCCCCCTGTTGGGTCAGACCGGCGCCGAGGCCGACGACGTGATCGCCACCGTCACCCACCGTGTGCTCGACAGCGCCAGCAACCCCGACGTCGACGTGAGGATCGTCTCCAAAGACAAGGACCTTGAGCAGCTGCTGGGCGACCGGGTGACGATGTTCGATATCCACACCGACGCCACGATCGACCCCGCCTCGCTCAAGGCTAACAAAGGGATCAGCCCCCAGCAGGTGGTTGATGTCCTGGCCCTGATGGGGGACAACGTCGACAACATCCCCGGGGTCGTCGGGGTGGGCCCCAAGACCGCGGCGAAGCTGGTCCAGGAGTACGGGTCGATCGACGCACTGCTGGTCAACCTCGACAAGGTCAAGGGCAAGCGGCGAGAAAACCTCGAGCAGGCCCGTGATTTCCTGCCGCTGGCGCGGCAGCTGGTGACCCTTAAGAGCGACCTGGACATCCCGTTTGATCTCACGGACGCGGCAGTCGGGCCGGTCGACGCGGCGAAGCTGCGGCTATTATTCAAAGAATTGGGCTTCCGTCGTCACCTAGCGGACCTCGACCGGCTGTTGGCTGCTAGCAACACCCAGAAAAACGATCCATCGCGGTCTGATGAAGACACCGGGTCGCCCTCTTTCGCCGCTTCACTTTTTGATAACGCGCATGGGGGTCAGATCCAAGACAACCAGGCCCAAGACACCGATACGGGCCTCAGCTGTGCCAACGACTACCGATACGAAGCCATCACCACCGAGGCCCAGATCGATGAGCTAGTCGATACCCTACGCACCCAGAAGATGCTCAGCGTCGATACGGAGACGATCGGCCTAGGCCACCGCGCCAAGCTATGCGGTGTATGCATGGCCTGGGAAGCGGGCAGCGGGGTGTACGTCCCGGTACGTTCACCCGATCCTGATCAGCACCTTGATATCCAGGCCGTCTTGGAGAAGCTGCGACCGGTCCTGGAAGACCCCGGCCTGCCCAAGTGCGGGCACAATATCAAGTATGATATGCTGGTGCTGCGCCACGCGGGGGTGCAGCTACGGGGCGTGGCGTTCGATTCGATCATCGCCGCGTTCCTGCTGGGTCTGCCGGGGCGCAGCCTCGACGATCTAGCCCTGTCACAACTCAAGCACGAGACGATCCGCATCAGCGAACTGATCGGCCCGCGCAGACGGGGCTTGAAGCAGAAAACCATGGACCAGGTCCCGCTCGAACAGATCACACCCTACGCAGCCGAGGACGCGGACATCACCCTGCGGCTCTACGAATCCCTGGCCCCGATGCTCAAAGACCAAGAGATGGAGGTCCTAGCCCACGACGTGGAGATGCCGCTGATCGAGGTGCTCGTGGCGATGGAGTTCGCCGGGATCCGCGTCGACCCCGCGGTGCTCACCCAGCAGAAGCAGGCCCTGGCCCAGCGGATCACCGACCTCCAAAACCGGTTCGAAGATCTCGTCGGCCAAGGGGTCAACATCGACTCGCCCAAGCAACTGGCGGAGGTGCTATTCAAAAAAATGGGTCTGCCGGTGGTCAAACGCACCAAGACCGGCCCGTCGACCGATAGCGAGGTCCTCGAGAAGCTCTGCGACCGCGAGGACCTCACCGAAGAGCAGGTCGCATTGCCGAGGCTGGTCATCGAGTACCGCCAGCTCGCCAAGCTCGTGAATACTTATCTCGACAACCTGCGCGACAGCATCGACCCGAAGACCGGGCGGGTGCACGCATCATTCAATCAGACCGGTGCCGCCACCGGGCGGTTATCGTCGAGTGGCCCGAACCTACAGAACATCCCGATCCGCACCGAGGTCGGTCGGCAAATCCGCCGCGCGTTTGTCGCCGACTCGGGTCCCCCGCCGCACGTCTTGATCAGCGCAGACTACTCCCAGATCGAGCTGCGCATCCTCGCCCACCTCAGCGAAGACCCCGGCCTGATCGAGGCTTTCGAAAACGACCAGGACATCCACACCGCCGTCGCCGCCCAGGTGTTCGGGGTCGACCCGGAGCAAGTGACGACGGAACAGCGGGGCCACGCCAAGACCATCAACTTCGGGATCATCTACGGGGTGACAGCTTACGGGCTGGCGAGACGGATCGACAACCTCAACGTCGCCGGGGCGAAGGTTTTGATCACCGATTACCGCAACCGGTTCCCGGGGATCGACGCGTTTCTGGGGCGGTGTGTCGGGCAGGCCACGGAGCTGGGGTACGTCACGACCATGCTGGGTCGCCGCCGCCCGATCCGGCAGATCCAATCCAACAACGCCAATACGCGCAGCCTCGGCGAACGGTTGGCGATCAACACCGTCGTCCAGGGCAGCGCCGCGGACCTGATCAAGCTCGCGATGGTGCAGCTACACCAGCGGATCAACAAAGAACAGCTAGGCATGAAACTACTGTTGCAGATCCACGACGAGCTGGTCGTCGAATGCCCAGCGAATGAGGCGGACCAAGCCGTGGGGATCGTCCGAAGTGAGATGGAGCAAGCGATGGTGTTGAAAGTACCCCTAAAGGTGGACGTGGGGGTCGGGCCCGACTGGTTCGGCGCGAAGTGAGAGTACCCGTGGCGTCCTGATTTCGGACGAGTCGACGGGGCACGTCACGCACGCGCCAGCGGACAGGACCGGTACCCGAACCGCACCCACCGCGATATTTTGATACGCGGTGCGTATACTAAGTGCCTCAATAAAGTGATCCAATACCCTTCACAGATAAGGTTCCACCCATGATCCAGCGACGCAAAACCCGCCAAGTCACCTTCGGCGACGACCAGCACGGTTACGTCCAGATCGGCGGCGACGCCCCCGTCGCGGTCCAGACCATGACCGCTGGCTACACCCATGACGTCGACCGCTGCGTAGCCGAGATCCACAAGCTCGCCGCCGCCGGGGCCGACATCGTCCGCGTCGCCGTCCCCGAGCGCAAGGACACCCAAGCCCTCGCCCACATCATCCCCCAGGTCACCGTCCCGATCGTCGCCGACGTGCATTTCCACTTCCAACGCGCCCTCGAAGCCCTCGAAGCCGGGGTGCACAAGATCCGCCTCAACCCCGGCAACATCTCCGACCGGAACCAGGTCGAGAAGGTCATCGACGCCTGTAAAGAACGCGGCGTGCCCATCCGCGTGGGCGTCAACGAGGGCTCGATCGTCGAGCGCAAAGACAAACAGCAGCGTATGAAGGAGCTGGGGGCTGTATTCAGTAATAACAAGCACGGACACATGCTAGCGATCATGATCGCCAAGCTCGAAGAGTACCTTGACATCTTCCACGAACGGGATTTTCACGACATCGTCATCAGCGCCAAGAGCATCGACCCCGTGCTCGTGATCGACGCGTACACCGAGATTGCCAAGCGGTTCGACTACCCGCTGCACCTGGGCGTCACCCACGCCGGGCCCAAGGAGACCGGCACCATCCGCTCCGTCGTGCCGCTGGGCGCCCTGCTGGCCAACGGCATCGGCGATACCGTGCGAATCAGCTACGCCAACGACCCGGTCTACGAGGTCGAAGACGGGCTGGAGATGCTCTACATCCTCGGCCTGCGCCCCCGCAAAGGGGCTGAGTTGATCGCGTGCCCGACGTGTGGCCGCATCCAGGTCGACCTGTTTAAGCTCGTTCAGGACGTGCGCAAGAAGCTTTCCGAGCAGATCGTCTTGCCGATCAAAGTCGCGGTCATGGGCTGCGTGGTCAACGGCCCCGGCGAGGCCGAGGGGGCGGACGTGGCCATCTTCGCCGGCGACAAGCGCGGGATTATTTACGTCCAAGGCGAGAAGGTCGCCAACATCCCCGAAGAACAGATCCTCGACCGCCTCCTGGAAGAGTGCAAAGCCTTTGAGGCGAAGGTCAACGCCGGCCAGGCCAGGCTGGGAGAAAAAGTCGTCGACATCATCCCCCCCGACCCCATCGGCGAGCTGGGCAGCGGCTTCGACAAGATCGCTTCGGGGGATGTCGAGAAGGTGACGCAGGTGACGATCGGGTCGAGTTGAAGATGAATGAAAGTAGGGTGGGATAAGCGCCGCGCATCCCACCAACTGCATCACTTACGGTATCCGTGGTGGGTTTCGCTACGCTCTACCCACCCTACCTCGCTACCTCTCTTAACGGAGATGATCTGGGAAATGTCAGAGGAAACAGAGTTTCCTGCGTGCAAGTCCAGCCTTTTGACATTCGGCATCGGGGCGGTCGTTATGTTCATGCTGAGCGGGTTGACCGGTTATTTCGGAAGAGAAGATCTCGGCGGCCTCGGCGCGTTCATCACTGCCGTGTGGTTTTTTGCCGGTGGGTTATTCTTCGGGTTTTTGGGCCCTTATTCCACGCTGCGGCTGAGAGTCACCGATACAGAGATTGATGTTCGGTACATGCTGTCTTGGGATCGCAACAAGTTTCTGCCGTGGCAACACATCACCCGCATCGAGATTAAAACCTTGCACTTTATTCGCAGAGGCCCTGTTCGTAGCGGCTCTATTTATAGAGTCCCTAGTTTATATACCTCACGCGGCTAAGATTGTCCGATTGTTGAAGTGTTGGAAGTTGCGGGTGATGAGGGTTTGGACGTTGGGTTTGTCGTCGGTGGCCAGCTTGGCGATGCCGTCGTGGATGGCTTGCTGAAATCGATCGAACGTTTCGTAGTACCGGCCGTTGAGGCAGCGTTTCTTGAGCAGGCCCCAGATCCGTTCGATCAGGTTCAGGTGCGGCGAGTAGGACGGCAGGAACATCAACTCGATGCCCAACCCCACGGCCCGATCTTGGACCAACCGGCAGCGTTGATACCGCGCGTTGTCCAGCACCAGGGTGATCGCTTGGCCGGGGTAACGCCCCGCGAGCGTCTCGAGTAATTCGCAGACCGTTTGGGCCGTGATGTACGTCGTGTTCGTGACGGTCACCAACTCTCGGGTCACGAAATCCAACGCCCCCAACACGTTCAGCCGGCGGCGGCCGGTGGGCGTGCGGATGAACAGCCTCACCACGCACCACACGTAGCACAGAAACGCGCCATGGACGAAGTGGCAGGCGTCTACAAAAAAAACCTGCGATCACCTGTACTAGCCACCACTTCATCTGACACGCGAGAGTTATCTGGCAACAGCAAGACTGCCGCTTCGAGTGTCTTTCGTCCGCGCCTCGATCGCGCCTTGGGTGACGCCCAGATCCTCGGCTCGGCTCTCGTTCGCTTCGCTCACCCGAACCCCTTCTAGAGAAGAGCCATCGAGCCGCTTGGCGTGGGCCAGCGGGATCGAGTCCTTGAACGTCGCCATCGGGGTCTTGCCGTAACAGTAGCGGCCGCTGTGGGGTCGCTGTTCATTGTACGTCACCAGCCACGCATCCAAGTCGGCTTGGAGTTCTTCGAGGCTCGTGTAGATCTTCTTGCGGAACGCGATGCTATAAAACTCGTCCTGCATCGTCTTGTGCAGCCGTTCGCAGATCCCGTTGGTCTGCGGGCTTCGGGCTTTGGTCTTGGTGTGATCGATGTCCTCGATCGCCAGGTACAGCTGATATTCGTGGTGCTCACGATTCCCGCAGTACTCCGTGCCGCGGTCGGTGAGGATGCGTAGCAGGTCCACGTCGTGCTGTTCGTACCACGGGATCACCCGGTCGTTGAGCAGATCCGCGGCCACGAGGGCGTTCTTGCGATCATAGAGCTTTGCGTGCGCCACCCGCGTATACGTATCGATAAACGTCTGCTGATAGATCCGGCCCACGCCCTTGATCGTGCCCACGTAATACGTGTCTTGAGCCCCGAGGTAGCCGGGGTGTTCGGTTTCAATTTCACCGTGGGCCTGCTTGTCTTGCTTGGCTTTTTCCAACGCCACGACCTGGGCTTCGGTCAGCACGGTGTGGTCGGGGTCCTGAGCCATCTTGGCTTCGAGTGCCTTGAGTCGCTTCTTGAACGTCTCAAGATCATGCCGCAGCCACACGCTTCGCACCCCGCCCGGTGAGATGAGCTTGCCTTGCTTCTTGAGTTCGTTCGACACCCGCACCTGCCCGTAAGCGGGCTGCTCGATCGCGAACGCGACCACGGCTTGCTCGATCTCGGGGTCGACGCGGTTGGCCAGGATCGGCTTCTTGCGGCTGATCTCTTGAAGGGCCAACTCCCCGCCCTGGTCGTAGAGCTGCTTGAACCGGTAGAAACTGTCTCGAGAATACCCCATCACCTTGCACGCCTGCGACACGCTGCCCAGCGCCTGGGCCAGCTTGAGCAACCCCACTTTGTTGGCAATGATCTTCTGGTCGGTGGTCATCTGACGGTCTCCTTCTGTGAGAAACAAAGATTAACGGAAGCGTCAGATGAAGTCTTAACTAATACAGATTACCCCGTTCGGCTTCGTCCAAAGCCGGATCGAGGGTCTGTTCAAGGAATTCACGCTGCTGTTGATGCTTGGCCTGATCAAGCTTGCCCGGCACACCCCCGAGTTTGCGACGACGCAGACCCAGCCGTTTCAAAAAAGCTCGCACTTGCGTCGGGCCGCGACGCAGACCGGTGAGTTGCGTGATCTGATGGCTCGCCTCGTGGATCGTCGACGGCGGGTGTTGTTCCAAAGACGCCTTGACCTTCGGGCCGTGCGCGTTCAATTGACTGGGCTGACCCCGGTAGCCGTTTTGCCTCAACGCCTCGATCCCACCGTCGAGGTACGTATTCAAATAACGCTGCACCGTCCGGCTGCTGACCCCTGCCAAGGCCGCGATCTGCCGATGTGCCAACCCATGGCTCTTGAGCCAAACCACCTGCAACTTCCGCCGCACCCGCGGATCTGGATCGCTAAAACGCCCCCGATCCAACGCCGCCACCGCATCGTCCGTCAATGTGATCTGAAGCATCCATGCCTCCTGTGTCCAGTGACTTCGTAGTAAAATCAAACCGCTAACGTCAGCCTATTCTACCGATCAGACAAACTCACCCGAGGAAGGTATACCTTGATTCAGGGCAGGATATCTATATCCATACACGGTATTGACCCCCTCCTAGAAATTTGATCCAGGGTTTGTGAGAGAATCCAACCGGCCTTTGGCCGGAAAGGATTGCTTATGAAGAAGCGATTGATGCCGGAACAGATCGTGGCGAAGTTGCGTGCGGCGGACGTGGAACTTGGCAAAGGCCAGAAGGTGCCCCAGGTGTGCAAACAGCTGGGCATCAGCCAGCAGACGTACTATCGTTGGCGGACGAAATACGGCGGGATGGACCCGCAGATGGCCAAGCAGCTCAGAGCCCTTGAGAAGGAGAACACCCGGCTCAAGAAGCTCGTCGCCGACCAAGCGTTGGACATGGCGATCCTCAAGGAGGCAGCCCGCCCAAACTTGTAGACCCCGAGCGTCGGCGTCGAGCCGTGGACTCGGTGCGTCGTCGTTTGGGGCGTGACAAGATCTCGCAGCGTCGAGCGTGTAAGGCGTTGGG
>CBDCYN010000006.1:0-39140 GCA_965224205.1 Phycisphaeraceae bacterium
ACGACACTTTTGACGAGCCACAAGATACCCCGTGGAGGAAAGAAAGTCTGGGTGCATTGCAGACCGACACAACGCGTCAATCGTTGGATATTGACCGACAACTTGGACAAACGCCTTGCGTATGGACTCTTTTTAACGTCCTATATGGAATGGAGCTGAAAAATGAGATCTTTCACTACACGCACCGCGTATCAAAATACCGCGTCGGGGACACGTTGGACCCCGAAAAGTTACTTGCCGCGTATACGAATCGTTCCGCAATTTCATCCGGGATGGGTATAGTATCCCGTGTCCCATGATGACGAACCGCTTAAACACGATGGGTTGGAAAAGGGTTTGGGTGACGACCGGCCTTTGTCTGGTGATGCTCAGCTGCCAGAGCACGCCTGCGCCGCCGCAACCTGGTGATCCGCTGGCCCCCTCCCTACTCGAGGGTTACAGCCTGCTTTTCGAACTGGTCTCGAAGCAGCGCCAAGTCGACGGGATCTTTCTGCTCAAGAGTGCTTCGAAGACAACCACGGACGTGGTCGTGTCGATCGCTAAGCTCTCGCAACAGGCCGCTGACCAGATCCAGGCGTTTGCCGACCAAGAAGCGCAGCTAACACTGGATCGTGAGTCGCTTCCCACAGTCGAACGATCCGCCCGCGGCGCCATTGAATCCGCCACGACCAAAGAGCTGCTTTTCGCCGACGAGGGGTTCGAGCTGCGGCTGCTGCTCACCCAGGTCGAGGCCACGCGTTACGGCGCCAGCCTCGCCCAAGCGTTGATGGAGATCGAAAAAAACACCCCCAGGCACCAGTGGCTTAAACAATTCAAAGACCGGTACGCCCGCGCTCACACCGACGTCTACGAGCGTATCGAGTCCTTGATCGCCCTGCCCAAACCCGGATCGTAAGCCGAAGGGCGATACGCGATCCGTTGCAAAGTGGCAACCCTGTCTAGGGAAGAATCCGTAGCGGGCCAGGTCCCCCGTTTGAGGAAAAAATATAGGGTGGGATAAGCGAAGCGCATCCCACCACGGCCACCGACGACGGGTGCCCCCCACCCCCCGATTTACCAGAGGCCTCAAGATATTTCATTGGTGGGATGCGCCCGCTAGAGCGCTTGGCGTAATTAATCGCCGCTGGCCGATAAGAGAGATTTCTGGCAAGGAGGCCAAGGTCATGGCGTATTCGATGGATCTACGTAAGCGGGTGGTATGGGCCGCCGAGTCGGGTCAGACGATCACGGGGGTATCACGACAGTTTCGGGTGGCGAGGTCGACGGTTCGCGACTGGTGTGATCGGCACCGCCGGGGCGTGTTGACGCCGGGGGTGCCGGGGCCCAAGGGGTCGGTCAAGCTTACGGCGGCCGATGAGCAACGGATGCGTGAGGCGGTGGCGGCCAAGCCGGGGATCACGGCCAAGCAGTTGAGGGCGATGCTGAACCTGGGCGTCGTGGAATCGACGGTGTGCCGGGCGTTGAAGCGGCTGGGGCTGTCGCTCAAAAGAAGTCGCTGATCGCCGCCGAGCAAGATCGCCCCGACGTGGCCCAACGCCGCCACAACTTCACGATCGCCCGGCGGTTCGTGGACCCGGCCCATCTGGTTTTCCTCGACGAATCTGGGGCCAAGACGGATATGACCCGGCTGTATGGCTGGTCGCCGATCGGGCAGCGTTGCGTGGACCGCACCCCGCACGGCCGCTGGAAGACGCTCACGATGCTCAGCGCGATCCGGCTCGACGGGGTGATCCAAGGTGCGACGGTCGTGGTCGATGGCCCGATGAACTCGGCGACGTTCCTGGCCTACACCCAGCAGTTCTTGGCCCCGTCGTTGCGCCCGGGTGACGTGGTCGTGATGGACAATCTCTCGAGTCACCAAGCCGCCGCGGTGCGCGAAGCGATCGAGGCCGTCGACGCCGACCTGGGGTACCTGCCCCCGTACAGCCCGGACCTGAACCTGATCGAGAAGCTGTGGAGCAAGGTCAAGGCGTGGCTACGCCGCGTCGCCGCCAAGACCTTCGGCACGCTCCAAGACGCCATCGCCGATGCCCTGACAGACGTCACGCCCACCGAGTGCCAAAACTACTTCACCTCTTGCGGATATGGCGATTATTGACGCAAAACGCTCTAGCAGCGTGTTGATCCCACCCGACCAGGTGACATTTTTCCTTAAACCTCCGCGATCGGGACATTTCGATCCGGGATCGGTCGATACGCTCATCATCCCGATACGCAGCCACTCGCGGAATGGGGGCACGCCAGAAAAGATCCGATCTCGTCGTCCAGGCCTGGCCAAGGCTTGTAGCTGACACTTACGTGCCCGGCGCCGGGGACCTGGACGTACCGCCTCTGCCCGCGGGTCTTGGCCGTCACCAGCCGGCGCGTGTGCAGCTCATCGGGCAGCAACCGGTCGCTGTCGCCGACCACGAACAGCACCGGCACGGGAAGGTTCCCGACCGCTTCGTGTGGCGACGCCTGATCCATCGAGAACCCGTTCGCTTTGCTGGCCGCTTCGAACCCCGCGATCAAACCCGGCCAGGCAACCCACGGCGCCCACGCCTGGTGGAAGCTGCGCACCGCCGCGACCATATCCGTGTAAGGGCACATCGCCACCACCGCCGCCACCCGCGGATCGATCGCCGCGTGCTGGAGCATTGTCGCAGCCCCCAGGCTGTGCCCATAGGTCAGCACCTGATCGCTGGCCCAGCCCCGCCGTTGGGCCTCGGTCACCACCGCCGCGATGTCGTACTTCTCAAAGACCCCGAAACTCACGCACGTCCCCCCCGACCGCCCGTGGGCCCGCAGATCGACCAAGACCACGTCGTGCCCGTGCCGCAGCACCAACGCCGCTTCTCGAATCAGCAGATATTCCTTGGCTTCGAGCCATCCGTGCGCCATAACAACGAGCGGGCGATCCCCCGACCCGCCCCCACCCGGACGTGGCTGTTGGTCGGCCGAGATGTACACCGCGTCGATCCGGACCCCGTGATGGGCTTGGACCGAAAACCGACACCCATTCAACCGCCGGACCCGGTCGCCCATCCACCCCCGCACCGGGCACAACCGAGAGACGGTCGACAACCGCAGGAAGAATTTGGCCAATCCGACCGCCCAACGCGGGGCGTGCGTCGACGGATTCATGGCGTAAGGATCGGCCAGTGGCTCTAGGCTCATCTCGATTCGAGTTCCAGCTCGAGCACCTCCAGGCACGCGCTGAGCTGCTTCGGGTCGTCGCTGATCCGCCGCACCACCGGGGCCCGCAACGCCAACAAAGCCCGCCGCGCCGAAGCCCACCGCGCCCAATCTCGGCTAACGGGCAGGCCCTGGCTGCGGCGCTGACGGGCGATCATCTGACACAGCTTGCGCCCGTCGAGTTTCTCGCGCCACGCCCAGTATTGGTGCTCGAGGTACACCGCGTCTTCCACCCAGTGCCCGGCGTGGGTCAACGCGAAATCCAGCAACACCGCCGGGCCCCCCGGGGCCGGGGCGCGGGTCATGGCGTTGGCCAGATGTAGGTCGCCGTGGCACCATTGGTCGGTGGGCCGATCGGCCCAGATCGAGACCCACTCTTTGATCTTGCGCTGAGACCGCTTCAAGGCCTTGGCCCAGCGTTTCTCGCCGGCCGGTCGGTGCTCACGAACGTGCTTGCGGGACCGGTCTAGCAGGCGGGACCAGTCGTCATCCGGGGGCTGGACATCGACCGGGAACCGGCTCGTGGCGGTGTAGAACCTGCTGGCGGCTTCGACGATCAGGTCAAACTCCTTGCCGTCCCACGCGGGGCTTAGCGGGCCGTGAGGCAGGCATTCCATGACCACCCAGGCCATGTCGTAGCCAGCGAGGTAATCACCATGGGCATAGACCCGCGGCGCCACGTCCCCCATCGGCCCCAGGCGGACCAGCCACTGGCGCTCGCTGGGCTTGACGGGCAGCTTCACCACCACCGGCTGATCTTGGTCGCGGTCGTCGCGATAAGTCGCGTACCCGGTCAGCGCCCCGCCACGCTGCCAATCGGTTCGGAACCAACGCACGGCGGACAACCGCTCGCCGCAGGCCCGCTTCAAGATCGGTTCGAGCTGCGCCCCGAAGGGCAGTGATAAAGGGGAGGCGGCCGGGTTGAGGTCAGGAACCGGATCGGACGGGAGCCGTGGCGGGATCAATGGCTCATCGGGCAATCGCGGGTCCTTCCTGCTTGAGATACGTCAATGAGGTTCCGTATCCGATCCCATCCCAGCAGCCAGGCGGCAGAGACCGCCGCCACACGGCCAGCGTCGCGGCCTTCCTCACAGAGGATCCCGCGGGAGGGTGTCTGAGGTTGGGGTGCTGGCTTCATCACAGGTTCTAACCGGCAAAAAACATCGGGGAGAAGGTTGTCCGGATCAGCCGCCCATGTGGGACCGATATCCAAGAAAGCCCAGGGCCCTGCGGATATGAAACGGCGTTCTGATTACCCATGAACCCCCTGATTATACCACATTTTCTGAAAAATCCCAGGGCCGCCGCGGCGAGCTTGCGCGCGGGGTATCGTCCACCCAACCGGCCGCTTATCCATGATGATCCGCACCCTTCTTGGGCCGAGTCAGATCCCGCTAAGGGGTGGAGAATCGTTAACCCCGGTGTCGGGCGTCATCAACTCGTGGGCGATAAAACCCGATGGCCATCTTATGGATACGACCCGCGAACGGGTCGGTGGTGTTATGAGCGAGAGGGCCTGTCAGCAGGCCAGCCAAACCCAAAGGATTGATCACCATGATGGAGGGTCGACCCTTTAGACGCCCGCCACGGCCCGCGGATGCATGCCTTTAGATGGTCTTCCCTCAGGAGTTTGCGTGATGCGTTTTCTTCGATTTAGTTCGATCCGTACGACGCTGGTCGTGTGGGCTGGCCTGGGTTTGGTCGTGACAGCGGGGGTCATTGTGACTTACTCGGCGGTGTCGGTGCGCCGGCTGGCGATCGAAGCGGCCACCGAGAACGCGGTCGCGATCGCTCATGAGCAGGCGTTATTGGTCCGCACCGAGCTCGAAGAGGCGATGGGCACTGCCCGGACCCTCGCCCAGACCTTCACCGCGGCCAACGATGAGGAAGGCGAGCTCGAGGTCACCCGCGAGGCGGCGACCAACATCCTGCGTATCGCGCTCGACCAGAACCCCGCCTTCGCCGGGATCTTTTCCTGCTGGGAGATCGATGCGTTCGACGAGATGGACGACAATTACGCCAACACCGACGGGACCGACGAGACCGGCCGTTTCATCCCTTACTGGTCGCGGGATGAGGCCGGCCAGCTCATGCTGTCGCCGCTGCGCGGGTACGAGAGCACCGACGTCGACGCCAGCGGCCACCGTGGCGGCGAACCCTACCTCGCGACGCGCGATACCCTGGCCGAGTGCGTGATCGACCCGTACCTGCACCCGGTGGGGGGTCAGGACACGCTAATCACGTCCCTCGTAGTCCCCGTGATCCGCAACGACGAGTTCTTAGGAGCGGTCGGGGTGCATATCCCCCTGACCGCGATCCAGGCCAAAACGGATTCGGTCAACCTCTACAACAATACCGGGAAGATCTTCGTGCTGGGCCACAACGGTGCCTTCGCGGCGGGCACGGGCCTGTCAGAAGTGCGGGGCCACGTCGCCGATGGATCGGCAACGGGCCTGGATGAACTCAGGGCGTGGGTGACCCAAGGGCAGGAGCGGGTCGAGTTTTCGAACGGCCGATTGAACGTTTTCGTGCCGTTAAGGATCGGGCGCACCTCGACCCCCTGGGGCGCCGTGGTCCAGATCCCACAGGCCGCGATCACCGCCGAGGCCTCGGCGATGATGTGGCGGCTGGTCGGCCTCGGGGCCGCGTGCGGGATCGCCGGCCTCGTGGTGCTCGGCGTCGTGGCGATGGGGATCGCCACCCCCATCCGAGAAGTGGTGGACAAGATCCGGGATATTGCCGAGGGCAACGGCAACCTGAGGATGCGTCTTACAGAGAAAAGTAAAGATGAGGTCGGTCAGCTGGCGACCTCGATGAACCATTTCCTCGTGTACCTCAACGGGATCCTCAAACAAGCCAGCCAGTCCAGTGATGAGGTGGCGTCGACATCGACGCAGATCGCCCTGCGGGTCCAGGAGATGGCCGAGGGGATGGATAATCAGACGCGGCAAGCTAACGCTGTGCGTTCGTCGGTTGAGCAGATGTCTCAGGCGATCAGCGAGGTGGCCAGCAGTTCCGTGCGTGCTGCCCAGACCGCGTCCGAATCGGGGCGGTTGGCCCAGGACGGCGGGAAGGTCGTCTCGGCGACGATCGAGGGGATGGACGCGATCAGCCGGGCGGTCAGCGCCGGCACGGCCTCGGTAACGGAGCTGGGCCGACGCAGCGAGCAGATCGGGCAGATCGCCGAGGTCATCAGCGACATCGCCGACCAGACCAACCTCTTGGCGCTCAACGCGGCGATCGAGGCGGCCCGGGCCGGTGAACACGGCCGCGGCTTCGCGGTCGTGGCCGACGAGGTACGCAAACTCGCCGACCGCACCGCCCAGGCCACCGACGAGATTACCCGATCGATCCAAGAGATCCAGCAAGAGACCCAGCGGGCGGTCGAGCAGATGGAATCCGGCAACTCTCGGGTCAAAAAAGAGGCCGATCAGGCGGTCCGGGCCGGCCAGAGCCTCGAGCGGATCGTCACCAGCGCCCAGGAGGT
The DNA here is from genome assembly GCA_965224205.1 of Phycisphaeraceae bacterium. Taxonomy (GTDB): domain Bacteria; phylum Planctomycetota; class Phycisphaerae; order Phycisphaerales; family Phycisphaeraceae; genus CBDCYN01. The sequence continues at coordinate 6,662 of CBDCYN010000006.1, forward strand.
CGCCGACGTGATCCAATCAATCGCCGCGGCCACCGAGGAGCAATCGGCGGCTGCTGAACAGGTCTGCAACAACGTCGACATGATCGTTTCGGAGGTACAAGCCAGCGCCGAGAACAGCAGCACCATCGCCTCGGGGACGTCGACCCTCTCGGCTCACGCGGCTTCGCTGCGCGAGATCGTCGCGAAATTCGAGCTTGACCGGCGAGAACGAGACCTCGGCCCACCGGAGGGTATCACCGAACGCCGCGCCGAACGCTAGGGCGGGTCGTCAACAGGCTCGATCACCGCCGCGGGCATCGGGCGGCGCGACCCGGGGCGATTAGTCCTCGTCGATATCGGCGCGGAATTTCTTGTGCCCGTCGTCGGCTAAACCCCAAAGGTCGCTATAGGTTTGTTGGGCGCTCTCAAAATCATTGGCCAGGACCTCTTTTTCAAGCTTCAGCAGGGTTTCGAGGAGCTCGATCATGCGTTTCCGATAGTCGAGCAACGCGTCGGCCTGCTGCGCCGGGGGCGTCGAAGCGATGGTCGAGGGGGTCAACCCCTTGGCGTGCAGGGCGTGCAGCTGCACGTTTAGGATCACCCGCAGGGCCTCGGCCTTCTTGTCCGAACCCTTGACCAATTTTCGTAGGCGGCGCATCGCCAGGTTCATCTCCGACATCTGGAGACTCAGGTTCGTGACCTCGTCGTGCTGGGGGATATCTTCGGAGCGGCTTGGCAAAGCCACGCCCATGCTCAGGATCAAACCGAAAACAAAGATTGAGGTTTTCATCGAACCATACCGAGTGGACGAGATCGGGTCTTTCATGTTGAGTTCCTATCGATAAGTTTGAAACGTCAGCCACTGATCCCAAGTTTTGGAAGCGAGCCTCAGCCGCCTGCCGGGTCATAAGGTTACCTCTCAAAACGCTAATCGGCGAGTCGGAGCGATCAGCGACGATCATTGTGCCCGTGCGCCCGCCGGTGTTTGAACCGACGGGAGGGGTCGCACGCGGGCGCGCCGCGTTGATGGGCCTTATCGGGCATCGGCCGGGTGATCTCACAAAAGTCATTGACCGGCGGCGGCGGTGGGCGTGGGGGGTCTGCAACACTTGTTTGAAACTTCTTTTTTTTATCTCAGCGGAGGACCGCGGCCGCACTTAACCCGCGTTTGGATTTGTCCGATCCACGAATCTTAAGGAGATGGATACCTGCGGTTTCGTCGTTCGTTGAAACGATCTGGCGTCGCGGTGGCGAGAAAGGGTTTTACATGTTCAGGAAAGTCACGTGGCTCGTTGTGACCTTCGGGCTGCTACTGGGCCCAGGGGTGGATCCCGCCCAAGCCGGCAAGATCCTCGGGAAGATCACGTTCGAGGAGAACGAAGCGACCACGGTCAGCGAACAGGGGCTGTCGAAGTCCGAACGGCTCTACGAGAAGCTTAAGAACCAGGTCGTGATCTGGGTGGATAACTTCGAGGGTGAATTCGAGGTGCCCCAGAAGAACCCGACCCTGATGCAAGGCGGCGGGCAGTTCCACCCCCCGTTGATGGTGATCGTCGCCGGGCAGACCGTGGACATGCCCAACAATGACCTGACCACACACAACGTCTACTCCAAATCCAAGGCCAAGGAGTTTGACCTGGGGATGTACCCGAAAGGCGAGTCTAAATCCGTCACGTTCGAGAAACCCGGGCTGGTCAAGCTCAAGTGCTCGATGCACCGGTCGATGCGGGCCAAGATCATGGTCCTGCCCAACCCGTACTTCGATACAGCCGACGCGGGCAAGCCGTACCGGATCAACGACCTGCCCGCTGGTGAGTACCAGGTCAATGCCTGGCGAGACGGTTTCGACGTGCAGACCCAGACGGTCACGGTCGACGAAGACGGCAAGGTCAAGCTGGATTTCCACCTCGTCGCCAAGGGCTCGCAGCCATCGAAGACCGCCAGCGCCGAATGAACTAGCGATCAGACCCGAAGTATCGGTACCGGGCCCTGCCTGAAAGGGCCAGCAAGGCAATGTCTCAAACCTACGAAGGGATGCAGCATGTCATCGATTCACAACGTTACTCGAGGCCTCTATAGCCCGTCTATCTTGATCCTCATGCTTATTCTGGCGACCGGGTCGGCTCAGTTCGGCAACGCTGAAAGTTCCGCGTCCGACGTCAACCCGCGGGACGGCTACCTCGTCGCGGCCGGGGACGGTTTCTTCGACGAGGAGGAAGACGACGAAGAAGACTTCTCCATGACGATCGAAGAACTCGACGCCCTCGAAACCCTCCCCGGCGGCCTCGGGGCGCTGCCCGACGAGATCCCGGTCAACCCCGATAACCCCCAGACCCCCGAGAAGATCGAGCTGGGCCGCCTGCTGTACTTCGACAAGAGGCTCTCGGGGGACGGCTCCATGAGCTGCGCCTCGTGCCACAACCCGATCCAGGGGTACAGCGACGGCCTGCCACGGACGATCGGTTTCAACAAGAAGGAACTGGGCCGCCACTCGCCGACGGTGCTCAACGCCGTTTACAACACCGCCCAGTTCTGGGACGGACGCGCCGCGACCCTCGAAGAACAAGCGATGGGCCCCATCATGGCCGCCGGCGAGATGAACATGGGCTCCGAGGAGCGCATGATCGAAATCCTCAACGCGGACGCGGACTACATCCAACGGTTCGAAGAGGTCTTCGGGGAAAGCCCGTCGCTCGAGAACGTCGGCAAAGCCATCGGCGCGTTCGAGAAGACCATCGTCACCCCGAACTCCCCGTTCGATCGGTACGCCAAGGGCGACAAGAATGCCTTAACGGATTCAGAAAAACGCGGGCTGATCCTGTTCGTGGGCAAAGCCTCGTGCGTGGGCTGCCACAACGGGGTGAACTTCACCGACAACCTGTACCACAACCTCGGGGTTAAGCAGGAGGGCCCGGCTAAGGAAGACGTCGGCCGGTTCGCGGTCACCAACGACCCGAAAGACAAGTACGCGTTTAAGACCCCCACCGTCCGCAACGCGGAACTGACCGCCCCGTACATGCATGACGGGTCGGAGGCCACACTCATGGATGTCGTAGAGTTCTATGACAAGGGCGGCGAGCCGAACAAGCCCAATAAATCTCCACTCATGGTCCCGCTGAACCTGACCCAGCAGGAAAAAGAAGACCTCGTGGCGTTCATGAAGGCACTGAGCGGGGAACTGCCTGAGATCGAGATCCCCGCTGACCATGCTGTGACCCAGGTCGATACCGAATAGGTGAACGACGCTGCGTCCCACGCGGCTTGACCTCAAGACCACTCCACGGCGGATGACATCTATCCGCCGTGGAGTTTTTTCTTGGGCCGCCGTGTAAGGACAGGACGAGGAGGATAGCCCGTCCTTGCAACCGTCACTGCGGGCCGCCTGATCGTAGCTAAGGAATTCGGTGAGCCAACCCCCTCTCACACATCCCCACCTCCTTCAGGGCTATCTTTTCTAACTAAGCCACCTGGGGACGATATCCCATAAACTTCTGATATTAATAATCTTAGTCTAAATTCCCATCAGACCATGCGTTCTTTAATAATTCTTTGAGTGGCAAGGCGCCTTGCACCGATAATAAAGGGCATTGCAGCTGTAGCCAGTCTTACCTTCCGCAGTTGAAGGATAACCGACTGGTCTGGTATTCGACCCGAATCTGAAAGGATAAGATTATGAATCACAGAATTTTAGAATCATTCTTGCCGTTGGCCGTAGCCGTCATTGTCGCCGGTAGCGGCAGCTTCGCGCTTGCCGACCCACAGTGGAAGCCGATCGAGTTCAACACGATCTTTGACGATTGGAAGGACCCGTGGATCGGCCCGCCGGACGGCTCGAGCGGCGCCCCACGGCAGGGCTGGCTCAACACGTTTGACGGGTTCTTCACCAAAGAATGGCACCTGGCTTATGCCTGGACCAAGAACGCCGCCGGCAGCTCAGACGCCCATGTCGGGATCTTCCGCTTCCAACACCCGCTCACCAAGCGGCTATGGGTCGGCGTTGAGGCCCCTCTGATCGTCAACGTCGGCAATCAGAACGATTTCGGCGATGTCACCGTCACCGTCAAGAAGATGCTCCACGAAACCCAGGACCTGTCGATCAATACCGGGATGGGCGTGCGCCTAGCCACCGGCGACCCGGAAACCGGCGGCGACCTTTGGGGTCTATCGCCGCAGGTCAACGTGTGGAGCGACCTGGGCGGCGGCTGGTCCCTGCGGGGGGGGATCCTGTTTAACTTCACCCCGGAAGGGAACTCCCCGGCTCCCAAATCTAGCTTCCTGGGCAACGTAGCGATCGGCCACACCCTCACCGAGCACGACGCGGCGCCCTTTGGAGACTTCACGTATTACCTCGCAGCCAACATCGCCGTCGGTCTCGGCGGTGAAGACAACGACCAATCCGTGGTGACCCTCACCCCCGGCGTGCGCACCCACCTGGGCCACGCGACGTTCTTCCTAGCCGGTGTTGAAATCCCGGTCAGCAACCCCAACCCGTTTGCCCAGAGAGTGATCCTCCAGATCGTCAAAGGGTTCTAAAGAGAGGATCGATCCGCCTCTAGCTTGAGCATGGTCTCGTGCTTAAGTTTTCGGTCACCCTCTCAGCAAGCCGCGACCGTCAGGCGGCGGGATTCGTCGGTTTTTTTTACCACGAAACCCGTTGCTTGACGGTCGCGTCGCGCGCGGAGGAAGTGGTTCAAAAATCCCCAGCCAACACGGCGTTCGTGCATCACACCACACGACGCACCAACGCCCGATTGCAAGCGGATACCGAAAAGATACGCTGGATCCCATGAATCCAACCGACGGGTCCGATTCAACCCCCTCCCATCCAAAGGTCCACCAACCGGGGACATGGGTCGTCGTGTTCCTGTTAGCTGCGGGCTGCCTCGCGGGGCTGATCGCCGTTTCTTATTGGCGATCGCGGGTGGTAGCCACTGAGGCGAACAACGTCTCCACAGGCGATCCGGTATCAAGCCGTTGGGACCCCGCCCAAGCCCGCCAGGAGCTCGAGCCCCTTCAGCAGCGGTTCGCGGGAGCGGTCGAGGCCCGAGCCAAGGGCCTCAAGCCGATCATCGATGCCCTGGAAGAGTTCCTTACCCGCTACCCCCGGTACGCCCCGGGCCACACCCTCATGGGGCAAGTGCTCCTAAAAAACGGTCAGAGCGGCCCCGCGATCGAGCACCTGACCCTCAGCCTCGAGCTCGACGGCCAGCAGCCGGAAGTCCACATCCTCGCCGGCACGGTCGAGTATCAAAACCGGCGGTTCGACCGTGCCCAGCACCACTATTCCATGGCCGTGGGCTTAGCGCCTAGCCAACTGCGTTACCGGCTGCACCTGGCCCAGGCCCAGATCCGGCTCAAGCAATACGACGAGGCCCGACGCGGCCTGCTTGAAGCCCTGCGGATCGACTCGTCGTCACACGAGGCGTACGCCACCCTTGCGGATCTCTACGCCACCCAGAACAAGCTAACCCTGGCCTTGTCGATGATCCACAAAGCCCTCGAGAACACGCCCGTGGCTCAGCGGGACCGGCGGGTGACCTATACCCTCCGCCAAGCCCAGCTGCTACGACGCGATAACCAGCCCCAAGAAGCCCTGCTGGCGCTGCAATCCTTAAACGCGATCGAGCAGGATACCGAGCCGGTTCTAGAAAACACCGCCCTGTGCTGGGCGATGATGGACCGACCCGAAGAGGCCGCAGCGGTGTATGAGCGAGCGCTGGCATCTGACCCCACCGCGTGGCGGCACGCCGCGGCCGCGGCCCGGTGGCGGATCCAGGCCGGCCAAAAACAAGCCGCCCACGCCCACCTCGAAACCCTCCGCAAGATCAACCCCAGGGCTGATCAGCTAGAGGAATTGAAAGAGCTTTTGGACCGGTAGGCTTCTTACAAAATATCGGAGGGCCGGGCAGCCCCGCTATTCATAATAGGGTTTTGGGTAGTCCTGAAGAGGAAAGGATGCGTGAGAAGGGGCTGGCCCACCGAAACCCTTAGCAGCGGTCTGCCAGCCCGCAGCTGGAGCCTCGTTGACAACAATCGGTCCTTACCTGTGCAGGACTACCAACATCCTTCAGATGCACCAGTGCGGGGCATCGAAGTATCCCGTATGACCCACGATGAGATAGGGCACGTCATACGGCCCGCTCAGACATCCCCCCTTACGTCTTGATCGTGCTCAGCATCCCCGCCGCGATCGGCAACACGATCACCACCGGCAGCCACGCCGAGGCCACCGGGTTCAGACGCAGCCCCTCCCCCAGCCCCGGGATCTGCGGCACCCCCACCTGGATCAGGATCAGCCCCGCCGCCCAAACCCCCAGGCACACCCCCGCGGCTTTGACCCCCTGCATCATCAGGTTCACCGGTTCCCGGGTGAGGAAAAACGGCAGCCCCAGGATCAGCACCAGGACGTTGAGCACCAGCAGGCTCAGCCGGCTGTGCATGATCCGGTACAGCGACGCGGCCTGCTGACGGTCGGCCGCGGCCAGTTCGCGCAGCTGCGAGAGGCTCAGCAGCATCGGGTAGATCTTCGCCTGCCGGGCCATGAGCGTCTGCGGCGATAGCGAGGTCGCGAAGAAATCAATCGACCGGGGCCCCTCATCAGCCGCGGTACCGATCGAAGGCCGCTGCGGGGTCGGGTCGATCACCATCCCCCCCACGAGTTCCCACCCGCGGCGCGTCTCGTCCCAGAACGCCTGTTCAGCGGTGACCCGCTCCACAGCCCGGCCCGAGCCGTCACGCACGAGGATGGTCACCCCGGTGAGCATCGCCTGCCCGGCGGTGTCTTGGAACCCGGTAGCGCTAAACAGGTGGCCCCGCTCGTCCGGGGCGTACTGGATATCAAACCCGCTGATCGACCGATGGCGGACCTGGGACTTCGACCTCGCCAGCTTCCCAGCCAGCTTCGGGATCACCAGCTCCTGGTTCGGGAAGGTCAGCGCGTTGAGCACGCAACCCACGATCACGATCGGCGCGCACAACCGGTACATGCTGATCCCGCTGGTGACCATCGCCACCAGCTCCCGCGTGCGGGTCAGGGACGAGAATGTAAACCCCATCGCCGCCACGACCAGCAGACCCGAGAAGAACACGTACAGCAACACCGCCACCGGGCCGTAGTAGTCGGCGATCGTCCACAGCGTCCCCAGCACCACCGACCCCATCTCATCGCCCCGCGCTCGGCCTGCCGAGAGGAACTCGTCGAGGTCCACGATCAGGTCCACCACCAGGAACAGCGTCATAAACACCAGCATCAGGATCAAAAAATTGATCAGGAACAGGCGGACGAGATAGCGGTCAAGCCGTGTCATCAGCGAAGAAGCAACCCTCAGGCATCGAGCGCCGCGGCAGAGATTATACGCACCGCGTATCAAAATACCGTGTCGGGCACACGCTGCACACCGGGCATCGCCTCGCCGGGTCCACCCGATAGGTCGTCATCTCATCCCCGGCTCTAGCTGCCGGCTGCCCACCCGCAACGGTTGAGGATCCCGGGCACGAGCCCTCTCATCACAACCCTACCTCAACAGGCCTCCCCTCGGAGGGATAGGGCTCGCCCCATCGTCTAGTGCTGGGGCTCGTTCCGCAATCAGAAGTCGCCGCTGAAAAACTCTCGATAGCAATCCAAAATCCCCCACCACAGCATTTTCAGGGTTGATATAGATCCCACGGCACAGCCAGGTGTCATGAAGAGCCCGATTCCTCACGGGCGCGGCTGGCTACGAACATCGACAGCCATCCAGAAAACGCTCTAAAGATCTGCAAACGCCAATATTACACCGCCCGGAGTGGGTTTTTCAGGGGTCTCAAAAAAAAAAAAAACATCTCACGGCGCAAGATCTCTCCGTGGTGCGGTTAACCCTAACAGAAGAGAAGAGACCGCCGTCGAGCCGGTGAACCTCGGCGGGGTGACCCAGATCGCTGTCGACCCGGGTGTTGTGAATCGAGATTCAGCCCTCGAAGGGCGGCCGCCTCGTCGCGACACGGTTAGACGCGGCGGCGGGTACGGCTACGAAGGGGTTTGCGGACGAAGGGGTTCCCCAGCAGGGTCCCCCCCTAAAAAACTGACGCGTCGTCCATCGCGGCGACCGCGAGAACGATACCGCTACGCACACAAGCAACGGGCTGTTTCTACCCGTGGGGAGTTTCTTTCACCGCCGCCTTATCTGGGAATAACCATGAGGATCAACCGCACCGCACACGGTCCTGAAACGACGGACCACCAGGAGAACGGGAACATTTCTTACGATCAAACCCTGGGGGACCGTCTCCTCAATGCCGACGGGTCCGTCCTGGCGGATATCCTCGCCTCGTACGGCCCGAAAGTCGCCGGGCAGCTCCGCAAAACGTTCACCCCGCTCGACGATCACGACATCGATGACATCCTCCAGGCGGCGTTGATCTGCCTGTGGCGTAACGCCCCGAGGTACAACGCCAGCCGCTCATCGGTGCGGGCGTATTTCTACACGATCGCCCGAAGCAAAGCGATCGACCTGCTGCGGCGCCGGTCGACCTACGACGATCTGAAGCAGAAAGTCCGACGGGTCAGGCCCGTCACCAACCCGCCGCCCGCTCCGGACGAATCGCTGATCAACCGCTGCCGGGTGGCGGTCCTGCGACGGGTGCTCAACGACCTGTCGGGAATCGACCGTGTGATCATCCTCGCCAGCACCGACGGCGGGCACTGGGCCAAAGACCTCGAACGACGATTGGGGATACCCGCTCAAAAGATCCATCTCCGGGGGTATCGGATCAAGAACAGGATCCGAAAGATCATGAAGGGCCGCCTCAATGATGAACAAGGCTAAGCGAGCGGCGCCATGTGCCCTACACCGGACAAGCCCGACCCTCAAGGCTCGCAACCCGATGCCTCTAACCCGTGGCATCGCGTCGACGAGCAGCTCGACACCGCGCCCGAGGAACCGATCTCTCCCGAACGGCTGGGCCGGATCCTAGCCGCGACCAACGAGGCCTGCGGGATCTACCGCCAAGAACCCAGTCAATCGGGAGGCGACGGCGTCCAAACAGACGTCGCACATGAACAACCCGAAACCGAAGCCGGGGCGACTGCCGCGAAGATCGCAGACCGCGATCAGCAACCTCCACACCCCCCCCCCGGGCAGTCACCCCCCGGACCCCGCCCGGACCCGGGACGACTCGGCCGCCGTCCCTGGCCTTGGGGTGGCCGGTTCAAGGGCCGATCCGCGTTCACTGCCGGCATTTTGGGGGTTGCCCTGCTGAGCGGGGTCCTCTTGAGCAGCCGACGATGCTTGTCGCGCCGACCACACCAAATCCCGAACCCGCCGATGAATCATGTTCCCCACGGTAACACGGCAGAGATTCCCCACGCGACTCTAACCAGAAACCGTCACGACGCGGTGACCCTAACAGGCCAACTTGCCCAGCCCTGGGCGTCGGGCTGGTTGGCTTGGGACCAGGGCACAAGACGGTGGCGGCTACGCACTGCGGGGATGCGGCCTTCGGCAGCGGGACGGGCCTATCAGGTCTGGATTGCGTACGGTGATCATGAACCGATTTGGGCGGGGGTCTTCACCGTCGGGACGTCTCAACGCGTCACCGAGGTGACCCTTCACCAACCCCCGCGCCCCGGGTCGCCGACGGCGGTCATGGTCACGGAAGAACCTTTTGGCCATCAACACCGCCCCGGGGGGCCGATCCAGCTAATGGGCGCCCCGTGACCGGCTCGGGGCCCAGGGATTCCGTCTGGCGCCCAGGATGGGGATACGCAACGCGTATCGATCCCGCCGACGCGTTGGCGGCGATCCCGCGTGCCTGAAACAGCCAGGCAGCCGCCTGTGCTTACGGGTTGTCCCCGCTGACCAGCAACACAATGTTTTCCTCGAAACCACGGCCCTGAGCCTGTTGGATGTCGACCTTGAAATCCTCTTGCCGCAGCAGATCGGCGCGGACCTGCCGCAGGGCCACGTCGTGGGGTTGCCAGTCGATCAGCTCGCTTAGCGCGTCCATGGCGTCGATCCAGATCCCCTCCTCGGCGGCGATGTCGGCTTTTTGCCTGGGGTCTTTGGCCGCCCTGATCCGGGCGATGATCTCGTCGGCTTCATCGGGGGCGATCCGCCAGAGGCTGCTGCTAGAAAACATATTCTGCGCCGGTTTCTGCGGGTTGACCACGATGGTCACCACCCATTCGTAACGCACCCCCGGCTCCAGACGGGCCGCGAGCTTCTTGAGGTCCAAGCGTTGGATCCCGCGGTGGATCTTCGACCCATCGAGAACGACGGGCGCAAACAGCTTCTTAGGCTCGTCGGTCCGAGCTACGATGTCGATGTTGATCTCGTGGTCCACCGGCTGCGACAGATACCAGTAAAGCGACGGCTGGGCCGAGGTGGTCAAAGCCACCTCCTCGGGCAGCAATAGATACAGCTTGGCTTGCGCCAGGCCCCCGGGCTGGTTGGCACGGGTCGACGACACCACGCGGGCCGCCTTGGTGTACACATCTTGGTCACCACGAGGCGTGTACCGGATCGGCCGCGGGGCCTGGGGCGTATCGTCCGGGTCGTTCGCCGCCGACGCTTCGGCCAGCGATTCGGTTCGGGTTGTTCCCTGGGCCGACAACGGCGACGGGTCGCGGTGTGGCCCTACGCCATGGGTGGTGCCTGTACCAGCGACCGCGGCCGATCCGTGAACCGGCCCGGCGGTTTGACCCTGAACCCAAACGACAAAAAACACCGTGACCAGCAGGAAGATAAACCTATACATATACATACTCCTATCCATGAAGGCGACAACAGATAGACCCATCCCGGATGGCACGGCAGCGCGAGTCTTCTTGCTTGTCCATTACATCCCGGATCGATATAGATTCGCGTTTGGGCAGCGGATCCTGCGCGGGTCGTGCTTTTTTTTTCTCTCCCGGTCGTCGCCCCCTCCCCGGAATGCCCGTTTACAGCCAATTACCGACCACCAAGAACGGGGACCAGAACAGCGGGTGGTCGTGCTTCCATTCTTCAAAGAGTTTAAGCTGAGCCCGCTGCAACGCCTTGGCTTTGGAGATCCCGGGGCTGTCGCGGATCTGCCGGTAGAATTCCTTGATCAAGAGCGTGGTCGCCTCGTCGTCCACTGACCAGAGGGTCGCCATCGTGCTGCGTGCCCCGGCCTTGAGCCCGACCCCCGCCAGGCCCAGCGCCGACCGGGCCGCCGATTCATCGTCGCCCGACGCCGTTTCACAAGCGCTAAGGACCAGCATCTCCACCGGCTGGTCGCGGTACCGCCCCGGGCGGATCAGCGCCTCAAGATCCTCGAGGGTCAAACGGGTGTCGTACGCGAGCACGAACGTCTCCTTGGCCGAGTCCCCAAACACCCCGTGAGAGGCGATGTGGACAAACCCGTAAGGGTGGTCGCGGACCTCGACCTCGAGGCGGCCGAGCCGGAACTCTTCGTTGAGCAGCTTCGTGCCGCTGATCTGGGCCACGACCGCGTCGAGCTCTTCGGGCACGTGGTCGAGGGCGGGGAACCCGGGGTGGACCGCTAGGGACAAACCCGCCGCCAGCATCCTGGGCGCGCCGACGTCCGCGGCGATCGGGCGGGCGTCCGTGAGCGTTAGCCCCTGAGTCACGGCCGTGGCGTACCGCTCCACGAGGTAGCCCTGCCCGTCATGCAGGGCAGCCAGCGGTATGGTCCGCAACGCCCCGTCGGGCACGAACACGATCGTGTCGATCGTCTTGGCCTCCAGGTCGTGCTCAATGGGCGCGATCAGCCACCGGTACAGCTGTTTGGCGTGTTCAAGGTGCTCGACCGAATTGCGGTCTTCGAGCTGGGTGCGGAACGCCCGCACCACCTGGGTGAGCTGCTGCTTGTCGACCCCGAGCCGGAAACGTTTAAGGGTCTTGTCCCGGAAGCTCAGCAGCAGCTCGGTCCGGTCGTTAAGGGGGATCAGGTAAAGCACCGCGGTGTGCCGGGCCAGCTCCTCGATCTTCACCGTCTTGGCCTGCATGAGGCTAAAGCACTCGTCTTCAAAATAATCGACCAGCTCTTCGGCTTTGAACCGCTCGATCGCGTCTCGGGCGTCGCCGAGGTAGCCTTGGACCGTATCGTCGAATCGCTTGGCTTCAGCTTCGTCGTCGGTCGCCGGCGGCGGTTGAGCGTCGGCGAGCCTCAACAGCAGGTCAGCGTGTTCGAAGTACAGCCCCCCGACCTCCCTGCGGAACGAAGACCCGCCCAGGGCGTTGCTGTGGCCTACTGTGACGTCCTGACGGATCGGCTCTAGCGTATCGCTAGCGGTCCGGTACGCGTCGTCCGCCTCCGCGAGCCGGCCCATCTTGTCCAACAGCCGACCGGTCTGCCATTGCCACAAATACAACGGATTGGCCGCTTGGGACTCCTGGGCGGTAAAGACCGCTCGCTGGGTTAACGCTAACGCTTCTTCGAGTCGCCCCGCTTCCTCGTAGAGCTTGGCCAGCTGCCCCATCGCAACGGACAGCGACCGGTTATCGCCGATCCTTTGAGCCACCCCGATCGCCGCGCGATACGACGCGACCACTGAATGCAAAGAAGCGGCGTGACCCGGCTCGGTGGGGCGCGGCAGCAGACGGTGACCCAGGTGCCCCACGACCGTAAGCAGGTACGCCTTTTCAAACCCATCAGGGGCCTGCGCCACCCACCTTTGGGCCCCCGCCAGCAACGCCCTGGCCTGCTCGGGGCGCCCCCACTGGTTGGCCGCGGTGCACGCGTTGGTAAAAGCCGTCGCCGCCAGATCGGGGTAGCCCTGCTCTTGGGCCAGCTGGGCGGTGCGTTCGTAACGGGTCATCGCTTGGTCGTACTGCTGCAACCCGAGATGGAGGTTGCCCAGGTTCAAGAGGATGAGCACCCGCTGACGGGCGTGGTCTTCTTCATCGGCCAAGGCCAGGGCGTTTTCAAGATATTCCTGCGCCTCGCCCCACCGCTTCATCAGGGTCGACAAGGTCCCCAGGTCCGCGTACACCGCCACGAGCTGGGCGTGGCTCATCACCTGCACCGCCAGGTCCCTGGCAAGGATGAGCCGCTCGTGGCTAAGGCGGAACTGCCCCATCACCCGGTGGGCGGTGGCTTGGTTCCGCAGTGAATCGATCTGCCCGTCGACGTCCCCGATCACTTGGTACATCCGGGTCGAGTCCTGCCACTGCTCGATCGCGGCGCCGAAATCTCCTTGGTTAAACGCCTCGACCCCCCGCGTGAATACCGCATCGACGACGGGGGTCTGCACGGGTTGGGGTTCGTCCGCCCACGCCCACGCCGCCCCCACCGCGATCATGACCCATACCAACCACCGGGCACCGGCCCGCGCGGGGCTTAGGGCTCGATGAGGGAACCAACAGCCAGCTTCGTCTGGGGTCAGGTGGGTCGTCATAAGACTCCTCCATGGTAAAATTTAAGGTCAATAGCCCAGAATCTAGGGGCATCGCGTATCAAATCTACGGCATCGGGTATCGGCTGGACTCCGGAGAACTTCCCGCCCTGTGCATGAGATCCTCCCGTGATCTCGCCCGTGATGGGTGTGCCGCCGGTCTTGGTGCCGACACAGCCTGTCACGGATACACCGGGCGGGCACCGATGGTCGCTCGACCGGCCCCTTGACGCCCGTGGTGGACGCGGAATTTTTCATCCTCGATGGATATCTTTGTTTAGATTGCCCGATCGGTCAATCGCCAACCCCGAGGTCACGCCGCACCCACCACCCATAAGCTGAGTCCGACCCCCGGCCCCCCAGACCCCAGATCATGGTCCTCGGATCATAGCCCGTTGCCAGCCGATTGCCGCACCGGGGCAGAACCGGGAGCAAAACATTTCCTGACTTGGGCCAACTATTTGGCCGATCCTTACGTAATATGAGACAGGGGGCGTGCCGTGTGCACATGACCAGCCCCGCTAAAACCGCTCATGAACGCGACAAGAAGAAGATCGATGAAACCAGCGCGTCTTTACACCAGGCCCAGGGGGTTTACGCTCACCGAGATAGGGGTGGTGCTGGTGGTTATCGCGGTGATCCTGTCCCTGGCGGTCCCGGCGTTAAATGCGTACCGCAAGCGCGCCCGCACCGCTGTGGGTCTCCAGCACCTTAGCGAGATCGGCAAGGGCACGATCGACATGGCCGTGGCCCGGAAGAACGTGCTGCCGTTCGGGTATCACCCTCCCCCAGGGGGCGACCCGATTAAATTCGCCTTTTTCCCCAAGGAATCGGATTGGGCTATTTTTCTAAACAGTTACCTGACCGGCTCGCCCAATAATTATGAGGATTTTCCGGGCGGACAGATCGAGCTGCTCCCCATTTTTCAGGACCCCAACGCCACGAATCCATGGGAAGGCCACGTCCATTACTCCACGCACCCCGTTCTGATGCCGGATACCGATTTGGTCTTAGAGGATCCCCCCGACTGGGACCTGTACCGCCTTAGCCGGGTCCGCCGCCCGGCCGAGGTGATCCTGATCATGGACGCCACCCAGCGCAACAACGGCAACGCCTACGCAACGACACGCAACCTTGATAATACGAGGTTCAACCCCTGGAGCGGAGCCAACCCGAACCCTCTTTATGATGAAAATGAGGTGTTCTACGACAAGAGCTTCACCGACAACAACGACCCGATCGACCCCGGCACCAACGATGAATCGGTCTCGTCCACGGGCAACATCGCCTGGCGACAGGGCGGCAAGTCCGACGTCAACCCCGCGTTGCTGACCACCACCGCATTGCGCCAAGCCGAGGGGCGGGCCGCGAACTGGGCGGCGAATTTCGTGTTCCTCGACGGCCACGTCGCCACGCTCAAGCCCCAGCAGGTCACCAAGAAAAACGTCCGGGTCGACCGGTGACGGCGGCCGGGTATGAACGGGCGATCAATCAGAAGATGTCGTCAAACACGAACGCCGTCTCGTCCTGGATCTCCAGGGTCTGGTTCGTGCCCTTGACCTTGGCCTGACCGTTGGTCACTGTCACGGTCCCGAAGTCAACGCCGACGGGCTCGGTGAGGTCCACGTTTTGTCCCTTGATCTGGATGTTCTTCGCGTCGCCATCGGCGATGTCGATGCCCGCATCGAGGGTCGTTAATTTCATGGTGTTCACGTCACCGGTGATCGACGCGTCCTGGCCCCACTGACCGGCGACGTCGGCGTTATCCAGCGCCTGCTTGGCCTTCGACCCGACCCCGGGCCCGTGCAGGGTCAACGAGGCGTTAAAATCACCGGGGACCAAGGGGTCCTTGCGGTCGCCCTTGATCTTCAGCGACCGGACCGTGTCGGCCATGATCGCCCCGCTGTCCCACTGGATCGCGTCGACCGTTTTCACGTCGCCCTGCACGTCCACGCTGGTGTTCTGACCGTGACTGAGCTTTAGCCCGTCGAGGCCCGCGGCCGTGTTGACCGCGTCGGTGATCACGTTCAGGGCCCAGTCGATCGTGTCGCCCTTGATGTCGATCTTCCCGCTCGAGCCGGTGACGTTCCACGACGAGTTGAACACGTCGCCGTCGACCTTCGCGTTGCCGAGCGTCTTCTTGGTCTCGGTGGCCGGGGTGAGGTTAAGGGTCACGCGCAGGTCACCGTTGATCTGCTCGTCTTTCTTGTCGTTCTTGGCCTTGATCGACTTGAGGGTCTGCGCGGTGATCGAGCCCAGGTCCCAGTCGCCCGTTTCAATGGTCTTGACGTCCCCCTCGACCGTGGCGAACGAGTTTTCGACGTCGCCGAGCTTGAGGCCGTCGAGGTCGCTCATCACGGACAGGGTCCAGTCTTCGACATCGCCTTTGATCTCAATCTTCCCGGTGTCGCCGTGGATCGACCAGCTCACATCGCCGACGTCGCCGTCGATCTTCGTTGACCCCAGCGTCTTCTTGACGTCGAGCTCCTCACCGGCCGCGTTGAGGTCGAGGCCGACGTTAAAATCCCCGTTGACATCGTCGTCTTTCTTGTCGTCCTTGGTCTTGATCGTGCCGATCGAGTCGGCGCTGATCAACCCGGTGTCCCAGTGGCCCACGTCGATCGACTTGATGTGGCCATCGACCGTGACGTTGCTGTTGCTAACCTCCGTGATCTTGAGGCCGTCCAGGTCGCTGAGCACCGACAGGACCCACTCTTCGGCCTCGCCCTTGACGTCGATCTTGCCCGTGTCACCGTGGATCGACCAAGCGACCTCTTGCACGTCGCCGTCGATCTTCGCGGAGCCGAGCGTCTTCTTGACGTCGAGCTCCTCGTCGTCTTCATTGAGGTTCAAGGTGACACTGAAATCGCCGTTGACGTCGTCGTCCTTCTTGTCGTCCTTGGTCTTGATCGATTTGACGGAATCAGCCACGACCACCCCGCCTTCCCAGTCACCTGCTTCGAGCGACTTAACGTTGCCCTCGACGTTTAGGCTCGTGTTCTCAACCTGCCCGAGCTTCAAGCTGTCCAGGTCGCCGTCGAGGACATTGATCGTCGCCGCGTCGGCCCCGAGGGCTTGGATCTTGCCCGTATCGCCGGTGATGTTCCACGTCGCGGCCTCGATCCCGCCGCCGATCTTGGCATTGTCGAGGGTCTTCTTAGCCCCGTCCGACCCGTCGAGGGTGAGGTCGGCTTCGAAGTTCCCGAGGATCGTGTCGCTGCCGCGTTCGCCGGTGACATCGAATTTACCCAATGACGGAGCGGTCAACGCGTTGGCGAATCCATCCCCCTCGAGCCACTCAACGACCTTGAGCGATTTGATCGGGCGTTCGGAGGTTAGGCTTAGATCCTCGGCTTGCCCGAACTGGATCGTCACCGGTTTGTCGTCGACCGACCCGCCGATGAAGATCTCGTGGGGGCCCACACCGCCAGCGCTGCCGGGGTCTTCGCCGATATTGCCCAGCACGAGCTTGTCGATCCCGCCGTCGAAATCAGCGTTGCCCTGGAGCAACACGTCTTTGCCGTCGAACGAACCGATCGGCTCGTCGGCTTCGAGGCTGCCGATCTCGACCTCGCCGTCGCCGCCCTTGACCGTCAACTTGACTTTGGTCGAGGTGTCGGTATCAAAAAACTGGATCGTCCCGTCGGGGATGATGCCGTCGAAGATGACCTCCCCGTACCCCGCGCCGGTCAGCGATGCGGTGACGACCTCCCCGGCTTCGGGGTCGGTCGGGTCGTCGTCGTCGTTGATCGCGATCAGCTTCGTGTTGCCCGACCGGCCCGGGACGTTGCCGAACTGCCAGGCCACCGTGAACTCGACCCGGTCGGTCGTCGTTACCTCTCCATCTTTAATAAATTCGATAACGTTGTTGGACGGATCATCGCCCACGGCGCCGCTGATCACGACGATCTCAGCCAACAGGTCGTAGTCCCCGGGTGGGAGGTTGTCTTCATCGAACGGGATCACGTCCCTAAACCGGAACACCGCGTCGTCGCCCGAATCGAGCGTTCCTTCGATATCTTCGATCTCACCGATCGGTTCCTGGTCGTCGGCGATGTCCCCGCCCCGCGGGACAACGAACAGATCGATGCGGATCTCGCCCTGGGCTTCCATGTCTCCAATATTTTCAACGATGATCGGGACGTTGACCCGGTCGCCGGGCACCAGCGGCATCGGTAAATTAATGTTGCTTCCGAAAAAGCCCACAAGATCTGCGGTCAGCATGACGCGCCGCTCCATCGGTTCTAAGCCTGTCCAGGCAGGTTGTGTGCCGACGCGGGGCTTGGGGGTGGCCAGGTTCTTGACCATCGAGTCGATCCAACGCAGTGCCTTGTGGGTAGTAGACATCCATATTCTCCGTAGATCATGAGGGAATCGTTACAACTCTAGTAGCGAACAGTCTAGCCCCACGGCGAGCGGTGACAAGCCCGTGGCGCCTCACTCAAACGGGGGCCTGAGGGTCTCACGTTCGGGGCCGGCGGGGGGCGGTAGGCCATATGGGGTCTAAGAACGTGTGTGGGAAGCATATCCCGGATGAAAATACGGCGTGACTCATGGACGCGGCAGGGAGGTTTTCGGTGTCCAACGCATACTCGACGCGGCACTTTGATACGCGATGCGTATATAAATTGGGTGCCCCTTCTCACGCACGGTCTAAGGCCATACCACGATCTCGCGTTCGAGGCGGATCCCCATCTGCTCCCAGACGGTGTCTTGGATGTGCTCGAGCACATCCAAGACGTCACGGGCGGTGCACCCGGGGTGGGTAACGATAAAGTTGGCGTGGCGGGTCGACACCTCCGCCCCGCCCACGCGAAAGCCCTTGAGCGCCGCTCGGTCGATCAGCTGACCCGCGGTCGGGGTCGGGGCCGACCCATCAGCCGGGCGCGGCGGGTTCTTGAACGCGCAGCCCGCCGAGTGCTCGGCCAAAGGCTGGCTGTTCTTTTTGTGCATAAAGATCGCTTTGACCCGGGTCATCACCTCGTCCGGATCTGCGGGCGATAGATCGAACTCCACCTCCAGGATATAGGGGGCGACGATGTTGGTCTTGCGGTAACTGAACACCAGGTCGTCGCGGTCACGGTAGTACACCTGCCCGCAGGCGTCGCAGACCATCACCCGCGACACCACGGCGCCGATATCGCCAAACACCCCGCCGGCGTTCATCCGCGCCGCACCGCCGACGCTGCCGGGGATCCCCGCCAAGCACTCGAGGCCCGACAGCCCGGCCCGGGCCGTCTCGAGCACCAGGCGCGGCAGGTCGTAGCCCGCCCCGACCGTCACCCGGTTTTTCTTAACGGTCATCTGTCGAAAAAAAGGCGCATCGAGCCGGACCACCACCCCGCGCACCCCTTGATCGCTCACGAGCAAGTTGGCGCCGCTGCCCAGGACGTATGAGCGTACCCCTTGGGTGTGGCAACGAGCCACCAGCGTGGTCAGCTGCTGGGTGCTGGCGGGCCGAGCAAGGATCTGGGCGGGGCCGCCAACGCGGTACCACGTCAACGGCGCAAGCGGGACCTCGTGCTGGCAACGGATGTTTAAACCGTCGAGCAGCGCCGCCGGGCGAGAGGTGGTTTGGATCGCGGTCAATCCATGGGTCCCGTTTGAGGGTCGGTGGGTCGGGTCACGAAGGCCACGTCATTGAGTACGTATCGGTTCGACGATCCATCCGCCGCCAATCACGCGTTCATCGAGGTAGCACACCACCACCTGACCGGGCGTGACCGCGGCCTGGGGCTGGTCGAACCACACGCGCAGCGTGTCGGGGCCGGTGGCTTGAACCCGCCCCGGCACCGCGACGCTATTGTAACGGATCTTGATCTGGCAGGGCTGGGCGGCGTCGACGGGGGGGCCCACGAGCCAGTTGGTCTGGTCAGCCAGCAAGCCGGTCGCTTGGAGGTCTGTCTTTTGACCCACGGTCACGGTGTTAGCACACGGGTCTTTTTCAACGACGTAGACCGGGTGCCCCAGTGATACCGATAGCCCCCGCCGCTGACCGATGGTGAAGTGCTGGTGACCGCGGTGGTGACCGATCGTCTGCCCGTCGCGGTCGAGGATCTTCCCGGCGTGGACCGCTTCGGGGCTTCGACGCTCGATCAGCCCGCCGTAATCGTTGTCGGGCACGAAGCAGATCTCTTGGCTGTCGGGCTTGTCGGAAACCGGTAGCTGCCACTGCCGAGCCAGCTGGCGGACCCGGGGCTTTTCTAGTTCCCCGATCGGCAGCAGCATCCGCGCTAGGCGGTCTAGGGGGGTCCCAAACAACACATAGCTCTGGTCCTTACGCGGGTCGCGGCCCCGCAGGAGCATCGGTGCAGCGTCCGGGGCGGAGCGCGGCCGGACCCGGGCGTAGTGGCCCGTGGCCACGTAATCGGCCCCGATCGTGTCGGCGTACGCCAGCAGTTTCCCGAATTTGAGCCAATCGTTGCACCGCACGCACGGGTTGGGGGTGCGGCCGACGTTGTACTCATCGACGAAGTAGCGGACGATCCGGTCGAAGTCGTTCTTGAAGTTCAGGACATACAACGGGATCTCGAGCATCGCGGCCACGAGGCGGGCGTCCGCGGCGTCGTTGAGGCTGCAGCAGCCCTGGTGGCCGGGCTTGGACGTGCTCGGGTCGGGACCGGGGCGGCAGGTTTCCTCCTGTGTTGGTTCGACCGAGTCATCGCTGCCGAGGCGCATGAAGCAACCGATCACCTCGTAGCCCTGTTCTTTTAATAACGCGGCGGCGACGGAGCTATCGACCCCGCCGCTCATCGCTAACAGCACTTTTTTTCGCAGATGGGTCATACGATGACGGTTCGCTGGGGCAAGAAATTGTCGGTTGCGCTGGCTCTAAAGGAGCCTGCCCGACCCGAACGATATCTTTTTAGACGGCTCAACGCATAGTTTACACCCGTTGGGGACGAAATGGGGGTGCGATGAGCGGACGCGGCAGGGAATGTTCCGGGTCCAAAGCGTCACCGACGCGGGGCTTGGATATGCGGTGCGTCTAATTATTTGCCCGAGGGCACATAGGGATTTACGCTATGAGCGACGCGGCGGTCAGCGGGCCCAACTCAATGGCGTACAATACGGACTAGAGCTGAGTTATCGGGCTGGCTGTTTCGTGATCGATTTCCCCTCTCGGGCCCAGGCGGGTAAGGGGTTAGGGCACCATCAATCGACCAATCTGATCTGTTAAGGAGTACCGTATGCGGATGAATTTTTTGAACCACAGCCTCGCGATGGCAGCATGGGTGGTCGCGATCCTGGGTCTGTGCGTTGGCGCCCCGCCCGTGGCGGCGGCCGCGTTACCGCCGATCCTCGATCAGGTCAGCGCCGACCCGGCGGTCCTGATCATCGTGCCGAATCTCCAAAAGCTCAGCGACAAGGTTGCGCAGCTGGGCCAAACGCTTGGGGTCGAAAACAACCCCAAAATGAGTGACCTGCTGGGCAGCATTAAGGAAGAAACCGGGTTCATCGAAGGCGTCCAAGACGACGGGGCGTTGGCGATCGTCTTCCCGGACATCAACGAGGCGATCGAGCAGGACCGCGACCCCGCGGTGGTGGTCCTCGTGCCCACGGACGATTACGCGGCCCTGGTCGGGAACTTCGGCGGCGACCCGACCCAGCCCGTGACCGAGTTGACCATGAAACGCGGCCGGCGCGGGTACGCGAAAAAGATCGAGGGCTACGCGGTGTTCGGGGATCGTAAGGCCAAAGAGGCGGTGACCGTTTACCAGCCCGGCGGGGCCGCTCAGCAGATCGCTCAACAAACCGGGACCCTGGGCACGCGGTGTTTGACCTCCAGCGACTTCACCCTGGTCGTGAACGTCACGGCGATGTCGGCCAAACTCCAGGGCCTGCTCGTCGAAGCGATGGGGCAGATCCGGCAGGAATTCGAGGCCGAGAAAGACGACCCGCAGTTCCAGCAGTTCGCCCCGTTCGTGGCCTGCGCGATCAACGCTTACGAGCAAGCCGCCCACGCGCTGGTGCGGGATACCATGTCGTGCGTGCTCGGCTTTGACCTAACCGAGCAGGGTTTCGGGGCGACGCAGGCGGTGCAGTTCAGGCCCGATAGCTACCTGGCGACCCTGTTCCCCGGCGGCGGCGGCGCCGCTGACCAGCTGGCCAAGATCAAAGACCAGCCCTACCTCATGGCCGAGAGCGCCGACTTCCGCGGCGTGGCGTTGAACCAGATTATCGACGACCTGGTCAACGCCTTCCCCGACGATCAGGTCGGCCAGGAGGGCGACGGGGATGGGGCCAAGCTCATGGGCCAGGTGATGGCCTTGCTTAAGGATACCGCAGACTTGGTCCGTCCGATGAAAGGCGGGGCGATGGTCTACCTCGTCCCAACCCAGGAAGCGATGGGGATGGGTCAGTCCATCTTCCGCGGGGTGTCGATCTACCAGACGAAGGATGCCGAAGGCTATTCAGAGAAGTTTGCGAAGGTGTTTGAAGGGTATAGCAATTTCTTCGTGGCGATGCAGGAATTGGCCGACGAAGAGCAGCCCCAGATGACTTTTACGAGCTCCTACACCAAGGACGTCGTCCAGGTCGACGGCGTGAGCGTGGATCAGTTCCAGACCCAGATCCAGTACCCCCCGGAGGTGATGCAGGAGATGGGGCCGATGATGCCGTTCATGATGATGATGGGCGCCACCGGCCAGACCGGGTATGTCGCCACCAGCGGCGACCACGTGATCATGACCACCCACACGGACCCGCAGCTGATCAAGCAGGCGCTGGGGTCGATCAAGAACCGCGGCGGGCTGGGCTCGGTTGGCCCGATCCAAAAACTCCGCGCCCAAGCGCTGCCCCAGGAGTCGATCTTTGAGTTCTACTTAAGCGTCGGGGGGATCGTGGAAACCGCCAATATGTTTATGGCGATGATGATGGGCCAGCAGCTGCCCATCGAGGTGCCCGCGGACCTGCCGCCGGTCGCGTGGGCGATGAGCGCCCAGGACAGCGGCCTGGTTGGGCGGCTGTACGTGCCGGTGTCGGTGATGGAGTTCTCCAAAAACACATTCGAACAGAGCATGGGCGTGATGATGGGCGGGGGCGGCGGGCCCAATGGCCAGCAGAACTCCGGGCGACGCCGCTCGGGCGAGGGCGGCCCACCACCGGCGCCGAATTAGCCGTACCGAGCCCTCCCAAGGCCTTAAAGGCCCTGGGAATCTGGGTATCGAGCGGTTGCCATCGATCGAAAGGATGTTATGCTGCTGCTTGGTATCCGTGTCGGTCACGGACAGATTTTTTACAACTTTGGCTTGAGTAGCGTCCTATGGCTCATTCACGCAGCGCCAAGAAGCGGATCCGACAGAACGTCCAGCACCGGGCCCTGAACCGGTGGCGAAAGACCCGTTACCGCAGTGCGATCAAAGAGTTCAATGAAACCGTTCTGCACGGAAGCGTCGACGAAGCTCAGGCCCAGCTTTCTAAGATTTATAAGATCCTTGACCAGGTCGCCGCGTCGGGAACGATCCACCGCAACACCGCTTCGCGATACAAATCTCGCCTGGCCGTAAGGCTCAACGCGAAAAAAACCCCCGCCGCGACCTAAGGCCGGCGCGTCGCACATCCAGGTTCCGTATCCCTCGTCGCAGATGCGTTGAATACCTCACTGACCGGTGCCGCGTCTATGGATCACGTCATTACTCCACCGAAAAACGACCTATCTTTTTGATATATTTGGATTTGTGTTAATTTTTGCTGGCCAATCGAGCTCTAGAGATTTAGATCCAAAACCGACCATTTTTTGTGTTTTTTAGACGGTTAAGATCATTTTTGTTCTTGTTTTGGACAATATTTGAGGTCAGACCGCGTAGTCTATAATACAGATAGGTTCTGTCGTCTTGTTACGGCCGTGCCTGACGGTCGGGAGTTAAGCACCACCGGGTTGAATGGCGAGCCAACCGTGGCATCGTAGCCTGCCACCCACGTGTTGGTTGAAGGACCCTTCCCATGATCACGAGGACCCAGGCCAATCGATTCGTTTCGGTCAAGTCACCACTGGGCCCTGACGCCCTACTGCTGTTGTCCATGACCGGCCAGGAGCAGTTATCGAACCTGTTTCGTTACGAGCTAGATCTGGTCAGTGAACAGGCCAGCATCGACACGAACAAGATCCTCGGCGACGCCGCGACCGTCGTTTTGCAGATGCCCAGCGGCCAGCCCCGCTACTTCAACGGGTTTGTCAGCCGGTTCACCAATGAGGGGCTCGACGGCGGGTACACCCGGTTCCGGGCTACGCTCGTGCCTTGGCTGTGGCTGTTGACGCGCACATCCGACTGCCGGATTTTCCAAGAAAAAACCGTGCCCGACATCATCAAAGAGGTGTTCCGCGACAACGGTTTTTCCGGCTTCGACGACCGTCTGACCGGGTCGTACCGCACGTGGGAGTACTGCGTCCAGTACCGTGAGACGGACTTCAACTTTGTCAGCCGGCTCATGGAGCAAGAGGGGATCTACTACTACTTCGAGCACCACGACGGCCACCACGTGCTGGTCCTGGCCGATTCGATCAGCGCCCACGGGCCGTACCCCGGTTACGACACGATCAAGTTCTTCCCCCCCGGCGGCAGCGGCCACCGTGATGAAGAGACCGTCAGCGACTGGAGCGTCAGCCACGAGGTGCTGCCCGGCAGCTACGTCCACAACGATTTCGATTTCAAAGCCCCGAAGAAGAACCTCGTGACCCTCAGGAAGATCGCTCGCGAACACCCCGCCGCCGACGGGGAGCTCTACGATTACCCCGGCGAGTTCGTTGAGTACGGCGAAGGAGAGACCTACGCCCGAACCCGGATCGAGGAGCTGCACGCCCGTTTCGAGGTCACGAGCGGCGCGGCCGACGCCCACGGCCTGGCCTGCGGCTACACGTTCGAGCTCGACAACCACCCCGACCCTCAGCAGAACCGCGAATACCTGGTGACCGCCGCCACGTACTCGATCGAATCCGATGCGTTCGGGACCGGCTCTTCGGGCACGGGGGGGCAGGCATATACGTGCCAGTTCTCCGCCATGGACACCAAGCAGCCCTACCGCCCGCACAGGGTCACCCCCAAACCGATTGTTCAGGGGCCCCAGACCGCGATCATCGCCGGTAAAAGCGGCGAGGAGATCTGGACCGACAAGTACGGCCGGGTCAAGGTCCAGTTCCACTGGGACCGCTACGGCAAAGCTGATGAAAGCGCCTCGTGCTGGATCCGCGTGTCCCAGGGCTGGGCCGGAAAAAACTGGGGGGCGATGTACATCCCCCGGATCGGCCAGGAGGTGATCGTCGAGTTCCTCGAGGGCGACCCCGACCGCCCGATTATCACCGGGCGGGTCTACAATGGTGACAACATGCCCCCGTACACCCTGCCCAGCAACGCCACCCAGAGCGGGGTCAAGACCCGTAGCTCCAAGGGCGGTTCGCCCGCGAACTTCAACGAGATCCGCTTCGAGGATAAGAAGGGTGAAGAGCACCTCTACATCCACGCCGAGAAGGACCAGAACATCGTCGTCGAGAATGACCGCAGCGACAGCGTCGGCCACGACGAAACGGTCACCATCGGCAACGACGAGACGGTCACCATCGGCAACGACCGCACCGAGATCGTCGCCAACAACGAAGACATCACCATCGGGGTCAACCGCACCGAGACCGTCGGCAGCAATGAGTCGATCACCATCGGGGCCAACCGTACCGAGACCGTCGGCCAGAACGAAACCGTCACGGTCTCGCTGATGCGTACCCACACCGTGGGCGTCAACGACGCTCAGACCGTCGGCGCCGCCCAGGAGATCACCGTCGGCGCCGCTCAGGCCATCACCGTGGGCGCGGCCCAGGCGATCACCGTCGGGGCGATCCAGGCCATGACCGTGGGCAAGGATCAGACCTTTACCGTCGCCAAGAACGGGACGTATTCCTACGGCAAGAAGCTAGCGATCACAGCCGGGGACGAGATCTCGATCACGACGGGCAAGGCTTCAATCGTGATGAAGAAAGACGGGACGATCAATATCAGCGGCAAGGACATCACCATCAACGGCACCGGTAAGATTACCGCCAAGGCGTCGAAGAACATGATCCTCAAGGGCAAGAAGATCCTTGAAAACTAGTGGTCTATCACGATTGAATTTTCGAGCCAGCCGCTCAACAAGCCGCAACCGTGAGACAGTGGGTTCTCCGTCGGCTCGTGATGCAGAGATAGAAACCCACTTCCTCGAGGTGGCGGCTCGTTGTGGCACGGGGGGTGACGTTAAGGGGTTTGGATGTTCCTTGGTCGTTTAACATGGACGAACCCAATGAGTTGCCGTTGCGTCCGGCTGTGACGCAGGCTCGTCCCTGCCGCCGACCGTAGATGGAGTGAAACGATGCAGACCGCGTTGAAATCGTCTTGTGGTGATGGGCAGTGCGATTGCCTCGATCGGTACGAGGTTGATGCCGAGGAAAACGACCCCGCAACGGCCGACCCGTGGCCGGACGCGGAGATCGACACCGACGACGCGACCCCCACCCTTGCCGCCGCAACCAAGATCCACGGCGTCGTGATCGGCCGGCTGGCCGGTGCTTTGGACAACGGGCACGTCGCGGTTGATTACCCGGGAAACCCGACCGGCGTCCCGATCGTCGCGACCGTCGCGGGATCGCTCGGCGACGGTCAGCAGGGCGTGCACGTCGCGTTGATGTTCGAGGCCAGCGACCCGCTTCGACCGATCGTCCTTGGCCCGATCGTCACGCCCGTAGGCCAACCCGCTACCGACCCCTCGCCCAGCGGGTCGTCGTCGCAAACCATGCCCCCGACCCCGCCGCCAGCCCGGCCCGCCCCACGGAGCACCGCATCGCCGGTAAACGTCCAGGCCGACGACGACGAGCTGACACTCACCGCCGACCGCCAGATCACGCTGCGCTGCGGCAAAGCCAGCATCACGCTCACCCGGGCCGGGAAGGTCCTGATCCGCGGGGCCTACCTGCTCAACCGTTCGTCAGGCGTAAACAAGATCAAGGGCGGATCGGTGCAGATCAATTAGACGCACCTTTCAAACGCGACGGCAATCATGGAAATTGTCAACGCCACCAAGATGCAGGCCGGGTACACCCTGGGCATGGACCCGGATGGGCGGGAGTATCTGGTCGTGGCGGTCAAAGGCACCTTCGCCATGCCCCTCGGTAGTGCCCCCCAAAAGAGACAACCCGAGCTGGCCGACGAGCAGGTTCCCCTGGTGATGGCGGACGAGCCGACCGGGGAGCCCGGCTTCTCCGCCACGCGGTACGAGTCTGAATTCCCGCTCTTTAAGCCGCGGTGTGACGTCTTGCTCAACGGCAGCGCCTATGCACCGGGGGGTCAGCCAACGAAAAAAGTCCAGGTCTCGATGGCGGTTGGCCCGGTCAAAAAATCGTTTAAGGTGACCGGGGACCGCGTCTGGGACAAGGTTCTCGCCTCGACGGTTCCCAGCGAGCCGAAGCCGTTCATCAAGACGACGATTTCCTACGACCGCGCTTACGGCGGGGTCGACGTCGCCCCGGACAAGCCCGACAAGCCCAATACGTATCAGCCTAATCCCGTCGGCGTTGGCCATTACCCGCTGACGCCCAAGAAAGAGCTGATCGGCAAACCGCTGCCCAACACCGCTCAGCCGATGCAACCGATCAACGTCCGATCCGGCAGGTTCAAGCCCATGGCCTTGGGCCCGATCGGGCGCAACTTCAAAGCCCGGGTCGCGTACGCCGGGACCTACGATCAGCAATGGCTCGACGAAGTATTCCCATTCCTGCCCGCCGATTTCAACCCGCTCTACCACCAATCAGCCCCGGCCGACCAGCAGATCGACCACCCCCGAGGCGGAGAGGAAATCACGCTGCTCAACCTTACGCCAACAGGCGAGACGCGTTTCCAGATCCCCACGATCGAAGTCCCGGTCGAGTTCACAGACGCTTCGTATGAACGCACACAAACCCAGGCGGTGCTCGACACCATCATCCTCGAGCCGGACCAGGAACGGTTCATGCTCGTGTGGCGGGCGTCGAAGCCGCTGAAGAAGAATATCATGGAGATGAAGCAGGCCGTCGTGGGGCGCATGCCGCGGGGCTGGTACCGCGCCCGAGACCTGGGCAAGACCTATTATCCGTCCCTGGCCGCGCTCATTGACGCCCGCCGCAACGGGGACGAAGACGAGGACGAATAAGCCACCGATGAAGCAGATGAGGGGCATCTCGATCTTGGCTTCCGGCATGGTCACCGGCGTCGGCCTCAATTCGCCCGCCACCTGCGCCGCGATACGGGTGGGCATCACCGGCTTCACCGAGACGCGTTTCATGTTCGCCGGTGAGTGGCTGCTCGGCTGCCCCGTCCCGCTCAATCAGCCGTGGCGCGGCCGGGAGAAACTCATCCGCATGGCCGTACCCGCCATCGAAGAGTGCTTGGAGGCGACCCCCCGGGTCCCGCCCGAACAGATCGCCCTGGTGCTGTGCCTGGCGGAGCCGGCCCGCCCCGGCCGCTTGGCAGGACTCGACGAGAGCCTGCTCGAAGACGTGCAAGCCCGGATGAAGAAGCGATTCCACCCCGACTCAGCAGTGATCGCCAACGGCCGATACGGCGGGGTCAAGGGGATCGGGCTGGGTTGGCGGCTGCTCGCCCGGGGCGTGCCCTACTGCGTCGTGGCGGGGGTGGATTCCTACCTCGTCGCCGCGACCCTCACCGCGTATGACGACAAGCGACGCCTCAAGACCGAAGAGAACTCCGACGGCTTCATCCCGGGCGAAGCCGCGGCCGCGGTCCTCATCGCCCCAACGGTCGACGACCCGCCGGCTCCCGGCACGATGCAGTGCCTCGGTACCGGCGGTGGCACGGAGCCGGCCCCGATCGAATCCGAAGAACCCCTGCGAGCCGACGGTTTGGTCCAGGCGATCCAAGCAGCGCTAAAAAACGCGAACCGCACCATGGGCGACATGGACTACCGCATCACCGACAATAGCGGCGAACAATACGGGTTTAAGGAATCCACGCTGGCATTGCAGCAGACGCTACGTGTGCGCAAAGCAGAATTCGATATCTGGCACCCGGCCGACTGCGCGGGCGAGATCGGGGCGGCGATTGTGCCTTGTTGTCTAGGTGTTGCCCTCGCCGGTGCGCGGAAGAACTATGCCCCGGGGGATCACCTGGTGTGCCACTGCGGCAATGACGATGGCGAGCGGGCGGCGCTGGTACTGGAATACACCCGCGAGGAGATGAACTGATGGCCAATGATGTTTTTGCCAATGGGCGCGAGATTTCGTGCAAGGCTGCGGATGGCAAATCGATCTGCGCATTCCCGGATGTGTGTTTAAGCCCACCGTCTCCACCGGCGGGACCTATCCCGATCCCCTACCCCAATACAGGCATGGCCAAGGACTCCACCTCGGGCTCCAAAACCGTCAAGATCAGCAAAAAGGAAATCATCCTCAAGAACAAGTCCCATTTCAAGAAGAGCATGGGCGACGAGGCGGCGACCAAGTCATTAGGTATGGGCGTGATCACTCATCAGATCCAAGGAAAGGTGTATTACAACAGCTGGTCGATGGATGTGAAGGTCGAAGGGGAGAATGTGGTGCGGCACCTCGATCTGACGACCCACAACCATGCTTCGCAAGTGGGTCAGACCCCGCCTTGGCCATACGCGGATCGCATGGCCATGATTAAGGGGCTGGAAGAGTGTAGCGAAGAAAAAAAAGAGATCAATGAAAAATGCGATCCATGGAATGAAAAAACACAGTGCCCGGATGGTAGTGTCATGAAAGCAGCTAAAGACCATGCGAAGTCTGTAAGAGGGGCACATCCCGCAGGATCGGCAGCGCGTAAAGAGGCCCAAGAGATTCTTGATTTTGCGTTTGAGCAGTATGTTGATGAATTCAAAAAAAATGATTGCCATCATGCTTTAAAATGCGCTCTCGTCCCATATGAAAAGAATAGCAAAAGTCTGTGTTGCCCCCACGCAACACCGGATCATATTATGCCTGCTTCTCAATTTTTTACTGATAAGAGAGATGGTACACCTCGACCTGGATGCGGGAACTATGTATCTAAAAAAGCTCCTTGCATGTGTGCGGTAGGAGGTAAAAGTACCGCCACGCATGGATTGCTAGGATCTTCGCGCAAAAAATATATGAAAGATAACGGATTTGATGGTGCAGCCACGTGGGGTATGGAAGATTCAGCCGCGTGTGGTGCGCACTCGGCAAATGAAGTAAACCCCCATTGCTCTAAAGAATGTATTGAGGCACAATTGAAAAGAGAGCATAGAAAAATGGGGGTTGATGATTCAACTGAAATCGGAACAACTCAAGAAAACGTTCGCGATTTGAGCTTCAAAAGTGAATATATTACCGGTGAGATTATTGGGTAATTTGAAAGAGATTTTTGACCATAACAGTGCAGTAATGTAAATCACAACGACATCTATAAATTCCATTTCCAATAATAATTTATGTCTATGTCGCCCAATCTAGATATTTTCAGCCTACGTACAGGTGTTTTAGTATCCCCAGAAAAAGCTGTTTTGTTAGCGGCCGAAGATGAGCTTGCCGAGGAGGATGCTGCCCATACATATATTTTTCAATGGAGCCGAAACCGTGATTGGCAAGGCATGGCAGTGCCATGGACTGCGATTTCAGTCGGTGCTCTAGGTACACCCAATAACTTAACCATTGCTATCGGCGATTCACAATTCATTGCATGGGGAGGAGGAAACAAATTTGAAGGGCAGATCCTTCCCCCAAAAACTCGACGCGGACCTTGCCGCGCGATCAAACAAATTGCAGGACACCTTTACACTGTCGGGATGGGGGGGCTCGTGTATCGCTGTAATAATACTGTCCACAATTGGGTCGAGGTGGGCATTCATATACCAACAGAGGTAAATTTCGAATCTATTTCAGGGTATTCAGAAGAAGAAATATATGCGGTTGGATGGAAAGGAGAGATGTGGGTATATGATGGAAGTGCCTGGTCTCAAATTAACACTCCTACTAATGTTATTTTGACCAACGTATGCTGTGCTGGAGATGGGTACGTGTATTGTTGTGGCCAGCAGGGCATTCTCATTCGCGGGAGAAAAGACAGTTGGAGAGTAATTGAACAAGACGCGACCCGGCAAGATTTTTGGGATGTGCACTGGTTTGATAACAAGCTTTGGATTTCAACAATAACTTTTCTTTACAACCTAGATCTAGATGACAACGACGCTCTAAATCTGGTTAAGTTCACAGATGATATCCCTTCATCCTGCTATCACCTTACGTCGAGCCCAGGTGTGCTGTGGTCAATTGGAGCAAAAGATGTTATGGCTTTTGACGGCAAAGCCTGGAAACGCATTTTATAAAAATTAATACTCGCCCTCCATGATAGACGTCGCATGACATTTACTAGCCCTGATGCAATTTATTCCGTCATCTCCCAACACACCGAAGAAGCTGCGTTTCATTGGGTTTTGCGGGATGCGGCAGTGGGTAGTTTTGATAATCCGGGGGGATGGGCGGGGCAGCCGCATTATTCTTTGAAAGATTTGGCGAAGCTCGACGACAAGGTCGAAGCCCACCTCGACGGCCTGCGCATCGCCGGCGACGCCGGGTGGGAGTTGTGCCAAGAAGAACTCAGCTGGCAGGAACCCGGTGAGGTGTTCGCCGCGGGGGTCTTAGCGTATGAATCGGGTATCGAGGAACGCATCGAGCACGTGCTCGACGTCGCCGTGCAAGAGGTCGAGCTGTCCCGCGGCCTGATCTCCGCCCTCGGCTGGCTGGCATTCGAACGGGCCAAGCCCTGGATCGAGAGATTAATCACCTGCGACGACCCCGCCCGCCGGCGCATCGGCATCGCCGCCGCGTCGGCCCACCGTCAAGCCGGATGGTCCGGCGATGATCCCAACCAATGGATCCAATCCCGCTGGCTCTTCGACGCGATCCACCACGACGACCTGCCGCTTCGGGCCCGGGCGATCCGTGCGGCCGGGGAACTGGGGCGGACCGACCTCCTAGCCACAATCACGAGACACCTCGACGACGAGCACGACGACTGCCGCTTCTGGTCAGCCTGGTCATGCGCCATGCTCGGCGACGCAAGAGCGACCCCGAGGTTGCAGAAATTCGCCACCGAGATCCTCACCAGCCCCTACACCGATCGCGCCGCTGACCTCGCTACCCGATGCCTGCCGCACGCCGACGCGGTCGCGTGGCAAGAGGAGCTCATCACCACCCCCGAACTCCGCCGTATCGCCGCGAAAGTCGCCGGCGCGATCGGCGATCCCGTGACGATGGGCTGGTTGTTGGAAATCATGGAAGACGACGACCGCCCCGACTGCCACCGCGTCGCCGGTGAAGCTTTTTCCATGATCACCGGTGTCGACCTCGCGTACGACGACCTCGACCGCGACGAGCCGGACGGCTTCGAACCCGGTCCCACCGAAGACGAAGACGATGAAAACGTGGAGATGGACGCCGACGAAGACCTGCCCTGGCCCGATCCGGACGCGGTGAACGCCCGGTGGGCAAGCCTGAAAGGGAACTTGGCCGCAGGAACGCGATACCTCCTGGGCCGACCCGTCAACGACCCAGGTGGCTTGACCGGTGCACTGCGATCCGGGACCCAACGCCAGCGAGCCGCCGCGGCTATCGAAATGGCGCTACAGCGACCGGGCCGTCCGATTTTCAACGTGCGCCGCCGCGGAGACCGACAGATCGCCACGCTGGGCCTGGATGCCACCGCACGGAACTGATGTTTGAGTGACCCCGAAAATCCCCCGGCGGATCCGTTTTAACTTGCCGCGGTTAGGGTCATCGTGATGCGCATGTCATTAGAGCCTTTCCCGATTTCGTGTACGACGTCAAGTGGTCGGGGTATTCCGAAAAACCCGCTGCCTCACGGTCGCGGCTCGCTGGGGGCGTCGTACACCATTTTCGGGATACGCCTAATTGGTTAGAAGCCGGACAACCTCTCCCTAGCGACGCCCGGTTGAGCCGATAGACGATTAGTGGACCTGATCCGCGGTGATTACAATAGGCGGTTCACAGAAAGGACCGAAGACCATGCCCGCAGCCACCAGCCCCGCGGAAGGGTATTTCCGCAATATCTACGACTCGATCAAGAGCATCGCGATCGGGATGCGGATCACGCTTAAATACCTGTTCTCCAAGAGTGTGACGATCCA
>CBDCYN010000007.1:0-24422 GCA_965224205.1 Phycisphaeraceae bacterium
GGTCATGCTGCGGGAAGAAGAATGACCACCGCCGCCCACAGCCAGCCGCGACCGTAAGGGAGCGGGTTTGATCGATCTTGCCGGAACCCGCTGCCTCACGGTCGCGGCTCGTCAGAAACTGAAAATAGAATCCATGCCAAGACAGATCCAATACCGCGAGGCGCTACGCGAAGCGATGACCGAGGAGATGGAACGCGACGAGCGCGTGTTCCTGATGGGCGAAGAGGTCGCTCAGTACAACGGGGCGTATAAGGTCAGCCAGGGGATGCTCGACCAGTTCGGCCCCCGACGCGTGGTCGATACCCCGATCAGCGAGACGGGGTTTTCCGGGCTGGGGATCGGGGCGGCGATGTATGGCCTGCGGCCGATCATTGAGTTCATGAGCTGGTCGTTCTGCTTGGTAGCCGCCGATCAGATCATCAACAACGCCCCGAAGATGCTGTACATGTCCGGCGGGCAGTTCGGGGTGCCGGTTGTGTTCCGCGGCAACAACGGAGCCGGCGGGCAGCTGGGGTCGACGCACTCGTGGTCGGTCGAGTCGATGTTCTCGAGCGTCCCCGGGCTGAAGATGGCGATCCCGTCGACCCCCTACGACGCCAAAGGGCTTCTTAAAACCGCGATCCGTGATGAAGACCCGGTGTTCTTCTTAGAGTCCGAGCGGCTGCTGGGCTCCAAGGGCCAGGTCCCCCCGCCTCAAGAGGAGTACCTTATCCCGTTTGGCCAAGCGGACATCAAACGCCCGGGCAGCGACTGCACGATCGTGGCCCTGGGCCGGCCGGTGCACTTCGCGCTCGACGCGGCCGAAGAGCTAGCCAAAGAGGGGATCGACTGCGAGGTGATCGACCCTCGCACGGTCCGCCCGCTGGATATCGATACGATCGTCCACTCCGTGCGCAAAACCAGCTACCTGGTGGTGGCGGATCAGACCTGGCCGTTCGCGTCGGTCGCCGCCGAGATCGCGATGCAAGTCTACGAACGGGCGCTGGACGACCTGGACAACCAGATCATCCGCGTCAATAGCGACGACGTGCCCGCCCCCTACAACCGCGCCCTCGAACAAGAGATGCTCCCCAACACCCGCAAGATCTGCGAAGCGGTACGCGCGGTGACATATAACGCTTAGCAAGAGCGAGATAGACGGATTCGCGGCGCTGATCGTACCGCCATCAATTTATTTCAATCCCCAGGACGCCGCAGCCGCAGCCGTCTATACTTAGCAAGCCATTACATAAGAAATGATTTCTTATATCAATTGATGGCGCTGCGTAGGCGCCCTGATCCATGAATGAAGGGAGTTGAGATGCATATGCGTTATTCTGTGATCCGTCACGTCATCGCTGGGTCGGTCGCTGTGGCGGGAGTTGGCCTGGTGTGCGGCCAAGCCTCGGGCGAATTTGTGGTCGATACGTTTGAAGAAGGCCCGATCAACCCGCCGTTAGGCTCCATCGTTCAGGATCAGGACGACACCTCGGGTGTGCGTGACGAGCAGACGGGGCTCGATCCTGCCGGCGCCATCGGCGGCGTGCGCGCGGTGGAGATCGGTCTTTTCCGCGGATCCCAATCCCAGATCAGCGCGGCGCTGCAACCCGATTCACCGCACGTCGTCGACGATGGGGTCGAATTCGTGGTCGGTCCCGGTTCCAGCGGGTTCTTCTTTCTCGATTACGAAAAGGCTAGTGGCGAGGACCTGGCCGACCTCCGGGCCAACGGCGAGAGCCGCTTCGTGGTCACTTTTGCCGAGGCGCCCGCGCAGGGGGAGCTGACGGTGAGCATACGTGGCGACTTCCCCCAAGCCGGTAACCAGGGCGTGTCTCTGAACCCGATCCCGATCGTAGGCCCGGGGCAGTACACCATCCCGTACGACGAGATCGTCGGCGAGTTTTCCCTCGAACCGTTCGACTTCACGTTCGTGCGCGAGCTGACGTTTATCGTTCTCTCCGGCGACGCGCCGCTCGACAGCGCGTTGACGTATACGATCTCTGATATCCGCGCGGTCCCGGAACCGGCTACAGCCGTGACCCTGTTGGGCGCTAGCCTAATCGGACTTGCGCCACGCCGTCAGCGGTTCACTTAACTGAGTTGCACTGTGGTGAACCTTACCTATCGGCCGGAACACGGCGCGCGTGGTCTGAGGGTCCTGCTGCCAAGATAAACACCCACGGGAAGACGGGTCTTGGCGTAGCGCAAGCCACGCTCCGCGACGAAACGCCCAGCAACCAGCGTTTTATCGGCGCAAGATGATGGGGA
Source organism: Phycisphaeraceae bacterium (assembly GCA_965224205.1). GTDB lineage: Bacteria > Planctomycetota > Phycisphaerae > Phycisphaerales > Phycisphaeraceae > CBDCYN01. The sequence continues at coordinate 2,248 of CBDCYN010000007.1, forward strand.
CCATGGTGTATCTATCTGTAGAGCATCAGGGATTCTTTTTAATCATTGTGAGTCCGATCACTAGGCTATCGTCAAAGCCAAGATCGCTTTGAATCCAGATACTCGAGGTGATGGGAGGGCGGCGTCCCGCCCCGTCGGCAGCCACGTCGTCATGGGCTTGTCCCTACTACGTGGCAACGCGATCAGCGGCGGTGAGGATAAGAAACGTGACGGCGGATCACGTCGTTTCGTCGTCAGCGGTTCGTGCTAATCGATCCTTAGGCAGATCAAAAAGCCTAATTAGATGGTCGTAAAATAGTTAAATATTTAGAGTAATGACGAAAATGCGTGATAATCTGACGAATTCAACTAGAAAAATGTTACCCGGGTCGTATAGTAAGGTAGATTGGACGGGCAAAGAAGTCGACGCATTTCGTTTCATTCCATGGATTGGGCGCGAGGTTCGAGTCCTTGGATGCCATGGCACGTTAGACGACACTATATACCTCCAGGTCAACACTTGGAGGGCGCTAGAGACGCGATATGTTGCCTGAGGGCAACATCTGGTCTTACCGGGATATCCGGGTGGGGCAAAGTGTCTGCATGTGTGCAATTCGCGCGATCCGGTAAGTTAGAAAATATAGTAGGTTTATAAAAAAATTTTGGAATAATTCTAAAAAAATGAACTCCCGGCTAGGTTTTTGAGGTAAACTAATTGGGTGGATAGGCTTGATTGTCACCCTTTGGGTAATAATACCCTGATCAGGGTTGTCGGCTAAGGGGGTCAGCGGACGGACGGTCGGGCCGCAAGAAACTATGGAAAGGTAGGGTCTGTTATGTCACGTATGTGGAATCACCGACACTCGCCGTTGCAGCAGGTGCGTCGCAAACAGAGCGTTGCCCTGGTCAAAGGTTCGTTGCGTCAGTTAAGCTTCCGTGACGAGGCAACGTTGCGTCAGATCCTCAGAGAAAAATACGACCACGTTCACGATGAGTTGTTCGATCAGCGCGACGCCGAGCAGAAGCTTTTCGCGGAGTCCAACCACATCCGCCGCCCTGATGTCAGCTGGTACCGCCCGGTGATGGAGAACCCCTCCGAAACGACCCGCGCCAAAAACGTCGGCACGCTGCTGCTGACCGCTAGCGAAGAGAGGACGCTGTTCCACCAGTTCAACTACTGCCGCTACCGGGTCGTCGAGCTCAAACAAGAGATCGGTCACGAACCGATCACCCCTCAGCTGGCATTGGAGGTCCTCTCCTGGCACCGCCGCGCCGAGCGCTTCCGCGAGCAGATCGTCCAGACTAACCTCGCCCTGGTCCTGGCGATGGCCAAGCGCACGCGTATGACTGAGATGGACTTCGCCGACCTGGTCAGCGAAGGGAACATGGCGCTGCTTCGTGCGGTCAACAAGTTCGACGTCTCCCGCGGGTTTAAGTTCTCGACCTACGCCTGCCGGGCGATCCTTAAGGCGTTTAGCCGCATGGGGGTCTCGGCCAGCAAGTACCGCCAGCTGTTCCCCACCGACTTCGACCCCAAACTTGAGCGGTCGGACTTCATGGAGTCCAAACGGGCCCAGCACGAGGACGACTGCGTCGACGAGGTGCGCGTGATCATGACCGAGAACCGCGCCGATCTAAGCGACATCGAGCAGTCGGTCATCGAGCACCGGTTCGCTCTGGGCCGCGGCCGCCAGCAGCCTGGCGAAAGGCCTTTAACCCTCGAGCAGGTGGGCAAGATCATCGGCGTGACTAAAGAACGGGTCCGCCAGATCCAAAACAAAGCCCTAGACAAAATCCGCCAGAAGCTTGAGTCCGACTACTTGTCGTAATCGACTTGCTCGCAGCGAACAGACAGTAGGTTTGTCTCTACGTAAGTCCGGGTGTGACCGAGCTTGCGGTGAATTGCTACAGAATCCGCTTCTTACGGGCGCAGGCCGTTAGGCGGGTGTTATGGACTGGAAGGAATTAGCGGTAAGCGACGGAACAAGAATGAGTTACCCACACATCAGCGGGGTCGCAGGCATATCCGACCACCTGCCGGTGTCGATAGCTACCCGGCGGACCTGTTCAAGCACCCGCACCAGCACCACTACCAGACGCGACACGCGGGCATCCTCATCGTCACGGATAATCCCGTCGCCGTGGGCATCGACGAAGTTTTGCTCCAGGACCATCCGCTGGATTGTTGGCGCTAGCTGATCAACCGGCTCGTTGTGGGATTCCTCCACCATCGCGATCAGCCCCGGCAGCAGCCAGACCGGCGGACACAAGCAAATCCCCCCTGCCTCGTCTTGCTTGGCCTCATGCCCAGCTTGCCCGATTTCCCGCTCGACCCGCCTCCATTCTTTCTCGAATAAATTCCGTGCCATCTGCTCCAGGGAGAGGTCGGTACCCATGACTGCACTCCTTTTTCAAGCCTCTGCCACACGAACGAAGAACTTCTCGCAGCGCCTCGCTAGATTTCAAGCCCATCAACATCTGCCATCTGGCGCGGCGCGTGGCAAAGAAGACATCCACAGCAAATAAAAAAGACTTTGGTGTCTTTTTGTGTCTCGCTGCGATCTCGCCCTTCCGGGCTCAAGCGCCGGGTTTAGCAGCGCCTGCATAGTGCAAAATCATCGGTGGAGCGGGCTTCGGAGGAAGACTGATCGGCGAACCAGGATTCGGTGCAAAAAAGAAGAAGCCCAGGACTACCTACTAACAGATATGTTAACTTAAAAAAGTTACACAGTCAAGAGTTTATTTGGGCCTGGCACGCTTAATCAGGGCAATACAGGTGTATTAGTTAAGACTTCATCTGACGCTTCCGTTAATCTTTGTTTCTCACAGAAGGAGACCGTCAGATGACCACCGACCAGAAGATCATTGCCAACAAAGTGGGGTTGCTCAAGCTGGCCCAGGCGCTGGGCAGCGTGTCGCAGGCGTGCAAGGTGATGGGGTATTCCCGGGATAGCTTCTACCGGTTCAAGCAGCTCTACGACCAGGGCGGGGAGTTGGCCCTTCAAGAGATCAGCCGCAAGAAGCCGATCCTGGCCAACCGCGTCGACCCCGAGATCGAGCAAGCCGTGGTCGCGTTCGCGATCGAGCAGCCCGCTTACGGGCAGGTGCGGGTGTCGAACGAACTCAAGAAGCAAGGCAAGCTCATCTCACCGGGCGGGGTGCGAAGCGTGTGGCTGCGGCATGATCTTGAGACGTTCAAGAAGCGACTCAAGGCACTCGAAGCCAAGATGGCTCAGGACCCCGACCACACCGTGCTGACCGAAGCCCAGGTCGTGGCGTTGGAAAAAGCCAAGCAAGACAAGCAGGCCCACGGTGAAATTGAAACCGAACACCCCGGCTACCTCGGGGCTCAAGACACGTATTACGTGGGCACGATCAAGGGCGTGGGCCGGATCTATCAGCAGACGTTTATCGATACGTATACGCGGGTGGCGCACGCAAAGCTCTATGATCGCAAGAACGCCCTCGTGGCCGCGGATCTGCTCAACGACCGGGTGATCCCGTGGTACGAACAGCACGACGTGGACCTGCTACGCATCCTCACCGACCGCGGCACGGAGTACTGCGGGAATCGTGAGCACCACGAATATCAGCTGTACCTGGCGATCGAGGACATCGATCACACCAAGACCAAAGCCCGAAGCCCGCAGACCAACGGGATCTGCGAACGGCTGCACAAGACGATGCAGGACGAGTTTTATAGCATCGCGTTCCGCAAGAAGATCTACACGAGCCTCGAAGAACTCCAAGCCGACTTGGATGCGTGGCTGGTGACGTACAATGAACAGCGACCCCACAGCGGCCGCTACTGTTACGGCAAGACCCCGATGGCGACGTTCAAGGACTCGATCCCGCTGGCCCACGCCAAGCGGCTCGATGGCTCTTCTCTAGAAGGGGTTCGGGTGAGCGAAGCGAACGAGAGCCGAGCCGAGGATCTGGGCGTCACCCAAGGCGCGATCGAGGCGCGGACGAAAGACACTCGAAGCGGCAGTCTTGCTGTTGCCAGATAACTCTCGCGTGTCAGATGAAGTGGTGGCTAGTACAATACAGGGCATCCGCCGGGATCACCCGATCCAACGCCTGCTCAACCACCTCACGCATCCGCTGCCTCGCCGCTTCTCGTGTCGTCCGTGATGCCATGATCAACCTCCATCTTCCACTTCGATGTTGGGGCCGACATCCTTACCGACCTTCATACTCCTCCTAACCTCTCGACACCCCACGGGCGATGTCATGAACCCCGCCCGCCATTCCACCCGGGGCCGAGATCTCCTACGCTCCAGCCGACCTGCTATACTGTCGACAATGGCTACGCCCCTCGCCACGCAGACGTTTAGCCACTTCGGCCCGGTCGGGGTGTTGCTGCTGATGGCGATCGCATTCGGGGTAGGGAACCTGATCCTCACCAGCATCATCGGCCCGGGCCGCCAGGGCAAAACCAAGGGGCTGGTGTACGAATCGGGGATGAACCCGATCGGCTCAGCACGGCGGCGGTTCAACGTGCGGTTCTATATCGTGGCGATGACGTTCCTGGTATTCGATGTCGAAATCGTGTTCCTCTATCCCTGGGCGACGGTCTTTGGAAGTCTATCCCCCGACAGTGACCTGGCCCCGTGGTTCCTGGGGCGGATGCTGTTCTTTATCCTCACGACCGTGATCGCATACCTCTACGCGTGGCGCAAAGGCGTGTTCCGGTACGATTGAATTTTTCGAATCGTGATCCGGCTCGCGGCTCGCGGTCGTGCCCTACCGCTACACCTCTGCCAACACCCCACCCCACACCAACGCCGCCAACAAGACCGCGATCGCCAGCCGATACCACCCGAACGGGGCCATGCCATGACGGGTGAGGAACCCCACGAACCACTTGATCGCCAGCGCCGCCGAGATCGTCGAAGCCACGAACCCGATCGCCACCGCTTCGATCCCGATGTGCTCGAGCATGTGTTTGCCTTCCTTGAGCCCCTCGTAACACGTCGCGGCGCTGAGGGTGATCAGCCCCAGCAGGAAGCTGAACTCCGCAGCGTCTTTGCGGCGCACCCCCAGCATCAGGGCCGCGACAATCGTCATCATCGACCGGCTCGTCCCCGGCCACATCGCGATGCACTGGCCGAACCCGATCAGCACCGCCATCCGCCAGTCGATCGAGTCGATCCCCCGCCCGCGGCTCTCCAGGTCATTAATCCGTTGACTCTTGGCCACCGCTAGCATCAGCCACGCACCCACGAACAGGGCCCCGATCACCGGCCAAATCGAAAAGAGGTACGCCTTGATCGTCTTGTGGAAAAGATATCCCAGCACCGCCGCCGGGAGGAACCCCAGCACCAGGTTGATCGCCAGCTTTAAACCCTCAGGATCTTGACCCATCAGCCCGCGGGTCATCTGAGCCACCCGTGCACGGTAAAGACCCGCCACCGCGGCGATCGCCCCGGCTTGGATGATGATGTCGAAGCTGTTGATCGCCGCTTCGGTCTGGGCGTCTTGGTTGAGGCCCAGCAGCCACTGGGTGAGGATCAAATGCCCAGTCGAACTGACCGGCAGGTACTCGGTCAGCCCTTCCACCACGCCCAAGATCATCGCCTGCCACCAGGTCATGTCATGTTCTTTCTAAGTTGGCTCAATAGAAACGGCATACGATAGGGCTTTGCGTGCGGTTTTGCATCTTCACCATGGCCATCATCCCGATCTCGTGGTGTCACCCCCGCTAAGCAAGCTTCTCAAATCGGATAAAAAGTTGTCTTTGATCGTCTCGGGGCTTACTATTTACGGATACAAGTGGGACTGTCCTCCGCCGATGGCCTATACCTACCTGGGAAGCTAAGGGTCCGTTCAATCGGGTGTGTTCATATAAAATGAATCGGTTCGTTGATCATATAGCTGCGCGCGTCTTGTTCCTGGACGGCGCGATGGGTACGAGCATCCACGAGATCGATCTGGATCTCGAGAAGGACTACCTGGGCAAAGAAAACTGCACCGAGATCCTCGTTCAGACCCGGCCGGAGGTGATCCAATCGATCCACGAATCGTTCCTCAAAGTCGGCGCCGACGCCGTTGAGACCGACACCTTTGGGGCCAATAAACTTGTCTTCGCCGAGTTTGACCTCGTCGACCAGACCTACGCGATCAACAAAACCGCCGCTCAGGTCGCCCGGGCCGCGTGTGACAAGTATTCCACCTCAGACAAACCCCGGTTCGTCGTCGGCTCGATCGGGCCCGGCACCAGGCTCATCACCCTCGGCAACACCACCTGGGACGAGATGTTCGATAGCTACCGCGAACAGGCGCGAGGCCTGATCGACGGCGGCGCCGACGCCCTGCTGATCGAAACCGCCCAGGACCTGCTCCAGGTCAAGTGCACGATCAACGCCCTTCTGGCCGCCCTCGACGAGAAGAACAAATCCCCCCAAGACATCCCGATCATGGTCCAGGTGACCATCGAGACCACCGGGACGATGTTGCTGGGCACCGAGATCGCCGCCGCCGCCGCGGCCCTGGCCCCGTTCCCGATCCTGTCGTTGGGCATGAACTGCGCCACCGGCCCCACCGAGATGGCTGAGCACGTCCACCACCTCGGCAAGCACTGGGACCGGAAGATCTCCGTATTGCCCAACGCGGGCCTGCCGGTCCTGGTCGAAGGTCGCACCGAGTACCCGCTCAAGCCCAGGCCTTTTGCCGAGGCCGTCGCGAAGTTCGTCGAGCAAGACGGGGTCAACCTCGTCGGCGGCTGCTGCGGGACGACGCCGCAACACATCAAGGCCCTGGTCGAGGCCGTGGGTGATCGCGTCCCCGGAAGTGTCAACAAGACACCGGCCAAGCCCGCGTGCACGTCGCTGTACAGCCCGGTGGAGTACCGCCAGGACACGTCGATCCTCAACATCGGCGAGCGCACCAACGCATCGGGGTCGCGGGCGTTCAAACGCATGCTCGAATCCGAGGCGTGGGACGATATGGTCAGCCTCGCCCGGGGCCAATCGCGCGAGGGCTCGCACCTGATTGATGTGAACGTCGACTACGCCGGGCGCGACAACGCCGCGGACATGGCCCACCTCGTGCACCTGTTCGTGAGACAGGTCAACGCCCCGCTGATGCTCGACTCGACTCAGCCGGCGACGATCGAAGCAGGACTAAAGTGCGCGGCCGGCAAGTGCGTGATCAACTCGGCGAACCTCGAAGACGGCGAAGAGAAATTCGCGGTGATGTGCCGCCTGGCCAAGACGTACGGCGCCGCCCTGGTGCTGGGCACCATCGACGAGGACCCCGAAGAGGCCATGGCCCGCACCGCCGACCGCAAGCTCGCGATCGCCCAACGCATGCACGACCTGGCGGTCAACCAATACGGCCTGCCCGAAGAGGACCTTTTCTTTGATCCCTTGGTGCTGCCGATCACCACCGGCATGGACAAAGACCGCCGAAGCGCCCTGGAGACGATCGAGGGCGTGCGACGCATCGCCGAGAAGCTGCCACGGTGCCAGATCACCTGCGGGCTGTCGAACGTGAGCTTCGGACTCAAGCCCGCCGCCCGGCAGGTGCTCAACAGCGTGTTCCTGCACGAACTCGTCGAGGCCGGGCTGACCAGCGCCATCCTGCACGCGACCAAGATCCTGCCGCGCAACAAGATCGACGAACAACACTGGGACGCGGCGTTGGAGCTGATCTACGACCGCCGCCCCGCCCCGGAATCAGTAGTGACATTAAGCGATGGGACGCAGACGACGGACCCGTTGCAGATCTACGTCGACCTGTTCCCCGATGATGCGGCTGCTCAGTCGACCAAGCAGGACCTCAAAGAATTACCGCTCGAGGAACGGCTCCAGAAGCACATCATCGACGGCGAGAAGCAGAACCTGATCGAGACCCTCGAAGAGGCGCTCAAAAAATACGACGCCCTGACCATCGTCAACGACCACCTGCTATCGGGGATGAAAGTCGTCGGCGACCTGTTCGGATCGGGGCAGATGCAGCTGCCGTTCGTGCTTCAGTCGGCGGAGGTCATGAAGATGGCCGTCGCCCACCTCGAGCAGTACATGGAGAAGGTCGAGGGCCGGTCCAAGGGCTCGATTGTGCTGGCCACCGTCAAGGGCGACGTGCACGACATCGGCAAAAACCTCGTCGACATCATCCTCTCCAACAACGGGTACACGGTGTACAACCTCGGGATCAAGCAGCCGATCGCGACGATCCTCGCCAAGTGGCGCGAACACAACGCCGACGCGATCGGCCTATCGGGCCTGCTGGTTAAGAGCGTGAACGTGATGGAGGAGAACCTCAGCGAGCTGGTCAGCCAGGGGGTGGACGTCCCGGTGCTGCTGGGCGGGGCGGCGTTGTCGCGGCACTACTGCGAGAGCCACCTGCGCGGGGTGTACGGCCAGGGCAACGGCAAGGTGTACTACGGCAAGGACGCGTTCGAGGGGCTGCGCCTTATGGACCTGCTAACCTCGGGCAAGACGCAGGAGATAGACCAAGAGATCGAGCAACGCCTCACCAAGCGGGCTGATAGCGAAGCCAAGGTCGCGGCGATGCAGGGGGACAAGCAGCCCGCGGGGCCGGCTCAGTCATCAGCGCCCGAGACCGCCGCCACGGCCACGGTGACGAGGTCCGATGTCGCCACGGACGTGCAGATCCCCACGCCCCCGTTTTGGGGTAGCCGGCTGGTCGAGCGTGTCCCGCTTGCAGAGGTCTACTCGTTCGTAAATAAGGTTGCTTTGTTCCGGGGCCAGTGGCAATTCAAAAAGGGTTCCCGCAGTGACGACGCGTACCATGCCCAGATTGAAGACGAGGTCGAACCCATCTTCGAACGCCTGTCAGCGATGTGCCGAGATAAGCAGGTCCTCGAGCCGAAGGTGGTCTACGGGTACTACCCGTGCAACAGCGTCGACAACGACCTGGTCGTCTATGACCCCGATGAACCCGACCGTGAACTCGAACGATTCACCTTCCCGCGACAGGCCAACCGGGGTCGTTTATGCATCAGTGATTTCTATCGCCACCAAGATTCAGGCGAAAAGGACCTGCTGGGCTTGATGTGCGTGACGGTGGGCAGCGAGGTCAGCAAGCGGGCCAAGGCTCTGTTCGACGCTAACAACTACAGCGAGTACCTCTACCTCCACGGCCTGGGCGTCGAGACCGCCGAGGCCCTGGCGGAGCTGTGGCACAAGCGGATGCGCCAGGAATTGGGCATCGCCGGCGACGACAGCCCCAAGGTCCGCGACCTGTTCACCCAGAAATACCGTGGCAGCCGGTACAGCTTCGGCTACCCCGCTTGCCCGGATATGAGCGATCAAGACAAACTCTTCCGCCTGCTCGACCCATCGCGCATCGGTTGTATCCTGACCGAGAACTGGCAGATCGATCCCGAGCAATCCACCAGCGCCATCATCGTCCACCACCCCGAGGCGAAGTATTTTAGCGTATGAGTGCCTGTCCGGTTACACTGGGTCTACACCTAAAGTGATCACCCAAGCCGAAAGGAAACTCATATGAAAGTCGCCACGATCACCACGAAGAAGGGGCCGATCCGATTGCAGCTCCACGACGACAAAGCCCCGAAAACCTGCGCCAATTTCGAGAAGCTGGCGGCCGACGGGTACTACGACGGCCTGAAGTTCCACCGGGTGATCGCGGATTTCATGATCCAGGGCGGCTGCCCCAAAGGCGACGGGACCGGCGGGCCGGGGTACACGTTTGAAGACGAGATCCACCCCGACCTCAAACACGACGGCCCGGGGGTGCTTTCGATGGCCAACGCCGGGCCCAACACCAACGGCTCGCAGTTCTTCATCACCCATGTCGCCACCGACTGGCTCGACGGCAAGCACGCGGTGTTCGGGAAGGTGATTGACGGCCAGGATGTGGTCAACGCGATCCAGCAGGGCGACGTGATGGAAACCATCACCATCGCGGCCGAGTAAAGCATCCACCTGCGGAGCAGGTGGCTTTCAAGATAAGCCCCATAGGGGCGTAAAGTGCCTTGCCCCATGGGAGGCAAGGACGAGGGGTTGTCGCCGGGAAATAGGGTATCTCAACGATCGGTACGTGCCTCGCGTTCTTGCTGATACTTCACGTACTTGCGGATCTTCTCGGCGTCGAGACCGACCGTGTCGACACAATACCCCCGTGCCCAGAAATGATTGCCCCAATAGGGCTTGTGCTTGAGGTGACGGAACTGGTTGAATACACGGATCGCGGTACGGCCCTTGAGCGTACCCACAAACTCAGAGATGGATACTTTCGGAGGCACCCTCGCCAACAGATGCACGTGGTCGACTTGTACGTTGAGTTCGACGACCTCGGCTCCGAGGTGTTGTGAAAACGCTCGGATACAACGCTGCACCTCCTGGCCGATCAGGCCCGTTAAGATCCGATACCGATACTTGGGCACCCATACCATGTGATATTGGCAGTGCCAGATGGCGTGTGATAATCCGCGAAATCGTGACATCTTGGTTTACTCCTTTCTTCGAGTTGTGGCGACAACCCGAGTCAGGAGTAAACCCTTTTTGTTCAACCGGCAGAGCCGTTGAACTCTGACCACGTCCAGAGGACGTGGTTTATCAGATTGGAATCACACAAATCAAACAACGCGGGGTCGACCTCGCTGACGCAGATCAGGCGTTGTTCGATTACATGGAGACGTTTTACAACCGTGTGCGGTTGCACTCGTCCTTGGGGTACAAGAGCCCCTTGGCCTACGAGCAACAGGCCGCCCAACTCACGATATCGACCGTACACTTTTCCTGGGGAAGGTCAGATCGGCTATCGCTTGCCTACGCAGTTGGGGTTGCTCGAACGTTTCCATGGCACCCTCAAACGCGAAGAGGTATATTGGAATCTCTATGCCGACCCGTGCGACGCTCGTGCGAAGCTGGCCGTGTTCCACGAACGCTACAACCTCGCCCGGCCGCACTGGGCTCTGATCCCATCCGACCCGACCACCGCCCCGGCGAGCGTGCTCACGCCCCACAAGGTGTACATGAACAACGTGAAAGCCGATCCCCCGTCCTGGTCCCGGTGGGTCGGCTGGCTACAAAAGGACCAAGACCGCACCTTCGAACCCCCAAGCAAATCACCCTTTCCCGTATCCGATTGAAACCCGTGGCAAGACATTTCGAAGGCGCCGTTCACGTAGCCATATCCGCATCAGTGGGCCAGCGAGATCAGAGGCGTTCCTCGGCAGACCCTATGACACCTCTAAATACTGCAAAGACAATAGATTATACGTATCCAGCTTAATTTTGAGTCGTTATCCATGATGTGTGGCAGATGGAGCATAGGTCGTCCTGGGTGAATCTATTCCACGCTTGTCGACATGCATCGAACAGGTCGTCGTAGTCATGGAACACGCGGTTGGATAGATAGTGGCTCTTGAGATAGGCCCACACCCGTTCGATGGGATTGAGCTCAGGTGAGTACGGCGGCAGGTGCAATAGCGTGATGTTGTCGGGTACCACCAACGCTTTGGCCATGTGCCACCCGGCTTGATCCAACACCAACACCACGTGCTTACCGGGGCCGGCTTCCTGGGAGATGAACCGCAGGTGTTCGTTCATGTAGTCGGTGTTCACCGTCGGGGCCAACAGAGCCGAGGATCGACCGGTGCCCGGATTGACCGCCGCGAACAGGTAGACCCATTCATACTCGGTCTGCTTCACGGCGGTGGGACGCGATCCCTTGGGGGCCCAGACTTTCGTGAGCGTGCCTTGCTGGCCGAAACGGGCTTCGTCCTGGAACCACACCTCGACCCGCTGATCGGGATGTTCGTCTTGAATCTCTTGGATCAAAGGGGGGTGTCTTGCCGCCACGTCGCCATCGCTTCGGGATCGTTCTTGCGATGCTTCGGCCGCGGCGTCAGGCATGAATACCCCAACCGGTGCAGCAGGTCGTAGGCGCCTTGGAGACTGTAGGGCACGCCGAATTCTTGATCGAGGATCCGCACGACATCTTTGCCTCGCAAGGTGCACACGCCCTGGTCGGCGTCGGTGGGCCCGGTGTCGAGTCGTTGTATGAACGCGTCTTCTTGATCTCGACCTAGCTTGGTGGGGCGGCCTGGCTGGGGCCTGATGACGAGCGCGTCGATCCCGCCGTCGCGGTACGCGTAGGCCCAACGCTGCACGGAAGCCCGGCCGCGATCGAGCGTGTCGGCGATCCAGTAAGAACTCTTACCTTCCAACGCCCACCTCACCGCCCGATATCGATCACGCTGCTTGGCGTTGCGTTCACGGCCGATCCGCCGCTTGAGTTCATCAAGGTCTTCGGGGTGTCGTAAAGAGATCTTCATCGTCGGCCTCCATGCCATCATCGCTCGATCACTCAAGCCCGACCGTCCCTAGTCAGGCCATCTGCCGCATCTTACTAAATCGACTCAGAATTATTCTGGAAGCGTATTATATGAAAACAAGAACCGTCATGTTACCTCATAGTGGTGTGCCCTCATTTTTCATAGACCGGTGACCGATGCCCTTTCGACCTATCCCTGCCTGTCCACGGGCTGTGAAGCTATGACGCCTGGACGACCCGTGTTGTTTATTTTTTCGCTGGGTCACTGGCGTGGCGTCGGTCTGTATCGTTTGGTTACTAAGGATAAAAGAGGCGGCGTAGCTAAAAAGGTTTGATTGCGTGGCGATGTCAAAGCCCGCACCCGCGGGTAGCGACGCAGGGCTGGCCAGATTAAACGAGCACGCCCCATCCAGGACACGGGGCAGATTACAGGGGAACCAGATGATTAACAGAAGCAAGCGGAATTTACTCTCGTGCGGTTTGGCAGCGTCGGTGCTGATGACCGGCCAGGCCATGGCACAAACCGGGGCGACAGCGGGCACCGGAAACCTCTTGGACAACTACGTCCTGTTCGGCATCAATGCCAAGAACGATAAGCTCGTGACGTATCGGTTCGCGGACACAAAATTCCAAGCGATCGACACGGTCCACTTCAGCGACGGCACGACTCTCTCGGGGATCGAAGCCTCCGCCCATGTGCCGGGACACCTAAACCTCTTTGCGTTTTGGACCGACCCGGCGGACCAGGAAACCAAGCTCGTCTACATCAACTCGGAAACCGCCGAGGCCGAAGTCATGGGCCAGTCAATAGGCCCGGGAGCGGTCACCGGGGCGACGATCGCCTGGAAAGACAGTGACGGGGAGCTCGACGAGGGCGGCGACAACATCTCCGGGATGATCGGGATCAACCCGAATAACTACTCCACCAACGAATTCAAGCTCATGTGCGCCGACGGGACCGTCATCACCCGCGATGACCTGCACAGCAACACCCCCGTCGACGGCAGCGGCGAGCACTTCAACGGCGACGCCTACTACATCAAGGTCCACCCCAAGGGGCCCGGCAGCCAGAACGATTTGAAGGTCGAGGGCAGCATGTACAGCGTCACGAACGGCAACGCGTACGTCATCTCCGGGGGTACCGTCACATGCCGGGTTTTCAATGACAACGTAAATGGTGCCGGCAAGGCGATGGGCCAATGGTGGCTGGAGATCTCCGACTCCCACACCTCAGTCATCCACGAAGCCGGAGGCGATTTCGGCTACAACGGGCTGTTCGCGTTGCAGACGATCGAGAGCACCGAAGAGGACGACGTCGAATTCGACGTGATCAACGACGAGGTCGTCCCGAAAGAGGACTTCGCGGTCAAGGTCACCGTCCTCGGCGCCGCGATCACCGCCGGCGGGGCGTACGACGTGCCGGTGACGACGATGGTCAAGATCGGCGATGACGAGTCCGAGACGTTCGGCCCGATGGATAACGCGGTCTCGGGCAACATCAACGACGACAACAACCCCCGCAAGCACGTGTTCCCCAGCATCTACCCCGCCGGCACGCCGATCTCCGTGGCCGGCCAGTCGTGGATCAAAAAATTTAGCTGGGTCGCCGGCAACAGCGCCAATCATTGGAACAGCTACATCACCGTCACCTCGACCAGCCACGCGGACAACCTGATCGTGCTCCGCCACGGGGACCCGGTGCCGAAGCTCGACCCGTTCCTGGATCAAGATGCGATCCTCGACTTCATCATCGACTATGTGGATCAGGACACGGACACCATCGTCCTTGACGAGAACCAAGCGATCTTCTTCTACGAGCTGGGCACGACCAACCTAGCCAGCGACTCGGCCGACTTCCAGGACCTCGTCGTGCTCGTGACCCTCGCCAAAGACCCCACCGATCTCGAGAACGAGGACGACGACGACGACGCCAATGCCGGCGCAGCCAGCCGGCTGGTCAAGGTCAATACCTCCACCGGGGGGTTCGAGCAGATCATGACCCTCGACCGGATCTACGATGCCCTGGCGGCTGCCGACAACGGGATGTTCTACGCGACCCACCAGGGCCACTTGTACAAGCTCAACCCCTTTGACCAGGCCGAGACCCACGTCGGCGCCATGCCCGCGTCATCGGTGATGGGCCTGGAGTTCGCCGGTGCCACGCTTGGCGGGTTTACCGTGCTCAAAGATCAGGTGATCCCCCTCGACCCCGCCACGGGCGACGCCATCGGCGCCGCGATCGACACCCTGGCCAGCCATCTGCACACGATCATCTTCATGGACATCAGCGACCTGCCCGCGAGTTTCGCGTCCTTCGATTAATCACTGCTGACCCAACACGCCAGAGCGGACCAGCGGCCGGGGCTTCCCGGCCGCTTCCGTTTTACGGCGTTTGCTTAGAGCAGATTGCGTGATTTTCTGCCCCCTCCTCCATACTCACGGTCAGAACCAAGGCTTGTTTTCTACGACCCTCGATAAAACCGCTGCGAAACGCGTGGCAAATATTGTCGCAATCTGCTCTAATCCGTGTAGAGTTTGTTGCATTTTCTGGATGGCTGTAGATGTTCGTAGCCAGCCGCGTACACGACCTCGGTCGTATTTTCATCCCGGAAGGGTATGTCACGAGGGGGATTCGCCGTTCATGCCGCGGCAGCGACCACCAGGCACAGGCACCCGTTTTCTGAATAGGTCGGACCGTGCTGGCTGCCGGCGGGGGCACGCTGGTAGTCCCCGCTGCGCATGACGCGACCGGCCGAGTGCAGGTCGCCGTGGATCACGTAACACTCCTCAGCCTGACGATGGGCGTGGCCGGGGAAGGTGGTGCCGGGCGCCATGCGGACCAAGAAGGTCTTGCGGTTGGCTTCGTGGTCGACATAGAGCACCCGGAACTGCACGCCCTCCACACCGGTTTCCTGCCAATCGCCCTCATCAACACGGAGGTTGAAGACGTTGGCATCCGCCGCCGCCACCTGGGGCCTCTCTTGTGGAACCGACTCGGCAGCGATCTTGGCCATGAGGCGGTCTTTGACCGACGCGCTGGGGGTGACCGCCGGGGCCGATTGGGCCAGGGCCTCGACCACCGGGTCCATCGCCTTGAGGGCTTCGAGGTACGACCGGTCCCCCGCTGCCAGCCGGCTTTCAAAGGCTGCACGCTCTTGATCGGTCATCGCCCCCGCGACATAGAGCGCGGCCACCGCGGCTAGGTCGTGATTCGATTCGGGAGGTCGGCTCATGCGGCGGCCTCCTCAACCAGGGCTCTTAGTTTCTGCATCCCGGTGCGGATCCGCGATTTGACGGTGCCTAGGGGCACGTTCAACCGCTGAGCGAGCTGGACGTGGGTTAGACCCTCAAAGAAAGCCAGGTTGATGCTGGCCGCCTGTTCCGAGGTCAGCTGCGCTAGGGCCGACCGGATCGCGGCCGCCGATTCATCGGCTTCCAACGGGATCGACGGCGCAGCGGTGCAAGGGTCGGCCATGGCTGATTCATCAGGCTC
Source organism: Phycisphaeraceae bacterium (assembly GCA_965224205.1). Lineage (GTDB taxonomy): Bacteria > Planctomycetota > Phycisphaerae > Phycisphaerales > Phycisphaeraceae > CBDCYN01. The sequence continues at coordinate 17,993 of CBDCYN010000007.1, forward strand.
AGCGGCCTGTGTAGGGGGACGACGCCGCAAGAGATCGATCGACCGCGACCGGGCCAACAGGAACAACCATGCACGCGGGCAAGCGCGGCTGCCGTCGTAATCACCGGCTTTCTGCCACACCTGCCAGAACGTTTCTTGCAACGCCTCTTCGGCGTCGCTGCGGTTGTGGAGGATCTTCAGGACAAGCCCAAACACCCGCGCGCAGTACCGGTCATAGAACACCCCAAACGCCTGCCGGTCTCCGGTGGAGATCCGCTCAAGCAGGGCCTGATCTGAAGGTACTTCCGCTCCCAATGGCATTCCCCTAGATCTTCACGGCCTGCTCACCCCGACACGGGCGTTCAACCCGTGGCCGCACACGACCCGCGTCCACACCGACTGAGCATAGGGTGTCTTAGGGCCCATTTCAACGCCGGACAGGGACAAGCGGACATGCGAATCTTTTTCTCATCATGGCTGGTCCGTCGTCGTGGTCGGTCCGGGCAGGCTGCTGGTCGCTGGTGTTTTCAACCGGTGCCTACCGCGTTTGCGTGCCAGCCGGCGGGGCAGGCGTCTTCTCTGACACGTTCTTAGGGCTTGGGACGATCACCGAGCGCCGCCCTGGCCTGCCGGGCCGCGGCGGGGGGTGGCGACCCGGGGTTGAGCGCGGCGGCTTGGTGGAAGTACCGCCGGGCGGCTTGCTCGTCGCCCTTGGCCTGGGCGATGGCGCCGGCGTGGAAGAAGATCTTGGCGTCTTGGATGCCTACTGACAGGGCCCGCTCGATCTGCTGATAGGCTTCGTCGTGTTGCCCGTTGGTGTACAGGGCCCAGGCGTAGGCGTCACGGGTGTGCACGTCCTTGCGGCGTTGGATCTCGATCTTGGCGATGCGCAGCGCCTCTTGCGGGTTGTTCGCGTGGTCGGTGTAGTAAAAAATGAGGTCGTGGTTGGCGTTGTCGGGCGAGTCGATCTCGCCCCGGGCGCCTTCTTCAAATTGTTGGTACGCCTTTTGGGCTTCGTCGTCGCGGCCCAGCTGTGCGAGGGCTTGGCCCACGAGGTAGAGGTTCTCGGGGTGGGCGGCGACCTCGTAATGTTTCTGGTAGAGGGCTAACGCTTGTTCATGTTGGCCCTGAGCGGTGCGGGTGTGGGCGAGCTGGGCCAGGGCGTAGTGATACCCCGGGAAGATCTTCAACGCTTCTTCGAGGACCTCGCTAGCCAGCTCTAATTTCCCCCCGCTGCGGTAAAGATGGCCGATATGGGTCAGCACCCAGGCGCGGTGTTCGGTTTCATGGCCGGGGATGGATTGATACGCCATGGCCATCAGCTCGACCGCCCCGTCGAGATCCCCGAAGAGTTCTCTTAGGTACGCGGCTCGGGTGAGGCCGGGGACGTTGCCGGGTCGCAGGTCGAGCATCCACTGGGCGGCGGCCTCGGCTTCGTCGTATAAGCCCATCTCGACCGCGGCGTCGACAAGGTAGCCGTAGACCATCACATCGTCGGGGGCCTGCTTGTTCAACGCCCGGGCCGCTTCGAGCGCCTTGGCGAACTCATGCTGGCCGAGCTGGACCCAGACCTTCACTTTCCGGGCTGCGAAGTTGTCGGGCACCAGGGCAAGCGACCGGTCGACCGCTTCGAGGGCTTGATCGTAGTAGGCCGGGTCAGCGGTTTCGCGGGCGCGTTGAGCCAGGGCCATCGCCAGGGCGTTGTAGCCTTGGCAGTGGTCGGGGTTGGCGTTGATCGCGGACCGGGCGTCTTCGATTTTCTGCATCGCGGGGGTCGCAGGCGGTGATCCAGCCGTCGCGAGGCTAACCAGGGCACCGCACAAAACCGTCGCGATCATGATGGGGTGGGACTTCATCGGGTTGTCTCCTTTTTTGTCAACGTTAGTGCTTCGTCATGCGATCATGTTCGTTTAATCTTCTTAACGAGCCGCGACCGTGAGGGAGTGGGTTCCTGATCGAATACCGGCAATTGCTGAAGAACCCACTCCCTCACGGTCGCGGCTCGTTGGGGAGGTCTATGCTGACTCCGGATCCGCTGTCGTCTATAGGTTCGATTCACTCAATAGACCGAGAAAACGGGCGTGTGGCGTTGACCACACGCCCGTCCAGGAATTCCTGTCCAGGCATCAATCTACGGGGACCGGTCGACCGTCGGGGAAGGTTTCACCGGGGTCGATGTGGCGGCGGTTGCGCCCGTCGGGGGAGCTGGCCAGGTACGGGAAGGACGTCCTAAAGGGGGCGTCGTTAACGTTCACCCCGTCGCCGAGCCGATTATTGGGGAACTTGTTAAACGAAGGGTTAAGCACACCGCCCACGCCCACGCGGAGGGTGATGTCAACCACGTCGTCGAACAGCCGCCGGCCGTTGGGGTACCCGGCCAAGTCGGGAGGGCTAGCGGCGCCGCCAAGCCGATTGACCTGATCAGAGGCCGTCGGGGGCACGCCGGTGTTGAGGCGCATCAGGTCCGCGACCGGGTTTTCCGAGCCGGGGATCGGGTGGGTGTAGGTCACCAGCGGCAGCAGATCGTTGCGTGGGCCTTCGGGCACGTCCAGGGCGCCGGGGGCCAGCTCGTTGTAGAGCGCCTCGACGATCTGGGCGATCGGTGGGTTCAAGAAGAAGTCTTGGAACTGAGAATCGTTCTTGGGCTGGTCCATGCTGAACCGGTCTTTGGCCCCGATGCCGATGATCAGCTCGTTGATCAGGGGGTTGCCGAACCTCTGGACCTGCCGGAAGTCGCCGCGGTTGCGAGCTGGGTTGGGCGAGCGGCGGACGGTGATGCGTGGCCGCGACGTGGTGGCCCAGACCCCGATCGTCGCTTCGGGCTCCGTGGCGGCGTGGGTCTGACCGGTGGAGGTGACCATCTCGATCGGGACCTGGATCGCGATCGCGTTGACCGCGTAGCCGGAGACCGTGTCGCTGGCGAAGTTCTGCGGGGCGGCGTCTTCCGAATCGGTTAATACCGCGGGGACGCCGCTGGCGAGCGTGCGGAAGTTGGCGGTATCAAACGCGGCTCCGAGATCGATATAGAACGGGTCATCGACCGTGCCGGCGAAGACGGATACCCCGTCGACGTTGAGGCTCTCGTACGTGCCGGCTTCGAATAGGGCTTCGTAGTCCATGGTCCGTGGCCCGGCGTTGGCGGGCACGACGAACATCGGGCCGCCGTTGAGGTTGTTGAGCTGGGTCCTTTGCCCGTTCTTGACCATCGTGGCGGTGACGGTCTGCCGCTGGTTGAGCCCAGGGTTGGCGAAGTCACGGATCTGCGGCGGCACGATCACGGCGCCGGTTTCCGGGTCCACGGCCCCACCGTCCCCGAACCCGGCAACGGCGGTGTACACCGCGGGGATCTGGAACTCGGTGGTGAACCGGAATTCGAAGCTCACATCTTCCCGGGCGTCGTGGTCGTTGTCGACCTTGATCTCATAGCGGATGTTGGGGTCGAACGGGAACAGGGTCGGCCCGTTGCCCGGTTCGAGCAGGGGATCGACGTTGAGGATGAATGTGACCTTGCTGGGGTCGTCGGGTGAGACGAAGGCGTAGACATCGGTGATGTCGGCCTTGTGGTCCAGGGCGGTGATCGGGGCTTCTCGGTGGTTCGAGGCCACCGCGGTGGTCGAGACCAGCGACAAGGCCGCCGCCCCGACGATGGGCATAAGATAAGTACGTTTCCTGTTCATGGGGGAGTCTCCTTGGATCAGGGGTTAAGGTTGGTGATGGATGGAACACACCCTGCGACGTTGCAGGTTTTTTTTACTGGTGGATTGGGGTACGGGTCCGCCGGCGTCGGGTCGCCGAGGCGATGACGGCGGTGGCGATCCCGAATAAGCCCGCGGTCGCCGGCTCCGGGATGGCGCCGTCGGCGTCGGCGTCGAGGACGAACCGCTGCTCGAACGTGTTGAGCACGATCTCGTCGCCGGGGAAGTCACCGGCTAAGAGGACAGCAGACTCGACCTCCAGCGACAGGACCGACGCGAACGGGGACGAATCGAGCAGCTGGGCGTTGCCGGTGAGGTTGTCGGAAAACACAGCGGTCGCGGCCAGGGGCCCGCCGGTGGGGTCGGAGATGTCGTCGATAAGGTTGATCGACCCGCCGATGCCGGTGATTTCAAAGTCTAGTAGTTCCAGCTCCACGCCGGTGATCGGGGTCGACCCGGTGGTCAGCGAATAACTAAAGAAGCTATCGATAAAGCCGTCATCTTCGACGCTCCACTGGTCGTTGGCGGTGTACCGCAGGCCGAGGATATTGCCCGACTGGAAGGCGGTGACGTCGATCTGGGTAAAGTCTGGCCCTGGCCCGGGGTCGGCGTCACTGAATGGGTCGAGTTGCCAGTCGGAGAACGTCGCGTCGCCGAAGACGATCGAACCGCCATCTAATAGGTCTTGGAGCGGCACGGCCGACGCGGGCAGCGGGGCAGCGACTGCGGAGGCGGTGACTAGGATCGCCGCCATCCGGGGTTTGAAGCGATTGTTCGGTAACATGATCTGTCCTTTCGGTTGCAATGGGTTTTCGTGTCCGTCCTTTTCTCGATCCGCCATGCCATAGGGCGTTTTCTAACGTCCTGTATCGTTTCGAGGCGAGCCGCGCGTGTCAGCAAGCGGGTTTCCCCACTCTCTTACAGTCGCGGCTCGTAGCGGGCGCGATACGCTCATTGAGAAAACGCCCTAGCCGCGACGCACGGATACCGTTACCGATACCGGCTGCCGAGTGTCCTCGGGTCAGTGATCGGGTGGACTTAATTCGGTTCAAGTCGTCCGGTTTGGTGCGTCGCAGGAGATTACGCGGCGGGATCAGGATTGGATGTTGACAATGGGAAAAAAGTGCGAAATATTCGTGGTAGCCTGAGGGTTGAAGTGCCATACAGGAGGCCGATCTGGGGAACTGTCCTGTGTACCGCTAGCTGTTTAGTCCCAGGGTGTGGTGGTGTGGGTTGAGGGTAAATCGATCGGGTTGTTTTTGCCTCCATTAGAGGATAGCTTCGTAGGACTTGCGTACTTTGTTTGAAGCGGGTCTCGCATGGGGGATGGTGCAGGGGTCGGCCACGTGTTGAAGCCGTACCGCCTCACGCGCCACCGCCGGCAGGCCCCAGTCGCGACGGCATCGGACGCTGTGGTGGCCCAGCACCGCATCAACCGGTCACGAGCGATCGAGTTGACAATGCCGGTGTCCGATCTAAATTATCCGTGGTACGTTATTCTCAGCGTCGCTGTGTTGAAGCGACAGACGCTGGGGGTGTAGCTCAATTGGTCAGAGCATCGGACTGTCGATCCGAAGGTTGCGGGTTCGAGTCCCGTCACCCTCGCTTCTAGAACCCCGTTGTCAGAAATTGACGGCGGGGTTTTTCTATTGACAGGCTTGGCACTTACAGCAGTATCTTTCCCAGGATGAGGACAGGTCAAATTGGCAAGATGTTTGTCATCATTTGACTGGGTCGTGCCAGGTTCGTCAGTTGTTGGTACAAGCGCACTGGGGCCTGTTCCCATAGCGGTCGCTTGTCTGTCCTCCGCTGCTTCGTCCAGCGGCAAAGACGGCAGCGTTTCCAAGGCTCCTGCTACGTCCAGGAGATTGGGGTCTGTGTATACGTTGGGCCTGTTGAATGATAGGGTGGGGGATGATTTTCCGAGCCGAGCGGCATCGGGTTAAGCCGATGGGGCGTGGCAGAGGGTTTCGGGGACGATGGGTGAACCGGGGCGGGCGAGTGGATGAATCGTGAGCTCGCGGATCGTGGCGTCGGTTGACCGTCAGGCCCACAATGGGTCGGCTTCGAGCATCAGCAATCTTTTCAAATTGAAGCTCAGCGCAGCCATGAACGCGGCGAACTGGTTCTTGACCCGCCCCCGATACCGCACCCGCGGGTTCCGCTTCGAGAACACCCGTTCAAACGGCGCCCGGATCGAGCTGATCCATCGGTCTTTGTCGCGGTCCTTGGCCTTCATGTTGTTCCGCTTGATACACCCGTCGTGACAACCGTGACGAGCGATCTCTCGTTGAGCCGTTGAGACGCAATACCCCTTGTCCCCATACACCACGCCGCCACGCGGGCACACGTGTTTCAACCCCGATGCGTCCGAGACATTCGCAGCGGTGATCGCCACCTTCCGGATCAGACTGACCCCCTCCTAGAAAATTGATCCAGGTTTTGTGAGAGAATCCAACCGGCCTTTGGCCGGAAAGGATTGCTCATGAAGAAGCGATTGATGCCGGAACAGATCGTGGCGAAGTTGCGTGCGGCGGACGTGGAACTTGGCAAAGGCCAGAAGGTGCCTGCGGTGTGCCGGCAGCTGGGCATCAGCCAGCAGACGTACTATCGTTGGCGGACGAAATACGGCGGGATGGACCCGCAGATGGCCAAACAACTCAGAGCCCTTGAGAAGGAGAACACCCGGCTCAAGAAGCTCGTCGCCGACCAAGCGTTGGACATGGCGATCCTCAAGGAGGCAGCCCGCCCAAACT
>CBDCYN010000008.1:0-113612 GCA_965224205.1 Phycisphaeraceae bacterium
GCCCGGTGCCCGCGCGGCTCATTTGTGACGATAACACCATAGGGGAATCAGCTCCTGTCAGTTGGGCGGAAACGGACTTGTGACCACGAGGCAGCAGCGAGGCCAGCCTGCAACGACTAACCTCTTAGTCCCCCGAAATCGTGCACCTCAATGCGGTGCAACACCCTTTTAAGATACCAGATCCACATCCCCGCTTCACACCGGATCAACCGGCTTTGATTCGTCACCAGACCGCTGCGCCGCCGCCTGTCCGTCGGGATCCTGCTCGTTGTAAACCCCCCGGATCTTCCCCCGGATCTTCGCCAGGTATTTCTGGATGTAATGCTCGTAACCCCGGTCGATGGGGGTGTAGTAAGCCTTGTCGACCCCGAGGTACTCTTGCGGGACGTACCCATCTTCGTGGCTGTGGGGGTACTGGTAGCCCTGGGCGTGGCCCAGCTTTTTGGCTCCGGCGTAATGGCCGTCACGCAGGTGGGCTGGGACAGGGATGGTACGCCCCTCTTTGACGTCCTTGGCCGCGGCCCAGATCGCCTTGGCGCTGGCGTTGCTCTTGGGCGCCGTGGCCATGTAGATCACCGCCTGAGCCAGGGTCAGCTGGCACTCGGGCAGGCCGATCCGCTCCGTGATCTCAAACGCCGCGGCCGCGACGCTCAGCGCCCTGGGGTCGGCATTGCCGACGTCTTCGCTGGCCAAGATCGCCACGCGCCGGGCGATGTAACGCGGGTCCTCCCCGGCTTCGAGCATGCTCGCTAGCCAGTACACCGCTGCGTCCGGGTCGCTGCCGCGCATCGATTTGATCAGCGCTGATATCGCGTCGTAGTGCTCGTCACCCGTCCCGTCGTAAACGATCGCTTTGCGCTGGATCGATTGTTCGGCAACATTGAGGTCGATCACGATAGTCTGTGCCTCGCCCACGCCGGCCTGCTGGGTGGCCGCCCCGCCGCTGAGCACCGCGATCTCCAATGCGGTCAGCGCCCGCCGTGCGTCCCCGTCACAGACCCGGGACCAGTGATCGATGGCTTGGTTATCGGCGGCGATCTTTAACCGCCCATAACCGCGGTCGGGGTCTGCGATCGCTCGACGCAGGATCAGGCTGATCCCCTCTTCATTTAGCGGCTCGAAGCGGAAGATCTGCGAACGGCTGACCAGTGGGGAGTTGATCGAGAAAAACGGGTTGGCTGTGGTCGCCCCGATCAGGGTCACCACCCCGCGTTCGACGTCTTCGAGCAGGACGTCCTGCTGGGCTCGGTTGAACCGGTGGATCTCGTCGAGGAAGAAGATCGTCCGCGTCCCGTCGGTCTGTAACGCGTCGCGGGCACGATCGAGGACGGCGCGGATCTCCTTGACCCCCACGCCCGCGGCGTTGGCCTGCTCAAAGCGACGCTTGGTGTGGGTGGCGATCACCGCAGCCAGGGTCGTTTTACCGGTGCCCGGGGGGCCGTAGAAGATCACGCTTGTGAGCCGGTCGGCGTCGAGCATCCTCCGCAACATTTTTCCCCGACCCAGGAAGTGCTGCTGACCGACGACCTCTTCGAGCGTGCGCGGCCTCATCCGCACCGCTAGCGGCTGAGCCGATTCTAGCCTTTGGCGACGCTGCTGGTCCCATAACCCGGGCATGGTGGCATCATAACCATTCGGATAGGCCCGGCTTGGTCTCATCACCCGGGAATGGTGCCACGGGTGGGTTGTGTGCCGGTGAGAAAGGCGTAAGCTAAAAAATACCGGCTACCTGAGGGACCGGCATGGGGTCGATTAATCTGTAAATCAAGGAAGAGGTCTTCTCTTCGGGATTGTGGACCGCAAGCGTGGAACGGATCCAAGAACGGGGCCAAATCGATGCGGCATCCTTGCCGGTGCGGCGGTGGTGGCTGGCGGTGCTGTTGTTTTGTGGCGCGGTTTCAGCGGCGGTGTTATCGGTTTGGGCGCCGCTACTTGATCGCCACGACGGTCGTTTCGTTTTCTCTGCGATTGACGACGGCAGGGTGGTGGCCGTTCTAGAGACGTGGTGGGTCGCCGCGGTGTTGGCGGGCGCGGGGCTGGGGGGGGTTGGGTTTCTATTAAGTCTGTTTTTGGATCTCAGGATCCGAGCCGGATGGGCCTGGTTGAGCCGCTGGGTGGCGGGGCACCCGGCTTGGGCGGGGTTGGTTTTGCTTGTGATGGGGTTTGGGGCCATCGACGGGTATGAGCTGTTTTATGATCCCTACAACAAGAAGCACGGGCTGAGGCTGTGGGGGCTGCGAGAGGATATCCAGGGGTGGTTGGGGCTGGCCGCGGCGGTGATCGGGGGGTTGGCGTTATCGGCTGTGGCTGCGGGTCAGGACACGCATCGGTCGCTGGCGGCTAAGCTGCGGTGGTCATTACGGCGCCATGAAAAGGTGTGGGTGGGCGTGGGCGTGACCACACCGTTCGTGGCGGGGACGGCGATGTCGCTGATCGCACTCGAGGGGATCCCGCACTTTAGTGACTCGCTGACTTACCTGATGCAGGGGCGGATCCTCCACAGTGGGCGGTTGTGGATCGACTCGCCGGCGCACCCGGATCTGTTTAAACATGCTCTGTTTTTTATCGAGACCGACGGCCGGTTTTACGGGAAGTACCCGATCGGGTGGCCGGTTGTTTTAGGGGCGTTCGATCGGTTCGGGGTAGGGTATGTGGCCAACGCGGCTTTGGCGTCGCTGGCGGCGTTGCTGACCGGGTTGGTGGCGCGGCGGGTGGCGTCGCGGCGGGTGGCGGTGTTGGCGGCGGTGTTGTTCGGGCTATCGCCGTGGGTGTGGTTCAACGGGGCGAACTTTGCGTCGCACGTGGCGTCGACATGTGCGGTGATGGGGTTTATGTGGCTGTTCCTGCGGACTCTGCAACAGGGCGGGTGGGGGTCGGCGCTGGGGGCGGGGTTGTGTTTGGGTGCGGGGGTGCTGATTCGACCGTTCGACGCGGCGATGTTTGCACTGCCTGCGGTGTTCGTGGTGCTGGGGATGCAGATCCGGGAACCGAAACGGTGGTTACCTCTGGGGACGTTGATCGCGATCGGGGCGCTGGTGGGTGTGGGGGTGTACCTGTGGGTGAATTCTCAGACCACGGGGGCGGCTGGGACCAGCCCTTATGCGCTGGAAGGACGGTGGGACGACGATTGGAACCCAACGGTAGGGTCGATATTGAGCCGTTTTCATTTTCAGTGGGCGGAGTTTAACGGGCGGTTTCCGGGGTGGGGGATCGGGGGGATCACCGTAGCGCTGCTGGGCGCGGTGGTGGCGGGTCGACGGTGCAGATCGGTGGGGCTAGTGTTGTTGGCGGTTTCGACGGGGTTGTTCTTCATCGGGTGCACGGCGTTTGGGTTCACGAACGTCTGGTGGGGGCCGAGGTGGTTGTTCCCGGTGGCGCCACTTGTGGCGATTATGTCGGCGATACTCGTTGAAGGGATGCTGCGGGATGTCACGGCGCCGGCGTCTGAGGCAGATGGCCTGCGATCGGCTTGCCAGCTGGCGTTAGCGGTTTTAGTTGCAGGGTTATGCGTGGGGTTATTAGGACGATACACGGGTCAATTTTATCAGAACGTGGTGATGCCACCGCATAAGGTCAGTAGCGCAGCGCACCGCGAGTTGCGGGCCAGGGGCATTGGCCAAGCGGTGGTAGCGATGCCGATCGACGCGAAACGCCCGCCACTCGACCCGCGTGCCGGCATGGTTTACATGGCGGTGCCATGGACCGATAACCCGGTGATTTACGTTCGTGCGATCCCCGCGTGGGAAAAACTAGCCAAGGAATGTTATCCAAAGCGCAAGTTGTACGAAGTTATCGCCGATTCAGAGGAGGTGAAGGGTTTCCTGCTGAAGGAGTTGGAGGTACACTCACAGTGACACGGAGGAGTAGCGTAAGGCTATCGTTCTGCAACGCGGGCAACGGTAAACAGTGGATATGGGGGGATTGTTGGAATATTCTTAAACTAAATTCGTTGTCCGCAGCCCGTACCGATGCATTATTAACGCAAAAGATTCATTAGCATGCATTTCGCGCTCGTCATCCCGGCCCTCAACGAAGAACAAGCCATCGCCGACACGCTGCGGCGCGCACTGGCTAGCCGGGAGAAGGTCTTGGCCCAGACCCCGGTCGAGAAGATGACGGTCGTGTTCGTCAACGACGGGTCCACCGATCGCACGCAGGAGATCGTCGACCAGCCGGAGTTTGACGAGGTCGTGAAGGTCCGGTTCGAGAAGAACCGCGGGTATGGGGCAGCCATCAAAGCGGGCTGGCAGGCGGTCGATGCGGAGCTGGTCGGGTTCATCGATGGCGACGGGACGTGCGACCCGGATTTCTGCGTGAACCTTGTTAACCGGCTCGAAGAGACGAAGGCGGATGTGGTCCTGGCAGGTCGGCTTAACCCCGAGAGCCAGATGCCGCTGATCCGTAAGATCGGCAACATTATATTTGCGCGGCTGTTGGGGCTGGTGTCGGGCCAGGACCTGACCGACTCGGCGTCTGGGTTCCGTATCGTGCGGCGATCGAGCCTGAAGCTGATGAGCCCGCTGCCCGATGGTCTGCACTTCACGCCCGCAATGAGCTGCATCTGCCTGCTGGACCCGAGGCTGGGGATCGAAGAGGTCCCGATGCCCTACAAAGAACGGGTAGGGCGAAGCAAGCTCAGCGTCGTCAAAGACGGGTTCCGGTTCTTGTTCATCATCCTGTTCTCTGCTTGCTGCTACTCGCCGATCAAGACCATGATCGGGGCGTCGGCGATCGTCGGGGCGATGAGCGGCGTGGCGGTGTGGCTGAGTTGGCTGTCAGGGGCCAGCGAACACGCGTCGACCGCGATCACCACGGCGGCGATGCTTCTGGCCATGTTGCTGGTGGGTAGTGGTGCGGTGGTGCACCAGCTGAATTTCTTGTTGATCGGGCCGCGGCGGCATGTGGGGGTCGCTGAGCGGGCGTTGCAGTATCTGCTGGATTTCCGGCGGTTGATGAGCCTTGGCGCGATGGCGGGTGTGATCGGTGGGGTGGGCCTATTGGCGTGGTCGTTATCGAGTTCGCCGACGGGCTCAAGCGACCTGGATACGGCCATGACCCTGCTGCTTACGACCGTTGCGGGCTGCTGGTTGATGGTGGTCGGGGTTATCGTCCGGGTGATCTGGGCGGTGGGTCAGAAGCAAAAGGCGCTGATCCACGATCAGTATCAGGTTGCCGGAGAATCGCCAAACCTCGCGGGCCAGGCGGCAGGCAATCAAGATTCGGTCGCTGGCGCGGCGGGGGTTGGCTCGGCATTAGGGGGGACGCCGTGATCTTGAAACCGTCCCGGAGCCGCCCCGGACTCAACAGGGCGTCGGGGCACATGGTTGGCTGGCGGCCCCACCACTGAATTGTTTTCTACGGACCCTAGCAGGGGGAGGTTACGATGCACATACTCGGTTTTGACTGTTACGGCCACGACTCAGCAGCGGCGATCGTCCGCGACGGAGATATGCTGGGCCTGGTCGAAGAAGAGCGGTTCTTGCGTAAGAAACACGTCGCGGATTTCCCGCTTCATTCGATCAAGTGGTGCTGCGACGTGGCGGGGATCCAGCCGTCGGACCTGGACCATATTGTCTATTACTGGAACCCGAAGCTGGCGTTGTGGCCGCGGGTGTGGCACTTAGTGAAATATTTCCCCCGCAGCCTGGGACTGATCTCTAGCCGGGGCGATAAAGAAAAGCTCATGCACCGGTTGCCCCAGACGCTTAATAATGAATTGGGCCTGACCGGCAAGACCAAGGTGCATTATGCCGAGCACCATCTGTGCCACGCGGCCAGTTCGTTTTTGACTAGCAAGTTTGAGAAGGCGGCGATCCTCACGATCGACGCAGCTGGGGAGTGGGACTGCACCTGGCTGGGTGTGGGCGAGGGGATCGACATGCGGTGCCTCAAGACCCAGCACTTTCCCAACTCGATCGGGCTGGTGTACGGAGCGGTGACCGAGTTTCTTGGGTTCAGGTTCGCTTCCGGTGAAGGCAAGGTCATGGGGTTGGCGCCCTACGGCGACCCCGAGCGGTATCTGGATATCTTCCGCGACATCATCAAGACCAAGCCGGATGGGGAGTACGAGGTTGACCTGTCGTACTTTACGTACCACTACCTGGGCCGGCCGCGATGGTTTAGCCAGAAATTCTTCGACAAGCTTGGTCCGGCACGCGACCCAGACGCCAAGGACTTCACCCAGCATTACATGGACGTATCCGCGGCGTTGCAGCGTCGCACCGAGGAAGTCGGCCTGCACATGGCCCGGTGGCTGCGTGAAACGACGGGGTTGAACAAGGTGTGCCTGGCGGGCGGGGTTTGCCTCAACTCAGTCATGAACGGGCGGATTTTGCTCGAGGGGGTGTTCGACGAGGTCGTCGTCCAGCCGGCTGCTAACGACGCGGGCACGGCGCTGGGGGCGTGTTACTGGCTATGGAACACGGTGATGCGCAACCCGCGTAAATATGTGTTTGACCACGCGTATTTCGGGCCGTGGATGGAAGATAGCGACTACCAAACCGCGATCGAGAAGCTGATCGGCCCGGCGGTCGAGGTAGATTATGAACGGGTGGACGACCCCTCGACCGTGGCCGCGAAGATGCTCGCCGACAAAAAGATCATCGGCTGGTTCCAAGACCGCATGGAAATGGGGCCACGGGCTCTGGGCAACCGGTCGATCTTAGCCGACCCGCGTACGGATGAGATGAAAGATCTGCTCAACGCCCGGGTGAAGTTCCGCGAAGGGTTCCGGCCGTTCGCGCCTAGCGTGCTCGAAGACAAGACGGGCGAATGGTTCTGTACGGATTACCCATCGCCTTATATGATATTGGTTTATGATGTCCTAGAGGATAAGAAACAACATGTGCCGGCGATCACGCACGTCGATGGGACCGGGCGGGTACAGAGCGTTTCCAAAATACACAACCCGAAGTACTACAAGCTGATCGAGGAATTCGGGAAGATCACGGGCGTGCCGGTGGTGCTCAATACGAGCTTCAACATCCGCGGCGAGCCGATCGTGCACCAGCCCGAGCAGGCGATCGAATGCTTCTTGAAGACCGGGATGGATGCTCTGTTTCTGGGCAACTACGTCTTGACCAAGCGGACAGACTCAGCCGCGAAGCAGATGACCGAGGAGCAGCTCGTCGCTGCCCACGCCAGTGCAGCGGCGATGGACAACGAGATACCATGATGATCGCTGGTTTAAGGCAGATGGCTCGTGAAGCGGCTTAAGACGCTATGATAGTGGTGTAAGCTTTGGAGCTTGAGACAGAAAGAGATCGCCCCTCGTGGCCGCTAGCCCTGCGGTAATATGGGAGGGATATGGGGCTGATAGGTGTGACAAACTGGTAAAATCGGCTTGATTTTGACGTTTCCGGGTCACAAATAGAACCCGATAGGGTAACGTTGGGTATAATATAATTTGCCAAGCATTTCTGAAGGGAAAGGGTGCCTGCGCCTTTTGGAGTAAAGGAAGCTGTTATGACAGATGTCTTAATCGTCAACCCTCCGTCGCCTGACGGTCATATTTATATCCGCGACATGTGCCGCTGGGGGCGCAAGAGCCGCGAGAAGATGATCTGGCCCCAGAGCTCGCTGGCGTACCTGGCGGCCGTGGTGCCCGACGACATGTCCGTGCGCATCATCGACGCGATCGCCGAGGAGATGAGCCCCGACGAGTTCAAGGACGAGATCGCCAAGGAGAAGCCGAAGTTCTACGTCTCGTACGTCACCGGCACCACCTTCGCCATGGACGCCAAGGGCATCCAGTGGGCCAAGGAGCAGGGGGCGACGACCATCGCGGTGGGCACGCACGTCTCGGCGGTGCCCAAGAACACGATCGAGCTGATCCCCGAGCTGGACTTCGTGATCCGCCACGAGCCGGAGATGAGCCTCAAGGACATCATCGACTACACCCTGGCGGGTCGGCCGCCCGGAGACATCAAGGGCGTGGTGTACCGCGACGGTGACGCCACGCCGGTCTTGAGCGAGGACCGACCGCTGCTCGAAACGCTCGACGAGCTGCCGATCCCCAAGCAGCACCTGCTGCCGCTCGATAAATACAAGATGCCGTTCCTGGGCAAGCGGTACGTGTGGGTGCTCACCAACCGCGGCTGCCCGTACCGCTGCACCTACTGCTTCGAGGGCGTGGTCTGGGGCAAGAGCGTTCGCCACCGCAGCCCCGAGTCGATCTACGAGGAGCTCGAGTACCTCGCCAAGCACAACGTGCACAACGTGCTGTTCCTGGCGGATCTCTTCACCGACCGCACCAACCACGCCAACCTCGAGAAGCTATGCGACATGATCATCGAGCGCGGCTTGAAGGTCCGCTGGACGTGCAACAGCCGCGTCGACACGCTCACTGAACCGATCGCGCGTAAGATGAAGCAGGCCGGGTGCTGGCTGATCGCGTTCGGGGTTGAATCCGGGTCGCAGAAGGTCCTCGATGCCGTCAACAAGGACGCCAAGGTCGAACAGGCCCGCGAGACGCTCAATCTCTGCAACCGTCTGGGCATCAAGACATGGGCATATTTCATCATCGGCCTGCCCGGCGAGAATAAGCAGACCGTACGCGAAACCATCGACTTCGCCAAGAGCTGCCCGATCGACATCGCCCTGTTCCACGTGGCCATGCCCTACGCCGGCACCGAGTTCTATTTCCAGGCGGTGGCCAACGGGTGGTTGAACACCAGCGACTGGAAGCACTTCGACATGAACGACTCGGCCGTGGTCGAGTACGAAGATTTCACCGCCGACGAGATCCTCAAGGCCACGAAGCAGGCGTTCAAGGAGTTCTACTTCCGCCCCAGCCAGATGTGGCGCATGAGCAAGATGATGATGGGCTCGGGTGACATCGGGATGATCTGGGATGTGTGCAAGAACTTCATGGGCTGGATCTTCTCATCCAAGGAAGACCGCGTGGTGCCCAAGCACCTCGACGACGCCCCGCAGCTCACCGAAAACGTTAACCCCGAGGACGCCCGCAAGGCCCTGCACTCACTGCCGGTGATCGAAGCCCCGCGCACCGACGCCTCGACCGCCAAGCCCAGCCACAAGGGCGTCAAGGAGGCGACCAAGCGGGCCGCGTCCGAATCGGTGGCGACTGCGTGAGGTGACCCTTGCTGTGGCCGTGCGGGCCGTGCAGATTGTTGACGACGAGCCGCGACCGTGAGACAGCGCGTTTTGGCATGGTCGAGGCTGCGGTGGCCCATCAGTGGCGGACTCCGGATACTTGACGCATCCCATGGGGAGAGCCTATGTTAAGATTATAGATAAGAAAAATCTGCCCCCTTCGTCTAGTGGCCTAGGACACCGGGTTCTCAGTCCGGGAACAGGGGTTCGACTCCCCTAGGGGGTATTACCCATCGAGAACGATACGCGGCCCTATCGGGTTCGCTAAGTCGCCACGTTCTTTCATCTTGTGTCGCCGGATCAGGCGCTATGAATCAGCCTACCGGGATAGGCTTCGGGCTGATCTTGATAGCTACGATATACGGGTACATATCGGGTAGGCAAGGAGGTATCCACGCTTGGTGTTGGAAGGATCGGCCGAAAAGGTTGGTAGTCCGAATCGCCGATTGCTGACAATCGACCACCGTGGGTTTCGTGGACGATCTTGATAGCTGTTTCACGCTGTCTGATCGAACCCAAAGACGTGAGAAGCCCCGAGGCCTCGATCGGCGTCCGACGATGTGAAATTGCCTCGTTGTGGATCAATCCTGTTGGTTGACGATAGGGTCAACATGTTATGGCTGTTGCTGGGTCTGATCATTCTTGCAGGTGTGTTCTTTGGGGCGGCTGCGCGACCCGGTGTTTGGGCGGCGTCACAGGCTCGTCTGCGAGGCGGGGCATGTATTCTGCTGGTGCTGGCTGGCTTTGTGGGGTAATTAGCGGGCCAGCAAGATTGTGGGTGGTTGATAACGGTGGTTGAGGATGGTGTTCAAGTTTTTAGCATCGTTATGGCGGCATGAGTTTCACCTTTCCGCTTTGCTTGCGCACAGACCTCTTCCAGCCCTGGCCCGCCGCGTATCACTTTTCAAAGAACGAATCCTGTCTCACGCCGCTAAGCGTGGTCGAAGTTCTGCGTCAATCTTGATGATTGGCAAATGCGGGTCATCATCCAGGTGTTCACGCGCGACTTCAAACAAAGGCTCAACGTCGCCACACCAGCGGATCGGAATCGCCTCGGGTGCTCGCCGCCCTACAACTACTTCATCCGGGGTTAGGATCCCTAGCGACGCATGGGGACGATACCTATTGGTATCTGTTTAGCGTCTAGCCAGGCACGGGAGGGCGTTGGATTTTGAAATTCTGATCTGCTGATCGCGGTCTATAATCGGCCATCGATATAAAGGGATAAGATGGCGTTCGAAGGGCTGGGGTGCCCGCTTCACCATCGGTCAGGACGACACGACAGGAACAGCCAGGATGGCTCGACCCACCTACGATCAACTGCTTGAAATCATCGCCGAGAAAGACCGGCAGATCCTGCGACTCGAGAAGCGTGTGGCTCAACTCGAAGCTCGGGCCGGCCAACTCGAACAACGCCTCGAACAAGCCACGCGTTCGACCCAACGCCAAGCCGCGCCGTTCTCCAAGGGATCGCCCAAAACCCAGCCCAAGAAGCCCGGCCGCAAGGCGGGCAAGGCGTACGGCCCCAAAGCCCATCGGCCCCCACCCCCGCAACCCCCCGACGAGGTCATCGACGTGCCGTTGACCCCGCGGTGTCCCGGCTGCGGCGGCGAGGCCCAAGAAGATCACGTGACCCATCAGTTCCAGGTCGAGATCCCCCGCCGGCCGGTGGTGCGACGTTTCGACCTGCACGTGGGTTCATGCACGCGGTGTGGTCGACGCCTTCACCCCCGCCACCCGTTGCAGACCTCAGATGCCACGGGGGCGGCGGCCTCCCAGCTGGGGCCGGACCTTCAAGCCATGATCGTCCTGATGAAGGACAAGTACGGGCTGAGTTATGGCGACATCCAAGGCTTGCTCAAGCAGGTCTTCGGGATCTCGATCACCCGTGGCGGTGCGACGCACGTCGTGCTACGTACGGCCCGACGCGGTCAATCTGTTTACGACGGCCTGCGTGACGTGGTGCGTCACAGCGACACGGTTTACCCCGATGAAACCGGCTGGAAAGTCGGCGGATGGCTGCAGTGGATGTGGGTGTTCGTGACGAAGAAAGTCACGCTGTATGTCATCCGCCCCAGCCGCGGCGGCGAGGTGGTGCGGGACGTGTTGGGCAAGGACTATGCCGGGCGGATGATCCACGACGGCTGGTCGCCTTACGATTCTTTGGAACAGGCCACGCATCAGCAATGCTTGGCGCATCTGCTTCGGCGGACGGGCATGTTGCTGGAGCAAGCCACGCGTGGGGCGGTGCGTTTCCCGCGGAAGGTCAAGGCGTTGTTGCTCGATGCGCTGCGTCTTCGTGATCGACGCGACGCGGGAACGATCAGCGAGCATGGCTTGGCCTGTGCCCGCGGGCGATTGCGTAAGCGGTTGGACCGCTTGCTGGCTTGGCGTCTATCGCATCGTGGCAACCGAACGTTTCGCAATCACCTGGCTCGCCACGCCGATGAGATCCTCACGTTTCTGTATGAACCGGGGATCGAAGCGACCAACTGGCCCGCCGAGCAGGCGATCCGCCCGGCGGTGGTCAACCGCAAGGTCTTCGGCGGCAACCGTACGGCTGCGGGTGCTCGTGCTCAGGAAATTCTGGGCAGCGTCCTGACGACTTGTGATCAACACGCCCACGACGCGTTGGCTTTTCTGTCCCACCTCCTGCGTGCTGCCTCCGATCAGCACCCCGATCACCTGAGACGACTCATCTCAACCGCCCAGATTCAACCGGCTAACCGCTAAACAGATACACCTATTGTACCAGACGCTGTACCGATCCAGCCGCCGCTGGATCGATCGAGTCGACAACACCATGAGCGACAACCGTTGCCATAATTTCAGAGTGCGGAATAGGCGTTCAACTTTCAGGTTGATGTGCCACGAGCCAACGCGTCCCTGGACAAGTTTGACGCCGAGCAGATTGAGTTTGGCCTCGAAGACTTTTTGGAATTGGCAGCCGTGATCTGTAATCAAAAACCGAAGTCGGCCTTCACGCTTGATCGCCTGTTGCAACAACGCGATCATCTGGGCGGTCGTCGGCGCGGTCCGGTAGACTTTCAAAGCGATCAGTCGTCGCGAGAATCCGTCCATGATCGCCGCAATACGCAGGTGCAGCCAGAGGAACCGCACGCTCGTCAAGTCCAGGTGCCAGACTCGATTCGGTTTCGTCGGGTTCATCAGGTGGGACGCTCGCAAAGTCGTGAATTTGTCAAGGTCAAACCTCTTTCGACTCGGCTGGGTCGGCGGGGGTTCTGTCAAGATTCTTCTCACCGTGGTCCGGCTGATCCGGATACCTGCCCGCAGGATGTGGCGAGCAATGGTCCGAGATCCAAACTCGCGTTCCGGGCACATACGACGGAGCTCATGGACGAGCCATCTCACGGCCTCATGGTACTTGTTCCAGGGTGGACTGCCGAACAACCGGTTGCCACGTTTCTTATTCTTCAACGCCTTGATCCAGGACCGCACCGTGTTGGGATGGAGCACAAACCGATCGGCCGCTTTTTTGGCCGACCAACCGCGGAGCCGCATTATTTGGAGGATCTCCACTCGTTGTTCTGGTGTATACTGGGGTCGTCGCTGAGGCTCGACTCTGGTCCGAAATCCGCGGAAGACCGACAGCTCGCGCTCGAGCATCCGGGCTTCCCAATGGGTATGGTCACGGCGGGCGATCAGACGTAGAACCGGCGACGGCAAAGAAGCCGCACGGGCCCGAGCCAACATGTAAGCACGGCTGAAAACGATCGCCACGGTGTCAATGAGTTGCCAGAAGGTGGTCGAAGGCGGCTTGGGCATGAGTTCTCCGATAGCGTGTCAGGGGTTAACAGCCACGACATCATACAAGTATTTTAAGATAAACAGCTTGCATGAAAATGAAGAGTGCCTGGCACTGACACATCGGACACCGTTAACAATCCCCTGGCCCACCTGGTAGCAACCAAAACCGACTGTCGGAACACCCCCGACCAGCGGTCATATCAACCTCTGCCTATCGCGTAGGGGGTATTAATTGTGAACGCCAAGCGGGTGTGTCGCCTGTACAAGGAAGAAGGATTGTCAACCTGTCACCCCCTTGGCTCGGCCGGCGTTACCCGGCTTCATCGCTACTATGGGGTGATCCGACTTCTCGACGGGCTTCGCGTGGTTGTCGTTGCCTCCGCACACGCTACCGCCGTGGTTCGCACCGCGGACCCGACGAGATCTCCTGGGGTAAGCGTCCATGATGTCCCGCCGCCACCGCCCCCACTACCCCCCCCTGGCCTCGGTCGGATATCGGGCGTCGTGCTGGGAGGCACACTCACCCGGCCAGGGCAGCCTTACGGGGATTCACTCGCGTTCGGTGCTGCGGCTCGCCTACAGCTTCCATCCCGCACGCCCTCACGGGATAGACGCGTCTCGGTATACGCCAGGACGCGACTCGTGCAGTTGCCATCAGCTCGCGGTTGCCTCCGACAGGCCCCGCAGAGGACTTACACCTCCGATCTTGAACGCATGCCCAGCGCACCTCCACCGCGGCCAACCCCCGGGAGACGAAAGTCCACCTTAATCTCCCCCCAAATGCGCCCAGCGCATGGGGAGTACCTCAAGTCAAACACTCTCCAAGGCTTCCACCAGCGAACACGTTTACTGCGTATCCGCTGCCGCTGCTGCCGCCGCGGCTGTCATCTCGACCCAATGCTGTTCAGCTCTTGCTTGCAGGTTTTGCTCGTCGAGGTTCCACGGGATCTTGGTATTGAATTTTTCACCCTCGTACAGGTCATTGAAGAAAAGGTACAATTCCCCGTTGTACAATTTAAAGGTGTCGGGGTTGGCTTTGACCGTCGCCTTCTTCATCGCGACCGCAAAGGCGCAATACCCGCCGTACTTAGGAAGGTACCGGCCAGGGGTGACTGTAAAAGCCTCGTGGTTCTCTTTGCTCGAGAAATAGTAAATCACCCCATCGTGCTCGGCTTTGAAATCAGCACTGCCCTTGATCGCGGTATCTTGTTGGAAATAGGCCACGACGTCGTACCCGTCGATCGCCACGCCCGCCTCGGTCTTGCTCACGTCCGCTTCCGCAAAACACAAAGACCCTGCTACTGCCAGGACCAAATACCAGACCCCTGTCGTTACCACATACGATATTTTTCTGGACATCAGATACTCCTGATCAATTCATTATCCCTGATTGGCTAAAGCAACATCGTGTATCCGAACGGTTTGTCTTACTATTGGTGATTGAATAGTGCACTTAACGAGCCGGGTGATCTAAGTGGCGGTTTTTCTGCAACCCTGTGTCCAAGGGCGATGAAGCAAATTATTTAATCCTCAATAAGACGTTGCCTTTAGTTCGCTTCGGCTTGGCGTCGTCGATGCCTATCTCTCCTGGATGGAGCTAGAGCGTTTTCTAGGTTCGTGTAGCACCTCGTCGTCCCGCTAAAACAACATGATGGATTAGGGATCTTGATACACCCGTTAAAAAAAACACTCTAACAACGGACTAAATATTCGAACGTTGACTTACCACTAATTGTGTTTCTTGCGTGGCGAAATATTTCCATTGATATCGATTTAGGCGATAAATAGATCACTTTTAATGCCGCAAACAGACGGGGCATGAACACAGCAGTCCGCTACCGTGGCTTGTTGCAAGCAGTGGGGATTCGAGCCCTGGCGATTGGGGCTGCACAAAACTAAGAAGCTGTTTCGAAATGCGGTATCGGGTGCCACTGGGCCGACCGCGATTAACACAGCTATATATCAGCAGCGATTAACTAGTTACGGCCACGGCTGATCGGCGCAAAACGATACACTATATTTCTTGGCCATCCGTGAGGAATAAATCCATCTCTTTGTGGCACCATAAATCGGGATACAGGGCGGATTAGAAAGAGTGTAGGTTCGTATCTCGGGGCTATGAGAGATGATCCGGGCGGGTTCTAATTCCAAAATTCCGTGTGCCCATCGCATCATGCGTTCCAGGACCTGTCTTGACTCAAAAGAGTCATTTTTCATTCCCGTTTCTAGACCCTGGTTTTTTTTGTGGCTTGGCCTCTATTCAGGGCGAGCTGGGTGTTTCGTGGTGAACTGTTCAGAAAAGGAGCGTTAGGATGAAGATGAAACGAATCGTGATGGTGATTGGTTTGTGCGTCATGGCCAGCCACAGCGCCTGGGCTGAAGGTCACGGCCACGATCAAGCGGGCGATCGGCCGGTGACGATCCGGGCCGAGAGCGCCACGGGCTGGAACCGCCTGCTGGGGCAGGTGCGTTACCAGTGGGATTTCCTGCCGATGCCATTCGACATCGCCGGGGCCAATACCGCGGCGGTACACAACCCCGACGGCGTTGAGCCGCTGCCCCTGACGCCCGACACGCCGATGGACGCCGTGTTAGCCACGGTGGCCGACCCGTTCCTGAACGTGATCTTCCCCGGCGCCCTGGACGCGTTCCCGCCCAACCCCGACGGGATCAACGTGCCGTTGCGTGACGTGGGCACGTGGACCAGTGGGCTGATCAACCACCTCAACCGCGATGAGTTGAACCCGCTGGTCGACCACAGCCGGGTGACGCTGCCGTTCCAGGGTGACGCGTCGATCGCCACCCAAGCCCAGGCCGGCCCCGGCTCGCCCAACCCAATCACCCTTGGCGATTGGCTCAAGGCCTCGGGGATCATGCAGATCCACTGCCAACCAGACGGGACCACCCGCCTGCGCATCCAGGTCCGCGACCTGATCCCCAACCGGGCCTACACCGTCTGGGCCATGTGGCACCTGGCCGACGGGCGGATCTTCCCTCAACCCTATGGCGGCGCGCCCAATGCGTTTATCACCGACAAGCACGGCAACGCCGAGTTCGAGCGCGAGCTGAATTTCTGCCCGCTGACGGCAGCCCGAGAAGGGATCGAGGGCAACCGGTTGTTGTCGATCATTACCCACCTGCACTCAGACCACATCCTCTACGGCGGCGTGCCCACCCCGACCGGCACTGGCTTCCCCCCCGGGACCGTGCTGCACATGCAGCTCGAATGGAACTTCCCCGGCGCCGGCATCCGGTTGATTGATTAATCGGTCGGTCACCAGAAGAATGGCGAGCGTTGGCGTCGTGCAATTGAACCCACCCCACCCCGGGGTGTTGTCGCCACGCAGAACGCCTGATCGTCGATCTTGAATGGCCGACGATCAGGCCAAGCCATTCTTTCACGGGCATGTGGAAACAACGGGCCTCGACCGAGCGATAGGAGGGGTCGCTCCACGCAGAGTCATCGCTATACGAACTGTTAGGTGTTTTGAAAAGAGAGGTATCCCATGGATAGATGCAACCAAGCTGCGGTCTCACGACGGGAATTGTTAAAGGCATCGTTCGCGGCAGGCGCGGGGGCGCTGGTGGCTAGCCACCCCTTGCTGCCGGCCCACACATCAAAGGCTTTCGCCGACGACGGGCCACCCGCGGCGGATCCTTTTCACCACGACAAGGGCCCCATCGGTTTTACGACGTTTGTCCACCCCAGTAGCGTTCTCGACGTCAATACATTTGAGATCGGCGCCGCCAGCCTGATCGACGCCTTTGTTCAGCTCAGCGGCAAGTCTGCCAAGATCGGGCATGCGGTCAATATCCAGGACAACGGGCGGCTGCTGGACTTCTCAGCCGGGGTCGGTCGCGGGAACCTGCAGCTAGGGGACGGGACGTTTACCGCTCACGGGGTCACCTTCATCGGTAACGTGCGCATCGGCGAAGCCTGCGGGACCGGGATCAACGCCATCGTCCAAAATGCCCGGGTGGGCGATACCTCTTTTACCGGGTTGGCAGCCCAGATCCTGGGCCCTCATCCGTACCAGCCTATCGAGATCCCCGAAGCGAGCCTCGTCCTTTTCGGGGCCAGGATCCGCTCTCAAGCCGATGTGGCCGCGAACATCATCCCCGTCCCGGCGCCGTTTTCGGTCTTTTTCGCTGACGTCGATGAAGAGAACCTGGTCCTGGCCCGTGGGTTCAATCTGCTGTACCGCGCCGCAGCGAGGATGATCCCCTTCTCCGCCGATGCGGGCAGCCCACGGAACCCCGGCGAGAACTTCCTCAATCTCGCCGACGCGTTCGGGAAGCAATCCGTAACCCCACCGACCATCTACCGACGGGGCACAGGGGTGATCCCAGGCCGGCAAGCGACGCTGGGCGACTTGGGTTTCGGTTTGTTTGAACCCCTGAATCCCGTGCCCATGCCGTCAACCCCCGCGCCGGACCTCGGTGGATTGGGGTTGAACGCGCCGCCTTCGACAAGCCCCGACAGCGGCGCACGCTTCGTGATCCCATCGGTCCAATCCCCAGAATTGATCGCTGATGGCGCGATCGTGCTGGGGGGGTGTCGTTTAGCGGAAGGGGTTCGGGTCGGCCCCGGTTCTTACGTTTTAGGCGATGTGGCCCCGACCGTATCGGTCGGCCGCAACACCGTGATCGGCCGCCACTCGAGTTTGCACGAACTGACGTTTACGTCGTGCCGAGTCGGCGAAGACTGCGTGATCGGAGATCGAGTGGTGTTGCACGGCCCGGTGGAAGTCGGCGACCGGGTGACGATCGGGGACGGAGCGATCTTATTTGGTCCCAGGGTCCACAACGGGGTGAAGATCGGCGCCCGAGCCTTGGTATTCGGCCCGGTCGAGGTCTTCGAAGATGTCCCGGACGACGCGATTGTGGTCGCCCCGGGCAACGAGTTCCTGATCGCGCCCTCGGCGCCTTCACAAGCACGGGCGACCCTGAAGCATTCTCGCGAGATGCTCAGCTATTGGCGTCGCGCTCAGGACCACGGCGGACACTGCGGCTGTGGGGTCGGTCAATTAATCAACGTCAGTGTATCGGTATGAAACAGGCTCCGTCTGGCCGAATTAGCGGGCCAGCGAGATTGTGGGTGGTTGATAACGATGGATTAAGGATGGTGTTCAAGTTTTTAGCTTCTCTATGGCGGCATGGGTTTCAACCATCGGTTTCAATTGCGCGTAAATTTTCCGCTGTCCGGAATCGTCACGAATCACTTGTCAAAGAACAATTCCTATGTCACGCCACGAGGCGTGGTCGAAGCGTTGCGTCGATCTTGATGATCGGTAGATGCGGATTATTTCCCAGGTGCACACGCGCGACGTCGAGCGAAGGCTCGATGTCTCCGCACCAGCGAATCGGAATCGCCTCCGGTAAGGATCCTCCCGCAACCGCTTCATCCGGTGTCAAGATTGCTAGAACTCATCCCAAAACCCTCCTGAGTAGGATGACGGCACATCCTAATTGGATCATGGCCAGGAAGTTTTGTAGATGGTATTCGTAACGGACGACAAGCCGTCTGAAGTTTTGTAGCCACGCGAACAGCCGTTCGATCTTCCAACGGCGTCTGTAGCGTCGCAGCTTTCTACCGTCCTGGGTGGCTGGTTTTCGACGATTGTGTTTGTGCGGTGCGATCAGTTCCACACCGCGTTCGTGGGCCAATTGTTGGTCGAGTGGGTCGCAGTCATACGCCTTGTCACCGACGATGTTCTCAGGCAGATGCTCGGTAACACAGGCGTCGAGGGTGGGCTATTAGCGGGCCGGCGAGATTGTGATTGGTTGATAACGGTGGTTTGAAGATGGTTTTCAAGTTTTTAGCTTCGCTATGGCGGCATGGGTTTCACCTTTCACCTTTCTGCTTTGCCTGCGCGCGGACCTCTCTTGATCCCGTCCCGCTGCGAATCGATTTTCAAAGAACGATTTCTATCTCACGCGGCTAAGCGTGGCCGCAACTCTGCATCGATCTTGATGATCGGGAGGTGCGGGTCATCATCCAGGTGCTCACGCGCGACGTCGAACGACGGCTCGATGTCTCCGCACCAGCGAATCGAAATCGCCTCTGGTAAAGATCGACCGTTAACGGCTTCATCCGGCGTCAAGATTCCTAGCGATGAATCTGGTCGATACCGGTTGTACCAGACGCTGTACCGATCTAGCCGTCGCTGGATCGATCGGGTTGACAACACCATTAGCGACAACCGTTGCCATAGTTTTAATGTGCGGAATAACCGTTCGATTTTCAAATTAATGTGCCACGAGCCAACCCGTCCCTGGACGAGCTTGACCTCGAGCAGATTGAGTTTGGCCTCGAATACTTTTTGGAACTGGCAACCATGATCCGTGATCAAAAACCGAGGTCGGCCGTCACGCTTGATCGCGTGTTGCAACAGCGTGATCATCTGGTCGGTCGACGGCGCGGTGCGGTAGACTTTCAAGGCGATCAGACGTCGCGAAAAGCCGTCCACGATCGCCGCGATACGCAGGTGAAGCCAGTGGAACCGAACGCTCGTCAAATCCAGGTGCCAGACACGATTGGGTTTCGTCGGGTTCATGAGATGCGACGCTCGCAACGTCGTGAAGTCGTCCAGATCAAACCTCTTTCGGCTCGGCTGAGTCGGCGGGGGTTCCGTGAGGATCCGTCGCACCGTGGTCCGACTAATCCTGATGCCTGCTCGCAGGATGTGGCGAGCAATGGTCCGCGATCCAAACTCACGCTCAGGGCACATACGACGAAGCTCATGGACCAACCATCTCACGGCCTCATGGTACTTGTTCCAGGGCGGACTTCCGAACAACCGATTACCACGTTTCTTATTCTTCAATGCCTTGATCCAGGACCGCACGTGTTGGGATGCAGGACAAACCGATCCGCTGTCTGCTTGGCCGACCAACCTCGAAGACGCATGATCTGGAGGATCTCCACGCGTTGTTCCGGTGTATACTGGGGACGTCGCTGAGGCTCGACACGGGTCCGAAGGCTCCGGAAGACGGCCAGCTCGCGTTCGAGCATTCGGGCGTGCCAATGGGTATGATCTCGACGGGCGATCAGACGCAGAACCGGAGACTGCACAGAAGCTGCTCGGGCCCGAGCCAACATGTAGGCACGGCTGAAAACGATCGCCACGGTGTCGATGAGTTGCCAGAAGGTGGTCGAGGGAGACTTGGACATGAGTTCTCCGATAGCGTGTCAGGGGTTAACGGCCACGACATCATACAAGTATTTTTATAGCAACATCTTGCATGAAAACCAAGGGCGCCTGGCACTGACACATCGGACACCGTTAACAATCCCCTGGCCCACCTTGTAGCTACCAAAACCGACCGTCGGAACACCCCCGACCGGCGGTCATATCAAACTCAGCCTATCGCGTAGGGGGTATTCACAATGCTTGTTGTTACAGATATTTGCCGGGTTTAACGCCCGGCTTATCAGCGATTCGTTTTATGACGATTTAATGAATGATGATCGGAAAATCCGGTTCTACCGGTCGCAACGTGGGGGAATGCGTCGATGGTCGATGCGTTTATGGAGGCAACTGATGTAGGTGGCTTAGGTTTTCATTTGGCCCGTATTAAGGAGGCATAGGCAAGAGCCTTAGCAGGTCAGGAAGTGTCTAGCCAGACTGTCAGGAGGGTGTGGAAATCCTTCATCAGATGGTGCGCTCTCGAGCATACCGATCTCGATGGACGGTTACGATGCGCGCCTGTTTGGCTTGAACATCTAGAAGACCGGGTCCTGCTCAGTACCGATTCCGTACCAGCGTTGGACCGACTCGACGAGATAGTCAACGCACCGACTATGGCGGTTGTCTCCCGTATTGGCGACGAGAGTCCTGCCGTTCGCTCCGTTAGCTCGACGGCCAACGGATCACTCGCGAGTGCCCGACTCGTCCCGCTTGATGGGCCCAGAAGTCGGGAACTGGTGTTCATTGACGCTGGTATAGCGGGGTATCAACAGCTCGTAGATGGATTCTTGAAAAGCGAGGATCCTAGCCATCAGGTCGACGTTGTCGTGCTTGATCGCCGACGGGATGGGGTTGAGCAGATCGGTAAGGTCTTGGCCGGGTATGTCGAGCTCAAAGCGGTCCACATCATTTCGCACGGGGACGCCGGACGCGTCAATCTTGGCAATACAGAACTCAACACAGCCACCCTAAAGCGGTACGAAGACACGATCCGAAGCTGGGGGCAATCCCTCGGTGAGCAAGCGGACATCCTCATCTACGGTTGCAACCTCGCGGGCACCGAAACTGGGCGATCACTGATCAATCGTGTGGTCGACCTGACCGGGGCGGACATCGCCGCCAGCGAGGATTTAACCGGGCATGCCTCGCTGGGCGGGGATTGGGATCTCGAATACACAGTCGGCAAGATCGAAGCTGCCACTGCCGTAGGTCTGCGGGACCAACCGCTGCTGCAAGTGGTCCTGGCGGTTAACGAAGACACCACTTCGACCGGGACCAGTTCGGGCGGCAGTTTCTCAGTATCGCATACCACCAGCGGCGACGACCGGCTCATGCTGGTCGGGGTTTCACTGAGTCTAGACGAAGGCACCGAACAGGTCAGTTCAGTGACCTATAACGGAACGAGCCTGAGTCTCGTGGGCACGGAGGTCAACGGTGGCGCTCGTGTTGAGATCTGGTCAATGGTGGCGCCGGACATGGGTACGCACAACGTTGACGTCACGATCAGTGGGTCGCCCTTCGGCGCGACCGCGGGGGTCATGACCTTCACCGGGGTGGACCAGACTACCCCCTTAGGCACCTTCGCGTCTACGAATGGAGAAGCGAGCAGCGGTTCGGTCAACGTTAGCTCAGCCAGCGGAGAATTGGTGTTCGGTGCCGTCGCTGTTGCGTCGTCATCCAACTACGATCTCAGCCCCGGTGCCGGTCAAACTGAAAAGTGGGACATATTTCAATTCGAAACAAACGGAGGTGGCAGCACCGAAGCCGGCGCGGCTACAGTGGCCACGTCATGGTCCTGGGGAGATACCAAGAAATACGCGATCGGCGGGGTATCGATCAAACCCACCCCAATTACCGGCGACGAGGCTGGGGAGACCACCGTCACGTTCCAGGAAGGTGTTGATGGCTACGCCAGCACCCTGGACACCTGGCTCGATGAGGTTAATCCAACTACGGTGCAAGGCAGTAATACCGAAGTCCAGGTGAACTTGGACACCGGCGGGGGTGATGACGCCCACGGGCTGATCCGGTTCGACAATCTGTTCGGCACCGGGGATAGGCAGATCCCGATCGGGTCGGACATCATCTCCGCCACCCTGACCTTTGACGTCACCAACCAATCGGTAGCCGGGGCCAACGTCCGGTTCTATCGGATGCTTTCTACATGGGATGAGACGTCGACCTGGAACTCGATGGCCAACGGCATCCAACTCAACGACGTGGAGGCCTCCTCCACCGCCGATGCGACTGTTTGGGATGCAAGCGTAACGGGTTTGATCACCGTCACCGGGTTTGAAGACACACTCCAAGCCTGGTCAGACGGTGATTCCAACTTCGGCTGGGCGATCCAGATCGATAACGCCGACGAGTGGAATTTCAGGTCGTCTGAGAACGGCACGAATCATCCCAAGCTTACGGTGGAGTACCGCACTATCGGCGGCAACACGTCGACCGGCCTGCTGGGCCACTGGGACTTTGACGCCAACGCCAACGACGCCAGCGGCAATAGCTACAACGGCACACTGACCAACGGCGCCGCCATCGACACCACCGACATCACCGACCAAGTGGGTCCGGGAAAACTATCTCTGGATGGGTCTAACGATTATGTGGATCTCTCAACACATAAATCAAATTTTGAAACCCTAATCGAAGGCACGATCGCCGCCTGGGTCAAGACGACCGGAACAAACCAGACGATTTTTTCGATATCCGATACGGCAGATTCCAGTAGTTACGCGGCCTTGTTTCTGGGGGTCAGCGGGTTTCTTACCTTTGAAGTGTTTGAGGCCGGATCGACGTTGTTGGCAACCTATAGCGGGAATATCGACCCGATTAACGATGGGTCGTGGCGTCATGTCGCCGTTACCGTAAATGGGTCCGGGCATGCTTTATTCCTCGATGGAGAAGAGATTTCAGACGCTGATTTGGTCTACGATGTCGGGTCGGCTGTTACGAGCGAATTTTTCAATGACGTCACTGGTCTTGATGTCATGGCGATCGGCCGCAATGAAAATAGCGTCGGTGGTCGGTGGCATTTCGACGGCCTGCTCGACGATGTACGGGTCTACAATCGCGCGTTGTCTGTCGCCGATATCGCCGCCCTGGCCGCAGAGGCGCCCGTGGCTTTTGATGATTATGTGACGACGAACCTTGACACCGCGGTCAACATCGACGTCGAAGCCAATGACACCGACCTCGACAGCGAGACCATTACCGTCCTCGATGTCGGCAACGCCTCAAACGGTACGGTGGTTAACAACAATGACGGGACCGTCACCTACACCCCGAATACCAGCTATATCGGTTTCGATAATTTTACCTATCTAGCCGCCGACCTGGACGACACCATCAGCTACTGGCGCCTCGACGGCAACGGGACCGACGCTGTCGGCTCCAACAACGGGACGCTTACCGGCACCACCACCGTCGCGGGGCGCTATGGCGACGCGCTGAGTTTCCTTGCAGACACCGACAAAGTCGTCGTGCCAGACTTCGCCATCAACAATGAATTTTCGGTGTCATTCCAAATCAAGGTGGATGACAACAGTGGCACCTTGTTCCAGTACATGTACAGTCACGGGGATATCAACAGCACGAACAGTGTGAATGTGTTCATGCTCGAAGATTCCCATGGCACGGTAGCAACCCGCGGGTTTATTCGTACGGCTATCCGAGACACGGACGACACTCTCAGTAATGAGGCACTCGATTTTGATGCCAATCATATCATCGGTGACGGGCAATGGCATACCTATACCGCTACGGTGGCTACGGAGGAAGGGATCAAGGTTTATCTCGACGGCGTTTTGCAAGCCAGTGACGGGACCCGTGGCGGCGACTCTTTTGACCCCACCACCGATCTGTATTTCGGCATGCGCCAGGACGAAGACGCCAATCGGACGTACAGCAATTCGCTCGACAGCGTCCAGCTCTTCAACCGGGCGTTGAGTGCAGAGCAGGTCAGCGACCTGCACACCGGCGGCAGCTCGTTAGCCGCGGTCACGGTCGCTGTAGACGCAACGAGTGCAGGGTCGGCGATCTATCGCAACAGCGGTGACAGCACACCCGATGTGAACGACTGGGACGGCTTCGCCTTCTTGGGGGCTAACAACTCAGCCAGCGTGGGCGAGTGGCGACTCGTCGAGGCCGCCGAAGCCCCGACCCGAGACGAGATCATCGCGGTCGGGGTCGATACGCCGATCGGCTTCGTCAACGGCCAGATGTGGGACGGGACCACCTGGACAGCGTTGCCGTTCAACTCTCTGGGATTCTCCACCAGCCCAACGGAGCAGAGCTTCGATGTGGCTTACGAAAGCCGCAGCGGCGACGCGCTATTGGTATGGAACAATGGCTCCGGTGGGACAACGAGTGTTTCCTACCGCATCTGGGACGGGACCAGTTGGTCCGCCGAGGCGATGATCACGGCTCCCGATGCCGGAGATGCGCTTCAGATGCGATTAGCCGCCAGCCCGACCAGCGATGAGATGGTCTTGATCGTCAGTGACGACGGTACTGACGAGTGGGCTGCGGTGTGGGACGGGTCGATCTGGGGCAATACCCAGATCTTAAACACGGCAACGACGACCGATCGCAATGAGATCGCTGTAGCGTATGAAAGCCAGTCCGGTCACGCGATGGTGATCTACGATGCCAGCACCAACTTCAATGATCTTACGTATCAGACCTGGAACGGTACTGCCTGGAGTGGACAGCAGACGCTCACCCTACCTAACACCGGGTCAGAAACGGATGTCGATTTTACAACTCTGGCCTCTGACCCCACCAGTGACCGCATTGCTATCGGAGTCGTTAGCGGTGGAACTCAGAATCATGTGTTGTTCGCGGTTTGGGACGGCACGGCCTGGGGCGACAAGCTTCTGGCGACAACGGCTGGCTGGACGGCTAATTCCCTCAACGCGGCGGTCGGCTTCGAGAGCCAGTCCGGGGAGCTGCTTGTGACCTATGGCGAGGTCGCGACCACTCCTCGTTACCAGACCTGGTCCTCCGGTGGCGGGTGGTCGGGTGAGCTCAATGCCCCGGATGTCCTGGCGTTCCCACAGGTCATGATGCTGGTGTCAGACCCTCTAAACGATGATCTGATGTTTGGGGTTCAAGATAGCGACAGCGATCTCCATTACATCTTGTGGGACGGGACTGCCTGGGGCAGCGACAATGAATTGTCGACGAACACAGGGGAGACCGCGATCCGACCGTTCACATTCGTATTCAACGCTGCGTTGAACGCCATTACCGTGGACACCGCTAGTGATGTGGCGGACGGCGATACATCATCACTCGTAAACCTGTTCAACAACCGGGGCGCCGACGGGTTCATCTCCCTACGAGAAGCGATCAGGGCGGCGAACAACACCCCAAACGGGGCTACCCCGGATAAGATCTCGTTCGGCATCGGCAGCGGGTTGCAGACCATCTCCGTCGGGGCCAATGGGTTGCCCGCCATCACGGACGCGCTCGTCCTCGACGCGACCACCCAGCCCGGGTACAGCGGGGACCCGATCATCCAGCTCGACGGGACCGGTGCGACCGGGGCCACCGCTGGGTTGCTCGTACAGACAAACGATAGCACCATCAAGGGCTTCATCGTCCACAGCTTTCCAGATGAGGGCATCGAACTAGACACAGCAGACAATAACACCGTCCAGAATAACTGGGTCGGTGTCGATTCCACAGGGTCAGCCGACCCCAACACCGAGCACGGGATCTTGATCACCGACGATTCGGGTGGGAACCAGATCGGCGGCACAAGCGTCAACGAGGGGAATGTACTATCCGGCAACGGGCTGTCCGGTATCCTTATCCGCAACGCCGGATCGGACGACAACGTCGTGGAAGGCAACTTGATTGGTGTGGGCCCAAACGGCAGCACCGCGGTCCCCAATACCACCTACGGGGTTTGGATCGACGACACCGCTTCAGGAAATCTCATCGGCGGGACCGCTGCCGCGGCGGCTAACATCATTGCCAACAACACGCTCGACGGGATCGCGGTTACTGGCGCCACGACCGACAACGCGTTTCTCGGGAACGTGATCTATAACAACAGTGGGCTTGGTATTGACCTGACTGACGATGATGTGACAGGTAACGACGCCAACGATCCGGATGTCGGTGCCAACAACCTTCAGAACTACCCGCAGATCACGTCCGCGGTCACGACAACGACTCAGATTACCCTCACAGGAACGCTTGACACCAACATTACAAACCAAGACTACCGCATCGAGTTCTTTACCAATACCTCTGGGGACGATTCATTCCACGGTGAAGCTCAGTCGTTCCTAGGAGCCGTTACCGTCACCACCGACGGCTCGGGCGACGCAACATTCAACGAAACCTTTGGCGTCGCCGTCAGCCCCGGCACCGTGATCACCGCCACCGCCACGGTCGACAACGGCGTTGGAGGCTTCGGGGATACATCCGAGTTCTCCTTCAACGCAGTCGGTGTCGAAGCCAACCCAACCAACTCCGTTCCTGGGGCTCAGAACACCAACGAAGATACCTCGCTCACGTTCAATACCGCCAACGGCAACCTGATCTCCATCACCGATGAACCGGGTGACACCCTGGTAGTGACTCTCTCGGTAGACACCGGTCTGCTCACGCTGGCTGGGCTGACTGGGCTGACGTTCTCTCTTGGCGATGGGACCGCGGACCCAATGATGACCTTCTCCGGAACGGTCGAAGACATCAACACCGCCCTTGACGGCTTGGTCTATGACCCCACAGATGACTTCAATGGTTCCGGGACCCTGACAATCACGAGCAATGATGAGGTCCTGTACGAGTTGAATCTCGACGCCGACCTCCAAGGCTATTACACCTTTGACGACACGGGTGATCTCGGCAACGACGACAGCCCTGGGGGAGTGAACGATGGAACCGTGAATGGCGCCGTCACCAACAGCGACGCGATCCGGGGCAATGTGCTCGAATTTGACGGTAACGACAGTGTCCAGATCTCTGGTTTTCTTGGCTCTCCATCAGATATCTCGCTAGCGGCTTGGGTGGATATGGATGCGGGGTTCACTGATGATGAAATTATCTCGCTGGGGCACAACATTGCTCTTCGCGCGGACGAACCAGGCAACGGAGTCAACGGTTTTTTCTACGACGGAACGACCTGGCACGTTTTGGCTTCCAACGTCTTTGTCGCCGGAGCGGGTTGGCATCATCTCGCTTATACCTTCGATGACACGGGCGATACCCAAACGCTGTATATAGACGGGATCGCGGTCGCTACTGGCAACAGAACTGAATCTATTTCCTATTCACTGAATACGGATACCTATATCGGAACCCATGGCACTGGTTCCACCACTGACTTCCACGGCAAAATCGACGACGCGCGGATTTACGACCGCGTTCTCTCTGCCACCGAAATCGCTGATATAGCATCGGCCCCAGCCGTCGCTACCGACACTGACCAAATATCCCTCACAGTCACTGCGGTAAACGACCCGCCGATCAACACGATAACACCCAGCTTCGTTGCCCACACGCTGCCTGGTAGCGTCAGCGGTTCGTCGGCGGTTGATTCCGGTGACTTTAACGGAGACGGATTTATCGATCTTGTCGCCGGCACGATGAACGACAGCATCAGCACATCGCTTTCCTGGTATCAGAACGATGGATCGGAGAACTTCACCAAGATCACGATTACGACGGTCGGGATGACGGCCGACACGATCCGTGACCTAAGAGTGGTCGATGTCGATTCCGATGGCGATCTGGATATAGTAACCGTATCACAAGCAGACAATCGCGTTGCCTGGTGGGACAACGACGGCCTGGGCAACTTCAATCAGGTAGTAATCTCTACCTCGCTGGTAAGCCCGCGTTCCGTTGACGCGATGGACTTTGATGGCGATGGTGACACGGATATTGTCGCTGGTGGCAATGGGGCAGGCGATACGATCCACTGGCTCGAAAATGACGGCGCGGAAAGCTTCACCATCCGAACCGTCACGAATGCGTTTACGGCGGATCTCGTCACTTCGATCAAGATCGGTGACATTGATGGTGACGATGACATGGACATCGTTGCCGCAGCCTTCATCAGCGACAAGTTCCTGTGGTTTGAACACCAGGGTGGCGGCGTGTTTGTCACACACACGATCGACTCATCCGTTGATGGAGCCGCCTATGTCTCGCTAGCGGATATAAACGGCGACGGTGATCTGGACGTGGCAGCCGCCGCCCAATTCGCGAATGCGGTGTCGTACTACGCTAACGACGGAGCAGGCGGCTTTGGCGTAGGTCCGGCCTGGTCGGTTGTGGCCAATGGCGCACGAAGCGTGCTTGCGGAGGATATTGATGGAGATAGTCATATCGATATCGTCGCCGGATCCATCACCGATCAGAACATTGTCCTGCATCGAAACAACGGCGAGTTAACGCCAAGCTTCACCGACCACACTGTCAGCGCGGCATCAGCATATCCGCTGGATCTGGCCAGCAACGATATCGATGGCGATGGCGATCTTGACGTTATCGAAGCCGCCTTCACCCCCGACAATCAGGTCCGTTGGCATATGAACCAGGATGGCTTCGGGCAAACCTCTGCCACACCAGAAGATACACCGCTCACCGTCAGCGCCGAGAACCACAACCAGATTTCCGTCAGTGACCTCGATGCAGGAAGCAATCCTTTGCAGGTGATGCTGACTGGAACGAACGGCGTTATGACACTAAGTCAGACTGTCGGTCTCAGCTTCACTGTCGGCGACGGAACAGCCGATGACATGATGACTTTCACCGGGACGATTGGCGACATCAATGCAGCCCTCAATGGTTTAGCATTCACACCAGATGCCAATTTCACTGGCGCTGCGAGCCTGAGAATTTTTACTGTGGACCTAGGCAACACAGGCTCTGGTGGGTCACTCAACGATGACGATACGTTGACCATTGACGTCGACGCGGTCAACGACGCGCCCACCGGCGCCGACAACACCGTCTCGACCTTGGAAGACAACGACTACACCTTCACCGCCACCGACTTCGGCTTCGCAGACCCCAACGACTCACCCCCCCACACCCTGCTCAGCCTGATCGTCTCCGCCACGGCCACCACCGGCACCCTCTACAACGACGCCGACCTCGACAACACCGTCGACCCCGGCGAAGCCGTCAACGACGCCGACACCGTGGCCGTGGCTGATATCGACGCCGGTCAATTGAAGTTCAAGCCCATCGCCAACGACCATGCCACCGGCTACGACGCCTTCACCTTCCAGGTCCAGGACAACGGCGCCACCGCCAACAGCGGCGTGGACACCGACCCCACGCCCAACACCCTCACGATCGACGTCACCGCGGTCAACGACCCGCCCACGCTCACCGGCTTCGCGGGTGTGGTCGACACGACCAACGAGGACACGCAGGTGGAGATCACCCTGGCGGCGTTGAAAGCCCAGGGGAACGAGGCGGACGTGGACGGGACGGTCGACGCGTTCGTGGTCCAGTCGGTGGCCAGCGGCACGCTGTTGATCGGCACCAGTTCGGGCACGGCCACGGCCTGGGCACCGTCCACCAACGACACGGTCGACGCCACGAACCACGCCTACTGGACACCCGACCCCGACGCCCACGGCACGCTGAACGCATTCCAAGTCGTCGCTCAGGACAACACCGGGGCCGAATCGGTGGGACCGGTCACCGCCCAGGTGTCCGTCACCGCGGTCAACGACCCGCCCACGCTCACCGGCTTCGCCGGTGTGATTGACACGACCAACGAGGACACGCAGGTGGAGATCACCCTGGCGGAGTTGAAAGCCCAGGGGAACGAGGCGGACGTGGACGGGACGGTCGACGCGTTCGTGGTCCAGTCGGTGGCCAGCGGCACGCTGTTGATCGGCACCAGTTCGGGCACGGCCACGGCGTGGGCACCGTCCACCAACGACACCCTCGACGCCACGAACCACGCCTACTGGACACCCGACCCCGACGCCCACGGCACGCTGAACGCATTCCAAGTCGTCGCTCAGGACAACACCGGGGCCGAATCGGTGGGACCGGTCACCGCCCAGGTGTCCGTCACCGCGGTCAACGACCCGCCCACGCTCACCGGCTTCGCCGGTGTGGTCGACACGACCAACGAGGACACGCAGGTGGAGATCACCCTGGCGGCGTTGAAAGCCCAGGGCGACGAGGCCGACGTCGACGGGACGGTCGACGCGTTCGTGGTCCAGTCGGTGGCCAGCGGCACGCTGTTGATCGGCACCAGTTCGGGCACGGCCACGGCCTGGGCACCGTCCACCAACGACACCCTCGACGCCACGAACCACGCCTACTGGACACCCGACCCCGACGCCCACGGCACGCTGAACGCATTCCAAGTCGTCGCTCAGGACAACACCGGGGCCGAATCGGTGGGACCGGTCACCGCCCAGGTGTCCGTCACCGCGGTCAACGACCCGCCCACACTCACCGGCTTCGCCGGTGTGGTCGACACGACCAACGAGGACACGCAGGTGGAGATCACCCTGGCGGCGTTGAAAGCCCAGGGGAACGAGGCGGACGTGGACGGGACGGTCGACGCGTTCGTGGTCCAGTCGGTGGCCAGCGGCACGCTGTTGATCGGCACCAGTTCGGGCACGGCCACGGCCTGGGCACCGTCCACCAACGACACCCTCGACGCCACGAACCACGCCTACTGGACACCCGACCCCGACGCCCACGGCACGCTTAACGCATTCCAAGTCGTCGCTCAGGACAACACCGGGGCCGAATCGGTGGGACCGGTCACCGCCCAGGTGTCCGTCACCGCGGTCAACGACCCGCCCACGCTCACCGGCTTCGCGGGTGTGGTCGACACGACCAACGAGGACACGCAGGTGGAGATCACCCTGGCGGCGTTGAAAGCCCAGGGGAACGAGGCGGACGTGGACGGGACGGTCGACGCGTTCGTGGTCCAGTCGGTGGCCAGCGGCACGCTGTTGATCGGCACCAGTTCGGGCACGGCCACGGCCTGGGCACCGTCCACCAACGACACGGTCGACGCCACGAACCACGCCTACTGGACACCCGACCCCGACGCCCACGGCACGCTTAACGCATTCCAAGTCGTCGCTCAGGACAACACCGGGGCCGAATCGGTGGGACCGGTCACCGCCCAGGTGTCCGTCACCGCGGTCAACGACCCGCCCACGCTCACCGGCTTCGCGGGTGTGATTGACACGACCAACGAGGACACGCAGGTGGAGATCACCCTGGCGGCGTTGAAAGCCCAGGGCGACGAGGCCGACGTCGACGGGACGGTCGACGCGTTCGTGGTCCAGTCGGTGGCCAGCGGCACGCTGTTGATCGGCACCAGTTCGGGCACGGCCACGGCCTGGGCACCGTCCACCAACGACACGGTCGACGCCACGAACCACGCCTACTGGACACCCGACCCCGACGCCCACGGCACGCTGAACGCATTCCAAGTCGTCGCTCAGGACAACACCGGGGCCGAATCGGTGGGACCGGTCACCGCCCAGGTGTCCGTCACCGCGGTCAACGACCCGCCCACGCTCACCGGCTTCGCCGGTGTGATTGACACGACCAACGAGGACACGCAGGTGGAGATCACCCTGGCGGAGTTGAAAGCCCAGGGGAACGAGGCGGACGTGGACGGGACGGTCGACGCGTTCGTGGTCCAGTCGGTGGCCAGCGGCACGCTGTTGATCGGCACCAGTTCGGGCACGGCCACGGCGTGGGCACCGTCCACCAACGACACCCTCGACGCCACGAACCACGCCTACTGGACACCCGACCCCGACGCCCACGGCACGCTGAACGCATTCCAAGTCGTCGCTCAGGACAACACCGGGGCCGAATCGGTGGGACCGGTCACCGCCCAGGTGTCCGTCACCGCGGTCAACGACCCGCCCACGCTCACCGGCTTCGCCGGTGTGGTCGACACGACCAACGAGGACACGCAGGTGGAGATCACCCTGGCGGCGTTGAAAGCCCAGGGCGACGAGGCCGACGTCGACGGGACGGTCGACGCGTTCGTGGTCCAGTCGGTGGCCAGCGGCACGCTGTTGATCGGCACCAGTTCGGGCACGGCCACGGCCTGGGCACCGTCCACCAACGACACCCTCGACGCCACGAACCACGCCTACTGGACACCCGACCCCGACGCCCACGGCACGCTGAACGCATTCCAAGTCGTCGCTCAGGACAACACCGGGGCCGAATCGGTGGGACCGGTCACCGCCCAGGTGTCCGTCACCGCGGTCAACGACCCGCCCACACTCACCGGCTTCGCCGGTGTGGTCGACACGACCAACGAGGACACGCAGGTGGAGATCACCCTGGCGGCGTTGAAAGCCCAGGGGAACGAGGCGGACGTGGACGGGACGGTCGACGCGTTCGTGGTCCAGTCGGTGGCCAGCGGCACGCTGTTGATCGGCACCAGTTCGGGCACGGCCACGGCCTGGGCACCGTCCACCAACGACACGGTCGACGCCACGAACCACGCCTACTGGACACCCGACCCCGACGCCCACGGCACGCTTAACGCATTCCAAGTCGTCGCTCAGGACAACACCGGGGCCGAATCGGTGGGACCGGTCACCGCCCAGGTGTCCGTCACCGCGGTCAACGACCCGCCCACGCTCACCGGCTTCGCGGGTGTGGTCGACACGACCAACGAGGACACGCAGGTGGAGATCACCCTGGCGGCGTTGAAAGCCCAGGGGAACGAGGCGGACGTGGACGGGACGGTCGACGCGTTCGTGGTCCAGTCGGTGGCCAGCGGCACGCTGTTGATCGGCACCAGTTCGGGCACGGCCACGGCCTGGGCACCGTCCACCAACGACACGGTCGACGCCACGAACCACGCCTACTGGACACCCGACCCCGACGCCCACGGCACGCTTAACGCATTCCAAGTCGTCGCTCAGGACAACACCGGGGCCGAATCGGTGGGACCGGTCACCGCCCAGGTGTCCGTCACCGCGGTCAACGACCCGCCCACGCTCACCGGCTTCGCGGGTGTGATTGACACGACCAACGAGGACACGCAGGTGGAGATCACCCTGGCGGCGTTGAAAGCCCAGGGCGACGAGGCCGACGTCGACGGGACGGTCGACGCGTTCGTGGTCCAGTCGGTGGCCAGCGGCACGCTGTTGATCGGCACCAGTTCGGGCACGGCCACGGCGTGGGCACCGTCCACCAACGACACCCTCGACGCCACGAACCACGCCTACTGGACACCCGACCCCGACGCCCACGGCACGCTGAACGCATTCCAAGTCGTCGCTCAGGACAACACCGGGGCCGAATCGGTGGGACCGGTCACCGCCCAGGTGTCCGTCACCGCGGTCAACGACCCGCCCACACTCACCGGCTTCGCCGGTGTGGTCGACACGACCAACGAGGACACCCAGGTGGAGATCACCCTGGCGGCGTTGAAAGCCCAGGGGAACGAGGCGGACGTGGACGGGACGGTCGACGCGTTCGTGGTCCAGTCGGTGGCCAGCGGCACGCTGTTGATCGGCACCAGTTCGGGCACGGCCACGGCCTGGGCACCGTCCACCAACGACACGGTCGACGCCACGAACCACGCCTACTGGACACCCGACCCCGACGCCCACGGCACGCTGAACGCATTCCAAGTCGTGGCTCAGGACAACACCGGGGCCGAATCGGTGGGACCGGTCACCGCCCAGGTGTCCGTCACCGCGGTCAACGACCCGCCCACGCTCACCGGCTTCGCGGGTGTGGTCGACACGACCAACGAGGACACGCAGGTGGAGATCACCCTGGCGGCGTTGAAAGCCCAGGGGAACGAGGCGGACGTGGACGGGACGGTCGACGCGTTCGTGGTCCAGTCGGTGGCCAGCGGCACGCTGTTGATCGGCACCAGTTCGGGCACGGCCACGGCCTGGGCACCGTCCACCAACGACACGGTCGACGCCACGAACCACGCCTACTGGACACCCGACCCCGACGCCCACGGCACGCTGAACGCATTCCAAGTCGTCGCTCAGGACAACACCGGGGCCGAATCGGTGGGACCGGTCACCGCCCAGGTGTCCGTCACCGCGGTCAACGACCCGCCCACGCTCACCGGCTTCGCCGGTGTGATTGACACGACCAACGAGGACACGCAGGTGGAGATCACCCTGGCGGAGTTGAAAGCCCAGGGGAACGAGGCGGACGTGGACGGGACGGTCGACGCGTTCGTGGTCCAGTCGGTGGCCAGCGGCACGCTGTTGATCGGCACCAGTTCGGGCACGGCCACGGCGTGGGCACCGTCCACCAACGACACCCTCGACGCCACGAACCACGCCTACTGGACACCCGACCCCGACGCCCACGGCACGCTGAACGCATTCCAAGTCGTCGCTCAGGACAACACCGGGGCCGAATCGGTGGGACCGGTCACCGCCCAGGTGTCCGTCACCGCGGTCAACGACCCGCCCACGCTCACCGGCTTCGCCGGTGTGATTGACACGACCAACGAGGACACGCAGGTGGAGATCACCCTGGCGGAGTTGAAAGCCCAGGGCGACGAGGCCGACGTGGACGGGACGGTCGACGCGTTCGTGGTCCAGTCGGTGGCCAGCGGCACGCTGTTGATCGGCACCAGTTCGGGCACGGCCACGGCGTGGGCACCGTCCACCAACGACACCCTCGACGCCACGAACCACGCCTACTGGACACCCGACCCCGACGCCCACGGCACGCTTAACGCATTCCAAGTCGTCGCTCAGGACAACACCGGGGCCGAATCGGTGGGACCGGTCACCGCCCAGGTGTCCGTCACCGCGGTCAACGACCCGCCCACGCTCACCGGCTTCGCGGGTGTGGTCGACACGACCAACGAGGACACCCAGGTGGAGATCACCCTGGCGGCGTTGAAAGCCCAGGGCGACGAGGCGGACGTGGACGGGACGGTCGACGCGTTCGTGGTCCAGTCGGTGGCCAGCGGCACGCTGTTGATCGGCACCAGTTCGGGCACGGCCACGGCCTGGGCACCGTCCACCAACGACACGGTCGACGCCACGAACCACGCCTACTGGACACCCGACCCCGACGCCCACGGCACGCTTAACGCATTCCAAGTCGTCGCTCAGGACAACACCGGGGCCGAATCGGTGGGACCGGTCACCGCCCAGGTGTCCGTCACCGCGGTCAACGACCCGCCCACGCTCACCGGCTTCGCCGGTGTGGTCGACACGACCAACGAGGACACGCAGGTGGAGATCACCCTGGCGGCGTTGAAAGCCCAGGGGAACGAGGCGGACGTGGACGGGACGGTCGACGCGTTCGTGGTCCAGTCGGTGGCCAGCGGCACGCTGTTGATCGGCACCAGTTCGGGCACGGCCACGGCCTGGGCACCGTCCACCAACGACACGGTCGACGCCACGAACCACGCCTACTGGACACCCGACCCCGACGCCCACGGCACGCTGAACGCATTCCAAGTCGTCGCTCAGGACAACACCGGGGCCGAATCGGTGGGACCGGTCACCGCCCAGGTGTCCGTCACCGCGGTCAACGACCCGCCCACGCTCACCGGCTTCGCCGGTGTGGTCGACACGACCAACGAGGACACCCAGGTGGAGATCACCCTGGCGGCGTTGAAAGCCCAGGGGAACGAGGCGGACGTGGACGGGACGGTCGACGCGTTCGTGGTCCAGTCGGTGGCCAGCGGCACGCTGTTGATCGGCACCAGTTCGGGCACGGCCACGGCCTGGGCACCGTCCACCAACGACACGGTCGACGCCACGAACCACGCCTACTGGACACCCGACCCCGACGCCCACGGCACGCTTAACGCATTCCAAGTCGTCGCTCAGGACAACACCGGGGCCGAATCGGTGGGACCGGTCACCGCCCAGGTGTCCGTCACCGCGGTCAACGACCCGCCCACGCTCACCGGCTTCGCCGGTGTGATTGACACGACCAACGAGGACACGCAGGTGGAGATCACCCTGGCGGAGTTGAAAGCCCAGGGCGACGAGGCCGACGTGGACGGGACGGTCGACGCGTTCGTGGTCCAGTCGGTGGCCAGCGGCACGCTGTTGATCGGCACCAGTTCGGGCACGGCCACGGCGTGGGCACCGTCCACCAACGACACCCTCGACGCCACGAACCACGCCTACTGGACACCCGACCCCGACGCCCACGGCACGCTTAACGCATTCCAAGTCGTCGCTCAGGACAACACCGGGGCCGAATCGGTGGGACCGGTCACCGCCCAGGTGTCCGTCACCGCGGTCAACGACCCGCCCACGCTCACCGGCTTCGCCGGTGTGATTGACACGACCAACGAGGACACGCAGGTGGAGATCACCCTGGCGGCGTTGAAAGCCCAGGGGAACGAGGCCGACGTGGACGGGACGGTCGACGCGTTCGTGGTCCAGTCGGTGGCCAGCGGCACGCTGTTGATCGGCACCAGTTCGGGCACGGCCACGGCCTGGGCACCGTCCACCAACGACACCCTCGACGCCACGAACCACGCCTACTGGACACCCGACCCCGACGCCCACGGCACGCTTAACGCATTCCAAGTCGTCGCTCAGGACAACACCGGGGCCGAATCGGTGGGACCGGTCACCGCCCAGGTGTCCGTCACCGCGGTCAACGACCCGCCCACGCTCACCGGCTTCGCCGGTGTGATTGACACGACCAACGAGGACACGCAGGTGGAGATCACCCTGGCGGAGTTGAAAGCCCAGGGCGACGAGGCCGACGTGGACGGGACGGTC
Source organism: Phycisphaeraceae bacterium (assembly GCA_965224205.1). GTDB lineage: Bacteria > Planctomycetota > Phycisphaerae > Phycisphaerales > Phycisphaeraceae > CBDCYN01. The sequence continues at coordinate 36,803 of CBDCYN010000008.1, forward strand.
GACGCGTTCGTGGTCCAGTCGGTGGCCAGCGGCACGCTGTTGATCGGCACCAGTTCGGGCACGGCCACGGCGTGGGCACCGTCCACCAACGACACCCTCGACGCCACGAACCACGCCTACTGGACACCCGACCCCGACGCCCACGGCACGCTTAACGCATTCCAAGTCGTCGCTCAGGACAACACCGGGGCCGAATCGGTGGGACCGGTCACCGCCCAGGTGTCCGTCACCGCGGTCAACGACCCGCCCACGCTCACCGGCTTCGCGGGTGTGGTCGACACGACCAACGAGGACACCCAGGTGGAGATCACCCTGGCGGCGTTGAAAGCCCAGGGCGACGAGGCCGACGTGGACGGGACGGTCGACGCGTTCGTGGTCCAGTCGGTGGCCAGCGGCACGCTGTTGATCGGCACCAGTTCGGGCACGGCCACGGCGTGGGCACCGTCCACCAACGACACCCTCGACGCCACGAACCACGCCTACTGGACACCCGACCCCGACGCCCACGGCACGCTGAACGCATTCCAAGTCGTCGCTCAGGACAACACCGGGGCCGAATCGGTGGGACCGGTCACCGCCCAGGTGTCCGTCACCGCGGTCAACGACCCGCCCACGCTCACCGGCTTCGCCGGTGTGATTGACACGACCAACGAGGACACGCAGGTGGAGATCACCCTGGCGGAGTTGAAAGCCCAGGGCGACGAGGCCGACGTCGACGGGACGGTCGACGCGTTCGTGGTCCAGTCGGTGGCCAGCGGCACGCTGTTGATCGGCACCAGTTCGGGCACGGCCACGGCCTGGGCACCGTCCACCAACGACACCCTCGACGCCACGAACCACGCCTACTGGACACCCGACCCCGACGCCCACGGCACGCTGAACGCATTCCAAGTCGTCGCTCAGGACAACACCGGGGCCGAATCGGTGGGACCGGTCACCGCCCAGGTGTCCGTCACCGCGGTCAACGACCCGCCCACGCTCACCGGCTTCGCCGGTGTGATTGACACGACCAACGAGGACACGCAGGTGGAGATCACCCTGGCGGAGTTGAAAGCCCAGGGCGACGAGGCCGACGTGGACGGGACGGTCGACGCGTTCGTGGTCCAGTCGGTGGCCAGCGGCACGCTGTTGATCGGCACCAGTTCGGGCACGGCCACGGCGTGGGCACCGTCCACCAACGACACGGTCGACGCCACGAACCACGCCTACTGGACACCCGACCCCGACGCCCACGGCACGCTTAACGCATTCCAAGTCGTCGCTCAGGACAACACCGGGGCCGAATCGGTGGGACCGGTCACCGCCCAGGTGTCCGTCACCGCGGTCAACGACCCGCCCACGCTCACCGGCTTCGCCGGTGTGATTGACACGACCAACGAGGACACGCAGGTGGAGATCACCCTGGCGGCGTTGAAAGCCCAGGGCGACGAGGCCGACGTCGACGGGACGGTCGACGCGTTCGTGGTCCAGTCGGTGGCCAGCGGCACGCTGTTGATCGGCACCAGTTCGGGCACGGCCACGGCCTGGGCACCGTCCACCAACGACACCCTCGACGCCACGAACCACGCCTACTGGACACCCGACCCCGACGCCCACGGCACGCTGAACGCATTCCAAGTCGTCGCTCAGGACAACACCGGGGCCGAATCGGTGGGACCGGTCACCGCCCAGGTGTCCGTCACCGCGGTCAACGACCCGCCCACGCTCACCGGCTTCGCCGGTGTGATTGACACGACCAACGAGGACACGCAGGTGGAGATCACCCTGGCGGAGTTGAAAGCCCAGGGCGACGAGGCCGACGTGGACGGGACGGTCGACGCGTTCGTGGTCCAGTCGGTGGCCAGCGGCACGCTGTTGATCGGCACCAGTTCGGGCACGGCCACGGCGTGGGCACCGTCCACCAACGACACCCTCGACGCCACGAACCACGCCTACTGGACACCCGACCCCGACGCCCACGGCACGCTTAACGCATTCCAAGTCGTCGCTCAGGACAACACCGGGGCCGAATCGGTGGGACCGGTCACCGCCCAGGTGTCCGTCACCGCGGTCAACGACCCGCCCACGCTCACCGGCTTCGCGGGTGTGGTCGACACGACCAACGAGGACACCCAGGTGGAGATCACCCTGGCGGCGTTGAAAGCCCAGGGCGACGAGGCCGACGTGGACGGGACGGTCGACGCGTTCGTGGTCCAGTCGGTGGCCAGCGGCACGCTGTTGATCGGCACCAGTTCGGGCACGGCCACGGCCTGGGCACCGTCCACCAACGACACCCTCGACGCCACGAACCACGCCTACTGGACACCCGACCCCGACGCCCACGGCACGCTGAACGCATTCCAAGTCGTCGCTCAGGACAACCTCAACGCCGAATCGGTGGGCAGTGTCACCGCACAGATCGCCGTCACACCCGTCAACGACCCGCCAGTGATTGTTACCACGAACCTAAACGCAGCAGAGAATCAGATGGTCGTTGGATTTGTCACCGCCACAGACGACGACATCCCGGCCGATACATTTACTTGGAGCATCACCGGGGCCGGTGCGGACGATAACCTTTTTGATATCAATAGCGAGACCGGTGCCGTGACCTTTGGTATTGCTCCGGACTTTGAGCTGCCTGGTGACGCCAATGCAGACAATGTTTATGAGATCGATATCCAGGTCAACGATGGAGCGGCGATCGTTTCCAAGACGATCACTGTTACGGTTACGGATGTCAACGAAATGCCGCTTGATCCCGTCATTGATACCAACACCCCTAATAATGACCAAGATGATCCCATCACTGACCCAGGGATCAGACGGCCGCCTCAGCCCCCAGTTACTCCCGTTGATAGAAATGACTCAACGACTTCTGATAACGAAGCAACTACAGAGCCTCGGAGGCCTCGGAATGACGGCGATGGCTTGGTTGTCGATGAGGACCCGCCGCCGGATGAGCCGACTGTTGAGCCGAAAGAGCCTGATAATGAGGAACCTGATCCAGAACCTGATCCCGAGGATATGACCGACGAGGAGACATCCGTCGACGATCAGGGGCAGTCTCAAGACGACGAATCTGAAGCGGTTCCAAAGCCGGAGATAAATGACACAACAGACGATAGCTCGGACAACGGCGTTGTCATTACGGTCCCAGAGGAACCCTATCAGCCTGTTATCAGGAGCAATGAAGCAAGATCAACGGGTTTTACCGTGACGACTATGGATCGGCTGGAAAGAGAAATCGAAAAAATCGGACAACAGATGGAGAAAACCGCGAGTTCGGAAGCCAAGCCTTTTGAGGTCGCCGTGGGTATATCCACTTCTTTTTCAGTGGGTTACCTTATTTGGTGTCTCAGGGGCGGCACATGGCTTGCCTCGCTGATGTCGACACTACCGATGTGGCAATGGGTCGATCCAATTCCGGTCCTTGATTCATGGGAGCGTAGGCGACCGATCCGCGGAAAGGAAGATGAGGATGACCGCGACAATGATGACGATAAAGACGATATTGAAAAGGAATTAGAATCGCTCATGAATTAAGCATGCCTCACATATGGTGAGGTTAATGGATCGGATTCAGGGACCAACTGCGATAATGGGCCGGATATCGACTGCAACTCGGCTAAGCTTCGGCTTGGTGGCACTGACGCTAAGCGTGATCTACGCTGCGCAGCTGCTTGGCGTCTATCCCGATCCCAGTAAACCGATCCTTGAAGGCCGGTTGCGGCTTTGCAGGTCAATCGGGGCGCATTGCGCCGATGTCGTGGGTCGACCCGATGGTATCAAGAGTCTCGAGAGCTATCTGCCTCTACTGATCTCTAAAAATCCTGAGGTCGTATCCGCTGGGATCCGATCGGCTAACGGCGAATTGCTGGTCCAAACAGGCGATCATGAGTCGAACTGGCAAGCAACTGAATCTGAGGAATCCACACCGACCCATGTCCGTATACCCATCCTACACGATGGGGAACCATGGGGAACGATCGAGGTTCACTTCCAGTCTATTTATGGACAAGGCTTTCTCGGCTGGGTGAATCACCCGGTCATCTCCATGACGATTTTTGTCGGCGCGTTGGGGTTTTTAGCCTACATGATCTTCCTGCGTCGAGCGTTGAGATTCCTTGATCCTCAATCGGTTATCCCCGAGCGGGTCCAAGCCATACTTGACATCGTCCCCGATGGTGTGGTCGTCTTAGACGGAATAGGGCAGATCGTGCTAGCCAACAAAACTTTCGCCGAGTCACTCGGCATAACACAGGCAGCGCTACAAGGCCAAAAACTGTCGGAAAGGGATTGGGAGCTGCTTGATTCCTCCACTCGCAGCCCAGACCACCCATGGGTATCTGTGATCAACAGTGGAAGACCTGTCGTTGATGTGCCGCTGAGATTGAAGTCCCACAACAAAGATCCACGCACGTACATGGTTAACGCTGCACCGATCTTCGGTGCCAACAACAAAGTACGTGGAGCGCTGGTTACCTTTGACGACGTCACAGAGATTGAGTTGAAGAATATTCAGCTCGAAAAGCTGGTGACGTCCTTGGAACAATCACGTGAACAGATTAGTCTGCAAAACACCCAACTCAAACGTGGCCGAGACGAGCTCGAGAAGCGGGTTGAACAACGCACGGCTGAGCTTCGTGAAGCCAAGGAGGCTGCTGAAGCCGGCAGCCGGGCCAAGAGCGAGTTCCTCGCCACCATGAGTCACGAGATCCGCACGCCGATGAACGGTGTAATCGGGATGATCAACCTATTATTAGGTGAAGATCTGTCTCCCAAGCCGCGCCATTATGTCGAGATTGCCAAGACCTCCGCAGATGCCCAGCTGACTCTTATCAACAATATCCTCGACTTCTCCAAGATCGAAGCTGATAAGGTCGAGCTCGAACACGTATCGTTTAACCTGCGAGAGTCTGTGTACAGCTGGATGCAGACCTACGCGCAGAGAGCAACGCACAAGGGATTAGAACTGATCTGCGCCGTGACCCCTCCGGTGCCCACCACCGTCATTGGCGACCCTAATCGATTGAGTCAGGTCCTGGGTAATCTAGTGAACAACGCCATCAAATTTACGGAGCAAGGTGAAGTCGTCGTCCGCTTATTGGTCGAGGAAGATAACGAAACGGACGTCTTGATTCGGTTCATGGTCAGTGATACAGGCATCGGGGTCCCGGCTGACCGTAAAGACCGACTTTTTAAATCGTTCTCACAGGTTGATTCATCGATGAGCCGTCGGTTCGGCGGGACCGGCCTCGGTCTGGCGATTTCGAAACGACTCGTCAATCTGATGAGCGGTTGTATCGGGGTAAACAGTAGTGAAGGCAAAGGTTCGACGTTCTGGTTTACCGTCAAGCTAGGCAAGCAGAAGTCTCCCGAAGCCACTCCAACAACGGAGACAACCCTTCGAGGGATCCGGGTACTCGTCGCGAGTGATCACGAGACGACTCGTGAATTTCTGATCGAGCAGCTCAGTTGCTGGGGTGTCCTCGCGGAGCAAGCTCGCAACACAACGCAATGCTTAGAAAAGATCCATTTGGCTGTTCAAGAAGCCGAACCCTTTGCTTTGGTGATCCTGGATTTCAGGCCCGAAGCAACAGGTGTTGATATTGATCAACGGATCAATCCGATCGAGATAGCCCGTTGGCTTAGCGAAGTTCACAACAAAACTAGAGTTCCAGTCATATTGCTTCGGTCGATCGAAGATCCCCAGGACCAAGCCAAGTTGTTCGAGGCGGGGGTCGCCAGCTGCCTCACCAAGCCAGTGAATCAATTGCAACTGTTCAATGCGATGGTCGAGCTTCTAACTCAGCCGCCCAGGGTCGTGATCAATAACGCTGGATCCGAGGAAACCGAGGAATCGAAAACCCTTGCCTCGGGAACACCAATACCAGGCTCACCGATGTCGTCTTCAAAAGCGACCGTCTTGCTAGTAGAGGACAACGAGGTCAATCAGCTCATCGCCGCAGCGATCTTGTCCGAGAAAGGGTACGCACACGATGTTGCGGTGTCAGGAAAGCAGGCGGTCGAAGCGGTGCTTGAAAGGGACTACGACCTGATCCTCATGGACTGTCAGATGCCGGAGATGGACGGGTTTGAAGCCACAAAACAGATCCGTTCTCTCGAGGTTAAGGGAAGTCTTCGATATCGCCCGGACGGGAGATTGCCGATTGTCGCGCTCACCGCAAACGCGATGAAAGGCGATCGGGAAAGATGTATCGAAGCGGGCATGGATGACTACGTAACCAAGCCGATTAATCCAGACCACCTCATTCAAACGATTGAGAAACATCTAGATTCCTGTGGCAATGAGCCTAATAGGCCCGCATATAATGATGATGGCCAAGCGTACCCTGTACCTCAACATACCTCCGTCGATAGCTGCATCAACGTTGAGGAGGCGCTAAACAGGTGTCTAGGCAATACCCAGTTGTTGGCTCGTGTACTTGACAAGTTTGGGCATCAGTCCATCGAACAACTCGATCAGCTCGTCCAACTGGCAGCAAGCGGTGATGCAATGGGATTGGCCACAACCGCCCACACACTCAAAGGTGCGGCATCTAATGTTTCCGCGACAGGGGTACGAGAACTGGCGTATCGCCTAGAAACCATGGGTAGAGATAACGACCTGACCGATATTTCGAAGTGCCTTGAATCGTTACGAACAGAATTAGATCGCTGTCGAAACATTATCCCAGAAGTAGTGGCAGAACTCCGTCTCAATAAATAACCGGGATTAGAGCGCTTGGCGTAATTAATCGCCGCTGGCCGATAAGAGAGATTTCTGGCAAGGAGGCCAAGGTCATGGCGTATTCGATGGATCTACGTAAGCGGGTGGTATGGGCCGCCGAGTCGGGTCAGACGATCACGGGGGTATCACGACAGTTTCGGGTGGCGAGGTCGACGGTTCGCGACTGGTGTGATCGGCACCGCCGGGGCGTGTTGACGCCGGGGGTGCCGGGGCCCAAGGGGTCGGTCAAGCTTACGGCGGCCGATGAGCAACGGATGCGTGAGGCGGTGGCGGCCAAGCCGGGGATCACGGCCAAGCAGTTGAGGGCGATGCTGAACCTGGGCGTCGTGGAATCGACGGTGTGCCGGGCGTTGAAGCGGCTGGGGCTGTCGCTCAAAAGAAGTCGCTGATCGCCGCCGAGCAAGATCGCCCCGACGTGGCCCAACGCCGCCACAACTTCACGATCGCCCGGCGGTTCGTGGACCCGGCCCATCTGGTTTTCCTCGACGAATCTGGGGCCAAGACGGATATGACCCGGCTGTATGGCTGGTCGCCGATCGGGCAGCGTTGCGTGGACCGCACCCCGCACGGCCGCTGGAAGACGCTCACGATGCTCAGCGCGATCCGGCTCGACGGGGTGATCCAAGGTGCGACGGTCGTGGTCGATGGCCCGATGAACTCGGCGACGTTCCTGGCCTACACCCAGCAGTTCTTGGCCCCGTCGTTGCGCCCGGGTGACGTGGTCGTGATGGACAATCTCTCGAGTCACCAAGCCGCCGCGGTGCGCGAAGCGATCGAGGCCGTCGACGCCGACCTGGGGTACCTGCCCCCGTACAGCCCGGACCTGAACCCGATCGAGAAGCTGTGGAGCAAGGTCAAGGCGTGGCTACGCCGCGTCGCCGCCAAGACCTTCGGCACGCTCCAAGACGCCATCGCCGATGCCCTGACAGACGTCACGCCCACCGAGTGCCAAAACTACTTCACCTCTTGCGGATATGGCGATTATTGACGCAAAACGCTCTAGATTACCGGGCCAGCGAGATTGTGGTTGGTTGATAACGGTGGTTTTAGGATAATGGTATCTGTTTAGCGGTTAGCCGGTTGAATCTGGGCGGTTGAGATGAGTCGTCTCAGGTGATCGGGGTGCTGATCGGAGGCAGCACGCAGGAGGTGGGACAGAAAAGCCAACGCGTCGTGGGCGTGTTGATCACAAGTCGTCAGGACGCTGCCCAGAATTTCCTGAGCACGAGCACCCGCAGCCGTACGGTTGCCGCCGAAGACCTTGCGGTTGACCACCGCCGGGCGGATCGCCTGCTCGGCGGGCCAGTTGGTCGCTTCGATCCCCGGTTCATACAGAAACGTGAGGATCTCATCGGCGTGGCGAGCCAGGTGATTGCGAAACGTTCGGTTGCCACGATGCGATAGACGCCAAGCCAGCAAGCGGTCCAACCGCTTACGCAATCGCCCGCGGGCACAGGCCAAGCCATGCTCGCTGATCGTTCCCGCGTCGCGTCGATCACGAAGACGCAGCGCATCGAGCAACAACGCCTTGACCTTCCGCGGGAAACGCACCGCCCCACGCGTGGCTTGCTCCAGCAACATGCCCGTCCGCCGAAGCAGATGCGCCAAGCATTGCTGATGCGTGGCCTGTTCCAAAGAATCGTAAGGCGACCAGCCGTCGTGGATCATCCGCCCGGCATAGTCCTTGCCCAACACGTCCCGCACCACCTCGCCGCCGCGGCTGGGGCGGATGACATACAGCGTGACTTTCTTCGTCACGAACACCCACATCCACTGCAGCCATCCGCCGACTTTCCAGCCGGTTTCATCGGGGTAAACCGTGTCGCTGTGACGCACCACGTCACGCAGGCCGTCGTAAACAGATTGACCGCGTCGGGCCGTACGTAGCACGACGTGCGTCGCACCGCCACGGGTGATCGAGATCCCGAAGACCTGCTTGAGCAAGCCTTGGATGTCGCCATAACTCAGCCCGTACTTGTCCTTCATCAGGACGATCATGGCTTGAAGGTCCGGCCCCAGCTGGGAGGCCGCCGCCCCCGTGGCATCTGAGGTCTGCAACGGGTGGCGGGGGTGAAGGCGTCGACCACACCGCGTGCATGAACCCACGTGCAGGTCGAAACGTCGCACCACCGGCCGGCGGGGGATCTCGACCTGGAACTGATGGGTCACGTGATCTTCTTGGGCCTCGCCGCCGCAGCCGGGACACCGCGGGGTCAACGGCACGTCGATGACCTCGTCGGGGGGTTGCGGGGGTGGGGGCCGATGGGCTTTGGGGCCGTACGCCTTGCCCGCCTTGCGGCCGGGCTTCTTGGGCTGGGTTTTGGGCGATCCCTTGGAGAACGGCGCGGCTTGGCGTTGGGTCGAACGCGTGGCTTGTTCGAGGCGTTGTTCGAGTTGGCCGGCCCGAGCTTCGAGTTGAGCCACACGCTTCTCGAGTCGCAGGATCTGCCGGTCTTTCTCGGCGATGATTTCAAGCAGTTGATCGTAGGTGGGTCGAGCCATCCTGGCTGTTCCTGTCGTGTCGTCCTGACCGATGGTGAAGCGGGCACCCCAGCCCTTCGAACGCCATCTTATCCCTTTATATCGATGGCCGATTATAGACCGCGATCAGCAGATCAGAATTTCAAAATCCAACGCCCTCCCGTGCCTGGCTAGACGCTAAACAGATACGCAAAATTTTCGTGGGTTCGGAGTTTACCTTGGAGCAGGTGGGGGTGGGTCCAGCGGTGACGGGTCTGCCCCAGGGCCGTTTAATTCTCTGTCGTAGGGATAGCCGATGAGATTAAGGTAGAGTTTGGCGTTAGCCCCTGAGGTCATGGAGGACCTGACGATGTCCGATCAACCGTTATCTGTTGTGTTTAGCGAGATCCCGGACCCACGGAATCCGTCGGGACGTCGTCACCCGTTGTCGGCGATCTTGACGCTGACCACGGTGGCGATGCTCGGGGGGGCACGCAGCCTCGAGGCGATCGCCCAGTTTGCCCGGGATCGCGGAGAGCCATTCACGCGGCTGCTGGGGTTTACCCGGGATCGCTCGCCGTGCAAAGCCACGTTCCACAATGTGTTCAAAGTGCTCGACACGACGATGTTCGAGCGGGCGATCCGCCGCTGGCTGGGGGGTCGTCGGATCGCCGGGTGGAAGGCGATCGCGGTCGACGGCAAGCGGCTATGCGGTACACAAGGCGAGCCACTGCCGGGGATCCACCTGCTGGCGGCTTACGCACACGAAGCTCAAGCGGCGATCGGTCAGATGGCGGTGGCGGCTTCCACCAACGAGCACAAGACCGCCCTGGCGATGTTGGATGTGATCGACGTGCAAGGGGCGGTGGTCACGGGCGACGCGATGTTTTGCCAGAAGGATCTATCGCGGAAAATCCTCAAGAAAAAGGGGATTATCTCTGGGCCGTCAAGGCCAACCAAGCTCAACTCCAAGAAGCGATCGCCGACGCGTTCAAACCCCACGACGACGCCCCGAGTTCTGAGCGTGAGCAGCGGCTGAGCCGCCAAGAACAGCAGACCGCTTCAAGCCTCAACAAGGGCCACGGCCGGATCGAAGCCCGCAAGCTCACCAGCACCACCGCCCTCAACGGCTACCTGGACTGGCCGGGGGTCAAGCAGGTCTTTCGACTCGAACGCACCCGCACGGTCCGAAATCAGACCACAACGGAAGTGGCCTACGGGATCACCAGCCTCTCGCGGGATCGAGCCGATGCCACCCGCTTGCTTGAACTCACCCGCGGCCACTGGGGGATCGAAAACCGCTTGCACTACGTCCGGGACGTGACGTTTGGGGAAGACGCCTGCCGTGTGCGGACCGGCCAGGCTCCGCAGAACCTCGCGGCGATCCGCAACTTGGCTGTGACGGTTCTCAACCACGCCGGCTGGAAGAATAAAGCCGCCGCCTTGCGACGCTACGCCGCCCAACCCCACGAAGCCCTTGCACTCATCCGAGGATCACCAACAGAGAATTAAACGGCCCTGGGGTCTGCCCCTGCTGCTTGTCGATGGCTTGCTGAACCTAATCCCATAACTTCCGGGGGGTGATCGGGTCGTGCTGGCCTTTCCAGGTTTTGTCTTTGTGGACGATCCTCCCGAGGTAGAGCGGATTGGTGAGGACGCGGTGGAGGTACTTGGGCGTGAGTCTACGACCGCCGTGATCATTACCTGTACTAGCCACCACTTCATCTGACACGCGAGAGTTATCTGGCAACAGCAAGACTGCCGCTTCGAGTGTCTTTCGTCCGCGCCTCGATCGCGCCTTGGGTGACGCCCAGATCCTCGGCTTGGCTCTCGTTCGCTTCGCTCACCCGAACCCCTTCTAGAGAAGAGCCATCGAGCCGCTTGGCGTGGGCCAGCGGGATCGAGTCCTTGAACGTCGCCATCGGGGTCTTGCCGTAACAGTAGCGGCCGCTGTGGGGTCGCTGTTCATTGTACGTCACCAGCCACGCATCCAAGTCGGCTTGGAGTTCTTCGAGGCTCGTGTAGATCTTCTTGCGGAACGCGATGCTATAAAACTCGTCCTGCATCGTCTTGTGCAGCCGTTCGCAGATCCCGTTGGTCTGCGGGCTTCGGGCTTTGGTCTTGGTGTGATCGATGTCCTCGATCGCCAGGTACAGCTGATATTCGTGGTGCTCACGATTCCCGCAGTACTCCGTGCCGCGGTCGGTGAGGATGCGTAGCAGGTCCACGTCGTGCTGTTCGTACCACGGGATCACCCGGTCGTTGAGCAGATCCGCGGCCACGAGGGCGTTCTTGCGATCATAGAGCTTTGCGTGCGCCACCCGCGTATACGTATCGATAAACGTCTGCTGATAGATCCGGCCCACGCCCTTGATCGTGCCCACGTAATACGTGTCTTGAGCCCCGAGGTAGCCGGGGTGTTCGGTTTCAATTTCACCGTGGGCCTGCTTGTCTTGCTTGGCTTTTTCCAACGCCACGACCTGGGCTTCGGTCAGCACGGTGTGGTCGGGGTCCTGAGCCATCTTGGCTTCGAGTGCCTTGAGTCGCTTCTTGAACGTCTCAAGATCATGCCGCAGCCACACGCTTCGCACCCCGCCCGGTGAGATGAGCTTGCCTTGCTTCTTGAGTTCGTTCGACACCCGCACCTGCCCGTAAGCGGGCTGCTCGATCGCGAACGCGACCACGGCTTGCTCGATCTCGGGGTCGACGCGGTTGGCCAGGATCGGCTTCTTGCGGCTGATCTCTTGAAGGGCCAACTCCCCGCCCTGGTCGTAGAGCTGCTTGAACCGGTAGAAGCTATCCCGGGAATACCCCATCACCTTGCACGCCCGCGACACGCTGCCCAGCGCCTGGGCCAGCTTGAGCAACCCCACTTTGTTGGCAATGATCTTCTGGTCGGTGGTCATCTGACGGTCTCCTTCTGTGAGAAACAAAGATTAACGGAAGCGTCAGATGAAGTCTTAACTAATACAATTCAAAGTAGTTTCTGCATTCAGTGGCATGAACGGCTCGCAGGGCGTCGGCGATGACCTCGGTCAGCGTGTCCAACGTCTTGGCCCCCACGCGACACAACCACGCCTTGACCTTCGACCACAACTTCTCGATCGGGTTCAGGTCCGGCGAATACGGCGGCAGATACCACGCCTCAGCCCCCGCCGCCTCGATCGCCTCACGCACACCCTTGACCTTGTGGCTCGACAGGTTGTCCATCACCACGATGTCGCCGCGACGCAACGCCGGGGCCAGGCACTGTTGGGTGTAGGCCAGGAACGTCTCGCTGTTCATCGGCCCGTCGAGCACGATCGTCGCGTCTTGAACCACCCCCTCGAGTCGGATGACGCTAAGCATCGTCACCGTTTTCCAATGGCCGTGGGGCGTGTGATCGACGCAACGTTGACCCATCGACGACCAGCCATACCGACGCGTCATGTTCGTCTTGGCTCCGGATTCATCGAGAAACACCCGACTCCCCGGATCGATGAACCGACGGGCGATCGTGAAGTTGTGGCGGCGTTGGGCCACGTCGGGGCGATCTTGCTCGGCGGCGATCAGCGACTTCTTTTGAGCGACAGCCCCAGCCGCTTCAACGCCCGACAGACGGTGGACTCCACCACGGGGACACTCAGCCTCGCCATCAATTGTTTGGCGGTGATGCCCGGCTGCGCCGCGACCGCTTGACGCATCCGCTGCTCATCGTCCGCCGTGAGCTTCACCGATCCCTTGGCCCCGGTGTGCCCGCCATCAACTCGCCGCCACGGGCCCGATCTGGCCAATCACGCACCGTCGGCCACGTGACGGAAAACCGCCGTGCCACCGATGCGATCGAGTCCCCCGATTCCACCGCCGCCACCACACGCTGCCGCAAGTCCATCGAATACGCCATGACGAGGCCTCCTTGCCAGAAATTACACTTATCGACTATTCAAGATTAATTACGCCAGTTGCTCTAGGCTCGGCATGGCCGAGCCCGAGCTCGATCCATCCCCGCACCACCACATCCTGGGACTAAATATCTAGCTGCGGGTCGCCAGCCCGCAGCTATGTGTTCGGATAGAGAAAAATTCTCGCCATCCTCAGAACGTGTGTGAGAAGCGGTGTTCGTTTATTGATGCACCCCTAATCACATCTGCTTCATACGCTTTCGTTCATATGCATTGACCCTGGTCACTGCCTCGGCCAATGGCCGGCGTATTTCGCCTATCGCATAGGACGCTACTATCATATAGATGAGGTAATGAATCATGCCCACGACCGGGAAACTGAACAAAGTCGAACAGATAAAACAGGACAAAGACGGTCTCGAGGTCCTTGCTGATCTCTATCGCTACTCCGAGCAGGGCGACTATGACGCGATCGAAGCCGGCGACCTGGAGCAGCGGTTTAAATGGTTTGGGGTCTACCGCCAGAAGCCCAACGTCGGCCACTTCATGCTGCGGATCAAAATCCCCGGCGGACAGATCAGCCCCAGCCAGCTGCTAGCGATCAGTGAGATCTGCGATCAATACGCTCGTGGTTTCGGCGACATCACGACCCGCCAGACCATCCAGCTGCACTGGCTGACCATCAGCGACATCAAGCCGGTCTTCGAGAAACTCGCCACCGTGGGGATGGACAGCCAGTTCTCCTGCGGCGACGTGCCCCGGAACGTGGTCGGCTGCCCTTTGGCGGGGGTGGCTAAGCAGGAGATCATCGATTCGTCCCAAGCGGTCCGTGACGTGGCGGCGATGTACAAAGCCGGCGGAAAGGAATTCTCGAACCTGCCGCGTAAGTTTAAAACCGCGCTGGGGGGCTGCCACATCCACTGCCACCAGCCGCAGATCAACGATATCGGGCTCTACGGGGCCAAGCGGTCCGACGGCCGGGTCGGGTACGGGCTGTTGGTGGGGGGCGGCTTATCGTCGACCCCGCACTTCGGCCAGCCGATACGGGTGTTTGTCGAGCCCAACCAGGTGATGGACGTATGCCGCGCGATCGCGATCTTGTTCCGCGATTACGGGTACCGGGAGAAGCGCACCCGCGCCAGGCTCAAGTTCCTGGTCGCTGATCAGGGCTGGCAGTGGACCCGCGACAAGATCGAAGAAATCCTCGGGTATCGGCTCGAACACGACGACAGCCTCCAACACCCTTCCGCGGTGCACAGCGATCATATGGGTGTGGGCGAACAAAAAGATGGTCTCTATTACGTGGGCGTGCCGATCGAGCGGGGCCGGTGGACCGCCCACAACATGGCCGACGTGGCACGGCTGGCCAAGCAGTTTGCCAAGCCAATCGCGGGTCAAGAATCCCGTATCCGCCTAACCGGCAAGCAAAACTTCTTGATCCTTGATGTGCCCAAAGAGAACGTCGAGGACCTGTGCATCGCGTTGGACGAAGCCGGGCTACCTCCGGCGGGGCACGCGCTGCGATCTTCACTGATCAGTTGCACCGGCAGTGAGTTCTGCAACCTGGCGGTGGTCGAGACCAAGCACCGAGCCGGGCGCGTCCTGCAATGGCTTGAAGAAAACACGCAGCTGGACCAACCGCTGATGATCAGCTTCACCGGCTGCCCCAACGCGTGCGCCCAGTATCAGATCTGTGACATCGGTCTGACCGGCATCCCCGCCCGTGATCCGCAGCGGCTCGACGACAAGGGCAAGCCCATGAAGGTCGACGGGTACAACGTCCTGCTGGGCGCGGGGATCGGCTCCGACCCCCGGTTCGGAGAGATCATCGCCAAGAAGGTCGTCGCCGATCGGGTGCACCTGGGGATCAAGAGCCTCATCGATCACTACATGGAAGAACGTGTCGACGAGGATGAGCCGTTCCGGTCGTGGGTTAGCCGCAGCGAGCCGGAATACTTGCAGAAGCTGATCGTTGACCCGACCCAAGCGGCGGACGCCGTTTCCCTGTCGGCATGAGCCGGGATTGTTGACGCACCTGGTGTCATCGCCGGCTGAAGACCCGCGAAGACCCGCCATGATGACTCTTTAGCTGCTAGCACCCGAGCCCACGACCAACGGAGCCTGTGGGGCGCCCAGGTCTGCTGCGGGGGTGTGCGGTGCTTGTCGCTGGAGACTCAGCGACGTGCACGCCAGAGGGATGATGAACAGCTGAAGCAGGGTCGCGAAGGCCAGGCCGAACATGATCGTCACCGCTAACGGTTGAAAGAACTCCCCGCCGCCAGAGAGGTTAAGGCCCAGAGGCAGCAGCCCCGCCACCGTGGTGACGGTCGTGATCATGATCGGCCTTAATCGCATCTGCCCCGCGTAGACCGCCGCTTTACGCATCGGCAAGCCCGCGTCGTGCAGACGGTTGATAAAGTCTACCAGCACAATCGCGTCGTTGACCACGATCCCAGCCAGGGCGACCACCCCGATCATCGCCGCAATCGAAAAGTTAAACCCGCACACAGTCAACCCCACCGTGACCCCCACAAGGCTAAGCGGCACGCTAAACAGGACGACCAGCGGCTGGACGAAGCTGTTGAACCGGATGGTGAGGATGATCATCATCATCGCCACGGCCACCAGCATCGCGATCTTCAAATCCCCCATCGCCTCATCGCGGATCTCGTTCTCTCCGCCAAACTCGATGACGGTCCGGTCGTCAGAGGCGACCACGTCCTGGTGCATCACGAGGTCCTTTTGATGCGAGGGGCTCAGCTGGGGCTGGAGTTGGGCCACCAGCGCCGCCTTCACATCGTCAGCCAACACGCCGTCTTCAAGCTCAGCCCGCAGGTTGATCACCCGCTGTTTGTCGTAATGCCGCACGATGTTGGGCCCGTACGTCCGCTCGACCTGGGCGACCTGCCCGAGGCTGATCACCCGCCCGCTCTCATTGCGCAGGGGCAGGTTCGCCAGGTCCTCGAGCTGGTCCCGCTGCCCCGGGCTGTTGCGCAGCCGCATCTCGATCTGCTCGCTGCCCCCAAAGTCCACCTCGCCGACGCGCACGCCGTCCAGTGCATAATTGACACTGGTGACGATCTGATTCGCGTCGAGGCCGAACATGCTCGCCACGGTCCGGTTGGGCGTAACCGTCAGCTCCGGGCGGACGCGGTAGTCACTCGACACGTCGTACGTACCCGGAATCTGCCGCAGCAGTTCCTCGACCTGCTCGGCACGCTGGGCTAGCTCTTCAACCGTCACGGACGAGTTTTCCTTGCTCAAGACACGGACCAGGACCGGAGCCCCGACGGGGGGTCCTTCTTTCGGGGACTTGATCCGAACGATGACTCCGGGTAACGGCGGCAGCTCTTTCGCGATCGCCTGGCGGATCTGGGCGGTGGTCCGGTGCCGGTCCTCAGCCAACGCCAGTTCCACGTAAACCATCCCGAACTCCGGGCCGGCGCCGTGATCGGTATCGATACGGATGTTGAAAATCCCCGGCTCGCCGATCGTGGTCACCGGCCTAGCGCGGGGCGCGTGCTCGCTGGGTTGGTACCATTCTTGGGGTTGCACCGCCCGCAGCACCGCCTGCTCGATCTGCTGGGCCACCCGCACCGTGCCCTGCTGCATCGACGAGCCCAGGGGCAGCTCGAAGTACACCTCGATCACCGGGACATCCGCGTCGGGAAAGAACTCGAAGCCGATCGCGCCTACAGTGAACATCGCCACGGGCGCCGCTGAGGTGAAAATCGCCAACACCAGGACCATCAGGCGGTGCTGTAACGCGTATTCCAGGCACGCCCCGTACCGGCGTTTGATCCAGGTTGATTTCGCCACAGCCTCGGCGTTGGCGATCTCCTGCTGCTGGGGCGTTGCGCTGATCGCTTCTGGTGACGGCCCGGTCGCCCCCCTGGACGGCGCCTCGGCGTCGGGCGTCGCATCGCCGGCGATGCGGGTCTTTAAGCCCACTTGGTGGGGGGTCTTCATCAGGTACACGCTCAGCACCGGCAGTAGGAAATGGTCTACCAGCATCGCTGAGCACAACGCGAACAGCACCATGATCGGCAGGGCTTCGAGGAAATCTCCCATGACACTGCGGACCAGGAACATCGGCACAAATGCCGCAAACGTCGTCAGGTACGACGCCATGACCGAGCCACCCACCTCCCCGATCCCGTGTTGGGCCGCCTCGACCCCGCCGCGGCCCAGCTCCCGGTGGCGGTAGATGTTCTCACCCACGATGATGCAACCGTCGACCACCATCCCCACCACGAGGATCATCCCGAACAGCATCATGTTGTTGATCGCGATATCCGGGAAGAACGTCTGCTTCGCGAACCACATCAACGCGCCGGTGCCCAGCAGTGAAAACGGCACCGCCACCGCGATCAGGCCCGCGTTACGCCAGCCCATCGCCAGCCACAGCACCACCACCACCAGAGCCGCGCCTAAGATCGCGCTGCTGGTCAGGAGGCGAAGCATGTAGTCGATCTCTCGGCCCTGCGACCGGACCGTGCCCACCTCGACTCCTTCCCGGGCCGCGTCGAAGCCATCAACCAACTCCTGGATCGCGTTGGCGGTGGCCAGTACGTCGATATCGGTCTTGGCCCTGGCCAGGAGCACGACCGAATCCTTGCCGTCATAACGGGCCATCGAGGTTAGAGGCTTGTGCCCCATCCGCACCTGCGCCACGTCTGCCAGCACGATCGGCCTGCCGCGCCGGTTGCCCAGGGGGACCCGGGCGATCGCCTCGACGCTTTCGAGCAAACCGCGGGTGCGAACTCTCTGATCCTGCCCCGCGCCGGACTCGATCGATCCGCTGGGCGCGTCGCGGTTGGCGCGACGGATCGCCGATTCGACCTGCTGGTAGCTAAACCCGTACAACGCCATCAGGTGCGGGTCGACCTCGATCTGGACCTCCTCCTCAAGGCCGCCGAAGATATCTACACCGGCGACCCCCGAGACCCGCTCGATCTGGGTCTCGAGCTCCTCGGCGACGTGGCGGCGGTGCTTGGCGTCGCGACCGCCGGACACGAAGACCTGGATGATCGGGAATGTCTCGAAGGCGATGTCGTTGACGATCGGTCCCGGATCGGTCTGTGCCTCGAGTGGGAACTGGCCCTTGACCCGGTTGATCAGGCTCTCGACATCCCGCTTGGCCTCGGTGACGTCGATCTGGTCGTCGAAGATAATCTGCATGATCGCGGCACCGTGGACCGCCTGAGCCTGGACCGCGCCGCTATCTTTGAGGTGATCCAAAGAGGTTTCGACCTCTTCTTCGACCTTTTCGATGATCTGCTTCTCATTGGTATAGGGCGTCGCTCCGGGGTTGGGTACCGCCACGACGACCACAGGCAGCTTGATCCGTGGGGTACGCTCTTTAGGTAATGAGAAGATCGACACCAAACCCAACGCGCACAGCACCGCGCTGATC
This sequence comes from Phycisphaeraceae bacterium, assembly GCA_965224205.1. Lineage (GTDB taxonomy): Bacteria > Planctomycetota > Phycisphaerae > Phycisphaerales > Phycisphaeraceae > CBDCYN01. Next base: position 55,293 of record CBDCYN010000008.1, read on the forward strand.
AGTAGGACCAACCGGGGCAACTCGATGGCGCGTTCACTGATTCGCATGCTGGGTCAGCCCTGGTGGGTTGGTTCAAGACGGGTCAACCGCAATCACTGCCGACCCCCGCGGCGTTTACGGCTCGGGTTCGGCTGGAACGGCGGCGAACGAGCTGATCTGGCGCACGGTCTGCCCGTCCCGCAAACGGGTGTGGCCCTCCACGATCAACAGCTCCAACCCCTCGGGCGCTTCATCGACTAAGTAGTAATCCTTATCAAACGCGATCGGCTCGAACCACACGCGCCGGGCGATGGTAGTAGGCACGTCGACCGCGGCGCTGCCCAGCGGCCCGAGATTCAGCCCCGTGCGGTAACCCTGCCCCACGAAGAACGCCCACGCCTTATCTCCGGACCGGACCGCCGCCGCTGCTGGGATCGCCACCGCCTGTTTCTCCATCACCTGAACCGTGGCCTTGCCCACCATCCCTGGGCGCAGCAGCCCGTTGGGATTATTCATCTCGACTTCAACATTGAATAACCCCGATTCTGGGTCCGCCGCTGGGGGCACGACCGTGACCCTGCCGCTCTGCGGACGGCTGAGATCTAGTGAATCGCTAAGCAGCTTCGATTGAGAGCGCAGCGCGCGGACCTCGACGGAAACCTCCTGACCCTGGCGCAGCAAGGGCAGTCGGCTTTCGACCACCCCCAACACCAGCTTGACCTTGGTCATGTCCACGAGTGTGGCGACCGGTTGGCCCACGGGGACCATCTGGCCGACCTCCACCGGCACGGATGCGACGGTCGAGTTCATGGGCGCAAGGAGGATCGAATCTTGCAGGTTGACGTTGGCCATGGTGAACGAGGCCCGAGCGGCTTTGTACTCCGCCAGCGCCGCGGCCAACCGCGCCTCGGCCGCGTCGAGCTCGGCCTGGGCGAGCTTCAGGTCGACCTCGGCCTTTTCGACTTCGCGCTCGTTGGCGGCGTTGCGTTTCTGGAGGCTGCGGAAGCGATCCAGGTCACGCAGGGCGTCGTCGTAACGGACCTTGGCCTGGTCGATCCCCGCTTGGGCCGAGTCCATTGCGGCTTTGGATTCGTCCATCGCGGCCTGGGCCTGCTCGACCGCCGCTTCGTACCGGGCCGGCTCGAGCTTGGCGATCACGTCGCCTTCGAGGACCTTCTGGTTCTCGACCAACCCGTCTGGTGTGTGGTCACCCAGCTGCATCACCCGCCCGGTGATCTGGAACGCCATGTCGACCTTCGCCTGAGCTTCGATGATCCCGTAGAAAGACTCGGTGACGCTGTATGCACGCCGCTCGAGGGCCACGCAGCGGACCGGGGCTGGCTTGATCGTCCCTACCGCCTGGTCTTCGAGCCCCTGCTGGGCGCGGATATGGCTCACGAGCCCGATGGCTCCCATCCCGGCCGCGAAGATCAACAAGATCAACAAGCGTGACTTCATAGCGGGTCAAACCACGATGAACATACACCCACCCCGGATGAGATTTACCGCATGGCTCGTTTACGCGGCAAGAAAAGAGTCGGTGTCGGAGGCATCCTCGACGCAGCCTTTTGATACGCAACGCGTAAAGAGAACGTCATTATACCTTTAGGGCGACCAACCGGCTTCTGCATCACTCATCTACTTTTTAGTTCGATCGTCGAAAATGGCGGTTTTTTGCGCTTGTGCCCGTTTAGCCCCTGCCCATGACGGGAGGCTAAACGTCACATGGATAAATGGTTGATGGCTCAATCCTCCATAGCCCCTTCGGTTCCTCATTGTGAACCCGAATCGTGGCCGATAACCGTCCCTCTTCTGTGCGACGAAGCGTCGCATAGATAATCAACCTCCCATAAGATCGGCATAGAGCTTGGCACAATTCACCGTAACATACGGTCGATTAAAGCAATTGTAAGCGGCCTAGAGTCAATATGGGGTAATCTGCCCACGTCCGCGCACCCCACAAAAACGCAGGCCGAAACGGCCACTCCGCACGAAGCACACGACTCAAACACTCTGCGACCACCGAACACCATATGATCATAGTGTCCGTGCCTGCGCTGGGCTAGTTCATGCTTTGCGCGCTTGCCGCAACGCCGTCTGGTCGGATATGTGGTAAACCGATACGCTTTCATGGTATGAACGAAGCATCAGCTCGATTCACCAGCCCCCAGCACGGCCAAGCGATCCGGTTGGTGTTCACCCACGCCAACTACACCGACGAAGCCGTCCTCGGGTTGATGGGCGGCACGGACGTGTCCTCGATCACCGCAACCGACCCCGCGGAACAGCTCTACCGCACCCGAGGCCGGACCCCGCTGGAAGTGCTCACACGCCTGTTTCTGATCTCAGCGCCCGTTGACTTAGACGACGTGCAGGGGGCAGTCCGCCCATCCAGCCCGCAAGATTGGTTCGACGCAGGGCTGATTAAGAAAGACCCACAGACCGGGCTGATCATCGGGACGGTCAATATCCTCCCGTTCCAGGGGCTGCTTTTGATGTACGACACCCGCTCCTGCCTGGCGGCGGGTCGTGAGGATTTCGTCATGGGCCTGGGCAAGAGCTCGCTGACCCTCGCGAACCTCACGGTCCGGCGGCCGTCGCGCAGAACCCTGGACCTGGGCACCGGCGGCGGGATCCAGGGCCTCCTCGCTGCTAGGCACAGCCAGAAGGTGATCGCCACCGACCGCAACCCCCGGGCGGTCCAGTTCGCCGCGTTCAACGCCCAGCTCAACGAAATGCCCCACATGCAAGCCCGTGAGGGGAACCTGTTCGAACCGGTCGACGGCGAGTTGTTTGACCTGGTGGTCACCAACCCCCCATTCGTGATTTCGCCTGAAAGCCAGTACATCTACCGCGACAGCGGGCTCAAGGGCGATGAGGTCTGCCAAACGATCGTACACAACGTCGGGGGGTTCTTAGAAGAAGGCGGGTACTGCGTGATGCTGTGCAACTGGTCCCACCTCAAAGATCAAGATTGGACCCAACGGCTTGAAGGCTGGGCCCAAGGCACCGGTTGTGACGCCCTGGTGCTTCGGTCCGAGACCACCGGGGCCGATGTATATGCCACGACCTGGATCAAACACACCGAACTAGCAGACCCCCAACATTTCGAGCGACGCCTCGACCAATGGCTGGCCTACTACGCCCAGCAAGGCATCGAGCAGATCAGCGCCGGGGTGGTGATTTTACGCAAGCGAACGGGGGCGACTCCGAACTGGTTCGAGACCCAAGACACACCGAAAACCATGCTCGGGCCCTGTGGGGACGACGTCATTCGCCGGTTCGAAGCCCGTGACTTCCTAGATACAGTAACCGACGATGCTGCCCTATTAGCTTCTGTCCTGCGTATCGATCCCGATACGCGCCTCACCCATCACTGCAAGCCCGCGGACGACGACGGGTGGGCGATCGTGGATATGCAACTAAGCCGATCGAATGGGTTTGTCTATCACGACAAACTCGACACCGTCATGGCTCATTTCCTGGGTCAATGCACGGGTCAACAACCACTAAGCCGACTCATCGAAGCGACAGCCGGTGGGTTGAACCAACCCCCGGAAGAATTCGCGAAACAGGTCTTGCCGATCATCAGGCAGCTCATCCGCCGCGGGGTGCTCGAACCAGTTGATTCTTGATGATTTTTTGCCCGTGACTGGGGTCCAAGACGTGTTAATGGCCGTCCTTACGGGTACGGCGTCCTGGGCGCGTCACCGGGCAATTCCAACGCCCCGATGATCTCCTTGATCGAGCTGTATCCTTGCCGGGCGAGATACCCCCGCAGGCCGTCCATGATCGTCACCGGCGTCGCCGGATCAACAAACAGCGCCGTGCCCACCGCCAACCCCGTTGCCCCAGCCAGTAGGAACTCGACCGCGTCGCGCCAGGTTTGGATCCCCCCCATCCCGATGATCGGCACACCCGCGGGCGCGGCCACTTCACGGTACACCCGGTGAACGAGGTACACCGCTAGCGGCCGCACCGCCGGCCCGGACAAACCGCCGGTCCCGTTGGCCAACCGAGGGCGGCGCTTGTCGATATCGATCGCCATGGCGGTGAAAGTATTGATCATGCTTATAATCTCTGCCCCGCCGTCGACCGCGGCCCGGGCGGTGGCGGTGATATCACCCACGTTCGGCGATAGCTTCACGATCAGCTTGCAGTCCCGCCTCATGGCCCCGCGGACCTGACGCACCAGGGTTTCAAGCAGTTTGGGGTTGGTCCCGAACGTCAGCCCGTCGGCGACGTTGGGGCACGAGACGTTGAGCTCGATCGCGTCGACAGTGGGTTCATCTGCGATCCGGCCAGCGGCCCCGACGTAATCTTCGATGCTATGCCCAGCGACGTTGACCATGATCCGCGGCCCCGACGCCCGCATCTGCTTCAACAACGGCAGCTTCTCAGCCAGGAACACCTCGAGCCCGACGTTGGCCAAGCCAATCGCGTTGAGCATCCCGGCACGGGTCTCGACGATGCGCGTCGGCTCGTTGCCTTTGCGCACCTCCGGGGTGATGCTCTTGGTGACAAACGCACCCAGTTGGGAAAGATCCACGAAATCGTGGTACTCGAACGCGTAACCGCAGGTGCCCGAGGCGGTCATCATCGGGTTCGCCAGGGGTAGCCCTGCTAGATCGACCGCCAGGCTCGGCTGGGGCGTGGCCATCGCATTGTTTGGTGTGGATTGGGGGACGGAAGTCTCGGTCATGGCTGTATCGCCGCGGGCTGTTCATAAGTTTCAACCGCGGCGCAGGCCCACCGCGAGAAGATCAATATCCCTCACTTTCCTTAATTCTACTTCCTATTGTACGACAATAACCACGGTCACGACTCGGGGCGTTTCGCGTGGGTCAGCGCCCATCCCGGATGGTCAAGTCAGGGCCGTTTAATTCTCTGTTGGTGATCCTCGGATGAGTGCAAGGGCTTCGTGGGGTTGGGCGGCGTAGCGTCGCAAGGCGGCGGCTTTATTCTTCCAGCCGGCGTGGTTGAGAACCGTCACAGCCAAGTTGCGGATCGCCGCGAGGTTCTGCGGAGCCTGGCCGGTCCGCACACGGCAGGCGTCTTCCCCAAACGTCACGTCCCGGACGTAGTGCAAGCGGTTTTCGATCCCCCAGTGGCCGCGGGTGAGTTCAAGCAAGCGGGTGGCATCGGCTCGATCCCGCGAGAGGCTGGTGATCCCGTAGGCCACTTCCGTTGTGGTCTGATTTCGGACCGTGCGGGTGCGTTCGAGTCGAAAGACCTGCTTGACCCCCGGCCAGTCCAGGTAGCCGTTGAGGGCGGTGGTGCTGGTGAGCTTGCGGGCTTCGATCCGGCCGTGGCCCTTGTTGAGGCTTGAAGCGGTCTGCTGTTCTTGGCGGCTCAGCCGCTGCTCACGCTCAGAACTCGGGGCGTCGTCGTGGGGTTTGAACGCGTCGGCGATCGCTTCTTGGAGTTGAGCTTGGTTGGCCTTGACGGCCCAGAGATAATCCCCTTTTTCTTGAGGATTTTCCGCGATAGATCCTTCTGGCAAAACATCGCGTCGCCCGTGACCACCGCCCCTTGCACGTCGATCACATCCAACATCGCCAGGGCGGTCTTGTGCTCGTTGGTGGAAGCCGCCACCGCCATCTGACCGATCGCCGCTTGAGCTTCGTGTGCGTAAGCCGCCAGCAGGTGGATCCCCGGCAGTGGCTCGCCTTGTGTACCGCATAGCCGCTTGCCGTCGACCGCGATCGCCTTCCACCCGGCGATCCGACGACCCCCCAGCCAGCGGCGGATCGCCCGCTCGAACATCGTCGTGTCGAGCACTTTGAACACATTGTGGAACGTGGCTTTGCACGGCGAGCGATCCCGGGTAAACCCCAGCAGCCGCGTGAATGGCTCTCCGCGATCCCGGGCAAACTGGGCGATCGCCTCGAGGCTGCGTGCCCCCCCGAGCATCGCCACCGTGGTCAGCGTCAAGATCGCCGACAACGGGTGACGACGTCCCGACGGATTCCGTGGGTCCGGGATCTCGCTAAACACAACAGATAACGGTTGATCGGACATCGTCAGGTCCTCCATGACCTCAGGGGCTAACGCCAAACTCTACCTTAATCTCATCGGCTATCCCTACGACAGAGAATTAAACGGCCCTGGAGGTCAAGTGACAAGTCTTGACATCTAACTACGGGCGGCCCCACCCACGGCTGCCGCGATAGCTTGTGCTGCGATCAGCAAATAGAAAGAACCGCCACCGGGTATGGTGACGGTTCCTCCCCTCACTCGATTGGAGACTTCTGATTAAGCGTTGCGACGGCGACGGGTCGCGGCACCCAGGGCGCCGAGGCTCATCACACCGAGGGTCGCGGTCACGGGCTCGGGCACGCCGTTCGTCGGGTTCGGGGTGATCACCGTCTGGGCTCCACCGCCGATGATCAGCGCCGCGCCGGTGGCGGTCTGTGTGGCCAGCACGTCGAGACCGAAGAACCCGGCCGGGCCGTCGAACGTGGTGTGGAACGGCTCGACTGCCGTGGCCGATGGGGACAGGATCGTGGACCCGATCGCGGTCACCGTGATGCCGTTGAGGCCGCCGACCCCTAAGTCGGTCGTGGCTAATCCGCCCAGGGGGAACCAGCCATAGCCGCCGGGGTTGTTCTGAGCAAACGCCGCCAAGCCGCCGCCGTCGTTGACGAAGGTGACGATGTCCGCCCCGCGGCCGTTGATCGCCAGCACCTCGGCGTCGGTGAGGCCGCCGGAGATGTCTTCATTGCCGGTGGGCATGTAGATCGCGTCGAACCCGGTGAAGTCCTGTGCGGTGATCGCCGCGGCGCCCGAGACGTGGGTGAGCGTGTACCCCAAACCGGTCGCAATGGCTGAAGCGTCAACGCCGCTAAAACCGATCGGGCCGGCGCCGCCGCCGAGCATCAGAACCTGCGTGCCGGTGCCGGCCGGGCCGTTGATGTCGGCGTTAGAGACCACAAAGTCCATGATGTCGCGGATCATGTCCGCCCCGGGGGTACCGTGGTCCTCCGGGTCCATGCCCGACAAGATAATCGGCCCCGCCACCGCGGTGTGACCAACCCCCATCGCCGCGACCGCAACCGCGACCAAAGTGACCTTCTTCGCAAAATCGATCAAATTCATCTTTCTCTTCTCCTTTACCTTCCAGGGCAGACCGCCCATGACGTGAAATAAGAACACCGGAATCGGCCTACCCTTATAGGCCACAGTGCAATATTTATTGTACACCCAAAAAATGAAGTGTCAAATTTATTATAAAAACATTATTGATCTCAAATGCACTGCAATACATCGCGATTTTTTCATTGCGTGGGCGTCTTAGGCTGCAATATATACTAATATATCAGTTCGTTTTGATTGAAGGGCATCTCCTTACCAGGCATCCGATCGACGGCAGGTTGCCCCCGCTGCCTCCAACAAAAAGAAAGAACCGTCACCATACCCGGTAACGGTTCCTCCCTCACTTGAATTTAGAGATTTTTGATTAGGCCTTGCGGCGGCGGCGGGTCGCGGCGCCCAGGGCACCGAGGCTCATCGCGCCGAGGGTCGCGGTTACCGGCTCGGGCACGCCGTTACCACCTTGCACCTCGCGAAGAATCTTACGGTCGATCGCGTTGGTGAAATCGGTGAAGTCGTTGGCGATCTCGAGGAACGCGTTGGTCCCACCGACCACGTTGTTCTGGTAGAACGTCTGCAAGCCGGCCTCGCCGAGGATGATCACGCCGTTGATCGTATCGACGCCGGCTGCCAGAGCGGCGTTGCGGGCGGCTGATGTGGAGCTGCCGTCATTCTCTGCGCCGTCCCCGGACACGTCCATCACCAGGCGGGTGCCTTCGTAGCCGTTGTCGACCAAGCCGCCGGTTTCGGTGCCGAACAGCGGCAGGCCGAAGTTGATCGCTGAACCGGGGGCGGTCAGGTCCGCGAAGGCACGCGGGGCGGCGTCGATCGCATCGGCAAAAGCATCAGCCGACGCGGCGCTGTCGATCAGGGTCCAGTCGACGCTGATCGTCTGCTGAGCACCGTTGGACCACTGGATGTACTGAACCGCGATCGACCCGATCGCGCCGCTGGTGATCGCGTTCTGGATCGTGGCGCTGCGGAACGCATCCGAGTAGCCCTGCCGCTGCAGCGCAAAATCACCAGCGTCGACGCTTCCCGAAACGTCCATGAGCAGTTGCAGTTCTAGATCAACCGCCACCGCGTGAGCCGATTGAGCACCGATCGTCATCGCGCCGGCTGCGGCCGCGACGAAGCTCGCCTTCTTCACTATCTCCATCAGTTTCATCTTCCTCTTCTCCTTTACAGATTGGGCAGCGTGCCCGGGACATGAAAAACACCGGAATCACCCCTGATCGTCTAGGCGCTCCGCACTTGATATGTTCGAATAAAATATGGCACGATATCCCACAGAAGGCCACTTTTTTTCTAAATTTTTCTGTAAAAAGTGTTATTGTGGGCGGTATGGGGCGAATGCCGTAGCCACAATAAAATCCGATACGGCTCTCGTTTCACTCCCGATTAATCGGCCCGTCGATCCACCGTTGATATGGCCGTTTCAGTTAAACACAGGGAGTCGGTCTCAAGAGGCAAGGATGCGTCAGAACGTGGCCCACTGAACCTCTTAGCAGCGAGCTGGCAGGCCGCTGCTGGAGCCTCGTCGATAACAATCTGTCCTTACATGTGCAGGGCGATCAACCCAGGGCAGTGGGAGACGAAAGCGAGCTTGGTTTCGTCTCCCACACTGTATCGTTAAGCTTAACGAACGAAATTGGCGAAGGGTAACCGATGGCAGACCTGCTGGCTCAGATTATCACGGATAAGCGGCGACAGGTGGATATCCAGCGCCATCGCGTGCCCCTGGACCTGATCCAGGAGCGTGCCCAGCTTAGCCCCTCGCCCCGCAATTTTTTTAAGGCGGTCACTCGGCCCAAGAAGACGCTGCGAGTCATCGCGGAGATCAAGAAGGCCTCTCCTTCCGCAGGGGTCATCCGAGAGGATTTCGACCCCGTGGCGATCGCTAAGGCTTACAGCGACAACGGCGCCTCAGCGATCAGCTGCCTCACCGATGAGAAATATTTCCAGGGCTCACTCACCTATATCAGCCAGATCAAGCAGGCGGTGCCGCTGCCGGTCTTGCGCAAGGATTTCATTGTCGACCCGTACCAGGTCTACGAATCCCGAGCCGCCGGTGCCGACGCGATCCTGCTCATCGCTGAGTGCCTCGGCGAAGCCGAGCTGCTGGACCTGCTTATCCTCGCCACCAAGCTGAAGCTGACCACACTCATCGAAGCCCACGAGGTAGAAAACCTGCTCAAGGTCCGGCCCCACATCGGCTTCCCCCACCCCGCTTATACCCTGTTGGGAATCAACAACCGCGACCTCAAGACCATGACCACCGATGTGGGGCACACACTCAGGCTCTTGGATATGGTCGACGACCCAGACATCCTGGTCAGCGAATCTGGCATCAAAACCCCACAGGACATCCAGAAGCTGCGCCGCGCGGGCATTCACCGTATCCTCGTGGGCGAATCACTGATGCGTCAGCCCGATGTCGGGGCGGCGCTGCGTGACCTCATCAGCGAACCCCTAGAACCAAACCGCAGCTAGAGCCTTATCTCGGTTTAATCTTGCGGTAACCGGCTGATTCCACATCGCCCGGGTGGGGCGTGTCGTTCGAGCGGCGGGCGACCTCCAGACGCGACCCCGATCAAGTCGTTACTTCCTATAAACCTGAGTATCGCCTAACGAAACGTTGAAATTGCCGTTCAAAGCGTCCCAGGGGGAATTTGTGGAGCGAGAAGGAACCCGCCATCGATCCAGACAAGCCGTTGGAGCACCTTCAATCTCTCGAATTGGCTCTCCCGAGACGCCAAGGGCAGTTTTCTTGCCCCTTATACGCTACTGTGGTCCATAGCCCCCCAATCTATTGAGGGGGAGGATGTCTATGAATCACACATCGAGAGTATTTTTCTACAGATCGATATAGGCTACATTCGGCATTCGGCGTAACGTTCAACAAGGAGGTTACGCGATGCCGAGGATCGGCGGATCAGCAGTGGTTTGTAAACGTTGTGGCGAGTCGAGGTCGGTCAAGAACGGATTTGTCCGCAACAAACAACGGTATCGCTGCAAGGCTTGTGGCTGTAACTTCGTGCTCGGGGACGGCTGGGTCGCCGCCCACGCAGCAGCAAAGCGGGCTTTGGCTGCGCTGCTGTACTCGATTGGCAAAGGGTCATTTCACTGAAGCTTTGGGTCAACCTCACCCAACCCGATATCTTTGCCCAATACCAGGTCCGATCCATATCTATCTTTCTTTAGTTAAACACCATAAATTTTTTGCCGCTTGCATGGGGCATGCCGTACGTAATTTCATCCGGGCTTGCATATATCCAAACGCCTCCCTCTTCGCCAGCCGCCACTCAAGTCAACCCAATAAGATCATTTTATCAACTGGTGTGGTTCGTTGAAAAAAATAGGGCCAAGGTAGTTGCAACCATCAGGTTCGCGGCTAGGATTAAATATACGTAGGTGGTTTAGATGGGTTAGCAGGAGGCGTCATGAGGTTGGTACGGGTGAAGCAGTCATATCGTCTTGAAAAAAAGGGGGTGGAATGTGGCTTATCATATTCTTCCCGGGATTAGTTTACAGGCATTAATCGGGATGTTTGCTCAGAGCCCATCGGCTATGGCGCGTTGGGAGCCGGTTGCGGGCCAAGACCTGCCTCAGCCGTATCGCGGGCTGCTCGATCACCGCTCGCATATGACGTCGATGCTCGAGCGGTTCCATGATCACCGCGTGTACCTGCGGGTGCTCGACGAGGACCTTCAGCAGGATCGGTACGGCCGAAAGATTCTGCTGGGGCTCGACGGGACCGATGACTACGTCCAGTTCGCGGTCATGCGGGTTGAGGCCCATCAGTGCGCCGCAGGGCTGTGGAACGCGATCCTCGAGGGAAGGCTGCCGATGGGCAGGATCCTCACCGAGAACAACGTCACCCGGCGGGTGCGACCTGAGTATTTCTTGAAAGTCACACCCGGCCCCGAGCTGATGTCCTATTTCAAGCTTAGCCAACCGGTCACGATCTACGGCCGGCTGGCGACGATCTACTGGGACGACGAACCGACGGTCCGCGTCCTAGAAGTCATCCCACCCGTGGAAACACCACAAATGCTTGATTTCGAAGCATCGGCGATCTTCCATTCGACAACAGACACGCGGATCAGTTGATCAGGTCTCATACCGATTTCTCGGCATAGGTGAGACGACAAGCCTTTACCGGTACCAGACAGATCTGGTGATCCGAACCTTGGATGCTCCTTTATACGCAAACAAAGCCGAAGGCTAAATGCTGATCAGTAACGGTAATCGCCTTTAACGGGCCCCAGCCGGTTCAACACTGCCGGTCCCAGTTGATGCATCGGCACCTGCCGAATCACTAATCAGCTGTTCGAGGTTCTCACGCCAAATCGGGTTCTGAGGCTCGAGCTGTACAGCCTCACGCATGGCAGCGATCGCCGCGGGGTAATCTCCTGCTTTAGCCAAGACCACGGCCAACGTGTCACGGTAATTGGCTGAATGGGGAAGGTGATCAATCGCTGATTGGGCCAGTATCCTGGCTTCTTCGAGGTTTTCATCTTTTCGAGCCAGCACCATCGCCAGGTTATTCTGAGCCACGTGGGTATCGGGCTGAAGTTGGAGCACTTTACGATACGCGTGTTCGGCTCTCTGGAGCTGCCGAACCTGCTCGCACGCCAGGGCCAGCGTCAACCACGCGCTTGTGGGGGCTTGTGGATGCTCCACAAGCGTGTCCAACATCTCGATCGCCCGCTGGGTGTAGGGCTGAGATCCCGTCATGTTGGCCAGGGCCAGCCACCCCTGGATGAGCACCACTTTTTCCGCTAATTCGCCATCAGGGATCTGGTTTTCGACACGAGTTAGCCAATCCGCTGCCGTGTCGGGGCTAACCGAGCGGCTCAACGCCAACCGGATCCACATCCGCCGCCATGCGGGCGATTGGTTCAGCAATGGGCTTAGGACCCGATTCACTTCCTGCGGCCGGCCTAGACCCAACCATATCCTGGCTTGGAGGCCGATGAGATTGGCGTACGCCTCGGGGTTTTCTAACGCTTGGTCTAGATAGGGCTGGATCGTTCGGGCCGCCGCGGCGGGAGATTCTCGCTGTAGCTGCACCTCCGCGATCAGCAGGTCCGCCTCGAGAGGTTGATCCGCTACGAGACGTCGCCACCGGTTGGCCGCGGTCAACGCCCGGTCGAGTCGGTCTGTCGAAGCCAGGGCCCGCGCGTGCAGCTGCGCGAAACGGGGGTTATCGGGAGCAACCTGTAGGCCACGCTCGGCGAGATCAGCGGCGGTTGAATTCTCCCCTACCCTCATCAGCAACTGGACCATCAAGACTTGCAAATCGAGGTAAGTCGGGTTCGCTTCGACGATCGGGCGTAGCTGGCCAAGCACCTCGGCAATAGGCCGGCTCTCACGTTCGGCTTCCACAAGTAGAGTCAGCACCTCCGCGGCGACCAGGCGGGTTGTGTCATCCGCCAGGAGATCAGCCGCGATCGGCCGCAGCTGCGGTTGAACCGCCGTTATTGATACCAGGTCCTTATGCTGGGCGAAGTCATGCAGGATCTCGTCGTCGGGGATCGCCGTTGCTGCTTCGTCCGCGGCGTCGACGGCTTCGTCCGTTTTGCCCGTCACAGTGAGGTATTGGATCCATTGACGCCAAATAGCCGCGTCCCGGGGCGCTGCCGCCAACGCGGCTTCGAACGCTTGGACCGCTTCCTCGACACCGGCGAACCGGGCCAGGAACTGGGCGCGGATAACCTCACGCTGCCCCGGCGGTAGCGGCAACGGGTCCAACAGGTCCAGCGTCTGGCGGGCTTTTTCCATCTGCCCACGGCTCGCGAGGTACACCGAAGCGAATCGAACCCCGTCAGCTGTCGGAGGGTTTAAGAGTTTTTCAATGATCGCTTCGACCTTCTCGTGTTCATTGCGTCGCAGGTAGAGCTGCGCCAAGGCGAGATCTCCGCCGCCTGCTTCGTGGGGCCCGTCGCGTTTGTCTTCTAACAACGCGATCGCCGCGTCGGTATCCCCCAGCCGTTCATACAGCCCCGCAGCGATCCGCAAGACCAGTTCCGGGGCACGATCACGGTTCTGGGCGACCACGGATAGGTGTTGCCGTGCCCGCTCGTTTTCCCCTCGGCTTAGATAGAGCCTCGCTAGGTCCACGGCGATCTGAGGTGAATCTTTATCGAGCCGGGCCGCAGCCGACAACTGCTCGATGGCCGCCGTGGGGTTGTCCAATGCCAGGTAACACCTCGCCAGCAGGACATATGCGTCCACCCGCGTCGGGGCCCGCTTGATGACGTCGTTGAGCAGGTCCACCGCCCGGTTCTTGTCATGGTCCGGCAGGTCCTTTTCTAGGATCCACCGTGCCCGGGCCACCCGCCATTGTACCCCGTCCTCACCGGTCAACGCGGTGACACGGTCGATCGTCCGGTCGATCAGGCCCAGGTCCTTCCATGCCGAAGGCGATCGCAGGACCTGACGCTGGGCGCCGAGATGGTCGGAAAATTCGTCCCCCACCGCCGCCCACCGCGCCGTCGCCGAGGGGTCCGTGATAGCGTCGAGGTACTGAGCCCGGGCCAGCTTCCACGCAATCGGCTTGCCCGTCGTCGAGGACGCGATCGCGTCCTCCAACGTCTCGAGGCCTTTTTGGGCTTGGCCCTGACTCATCCACCAGATCGACCGCTCATACGCCAGCGCCGGGGTGAGGCCGTGGAGCTGCTCATAGCGTTGGAGGCACTGTTCCTCGAGCCCTAAGCCGTGGTTACGGCTGATCGATGTTAATTCAAGAAGCATGCGTTCATCGAATTTTTCGCCGCCGGCCAGTAGCGCCTCAAGCGATGACCGGGCCTCTTGGGTCTTCCCAGACCGTGCCAAGAGGAACACCTGCAACGCGGATGGCCCCTGGTCCGGGGGCGTGTCGGCGGCTGGCTGCGATTCTTCCGGCCGCCGTTTAGCTGCCTCCTGGGCCGCGAGCATCGCTAGCTGAACCTCGTTCCGCTCCATCCAGGCTTGCGAAAGCAGCTGCCACGGCTTGGACCATGATCTTGCAAGCATACGCGCTTCTTGCCAACGCTGGATCGCCAGGTCACTCTCGCCCAACGACCACAACGCCTGGCCCAGTGCGACCAAAAAGAAAGGATTGCCCTCGTAAACCGACAAGGCGGTTTGGCAGATCTCTTTCGTGGCCAGTGGCGTCCGCTGATCAGCCGGCGTGGCTATCAGACGCAGGAACGGGACCCAAGCATCCGCGACGGAATCGTCTTTGCTCCGTGACACCAGCGTCTCGATAATCGGCCGGGCCTCGGCGTGACGATCGACCTGTAGCAACGCCAGGGCCTTGAACGCCAGCAGCCCGGTGTCGGCGACCGGGGAGGTGTGGTCCAACCCGTCACGCTCGAGCAGGGTCAACGCCTGCTGCTGCTTGCCGGACTGGATCAGGCGGCGGATGAGCACGTGCCTAAGCCCGATGGATTCAATCCTTTCGTGCGCTCGCTCAAGCACCGCGATGGCTTGCTGATACTGATCGAGCCGGTCAAGTTGGTCCACGAGACGGGCGATCAGGGACTCGTCCTCGAGCTGGCGTTGGGCCACAGCCCCCAGCCAGCGCAGCGCGTCTTCGCGTCGCTCGGCCAGGCGGTAGGCGATCGCCAGGGCCAGCTCGGTCTTGGCGTCGTCGGGGTGTTCGCTGTGGACCTGCTGAGCGTGATCCACCAGCTGGGACATCGGGCGTTCGAGCAAGACCATCAATTGGAACGTGAGCAGGTGGCCCTCCAGGTCCAGGGGCTCTAGCGCGTTGTACCGCTGGGCCCACTCGAGGGCACGCTCGTTCTGGCTGTTGCCTTTGAACGCCAGGGCCTTGGCATAAGCGGCGGCGGCGCGCACCGCCTCGCTTCGCAGCGGCTGGCCCGTGGGACCCTCCCGGAGCTGGGCGTCGGCGAAGGCAATCGCTTCATCAAATCGCCGCGTCCCCACCAGGGCCAGCAGCTTCCCTCGGACAGCTTGGGCGTCGTCCGGGTCCTCGACTAGGAACTTGTCGGCCAGGTCGATCGCTTCGAGGTGATACCTGACTTTCACACACAGGTCGAATAATTCCCTCGCGGCGGTGGGGTGGTCTGGGTCCAGGTCGAGTAGGCGTTTGAGCATCTTCGCCGCGTCACGAAGGTGCCCGCCCCCGGTGACGGGGACGTTGATCCGAGCCTGGTAGTACGCGTACATCACCTCGACGTCGTCGGGGCTCTGCCTGAGGTACCGGCCCAGGGTGTGCATGGCCATGAAATACTGTTCGTTTTCGAACAGGGCCAGTCCTTCTGAGCGCATGTCGGCAAGTTCAGTCCGCTTCTGACTTCTGTGCCAGACCGCGTAGCCCCCCAGCGCCGCGCCAAATACCAGCAGGACGATCAGCAGCGCCGCGATGCGTCGCCTTCTTTTGGATTGAACGGACATTCGTCGTTAACTCCCCGATACGAGCAGCAATATCGTTTTCCAGATGATCCACAGGTCCAGCTTGAAGCTGGCATTCTCAACGTATTCTAAGTCGTACTTGATCCACTCCTGAAAGTCCATACCCTGCTGGCGGGTGCGGCACACCTGCCACAGGCCCGTCAACCCGGGGCGCACGCTCAGCCGCGCCTCACGCCATGGGGGGCAGAACTGGTTCTCCTCGAACGGGCTGGGCCGCGGGCCCACGATCGACATATGCCCCGCCAGAACATTGAAGAACTGGGGCAGCTCGTCGATGTGATATTTGCGGATAAACCGGCCCACCTCGGTGATGCGGGGGTCGTTCTCGATAAAAAACTGAGGCCCATCGACCTGGTTCTGCTGAGAGATCCTGGCCTTGATCTCGTCGGCGTCACGCCGCATGGAACGGAACTTCAGGCAAGGGAAGACCTGTCCGCCACGGGTTTCACGCTTGTGGGCGAAGAAGCAGGGCCAGCCGTCCTCGATCCAGATCGCCACCATCACGACCGGGAACACCGGGGCCAGCACAACCAACGCCACCAACGCGAACAGCACGTCAAACACCCGCTTGGCGCCGCGGTCGAACCGAGTGGTCCGGGCCTTGACCGGCGCAACCATGGCCGGGTTGGGTTCGAGGTTCTCCCACCGGACCTCCTCGATCGCGGGCCTGGCTCCGGGGGTATCCCACAACACGGCCGGCCCGGTCACGCTCTGGCTGTCGCACAGCCGGCGCCCGGCGCCGACCCAGGCCGGGCCCGAGAACTGGACCGACTTATCGACCTGCGCATCGACATCGCCCCAGACCCCGGGCCGAAGCTTCATCGCCCGGTCGATGGTCGTATCGGGGGATTTCCATTTCTCGATCAGGTCCCGGACCAGCTGCATCATCTCGCGGTCGGCTTCACGCAAGTACACCCTGCCGCGGACGGTCACGACCGATCGCCTAGATCGGGGGATGCAGCGTCGCAGCCCCCGCCACCCGCTGCGGGCGTCGGCGGCCGACTGCCACATCCGGGCGATCTCCGGGTCCGGCGTCAGTGCCACGCGGGCCAAACCAGCATCTTCTTGCCCCCCATAGAGACGTTCGAAGCGGACAAACCGCCCGCTGGCGTCCGAGACCGCCCGCTCGCGATACCCGTGTTCCCGCTGGTCGCGCAGCCGGATCCACAGCAGGTCGGGGTTGATCCAGCTCAGGTGCTCAATGAGGGCACGGAGCTTGAACGTCACCAATAACCGGGCGTCGGTCAAGAGGAACAGCTCGGCGCCGCGGACGATCTCCGATTTTTCACCTGGGCGGACGACCTGGACGCCCCGCGCGGCCCAGAACCGGTCGTGGAGCTTGGCGGGCGTAAGTCCCCAGATGGTGGGTGGGTCGGACAACGCGGTGTCTGGGGTATCCGGGGCGTCCAAGGTTGGAGCGGTGCCAGGACGGATCATGATCCTCTTCTTCTCCTTGCCTCAGGGGCATGACCGTGCAGGCATGACCCCCATGGTGATGGTCACAGAAAGCTGGGCGATAATACCCTCACTCGATAGATTACGAGATATCCTCGTCGCTGACGAATACCCGCGATGTGGCCGCCACCGCCTGGGCCACGGGACCGAACCGCTCGGTCCGTGAGGTCGCGTCTGCGGACATCTCGACCGGCATCGCCGGTTTGGCCCCGGACCGGCGGGTGCTCCTCGAGACCGACGACGAGAACGCCGATCGGGTGATGTCCCACTGCCGCGCCCGGTTGAAAACGAGCCCTTCGATCCGAGCGCCGTAGGACTGAAGGAAGGTCAATGCCCCGCGAGCGGACGGTTCTTGCTCGCCGCGGGAGACGATCAAAATCACGCCGTCGGCGGCCGCGGCGACCATCGCCGCCTCAAGGCTGCCGGGCACCGGGCCGGTGTCGATCAGCACCGCGTCGTACCGCTGCCTGGTCTGCTCAATCAGCTGCTTGAGGGCATCGGGCGAGACCCGGCTTATGTCCGAGGAAGTGGCGGACCCGATCGGCAGGATTGAGAGGTTCTCGATCCCGGTCTTGCCGATGCATCGATCGAGCGCTTCGCCTTCGAGGGCATCCATGAGCCCAAGCGGGGAATTGTTCTGCATCGCCACCGCCGCGTCATAGTCGGCCTGGGTGATCTGGCCACGATTCAGCAGTACTTGATCCACTGTCGTGCCGGTCATGTTCGCGGCGTGCTCAGCGGCCAGGAGCTGATCATCACCGAGGCAGCCCCGTTGAAGCAGGATCATCCCGATCGAGGCACGGACCACGTTACCCAGCCGCCGCGACAACCCGCCCCCGGCCAGGTCGCAGTCGATCAGCAGCGTCCGGGATTTCGAGCCGGCAAAAGATAGACCCAACGCGGCCGTTAGGCTGGTCTTGCCCGTTCCGCTGGCTGGGCTGGTGACCGCGAAGATTTTGCGGCTGCCCTGCTTGGAGCTGACTTGAAGCATGCTGCGGATGTG
Source organism: Phycisphaeraceae bacterium (assembly GCA_965224205.1). Lineage (GTDB taxonomy): Bacteria > Planctomycetota > Phycisphaerae > Phycisphaerales > Phycisphaeraceae > CBDCYN01. The sequence continues at coordinate 73,249 of CBDCYN010000008.1, forward strand.
GTGGACGCTCTGCCCAGCGATCAAAGCGTTTTCCGCATCACTAAGGTCCTGCGGGATGATCGGCAGAACACTCAACAGTCGTACCTCACCCACCGTGACCTGCGCGTGGGCGGAACTATACAGGCGACGATCGAGTTTACCCGTTAGCAGCATGATCACGGCGCCCAGCCCCCCCCCACCGATGGCGCCCAGCACCGCCATCTGTTTACGCTTGCCCTGGTTCACCGGCGTCTCGGGGGCTTGGCCGTCTGTGATCGTCTCGATGCGGCCGCGCATCCGAGACTCGACGTTGAGCTGCTCGATCCGAGACAAGGTCATGTCCAGGCGGCTGCGGATCACCTTGGCTTCTTCTTCGAGGTTCTCTAGCTCCAGCTTCCGTCGCCCCAGCTCTTGGGTTTCCTCGACACTCGAATCGTAGACCGTTTGTAGCCTGCTGATCAGTATTTGCAGGTCTTTCTCGCTGAGTGTCTGCAGGCTACCGCTCTGCTCAGTGAGGTTATTATTGATCGTCAGCTGGTGATAGATCGACACTCGGTCTTCGATCGCTTGCTTGATCGATCCCAGCGACGTCGTGGCCTGGATTACCTTGGGGTGGCGCTCCCCGAACCGCAGCCGAAGTGTCTGCAGTTCGGCCTCGACGGAATTCTTTTGATGCAGCAACGTCTGCATCTGGGGGTCTGTCAACGCGATCTCCTCAGGAGAAAGAACCTGTTGATCGACGAAGGTTTGGGTGCCCGCATGGCTAAGGGCGCCGGTCGAAAGCTGGGCGAGGTCCATCTCCTTGTTGGAAACCGCAACCCCCTCTGGAGAACTCTGAGACGTCGGGTCATCCATCGGCGGAGACACCGGACCGTCGGTCGGGGCCACCGGGTCGCTGCCTCCCTGGGACGGTGGTCGGGATGCGTCACGGGTTTGCCCCGACGCGGCCCGGGCGAGCTTGGCCTCGTTGAGCTGCTGCTGGATCTGGTTGAGCTGTTCAATCTTGAACTGGTATTGGTTCGATAACGCCTCATATCCGAGGTAGTTCGACCGTTCCATCTGACGCTGACGGTTGGTCCGTAATTCGCTGGTGTGCCTGGTCCGCTCCTGCTCGAGGACCCTCAGTCTTTCGTTATCGATCAGTGCATCCCGCTCCCCGAAGATCCTCATGTACGCCTCGATCACGTTCTTGACCGCCACCTGAGCCGCCGTGGGATTGGGGTCAGTGAATGCCACAAGGATCAGCTGGCTATTGGGCGGGCGGGTGATCTGAAGGTTTTCGGCGAACTCGGCCTGCTCCTCCGGGGAAAGCCCACGGCCCAAGGTTTTCCAGGTTTCGGCCTGCTGAGCCATCTCCAGGACCCGCTGGCTGCGCATGAACTCAACCTGCGAACCCACGAACGCGTCGAACATCGGCAGCATCGAGCTGTTCTCGGTTTTGTAAAGCACGTGTTCGAGTACCGGTTTGATCGAGATGATGCCCCGGTTGGTGTACTTAGGGGTCACCGCCAGGTACGCGCCGACCCCGCACAGCCCAGAGAGCATCACGCACAGGACCGCCGTCAGGACATACCGCCCCCGCAGCAACAGGTCAATCTTCTCGAGAACCGTCAGCCCGACATCGACCGAATCCTCCCGAGGCATTTTCATAGTGGCGGCGCGGCCGTCATCGTGATCCGAGTCGATGGGGTAAAACTGACTCATTATTTTTCTCCCGCGTAGATCGCGTGCAGCACCGGGTAGACTTCGTCAAGAAACTGCTCAAAGATCTCAACCCGGTCCTCGGGCAGCACGTTTCCGAAAAACAACATCTGCAACTGCCCGGCTCCGTAGTAGCGCTGCAAATAATCCGCCGCGATGGCCCGCACGCCCTCCATGCTTTGGGCGGTCGACCCGTCGGGCAGCGCCAGCACGTTTGCGACGGTCAGGTGGCGAGACTGACCCGGAAGGGACTGATAGAAATCGTATTCGATCCCCGGCACCTCGAGGTGCCGCGACCGCCAGCTCATCGACCGGGTGTCTTTCAGCTCCCAACCGCCGGTGTTGGGGTAGCAGATCGGGGGGTAGTGGCCCGCCATGTCCCCGGCCTGTCGGCAGTGCACGATCAAGAAATCGACGCGATGCCCGGTCGATCGGTTTAGGTACTTGCGGCTGATGATCGCGTTGGGTTTCAGCAGCGCGATGGCGCTTTCGGGTACCTCGGTGTCTTGTCCCTCCCAGTCGCCGATGGTCATTGGGAACGCCTCGGCCGCCAGCCGGACGGCTTCGTGGTAGGCCGCGGTGTCTTCGGGCTTCGGGCGTAGCCCCCGCTCCAAGGCCACCCCCGCCAGCAGGGCCAGGCTGCACACCACCGAGATGAATCCATGCGTGCCCAAGGTCGCTCCTTGTCGCGATTAGTTATACGCCAGGTTGTATCGTTCCACGGGCACCAACGCCCACCGCAGCAGGCGGATGATCCCCATCAGCAATAAGAAAGCCAGCACCAGCATGCCCCACCCGGCCGCATCGTGGAACACGTCGCCGACCTTCGGGTCGGCGTAGCTGCCGAAGATCATCAGCTGCTGGAGCTGCGAGTACGGGATGGCCCGGCCCATGGCGGTGTCCGCGTAGGACACGTCGTAGTAGCCGTAGAGCCAAGCGGTCGGGACCAACCGGAAGACGTTGCACAGCATCGCCGACACGGGTGAGGCGGCCATGATGATCACCCGCACGTGCGCCCGCAGCGGCGTCCCAAACGCGAACGCATACGACACGAGCACCAGCGCGAAGACCATCCGCATCCCGTTGCACGCCTCGACGATGTTGATCGGTTTGTCATTGACGTGGATCGTGCTTCCAGATCGGTACACCGGCACGTTCATCAGTTCCAGCATCGTGGTGGTCGCCATCGCCACACCCCGCTGCAGCGGTACGGAGATCTGCTGACGCACGGAGCTGGGAACCGGGACAATAAACACCAGCACCGCGAACGCCGGCAGGAATCGCCATAGCACCTCTGTGCCGACCACGCTCACAAAACACCCGAGGGTCAGCAGCAGTGCCCCGCCGTGCCAGAATGATTGGATCGCGTGGTAGTAGCCGTACAGGGACACCGCCCAGCCGACCGCGACCAGGATCGGACCCACGAACGTCCCAACCGGCCGGCAGTACCGGAACCGCCCCCGGCGGACCCAGATCAGGTAAGCGAACACGATCGGGACCAAGAAGATGTGGCTGGCCTCTTCGTCACGCTGGGCGATCGTATTGATGTCTAGCCAGGCGTCGCTCGTCGCCGCCACGCCCGCGGCGGTGACCAACACCGCGGAGGCCAATCGCGACCACGACCACCCTAGCCGGGCCTCCATCACCGGCAGCATCAGCCGGTAACGGGCCTGGCGCCGTGCCCAGAACGGGGCCTTGACCGTCTTTGACTCGGCCTCGGGTGTGGTCAACCCCGACTTGTCGCCCTGTAGCGTGGTCATGGCCTTCTATCGTTCGCGTTGGCGTTGGGCCTGGTCTGTGACGAGGCGGTTGGTGAGAGTCTGACCCGCCCCGACCACGGCGCCGGGACACACGACCGAGCGGACCAGCACCGCTGACCGTCGCACCGTCGCACCGGCTAAAACCACCGAATCGTGGATTTGTGCGCTGGGGTCCACGTGGGCTTGAGGCTCGCTAATGGAGAAAGACGGCTGCCAGTCTTCAGCGTAGGGGTCCACGGTTGGGGCGTCACCACCGCCCAACGAACCGGCGCTGTGATACGCCCGTAGCGCGGTGATGTATTCACTTAGCCCCCGGATCGGTAGGCTTGTAGGCGAGGCCTGCTGGATGACCGCCACCGCTGAATGCTTGGCGATCTGGGGCAGGGCCTGTTCCTTCATATCCACAAACCCAACGTCGGCGATCTCTCGCAGTTCACCGCAGCGCACCAGCATCAACCCACAAGGGGTGCCGTCTTCATGGGAGACCAAGCTCACGTCGCTGCGCCGTCGGGCCAACGCGACCGCCACGTCGGCCAGCGGATCGAGCAGCACCTGTGGCCCGTTGACCACGAGGATCAGCCCATCGTCGTCATAAGCCTGTGACAGGTCCTTGAGCACCCCAGCGGTGCCCCGGTATTCGGCGGCATCGGTTTGGATTTCAACGTCGACCGCCTTGTTGCCTGTCTTGGCCGGGCAAGCCGGAGAGGCCGCGTGCGCATTGATCATGACCCGAAGCGGCAGCTTGCGCCGATCGATGACCTGGGACAAACGCGCCACATCCTGGATCCAATGGTTAAGGATGGTCCGTGAGTCATCGATCGGCAGATCGAGGATCGATCGCTTGATCGATGGCCCCAATCCGCTTTGGCGTACGGACCCGCACAACAGGACAACCGCTTGTAAACGGTCCGCTAACCAACACTTCGCCTTCTGGCTGTCTACCGATAAAGACGGCGTCGGAGCTTCCTGGACCACATGACGCGACATTTCTCGAACAACCTCACTTCCCCAACCAAACGGGTGGCTTGGTCTATCTTCGATGGCCGACTCGACGAGTGCGGCTAAACTTAGCAGCGTTTCGCAGCGGTTTTCGCCCGCAAGGCAAGAAAGAACAGCTTCTTCAATGAGATCGGCCCACTCCACCCTTCGCTTCCGGCAGGACAAGGGTTGGTCCGTCTAGTACCGCCTCACAACGTATTTATCGAGCACTTACCTAAGAGATCATAATCCTGTCTTATGCGGATTTCCATGATAGCGAAGCCGACCGCTTATCCTTAGTCTTGCCTGGCACTTGCAATCCCCTGATCTTGGGGTGAATTGGAGCATGCCACGAAAGCATGGCGATGGTCCGCTGAGACGGACACCGACATGTTCATCCTGTAAGAGTCAATTTATCTTTCCCCACGCCAGTGGTTTGGATGCCATTCAATCGTCCTCTTGCGGTGACACGGACGCTTGGGCCTGCTCAATATAAACCTGACCCACTGCTTCGAATCGCTTGTTTATCGTCATCGGCGATTCAAACGGTCCGGTCGCTACGCTGACCATTTTCGTCATGCTCCAGGGTGTTATTCTGTGACGTTTGTTCCGATCTTACCGCTAGTAGCTTGTTCGACGCGTGAGATAGACGCATCACATATCAAATATTCAAACACTGTATCAGGCGCACACCGAAATCGGGGGATTGACTTTCCATTCACACGAACCGTACCGTATTTTCAATCCAAGAAGGGTATATACGCTTGATAGGGCCCTTGTGTTCACCACAGGTTACCCGGGGAGAGATCCGCAAACCGAATCGGCCAACGGCATCCCGAAGTCCGGCTTGGGCTTCTGCCCCAGGACCCATTCGTACACTTCGAGGACTTGCCTGGCCTTGGCCTGCCACGTGAATTGAGCTTCGACGCGACGCCGCGCCCGCTGACCCATTTCGGGGATCCCCCCGGGCTGATCAACCAAACCCTCGAGCACGTGCCTAAACGCCGCGATCAGCGACGCCCGGCTGCCCAGAGGGACCGCGTACCCGGTGGCAGAACTCACCAGCTCCCCGGGACCCCCGTAGTCGACGACCACCGGGACCAACCCCAGGGCCATAGCTTCTAAAACCACCGCGCCGCCGAACTCTCGGATACTGGGAAACGCAAAGATATCGCTTTGAACCAGACGGTCTTGCACCTGCTCGTGGGGTACGAACCCGTCGAGCCGGACCGCCGATTCGATCTGGTGCTGGGCCACGAGCTGCTTGAGGTGGGGCATTTCCGGGCCGTCGCCGATAATGTCCAAGACCAGCTTCTTTTCACGGGCTAGCTGGGCGCTGGCTTCGATAAGCATGTCGGCACCTTTATACGGGACGAGCCGTCCGAGGAACGCCACCCGCAATGGAAGCTGCACGGGTGAGTCAGCGGGCCTGGTCGTGAAACGTTGCGGGTCGATCGCGTTTTCTGGGATATATACGCATTTGGGCAAGTAAACAGCGGGGACCTGCTCGTAGGTCGCCCGTGAGCCGATGATGATCGCCGAGGTGTGGCGACGGGTGGCGTGGTACCCCGGCATGAGTTTGTGTGCCGAGCGAACATACGACAGCCACTCCCGCTCTTTCCTGCGGGTGTGATCGAAACCCTTGGGCCACGGCAACCCCCCGTTGAGGGGCCCTAATACGAACGGCACCCCGGCCCCGCGGCACTTGCCCGCTAACGGGCTGGGCGTGGTGGGGCTCAGTGGCGTGACGCGGTGGACCAGGTCGTATCGCCCCGATCGGATGTCCGCGCCGAACCGCTTCCAGACCAGCCGCTCGAAGTACAGATTCATCGGGGTCTTCATCGCGGTGACCATGGTCCAGCCCTTGTTGGACCCACCGCGCAGCAACTGGCTTAGCTGATGGACCGGCCGGGCGACCGCGTCAGAATTGATCGCGGTAAACTCCCGGCCCTCGACCCACCCCGCACGCTGGATCGCATCGCGGTTGCGTATTTGGGTGACCACATGGGCGTGGACCAACGACGCGATCGCTTGGCTGTGCGACCATCCCTCGAGCGGGACGCTCACCCACTCGGGGTTGGCCGCCTCGGCGATCAGCAGGACTGAGATATCCGACTTCAAACGCTCGACTCCTCAACGGTGAATAGCACGTCTATATGGCATTGATGTCTCGCGGTAATCGTTTATTCACGGTTTCAACAAGCTTCTTCCCCATGAAGACGGCCACATCCATTCTTTCGCCGCAGACGATTCCACACCGCGATCCCCAACAAGCTCAACGCAAACGGGATCCCGTAGACCAGGTACCGCTTGGCCAGCCGGTGCGGCTCTTGGACCATCCGGTGCACCCATTCCAGACCGGTAACCTGCATCCATCGCGGGGCGCGACGCACCTGCCCGCACAAAAAACTGAAGCTGATCCCCACCCCGATCCACCACGCATAGGGCAGGTTCTGGCGTAACTGCCCGATCAATAATTCCTGCTTCGGCGACCCCAACGCGACATAGACGAGATCGGGTTTCGCCTCCACGAGTAACCCCACGATACGATCGACCGCTTCCTGATCCTTTTCGAATCCGAACTCGGGGCAATAGCTGCCAGTGATTTTTAACGATGGATACCGTTGCACCAAGACCTCGCCGGCGGCCTCGGCGGTGCCCGGGTCCCCACCCAATAGGTAGATCGATCGATGATCTTGAGCGACCGCTTCGCTTAACGTCGAGATCATGCTCGACCCCGCCACACGCTCGGGCAGGGGGGTGCCCTGGAGCCGGCTAGCCCAGATCAGCGGCATCCCGTCGGCGACCACGAGGGTCGCTTGCTCACAGAGTTCCACGTAAGCGGGGTCGCCCACGGCGCGACGCAGGTGATCGAGATTGGCCGTGATCACCCACCCGCCCTGCCCCGCTTCGAGGCTGTCACGGATATGTTGATTGCACTGAGCCTCGGTGACGCAGTGGAAGTCCACGCCACGCATCCGGACGGTTTGCGGCTGCGGGGATGTGTGAGAGGGGTCACTCATCATTCATATTCATTTCGCTCACACCGGATACGAGAAGTCCAAGCGATCATCCATTCGGTCATGCTCCACGGCGGAGGTTGTGGCGACAGATGATGGAACATAACGACCCGTAGCGGTCAATAGACGTTTAGGTTAACACCGCCTGCGACTGGGTGATCTGCCGGTGATACGCCTCCATCGCTTCCCGCTTGCCGTGAAGCAACGACCGCAGTTCGTACCTGCGCAGGTGCTTGCGGAACGCGGGGTGGTCGTACCGCTTCATCCCTGTGGCCGCGGCGCGCAGGTAACCGCAGAGGATCCCAAGACCGCCGATCACGAACGGCTTCTCAAACATCCGGTACAGCGACACCGCCAGGATGTAGTACCACGCCGAGCCCATGAACCACTTGCCCCGGCCCCAGCGCATCCGCCCGGTCCAGATCCCCTTGTGGCTCGTGCCCATCTGCCGCAGGTGGATCAATCGAAGGTCCGGCTGATCGTCCGACTGGGCCACCCACCCCTTCATCCGGCACGTGTGCCCATCGATCCCATCCCAACACACCTCGCGCACAAACTCGCCGATGTCCTTGAAGCAAGATACCCGGTAAAACTTTGCGGCCCCGATCGCGTTCTCATCGCCCATGCGTTCGAGCGTCTCACTGCCGTCGTCTTCACGCATGTACACCTTGCCCGAAAAATTCCCCAGCCGCGGCTGGGACTCGAACCGCTCGATGACGGTCTGGAAATACCGCGGGGGGATGTCCAGATCCGCGTCGAGCTTGCACACGTAGTCGTAATCATCGAGGTCAACGTGTTCGAGCCCGGCGTAGAACGCGTCGATCACGCCCGGGCCGACGCTACGCTTGCCGCGGTCTTCGCGACGGATCACCTGAATAAACGGGTACTGCTGGGCGGCTTCTTGAAGGATCCGGGGGGTATCGTCGGTCGAGCCATCGTCGACGATCACCCACTTGGCGGGCGGAACGGTCTGGGCGGCGACGCTGCGGATCGTCGTCGGCAAAAAGTCCGCTTCATCGCGGCTGGGCGAGACCAAAACATATCGTCGATGGCTCATCGAATCGGTTTCCCTTGTTTCCTTCAATCCGCGTTACCGAATACGTATTTGCGGAATAGCCCCGCCATCTGCTGCCCGACGCCTGTGATCGAGAACTCCTGCTCGACCTTCCGCCGGGCTGCCTCGCTAAACGACGCTAGCGATTGCGGGTCCTGGGCGATCCTGCGAAGCGTCTGATACTGCGTATCGACCGAGGCGGGCCGCATCAACAGCCCGTTGACCCCTTCTTCGACCAGCTCGGTCACCCCCGCGACGTTGGTCGAAGCGACCGTCATGCCCTTGGCCATCGCCTCCATCAGCACGGTCGGGACGCCCTCGTTGAAGCTGGGGACGACCAACACGTTGGCCTCGTCGAAGTGGCGGTGGATCTCGTCCTGGCCCACCGCCCCGCTGAATTGGACGCGGTCCTCGATCTCCAGCTGCCGGGCTAGGGCTTCGAGGTCGGGGCGCATCTCGCCGTCGCCGACCAGGTTCAGCCGCCAGTTCACGCCGTCGTCGCTGAGCCGGCGGCAGGCCTGGAGCAGGGTCGGGTAGCCCTTGATCGGGGCTAGCCGGCCGACGGTTAATAGCCGAAGGCACCCGTTGTACGCACCGGGGCGGTATTGGAATCGATCAGTGTCCAGCCCGCAGTGCACGACGTGGAGCCGGTCCCAGTGCTGGCGGGGGGTAAACGTCATCACCTGTGATTGACAGAACGAGGAGATACACCGCACAAACGCGGCATTAGCGGCCTTGACGCCCAGCCGGTTGGTCTCCACGTTGTAAAACACCGCCGGCCCGTGCACGGTCAAGCTGTAGGTGATCGCGGGGTCGTACCGGGTGGCGATCAGCGCGACGTTGGCCCCGTTATTGGCGAAGTGCACATGGACATGGTTTAGCCCTCGCTGCCGCATCTGCCGCGCCAGCCGGGTCGCCTCAAACGTATAGGCCACATGATTGAGGCGCGCTTTGAGCCCCGGCGGGGATAGCTTCTGGCCCGCGATCAAAGCGCGGACCCACCCGATCGGCGAAGCGATCAACGTGCCGATCTGGGCCAACAGACAACCTAGCGGGCTATCCAAGAGGTAAAAGGTTTCTTGGGCCGCGGCCTTGAACGCGTCGCTCAGCGCGTCTTGTGCCCCGGGTTTACGGATAGAGAATGGATACACCTCGATCCCGTTCGACCGCACGGCGCGGATCTCTCGCTCGATAAACGTGTGCGACAGCGCGGGGTACAACGTCGCCAGGTACGCGATTCTTAAACCGGCCGGCTGATCGGGCGCTGGGCTTGACGGAGGTGCTTGAGGCAAATGGGATCCATCCACATCACAGATCGTCGGGGCGGCCCTGCTATCGTGTCGCGTGAACCCTCCCAGACGCGTGTTCACGGGTTCATCGCGGGTCGGTCTACCGCCTGAGGATCCGTTTCTTGATCGTCCGCAGGATCTTTTCACCCGGCATCAGCAGGGTGCCCTTGAGTTTCTCATTGGGGCGGGCCTTGAAGAGCGTCGAGTGCTTCTCGCCGTCCCAACCCTCCGGAGCCGCTTCGGTGTAGTAGTAGGCCGCGAACGACTTGCGGGCCACATCCTCGGGGCACTTGACCGCGGAGACCCCGTGGTAGCTGATCTCGCTGGTCGCGAATACGACGCAACGGTTGAACACCGGGGAAAACGAATGGTGACACTTCTTGACGTGTTCGTCCCACAGCTCGATGTTGCCACCCCAGTCTTCGTTCCAATCCCTGTTCATGTAGACCAGGATGTTGAGCCTGCGGTGCAGATCACGCTCTTTCATGTAGTTGAAGTCGACGTGCACGTCGAGGTGCCCGCGCGGGCCGGTCACGTGGATCCCACCGCCGATCAGCTGGGGATCGGCCAGCAGGTCCGGGATATCCATGACGTACGAGAGCATCTCCAGCCACTCGTCCGCCGCTAACGCCTCGTGCAGTTTCCGCACCGGGTCGGTGAATTTCTGCGAATCGGTGATCTGGATCTTATTGCGCTCATTGACCGCGGAGAAGCCTTTGCCCATTTCCTGGGCCTGATCGAACGTCGGGAACGAGGCCTCGACCTCATCAGCAAACGACGGCACCAGGAAATTATCGATCTTGAAATGGGGGAACGGCACGGCTTGATCGACCTGCTGCTTGAGCGCTTCGCGGTCAATCGGGTTGATGATGGGGTGTTCCATGTTTCTCTCCATTCTATTTCTCGGGCGTCCTGCATGGTGTGGCGGACCACGTCCATACCTCATCTTATATCGTCATATCTTATCGTCGATTGGACTGCCCGTTGGCTGTTTGAGGTAATACCGAAACAGTCAAAGGGCAGACGGGCGATTTTTCCCTCCGATATGATTACGACCGCGGGGCTTGGTTTGTTTGTACTCGATGATCCGGCTGCGGCGGTTAAGCCGACGGTTCATCCAATATCGGGCCCAACCCAATACCTGGGGGAATTTACCCAACACGCAGAAACACGCATACAGCCCCGCGTCGCCGACGTTTTGCCCGCGGGCGCGTCGATGTCGATAGATCCGCCAGTAAAGCGTCGGGTACCCCATGGCCAGGAATGCCGCGAGGAACCACCCCACGGCCAGGCCCGATAAACCCGCGGTGACCCCGATAAAGATCCCTACCGGCAACGCCACCGCCCAAAAAAGAATGCTCCGTGTTTCCTTGACGTAGTGCCGCTCTAAGCTGCGCCCGTGCATCGCGGTGCCTTGAGCATACGCGTGACCGGAGCGGACAGCTCGTTTCCACCATTGACCGAATCGGGTGATCGCTGCGTCGTGGAGCGTCATCTCGGCGTCGAGCCGGAGGATCCGTCCCCCGTTACGCCGCAGCCGGACGCATAGCTCGGGTTCCTCGCCGGCGATCACGCTGCCGTCAAACCCGTCCACGGCATGGAACGCGTCGGCCCGCATCATCGCGTCGCCGCCGCAAGCGCGGGCCTCCCCAATCGGGGTGTCCCACTCGATGTCACACAGGCGGTTGTAGATCGACGCGTCCGGCTCACGCTCGCGTCGGCGGCCACAGACGACTGCGACATCCGGGCGATGGTCTAATGTTTCCCGTGCGGTCGCCAGCCACCTATGGTTGACCTCGCAGTCTCCATCGACGAATTGGACAAACCGGCAGTTGGGCCACAACGCTATAAGCCGCTCAAACCCGGTGTTACGTGCCCGAGCCGCGGTGAACGGGACTGAAACGTCCAGGTCGACCACGTCGACGTCCATGGATCGGGCGATGTCGCAGCTGCCGTCGGTCGAACCGGAGTCTACGTACACGATCTGTTCGACCGCGTCCCGCAGGCCGGTCAAACAGTGTCTTAGCCGTTCGCCTTCGTTGCGGCCGATAACCACAACGCCTACGTCGTTCACCTCGTCACCTCGCTATCCGGGTCTTCGTATTCTTTTTTGTCGGGGTCCTTCTGCTTGGACTGGATCACCCGTGCCGGGATACCGACCGCCGTTGCACCCGGCGGCACGTCGCAAAGCACCACGGCATTGGCCCCGATGGCCGCATCGTCCCCGATCGTGATGGCACCCAGCAAGCACGCCCCGCAGCCGATATCGACCCGGTCCCCGATTACCGGAAGCTGCTCAATCTCGTCACGTCGGGCGATCCCGAAGGTCGTGTTCTGGCGGATGTGCACATCATCGCCGACCGACTTGGCGTTGAGGATCATCCCCCCATGGTGCCAGAGACGCACGCGACGGCCCAGCTTGGCCGTGTACGGCAGGCTTATCCCGCAGGTCCACTCGACGAATCGGTATAGAAAGCGATATAAGAGGGTCAACGGGGCTCGCAGGAGCCTAAAGCGAACGCCCATCCGCCAGTTCCCGAAGCGGTGGACCGCCACCGCCCAGAACCCCTGTTCAAAAAAGTTGCCATCATGTGTCCGCAGGTCTTCGCGCAGCAATTCAATGAGGCCCACGCCGGGCGGGTTGTTGTTCACCGAACCCTTCGGCGGGGCGGTGGCGACAGAGGTCTCTTGCGAGATGGACAAAGTGTCATGCATGGTAGTCAACGCAATCGGTAGATCAGGCTGTAACGGATAAAGTCCCACAGCAGCCACGGGGGGTCGTTCGACGGCTTCCGCTGCACCACCGTCCGAAGACGGAAGCACGCATACCCCAATGCCCACGCGACGTCGGCCAGCAGCTTAACGGCCACCCCGTAGTTTTTCCGGAAGAACCGGTTGCGAGAGTTGAACCAGTATGGTGGCCGACGAATCGCCGGCCGTTGGGTATCGGTCACGCCCGAGGACTGGCCCACGAGGTGAACGACTCGGCTGCGAGGCACGTACCAGCAGGGCCAACCAGCACGCTTGGCGCGCAGACAGAAATCCACCTCCTCGAAGTACATGAAGTACCCCGCGTCGAGCAGTCCGACCGCCCCGAACACCTCTCGGCGGATGATCATGCTGGCCCCGGCGACCCAGTCAATCGGGTGGTCTCGGTCCTGAGCCGGCGGAGAGACGATCCGGTCCTTGAGCAGCCGTGTCACGAAACCCAGTCGTAGCCCCCGTTCGAGCTCACTACAGATCGAAGGGAACCGGAACGCGGAGACCTGGACACTGCCGTCCTCGTTCTCCAGCCGCGAGCCGGCGATCCCTACATCCGGGTGCTGCTCCATAAACTCGATGAGTGCCCCGATCGCCCCGGGCCGCACCAGGGTATCCGGGTTCAGCAGGAGGATGTACTTAGGCTGCGGGTCCCGCTGCAAGGCCTGTTCGATCGCGAGGTTATTCCCCGCTGAGAACCCGCCGTTGTGAGGCGATCGGATCAGCCGCGCCCAGCCGCCCCAGTGATTCTTGACGATCTCGGCCTCAATCTGATCGTCGGACCCGTCGCCAGAGGCGTTATCAACGATCATGACCTCATAGCCCCCCGGCGTCACCTCGGGCTCCAGAGACCGCAAGCAGTTGATGGTCATCCCCGGCGTTCGGTAATTGATGATGACGATCACCAATCCGTGCCGAGCGGCTTCGGACCGGGGGGACGGGGTTTCAATCTGGTCGCTCGTGGACATGCTTCCTGCGACAATCTACTTCAAATAAAGCCTATCGATCTCATTGCAACGCACCTGGACGTCTTGCTGCCAACGCCACAGCCCCAATCGCCGTGCCGCCGCCCGTTCCAACCACAACCGCCACCCATACCGCTTGCGCCCGTTAAGGAACCGCACCCAACGATCTTGGATCCTCAGCTTCAGCCGACCCAGCGGCGTCAGACGCAGCGGCGGCAGCCCGCTGGGTTCGTAGCCACGGTCGGTCAGCAGCGTCCCGACCCTTGCCTCGATCAATCGTATTTCAATCGGGTTTAGTCCTTTCCGCCATTTTTGCCCTAGCGACGGGTCGGGTTTGTCGTACGTTGACTGACCGGCATAGCTCAGCATCTGAGGGTCATACTCCACCCCGATAAACGCGCAAACCCGTTTGAGTTCTTCGACGGGGTCGCTGATCAGCCGCTCGTAGGTGACCTCGAAACGCTGCGGCGGCGGCAGGTCGCGGCGTAGCCGGTCCCACAGCTGCTCGGCATCGATCCAGTGCCCGACCCCGGTCCAGGCGTTGCCCGCCCAGCCCATAACGATGCACGACTTGGCTACATCGCGGGGGTCGCGCACGAGGTGGATCAGCCGGCAGTCGGGCCACAGGTGAAGCAGCCGGTCAAAGTGGCGGTGGACCGTAGCCCCGACGATCGGCTTATCATGCCGCTGCTGAAACTGCCTCAGGAAGCTTTCAACCAGCTGGGGGTAGTCCAGGGCCGGGTCGATCTCGAACCCGCTGTGCTGGAAGATACGGTGCATCGACAGCCATTGGTGGTACTGCCGCGTGTCTGGCAAGGCCCCGTCTGGGGAAACGCGGTCCACGATGTACTCAAACTCATGCTCCCAGGCTAGCTGAGGGTGGTGGCTAAGCATCAATCGGAACATCGTGGTCCCCGACCGCTCGGCGCCGACGATGAAGAGGGGTGGGCTATCCATGGTTTAACTCGTAGCGTCCGCGGCCATGCCCTACGAACGTAGCCAGCGTTTGATCAACACACCCAGCGAAGGGAGATTGGGTCTTGAAAAATATTAGTTTTCATACCGATATAAACCTTTAGCCCAACCATGAATCGGAACCAACGCGTGTGACGCGTGACCTATGCCCAGAGTGTATAAGATCATCCTGACAATGATCCATCCTTCCACAACAACCCTGCTACGCAGCAAAGGGCCATGCGGAGAACAACCCCATGACCACATCACTGACTTTTATTCACATCGGTTGATAGCGGCAAGGGGTTTCTATCGCTTCACGGCTGCTGACCGGCCTCTGATCATAAAGAGATTTCTCGAGCGGGTGTTATATGGATCGCCGCGATGCTCGATAGCTCTAAACAGAACCGATCGCCAACAATTCATGGGGATGTGCCGGGCCCGGCCCGATAACGCGGTAGAATGAACACAGGTCCACCGGTCAAGGGGTAACGCTTCAACCATGCATCAGTCGGGCGCAGTGATAGGCATCTTCTCCAGTGGGCGATCGGGGTCGACCTGGTTGGGCTCGATCTTCAACTCACACCCGCAGGTCGCGTATCGGTTTGAGCCTTTCCACCGGTTCAAATCTGATGCCCGCTTCACGCCCTATCTAACGCAGATCAAGAACGAGCAATTCCGTGACGCCGACCTGCCCCGCCTGTACGACGCACTGCTGCCTGCCCACCCTCTGCTGGAAAAGCCACCGTTCTTCCTCAAAGAAAATTCCCGAACCACGGGCAGGCAGCCGCTATGGATCGTCGCCCGGAAATCGGGGTTGGCCGCGAGGATCTTTTCCAGGCTATTCACCCCCCGGGGCCGCCCCCCCCTCGTATTCAAGGAAATCTCCATGGAGGCGGTGATGGCCAGCCTCCTCAAGCACACCTCCGTCCGCGTGGTGTACCTGGTCCGCCATCCTTGCGCTACGGTCGAATCGGTCGTAAGGGGCCAGAACAAAGGGGTTATGCCCGCGGGTCGGCAGGGGGTGTTGGCGAGCCTGCTAGAGAAACATGATCCCGGGTTAGCCCAACGGTTCGTTCCTCAGCTCGATGGGTTTGGCCCCGTTGAAAGGACCGCGTTGCTTTGGCGGATCGATCTCGAAACCGGGATGGCCGCGGTGCGGCAGACCGATCGGGCGATGACGCTGATCTACGAAAACCTCTGTGAAGATAGCCTCACTTGGTCAAAAAAAGCGTTTGAGCACGTGGGGCTGCAATTCCTCAAACCGACCCAGGATTATCTCGAGCAGCTCCAGGGCTTGGGCCAAGACAGTCGTGCAGGCAGACGAACGGATCTCATGAATTCATACTTTACGGTGATGCGGAATCCCAAAGAGACCAAAGACCAGTGGAAAAACCGCATGCCCGCCCAAGACCAGCGTCGGGTCATGGAGCTGGTCGAAGACAGCCCCGCGTTTGAGCAATGTGCGAGCCTGGGAGGATGGGGATAAAGGCCGGCGCCCATCCGATCGTGCCTAGAGATAGAGCACCTCGAAACCAAGCCGCTTGCAGTTTCGCATCACGCCCTTTCGAGGGTCCCCAACCGGCCCTTGTGCCAGGCCAGCTTCGAAGTGAGCGTGACCAGCCCTCCCGACATCAAAAAATAAGTCGGGTTGGTGAACGCATTCATCAACCAATCGTTCGTGTGCATGACTAAAATAACCGCAGCGACCGTCGCCGGGGCCAACGCCCGTGAGTTGAGGTTACGGGGTCTGACCCGCATCAGATACAAACCCGACGGCGCCACCGACATCCCCAACCACGCGATCAACCCAACCAGGCCCTGCTGGCCGACGATGATCACCCACAGGCCGTCCGTGAGGGAGGCATCACGGCCGTCCCGCGTGATCCGATTGCGTCCCCACCCACCCCATCCAAATAGCGGCTGCTTCAAAGCGTGGTCCACCAGCTCCCGGTCGTTATCAAGCCGGGTTTGCAGCGATGCGGATCGGTCTTTGTTGACCGCTTTGGCAACCGCAACGAACTCCTTAGCGCCCACGTCGCCCATTGATCGAGCCGTGACATAGACCAGCGGGGCGACGACAAGCAAGCCCAAAATGAAAGGCTTGCGCAGCCACCGGATCTCGGCCAGGGCCGACAACGCCACGACCATCAGGAACATCGCCCCCAAGGATCGACACAGGACGGTGACCCCCAACAACCCGATCGTGACCCAAACGAACGGGACGCTCAAGAGCTTGCGGGCCGATCCGGTCAGCCACAACCATACGCTGATCAGGCTTGCGGTCGTCATCCACATCGCCAGCTCAATACCGTGCTGAAGAAACCCAACTGGCCGGTATCCCCCCAACCGCCTCGCCGTGTAAAATTGAAACGGACTAAACCCGTAGACCTGTTGGTGGAGGTTCGGGGACATCCGTATCTCCCAAAGACAGATTGGAATCAATGCGAGCCCCCCGATGACGACACCAATCACCAACTCACGGTACCCGGAGAGTGTCAAAAAGCATGTTCGGCCCAGGAAGTAAGGAATGCCCCATTGCAGGGTTTTGCCCAACGAGTTAGATAGCCCGTCATAGATTCCGAAATTGTTAGACAGTGATGAACCCACCGGGGAGAAACAAAAAATCAAGACAAACAGATCGATCCAATGAGGACGGTAGTCCAATAGACGTTGCCTTTCAAACAGCATGACGCCTACTAAACCGGCAACCGATACAGAAGTAACTTTAGTGATATCGGGCAAACCGGAAATCGATATTCCTCCGACCGGCAAAACCAACCAACCCACAATGAATTGTGCGATCAATGCCCGCCGAGGAGGCAGGAATACAAAGAGGGATAACGCCACCGGTATCCAACCCACTAATGCCACTAAAACAATCGGGTTCACGGTACGCCTTCGCCGCTTGAGAGTTTCCTGGTCACTAACGACCCGAATGAGGACATATCAGTAGCTTTTTATCGTTTCCATCGGGACGGTCGCGAGTAGAATCAAGACCCACCCCGGCTACCGCACGCCATGCCGGTCTTACGAAATCGATCGAACCTTATCGCCTCAACAAACAGCGGTCTTGCTATACCTTGTATCGACCACGTCCTCTTTTACCTATGCGGACCAGATGTGCAAAAATCGAGATAACACTAACAGTAGGCGAAATACACCCCGAATATTATTAATGAAGAGCCCAACGCAAAGGCATCCAGCTTAGGCAACCACACGCCATATGGCCGCACCAACACCGCGACCGCAATATACTGAAGCCACCGAGAAATCGATATCCCCATCAGCAAACCCGTGATGTCCGCAAACGCGAACCCCAACGCGATGCCCGCAAAAAATAGCACCGACCGGCAGATCTGTAGGACCATATAACGGAAAGAGCTGCCGTGAACCAGCAGGACTTTCTCAGTGGTCAATACCACAATCTGCCCCACCATCCCCACCCCCAACAGCTGCATCATCCACCCCGCGTCGGCATACCGATCATCGTACAAAAGGGTCACGATCTGTTGCCCAAATATCGTTAAAACCCAAGCGACCGGTAGGGTCGCCATCATCAGCCCAGCTCGCAGCTGGTACAGCTTGTGACGGAATTCCTTCTTGCCGCGTCTGGCCAGCTGCGAATAAACTGGGAACAAGACCGACGAAGACAACATGTTCAAGACTCGTATCGGTGTTTGGGTAATGAGAAACGCGATCGAGTAGACCCCTAGTTCCGCAGAGGTGAATAGCTTGCCAAGAATTAGACGGTCTCCTTGGCCGATAACGAATGCCAACGCCGTGCTAAAGAAAATCCACTTCCCAAAGTGAAACAGGGATCGGACTGCTTCTGGATCCCAGCAGAAATGATTCTTATAGGAGGGGATAAAAAAATGGCTCGCTAACGAAACAATCGCGATGTGAACCAGCCACCCCGCTACCAGCGCCCACACGGAACGGTAAAACCAAGCGACGCAGATCATCACGATGAAGGCAGCTAGTTGAGCGGCTAAGCTGGCCTGGATCCTTCTCTGCGGCCGCAAGTCTCGCTCCAAGCTGAATCGGGAGGTCGATTCAAACCCGGAGAGGATCGACGCGATCCCAATGATAGGTAGGATCGCTACCAAATCAGGCTCTTCGTAGATAACTCCAGCTGGCCAAGCCAACAAACATATGACCGCCCACATTAAGACCCCACGGAGCACCTGGATCGTCCACGCGGTGTTAAGAAACGTCTCATCTTCACCACGGCGGTCGCGGATGATGCCATCTCGGATCCCCATGTCTGAGAACATCGCCACTCCCCCCAAAAACACCTGCGCCAGGGCCATCAACCCAAAAGCCTCGGGAAACAGAAGGCGAGTCATCACCATGTTCGACCCCAGCTTTAGCATCACCGACGCGCCGTGGCCCCCGATCATCCACGCCGACGCGTGGATGGTCCTCCGCTTCAAGCCGGGTCGGGCCGCCGGTCCCTGCTGACGCTGCGGTGGCAAGTGGCCTGCCGCTTCATGTTGGGAAGCTGTCCTCGACAAAAACGCGCCCTCTTCAACCGCGGGGTGATACAAAAATTCTAGCTAGGACTCACCACGAACCTGGCCTAGCCGGACTCAACCGTCACCGTAGCCGCTACAGCCTCTTGGACAGCTGTGAGAACGAAGCGACTGTATTCTTGAATCGTCCCGGCACGTATAAGTCATGAATCGGGAGACGGGCCTCGAAGCAGTAGATGAGGGGCTTGACCTTTTCAACCGGTCTGTGGCTTGTGCCTCTAACGAGGATACCGCCGAGCCTATCCGCCGCTCGCCCTGGCGGCAGGGACGCCCGTCAAGACCCGTTACGCGGCATCAGAATCGAGGTTTTCTTGACCTGCGACAAGGCCGGTTTCTTGGTCTGAGGCATGATCACCCGTAATCCGCGGCACGTAATCATCGCCAATCACCACGCCTTCGGTGGTACGGATCTGGGGTACCGGGTGTTCGGCTTCGTGCTGTTCGAGCGCCTTCTCGAGTTGCTGCTGCTTATCGGGCTCGATCGCGGACCAACCCGCCCGGCCCCGGCACTTGGGGAACGCCGAGCAGCTCAGCCACGGCCCGCGCTTCGAGCGGCGCATGTTCAGCGGCTGCTCGCACTTCGGGCACGGCAGATCGATCTTCATCGGCGGCGGCTTGGGCAGCACCACCGTCCCCTTCTTCGGGTCGAGCTTCACGATCCCCTTGCATTCCGGGTAGTTCTCACAGCCCAGGAACGGCCCGAACCGGCCCCGCCGCCGCGTCATCCCCCCCCCGCAATCCGGGCAGACGATGTCCGATAGCTCGGCTTTGAGCGGGGTACCCTCGTGGTCGACCGGCACCGCGTATTTGCAGTCCGGGTACCGGCTACATGACAAGAACCGCCCGTTGCGCCCGAACCGGTAGAACGTATCGGCCCCGCACGTCTCGCACTTGTAGGGCGCCGGTTGGGTCTCGGCCTTGGCGTGGACCATCGACTTGTGCGCTTCGTCGAGGTCGGTCTTGAACGGCCCGTAGAACCGACGCAGCATCCCGACCCACTCGTGATCGTCGTTTTCGATCTTGTCTAGCTCCGTTTCCATTTCACGGGTATAGGCCACGTCCATGATCTTTGGGAACGCCTCGACCAGCTTATCGGTCACCACCTTGCCCAGGTCGGTCGCGTACAGGCGGCGGTCCTTGGGGCTGACCTGCTGGACATACTTGCGGTCCTGGACGGTCTGGATGATCGGGGCATAGGTGCTGGGCCGGCCGATGCCCTCTTCTTCGAGCCGTTTCTGCAGCGACGCCTCGGTATAGCGCGGGGGCGGGCTGGTGAAGTGCTGGGTGGGGTCGATCTGGAGCGGGGCAACGGTTTGATCTTCCGCTAACGGCGGCAGGATCGCATCGCCGCCGCTGTTGGGAACGCCCAGCACCCGATAGAACCCGTCGAACACCAGGGTTTTGCCCGATGCCTTGAACACCGCCGCGTGGGGGTCGCTTTCAATGAGGACCGTCGTCGAATCCCACTTGGCTGGGGTCATCTGGCTAGCGAGGAACCGCTCCCAGATCAGCTGATAGAGCTTGAATTGTTCGTCGTTGAGGTGGCGACGCACCCGCTGAGGGGTCAGTCGCACGTCTGTGGGCCGGATGGCCTCGTGGGCCTCCTGGGCGGACTTATTCGGCGATGAATAAACATTGGCTTTGCCCGGTACGTACGCGTCGCCCCATTCTTCGTGGATATACGACCGGGCCATTTCGATCGATTCGGGGGACAGGTGCGTCGAATCGGTCCGCATATAGGTGATCAACCCGACCTGGCCTTCGTTGCCGTGGATGTCGATGCCTTCATAAAGCTGTTGGGCGACCCGCATCGTCCGCCTTAAAGCGAAACCTAGCCGCGTCGAGGCCGTCTGCTGCAACGTGCTGGTGATGAACGGCGCCGATGGCCGGCTTGTCACGCGTTTGGTCGTGATCGACTGGATCGAGAAAGACGGCGCCTGCGCCAGGTGACCGGTATAGACCACCTTCGCCTTGGCTGGGCCCTTGGCCTTGGGGTCTTCGGTTTCGTCGGCGTGATCGAGGACAAACCCAAGCTTCTTGGCAGCGTCAAGGGCCGCACCGCGCTGGTCGACTTTGAAGGGTTGACCCCCGATCTCGACCAATTCCCCACGGAGGCAGCGGTGGTCGTTGAGCCAGCACTGCTTCTCCTTGCCCGTACGGGCTTTGCCGTCTTCCTGGGAATCCAACCATGATTGCCATTTATCAGCCAGCTCGCTCACGTCAGCGGGGTCGGTGGCGAAGTACCCGGTGATCTTCCAGAACTCGTCGGGGACGAACGCCTCGATCTCCCGCTCCCGCTCGACCACCACCCGCACCGCCACGGACTGCACCCGCCCGGCGCTGAGCCCGCCGGCGACCTTTTTCCATAGCAGCGGCGAGACCTGGTACCCGACGATCCGGTCGAGGATGCGCCGCGCCTGTTGAGCGTTGACCTTGTTCTCATCGATGGACCGAGGTTGCGAGAACGCGTTCTGGATATCGTTCTTGGTGATCGCGTTAAACACCACGCGCTTGGCGGTGGGGATCGGCAGCCCCAGCGCCTGGGCCAGGTGCCAGGCGATCGCCTCACCCTCGCGGTCGAGGTCGGTGGCGAACCAGACGTCCTGGCTGACCTTGGCCGCCTTCTTAAGATCAGTAACAGTTTTCTTCTTATCGGGAAGGACTTCGTACGTGGGCTCGAAATCGTTGTCGACGTCGACACCCGGGACCTCCTGCTTGACACCTTTGGGTGATCGGCTGGGCAGGTCTCGCACGTGCCCGACGCTAGCCATGACCAGGTAATCGGGCCCGAGATACTTATTAATAGTTTTGGCCTTGGTGGGGCTTTCGACGATGACCAAGTGCTTGCCCTGCGCCGAGGACGCAGTAGCGGTGCTACGCCGACCGGTCGAGCCACCCCGGCCAGGCTTCTTCGTTGTCGACGCTTTCTTGTTCTGAGTCCGGGCCATCTGGATTACGTGCCCCTTTTCTGAGCCTATCGAACCAACCGTCAATGGTCGAAGGCAGCTTACCGCAATTGAATCGGTTCGTAACTTGAGCAACCTTTAGAACGGATGTCAAGTAAAACAATTAGAACTTTGTGTCTTGATCGTGGATGCTTTCCATCGCTGTAATCACCAAGCTTTCAGATGATAAATCATGTGCTACAATCCACTTGACGCCCAAGAAGCGGCGGAGCCAGGTCCGCTGATTTTTGGCAAATCGGCGGGTGAGGATCTTGGTTTTCTCAAACGCTTCGTCCATGGGATACCGCCCCTGACGCGCTTCGAGTACTTGTTTATAGCCCAATGCCTGGCGGGCTTGGGGGCCTAATAACCCCGCTGTTTCGAGCCGGGCCACCTCATCGGGGAGGCTGTCAATCACAGGTCGATCCATCGTGGCGATCGGGAAAAACATCTCCTTGACCCGCTGGTTGATGCGGTGGTTGATCGCCTCTACCGGCCATTCTAGGCCGATCAAGATCGGGTCGTGGCGATATCTTTGAGGAACGTCCCGCCACTGGCGTTGCCAATCGCTGATCGGGCGGCCAGTTAATTGGTGTACCTCCAGGGCGCGGATCAGTTTCTTTTGATCGTTAGGGTGGATCCGCTGGGCGGCGGCGGGGTCGACCTGCGCCAGATGGTGATGAAGCTTAGGGCCCGGCAGTGCCGCAAGCTGAGCCCGCAACGCCACGTCTTGCGGCGGGCCATCAAATAGGCCTTCCAGCAGGGCCTTGATGTAAAGATTCGTACCGCCGACGATGATCGGGCGGATGCTCTGATGAACGAATTTTTCAATAAGCTGATCGGCAAGTTCTAACCACGACGCGACCGTAAACCGCTGGGTGGGTTCGACAATATCAATCAGGTGGTGCTCGACGAGTTGCCGCAGTCGTGCGTCGGGCTTGGCGGTGCCGGCGTCCATGTGCCGGTAGACCTGCATCGAGTCGGCCCCGATGACCTGCCCCCCGAGGCGCACCGCTAGCTGCGCGGCTAGCTCGCTCTTGCCGCCCGCGGTAGGGCCTAGAATAATGACCGGGCGTGGACCACGAACCGCCATCACAACAACAATTGTAGCCCGATTATCGACCAGGCCCGCAGATGACCGATCTCACGCCCTCTACCCCCGTTGCTAACCCAAGCCCAAAACTGCCGATCACCGCGGCGTTTTTCGAAGCCGGGCTTCGTCTATATAGCAGGGTCGCCCCCACCGAGCGCGGCGGGTACCGGCTGGCACGATTCGTGCGTGGGTTTCGGCCTCGGGATCGGTGGCGCGACACGTTCACCACACCGTTAGATCTGTCACTCGATCTTGACTTGGGGACCTACCCCGATTGTTGCATGGCCTACGGGCTCTATGAGCTGGATACCACCCGGCTGGTCCTGCGGTATTTGCGACTCGGTGACCATTTCGTCGACGTCGGGGCCAATATCGGGTATTTCACGCTCATCGCCGCCTCGCGCGTCGGCTCCAACGGACGGGTTGATGCGTTCGAACCGGAGCCGGCAAACCATCAGCGGCTGGTGGACCACCTCCAAGCCAATGGCCTGGCGGACCGGGTTAACGTCCACCACCTGGCCGCTTCCGATCAAAAGGGGCAGGCGCAGATCCATACCTACGAAGGTGATCCTCACTTCAATCATGGGTGTGCGTCGCTGTTCGAGCACCCTTGGGATAACCCACACAGCACTCCTGTACCCACCGACCGCCTCGACGCGGTGTTAGCGGGCACCACCCCACGGATGATCAAGATGGACGTCGAAGGGGCAGAAGCAGGGGTCGTGGCCGGGATGACCGGGCTGCTGACCGGGCCTGCGCCGCCGATGATCCTCGGGGAGCACAACCCGTCGCAATCGCAATTCGCGTCGACCGATTCATCGCTGTGGATCCGCCGTGTGGTCGAAGCCCAGCCCGCGTACCGCGTTTATGTAGTCGGGGTTAGATTGCGGCCGATCCAGCCCACAGCGGCGGCATTTGATCGCCTGGGTCAAGTTAACGTGCTGTTGCGGGCTGACAATTGAAGACGCAGACGAGTCGAAAAACCAGCGCACCCCTGTAACGTTTTCGCCGGTGAAGTGACGATCGACATAGCGGGTGATGTTGCGACACACCTCTCCCCAATCCCAGCCCTTCGCAGTCGGGTGTGGAACCCGCACGGGGCTGGAACGTGACAGGAAAGGGGCGCCCCTGCCCGCGCGGTCAAATCCAGAATACGCCCAGTCGCCGTCGCCGATCCGCTCGATCGCCCTGGCCGCCTTTTCCAACTCACCCGCGACGCTTGGCAGCGAGTTCCGCCCGCTGGCCCACGTCGGGATCACCACCAGCAATACCAGCGTCATGCACAACAAAGCCAGCCGCTCGATCACGCGGATCATCAGCTTCCCCTCGCGCATAAAGATCGCCGTGTAGGCGTCGGGATCACGGATCAGGTTACGGAGGCGGCCAAGGCGGGTCGGCCCCCTCCGCAGATTTCATCGGTGCGATGCGGATCGGGCTTGATGCGGGGATGTGCTAAACTACGTTACTGAGGCCGCTAGGCGCCAAAGCGAGCCGCGACCGTGAGGGAGCGGGTTCTGAGGTCATACCGACCCCCTACCCGCTCCCTCACGGTCGCGGCTCGCTGACACGGTCGCCGTAAATCTGAACGTGACGCAGCAACAAGGAACGCACCATGACCGCTTTCGCTCAATGCCGGTTCGACGATCGAAACTCCGCTGGGGCAACGACAAATCCATCGCCTCGCCGCTATCGGCGAATCGGCGCAGCTCGAAGCGATGCCGTATTCTATTAAGGTGTTGCTCGAAGCGTGCTTACGCCACTGCGACGGGCGGATGGTGACCGAGGGTGACGTCAACACCCTTGCCCAGTACGACGCGACAAACGTCGGGGCTACCGAGATCCCTTTCATGCCGGGTCGCGTGGTGCTCCAGGACTTCACCGGTGTGCCCGCCCTCGTGGATTTGGCCGCGATGCGCACCGCGATCGTGGACATGACCGGGGACCCCGCCAACGCCCAGAAGGTGAACCCCCTCGTCCCGTGCGATCTGGTGATCGACCACTCGGTCCAGGTCGACGCGTTCGCCTCGACCACGGCCCTGACCATCAACAGCGTCAAGGAGTTCGAACGCAACAACGAGAGGTACCAGTTCCTGAAATGGGGGCAGCAGGCGTTTGACAACTTCCGGGTCGTGCCGCCGGCCACCGGGATCGTGCACCAGGTGAACCTCGAGTACCTCGCGAAGGTGGTCTGGGACGACGGCAAGACCCTCTACCCCGACAGCCTCGTGGGCACGGACTCGCACACGACCATGATCAACGGCCTGGGCGTGGTGGGCTGGGGCGTGGGCGGGATCGAGGCCGAGGCGGTCATGCTCGGTCAGCCGATCTACATGCTCGTGCCCCAGGTCGTGGGGTTCAAGCTTTCGGGCCAGCTCACCGAGGGCACCACCGCAACCGACCTGGTGCTGACCATCACGCAGATCCTGCGTGAGCACGGGGTGGTCGGGAAGTTCGTAGAATTCTTCGGGCCCGGGCTCGACCATATCCCCCTGGCCAACCGGGCGACGATCGCGAACATGGCCCCGGAGTACGGGGCGACCATGGGGTTCTTCCCGGTCGACGAGATGACCCTGCGGTACCTTCGGCTGTCGGGCCGCGACGAGAAGCTCATCGCGACGGTCGAGCAGTACTGCAAGCTCCAGGGCCTGTGGCGCGACGAATCCAAGCCGATTGTTTACTCTTCGACCCTCGAACTGGATCTATCGACCGTCGAGCCTTCCCTGGCCGGGCCCAAACGCCCCCAGGACCGGATACCCCTAAGCACGATGAAGCCGCAGTGGCGGGAGGTGCTCACCAAGACGTTCGACAAGCCCGTGCCGGTCCAGGCCGAGTCGACCGATACCCAGCCGGCGTTGCAGAACACCGCCACCGTGCTGGTCGCCGACCCCGATGAAGAGGGCATCCCGGTCGAGCACGACGGTCAGTCTTTTATGCTTAAGCACGGGGCGGTGGTGATCGCCGCGATCACGAGCTGCACGAACACCTCTAACCCGGAGGTGATGATCGCCGCCGGTTTGTTAGCCCGCAACGCCGCCCAGCGGGGGTTGACCCGCAAGCCGTGGGTTAAGACTTCGCTGGCACCGGGGTCGAAGGTCGTCACGGAATACCTCCAACAATCCGGGCTGATGGACGACCTGCAGGCGTTGGGGTTCCACACGGTCGGGTACGGGTGCACGACGTGCATCGGCAACTCCGGGCCGCTGCCCGAGCCGATCAGCAAAGCGATCAATGAGCACGACCTGATCGCCTGCTCGGTGCTGTCGGGCAACCGCAACTTCGAGGGGCGGGTCAACCCCGACGTCAAGGCCAACTACCTCGCGTCCCCGCCGATGGTCGTGGCCTACGCGATCGCCGGGACCGTGGACCTGGACCTGACGACCGAGCCGCTGGGGGTGGACCAAAACGGCAGGGGGGTGTTCCTCAAGGAGATCTGGCCCTCGCAGGAGGAGATCCACCAGACCGTCGCCAAGAACGTCCAGCAACAACAGTTCGTGGATGAATACGCCCAGGTCTTCGATGGCTCGGTGGACTGGAAGCAGATCCAGGCCCCGACCGGGCCGATCTACGCGTGGGACGACAAGAGCACGTACATCCAGCAGCCGCCGTTCTTCGTTGACCTTAAGCCGAGCCCGGGCCCGATCACGGCGATCCGCGGCGCACGCTGCCTCGCAAAACTGGGCGACTCGGTGACGACCGACCACATCAGCCCCGCCGGGGCGATCAAGCGTGACAGCCCCGCCGGGCAGTACCTCACCGACCTGGGCGTGCCGGTGAGCATGTTCAATAGCTACGGGTCGCGCCGTGGTAACGACCGGGTCATGACCCGCGGCACGTTCGCCAACATCCGGGTGCGCAACCAGCTGGCCCCCGGCACCGAGGGGGGGTGGACCACCGACTACACCGACCGGAAGGTCAAGAGCATCTACGAAGCGTCGCTGAACTACAAGCAAGCGGGGGTCCCCCTGATCGTCCTGGCCGGCCAAGATTACGGGATGGGCTCGAGCCGGGACTGGGCCGCGAAAGGGACGTTCTTGCTGGGCGTCCAAGCGGTGATCGCCGAGAGCTACGAGCGGATCCACCGCAGCAACCTCGTGGGCATGGGCGTGCTGCCGCTGTGCTTTAAGGAGGGCGACTCCGCGTCGTCGCTGGGCCTGCACGGGGACGAGACGTTCGACATCGATGTCGACGATGCGATCCAGCCGCGGCAGGACGTCGCGGTCACGGCCACGTCACCGAGCGGATTGCAGACTGAATTCACCACCACTTGCCGGATCGACACGCCAATCGAGGTCGACTATTACCGCCACGGGGGCATCCTGCACACGGTGCTGCGGAAGATGGCGGGGTATTAATTTGGCGGTCTCAGGGTTGAGCTGCATCGCCGGAGGCCGTGATATACGTATCACGTATCAAAGTACCGCGTCGAGTATGCGTTGGAGACCGAAAACCTCCTTGCCGCGTACATGAGTCACGCCGTATTTTCATCCGAGATCGGTATAATAGGGAGTTCGGCGGGTCACCGCATAGACTGAACGTACACAGGTCACGGGTGCAGGAGGGTGATTTGATCTCATAGGTGAGGTCAAATGACGGGACTACCGATCAAGCAAGGCAGGGAACACACCGTTAGAGCAATTCAGGTTTGATTGGATCCGGTTCGTTCGGATGCGTCTGCTTGGGTGATGGACGTGACCGTGCCGTGGCCGCAGCGGCCAGTAACTCGAGCCGGCCTAGCGTCCGATCGATCTGAGCGCGGAACGCGTTGTACGGGAACAGCACTACGATCGCGACGGTCAAGCCGACCGCGGTCGTCAGCAGGGCCTCGGCGATCCCGCCGCTCACGTCCCTGGGGTCGGTCACCGCGGTCTGCTGGGACAGCAGTTGAAAGCTGGAGATGATCCCGAAAACGGTCCCGAGGATGCCCAGCATGGGTGCGGCGGTGATCACGGTCGAGAGTGTGGGCATAAACCGCTCGATCCGGGCACGTAACGATTCGATCGCTTCGGTCGCCGCATCCGAGTCGTTTGCCCCTTCAGTGATCCGTGTCACCAGCTGCCCGTAGACAGAGGCGTCATCCCGAGCGGATTGCAGGGCCGTGTCGATCTGGCCGCGACGCAGTTGTTGGCTGATCGTGGTGAACTTCGCTAACCGGCCGGGGTGGTTGGTCGAGATCCAGAACCAACACCGCTCGAAGATCAGCGTCGCCGACACGAGGCTCAACACCAGCAGCGGCCACATCACCGCCCCCCCGTTTCGCATCACAAGCCACCATTGTTCATAGAAACCGTCGATCATCACCGTGACACCATAGTATCGCGTTGAGCAAGATGCGCACTACAGGCCACCTCGTTCGACGTCGCCGCGTGGCGGGCAGGTGGCTGGGGGTTAGGTCACTGAGGGCGGACATGTCCCAGAACGGGCGAAGCTGTCGCCCGCCACGATCTATGATGAGATCGTTGTCGTGACTTCTCAACCTTGCTTATGGGGTCGGCGATCTCTGATGGTTATTGAGAGAACATGTCACGCGAAACATGCCGTTCAATTCCGAGTCAACCGATAGTTTGCCTCCTAAGCTATGCATGGCCCGTTGTGCGAGGGACAACCCTAACCCGAAGTGTAACCCTGTATTGATGCGTGACTCGCTGCCACGCCAGAATCGATCAAAGACCTTTTCCGTGTCGACGGCGTGAATCCGGCTACCGCTGTTGGAAACGGATATTTTTATACCCTCTGACTCTGGGACCGATACGATCTCGATGTGCCCGTGATCGTCAACGTGCTCGATAGCATTATTGAATAGATTGCGAAACACGATCTCCAAAACAACCGGATCGGCCCAAACACGGGCGGCCGCGTCAATATCCCAGCTCAGCTGATAGTTCAGGCGTGTGGTCTTGTCATGAAGGTCTTGCCAGATCGATTGGAGCTCTTCCTCAAGATTGATCCATTTCGGCTGGAGCTTAATCTGTCCGGTTTCGAGCTTGCTGATCTGAAGGAGATACTCGATTAAATTTTGAGTCTGCACGACCATCTGGCAGCATCGTTCGATGGCGTGGGTATATTCCGCTCCGCTGCGCGGTCTGGCCCCCGCGACCTCAAGCGTTGTCCGTAGCCCCGCCAGCGGGGTGCGGAGTTCATGAGCAATATCTGCACAGAAGCCTCGTTCCCGTTCGAACGCGGCTTGAAGCCTGCTCAGCAAAGCATTGAACTGGACAACGATGGGGTCAAGCTCCGTCGGCAATGACGGTACGCTGAGGTTGTTGTCCAGGTCGGTGGCATTGACTTTTTCGATATGCGTCGTGAGGGCTTCTACCGGGCGTAAGCCCCGGTTGACCGAAGCGGCCAGGATCAGGGCCACGACAAGCACCGCCGCCGTGGTGATCGCGACAAGACCGACCGCCACATGATGTACGGTCTCAAGAACCTCGGAGGCATCGTGAGCGAGGAAGACTGAAATCGGGATAGGGCTGTTGTCAGAGGCGCTCGGTGGTAATTGGCCGACGGTCCTTCCGGTGAGTGTCTCCAGAGAGCGATTGACGGGGACGAAGTCCAAGAGAACACCGCGTGCTGGAACCGAGCTCGGTAACTCCACCCACGACACCTTCTGAGTCGCCTGGCGGTATGACGGTAACCCTAGCTCGCACCGCCCAAAAGACGGGGAGCGATAAGCCAGATGGCTGTCGATCCATACCTTCAGATACCAACCCCCTCGGGTTCCTCGGCTCCCCCGGCCCCCGAGATATGCTTCAAAGCTGTTTAGATCGAGTTCTTCGAAATCTAGCTCAACCGTGTCCCCGGTGACCTCGATCATGGATACGATCAACGCAGCTTTTTCTTCGATGCCACGGTCGAGTTGATGGATCTGGTGTGACCGCGCCAGCAGGAACATGGCTATCGACGCTGTGGCCATGACCCCCACGGCCGACCCACAGACCCGAAGCTGAAGCTGTGCCCGTAGGGATTTCAATCATGACCTTTCACCTAGTCGGTAGCCTATCCCGCGGTGCGTGTGGATGAGTTGCGGTTGATCAGGGCGCCCCAGCTTGCGACGGAGTTGGGCGATATGGACATCAATCGCGTTGCTGTTTGGCTCTGCGTCAAAACCATAGAGATGATCGGTGATCTCGGTGCGGTTGACGATATGGCCTGCTCGCATCGCCAGTATTTCCAGGATCCCATACTCCGTCTGTGTCAGGGCGACTTCTTCGTTATGGTAAACGACCCGTCGGGCTGTGAGATCGATCGATAGTGCCCCGATTTCAAGCAAGGAAGAGCTGGTTTGATACCGCCGCCGTATCAGAGCCTTGACACGGGCAAGCAATTCCTCAAACGCAAACGGTTTGACGAGGTAATCATCGGCGCCCCCGTTCAGCCCGTCCACTCGGTCGGGGACTTGATCTTTCGCGGTGAGGATGATGACGGGGCTTTGCTTGCCTTCTGACCGGATCTGGCGCAAAAGGGACATCCCGTCTAGGCCCGGGAGCATCAGGTCGAGAACGATCGTGTCGTAGGCATCGTCGCGGGCAAACCAGAGCCCTTCTTGGCCGTCACCGGTCGTATCGACCGCGAAACCCACCTCAGAGAAACCTTGAACCAGCGAGGTTCGCAGCGGCTCATAATCTTCGATGACCAACAGTTTCATTCATGTCATCCGTCTCTCACGGCCTGACGTGCTCAAGCCCTACCGCGCCTGTCTAGACATAAGCCTATTCGTAGTCTTGATCGTCGATCCGTCTTGGGAAATCGTCACGTCATACAGCTTATCGTCGACCCGGATTTTGACTTCATACTCGATGCGTGGACGGGTTAACGGTGTGGCGCGAAGCTCGGCAAGGGTCTTGACCTGTTCCGCTTCATGGATCTTCGGATTCCCCGGCATGGCCTTAATGGCGTCGCGCACGGCTGAAGGCAAGTCTCTAGGGGCGATGGGCTGATCTATCGCGAGGATCGTTCCATCTTCGCTGAATATCACGTCATAGTCCTGATCTCCATCCATCAGCGTGACTTCGATAAGACGGACCACCCGGCGCTCATACTCCACCCCGATCACGCGGGCATCGGGAACGGTAGCGTGTATCGCCTGTTTGACAGCTTCGGGTAGCGGTTCCACGTGGCGGGCCGCTCCTGCCCAAGACATGGACGCGAATAGGGCACCGGCCCCAACCATCGATACCGCCCCAAAAGCCGTGGCTAACGCTCGTTTCTTTTTTATCATGCATATACTGCCGTGATCAATCCTTGTCACTTTTCCCTTATTGGACGCATTAAAATCATAGGATCCGTCGATCACGATCGGCGGCTACACCTCCCTAAAAAATGCCCACCCGGGTAATCCCGAGCGGGCAGGTCTGAACATCGATCATTTCATAACGTCTGGTGATCCGCCATGTCGATCCTAGGGCCAAAGTCATCCCACCCGGGCTACAGATGGATGCTTCTTCTTTGAGCCATGCCGGGCCCCACCCGTCAGCACCATCCAACCCCCTAGGGTCATCAACGCCGTGCCGGGCTCGGGGACTACGACCGATTTGAGTAATAGTGTTTCGTGTTGCGCCCCCAAGGCGTCAAAGCCGAATTCCGCGATCGGTCCGATCCCCGGCGCGTACAGCTTCTCTTCAAAAGCCGACGGATCCAGCGAGAAGTCCCGCGTTCGGATGATGTTCTCCAACTCGCCGAAGCCTTCGAGCGTGAACGTCTCGTCGATGCTGAGGATCAGCCCGCTGTCCTCGGCTTCGCCCTCGAAGAACTCCTGGTAATAATGATCCCCCACCATCGGGGTGGCGGGCATGATGTAACCGGGCAGCGCCCCATCCACCCCCGTCTCCCAAGCGCCGTCGTGCGTGGTGTCGATCACGTTCCCGTCGTCATCGTATTCGAAATCGGTCACGTCCTCGCCCATGTACCAGACGTTACCTTCGGTGTCCTGGGCGTACCAATCAAAGGTGTCTTCGATGAGCAAGCCCTCGACGAACACCCGATCGCGGATCACGCGTGACTCGATCCCCGCCACGGTTCGGGTCTGATCGAGCACCTCGACGATGACCACCTCGGTCTCGACTTCGCCGGTGTCCGGGTCCGTGACCTGGGCTTCGTACCGGAAGGCCTTGCCCACCGACGATGGATAGAAATAGGGGTGGGTCAGCTGTGCCGACGAGGCTTCGAACGTAGCCGCCGAGAAGTCGGGCAGGACCGGTTGCGCCTCAGCGCGAGATAACCCTATCGAGCCCGCCATCACCGTACTCATCACCATCGCCGCTGTTGTTCTTAACATCATCACGCTCCTTTCTTATTGCGTCCTGGGACGCGTCTGGTTTCACGCGCGGCGCGAACCTCTCGCAACCGCACGAAGCGTGACTATAAAAAGCGTTCCGTGAAGAGAAGATGAAGAAGCCGATCGCCGCTAGGAATTTGAGCGAACGATTCGATAACTATGGTGCGAATCCTGTCCACGCGCTCCTATCAGAATCATGGCGCCTGAAATCGATAGACCGGTGAGGACGGTTCGTGGAGCGATCATTGGGATGAGCAAGATCTGGGTGAATCTTGGTCGTCGTCGCATAAGCAGTTGAAACTGATCCTGGGCTTTAGCGTGCTCCCCGAAAACCGGTCCAAATAGGGTGAGAGTTCCTTACGGGCCTGATCTTCACCCCATCTTGGTCCAAGGTAGATGCAAGTTTTCCGCTTGCTATGATACCCCGGCGTGGGTCGGAGGCGAAGGCACAACCGTAGCCTCACGCCGGACGGCGGGTCGGGCGTGTGCCAAGCACTGGGAGGCAGCGAGTCGACATATTTCCGTTGGAAAAAACGGTACGACGGGATGACCACGCACGAGCTGAAGTTTTGGAAGTCCGAGCCTGCCCGGACATGGGTGGGGTTTTGACTATCAAAAGGGGAATGCCCAAGCGGGCCCGGACTTAGCGTTGTGCTTGATCATGAGGGCCCGTGCAGCGCAGCACATCCACCCCGGTCGTACCCGCCCAGCCTCACACCACGATCAAAGCGATAGGTGGGCAGGCAAGCCCCTAGCCCCCAGGACACGATCATCGCCCAGCCCGGTGATGTAAGCATCGCGTATCAAAATACCGCGTCGGGTAGGCGCTGGACACTTAAAATTAATCCGCCGCGTACACGGATTGTGCCGCAATTTCATCCGGGGTAGGTATGTCCTGAGGTGAGATACGCCGATTTAAATCTGATCGGTGATTAAACTGGCCGGCGGCGGCGGGTGATCGATGCGGTCAGAGCGGCCCCAGCCAATCCCGCCAACGAGGCGGTCAACGGCTCGGGCACCCCGTCCGCGACAGGACTGGCCTGGAGATTCCCCGTCCCGCCCACGATGAACGCGTCGGACCCGTCGGGCGTGCCGGGTGGGAAGAACGGGGTCAGGTCGGTCTCCGTAGCGAGGATCACGTACCCGATCTCGAACAGGCTCGGCGTCACCGGGGCATCGACCCCGACAATCGCGAACGCATCGATCGTTCCCCCGCCGATCTCGATCTCAACCTCTACCCACCCGCCCGCTGGCGGGAACAGGTCACTGAACTTCCCGGTCTTGTTGATGCTAAACGTCGACGGCACGCCGCCCGCGTTCGGGTCGGTGTCGTCAGCGAACAGGGTCCAGGTCCATGAAAAGTCAAACACCTGGTCGGGCGTAGCAAAAAATGGGTCCAGAGAATTGGGGTCATCGATGCTAAACTCCCACGCGGCCACGTCCTTGATCGCCGCCGTGGGCCAGCCGGCGCCGGTGGGTGTTCCGCCCGGTAAAGTCCCATTGACAAACGGCGTCGACGCGAAGTGGTACACCTCCCCTTCTTGCGAACCGTCAGCACCGATCGTCGGCGGGGCGGTTGAAGAGATTAACGGCAGATCAGGCACCGCCCCCCCGCCCGTGTACTGGTCTGAAACCGTAAAGGTCATCGCCCCCGCCATTGGC
Source organism: Phycisphaeraceae bacterium (assembly GCA_965224205.1). Taxonomy (GTDB): domain Bacteria; phylum Planctomycetota; class Phycisphaerae; order Phycisphaerales; family Phycisphaeraceae; genus CBDCYN01. The sequence continues at coordinate 107,215 of CBDCYN010000008.1, forward strand.
GCTGAGACCACGATCGCGCCCCCAAACCATAGCGCTGCACTCCATCGATTTCTGGACATGGTAACCCCGCTTTCAAATACGCCCGGCTGATGATAGAAACGACACTCTTGTATCCCGCTATGTGTCATTATAGTAAGCCAGCTTAACTAAATCCACATCATCGTGCGGGCGCATCGGGCGGCTGATAACGTTCTGAATAGTGCGCAGATTTGAAAAGGCAGTTCTCCAGGTGGATGTGTTGATAGGTTTCAAACAACCCCATGTAAGGAGAACTGCAATGGATCAGGGTGCTGGATCGGACGGTGGGTTGATCTTCACCTCATCTTTTGTCCATAGGGGATGCAAGTTTGACGCTTGTTATGGTACCCCGGCGTGGGCCGGAGGCGAAGGCCTACACCGGGCGGCGAATTCGTTGGGGGTTAAATTCTCCAAGCTGCTGTGGGGCCCCGCTGGGTTGTAATCCTCACGCCATGTCTCGATCTTCTCCTGGGCATCAGCCAAACTCAAAAACCCATGCTCGTTCAAACACTCAAGCCGGAACCGGGCATTAAACGACTCGATATACGCGTTGTCCGTGGGTTTGCCCTGACGGCTAGAGCATATTCCGAAATGGTGTGCGACGCCCCCAGCGAGCCGCGACCGTCAGGCAGCGGGTTCTTCGGGTTCTTGAGATGTTCACGCGCCGCATGGAATTTCCAGATCCAGCGGCACTCGCGTCGGACCCCGGCCGGTCGGTAAGGGTGATTATGTATAGCACACAGGCTTAACATAATGACCCGCATCGGAAGTAAGGGGACATGCTCTCTCAGGTCCGCTTACGCCGTCCTCGACAGCCGATTGTGTATAGCTTACCCGGCAGGAATCAGATCGATAGGACTAGGTGCTACGGACAATCAGTATCCTCGGCTATGATGACATTTCTGGTCATGGAGGACCACGATGCGACGACGCCACGAACTGACGGATGAACAATGGGAACGCATCCACGATCACCTGCCGGGCAAGGCGGGCGACCCCGGCCGCACCGCCGCTGACAACCGCCTGTTTGTCAACGCGGTGCTGTATGTGCTCAAGACCGGCATCCCCTGGGACGACCTGCCCGAACGCTTCGGCAAGCCCAACAGCGTCTGGAAGCGATACGACCGCTGGTGTGCTTCAGGGGTATGGCCACGGGTCGCCAAGGCGTTGGATGACGACGATGACGAGCCCGAAGAGCTGCAACTGGATTCGACCAGCGTCAAGGCTCACCCGATGGCTTCCACCGGCCGAAGGTTGGCCGGTGAAAAAAAGACGCCGCCGACGACCGCCGATGCCTGGGCCGGTCCCGCGGTGGGCTGACGACCAAGCTCCACGCGGCGGTGGACCAAGCCGGCCGGCTGCGTCGGCTGGTGGTGACGGCCGGTCAGCGTGGCGACGCCCCGCAGGCCGAGGCGTTGTTGGCGGGATGGAAACCCAGGCATGTGATCGCCGATGCGGCCTACGACAGCGACGCGTTTCGCCAACGCATCCGTGAGGCCAAGGCCAAAGCATGCATCCGTCCCCACCCGACCCGTAAACGCAAGAAGCGTTACGACCGCCGCCGCTACAAACACCGCAACGTGATCGAACGCTTCTTCGGCCGTATCAAACAATGCCGTCGTGTCGCTACCCGCTACGAGAAGAAGGCCGTCAACTTCGCCGCATTCGTCTGGCTCGCCGCCGGCCTCACGGGGTGCTCTTGATTGTCCGTAGCACCTAGCAGAAGGTCTTTAGGGATCTCTGAAAAACCTCCTTGCAAAGGGACGTGGATGGCGCTATGACTTCCCTCAGGAAAAGTGTTGACCGTGCCAAACCGCGGATTTTGAGAGGGTCAGCGTTGAATTGATTAAGCTCAGGCCCGTCGAGGTGGGCGGATTGATACCGGTGATACAGCTGATACGACTCGTAAAGTGCCGCCCGGGTCAGCGGTATAGAGAGGTCAATCCAGTGTCGCGATGAGCATGGGTTGCGATGCGGGTTCAGGGCCGGCCATCAGGCGGTCGGTCTCCTGGGGCTGTTGCGTGGCGTCGTTTTCTCGGTCCAATCCGCAGACCAGCCCCAGGAAGAACGCGGTCAGCACCCAGCCCGTGCCCCCTTTGCTGATCAGCGGCAGCGCAATGCCTTTGGTCGGAGCCAATACCGTCACCACCGCCAGGTTGATCACCGTCTGAAACCCGATCGTCATCAGCACCCCTAACGTCAACAATCGCCCATATAAGTCTTTGCAATCACGGAAGATGCTCCACCCCACCCACATCACCACGACGTACAGGCCCATGACCAAAGCCGCCCCCGCCAGGCCCAACTCCTCGCACACGATCGCGAAGATAAAATCGGTCGTGTCCTCGGGCAGGTACCCAAACTTTTGGATCCCATTGCCCAAGCCCCTGCCGATCAGCCCGCCTTGGGCAATCGTGAGCATTGACTGGATCGGGTGATAGCCGGCGCCCAGCGGGTCGACCCACGGGTCTAGAAACATGATCAGCCGCTCCAATCGATATGGGCTGTGGATCATCGCCGCGACGATCGCCGCACCCGCCACCGGGGCCACCAGCCCCAGCTGCCACCACGTCGCCCCCCCCGCGAATAACAGGCAACCGCCCACTAACCCGATCAATGCCGCCGTGCCCAGGTCCTCAATCACGATCAACCCGCAGGCGACCAGCAATAAAACCAGCGGCGGGGCCAGCCCATACCCAAACCGGTTCATCACCCCCGCACGCCGCGCACACCAACCCGACAACGCCACCACCATCACCCACTTGACCAGTTCACTGGGCTGGAACGATAACCCCCACCGCTGGGGCCCCAGAAACAACCACCGGCTGGCACCGTTTACTGATCGCCCCATCCCCGGCACCAGCGCCAGGGCACAAAGCCCAAGTGACGCCGCGATCAGCCACGGCATCGGATTCACCCAACCCCGCACCACACGAAGCCGCCGCACCGAGATCTGCGTGCCCATCCACAGTGCCGACAGCGCCAGCAGCGCGTAAACGGTGTCCCTATTAAGCCATACCACCCACCACTCAACGCGGCTTAAGCCGATCGTCATCCCCGCTGAGCGGATCATGACCACCGCCACCGCCAGCAGCGCTGCCACGGTCAGTTGCATCAAATGTCGGTTCGCCAACACCGTTTTTTTATCGACCAACACGCGAATCGCGGTCCACAGGACGACCGGCCTATCCTAAACCGCCTAGGTGGCTCCACTGAGATCACCAAACCCACCGGCAAAGGTTGTTTCCTCTCCAAAGGCGCCCGCGTGTCGATCGGGGTCTATAGTTACCGGTAGGGCCCTCGTCGGCTTTATACGCATCGTGTATGAAAACACCACATCGGCAAGGTGCTGGACACCGAAAATGGCCTTGCGGCGTAAATGGGTTATGCCGTATTTTTCATCCGGGATTGGTATCGATAGAAAGCGTGTGGCGTGGGATGTCGCGGCGACGGGCCCGCCAGCGCAGCGGGCCCGTGTTGAAAATACCGACGGACAGACCGTTAGGGACGCTCGTTTCGTACGATCCGCATGCTTCTCACATCCCACTTCCTGAGACGTGTGATTTGAGGTCGCTTGACATGGTTTCAGTCTGGATCCGGTTATTTCGTTTAGCGGTCATCCTCGCAGCGGTCCTGTTCTTGATCGTAGCCTGGACCATCAAAGCCGGCGCATAGGCGTGATCATCCTGACCTAAATCAAAGGACCGGGGATTCCGCTGGAACCGGCGAACAAGTGTCGTCCAATGGGGTGGCGGGTCGATATACCCATCCCGGATGAAATAGCAGCACGATTTGTGTACGCGGCAGGTGAATATTCAGTGTCCAGCGCGTACCCGACGCGGTATTTTGATACGCGATGCGTATAGCACGCCGCAGGCGCCCCAGCCGAGAAACCACGATTCTTGGGGCATGTTCATCTTTAATGAACGTAGCCCCAGGTACCCCATGCTAGAAACTTGGATGACACTCCCCTCCACTAAGGCGTAGGTGCTGTCCGTGGTGGCTCAGTCCGCTTCGAGTATCCACAAGCCGGGAGAATGCGGTGGTGATCACGATCCGGACCCATTTGGGGAGAGCGTTGGGCTGCTTCACCCGTCGCCGCGGGGGCGTCACGCCGGTCGCTGATCGGGATTGGGCAGAACGATATCTCGGGCTAGCCCCAGCACGCCCAGCAGGCGGATCGTCCAGTACGTGAGGTCGAATTCATACCAACGCAGCCCGTGGGCCGCGGACCGTTGGTGGGCGTGGTGGTTGTTGTGCCAACCCTCGCCAAACGATAGCAGCGCCACCCACCAGAGGTTGGTCGAGCCGTCCTTGGTTTCGTAGTTGCGGTAGCCCCAGGTGTGGGTCGCAGAATTAACAAACCAGGTGCCGTGGTAGACCAGCACCGTGCGCACACACACGCCCCATAGCAGCCAAGACAACCCGCTGGTCTCGAACCCGGCGCTGGCGGCCCATTGCCCGCAGAAGTACAGGGCCACGACCAACGCGAATTGGGGCACCCAGAAGAACCGGTTGAGCATCCTCAGGACCGGGTCACGCTGAAGGTCCTTGGCCGCGTCGGTGGCGTTGAGGCCTTCGGGGTCTTTATGCATGCACCAGAACATGTGCGCCCAACCGAACCCGTGCTTAGGGGTGTGGGGGTCTTCTTCTTCGTCGGAGTGCTTGTGGTGGATCCGGTGGATCCCCACCCACTGCACCGGGCCACCCTGCCAGGCCAAACACCCGCAGACGGTCAGAAAATATTCAAACCATTTGGGGGTTTTGAAGCTGCGGTGGGTGAGCAGGCGGTGGTAGCAGAGGGTGATCCCGATCCCACCGGTGAGCCAACTCAGCAGGAACATCACCCCCAGGGCGCTCCATGAGAAGAAAAACGGAGCCGCCAGACAGCCAAGGTGCATCGCCGCGATGCCCAGGACCACCCACCAGTTTAGCCGGCTCCACTGGATCCCGCGCTTCTCATAGGTGGGTGTCGATACGGTTTGTTCTGTCATATTAAATAAATCCTTGGTCCACACACAGCCCTATAACACCACACGGTGTAGCCCAATAGGATCTATCGGGCCTATGGACCGGTCAACTACAGCCATCGAAACTGATGGGCTGTCATCGCCGGTTCTTCTAGAAGAACATCCAGGGCATAGGTAGTGATACGATATATGGGGTCGCCCAAGTTCATGTACCCAACGGCTACGAGAGACGATGGTTCATTTTGATCTGGTCTAGGCCAGACAGTATAAATTCAATGCTACACTAGACTTCATGTTGCCACAATCCAGTTACACCTCATATTTAAGCGCCCGATCCGGGTATCGTTTATCCGGTAGCGGGTCACTTATGGGACCTATTCTATCAAATCTGCCCGACCGCAGCAGGGTTCGCTAAGATAGACGGATGAATCCATTCCACGCGACCACGATCCTGTCAGTACGCCGCGGCCCGGAAGTCGCGATCGCCGGTGACGGCCAGGTCACCATGAACGCTGTGGTCGCCAAGGCCGACGCGGTAAAGATCCGCCGCATCCACCCCGGGGGCGTCGACGACGCGGGCGTGCTCGTCGGGTTCGCCGGTGCCGCCGCCGATGCGTTTGCCCTGCTTGAGAAATTCGAAGCCCGGCTCAAGGACTCACCCGCCAACATCAAGAAAGCCTCGATCGAGCTAGCGAAGCTGTGGCGGACCGACCGCATGCTGCGTCGGCTCGAGAGCCTGCTGGTGGTGGTCGACCGGTCGTGCAGCCTGATCGTGTCAGGTTCCGGTGATGTGATCGAGCCGTCCGACGGGGTGCTGGGCATCGGCTCAGGGGGGGCCTACGCGACCGCCGCGGCCCAGGCCCTAGTCCAGCACACCGACCAGAGCCCCGAACAGGTCGTCCGCCACGCGATGGCGATCGCCGGGCAGCTTTGCATCTACACCAACACGAACATCTCGGTCCTGACACTGTGAGGGTTACGCAAGGTGACCGGTGAGCCGTGGTATAGAGGCAGTGGCCCGGCGCGGCAACCCAACGATCGAAGGCAGTCGCTAACGGTCGCGGCTCATTGTTGAACTGGGCGGATCGCTCCAGTCGGCGAGCTTCCCCGGGTCACTGGGCGCCGTGTTTCTTAAGCAGTTTGATCATGTCGGCGTGTTCGTGGGTGATGGCCAGGCGTAGCGGGGTCGAGCCGCGGTCGGTCGTAGCATTGACAGTGGCGCCTTTCGCGAGCAAGACCTTGGCGACGCCGACATGCCCCTTGAAAGCCGCCCAGTGCAAAGGAGTCGAGCCGGTCTCGTTCTTGGCGTTGATATCGGCACCGTCAGCGATCAGCTGTTTGGCTTTCTCCACATCGCCGCGCAACGCCGCGTCGTGGAGTGGCGGTTCGGCATTGAGTTTGCCGCAGCTG
>CBDCYN010000009.1:0-441565 GCA_965224205.1 Phycisphaeraceae bacterium
AAGATCCAAGCCACTCGGCTGTTTTTGACAGCCAGCTGTCGCGTGTATTGATTGCTGACGACGACGATCTGCTAGCTGCCAGCCTCAGACACCATGTAGAGCAACTAGGCTATACCTGTATCGGTCCCGCGTCCAATGGGGAAGAAGCGGTCGAACTAGCTAAGCGTACCAGGCCGGACCTGGCCCTGCTCGATCTACGCATGCCTGTCTTAGATGGTCTGGGAGCTGGATCGATCCTATTTAAGCACATGGGCATCCCGGTAGTAATCGTCAGTGCCCATTCCGATCCCGAGTACTTGGAAGCCGGGCAGAAAGCCGGGGTGTTCGGATATCTCATAAAGCCAGTAACCATAGACCAATTAAGAGTTAACATTGGCGTGGCTTGGGCTAGATTCCGTCAATATGAAAAACTGCGATGCGAAGTTCAAGACCTCAAAGGCGCCTTGGAAGACCGCAAATACATCGAGCGAGCCAAAGGGCTGCTGATGGACCGTCTAGGTCTTGGTGAGGCCGAGGCGATGCGCCGGTTGATGAAGCAAGCCCGGGATTCAAGGGCGTCGCCTACCCGATTTAGCCCGAGCGCTGATAGAAAGTGAGCAGCTACTTTACAACGGGAAGAAAAAGGGGTAAGATACAAGTAGTTAGTTTGGTGTAGGACCGCTTCTTCAACCTGCACCCCACGTAGTGCCAAGTCTCAATTCTAGCCATGTCTGCTAGGTCTGAGCATTTTCATCATATAACTGGCCAAGGGTTGCCAAAGAACAATGGATGATCTGCCCAACGAGGGCGTTTCATCACGAAGCATTGTTCAGTCTCGTTAGCAGACTCGATATGGACCCATGGCAAACAATTGGCTTTCTATCCAGATTCAACTCCAGTCTAAGATTATTTCTGTGATTTTACCCCTCACTTTACCTAGCATTCCAGTTCGGGGCGGAGGATACCGGTGCGGGGTGGGGGGATATTTTGAGTGTGGCGTGTTTGGCGTCGCCGCTCATTGACGATTCATGCCCTCGGCTAGCAATCGTCGGTGTGCGGCGGCGTCCACGCCCTCATTAAACAATAGTAGTCGCACTCTCCCTCATTGATCCTATCCTCAGGCTCACGTACGCTGCCTCACGAATCAGAGCACGACATTAATACATGATGCGTACTACGCGTTAGGTTCCATGATTCACGGCATCGCTGGAAAAAACGCCGACGTGGTTGGTCTTCAGCGTGGTTGCTTGAAGACATATCCTCATGAACAGACGTATCCAGTGATGGTTCACCGTTCAGACTCAGCGCCTGCCGCAGGGTAGTCGCCAGCCAGCGCAGCTCTTCGCGGTCGCGGCCGGTGAACAGGCCCAGTTTATCGCCCTGCGTCGGCTGGATCTGCAGCTGCATCACCGGTTTGTTGTTGACCTTCATCCCGCTCGAACCCATATGGATCGAACGCAGCTCATCCGCCGCCCACTCGTGCTGCTTCGTGCCCGACCCGATCGCTGATTCGGAGACTAATAGAGTCTCATAGACCACGTCGATAATTGCCCGTCGGCTGCCCATCCGGATCGCCCCGTAGATCAGCCCGATCCCGATCACCCAGAAAACCGAGATGAACAAGAACGTGAACCACGGAGCGTCTCCAGAAGCGACCATCGCCGCGGTCACCACCCCGGTGATCGTCAGCCAGAACAACGCCATGAACATCATCCCGCTCGAGCCCTTCCAGATCCCCAGCGGCGGCACGGTCAGGCTGATCCCCCGGTTGATCGGCTCTAACCGGATCTTGCTCCCAGCTGGCTGCTCGAACACGTCATCACGACCCCCAGTGTCTTGCGCAATGCCAAGCCCCTCGGCTATCGACTCGACCCCTAACGACCGGTGGGTCACCTCCAGCTGCGGTTGATCCGAACCGCGGACGAGCTTCTTGTCCCGTTGCCGTTCGATCCGGTCGGCTAAATCATTAGCCAGGGCACGAACGAGCGCCACGGGATACGCCGCCGCCAGGACCAGCGCCTTGCACCCCGTCGGTGTTCGCCCGGATCGCCGCGAGGTCGGGAAACAGCTCGACCGTCTGCCCCGACCCGCGTGAACCGCTCGACCGCCCCGACCCGTGGAGCACCTCGAACCCTTTAAGCTTGGCGATCGGCCGCGACCGCTTAAACCGCATTAGGCCCAGCCGCTCGATCGCGATGATCTTGTCACGCGTGACCCGGATCTCGCTTCGCCCGCTGGTCACGCCCCGACCGATGTTAAAAAACATCATCCCGATGAAAATGGGAAACACCGCTGTGGCCAACCCAAACACGATCCCCGGGCCACTCGTCTGCTGGGCCGCCGCCGCGATGCCCCCGCCCCCGAAGACCAGAATGAGCATCCCCCCCATCAGCATCAAACCCCGGCCGATCCACTTCGCCGCGCCCAGGTCACGCCTGGGCAGCACGTAATGGGCCTTATGAAGGGTTTCTTGGATCTTCACGCCGCTTAATTCATTCGATGACATGCTAGCGCCTACCTGGAAATCATCGTTGAATGCAACAAACTCTCTTTTAGAAAGTGTGTGAGAAGGGGTGTGTCACTGGCGGCTTGCCCGCCAGTGCGATGAGCGAAAGGTTAAAACACTGGCTGACAAGCAGCCAGTGGCACACTATTTTCAGCCATAGGCTTCTCACACACTTTCTAAGTGATCTCTCATCATTATCGGCTATCACGGGCCAATCGTTGCGTTGATCCCGACGGACCGCTACAGCTTCCCAAAGACCGTTTCGACGGTCTTGAGCTGCCGATCGAGGATCACCCGTGCATAGCGGGCCAGCAGGCGGTTGGCCCTTTGCACCGATTCACCCTCACCGCCCTGCGTGCTCAGCGGCGTGCGCGACATAAAACCGCGTAGCGTCTCGATCGTCGAGCCACGCACCCGCCAGCGCCCCGCCCTGCCGCCGCGTCGCGTGTGGGTTGTTGTCTGCGACTGATCCACCAATCCCCCCGCGTGGGCGTCGAACCAATACCACGGTTCGTTGCCTCCATCGTCCGCCGTTGAGCTTGGGGATACATCGTTCTCGATCGAGGGCCGGTACCCGCAGTCTTCTAGTAAGCCCCACTGAAACCCGAGCAACGCGGGTTCCCGCTGCGGGGGATCCGTTAGGTGATCTAATAGTCGTGACAAGCCCGTGAACACGTTCGGGTGCGGGTCGTGCTCAGCGAGCATCGCCCGGGTCAGCTCCGCGGCATAAAGGGCAATGTGCATCGCGCGCAGGTCGCGGCGCAGGTGCGGGTACGGCTGCTGGAGATCCCACTCGGTGAGCGTCGCCAGGTCGCTGGTCGCTTTCGTGATCCCCACGACCTGCCCGAGCGTTAACAGCGCGAACCCCCCGCTGTACCGCGCCACCGCCCCGGGGCTGGTACGTTTCGCACCCTTGGCGATCCCCCCCACCGCGCCGTGATGCTGGGTCAACAACGTCACGATCTGGCTGGTCTCCGACCACTCCTGACAGCGGATGCAGATCGCCTGGTCTTTGAAGCGGGGCATGAAGGAATTTTACGGGATCGCCGCCAGCTGCTGGCGGAGCTGGGCTAACTCGCTCTGCGCCGCGTCGAGCTGATCGCGGGTCTGCTCAACCAGGTGGGCGGGGGCTTTGTCAACGTAAGCCTTATTGGCCAGCCGACCGTTGAGGGCAGCGATGGACTTGTTCACCTCTTCGATGCGTTTGTTGAGCCGGGTCCGCTCGGCGTCGGCATCGACCAGGCCGTGCAGATATAGCGACGCACCCTCGACCAGTGTCGTGGCGGCGTCGGCAGGCTTAACGACCTTCGACCCGGCTGCGGCGAGTTCGACGTTAGCCAGCGTCTCGATCAAGGTACAGTGCGTAGTTAGTTCCTTGGCCATGTCATCGGGGGCCTGGACCGAGAGCGTCACCTTCTGCCGCGGGGGCACCTGATGCGTGGTGCGCATCTGCCGTAACCCCCCGACGACCTGCTGGACCAACCCGAACGCACGCTCGGCTTCATCGTCGACCAATACCTCGTCGATCCTCGGCCAGGCGGCGGTCACGAGTAGGTCGCCCTTGGGCAGGGTCACCCCGTCGATCACGTCGCCACAGCGGTACGGGGCGATCGCGTTGAGGTGTTCCCAGAGTTTCTCGGTGATGAACGGCATGACCGGGTGGAGCATGCGCAGGCACGCGTCGAGGCACGACGCCAGCACTTGACGCTGGCCGGGGTCTTTCTGGACCGTCGGTTTGACCGGCTTCGATGTACCAATCGCAAAGGTCACGCCAGAAGAAGTCGTACAGCCCCTGGGCGTATTGGCTAAATTCGTATTGATTCAGGGCGGTCGCATTGGTATCGCGCACCGTGACGGGCCAATCGAGACAAGATCCACCGGCTGGCCAGGTCAAGGCCGCCGTGATCGCTACCGAGGGTGAGCTTGTTCGTCATCAGCGGTCGATCTTGGACTTCCAGGTTCATCAAGGCAAAACGAGCGGCGTTCCAAAGCTTGTTGGCAGAAGTTGCGTCCGACGTCGAATTTTTCACTGGTGTTGCGACCGGTGGTTGGGTCTTTGGCTACGGGCAAGCGTACGTCTTGCGTCTGCGTGGTCATGGCTGCCAGGGTGTAGCGCATCGCGTCGGAGCCGTGACTGTGGATGATATCGAGCGGGTCGACCCCGTTGCCTAGGCTCTTGGACATCTTGCGACCCTGTCCGTCCTGGATCATCGCGTGGATAAACACGTCGGTGAATGGCAGCCGGTCTAAGGAAATAGAGGTTGAACATCACCATGCGCGAGACCCAAAGCGTGATGATCTCGCGCGCGGTGCAGAGCACGGAGCCGGGGTTCCAGGTTTCGAGTTCGTCGGTGTTCTGCGGCCACCCGAGCGTGCTAAATGGCCAGAGGGCCGAGGAGAACCAGGTGTCGAGCACGTCGGGGTCTTGCGTTCATAACCCTGATTCGATTCAAGTTCTTCGATGTTCTATCTCTATCGTAACCGGGCATCACGAACAGCATAACCGGTCTAACAAAACACTGGTAATGGTTCGTCGTAAGTATCAATCGTAAAGTCTGTGTCACGAGTCTGGATTTAGCAACCCGTACGCTTCGCAGTGCTCGTTCCCTCGGTTAATCGAACTCAGCAACGTCGGCAACCATTTGCTTTAGAATGCCTTATATCCAGGCATTTTGACATAGGGAGCTTGCATGAATGACTCCACACCGGTATCCGATGTCCCCACCACAATTGGCGGCTGATGCACCAATCGCGGATGTTTTCGTGCCAGCCGCGGAAGGTTTTGGCGTATCGATCAGGGTGAAACCTTAGCCGTCCGGCCCAATCCGACGGGGTGGGGCCTCTAACGAGCCGCGACCGTGAGGGAGCGGTCCCGGCGCGTGGGTGGACGGGGGGTTTACGGCTCACCCCACGGTCGCTGCTCGCCACCGCCGATACGATCCTCGCCCTGGCTCCTCCAACACATACCGACATGCCGCGGTCCACGACTTCGGGCTTCGTTGAGGTAGCGTGTGCTGCCGTGACGGGTCCATATCTTCGAACCGGACTGCGTCGACAAACCGGCCTCGACGAGTCGACGGGTCGCGTAAGACTTGAAGGTCGTTCAAGCACTTTTTCTCGGGCGCCGCGGGCCCGGAGACCACGGCGTGGACATGGTTCGGTCCGCACGCTGCAAGCCGCGTGCACGCCCCAACCGCGGTGGCGACACACTTCCTCGATGGTGTGATGCGCACCACCTGTCGTTGCGGGTCGTCTGAGAGTGACGGGGTTCGTGTTTGAGCTGTTGGTGTTCATACTCCTCGGCTTCGCGTTCCTCATTGGGGTCGACGAACGGGCGTGCCGGCAGGTTCTGTTGTGATCGCGGTCCACCGAGCCGCGCTCGTCGCCGTGTAGCCAGGTGCCGTAGCAGGTGAAGGTGATGAGGTACGTGAGTCGGGGTACTGGGTTGATCCAGCCGGGATCGGGCTGATCAGGGAGCGAACCCGGCTCCCTGACGGTGGACGGGCGGTTTACTGCTCGCCTCACGGTTCGTGGCTCGTTGGAGCCGGGCCATCGGCCATGGCCTGGAGAGCCAATCCTGCGAGGGAGTTTTTCGGGTAGACTCCGTGCCGGGCCAAGGGCCGATGTCGGGTTTAGGGACGTGATCTGCTTCGTCACGCATACGTACCACTGATCACTTAGGTACGGCTCGATCGGCACGTGGCTACGGTACGAGTGGCCGACGCTGTGGCGGTAGGGTTTGACCTCTTCTAACAATTCGTTTTCACGGAACCAATCGACGATCGCTTTGCGGGCTTGGTCGCGGTCGAGACCCAGCGGCACGGCGTCTTGATCAATCTCGGCGAATAATCATCCGGGGGCCAACCGTGGTGGGCGCTGATGCGACGCGTCCGGGGCCATGACGTTGATCACGGGCAAATCGTGACGCTGGCCGATTTCCCAGTCGTTGGGGTCGTGGGCGGGGGTGACTTTCAAGAAACCCACTCGCATAACGGGCTTTCGGGTCGTCGCTGATTCAGGGTCGGGGATGACCACATAGTCGTCGCCGATGCACGGGGATGACACGGTTGACAATCGGCAACCGACACCGGCGGCCGATCAGGTGGGCACGCTTTTCATCCTTGGGGTTTACAGCCACGGCCGTGTCACCGAGCATGGTTTCAGGTCGGGTGGTGGCGACGGTGACGAATTCGCCGGTGTCGCGGCCATTGTCGTCTACCAAGTGGGTATTTCAAGTACCAGAAGTGGCCGTCGATCTCGCGCATCTCGACCTCGTCGTCGGCCAGGGCGGTCTGGGTGGCGGGGTCCCAATTCACGAGGCGTTTGCCGCGGTAGATCAGCCCGTCTTTGAACAACCGGAAGAACGCCTCGCGCACGGCTTTGGCGCAGATGTCGTCCATGGTGAACCGCTGGCGGTCCCAGTCGCACGAGCAGCCCATGGCCTTGAGCTGGTCGGTGATGCGCTGCTCGTATTCATCCTTCCACGCCTGGACCTTTTCGATGAACGGCTCGCGGCCGGGCTTACCTTCGGCTTCGAGCTGTTTGTAGTCTTTGAGGGCGGGTTTGCCCTCGGCTTGGGAGGCGCTTGTCGACCACGGTCTGGGTGGCAATGCCGGCGTGGTCGGTGCCGGGGATCCAGACGGTGTTGTCGCCGAGCATCCGGTGGTAACGGATCAGCACGTCTTGGAGCGTGTTGTTGAGGGCGTGACCCATGTGCAGGGCGGCGGTGACGTTGGGGGGGGGGATGACGATGCAGTAAGGAGGGGGACTGTTTGGGACCGCTTCCTCACGGTCGCGGCTCGTTGGAGGCGGATCGGGGGTGGCGTGGAAGGCATTCGCGTCGGTCCAGCGTTGGGCGATTTCGGGCTCGATCGCTGCGGGGTCGTACTTTGGGGCGAGGTCGGTGCTCATGGTTTCACGCATCGCTTTAAGGTCTAGAGGGGTTCTTTCTTCCTCGGGGTTACGGGGTATGCGGCTGGCCGGTGAGGTTTAGCCCCACGACCCCGGCGATGATCAATAGCAAGCACAGCACGCGCGTGGCTGTCATCGGTTCGTGGAACACCGTCACGCCGATCACCGCGATCGCCGCGGTGCCGACCCCGGACCAGATCGCGTAGGTCGTGCTGATCTGGAGCTGTTTCAACGCCAGGGTCAAACACACAAAACTTAACGCATAAAACAGGAATACGAGCACCGACGGGACCGGCTTGGTGAACCCCTCGGCCAGCTTCATGCACGTGGTGCCGCAGACTTCGAGGAGGATCGCAGCGCCTAGGTATACCCAGCTCATCGCCGATTACCCCCGGTCACCTGCTCTTGCGTTTGCGCTGCTTGAACCGGGGACGCTTGGCTTTGGTCGAGCCGCCGAGTTTGGGCATCGCCCCGCGACCGGCCCCCATCGCGGCCAGATCGCTCACCCCCATCCCGGCCATGGTCTTGAGCCGGTCGACCATGCCCATGCTCGACATCTCCTTGCTGAGCTTGGAGATCATCTCGAAACCCTTGACCAGCTGGCTGACCTCCTGCTGGCTGGTGCCCGAGCCGCGGGCGATGCGGCGGCGGCGCGAGTTGTCGAGCAGGTCGACGTTTTCACGCTCCCGCTTCGTCATCGACTGGATGATCGCCTCGGTGCGGTTGATCTGGGATTCGTCGAGGTCCAGGCCCTGGAGCTGGTTGCCGATGCCCGGCAGCATCCCCAGCAGGCTCTTCATCGGGCCCATCTTCCGGATGCTCTTGAGCTGCTTGAGGAAGTCGTCCATGGTCATCTTGCCCTTGGACAGCTTCTCTTGCAGCGCGATCGCCTCTTCCTCGGAGACCTGCTCTTGGGCCTTCTCGACCAGGCTTAATACGTCGCCCATGCCGAGGATGCGCTGGGCGACACGATCGGGGTGGAACTCTTCGAGCGCGTCGAGCTGCTCGCCGACGCCGATCGCTTTGATCGGCTTGCCGGTGATCTGCCGCACCGACAGGGCTGCCCCGCCGCGGGTGTCGGAATCGAACTTGGTGAGGACCACCCCGTCGAGCTCGAGCTGGTCGTTGAACGCCTTGGCGGAGTTGACCGCGTCCTGGCCGGTCATCGAGTCGATCACCAGGAAGATCTGGTGAGGGTTGACCGCCTGGTTCACGGCCCGCAGCTCGTTCATCAGGTCGTCGTTGACGTGCAAACGCCCGGCGGTGTCGAGGATCAGCACGTCGGCCTTGGCCCTACGCGCCTCGGCAAGGGCGTTGCGACAGACTGTCACCGCGGCCCCGACGGCCTTGCCGTACTCGGCGACCTTGTCCATCTCCGCGTAAAAGTGCACGCCCGCCGACCCGGGGAACTGGTCACGGACCTGCTCGCTGAGGACTTGTAATTGGTGCACCGCCGCGGGGCGTTGCAGGTCGGCCGCGGCGAGCATGACGCTCTTGTTCTGCTTGCGCAGGTACCCGGCGAGCTTGCCGCAGGTGGTGGTCTTGCCCGAGCCCTGTAGGCCGCACATCATCACCACGGTGGGCCCGGGCTGGACAAACATGACCGGGCTCGAGGCGGCTTCGAGTTCCTCCGGGTCGGCCATCAGGGCCACCAGCTCGTTGAAGACGACCTGGATCATCTGTTCACCGGGCTGGAGGCTCGACAGCACCTCGGTGCCCAGGGCGCGTTGGAGGACGTTTTTCGTAAACGTCTCGACGACCTCGTAGTGCACGTCGGCTTCGAGCAGGGCGGTGCGCACCTCGGTCATGGCCTCGCGCACGTTGGATTCGGAGATCTTGCCCTTGCCCGAGAGTTTCCTCAGAACACCAGAAAATTTTTCGGTAAGTGTTCCAAACATGGTGGGGTCGCCTTGCGGACCAAATTGAAACCGATGCCGCGTCCGGATACCGATTAAAGCACAAACAGATCAGACGTCGCTGTCACCGAGCCGCGACCGTCAGGCAGCGGGTTCTTATCATCGCACCACGAACCGACGAAGAACCCGCTGCCTGACGGTCGCGGCTCGCCCTGGACGCGGTTGTGAACCGTTTCGTGACGCGACGGATCACCCGCGCCGATCCGGTGCATCGTAGATGAAATAAGGCCTTAAGCAAAGCTGCGTCCCGCGGCGTCACCGAGGGTGGATCTCATAAAAATGCAGCGACATCGACCCGTAATGGTACGTCGCCGCAGCGGACCAACCGCTCGGTTCCAACGGATCGGTCTGTTTCCGGGTCCGCACGACCAGGACCGCTTCTTGGGTAGTTGCCTGCCGCAAGCTCTCGAGCACCTGCGTTAGCCGTGTCCGGGTCGGTTCTTGTTCCGTCACCGCGTACGGTGGGTCGCAACAGATCACCGTAAACCGGTGGGCGAGCATGGGGACCCAGCTTGTGGCTAGGGCATCGACGCCCAAGACCACGGCCTGATCGGTCAGCCGCAGCGTTTGAAGATTCTGAACAAGCCGTTGCTGCGCCGACCGGTCCTTCTCGATAAACGTGCCGTGCTCGACCCCGCGTGACAGCGCCTCGAGCCCGTTGGAGCCGGTGCCCGCGAACAGGTCCAGCACCGCCCCCCCGTCGAGGGCGCCCATCGTTGTGAGCCGGTCGAACAGGCTCTGCTTGACGCGGTCGGTGATCGGCCGGGTGACCACGACCCGACGGCCGCCCCGACGCAACCGCCCCGGGTGATCCACCCCCGGCCCGAGGATCTTTCTTCCGCGATGAACGCCGCCGATGATGCGCATCCACACATTGAACCGAGTCATGCATGGTTTTACAATGCCCCACTGTGACGAGCCGCGGCCGTAGGGGAACGGTCCAGGCCCAGGGTGGGGATGGGCCCCGAGGGGGAATCTCGGGGGGGACTGGCCGCTGGGTAATCGCGATGCTAACCGCTCCCTTACGGCCGCGGCTCGTCAGAAGATCGTGGGGCGTCCCGGTGGATCGGTGGCGTTCCGTTTCACCCCCAGACGCGCTCAAGGACCGACCCGGAATGACCCAAGAATGCCTCTGCGACCGTTGCTCGGCCCTGTGCTGCCGATACTTCGCGTTGGGGATCGACGAGCCTGAGACCCCCGAAGAGTTTGATGACGTCCGCTGGTATCTGGCCCATGAGAACGTGCATGTGTTCGTCGAAGACGGGGATTGGTACCTGGCCGTCCAGACCAAGTGCCAATACCTCCAGGACGACAACCGTTGCGGGATCTACGAAGACCGGCCCAAGATCTGCCGCGAATACTCCACCGAGAATTGCGATTACCACATCGGCCAGTACGACTACGACCAGTACTTCATCTGCCCCACCCAGCTCGAGGCATACGCCCAGGCCGTGCTGGGCCAGCGGTACAAGAAATACGCCATGCGGCAACGCCTCAAGAACGTGGGTATGGACAAAGACCACCCCGACCGCCCCCAAACCCAAGCATGTCCTAGCCAGCCGCACCCGGCCCGTCATCAAGGGCCACCCCAGCAAGCACCCGCCGCGGCATGTGGAGCCTAAGATTAAAACCAAGGCCGGGCCATTCGTGGGCCTATCCGTCGGCGCCGGTTCAAATTCAAAATAGTGGAGGGGATCTTCTCGTATGGACTTCCAAGCCCCTAGAGGGACGCGCGACTTCTTCCCCCAGGAGATGGCGTGGCGGAATTATCTCACCCGTGCCTGGCGGAGGGTATCGACCCGACACGGGTTCGAGCAGGTCGACGGACCGATCTATGAGTCCCTGGAGCTCTACCAGGTCAAAAGCGGAGCGGGGATCGTCAGCGAGTTGTTCCACTTCAAGGACCGTGGCGGTCGCGAACTGGCCATCCGCCCCGAGTTTACCCCGACGCTGGCGAGGATGGTCGCGGCCAAGGCTCACGCTCTGCCCAAACCGATCAAGTGGTTCAGTATCCCCGAACCTATGCCGGGCTGAGCGCCCCCAGCGCGGCCGCCTGCGCGAGCACTTCCAGTGGAACTGCGACGTCTTGGGTAGCGACTCAGCCGTCGCCGACGCCGAGTGCCTGTTCGTCGCCATCGACCTGCTGCGCGAACTGGGTTTGGAGCCCCAACAGGTGCGGGTGAAGATTAGCCACCGGCTGACCGTCCGGCACCTGCTGGCCACCTTGGGCGTGAGCGATGAAAAAATGACCGAGGCATTCGAGTTGCTCGACCGCCGCGCCAAGATCGAGCCCGAAGCTTTTATTGAGCAGGCGGGCAAGCTGGGGTTGGACCGCGACCGGATCGAGCGGTTCGACCAGATCTGCCGCGTCAAATGCGCCGTCGGTAGTCTTGACGAGCTCAAACAACGCACCGGGATCGGCGATAGCGACCTAACGGACCTAACCCACCTCGATGAGCAACTCATCGCCTTCGGGATCAGCGACTGGTGTGAATACGATCTAAGTATCGTCCGTGGCTTGGCTTACTATACCGGAACGGTATTCGAGGTCTTCGAGATCAGCGGCGCCGAACGCGCCATGGCCGGCGGCGGGCGATACGACCAGCTTATCAAACTCTTCGGCGGCCCGGCGATGCCTGCGGTCGGGTTCGGCATGGGGGATGTCGTACTCACTAACGTATTAATGGACAAGGGGTTGATCCCTCAAAACTTCGCGCCGCGGCCGGATGTTTATGTCATCGCCCCCAGTGACGAAGCAGCCAAAACGGTACCGGTCGTCGTTTCTCAGCTGCGATTAGCCGGGTTACACAGCCGTTTTAGTTATAAAACGACCCGAAATCTCGGGAAATTGCTCAAAGAAGCTGATACCGTCAATGCCCGGTTCGCCCTGATCCTCGAAGCTGGCGCTTCAACCGCCAGCCTCAAAGAGCTAGCCACCGGTCAACAAGACCCGGTCGACCTCAAGGACATCCCCCAGCTTGCCCAGCGGATGATGGGGGTATTTCTACCCGAAAAAAACCGCTGATTTTTTTGAAAAAACATCAAATTAACCCTAAATAATATGCCGAAACGACGAACACTCGAAGAAATTTAGCCTTCGAATCCTTACCAGCCGATAACACCCATTGTGTGATCAAGTGCATGAAGCACGCCGCCCCGCGCGGAATACCGACCCACGGGAGGTCATGGATGACCCGATCGACCCCGACATTATTCTCCACTCAAGGTCAGCCCCGACCCGCTGATCCAACCCCTGTTCACGGTGCCCCCCAGAACCCACCCCAAGAGCTCGATCGCGACACTATCGAGTCATTAACCGCTCTGTTAGAGCAGCAAAGTGGCCTCTACACCCAACTTACGGGCCTCGGCCAAAAACAGCACGACCAGATCACCAACGGGTCGGTCCAGGAACTGCTCGATATCCTCTCCACCCGTCAGGGCCTCATCGACGAGCTAACCCAGATCGAGCAGAAGCTGCGTCCGTTCCGCCAAAACTGGCAAGCCCTCTGGCAAAAGCTCAGCGAACCCGACCGCCAGCGGATCACCGCCACGCTAGACGCCAGCCAGCGCGCCCTGGCCCTGATCATCGAGCAAGACAACCAATCCCGCACCCTACTTGAAAACGCCCGGGACCAGATCGGCAACGAGCTGACCAAGATCTCCCATACCGGCGCTGCGATGCGGGCCTACGGCACACAACCCGCTTCGGATAACCGGTTTACAAACCGTCAAGGATAACCCCGGATCACCCCCTGAGATCACCTCGCGATGGCGACCCCGACCGCTGACATGCTACGGCCCCGATCGGCCCGCCCCGCGTCGCAACCCAGCGAGGCTCTTGATCCCCCAGGCCCATTCGATACCCAACAAGAAGACCTCACCGAGATCCTCGGGGCGTTTAACCAGGTCACCGAGAATCTCAGCCGAAGCCACGACGCGTTGCAGAAACAGGTCTCGAACCTTCGTCGCCAGCTCGTGAGCACCGACGCCCAGCTCCAGCGGTCCAAGCGTCTGGCCGCCCTAGGCGCGATGGCCGCCGGCATCGCCCACGAGATCCGCAATCCCCTAGCCGCCATCCAGCTCTACGCCGCCATGCTCGCCAGCGACCTCGACCCCCAACACGCCAACCCGACCGATCCCGCAGCCCTGGCCTCCACCGCGCGCAAGATCGAATCCGCCGTGCGCGGCCTCAACGCGATCGTGACCGACGTCCTAAGCTTCGCCCGCGAGATCCGGCCCCGCCCACGCTGGGTCCCGATCGACACTCTTTTTGACCGCGCGATCGAATCGTCGCGACCCGCCATCGAAGCCGCCTCCGTCACCGTCGCCGCTGCCCCTATCGACCCAAACCCTAATAACGATCGCCTCCAAGCCTGGATCGACCCCCCCCTACTCAACCAAGCCCTATTGAACCTGATCCGTAACGCGGTCGACGCGATGGCTCAACAATCCCGCGATAGCGATCCTCCACGGCGGCTCTCATTATCGGCCCGCCTCGAAGACGCCCAGATCGTGCTGACCGTGCGCGACAACGGCCCGGGCATCGACGACGACGACATCGACCGGATCTTCAACCCGTTCTTCACCACGCGCAGCACCGGCACCGGCCTGGGCCTGGCCATTGTCCACCGCATCGTCGATGCCCACCACGGCGGGATCGTTGTTTACAACGACGGCGGCGCGGTCTTCGAGCTGAGCCTGCCCTTGCCTCTACACGATCAAGACACGCCCCCCAAGCGTGCCCACGGGGTCACCGCCCATGAGTGACAAAATCCTGATCGTCGACGACAAGCAGATGATGCGCGACAGCGTCGCCTCGACCCTCCAGCGCGCCGGGTACCAGGCCATCGCCGCCGATCACGGGGACAAGGCGTTGGGGCTGGCCGCCAAGCACCGCCCTGCCGCGGTCGTCACCGACCTGAAAATGCCCGAGATGGACGGCCTGCAGCTGCTCGAACGCCTCCTGGAACACGACGACCAGCTACCCGTGGTCGTCATGACCGCCTTTGGCACGATCGACACCGCCGTGGTCGCGATGAAGAACGGGGCCTTCGACTTCATCCAGAAACCGTTCGAGGGCGACCGCCTGATCATGACGGTCCGCCGAGCCGTCGAGCACCGCAGGCTGGTCCACGAAAACGCCGCGCTAAAACGAAACACGGACACCCCACTGACCGGCCCGGCACTGGTGGGCGAGTCCGCGGCTATGAAACAACTCAAGGAAAAGATCCAGAAGATCGCCGCCAGCCACGCGACCGTGCTCGTGTGCGGCGAATCCGGCACCGGCAAGGAGGTCGTCGCCCGAACCGTCCACGCCCATAGTCCGCGCCACGACCGGGTGATGCTGTGCGTCAACTGCGCCGCCCTGTCAGCAAGCCTGCTCGAAAGCGAGCTATTCGGCCACGAGAAGGGTGCCTTCACCGGTGCCGACCAGCTGCGCAAGGGTCGGTTCGAGCTCGCCGACGGCGGGACCCTGCTGCTCGACGAGATCAGCGAAATCAGCCCGTCATTGCAGGCAAAACTGCTGCGGGTATTGCAGGAGCAGCAGTTCGAGCGGGTCGGCTCGAGCACCACCCGGGCGGTCGACGTGCGCGTGATCGCCACCACGAACCGCGACCTGTCGCAGAGCGTTGCCGAAGGCGATTTCCGCAACGACCTGTACTACCGACTCAACGTGTTGCCGATCCACCTGCCCCCGCTGCGGCGACGGGTCGAGGATATCCCCCTGCTGTGCGATCACTTCCTGAGCCTGGTCGCCAAGCGGGAGGGACGGCAACCCAAACGGTTCGACCATCAAGCCATCACCCTGCTGCGGGATTACTCCTGGCCGGGCAACGTGCGGGAGCTGGCCAACATCTGCGAGCGCGCCAGTGTCCTGGCCTGTGACGAGACCATCACCGGCGATACCATCGAGCCGTGGCTATCGACCCCGGTCGGTGACCCGGTGGCGATTGAAACCATCGCTTCTCCTCAAAAGCTCGAAGACTTCGAACGCTTGCAGATCGTCCGTACCCTCGGCGAGTTCGGCGGCAACCGGCAGCGCACCGCCAAGGCCCTGGGCATCGGGGTTCGGACCCTGGGCTTGAAACTCAAGAAATGGAAGGAGCTCAACCTTGTGGCTCAAAGTCTTTAATCGTGACCCACAGCTCGGCACCGTCGAACAACCCCCGATCCGGGTCCCGACCTGGTCGATCGGGCGTTGGTTGGCCACGCGCCCAAGGCCGGACCTCTTTCAATGGGTGGCGCGTCGGAAGCGGGGGAAGGACCAAACCACAAAGAACAGCCACGCGCAAAAAATGCCGGTCATGGGCCGATCCGGCGTCTTTTGCGCGACGCGCCTGCGACAAGGTCAGCCCCGTAAGCTGATAACCCTAGACCCCGCAGAGTTCAAAAAGATAGCCCCGACTGGCACGCCCGTTGCCACTAAACCGGCACCACGAGGTGCGTCATGATCAACGGGATCTTCGACAAAGGCGCGATGCCACTGCTGGAACGCGTGTCTCAGTTCACGCAAGAACGCCACCGCGTGCTCATGGACAACGTCGCGAACCTCTCGACCCCCTACTACCAACCGCAAGACCTGGACCCGGATGCATTCCAGGCCTCGCTCCGCGACGCTATCGACCGCCGCCGCCAGCAGACCAACCCGCAGTCCGGGCCGTTGCAGGTCGACGATACCGACCAGCTACAGTTCACCGACCGCCGCATCGAGGCACGCCCCGAACCTATGAACCAGAACATCCTTTTCCACGACCGCAACAACCGCGACCTCGAACACACCATGAAACGGCTGGCCGAGAACACCCTCGTCCACAACGCCACGATCGAGATGCTTCGGTCCGAGTTCTCCCTGCTGCGGCTAGCGATCCGCGAACAGGTATAGGCATAGGAGTTAGAACAAAATCATCGGCCAACCGCCGCCGGCCTCATCGTTGATGAACGTAGACGAATAAAAGAACCCCCATGTTCGGATCCTTAGACATCTCGACCTCCGGCCTCGTCGCCCAGCGCACGCGCTTGGAGGTCATCTCCGCGAATCTCGCCAACCGCAGCTCGATCTACGACGCCGACGGCAACTACGCCCCCTACCGCCGCCGCGTCCCGGTCCTGGCCCCGGGTGACCCCGTGTCCGACAAGGCCCTAGGTGTGCACGTCAAGGAAATCCTGCTCGACCAAAGCGAGTTCCGCAAAATCTACGAACCCGGCCACCCCAACGCCGACGCCGACGGCTACGTCCAGTTCCCGAACATCGAACCCGCGATGGAGATCGTCAACGCCATGGAGGCCAGCCGTGCCTATGAAGCCAACATCACCGCCGTCGAAGCTACCAAATCGATGATGCAATCGAGCCTAAGGTTAATCGCATAACGTACGCAATGAAGGACCACCCCGGCCTAAAAACCGCTTGGGATAATGTAACGATAAGAACGCCCGCAACGAGACCCGACCATGACCGACCCCCTGGGATTCATCCAGCACACCGCCAAGCCCGGCTCGATCGTCGGCCCCGGCTCGGCCAAGCCCAACGCCCCCAACGCCGCGTCGGCGCCCAGCTTTAAAGACGTGCTGATGAAAAACATCGAGCAGGTCAACCGGCTCCAGCAGGACGCCGAAAAAGCGATCGAGGACCTGCACGCCGGCCGCCGCGACGACCTCGACGGTGTCCTGATCGCCAAGCAGAAGGCCGACCTGGCGTTCCAGATGCTCCAGCAGGTCCGCAACAAAATGGTCGACGCATACGAAGAAATCAAACAGATGAGGGTGTAAACAGGATGAACGAACCATCACCACCACCGCAACACAGCGAGCCGCGACCGTCAGGGAGCGGGTTCCGGGTTGGCCCCGCCATCAGAACCCGCTCCCTGACGGTCGCGGCTCGTCAGAGAGTGATTCATGCAATCATACACTGATTGAAAACGAGGTACCCCACGCGCAGGACGCGCGTTTTTAAAACACCGGCAAGGAGGCCAACGAGGTGGAGTTTCTCAGAAGTTCGTGGGCGCAAGCCAAGACGTTTCTCGGCCAGCTGTCGGTCTCGGCCCGGTGGCTGATCGGGTGTTTGGCGATCATCTTCATCCTCACCGGCTGGCTGCTGGTCCAATACGCGGCTTCGCCGGACATGGTCCCGATCACCCGGTTCACCGCTCAAAGCCACCCCCAGGTCATCGCCCAGCTGCGCGGCGCGGGGATTAATGTCTCGACCGAAGGCGGCCAGGTCGCCGTGCCCGCCGACCGCTACAACGACGCCATGGTCATCCTCGCCAGCGGCGACATGCTAGCCACCGACACCACCGCCGCGTTCGACGAGCTGATCGCCCGCCAGTCGCCTTGGCACTCCAACGCCCAGAACGCCCGGGCGTTCCTCCTGGCCAAACAAAAAGTCCTGGGCCAGATCATCGCCTCCATGGGCGGGGTACGCACCGCCAGTGTGATGCTCTCGACCCCACAAAATCAAGGGTTCGGGGCGACGTTCGTGCGTCCCAGCGCCTCGGTCAATGTGGTCATGGGAAGCAGCCGACGGGTGGATAAGGTCCTGGTCGCGGCGATCGCCGGGTTGGTCTCCGGGGCCATGGCCGAGATGCAACCCCAGGACGTGGTCGTGATCGATGCCAACCGCGGCCGCCAGTTCACGGTCAAAAGCCAAGACGGCGTATTGCCCGACGAATCACTCGAACTGGTGGGTCACCTCGAGCAGCGGTACCGTGAGAAAATCACCGAGCTTCTGGGCTACATCCCCAACGTGATCGTGGCGGTCAACGTCCGCGTCGACCCGATGCACTCCAAGCGGGTCGAGCAGTTCGATTACGAAAACTCCGAACCGCTTAAAAGCGAATTCACCCGCGAGACCCAGCGGCAGGAGACGAACAATGCCGGCGAACCCGGCGCCCGGCCCAACACCGGCCTCGACATCGCCTCGGGCTCCGGCGGCAGCTCCGAGTCCACCGCCGAGACCCGCAATGAATTCGGCGATAAAAACCTCACCCGTCGCACCCACACCATGGAGATCGGCCACACCACCAAGCAGATCAACGTCACCATCAACATCCCCCGCCGCTACTTTGTGGGGGTCTTCAAGCAGGGCAAGACCGATGAAGAAAACCAGGAAGAACCCGACGACGCGGCCCTGGCCCCGATCATCCAGGCCCAGCTGGCCCAGATCGAGGAGCAGGTCAAACCGATCGTTTCGACACAAGACGATACCAGTATCGTCCGCGCCCATATGGTGCCCGACCCCGACCAGCTGATGGTCCTCGCGGGCCTAGCCGGCAGTGCCGGTGGTTCGGGGGCCATGGGCATGCTCACCGATTCGACCTGGGCCAAGCCGGTCGGCCTGGGGCTATTGGCGCTGGCGAGCCTAGGCATCATGTTCGGGATGGCCCGCAAAGCCTCTCAACACCCTGAACTGCCCAGCATCGAGGAGCTAGCCGGCATCCCGGGCAAACTGCCCACCGAGGAAGAACTCGTCAGCGAAGCCGACGAAACCGAAGCCCCGATGGAGGGCGTCGAGGTCGGCGAAGAAGACATGCACGTGCATAAGTTATCCGAGCAGATCAGCGACCTGGTCAAGGCTGATCCCCACGACGCCGGTGCGATGTTCGGGCGATGGGCGGCTCAAGACGACTAACGACGTGGCTTTAGCTCTATGCCCTTCACCTTAGGGCTTAAGAAAATCTGATCATGGCCAAAACCGCTTCCAAAGACGGCGAATCCAACCCCCTCAACGAGATCCCGTATGTGCGTAAAGCGGCGATCCTGCTGCTAGCGGTAGACCAAGAAGCGGCCTCGATGCTGCTTCGTGAGATGGAGACCAAACCGGTCGAGGACGTCACCCGCGAGCTGGCCAGCCTCGGCCCCGTCTCGAATGAAATCCGCTCCGCCGTGCTCCAGGAGTTCTACGACATCGCCATGGCCCGCACCTGGGCCCGCGAGGGCGGGCTCGAGTACGCCCGTGCCCTGCTGATCCAGAGCATGGACGACCCCAAGGAGGCCGACCGGATCCTCCAGCAGATCAAGCAGCAGGTCCGCAAGACCCCGTTCTCGTTCCTCCAGAAAGCCGAGACCGAAAACCTTTTGACCTTCATCCAGGACGAACACCCCCAGACCATCGCCCTGATCGTCAGTCACCTGCCGTTCCACAAGGCCAGCGAGATCCTCTCGGGCCTGCCGTCGCCCAAGCAGATCGAGGTCGTTAAGCGCGTGGCCAACATGGAGCAGACCAACCCGGAAGTCATCGCCGAGGTCGAACGCGGCCTCGAGTCACGCCTCTCGAACCTCCTCGACCAGTCGTTCGAGAAGATCGGCGGGATCGAGACCGTCGCCGAGATGCTCAACCTCGTCGACCGCAACACCGAGCGCGGCGTGATGGAGGGCCTAGAGTCCGAGGACCCCGATCTCGTCGAGCAGATCCGTAGACTCATGTTCGTGTTCGAGGACATCAACCACGTCGACGACAAGGGCATCCAAGGGGTCCTTAAGGAGATCGACAACGACCAGTTGGCCCTGGCCCTGAAGACCGCCAGCGAGGATCTCAAAGAGAAGATCTTCCGCAACATGTCCGCCCGCGCCGCGGAGATGATCCAGGAGGAAATGGACTTCATGGGCCCGGTGCGCATCTCCGACGTCGAGACCGCTCAGCAGCAGATCGTCGACCTCGTGCGGCGCATGGTCGACTCGGGCGAGATCGTGATCGCCGGCCGAGGCGACGAACAGATCGTCTAGCCCCCGCCGGGTACGGATACGTGGACCATGACCGTGATCAAGAACAACCAGGCCGCCTCCGCGATCAAGGAGGCGATTGTCCTCGACCTGGGTGACGTGGCCCGTCAAGCCCAGAAGATCCGCGCCGCCGCCGAGGCCAAAGCCCGGGCCATCCTCGACGCCGCCAGCCGCAAGGCCGCCGCCATCACCCGTCAAGCCCACGACGAGGGCTTCAAGCAAGGCCACAGCGAAGGCCTACAAAAAGGCACTGAAGAAGGCCGCCAAGCCGGGCACGCCGAAGCGCTCCAACAGGCCCAGGAGCAACTCGAGCAGATCCAGCAAAGCTGGCTCAACGCCGCCGACCAGTGGGAAGCCCACCGTCACGATATGCAGCGGCAAGCCCGCCGTGCGGTGGTGGCCTTCGCGGTCCGGTTCGCCGAGAAGATCGTCCACCGTGAGATTCAAGTCAACGATGCGGTCATCGCCGATCAGGTCGCCGCGGCCCTGGCTTTCGTGCTGCGACAGACCGATGTGACGATCCAGATCTGCCCCGACGACCGCCCGATCCTCGAGCAGGCGCTGCCCAAGCTGCGTACCCGGTTCACCCACCTCGAGCACCTCCACCTCGTCGACGACCCCGCGGTCAGCCGCGGCGGGTGCGTGGTCGGGTACGGCCAGGGCCGCATTGACGCCTCGATCGATACCCAGCTCCAACGGCTCGTGGAGCTGATGATGCCCAACGACACCCAACCCATCATCCCTGACCAAGGGCCCTCAGCCGCAGACGAACCGGCGGGTTCCTCCCAACCCACCCAGCAGCCCCCACCTGTCGAACCAGCCCCCCCGTCCCCAAGCGACCCCGGAGGCGGAACATGACCACCGTCCTGAGCGAAGAACACGCCGCCCTCGATGCCGCTGCCACGATGGAGCTGCGCGGGCGGGTCGCCCAGGTGCGCGGCTTAGCGCTACGCGTCGCGGACTTGCCCGTGCCGATCGGCTCGATCGTGTTCATCTCGACACGCCAGGGGCACGGCCCGTCACTTCCGGGAGAAGTCGTCGGGTTCCACGACGATCAGACCATCGTGATGCCGTTCGGGCCCACGTCCGGGGTCAGCCGTGGGGACGAAGTCGTCGCTGATCAGTTCGCCCAATCGGTGCGGGTGGGGTCATCGCTGTTGGGTCGGGTCATCGACGGGCTGGGCCGACCGATCGACAACCAGGGGCCGATCCGCGACACCTGGTCGCGACCGCTCACCCCCCCACCGCTCGACCCGCTGGACCGGCCCCCGATCGATACCCCCCTGGCCACCGGGGTCCGCGCCGTCGACGCCCTGCTGAGTGTCGGTCGGGGCCAACGGGTCGGGGTGTTCGCGTCGCCGGGGGTAGGTAAGAGCTCGCTGCTGGCGACGATGGCCAAACACACCGCCGCCCATGTCAGCGTCGTGGCCCTGGTCGGGGAGCGTGGCCGCGAGGTCCGTGACTTTATCGACCATCAGCTGGGGCCTGGGGGCATGGCCCGCAGCGTCGTGGTGTGCGCCACCGGGGACGAGCCGGCGTTGATGCGGATCCGAGCCGCCCTGGTGGCCACGACGATCGCCGAGTTTTTCCGGGATGAGGGCCTCGACGTGCTGCTATTAATGGATTCGGTCACCCGTTTCTGCCAAGCCCAGCGGCAGGTCGGCCTGGCCGCCGACGAGCCGCCCACAACCAAGGGCTACCCCCCCAGTGTGTTCGCGATGCTGCCCAACCTGTTGGAACGATCCGGGCGGACCAGCAAGGGGTCGATCACCGGGTTCTACGCGGTGCTGATCGAGGGCGACGAGCTGACCGATCCCATCACCGACGCAGCCCGAGGCATCCTCGACGGGCACATCCAGCTCAGCCGCGACCTGGCCCACCGCGGGCACTGGCCGGCGATCGATGTGCTAGCCTCCGTCAGCCGTGTCGCCGAGCAGGTCACCAGCCCCGATCACCGAGGCGTCACCCAGCAGGTGCGCCAACTCATCAGCGCCTATCAACAGGTCGAGGACCTAGTCAATATCGGCGCCTACGCCGCCGGCTCGAACCCGCAGTACGACCTGGCCATCGCGGTCAAACCGGCGATCGACCGGCTGGTTCAACAGGGCCGCCACGAGGTCGCCGGCCAAGCGGACTTCCAGCAGACCCACAAGCAGCTCATGGCGCTCAACCAGCAGATCCAGTTATCCAAGAAGCAATTGAGCAAGATGAATCAGGCCCGACCATCCAATGCCCCCGCACCAGGTGGCGGAGGTCGCTAACTCACGAAACCGCAAGGAACAATATGCATATGAAGAAAATGCCACTGTTGAAATTCCAACCCATCGGTCCAGTCGCCGCCCGATCGTGTCGAAAAAGGGTACCGATCACCGGAACTCGCAAACATCCGTAGCGTCCGCAACATGGGCATCGCTTCGATCATCCCGATCGGCGAATGGTTGTCTTGACGTCCTCGTAAGATGAGCTTGTTTCAAAATTTATAGAGAAACTACCCTGATGCCTTCATTCCAATTCAATCTCGAACCGGTCCTGTTCCAGCGACGCACCCGTGAAGAACAGTGCCAGCGGCAGCTAGCCAAGGCCCTGCGGCAGCGCATGATCCTGCTGAACCAACTCAAACAGATGCAAGAGACGATCACGCATTCTAAAAGTGAATTGAGCCGCGGCCTCGTGGGCAAGGTGGATCTGGGCCAGACCGCTCATTTCGCCCGTTACAGCGGGCAGGTCTCCCAGCGAGCCCATGGGTTCGTCGCCAAGCTGGCGATCCTCGAGCGGCAGATCCACCAAGCCCGCGAGGATCTCCATGAAGCGGTCCGCGACCGCAAGGTACTCGAGCAGCTGCGCGACCGCCGTTACCAGACCTGGCTGGCTCAACAAACCCGACGCGAGGCCGCCGAGCTCGATGAACTCGCCACCCAACAATACGCGCGGCGCTTGTCACTGCGCGCTTCTGGATAGGGCCAGGGAATGATGCCCCGGATCCAACGCCATGCTTAAAGCCCTGTGGACCGCCCTCTCGATCCTGCTTTTGCTCAACATCCTCATCGTGTTGGGCTTTGTGGTGTGGCTGCGGACCAGCGGGCGGCTCGATGGGCAGCGCATCGACCGGATCCGGCAGATGCTAGCGGTAACGGTCGAGCAAGAGAAAGCTCAAGAAGAGCAGGCCAAAGCCCTGGAGGAAGAAGCCAAGCAGAAAGCGATGCAACTGGCCCTGCTCGAATCGGTCAGCGACGGGCCGATCTCACTGTCCGACCGCCTCGCCGCCCAGCAAGAGCAAGACGAGATTGCCCTGTTGCGGCTCGACCGGCTCCATCAGGACATCGAAGACCTCCAAGCCCAGCTCGAGCTCACCAAGCGCCAGCTCAATAAGAGCCAAGCAGAACTCGACGCCAAACGCAAGTCATTCGAAGAAGCGGTCCAGCGCCAGGTCGCTTTGGAGACCGATGAGAACTTCCAGCAGGCCGTGAGCATGTATGAAAAGCTCAAACCCAAGCAGGCCAAACAGATGTTCCAGACGCTCTTAGATCAGGGCCAGCTCACCCAGGTCGTCGACTACCTCGCGGCGATGCAGCTGCGCAAAGCTGCAGCCGTGCTCAAAGAATTCAAGACCCCCATCGAGATCAGCCAGGCAACGGATTTGCTACAGCGTCTAAGGGAACGCGGGATCGATCCCAACGAACTGGGGATCTAACCCGTACCAGGTCACGGTGACCCGGGTTCGTCCTTAGATGCGAGTAGCAGATCATGGCCAGCCATCCCATTCTCGTGCATCCCCCGTCTCGTAGCCCCTTCTCGAAGGGTATCATCGAACGCCCCACGACGAATTCGATACGGGAATCGTTTCAAAAATCCCTGTTTGATGCGGGTTTAGAGCTCGATCGAGGTCGCCGCGCCCGTGCAGATCTTTCGCGAACCCAGCAGAGCGCCACCGCATCGACCGACAAGCCTGATGAAAGACGCCCCCAGCCCCACCGTGTCGACCGCAAGCCGGCGTCAGACTCAGATAAGCCCTTAAACCGTAGAGAAATAGACGACGAAGAACGGGGTTCGATCCGTGACGCCAGCGCTCAGGAAGAACACACGGTCCATGACGACGCCCCGCCGGTGGACTCAATAAGCAACGCCACCCCCACTGAGCAGGATCAGCCCGCGTCCTCGGACGTGATAGCCGCAGATCTTGCCGCACGCCGCGCAGATCTTGCCGAGGAAAACGAACTTCTTAGCGATGAATTTTTAGAAGTTCCGCTTCCAAGCCCTGACCCTGCGGACGGACCCGATCCTCACCCTAGCCAGCCGTTCGACGCAGCGTCCCCTCACCGCCCCGTTGTTCATGTTTCATCCGACGCCGCCGCGCAGAACCCCACACCCCCCGCAGCCCCAACGACCCAAGCCGTGGTCACGGATCCAGGCCAAGCAAACCATCCGCAAGGCCATGCGAACGCCACGCAACCGGTCGAATCGGTCGAACCGGCGGACAAGACCCAACTCCCCTCGCAACCCTCCGCTGACAAAGATCATCAAACCGTCACGACGCAAGGTCGGTTGACCGATCCGCCCCCCGCACAACCCCAAGCCGACCCTCAACGAACCGCCCGAAGCCGCCAGCCCCTCATCACCGACCATGAAGCACGCACCGCGGACCCATCATCTGCTAAGCCGCCGCATCCTGGGCATACCGACGACGGGCAGACCGGATTGAATCATCGCCATCCCCCTCAAAACCCGTCGGTTGGGACGCACGATCTGCCCGGCCCCAACGGGGACGTTACCGAAACCTCGTCGCAAGCCACCGCCCCGGGATCACCACACGCAACGCCCCCCGGACTGCCCTCCGGACCGTCCCCCGCCGCCACAGCCGTGGACAGCCCCACCCCCCCACCGGTCGCCGGTTCCCCAACAGTAAACCCCACCGCACCGGCCACAGACGCTACACCTACCGCCCAGGTCAGCGCACCGTTGAACACCGAGATGGAAACCGACCCCAACGTCGCCCGTGTCATGCGGGGCATGCGGGGGGTGATCCATCAAAACGGTGGATCGGTCAACGTCCGCTTAAACCCGCCGGACCTAGGCGTGGTGCGTGTGCAGATGAGGATCGACCAAGGCACGGTCGTGGCTCAACTCCAAGCTGAGCACGAATCCGTACGCACCCTGTTGAACCATCAGCTGGGTCAGCTGCGGTCCGCTTTGGAATCCCACGGGTTGACCGTCGATAAGCTCGACGTGCAGACCCTGCCCACCCCCAGCAGCGAAAACGGGACAGACCAATCCGGCCCCGACGGCCGCAGCCGAGGCCGGTTCGACCAGCCCGGCCACAGCGGCAGCAGGCGCGACGATCAGCAGCGTGATGATGGCCGAGGTCGGCGCCAGCCCGTGACGAGTTTTGAACAAGCATTGAATATGGTCGCGTGATCGGTTCTATAACCCATAAGCCAAGGAGAGCATTGTCATGTCAGCAGGGGCTATCAGCGGGGCGGGGATCGCCGCCCGTGGCGTGGGCGGCAGCAGTTTCGCGGAGCTCAGCTCCCAGGAGTTCGTCGAGGTCTTGCTTAGCGAGCTGACGAATCAGGACCCGTTCAACCCGCAGGATTCCCAGGCCCTGCTCGAGCAGCTCAGCAGCCTGCGGAACATCGAAAGCCAGCTGGCCCTCCAGCAGCAGCTCGAGGAGTTGGTGCTCCAGAACCAGCTAACCGCGGCCGGGGGGCTGATCGGCAAGCTCGTCGTCGGTTTAGATACGACCAACAACACAACCGAGGGGCTGGTCACGTCGGTCCGCGTCGAGAACGGCAAAGCGACCCTTGAACTGGATACCGGCAAGCTGCTGCCGATCGACCGGCTCACCCGCATCGCCGATGGGCAAGGCGAGCCGTTGGATGTACCGATCCCGGGTGAAAATACGGCATGATTTGTGTACGCGGCAAGTATCTATTCGAGGTCCGGCGCGTCCCCGACGCGGTATTTTGATACGCGATGCGTATAGCTCATTGAACGGGTTTGGTTTTGACCCCATGTCCATGATAGAGGACGGATCGGACGAACAAATTTCCATAGACGTTCATGCATGAGTGAACGTCGTGATCATGCCGTGAATTGAAACCAGGATGAAGCACCTTGGGCCATGAATCGGACTTACTGCGCATGCTCGAACCGGTGGTGCGGCCCGATGGGGTATCCGGGGTGTCCGGGGCTTCCGGGGTGGGGCATCGGGCGCGTGGTCAAGGTCACGACCAGCCGATCGAGACCCGTAGCTTCGAGTCGATTCTTGAACAGGCCAACCAGATGGCGATCGAGGAACAAGATGACCCCACACAACCAGACAAAGAACCTTTCCTCTCGCGAGATACGGCCATGAGCAACGACACGAACCCTTCCAGCCCGCCCCGCGACGCGTTCAACCCGCTGTCCGGGATCGACCGGATCGAAAACAGCTCGCTGCGTGACCTGATCAGCCAGCATGGCGAGACAACGAACAAGAAAACGTCACCGTAGTGCACCACGAATAACGGATGATTCTCAATCGCCCGGGGACCGATAAGCATCACGACCGCCACGGGAATCTAATCAAAAGGGTCTTAAAACATGGGATTGACGACTTCACTTTTCACAGCGTTAAGCGGCCTCAACACCAACTCGCAGGGCATCAACGTCACGGGCAACAACATCTCGAACGTCAACACCACCGCGTTCAAAGCCAGCCGGGCGCTGTTCGAGACCCAAATCGCCGATACCCTCTCCCAGGGCACCGCCCCCAGCGCCGACCTGGGCGGCACCAACCCCACCCAGGTCGGCCTCGGCACCCGTCTAGCCGCCGTCAACCGCAACATGAACGACGGGTCGGTCCAGACCACCGGGGTCAACACCGATCTGGCGATCGAGGGCGAGGGGTTCTTCGTTCTCGAATCGGGCAGCGGCCAGCAGTACACTCGCGCCGGCGCGTTCAACCTCGACACGAACTTCAACCTGGTAGCCCCTAATGGAGGTAAGCTCCAGGGGTTTGGGATCAACGAACAGTTCAATGTCATCGAGGGGGTCCTTGAGAACATCAACATCCCGATCGGCGCTCTGACCGTTGCCAAGGAGACCAGCAGCGTTCAGTTCAAGGGCAACCTCAACGCCAGCGGGGAGGTCGCCTCGATCGCCTCGGTCATCACCAGCAACGCGTTGACAGACGTCACGTCCGGCGCCCCGGCTACGGTCAATAGCCTGCTCACGGACCTGCGCGACGCCGGCGGCAATACACTGCTGGCGACCGACGACGTTTTGACCCTCACCGGGATCAACAAGGGACAGGTCGCGATACCGGAGCACACCTTCCTCGTGAACGCCGCCAGCGCGGACACGACCGACGGGTTCGGCACGACCCTGGGCGAGTTCATGGACTTCATCAACGGGGTCATGGGCATCAGCGAAGACGCCGACCCCGCAGCCGGGGTCACCGTCAGCGCAGCGGGTGAAATCACGATCCGCGGCAATACGGGATCGGTCAACGACCTACAAATCTCCGACGGAAATATCGTGGTGAATCAGGGGTCGAGCCAGCAATCCATCCCGTTTACGTTGACGAAGCAAGACGGCACGGACGCCAACGGGGAGTCGGTCCGCACGACGTTCGACGCCGTCGACAGCCTGGGGTCCCCGCTGACCCTGGACCTGAGCCTGGTGCTCGAAGAAAAGAGCAACGCGGGGACCGTGTGGCGGTACTACGTGCAGTCCCAGGACGATACAGACATCGATACCTTGCTAGGCACCGGCCAGCTTCAGTTCGATACCCGTGGGCAACTGACCTCTGACTCGGACCAGTCGGTCTTTATCGACCGTGAAGAAACCGGCGCGCTGACCCCCCAACAGATCACGCTTCAGTTCAGCAGCGGCGACGGGTCCATCTCCGCCTTGACCGACGTACGCAGCGAGCTATTCAAGCTCGATCAGGACGGGGTGACCACCGGGACACTAGAAGATTTCTCGGTCGCCGAGGACGGCACGATCCTGGGCACGTTCTCCAACAGCATCCAGCGGACGCTGGGCCGCGTTGCCTTGGCGACGTTTACGAACCCGCTGGGCCTCGTTGAGCTGGGGTCAAACGTCTTCACCACCAGCGCCAACAGCGGGTCGGCCTCGATCGGGTCGCCCCTGTCGGGCGGGGCGGGGCGGACGATCAACGGCGCCCTGGAGCTAAGCAACGTCGACCTGTCGCAGGAATTCATCAATCTGGTCATTTACTCCACCGGCTTCAGCGCCAGTTCGCGGGTCTTAACCACCAGCAACCAGCTGATCCAGGACCTGCTGGCTACAATACGGTAACCCCGCGTTACACCCCCGCGGCTGCGCCTGTGCATGAAGCTGCTACTGATCCCAACACCGGGCGGGCATGGGGATGTACCATCTTCATCGAGATGGGAACGAGTGCTTGGTCACGTTTGAAATCTCGAATCAGCCGCCTACGTGAAAAATCGAAACGGACACGGGACCAGCCATGATCACGGTCACCCGCCTCAACGGCAAGAAGTTCGTGCTCAACGCGGAGCTGATCCGCACCGTCGAGGCCAACCCAGACACCACCATCACCCTGGTCAATGGGGACCACTTCATCGTCCGCGAACCCATGCAAGAGGTGGTCGAGCTGGCCATATCCTACGGCCAGAGCCTGCGCAAGCTCCTGCCCCCAACGTGAACCGTAACGAGGCGGCGCCACCCTGCCCGGATCAACCTGTGTTTTCTACTGGACCGGCATCCTGCCCCCGCCGGGGTGGATGATCTCGATCCGGTTGCGGGCCAGGTCCCATTGGAACTGCTGAGCGGTTAGGGCGTTGGGCCGGTCGCGGTCGTGGATCTGGGTGAGCCTGCCTGGGTCGGCTTTGAGAAGGATGACCTGATCGAACCCGGTGAAAGACAGCCGATCCGTGAAGACCGATCGTGTGTCCGATAACAGGCGCACGTCCCGGTACGCGTAGACGCCCTTGACCTGGGGTTGAGGGGCGTTCCCGGATAGCCACGCCCCCAGCCCGCCGGTGGCTTCGAGGTCCACCACCAGCCGTTGGCAATCGATCTGCATCGGTTCGTCGCCGCCGGGCGGTCGGTGGAGGATCTGCACCCGGTCTTCCATCTGCATATCGTTGTGGACCGCGTCGAGGACCATCCGTTCGTTCCACGTCGCCAGCGTCACCCCGCGACGCAATAGGCCGATCCGGCTGGCACGGCCTCCGTCTGCGCCCGCCCCCGACGGCCCCGATCCGGAGGGGCGTGCCTGACTCGTCGGGCGGTAGTCCTCCATCAGCAAGCTGCCCGATCCGATGACCTGGATCTGCTCGAGCGCATTGTCGAAAACGATCATCGGCCCGGTGACGCGTAGCCGTGTCTCGAGTGAGCCTCTTACATCCGGGGACCGTTTCTCAGCTAAGAACACCGCCCCGGGGCCGGCAACCACCGATGACACCGCCCTGCCGCTCTCGGCCAGGTCCGCCAAGGATGATCCGCCCGCCCGGGGGGCTTGGCCTTCTAGCCCGATGTGGTCCGAACCCTTCTGGGCCGGCGAGGAGCTGGTCGGGCTCAGTTGGAGGAACTCGATACGGATGTCCTCCGCGGCCAGGCGGACCGATTCTTCGTCGAACCGGCCGTTGGTCATCACCCCCCCCACGAAGTGGGCTAGGCCTTGGCGGTCATCAAAATGCATCGCCCGCGTCCAGGTCACCTCAACCCGAGGGCTGGAGACCAACCCCGTTTCCCACTCGAACCTCGCCCAACGGTCTGGGGTTTGGCCTGCATCGCTGGGGTCACCGTCCCCGACCCAATGCACCGGGGATGGACCGGATAACTGGGGCGAATCTCCCAGGGGTTCGTGAGCATCACCGACCACGATCGGCGGCTGGGGCTGGATAAGGTGTGACGGCATTTGATCCGGCGAGAGGGTCGGGGATGGCGTTGCCCCTCGCGTTAGGAACATAAACGACCCCGGCCCCGCGACGTGGACCGATCGATCGCGCTGGTTGATCACGATGCGATCGCCCGATAGATACCCGTCAGGCCGAAAGATCTCGGCCCGGTCATCCGCCCCGCCCGAAAGCTCGACCTGCTGTAGCTGCGGGTCGACCACCAGCTGCTGGGCGGTCAACCTCACGTGCGGTTCATCGAGTTGCGCCTGGACCCCGTTCTTGGCCGTCATACCGTTGATGCGCAGCGAACCCGCACGAGAAGAACCGCCGATCAGGGTCGCGAGGTCTGGCGGCCCTGGCGCGCCCGGCGCATCGCCACGGCCGCCCTCTGTCGAGGACGCCAGCTCTATTTCTAGATAGTCGCTATGGATCTTGCGCTGCGCCTGGCTAGCTTGGACCTGCCCGGTGAGGATGAAACGAGAAGGCACCGCCCCCGCCCGATGACGGGTCGTCGGTCATCTCGATCGATAGGGAACCACTGGTCACCTCCAGGTCGTTCGGTCCCGACGTGATCTTTACGTCTCCGGTAGCCAGGACGTCTTCAAGCACCTGCGAACCCCCCACCGGTGGCTTAAAACGCACCACCAGTTGATCGCTGGTGACGTCGAACTGGGGGTGACGCACGCCCACCACCCCGCGGAACACTGCTTCTTGAACCGCATGAAGACTCTTGGGGGGATCGACCTGATCCGAGTCGTCTTCCCACGGAAATAACGTCAGCTCCATGCGATCGTTCCAGGTGATCGAACCACGACGCAGCGACTGGGCCTGCGAGCCGCTGCTACCGGCCGGCGATTCATCGATCCCCGCGACACTGCCGATCAGCCTGCCCGGGCCCAACACCACCCCGAACCCCCGGCTGCGGTCGAATTCAAGCCGCCGACCCGTGAGCACGCCCAGCTGCGGCGACTCGACCCGAAGCGGCTGGTTCACCGAGCCGATCATCCGCAGCCGTCCCTCGCTAGAGGTATACTCGGCGCTAGCGGCTAGGACGAGCTGACCGCGGGGGGTCTTCATCCGCACCGGTCGGCCCACGAGCTGGATCAGCAGGTCCTCGGGGCCAGCCAGATCGATCGGCGGCGAATCTTCGGGCTCAATGACCAGCCGACCGCTCCAGGTAATAATCACGTCATCCGCATCGTGAGCGATCAGAGACCGGTCGCTGGCGAGATCGGCCCCGCCGGCCGGTCCCTGCGCGGTCAACGCCATCGACAGGGACGCCAACCAAAGCGAAGGGGCCCCAACGGGTGGAGATGGCCAAATGAATACCTCGTTAACGTGGGCATCACCCATCCGACTCAAAGAGCCGCGACCGTGAGGCAGCGGGCTTGCCTCGAACGGTCGGTCACCGGCTGCCTCACGGCTACTGGTCGTCACGATGGCCGGTTTGAGATCCGGAACATGACCAAATCCTCTGCCAGGTTTCAAAACCCGGGAGCTTATCTGTTTCAGTAGACCGTCACCATCGTTGACCGGTTTGGCGTCGAGACTAAAGACGACCTCGAGGCGATCGGCCTCGATCGAAGCATCGCGAGCACGGATCACGACGTGGTCCTCGAACCGGGCGCGGTAGAAACGAGGGGGCTCAGTGGGCGTCGTCGGGGGTAGCGACAGGGTCTCGTCGCGACTGTCGTCGCCGCGAGGGCCGGGCGATCGGGGTGGCGGCGGTGATGGATCCGGCGACGGCTGACTTGCCGCGACGGTCCCATCGGTCGCGGCCGCGTTCGTTGCAAGTGACAAATCACCTTTGAGGTCCGAAGGTTTGAACCGAAGGGATCTGCCCCGGTCCACGACCAGGCGATCGAGGTGGCGCTGCCGGTCGTTGTAGAGCAGGTTCAAACCCGTGCCCCGGAAGTCGACCCGTCGCGACGTGAGGTGAACGGGGCCGTGGCTTTCGATCTGGCCCAGCTCCATATCAAACCGGGCGTCGGTGAGGTCGACGCGCAGCTTCAGGTCGTCAGAATCCTCACTGATCTGCGGGGCACGACCCGGCGGGCTTTCAAATAGCGACAGGGCCACCCGACCCGAGAAGTCGCCGCTGCGCGGTTCGTTGTCGGGGGCTACGATCTTGCCCTCTTCGGCGAGCATCTCTAGGACCCGCGACCCGGTCAGGTGGATCCGGGCCCCGGGGTTCTTGACCTGGGTGACCCCGAACGGCTGGGGCGAAAGTGAATCGCCAAACAGCTCGATCAATTGCCCCTTGCTGTTGTGGCTGTTGACCCTGTATTTTTCGACCTGGCCGCGTGGGTCGAGGTCGCCCGAGAGCTGGTCGGGGTCGAACTGCCCGATCAGCGCCGGGTCGAGCGGGTCGTCGATCGCCTGCGGGCGCGGCGCCTCGTACGGCGGGGCTTCGATCAGAAGCGTAAACACCAATACCGCCGCGGCCAGCGCGGTCGCGGACCCGATCACGAGCATCCGTCTTAACACAACCGTTAGTGTATTCGATCTGGAGTGTGGGCGGGGGATGCGCCGATCGTGTATAACGCGTAACTCGTGGACCGAGGATGAACCAAAGTTAGGGTAACCTAGTATGCTCAACGAGATCTTCAAAGCTTACGATATCCGTGCCACCTACCCCGATAAGATCAATGAACAGGCCGCCTGGCGGGTCGGCTGCGCCACGGGGCGGTTCTTGAAGCAACACGCCGACCGTTCCGCCACCACCAGCGACCCGCTGGCGATGCCCGCTACAATCTTGGTTAGCCGGGACATGCGGCCGCACTCGCCGGCGCTGGCCGCCGCGCTGACCGAGGGTATTTTGGCTTCGGGCATGGACGTGATCGACCTGGGGATGTGCGACACGTCGTTTATCTATTACGCGATCAACCACCTGGGTGCGGCTGGGGGGATCCAGACTACAGCCAGTCACAACCCGATCCAATACAATGGTTTTAAGATCTCCGGGGCCCAGGCCAAGCCGATCGGGGCCCATTCCGGGCTCAACGAGATCAAGCAGATCGCGATGTCACTGGGGGACCGAGGGTCGTTGCCGGCATCTGGGAAGCGGGAAGAACGCGACCTCTGGGACGGGTACCGCCAACATGTGTTGCGGTTCTACCAACCGGGCCAGCGCAAGCTGAAAGTCTTTATCGATGGGTCGAACGGTATGGCGGGTAAGATGGTCCCGCTTGTCTTTGATGGGGTTGAGGGCTTAGAGATCATCCCGCTGAACTTCGAGATCACCGGCTCGTTCGTCCATGAACCCAACCCGCTGGTCGCCGAGAACATGAAGCCGACCCAAGACGGTGTGCTCGAACACCACGCGGACCTGGGCGTGTGTTTCGACGGGGATGCCGACCGGTGCATCCTCACCGACGAGAAGGGCCAGATCATCGGCTGCGACCATCTGACCGCTCTGCTGTCGGGGTATTTCCTGGATCAGTCCCCGGGTTCGACGATCGTGTACGACCTGCGATCGAGCAAAGCGGTCGAGCAGGCGGTCCGCGACCACGGCGGCCGGCCGCGACGCGGGCGGGTGGGGCACGTATTCATGAAAGCGGCGTTACGCGAGACCCAGGGCGTCTTCGGCGGGGAGTTGTCGGGTCACTTCTACTTCCGCGACAACTTCTACACCGACTCGGGCGCGATCACGTTCGCGGCCGTTGCCAGCGTGTTAAGCCAATCCGACCAGCCGATCAGCGGGCTCATCGCCCCCTACCGCCGCTATCCTCAAAGCGGGGAGATCAACTACCGCGTCGAAGACAAGGACGCGATCCTCGCCGACCTGCGAAAAATATATGAGCCGTCCGCTGAGATCGACACGCTCGACGGGATCTCGATCGATACCTGGGACCGCAGCGGTGACGGCGGGTGGTGGTGCAACGTGCGCCCCAGCAACACCGAGCCGCTGTTGCGGTTCAACGCCGAGGCCAAGGACCAGGCGACCCTCGATCGGTTAATCAGCAAGGTCCAGCAGAAGCTGGGCCGGCCGGCGGAGGGGCATTGAGAAGTCTAGGGGCCACTGATTGCGGAACCAGCTCCAACGGTAGCATGGTTCCAACTCTGCGCCATGAAAGTTCTCTCTAGCTTTCTTTCATCAGATCAAATTAGATTAGGGATCGGCTCAATCTATCATGATCACCGCATTGCTCTGGGTGCCGGGGTGTTCGTTTAGAATCAGGTACTGTAAAAGCAAAAGAAAGGAGAGATTGATGTTTGGATTCACATCTGCCGAGCGATTGCACCGTGTCATTATGATTGGTTCGCTCACACTGCTTTGGTTAAGCGTCGCTTCGACAGACGGGCAGTCGATCGTGAACCTGGACGCACGGTCGAATAATTTTTCGAACCCGGTGCGTATACCTCTAGACGCCGGGATCTATTCGGTGCAACCGATCAGTACTGCAGAGGGAGGTTCGTTTACCTCATGGACCGCGTGGAGTTCAACCTCATGCTCCGACCCGGACGGGTGCGTCCGGACTTCTCCCACGACTGTTACAGGGTGGCTGCACATTTACAGAATACGATCACCCCATCTGACCCATGTGAGCGTAGACGGCATGGATCTGACGCCGATCCTACCTGGCGATACGCCTGACGGACCGAGTTTCTTCATGATCGACGGCAACGATACACAGTACGTGGCAGATGATGGGCTGGTGTTTCCCGACCCGGCCTCCGCGTTTGATCATGCGCTATCTTCGACCTTCCGGGTTAGCGAAGCCGGTCTGGTGGATTTCATCATCCCTGACATCCCCCTCAGCGACAACAGTGGGGGACTGTCCCTGCTCGTGACCGCGATACCGGAACCTAGTGCGTTGGTGATGACCGGATTCGGAATGGTGGCGACGGCCACGATCCGCCGAGCGAACCGGCACTAGCGCGTTTTCTAATTGCCTGTATCGATTCATGGCGAGCCGCGCGCGCCAGCAAGCGGGTTCCTTTTGGCATCCGACCCGCTGCCTCACGGTCGCGGCTCGCGGCTGGCGCGATACGCTCATCGAGAAAACACTCTAGTCATAGATCATCGCTCGGATACCGTTGCAGCGGGACCTGTGCGTTGTGGCAGGAGTAAAGACGCATCAAGCAAGGGCGCAGTGTTTTGATCCCGGAGGCGTGTTTCACGCCTCCGGCGGGTGGTGGTGCAATGTGCGCCCCAGCAACACCGAGCCGCTGCTGCGGTTCAACGCCGAGGCCAAGGACCAGGCGACCCTCGATCGGTTAATCAGCAAGGTCCAGCAGAAGCTGGGCCGGCCGGCAGAGGGGCATTCATGACCCTCCCCGGCACCCTACCCCCGCGCCCTGACAGCAGTTCCGATTGCACGAGAAAAGCCTTTCTTGGCCATACTTGACCCTACAAAAAAAGAAAAAACCCCCGACGTGTGTCAAGAGCCGGGGGTGGATCATCCATACAGATTTTCACGGTTGACAGGACTAACCTCGTCGGCGACGCAGGCTGTGGTTCAACGCGCCTAGGCCCATCAGCCCCAGCACCGCGGAGACCGGTTCGGGCACACCTTCGCCCCCACCGCCGGTCGACCCGGGGCCCACGAGCGGGGCGATGTCGTCGAGGTTGGTATCGAGGAACTGCACGTCCAGGAAGAAATCGGGGTCGGTTGTGTCCAGGTCGCCGCTGCCGCCGAGTGCGTCGGCGTAGTCGATGAACAGCAGGTGCCCGGTGTTGCTAGCCGCGAACAGGTGCCCGTTCCCATCGACGGTGCCTTGGTCGAGGGTGAGGCTTTGGCCGAACGTCCCAAGATCGATGTCCGCCAGGATCGTCCCGTTGAGGTCGAGCTGTGTGACGCGGTTGTCTCCCATAATGATGACCGTGTTGGTTAGCGGGTCGTAGGTGCCGCCGTGGGCGGCGGGCAGATTCGCCGTCCCGACCGTCCCGGCCGGGCCGTGGAGCTGATCGGTCACCGCTGAGGTGGCCGACCCGACCGCCGCGTCGAAGGTCAGGGTCCCGTAATGCCCGAACCCTCCGGGCCCACTGGAGGTGTAAAAGAACCCGCTGGGGGTGGTGATCACTTGGGTTAGGGTGGTGTTGTCCCCGGACAGCGAGATCGCGGTGGGGCCACTTAGCGCCCCGCCGGGGGCGATCGTGTGCCGCACCAGGCCCCCGGGGATCCCCGACCCGAGCACAGTCGTGTTATCGGGGACTTCTAAGTGGAACACGCTGCCGATGCTGCCGGTTGACGAAGCGACGCCGGTGTTTCGGTGGATGGTGTTGATCTGCGGGCCCTGCCCGCCGACGAGCAGGAGGTTCGGGTTCTGGGGGTTGCCCGCGATCCCGTCGGCCCCGGCGGTGGTCCCGATGGAGGCGGGAGTGCCCAGGGTGAACGTCGTCCCGTCGAAGTTAACCGACACGCTTTTGACATTAGGAGATCCGAAAAACCGGGTATAGAAGATCTCACCCGTCACCGGTGTTGCCCACAGCGACGAACCGTTGCTAAGCATACCCATCACAGCTGCTGCGCCCACCATCGCTTTGATCTTGCCCACTTTTCCCAATCGCATGGCTTATTCTCCTTGAGAACCTAACGTGACATTAAGGGACCATCTGAGAAATGAGTTTTCTCTACACCACCATATCCCCGATATCCCCGATACAAACACCCACACTTTGCGCATTTTACCAAATCATCCCTTTTTCGTCTATCTGTAGACGATCATCCATTCCGTTTTTTTAAACTGGGATTTAGCGGAGAGCTAGCTGATCTAGCGGGCGACCGTGGTCTCGATCAATCAGATGTGGTGCCGGCCACAGATGGGCTGACGGTGTCGCGCCCGACGGAGTGGTAGACGAACCCCCACTCCTTCATGGATTCGGGGCGGTAGATGTTGCGGCCGTCGAAGATGACCGGCTGA
Organism: Phycisphaeraceae bacterium; assembly: GCA_965224205.1. GTDB lineage: Bacteria > Planctomycetota > Phycisphaerae > Phycisphaerales > Phycisphaeraceae > CBDCYN01. The sequence goes on from CBDCYN010000009.1 coordinate 36,765, forward strand.
TTCATCTTCGCGATGACCGACTCGAAGTCGGGGTGCTTGAACTCGTCCCAATCGGTGCACACGATCAGGGCATCGGCCCCGTCGAGGGCGTCCATCGCCTCTGACGCGTAAGCGATGCGGTCGCCGAGTTGCCGCTTGCACGCATCGATCGCGACGGGGTCAAAGGCGGTAACTTTCGCTCCTCGTTCGAGCAGCTCATCGATCAGCGTGATCGACGGGGCTTCACGGATGTCGTCGGTCTTGGGCTTGAACGCGATGCCCCACAGCGCGAAGTGTTTGTCCGCTAAATCGCCCTCGAAGTGCGCGTTGATCTTTTTGAAAAAAGCGCTGCGCTGGCGCTGATTCACCTCATGAACCGCCGCGAGGACTTGGGTGGGCGTATCCGATTCATCGCCCATGGAGATGACCGCCAGCACGTCCTTCGGGAAGCACGACCCCCCGTACCCCAGCCCGGGGTACAGGAACTGGTTGCCGATCCGCTTGTCGGAGCACATGCCGCGACGCACCTCATCGATATCGGCGCCGTAAGATTCGCAGAGGTTGGCGATCTCGTTGATGAAGCTGATCTTGGTCGCCAGCATCGCGTTGGCGGCGTACTTGACCATCTCCGCCGATGGGATGTCCATAATAAAGATCGGGTTGCCCTGGCGCACGAACGGGTCGTACAGGTCGCGCAGGCGGTCGCCGGTGCCTTTGTCCTGGCAGCCGATCACGACGCGGTCGGGCTTGTTGAAGTCGTTGATCGCGGCGCCTTCTTTAAGGAATTCTGGGTTCGACGCCATGCGGAAGGGCTTGCTGGTGCGAGAAGCGATCTCGGCTTGGACCTTCGCGTTGGTCCCCACCGGGACGGTGGACTTGACCACGACGATCTTGGCCCGCCGCTCCGGGGCATCCCCGGTAGAACCGGTGCCGTTTTCGATCGCGTCACCGATGTCACCAGCCGCGGCCAGGACGTATTTCAGATCGGCGCGCCCCCGCTCATCACTAGGGGTGCCGACACAGATGAAGATCGCCTCGGCCCGCTGGTACGCTGCGGCCTTGTCGGTCGTAAAATGCAGGCGGTTGGCCTTGACGTTGCGCTGGATCATCTCGTCGAGACCCGGCTCGTAGATCGGGCTGATCCCGGCGTTGAGCTGGTCGATCTTCTTCTGGTCGATATCCAGACAGGTCACGTCGTTGCCGGTATTGGCGAAACAGGTGCCCGTGACCAGACCCACGTAACCGGTGCCTACCATCGTAATACGCATGCTCTAAGGTCCTCTTCTAACGCGATTAAGCTTTTTCCCCGTCTCAGCCCGGGATACGAGGCCGTTCACACAAGACCGTCCCGTAACGCCGAACTGAGACCATGGTTGGGTGATCCTATCTTCGGTTGGGTCTAGACTCAAATTGAGTCTGCCCGCCGGTTTGGGGGCAGGATCACCAACACTGCCGCAAGTTCGTTTCGAGCCGAGCCGCTATGGGAACGCAAAAACGCAAACTCGGGGTAGTCCGGGGTTATCCGGGGCCATCCAGGGGGGGGCGGTGGATTATGGCCCGCCGCTGGGGGGCTGGCAGCACGCCGCTAAGGATTCCCGTGGGCCAGCCCCTTCTCACGCATCCTAACCTCTTCAGGACGACCGATGCGTTGATCTAATCCTTGATTTGGCGAAGGGCTTCCCACGGCACGTCAGCGGTGCGTTCAAGCTGGTTCACCAGCCGACCCAGGGCGAACAGCAGATCGCTGACGCGGTTGAGGTATATCAGCACCTGCGGGTTGACCGTGTCGTGACGCTGCAACGTTCGGCAGCAGCGCTCGGCGCGGCGGCAGATCGATCGGGCCAAATGGATCCGGGCGGCTCGTTCGCTGCCCCCGGGCAGAATAAACCGACGCAAAGGCGGCAACCGTTCGCAAACTGTATCGATATGTTCCTCGATCTCTTCAACGTGCGGTCCGCTGATGCGGGACACAGGGTCGCTCTTAACACAACTCGGGGCGGCGCCTTCTGGATTTTCCGTTCGGGTCGGTATCGAGCCCCTAGGCACCGGGGTCGCCACATCGGCCCCCAGGTCGAACAGGCGGTTCTGAAGCAAACCCAGGATCGACCCCACCTGTTCGTGCGTGCACCCCGATGCCGCCACCCCCAACGCCGCGTTGAGCTCGTCAATCGTCCCGCACGCCTCGATCCGCGGGTCATCTTTATCCACGCGTCCGCCCCCATACAGGCTCGTGGTCCCGTCGTCCCCGGTCTTGGTATAGAGCTTCATCGGCGTATTGTATACGCATCGCGTATCAAAATACCGCGTCGGGGACGCGCCGCACACGGTCGTGTCGTGGACGGCGACCGTTGTCGTCGGCTTTGCCACCATAGAACTGCGATCGTCGCCAGGATCTTCCACCCGGCATGGATGCTGCCCACCACCGTGCCCGAGATCTTGCTGCACCCAGCGTGTCTGCGACGATAGGGGGTGTTGATCTCCAAGACCCTCAGCCGGCCCATCGCGGCTTTGAATTGCATCTCCACCGTCCAGCCCCAGGTCTGATCGGTCATGCCCAGCGCCTGGAGGCTAGACCAGCGGATCGCCCGCATCGGGCCCAGATCGGTGTAGCGTCGGCCGGTGATCAACCGGATCAACCCGCAAGCCAGCGCGTTGCCTAAATGCTGAACCACGGTTAACGACCCGGGTTCCGCCAATGCGCGCCGAGCGCCGATCACGAGGTCCATCTGGCACCTGGTGATGGGTTCACACAGCTGCGGGACCCGGCCCGGGTCGTCAGCAAGGTCGGCGTCGACGAAGGCGATGATATCCGGCTCCTTACTACGGGAAGCGATCCACGCCAACCCCGCCAGGCATGCGGCCCCGTACCCCCGCCGAGGCTCGTCCACGACGGTCAGCCCGCCTTCGCGTGCTCGCTGCGCGGTGTCGTCCGTCGAGCCGTTGTTAACCAGAACGACGTGACGCAACCGGTCGATCGGCAGGGCCGCGATCAAAGCCGCGATATTCTCTTGCTCATTCCGCGCCGGGATGATTAGATCCACGATCGGTGGACGTTGAGCAGTCATCGCGCTTGGACGGTTCGGGGACGGTGGTGGTTGCACGGATGGTGAATCGATTGTTAAGAACTTACAAGACCTAGGGGTATCTATAACCGATCATTATAGTGTAATGTAATGGACTTTTGAGATCCGGCAGGTGAACGAGAAGAACCGATGCACATCAACGATATCTTCGCGCAACACACCACCACGTTCTCGTTCGAGTTCTTCCCCCCCAAGACCGACGAGGCGGTGGAGGAGCTGTACAAGACCATCGCCCAGCTCGAGCCCCTGGGGCCAGCGTTTGTCTCGGTGACCTACGGGGCGGGCGGGTCAACCCGGCAGCGTACGCATGATCTGGTGGTCCGGATCAAGCAGACGACGAACCTGGCCCCGATCCCTCACCTTACCTGCGTCTGCCACAGCCAGCAGGAGATCGCCGAGATTATCGAACGTTACGTCGAAGCCGGGGTGAGCAACATCTTGGCTCTGGGCGGTGACCCCCCACGCGACAAACCCGACTACGACCGCAGCCAAGACGCGTTCCGCTACGCCGCGGACCTCGTAGCCTTTATCCGGACATTCAACGGTTCGGCAGCTCACGGCGACGGCCGGGGATTCGGCATCGGCGTCGCCGGGTTCCCTGAGGGCCACCCCGCCACCCCCAACCGGCTGCTGGAGATGGATTACCTCAAAGCCAAGGTCGACGCCGGGGCCGATTACATCTGCACCCAGCTGTTCTTCGATAACCACGATTTCTGGGACTTCTGCCAGCGGTGCGAGCTGGCGGGGATCACGGTCCCGATCATCGCTGGGATCATGCCGGTCTCGACCGTATCCGGGATGAAACGCATGGCGGAACTGGCCGCCGGGGCGAGGTTCCCAGCGGGGCTGTTGCGTGAGGTGGATCGTGTTCGTGACGACCCCGAAGCGGTGCGACAGGTGGGGATCGACTGGGCCACACGCCAGTGCCGGGACCTGATCGACCAGGGCGTCCGCGGGATCCATTTCTATACCCTCAACCGGTCCTACGCGACGCGACAGATCTACGCGGGCCTGGGGATCGGGCAGGGAGCGGGGGCGAAGTAGAGACTGCGGGTACCACGGCTTCACCGGCGATAGCGGGTAAGCCACGAAGCCTTCGAAAACCGAACACGGACAACCGTCCGTTTAGCCCCACGTCATTGACGTGGGGCTAGAACCATCGGAAAGCACTTGGCGGAGCGTCGCTCTAACCGATACCATGTCTCCACGGTATGCACCTGATGAAAACAGGACGCAACCGCAGTGACGCCCCTCCTGTCGTAGGGTCGACACCGCTAACAGAGGCGACGCAATCCATGCCCGGTTCGATCACGCCACTGCCGATCATGCTTGAGGACGAAGAGGAGCTCAAGCGTTTCGCGGCCAAGGAACCGCCCAAGACCGTGGTGTGTCGCTACGGGTACATGAAGCTCGTCGCGGAATTACCCTACGGCGGCACCCAGTCGCCCGGGTGCGGCACGAAGCTGGTCATCCGCACCCAGCGCGGGATCGAGCTAGCCGAGATGCTCACCACGACCTGCGCCAACGCCGGGTGCGGCAAGAGCGTCACCCGCAAAGAGATGCTCAAGTACATCGAGGCCTCGGGCGGGAAAGACTACCCGTTCTCGACCCGGGGCAAAGCCCTGAGGATCGCCACCCACGACGACCTGCACGAGCAGGCGGTGCTCGACGCCAAGAAGTCGCAGGTCATCAAGTTCGCTCGGACCCTGATCACCGAGCTGGACCTGCCGATGAAGCTCGTCGAGGTCGAGCGTCTTTTAGGCGGTGAGCGGATGATCTTCCACTACACCTCCCAGCAATGGGTCGATTTCCGTGAGCTCGTGCGCCGGCTAGCCAGTGAATACCAGACCCGGATCGAGATGCACCAGGTCAACGCCCGCGACGAGGCGAGGCTGACCGCTGATTATGAAAAATGCGGCCAGCACTGCTGCTGCAAACAGTTCCTGAAGGTGCTCAAACCCGTGTCCATGCGCTCGGCGAAGGTGCAGAAGGCCACGCTCGACCCCGCGAAGATCTCCGGCCGCTGCGGGCGGCTGATGTGCTGCCTGAGGTACGAGGACCAGACGTACGAGTCTCTACGCAAGCGGCTGCCGCACCGGCAGACCCGGGTCATGACCGACGACGGCCCCGGGACCGTGGTCGATACCCAGATCCTCACCCAGCTGGTCCTGGTCCAGCTCGATAGCGGGGCCAAGCCGGCGGCGTACCCGCTCGAGAACACCCGCAAGCTCAGCAAGGAAGAGGACAAGGCACTAAAAGAAAAGGCCGCCGAAACCCCCGCGCGTCCGACCCGATCCACTGAACCCAAGAGCCGCCCGACGCCCGCCCCATCGCGGCACGTCAAGCCCAAGAAAGACGAAGCTCCAGCAACCGATCCGCCCCAACCCATTGAGGCCCAAAAATCTGAAAAGGACCCTAATGCTAAGCCCAAACGCCGCCGCGGCCGCCGCAGGAGAAGACGCAGACGATCCGATGGGCCGGGATCGCCTGGATCTGGCCCTGCCCCGAGCGACGGGTAGTATTCCTGGGGCCAACCATGTGACTTCCCAGTGGTAGAGTGAGGGATCACCGTGAACCGTCGATTGAACCGCACCGGCTACCTGAGTCAAAACAACACCGTTCGACGTTAACGCACCGCTTGTTTCGGTCGCGCATCACGGATAGGGTCCAGAATCGGCAGGCTTTTGAAAAAGAGTCGCTCAACACAATCCTCAGCCCGCAACCGAAGACCCGTCGACGCGTGAAAGGGGGCCCGCCCGATGCCAAAAACCCAAGATCCGCCAGCCGCGGTGCCCAAGACGCCATCGCCTCTGCCCCCGCACCCGGTCCTCCGGGACTACTACAACAACGAGCACGAACGCCGCGATCGCCTCGACCAGCTGTTCGATGCCTCGGCCCCGCACTATGACCAGATTTCTCAGATCATGAGCTTCGGCTCGGGCCACTGGTACCGGCGGATGATCCTCAAAAGGATGCCGCTTGGGCCCGGGATGCGGATGCTCGACGTGGCCACAGGCACCGGGGTCATGGCCCATCTGGCGTCGCAAATCGTCGGGCCCACCGGCCAAGTCGTCGCCGTCGATGCCAGCTTCGGGATGCTCAAGCAGGCTCAAGCCCGCGGGGTACGCTGGCTCACCCGGGCCAAGGCCGAGCGGCTGCCGCTACCGGACAACCACTTCGACATGCTCAATATGGCTTTCGCCCTGCGCCACGTGAGCGATTTAGTGACCACGTTCCGGGAATATCAGCGTGTCCTCAAACCCGGCGGGACGCTGCTGGTGCTTGACATCACCCGCCCCGATCGGAAGGCGGCGTACCACCTCTTTAAGCTGTTCTTGAAGCGCATCATCCCCACAGTGACGCTGTGGACCAGCCGCAACCGCGACGCCAAGGCCCTGATGTCGTACTACTGGGAAACCGTCGAGCATTGCGTGCCCAAACAGACGGTCCTCGACGCGATGCGGCGGGTCGGCTTAGCGGATATTTCGCTCAACGTCGAGCTGGGCGTTTTCAGCGAGTACACCGCCCGCAAACCCGGTTGACGCATCGCCATTAGGTCTACCGTTTCAACCCATTCAACCGCCCCTGTTTTGATGTTGTGGCCAGCCCGTGTTCGCTAGGCTCTAGCGACCCGGGTGGCCGCTGCTAGAAGCGTGATGAACGGATGGCGGTGTTTCTACCACGATACACATATTATTTATTATGATTTAACGTCTGAGTGACCTATAACACCGGTCTAACTAAACCTTCTTGGATTCGATAATCTGGTGGCGTGGTTCAGGTTGCTCCGAGGACCGCCTTGATAAAATTATTCGCCAGCAAAGTGGCCAAGACGGCACCATTTGGCTAAAATAAAGGTATTCCGGCCTCGCATTCCGGAGGAGTTAAGGGTTCGTGTATTAGAAACTTAGATTCGTGATAGGACGTGTTAAGGGAATCGGGGTGTCATGGAGGGACGCAACAGTCCCAAGAGATCCTACGAACAGGCGACCGTAGCCTGCGCATAGGGGAGAACCCGGTACTTTGTCAGCTTGGACGCTGAAGAGAGAGAGCTTGCCATGAAGCCTATGGTCCGCGATAGGTGTACGAGCACAACGGAAGCGCCTCGAGCCGTTTGTACCTCGTTCTAAACCCACGCTAGCGGACGACCCCTTAGAAGAGGATCGATCAGGCCGGGTCACCCTGCCGTACCGGTCTAAGCCCCTTTGAATGTCAGGGTTTTATCTAATGCTGACAAGTATTCAAAGACATCGAGATCAACGCATAAGAGGTGAATGTCATGTGGCCTGATGACCATTTCTACGACCGTTTGGTCAGGTTAATGAGCCTGCCTCGATGCTTGCGTCGAAGGCGGTTTCGGACCAAACGCCGGGCGACCAACGCCGCTGCGACGCCGGTCCATCTGTTCACGGATGGGCTTGAGGCGCTTGAACCCCGTGTTTTGCTCGATGGGCAGCAGATCATGGGCCCAGTCGATACTGCTCAGAATCACGCGGCGCCTCTATTCCTCGTTGATCCCAGCGCCCCGCTTGTCACCGCATCATCGAGCCAGGGCGATGATCACGACACCGATGACCACGTCCACGACGCCCCTGCGGCTGATCCTGCTCACCCGGATGACCCGCAGAAACAATCCGAGCACGATGCCCTGCTGAACCTGGTTCCTCACGAAGCCGCCACGCACGTCGCGGTCCGCAGCGGCCCCTGGTCGGCGGTCGACACATGGCAGGATATGGACGGCAACGGTTTGGGGGACATTCCCGATGTGGACGCGGACGTGCTGATCCCCGCGGACCTCACCGTGACGTATAACGTTGTCAACAATGTGCCCCTGCACACCATCCGTGTCGACGGCCAGCTACATTTCGAGCACGACCGTGACACGCTCTTGGTGGTCGATACCCTCGTCGTCGATCCCGGCGGCAGCCTCAAGATCGGCACGGAGGACGCCCCGGTCGCCGCCGACGTCTTCGCCCTGATCATGATCTGGGGCCAAGACCCGATCGATACCCAGTGGGACCCCACCCTGCTTAGCCGGGGGCTGATCTCTCACGGCACCGTCGAGATCCACGGCACCGAGAAAACCCCCTTCGTGGCGGTTGAAAACGGGCTGAAAAGGAAAGACACCGAGTTGGTGCTGGCCCAGGTGCCTGTGAACTGGCGGGTGGGCGATGCCCTCGTACTCACCGGCAGCCACCACAACGCGCGACGCTATGAACAACTGACCATCCGCCAGATCGACGGCAACCGCGTCACCGTCGACCCGCTTAAACATAACCACACCCCCCCCGACGGGTACTCGATGTACGTGGCCAACACCTCCCGGAACGTGATGATCTTCTCGCAAGACCGCACCCAGATCGGAACGCGGGGCCACGCCATGTTCATGCACTCCGACCAGGTCCAGATCCACAACGCCGGGTTCTACGGCCTGGGGCGCTCGGACAAAACCGAAACGGTCAACGACCCTCAACTCGACGACCAGGGCCAGCTGGCCCCCACCACCGGCCTCAACCCGCGGGGACGCTACTCGGTGCACTTCCACCGCAATGGGGCCACCTTCGACGATGAGCCGGCCGTGATCACCGGCAGCGCGGTGGTCGATAGCCCGGGCTGGGGTTTCGTCAATCACGACAGCTACGTGGTCATGGAAGACAACGTATCGATCAATGTGTCCGGGGCTGGGTTCGTGACCGAGTTCGGCAATGAGATCGGCACGTTCGCCCGTAACCTCGCCATCGGCTCCCAGGGCTCGGGGGACTCGATCTCCAGCCGGTTCGACGAATTCGATTTCGGCCACCAGGGCCACGGGTTCTGGTTCCACGGTGCCGGGGTTGAGGTTGTCGACAACATCGCCACGGACCACGCCGGCGCCGGGTTTGTCTATTATGGACGGACCTCTCCGGTGGAGTTCGACGCCGCCAACCTGCCCGACCCCGTGATCGCCGGCGGGAAGCAGGCACTCAAAGTCAAGCACGTTCCGATCCGGAAGTTTAGCGGCAACCTCGCTTTTTCCGTGAGGATGGGGCTGAGGACCTGGCACCACCTGCGTAACGCCCCGCACGACGCCCGCAGCGTGATCGAGGACTTTACGGTCTGGGGATCCCGCGTCCATGGGATCGATCTCGCCTACACCCAACAGGTGACCCTGCTGCGGGTGACGGCGATCAACCACCTCGAAAAGCCCGAGTTTGCCGGGGTGAAGATCAACCCCTGGACGCAGGACATCATCTATCACAACGTCGATCTACAGGGGTGGGAAGTCGGGATCAAGGTCCCCCGTAAAGACGATGTGCTGATCCGCAACGGGTACTTCAATAACGTCACGAATATCTTCATCTCCCCCGCCGACGGGAAGCGATCGATTAAGATCGACGGCAACCCGCAGTTCGGTCAGCTCAGCGACAAAGCCCTCCAGGGCAGGCCGCAGTGGGACATCGACATGGCCGTGTTGGAACTCGAAGACGGGACCGATGATATCGAGAAGTTGTTCGCACCCTCCGTCATCAAACTGGATACAGCCCTCTATAGCGACAAGCAGCTGTATTATGTGGAACAGGGGGCAGACTTTATCCCGTTCAAGTCTGATCAAGTGTCTGATGTGGTCCCGACACAACTGATCGATCAAACAACCCAGCAGATCTGGGATCAGCACCGGATCGCGGTCGGCGCAACGGTAGCGCCCCAAGACGCGGTCCAGATTCCCAGGATCAACGGCTTGATCGGTGCGCCCACGACCTACGGTGTCAGCGACCTCCAACTCAAGAGCCCCAGGGCGACCCATCAGCTCGAAGGCTACGTCCTGGAATACATCGACCCCAACGGCGTGCACGTGGTTGACCCCGATCCCATCGATCTCCAACCCGGCTGGAACCTGATCACCCGCGATGTCCTAAGCTTGACGCAGGCGTTCTACGTCTACGGCGATGTTCAGCCGCCCACCTTTGTGCCCAGTGCCGACCACCCGCTAGTGATCAACCCAGCCGCCCTCGATACGGGCTTCACGGTCACCGGCTGGATCTCGGATGACAGCTTCGGCTCTATGCCATACTCCCAGCATTTTTCGGGCAGTGACCTGTTGAGCCTGCCGGTGCACACCGGCCTCGCCGCTAAGTCGTACCTGCTGCTCGAGTTCGTGATCGACGATAGGAACGGGAACCACGCCGACGTGGCATTGGAGCTGACCCTCGATCACCAAGCCTAACGAACACGAAGCGGCGACGCGCAGCTGCCTCGCGGTCATTGCTTGGATCCACGCACGTCGCTGCTGAATCCCGCCGTTGGCGCCAAAGAGACGCACACTATAGGTACACCCATCCCGGACGAATCTACGGCATGACTCACGTACGCGGCAGAGAAATTTCCCAGGCCCGCGACATCGCCGAGGTGGTCCTTTGATACGCGATGCGTATATCCCCTACGTTCAGCCCTACGTTCAGCGACGCCTCGGCAATGCCGCCAGGGTCAGGACACTTAGCAACACCGCTGCCGCGGGTTCGGGGATCGTTCCGCCCGCTAATGCCCCGGGGCTGCCATCGGGCGAGGGGAAGTTGTTAAGTATGTCCCCATTGCTGGGATCGAACTCAAAGATCATATCGACATCCCGGTCGGACACGAACATACGGGGCCCGTCGAACCCGATCCCGGTCGCCCCATCTGTGGCGGGGAAATGGTTGAGCATCTGACCGGTTTCAGGATCGATCTCGAAAATCATGTCATCGAACCCGAACTCACCCACAAACAGCGTGCCCGTGGCCGGGTTGAAATCCATGCCGCCGACCAGGGTGCGGTTGGTATCCACGCTCGTCCACACGTCACCGGTGTCGGGGTTGATCAGGTGGATCCGGGCGTTGCCCATCGCGAATTGTAGCGAGAACAGCGTCGGACCAAAGGAAGACGTCCCGAAACCCAGCGCATCCATCTGGGCGTTGGGGCCGATGAACGAGTTGGTCACCGCTCCGGTTACCGGGTCGAGTTCAAAGACCGTAAAATTATTGATGTCAGCAAAATACAGGCTCTTGCCCGAAAAGGCCAAACCGCTGCCGCCGTCGTTCTGGGCTGGGATGGGGGTCGAAAACGTGTTGATCACCGCCCCGGTATCGGGATCGATCGTCGAGATCGTATCGTCCATCCCGTTGACTGAAAAAATCACGCCCGACGCGACCCCGCACGTCATCCCTGTGGCCACAGCCGCGACCATGGCTCGTATCTTGATGCTCATCTTTCTTTTCCTTCTTTCCCGATTAACTAAAGTTCCCCTAGCGAGCCTGCGAACTAGCCGACACGCCACTATTCTGGCTAAAACCTATTAACCACCAAGCTTTAATCCCATAAAACCCCACCTCACGTCTATTCGACGTGAGTACAAACCCAGCCTTTCGGTTCAGTGGGGGTATCGTGAGAGGATTCTCTTATCTCTTCTCTGTGACTTCATACCCCATCCATGCTCCCCGAGCCGATGGCGGCCCATACACGACCACGTCAGCTCGACCCGTAGTATAGCAAGACGCCGTTCATTTGCCATAGTAAATGCGTTGCAGCTAATATTTATTTTTGTTCTAATGCTAACCGTTACGTTTTTCGTAACTTATTAAGTTGAGTTCTTCAGCATTGGACTTTTTTCAAGGATGTCGAAGTGAGCTATACCGTATTTTCATCTGGGGTCGGTATAGCCGGGATCGGGAAAGGATCGTGGCGGCCGCCACCAAGCGCCCAGCGTCACCAGGGCGATCCCGGCGTAGTTCGCCAGCAGGTCGGTCATCTCCACGCTGCGGCCGAACCAGCCTTGCGTCAGCTCATCCACCACGGCGTATACACCGGCCGTCAGGGCCGCGATGAGCAGAGCATGTGGGCCGCGGTTGCGGTGACGTTGACGCCCCTGCGCATACAGCAACAAGATCGTCAGCAGCACGAAGCACGCGACGTGCACCGGCCGATCGAGCCCGCTGCTGCCCAGGTCCAGGGTTTCGATCTCAGACTCAGGGTAGTGCGTCGCCACAGCCAGCAGCGGCCAATAGATCGCCAGCAAGACACGAGACCGTCGCCACAAGATCGATTCCAGGTCGATTCGCAAGAAGTCTGTCTTTCTCAAACCTCGACGACGGGCCTCACGATCCACCTCACGGATCAACCCGGGCGGCTTCAATGTTACCGGCCACCGCACCGGGTCCGCTTCCGACGTCCGCTAACGACCCGGGTACCCGTTGCCGGGCCACCGCCTGGGCCAACCCGAGATAGTCCTTGGCCCCCGCACAATCCGGGGCGTAATCAAAAATAGTCTTCCCGAAGCTGGGGCTCTCGGCGAGCTTAATGTTACGGCGGATCGCCGGCTGGTAAACCACCGCGTCGCGCCACGGCACGTCCCGGCCGCGGGCATCGGCTAAAAACGACTCGAGATCCGCGGTCACTTCATGGGCGAGCAAGGTCTGCGCTTCGTGCATGCACAAGACCACCCCCCCCACGGTCAGCTGTGGGTTCAAGGTCTGCTCCACCAGGCTAACCGTCTCTAACAGCTTGCTGAGCCCCTGTAACGCCAGGAAATGGGCCTGCATCGGGACAATCACTTCACGGGCCATCGAAAGGGCATTAATCGTCAGCAACCCTAGACTCGGGGGGCAGTCGACCAGGACGAAGTCGAACCACTGACGGCCCGTGATCAGCGGTTGACATTTCTCGTACAGGATCCTCTGAACCGACCCATTACGCGTCTGCATCGCGGCCAGCTCCGACTCCACACCCGCTAGATTCATCTCCGCGGGTAACACCACAAAGTTCTCGTCCAACTGATAGGCCACCTCTCCAGCGGAGACCTCCGGTTGGGTCAGCAGTTCGTAGACGCTCAATTCAAGTTCGTCCGGGTCGAGGCCCAGATGCAGGGTCAGGTGGCTTTGGGGATCGAGGTCGATCATCAGCACACGTTTGTCGAGTTTGGCCAGGGCGGCGCCGAGGTTCACCGTCGTCGTGGTCTTGCCTACCCCGCCTTTCTGGTTCATCATCGCGATCAACCGGGTGCAGGGGGTCTCATCAATCGCTGAAGCGGGTTGAGATGGGGCACCACGGGGTTGATCACCACGACCAAGTCCCGCCGCTGACACAACAACAGGGTCTAACACCGCCGGTTGGGGCGAGGGATCGCTTAGCCCTGCCGAGCCCGGCGGGTTGTCGGATCTGGCGGCTTCCGCAGAGGGCGAAGAAGCCGGCGGAGATTCCGGGGAAGAATCCGGGGGGCCGGGTCGGATGGTCGTGTTACCCGGATGAACCGTCATGGACGCCTCCTTGCGTAAAGGCCAAAACAAATCACGATCGCCGCGTGACTACGATTGTAACAACCGTGATCCAAACGGCCTACCTCAACGACTCGAGCTGTTAAGCCGCTAGGCAGTTCGAGACGATTCAACGCTCCCGGGCCCGCCCGCCACCGGTCACCATCGAACGGTCAACCCCCGCACCATTGCCACCTAAGCCTGAGTCGGTATCATACGCGGCCATGGCCAAGACACGTGAAATCAAAGGGCGGATGAAAGCGGTTGGCAACATCCAGCGGATCACCAAGACCATGCAGATGATCGCCACCGCCAAGTTCCAAGCCTCCCAACGCCAAGCGACCGAGGCGAAGCCTTACACCCAAAAAATCGCGGAGCTGGTCCAGGAGATGGTCGCGGCCGCATCCTCGGGCGGTGGGGACGACCCCGCCAGCGGGTCCAAGATCGATCACCCTTTACTTCGCACCCCGCAGCCCGCGGTCAACCGCCGCCTTTTACTAGTGCTGACCTCAAACCGCGGCCTGTGCGGGGGCTACAACGCCAATATTTTACGGACCGCCACCGCATTTCTCAGGGAACACGCCCACGAGCAGATCGACCTGGAGGTCACCGGCAAGAAGGGGTTGGCGTACTTCCGATTCGCCAAGACCCCGGTCGCCCAGTTCTATAGCCATCTTTCCGACTCGCCGCCCTATGACCAGATCGAACACCTCGCCGATCAGGTCATGGATCGCTTCACCCAGGGGCGGTACGACGCGGTCCATGTCACATACATGGAGTTCCTGTCCGTAGCGCGGCAAAAGCCGACCGTTCTGGAGCTGTTACCGCTGCGCCCGCCCCAAGCCGACGCCAAGGCGGGTTCGACGTCGACGGTTTACGACTATTCGCCCGACCCCGACCAGCTGCTGGGCGAGCTTTTGCCGGCCAGCGTCCGCACCCAGCTGTTCCAGTGCTTCAACGAAGCGACCGTCAGCGAGCACATCGCCCGGATGGTCGCGATGAAGTCCGCCACCGACGCCGCGGGCAAGATGAAGAAATCACTGACCCGCCAGTTCAACCGCGCCCGCCAGACCGCGATCACGACCGAGCTAAGCGAGATCATCGGCGGCGCCGCCGCGTTGCAGTAGCCGCCGGGGGCCGCTGGTTTATAACTCGCTCACGAGCCGCTTCAAGCGACGCAGCGTCCCCGCCTGGATCAGGTAGTGACGCAAGAAGTGATTGAACACGTGCCCGGGCTCGCCCCCGAGGTGGTAATCGTCGCCCAGCGGTTTGGGAGGCGGCGACGATAGGGCCATCATGACGTGGTAACAAGTCTGCTCCGGGGTCCAGTTCCCGAACCAGATCTCGCACTTGCCCTGTTTGTAGCGATCCGGGATCTCTCGGTGCCACAGGAGGTATCTTTCGGCGATGTCAAGGTTCAACTGCCTGGGCCAGAAAGCCAGCAGCCCGGAATTGAATAGCCGCAGCGGGATTCCCCACGACCGATCGGGCGGGATGAGTTTCGCTTCGAGGTCCGTGAACGCCCCTTGGGCCTCGGGGGGGACCGCGGCCGCCTCGTCTTGGTGATCGTGGAGGTACCAACCGTGAAGGTTACCGCTTCGGCTCCAATCCAGCAGGCAGGTGGGCGGCTCGAAGAACGCGGTGTCGGGGTCCATGACGATCACCCGATCGCAGCGGGCCAAGACGATCGGGTGCAGCAGTTTCCCGGCCGGGGCGTACCCGCTTCCGTACAACCCCATCAACGCGGGCCGATCGGCCAATGCTTCTTTTAAAGGTAATTCTAAATCGGCCGCCGCGGGCCAATACAGCCACCGGGTCCCGGGCAGGTGCGCGGTGACCCAACGGCGATCGCGCGCCGTGAGGGTGCCGTCATCGGTGATGGTCACCGCGAGTCGGCCTTGACCGAAACGCAGCAGTGACTTGACCGCCACCACCCCGATCCGCAGGTCCCGCTTGCACAGCAGCAGATGCACCTCCGCATCCGCGTCCTGCGGGTCGCAAGCCGGTTGGGGGTGCGTCTGGTTCAAAGAACGCACCGATGCCTCGATCCGGGCCTGATCGATCCGGTTCCGCACCCGGTAAGGCAGCCAGCGGGGAGCCTGTTTCATCACCAGCCCCGATGCTCCAAAGGCGATCTCTCAACGGGCGGAAACGCAGCGGTCACGGGTACGCATTCAGGGCCCGAGGTCTTGTGTTCTTTGACCATGGAGCTGTTGATACTACCATGATCAGGTTTGGACCGGCTTTGATTCACTGATCCACCTTATTTAGAAAGCAAAACGAATGCCCCAGACGTCTCAGATAGAACAAGATACCGCGATCGAAGCCGTCCGGCTCGCCAGCCATGCCTGCCGGGCGGTTCAGCAGAAACTCGTCGCGGCCGACACCCTTGAAAAGAAAGACCGTAGCCCCGTCACCGTCGCCGACTACGCCTCGCAGGCCATCGTCTGCGCCGCGATCAGCGAGGAGTTTCCCGACGACCCGGTCATCGGCGAAGAGGACGCCACCGAGCTGCGCCGCGATGAGAACGCCACGATCCGACACGCGGTGGTGCAACAGGTCAAAGCGGCGTGGGACTCAACCGCCGACGAGAAGCAGATCTTGGAATGGATCGACCACGGGGTGACCCAAGCTAGCAGCGGCAGTGCGGCGAGGTTCTGGACCCTCGACCCGATCGACGGGACCAAGGGTTTTTTGCGTAACGAGCAGTACGCGGTGGCCCTGGCCTTGCTCGAAGAGGGCCGGGTCGTGATGGGCGTTCTGGGCTGCCCGAACCTGCCGATGGGCGACCAGACCGGGGCCCTGCTCGTGGCGGTCCGTGGCGAAGGGGCCAAGGCCTATCCCCTTTGGGACCGTGCCGCCGACGCGCGGGCGATCAAGGTTAGCACCGTTGCCGATCCGTCCCAGGCCCGGTTCTGCGAGTCGGTCGAGTCGGGTCACTCCGACCAAGGCGCCTCGGCCCAGATCGCGGCCCTGCTGGGGATCACCGGCGATCCGGTGCGGATGGATAGCCAGGCGAAGTACGCGGCCATCGCCCGCGGCGACGCTTCGATCTATCTCCGCCTGCCGACCCGTGCGGACTATCAAGAAAAGATCTGGGACCACGCCGCCGGTTCGATCGTCGTCGAAGAGGCGGGCGGGAAGGTCACCGATATCACCGGCCAGCCCCTTGATTTTTCGCTCGGCAAGACCCTAGCCAACAACCGTGGGGTGATCGCGACCAACAGCCTGATCCACGACCAGGTCGTCCAAGCGGTCCAAGAATCATTCGAGGGTTCATAAACCTTGACCCACCGTGGGATCCCCCCCGAGATTTTTCATGCCCCAGTTCATTGAAGGCGAGCTATTAGCCAACGGGTTGAAGATCGCGATCGCGGCCGCCCGTTTCAACGAGTTCATCACCGAGCGGCTTGTCGACGGTGCGGTGGATACGTTCCGTCGTCACGGCGGGGACCCCGGGGCGAACGATTCCTCCGGGGATCTGACGATCGCCCGTGTCCCCGGCAGCTTCGAGCTACCTGTGACCGCGATGAAGCTGGCCAAGACCGGCCGGTTCGACGCGGTCGTGTGCCTGGGGTGTGTGATCCGCGGTCAGACCGATCATTACGACCACGTCGCGGCCCAAGCGGCTAGCGGGATCGCGGCGGTGCCGGTGCAGACCGGGGTGGCGACGATCTTTGGCGTGATCACCGCCGACAGTGTCGAACAGGCGATCGAGCGGGCGGGGTCCAAGCAGGGCAATCACGGCGCCAAAGCGATGGTCGCGGCGATCGAGATGGCGAACTTATTAAGGAAGATCTAAGCCGAGAAGACACCCGTAGAGGCCACCCAGGCTTGAAGATCGTTTAATCCATGCGACAGCGGCGAGAGAGTCGCCACACGAGAGCGTCGCCACAAC
The DNA here is from genome assembly GCA_965224205.1 of Phycisphaeraceae bacterium. Classification (GTDB taxonomy): domain Bacteria; phylum Planctomycetota; class Phycisphaerae; order Phycisphaerales; family Phycisphaeraceae; genus CBDCYN01. The sequence goes on from CBDCYN010000009.1 coordinate 53,987, forward strand.
TAGATCACACGCTACGTAGCCAGCCGCGACCATGAGGTAGCGGGTTTTGTTTCGATACAAGATCGATCTAACCGCTTCCGGATCGTCACGGCTCGTCGTCGATACCTTCGGGGCCCAACCTACCTGTCCATGTCCTCATCTCAACGCAACATCCGTCGCCTGGCCATGCAGCTGCTGTATCAAGTCGACCTCCGCGGCGAGGGGGACCTGGGCCTTATCCGCGACGGCTTACAAGACCAGCCCGATACTCCGAAGACGCGTGACCAAGCTTTCGACTTAACGGTCGCCGCGTGGGGCCAGCACCAGGAGGCGGACGAAGCCGTCGCCCAGCTTGCCCCCGCTTGGCCCACGCACCGCCAACCCCCGCTCGACCGGGCGATCCTTCGGTTAGCCTATTACGAGATCGTCTCGGGCCGCACCCCGGTCAAGGTCGCGATCAACGAAGCAGTCGAGCTGGCCAAGCGGTTCTGCGGCGAGCTGTCCCCGTCATTCATCAACGGTGTGCTCGATAAGATGGTCAAACAGCTGGCGGGTGAAAACGCCGCCCCCCCTCAGGAGACACCCAACAAGGTACCCGAGACCGACACTGCGGGAGACGTGGATTGAACTTTTATGAATACGGGTCCGTTGGCCCGCCGCTGAAATCCGGTTTTTGTCCGTGGTGGGTATCTCATGGTTTCTTGGGGTGAAGGTTTTGAGGATCGGGTAGCGTTAACGGCATCGGATCATGGCGTCGATGGTTAACTAATATATGGCAGGTATAACAATACGGCACGTATAACACAGCCAGAGACAGGCCCTGTCGCCCCGTCACGCTTAAGGATGCACCGACATGAACACGAGCCGCACAGACCGCATCACCCCTAAGATCTGGCTTCTCTTTGTGCCGGTTTTAGCGTCGATCGCTTGGGCACAGACCCGCCCCGCGGACCCGCTTGAAGAATCGTTGATCGCCGCGTGGGAACATCAACTCCAAAGCCGCCCGGAAACGGTCGTCTTCGAGCGGATTGAGCCCGGGCTGTACCGCTACCACACCACGTTCTTCCCGTTCGACGGCACCCTGCGGGTGCTCAACGTCGCGATACGCCAACAGCCGAGTTGGTCACCGCAGGGGTTGGCGATGGGGGTGGTGGAGGTCGAGCTCGAAGGGCTCGACGAGGATTTTATGACCAAACACGTCCAGAGCTACGGCATGTGGCATCAGGATAACGTGATGTACCACGACGCCGCGACCGAGCGGTGGTTAACGACCGATGAGTACCCTTCGGTGATCGGGTCCACGGTCGGTGAGTATAGCGGGTGGGGGTGTTTGTTAGCCGAGGGCGGCAACCTCTTCTGGATCGTGCTCCTGGGGCTGTTCGTGGTGTTTCTGACACTGATTACCAAGAAAGCCTCGCGGCAGATGAAGTCCGCCATGTCGGCACAGGACAAAGTCTTAGCTGAGCAAGAGCGGGCGATGGCCCTTAGCGAGAAAGCCGTCGAGATCAGCCAAGACAGCAACCGTTTGCTTCGTGAAATCCTTGATGCGATCAAAGACTCGTCGAACCGGTAAAGCCCTGGGCGCGGGGATTGGGGGCGCAGCGTCGCAGCGCCCGCGTTTGTGCACGGCCGGCGAAGCTCAACCGGAGCAACCCCGGCCACCGGGGGGACGATCCCTAACTCTAAGGATTTGTGTGATAAGCCAATAAACCCGACATTGGCACACCGCTTCTCATACACGGTCTAAACCCGAACAACACCGGCCCGCAAGCTCGGCGGCGACCGCGACCCGGTCTTACGCCACGGTTGCTACGTGCCGTGATATGACGACTATGTTACAATCATCGCCTCATGACCGGTCGATGCGATAAACTCCTTTACTTTTTGCTTCGCGGGACCCCGATGCTCTCTACCTACCACCGTCGATACCTATTGATTGCCTTGCCCCTTCTTTGTGCGACAGCTTGCACGACTTACGTCAATATCCCGGCCCAGCCCGGGGACCTGGCCGCACATGACCCGAATGATCCGACCGTGCGCGAGGTCGTGTCCGAGGCGCTGTACGCGGTCACGACGCACCGGTCGATCGATGGGCCGGTGGCCTTTATCATGCCCGACGGCACCGCTTCGCGTCATTTTGTCCGCGGCGCGAGGCATGCCCCGGACCTGAGCGTGGGCGTGTCCGAAGCGATCAACGTGGACGAGATCACCGGGCCCAGCCTCGAGGTCAAGCAGGTCAAAATCCGCGGATGGTCCGCCTCGGTCGATATCCTGTACCGGGTCGATCCCCGGCAGCTGCACACCGACGATCAACTGGCCACGGTGGAGCTGGAATGGCAGACCCTTCAAGGGTGGACCGCCCGACGCACCCGGTTCTGGTACCGCCGTCACCCGCCCCCGGTAGATCGCAACCTTTATCCTGTTGTTTCTCAGCCTTAGCTCAAGGCCACCGGAGACCGAAAGATGTACCGAGCCTCGGGTTTAGTGATGGCGTTGTGGACCATCTTAGCCGCGGCGTGGTCGGTTAGCGCCCAAACCACGGACTCGCCGCGACCTGCCGCGACGACCCAGCCGGCCACCCAACCCGCGACGACCCAGCCCGCGGTCAGTGCCGAACATGTCCAGCAGCAGATGCAGCAGCTGATGTCGGCCAACCCCCAACTCGAACCGCCCCAGGTCCAAACGGTCGAGCCGGCCCCGATCGATGCGCCGCCTATCCCTTCGATCACGGGCTTGGATGTCGATATGAACGTTTTAGGGATCCCCCCCGGCGGGCCCCAGCCGAAGCTGCGACGTGAAGGGGAGTTCATCATCAACCGCCGCGGACACCTCACCCGGTCACCCAGCGGCGGGCAGATCCTGTTCGTTTTTGAGGCCGACTCCGACTCAGCCCCCGAGCCCCCCATGCCGCTGCTGCCGTGCCAGATCCTCGAGAATATGGAGAGCCTGTCTTCTCAGAAAAATGACCAGACCGTCTTTATCGTTTCCGGACAGGTCATGCTCTACCGCGGGGTCAACTTCCTTTTGCCGACCATGATGAAATTGTCGATCGACCGGGGCAACCTTCAGAATTGATCGCCACGGGGGTGCGGCTGCCCCTGATCTGATCGGCCCAGCAGACCGTCCATCGAGGACCCAAAGACCACGATGACAACGACAAGCAGCGCCATACCGGTCGCGATCGGGGTCCTCGTCCAAAGGGTGGGCGACCACGGGCTGGTCTTCATTGCCCAGCGCCCCCCCACCGCCGTGCTGGGCGGGTACTGGGAGTTCCCCGGCGGGAAGATCGAGCCTGGCGAAACACCAGCCCAATGCGTGATCCGAGAATTCCGCGAAGAAGCCGGGCTCACCATACGCGTGGCCGGGGCCCTGACACAGGTCGAACATACCTACCCCCACGGGCGGGTGCGGGTCCACGCCCTGCTTTGTAGCCTTGAAGCAGGCTGCGACCTCCACATATCACCCACGGGTCGATGGGTGGCGATCGATCAGCTGGATCGGTACCGCTTCCCCCCCGCTAACGATACGATCCTAAAAACCCTGCGGGACCAGATCGACACGTTACCCCGCCGCATGAGCCCAACGTCCATGACGGTAGGGCTAAAACGTCATTGATATTCATCCGACAACTACAGCGGTTTCGAAGTTCATTCTGATCAAGCACGAAGGCGAAATGAAGATCTTAAGGCCGACGCGGCGGGTCACTAGCGGCCGTCGCCATGTCACAGTAGTCTGTCCATCGATTCATCTATACCGGAAAGGAGTAGCAGATGGTCCGTATCGCGGTCATCGGGGGTGACGGGATCGGCCCCGAGGTTTGTGAAGAAGGGTTACGGTGCCTCGAGGCACTGACGACCCGGTTCGGGATCCAGGCCCAGGCCGCCAAACTGCCGTACAGCGGCAAGCGGTATCTCGACGAGGGTATCGTGATCACCGATGACGAGGTGGCCGATCTCAAGGCCAACTACGACGCGATCTACCTCGGGGCCGTGGGCCGGCCGGACGTGCCCCCGGGGGTCCTCGAGCGGGGGCTGCTGCTTCGGCTGCGCTTTGAACTCGATCAGTACATCAACCTCCGCCCGGTCAAGCTCTACCCCGGGGTCAGCACACCGCTGGCCGGGAAGACCTGCCAAGACATCGACTGCGTGGTGGTCCGTGAGAACACCGAGGACCTTTACTGCGGGGCCGGGGGTTTCTTACGAAAAAACACCCCACACGAGGTCGCCACGCAAGAGATGATCGCCACGCGCATGGGCGTCGAGCGCTGCCTGCGGTACGCGTTCGAACTGTGCCGGGTGCGTGGGAGGCGTAAGGAGCTCACGCTCGTGGGCAAAACGAACGTGCTGACCTTCGCCCACGACCTGTGGATGCGGGCATTCGAGGAGATCGGCCAGGCCTACCCCGACATTACCCGCCGATACCATCACGTCGACGCGTGTTGCATGTACATGGTCACCCAGCCGCAGGTTTATGACGTGATCGTGACGACCAATATGTTCGGGGACATCATTACCGATCTTGGGGCCGCGATCGCGGGGGGCATGGGCATCGCCGCGTCGGGCAACCTCAACCCGGGCTTTAATCGATCCCGAACCGATCCCGTGTCACCCGATGGTCCGGCGGGTTGCGGCGGGCCGAGTATGTATGAGCCGGTGCACGGGTCGGCCCCAGACATCGCCGGGCAACGCAAGGCCAGCCCGTTGGCGGCGATCCTGTCGATGGCGATGTTGCTCGAGCAAACCGGGCTGACGATGAACGACCCAACGCTTGCTGAGGCGGGGCAAACACTCGAAAGCGCGGTCGCGAAGGTATGCGCGAAGCTCACCGGCCACCCGATCGATCGCCTGCCCCTCGCGACCGCCGCGGTGACCGACCTGGTTCTCGAACAGGTCGAAAGCGGAACGGTGTAAGCCGTCTTGTCGATCCGCCGATACCCATCCCCGATGGTTGGCGGCGTGACCCGTGGACCCGGCCCGACCCCTGCCGGGGGCAAACAGGTCTGCGACGCGGTATGTTGACACGTGAAACGTATCCACGATTTGGACGAAACAACATGACCCATACGCCACATCGTAGAACCGGACGATGCCTGATCCCCGCGCTAGCCCTGTCGCTGGGGCTGGTGGGCTGCGCTTCCCTGATCAAAAACCAGCCGGTATCGCCCGCCCAGACCCGAGCGTTTCGAGAGATCGTCGCGTCCCTGGCCGACCCGTCGATGCAAGGCCGCGGTGTGGAGACCCAAGGGCTCGAGCGCGCACGGGATTACCTCATCAAGTGTTTCCATGCCGTCGGCCTTGAACCCGCGTTTGTGGAACACGGGTCGCACACGGCCCCCAGCCCCTCCGCCCCCGGACCTAAACCCGGATACACCCAACCATTCGAGATCACCCTCCCGCCCCGGGTCACCGACCCATCGCTGGAACTGCTCGACCGCGAAGGCCAGCTGATTGAAGCCGCTGACAGCGGCGTGCACTTCAATGTTTTAGGGTTTTCCGGCGCGGGTGATTTTGTCGGTTCGGCGGTGTTTGTCGGCTACGGCATCGTCGATGGTGAAATCCGGTACGACAGCTATCAGGACGCCGACCCCAACGCTCTATTGGGGAAGGTCGCCGTCGCGTTCCGTTACGAGCCGCAGGACGAATCGGGTAAGAGCCTCTGGGCCAAACGAGAGAACGAGAAAGACCTTATGAGCGCGGGCGGGCGCTGGAGCCGAGCGGCGAGCCTCGTGAGTAAAGCGAAATGGGCGGCCCAGCGCGGAGCGGTGGCGCTGCTGGTGGTCAACCCACCTTCGCAACAGCAGGGTGATCTCAAGTCGACCCGGCGCAGCGTCGCCGCCGGCGAAGCGGCGATCCCGGTTGTGCACATCACCACCTCATTATTCGAAAAGATGCTCGAAGCTGCCGAGTACGCCGCCCCCAGGTGGACAGCCCGAGAGTGGCAGCACGCCGCCGACCGCGGGCAGGGTCGGGTCGTCGCCCTGGATCAGATCGTGTTGCGTGGCCGGGTGGAAATCGAGCGCTCTAAGGTCACCGTCGCCAATGTCGCGGGCAAGCTCCCCGGTGCCGGGGCACTGGCCGACGAGATCGTCGTGATCGGGGCCCACTATGACCACTTGGGCTATGGCGAGGTCGGCTCGATGGCCGGTCATGGCCAGATCCACCCCGGGGCCGACGATAACGCCTCGGGTACGGCCGCACTGGTGTTGCTGGCCAAACGGTTCGCCGACCGCACCGGCGATCCTGCGGATATCACGGCCGACCGCCGGACCCTGCTCTTTATCGGCTTCTCCGGCGAGGAGCGCGGCTTGCTGGGGTCGACGCACCTGATGAAGCACATCCAAGACCTGGGCATCGCCGCCAACGACATCGTCGTGATGGTGAACATGGACATGATCGGGCGACTCGAAGACAACAAGCTGTATGTCTTGGGCACCGGTACCGGCAAGCAATGGGAAGGGCTTCTATCCGAAGCCAACGACGCCGTCGGCCTCGACGTGGCCACTCAAGCTAAGCCGTTTGGGGGCAGCGATCATGTTGTGTTCCAACACCAGCGCATCCCGGCGGTCCATTTCTTCACCGGGGCTCACGAAGACTACCACCGCCCCAGCGACACCGTCGACAAGGTCAATCACGAGGGTGCCGTGCGCACGATCAACCTGATCGACGCGCTGGTCTCACGACTGTGGACCGACCCGGGCCGCATCGAGTTTGTCACTGAATCGGTCTCGGTCGATGACACGGTTCACGGTGTGGGCGGGGCGTATCTCGGGGTGATGCCCGATTACGCGTCCATGAACGGCGACGGGGGCTGCGGCATCTCCGCGGCGATCCCCGGCAGCCCGGCCCAGGCCGCGGGCTTGCGAAGCGGGGACGTGATCGTCGAATGGAACCAACAACCGGTACGCAACGTCATGGACCTAACCCGGATGCTCCATGACAGCCACCCCGGCGACGAGGTCACGCTGGGTGTGCGGCGCCAGAAAGAAGGCGATGCCTCCGCCCTGCCCGCTGCCGATCACGCGCCGGCTACCTCTGATGAGCCGCCCGGTTCCGAAATCATCGAGTTGAAGGTGAAACTTGGCCGTCGCCGCCAGCCGGATCAGCCCCTAGAATAAACGCACCTGTAATGAAACGTCCCGAACCCGACCACGAGTCCACAGTGTTGACCGGCACCGATCAAGCGGTGATTACCGGGGTCGTGATCGTCGATCATGGGTCACGGCGGGCTGAATCGAACCAGATGCTCGAACGCTTCGTGGAAGGGTTCCGTCAGGCTAGCCCTTACGTGATCGTCGAGCCCGCTCATATGGAATTGGCCGAGCCCTCGATCGCCACTGCCTTTGATCGTTGTGTTGAGCTAGGCGCTAACCGGGTCGTCGTTAGCCCGTATTTCCTTTTGCCCGGCCGACACTGGCACCAAGATATCCCCGCTCTAACCGCCGACGCGGCCCAGAAGCACCCCGGGGTGGGTTTCTTGGTCACCGCTCCGATCGGGTTGCACCCGATGATGGTCGACGTGATCCAATCGCGGATCGACCACTGCCTGAAACGCGCAGCGGGGGGGGCACCGGCGTGCGACGTGTGCAGCGACACCGAAGGCTGTCACCTGCGGGCTTTTGCGGATTGCCCGTAACCGCCCGGGCGGCCGGTGGTGATCGGGACCTCGATCGGTTTTGCCGGCGTTGAAGATGGCGTGCCGGTGAGTAGATCGGTCGTGGGTTCAGCGCCGCAGCTCTTTTCTTCGTCTGTATCAGCAGCCGTAGGCGCGATCAGCAAGCCGTCCTCTAAATCAAAGAGCCGGCGCAAGGCCGCGGCGTAAAACCCTAGCGGCGCATCGTCACGGCGGCGGTCGAGCTGGCTTAGCGGCAGGTGCAGGATCTTATTGATCAACCGGCGCGTATGCTCCTCGAGCAGGGCAGACAGCGCCTGCGGCAGGTCTTGCGGGTCGCAGGCCGCTAGCTTCCGACCGGTGCGCTTCTGCTCGGCGAGCCCCAGGTCGTGGAGTTTGTGTTTCAGGGCTCGGATCAGCTGGCCCACGTCGTGGTTGCGCAGCTGCGCGATGCACTGGCGTACCTCGTCAAACACCATCTTCTCGCACACTTCGATCTGCTGACTTCGTTTCTGGTGGGTCTGAGCCGCGACGCCGTGCAGGTCGTCGAGGTTGTACAGGTACACGTTCTTGAAGCTGCCCACGGTCGGCTCGATGTTTCGAGGAACCGCGATATCGATCAGGAACAGCGGGCGGCTGCGGCGGCGACGCAGGATCGGCTCGAACCGTTCAGCCGTGATGATCGGCTGCTGGGCCGCAGCGCTGGTGACGACGATGTCGGCCTCGGTTAGCAGGGCATCGAGGTCCTCGATCGTCCTGGCCCCGCCGGCGGTTCCTGCTAACCCTAACTTCTCAACCAACGCCGTCGCACGGGGCAGCGAACGATTCGTAAGCCACAGCTTCGCGGGGCGCAGGTCCATGAGGTGGCGGAGGGTGACCTTGGCCATTTCGCCAGCCCCAATCCCGACGACGGTCTTGTTATCGAACCGCTCAAAAATCTGTTTAGCGAAGTCGACCACGATCGACCCGATCGAGACCCGGCCGGTGTCGATCCCGGTTGTCGTGCGCACCTGCTTGCCGACCGCGATCGCCCGCTGGAACACCAGGTGCATCGCCGGGCCCACGGCGCCCTGGTTCGTCGCGGATTCGTACGCACGTTTAACCTGCCCCAAGATCTGTGGCTCGCCCAGGACCATCGAATCCAACCCCGCCGCCACGCGGAACAGGTGGGCCACCGCCTGATCGTCTTCGCGGCTGATGGATACCGACCGCAGCTGATCGTGGCTCACGGACCGGTCACGGGCCAGGAACGCCAGGGCCTTTTCCATGACTGGCGGCCCAGGCTGCGGGCTGGCCAGGTACAGCTCGGTGCGGTTGCAGGTCGATAGGACCACCGCTTCGGAGCCCGGGAACAGCCCCAACAGATCCCCGACCGCGGTTTCGTGCTGTTGGGGGCTGTAGGAAAGTCGCTCCCGCAGCTCGACCCCGGCGGTGCGGTGGTTAACCCCGACGAGAGTGATTTTCATCGCCGACCCCCTTGTTCGAGGGCCGGGCCGGTTGGCTTGAGGCGCGACGCGTGGCACAGGTCCGCAGATCCGCCACGATACCCCGCGGTGATGGTCGAGCTAGACTTAGGGATCGCGGTGGCGACCGCGAAGGTCATCAGCAGCAGGACCAGGCCCGCGATGCTCAGCCACGCCGCGCGGCTACCCCGAAATAAGACCGCGTGTTTGACGTTCATCACGATCGCGTAGATGACCCACGCCGAGCACGCCAGCAAGACCTTCGACCAGAACTGCCAGTCCGCCGTGGCCCACGAGCTGTACGAAGAGATCTGGATGATAAAACCCGTGATTAGCCCGATCGTCAAGAACCCGAACCCGCTGGTGGTGGTGGAGATGATCAGCGACTCGGTGGTCTCGAGGCTGGCCATCCTCCGACCGCCCCTTAGATTTTCTTTTCGGCGTAACGCCCGTTGGACATACAGAAACATGCCCCCCGCGACCGCGGCGATCGCAAAGAACAGTGTGCCCAGGTAGACCCCCGCTAGATGGACCGTCATCCATACCGAATCGATCTGGAACGGATGAAACGTCCAGGCGCTGGCGCACACCGACCACGCTAGTATAAGCGACACCACCGGCAGGGCGAACGGGACCAGGCCCCGGACCTTCGTACGGGATTGAAGGTACAGCACCATCACCGCCAAGAGGGTCGCGATCAGCAGCAACCCGTCGACGTGGGCTTTAAGCGGTTGCCAGCCGTGGTGGACCCACGTCGCCCGGTACACGAACAGCGCCATACTGCCTAGGGTGCACAGCCCGATCAGGGAGTATTGAGTCTTGCGCAACGCCCGCCCCGCTTTGGGCCGGACCAGCCAGATCCCCGATAGCACACTGGCCGCGATCGACAGCAGCGTCAGGACAGTCAGGCTTGCGGTGGTGATCCAGTGGGGCGTGTGCACTTGGGGGTCTGGGTGGGCAGCTATTCACGGGGCCATCGGGGGCGGAGTTGACACGAAACAATTCGAACAAGCCATGAAATCTTAAAAGAGTGTTATACGCCTAATATCTCAATACACCGCGTCAGGGGTGCTTTTGACATCGAACATTTCTTTACCGTACGCACGCTTCATGCCGTGTATTCATCCGGGATCGGGATAGTTCGGCTCCCGCTCACGTCCCGATCGGGCTTCGGTCGCTGAAGCGAGGACCTGCTGACAATATCGGTGAAGCTCGGCTTCTCCGCCCATTTTAAGCTTTTCCATGGCGGTCGGGCTGGCCATCTGCCGCAACGTCTCGGTGCGGGGTTGGGGCTGGGCGATGAGCTTCATGGCCTGGTCCCGATAAGCAGCGACGACCTGGAGCAAGACCGCCCAGTGAGGGTCGAGGTGGCGGGACAAGTCGCGGCGGATCGACGCCGCTGCCGAGGCGCTGATCCCACTGGTGGACACCGCGATCGTGACGGGCCCGTGACGGGCGTGAGCGGGGATAACCAGGTCGCCTTGCCGCGGCTCGTGTGCGTTGTTGACCAGGACCGCGGCCTGCCGGGCATCAGCAGCGACCCTACGGTTGACGTGCGGGTCGTCCGTGGCGATCACGACGAGGTAAGCCCCGTCTAGGTCCCGCGTACGGTAAGGCCGCTGACGGATGGCGACCCCGAGCTCGACGATCTCTTGATCCACAGCCGGGGCAACGACGAGAACAGCCGCATCGGCTTCCAACAACGCCCTGACACGACGCAGAGCCACCCTTCCGCCACCGACGACCACGCAAAGGCGGCCCTCAACCCATAGCATCACCGGCAGGGCTGTCATGGCTGTCCATCATAGGCGATGAAAGATGAGGGATCACGTTATAGACCATGAATCAGCGGAATCCGAGCGATAACGTCCTGAATCATGCGCACATTTGAAAAGGCAGTTCTCCAGGTGGATGGTGTTGGTGAGTTAAACAACCCCATTCAAGGAGAACTGCAATGGATCAGGGTACTGGATCGGACCGCGGGATGAAAGAGGTGTTTCGGATCGACGAGGCGAAGGTTCGGGGTCACGTGGACCGGGTGGTACGTGAGTCCGTGGAGCAGACGTTGAACCAGCTGCTGGATGCCGAAGCCGAGGTGTTGTGCGGGGCTGGGCGGTATGAGCGCAGCGATGCCCGCAAGGATACGCGGGCGGGCCACTACCAGCGGAAGCTTCACACGAAGGCGGGTCAGGTGTCGTTGAAGGTGCCACGGCTGCAGAGCTTGCCGTTCGAGACGCAGATCATCGAGCGGTACAAGCGTCGCGAGTCGTCGGTGGAAGAGGCGTTGATCGAGATGTATCTGGCCGGGGTGAGCGTGCGTCGGGTCGAAGACATCACGCAGGCGTTGTGGGGCACGAAGGTCAGTCCTTCGACGGTCAGCGAGCTGAATCAGAAGGTCTATCAACAGATCGAGCAGTGGCGGAACAAGCCGATCGAAGGTGAACACCCGTATGTATACCTTCCTCGGGTGAGTTTGTCTGATCGGTAGAATAGGCTGACGTTAGCGGTTTGATTTTACTACGAAGTCACTGGACACAGGAGGCATGGATGCTTCAGATCAGGGCCGTTTAATTCTCTGTTGGTGATCCTCGGATGAGTGCAAGGGCTTCGTGGGGTTGGGCGGCGTAGCGTCGCAAGGCGGCGGCTTTATTCTTCCAGCCGGCGTGGTTGAGAACCGTCACAGCCAAGTTGCGGATCGCCGCGAGGTTCTGCGGAGCCTGGCCGGTCCGCACACGGCAGGCGTCTTCCCCAAACGTCACGTCCCGGACGTAGTGCAAGCGGTTTTCGATCCCCCAGTGGCCGCGGGTGAGTTCAAGCAAGCGGGTGGCATCGGCTCGATCCCGCGAGAGGCTGGTGATCCCGTAGGCCACTTCCGTTGTGGTCTGATTTCGGACCGTGCGGGTGCGTTCGAGTCGAAAGACCTGCTTGACCCCCGGCCAGTCCAGGTAGCCGTTGAGGGCGGTGGTGCTGGTGAGCTTGCGGGCTTCGATCCGGCCGTGGCCCTTGTTGAGGCTTGAAGCGGTCTGCTGTTCTTGGCGGCTCAGCCGCTGCTCACGCTCAGAACTCGGGGCGTCGTCGTGGGGTTTGAACGCGTCGGCGATCGCTTCTTGGAGTTGAGCTTGGTTGGCCTTGACGGCCCAGAGATAATCCCCTTTTTCTTGAGGATTTTCCGCGATAGATCCTTCTGGCAAAACATCGCGTCGCCCGTGACCACCGCCCCTTGCACGTCGATCACATCCAACATCGCCAGGGCGGTCTTGTGCTCGTTGGTGGAAGCCGCCACCGCCATCTGACCGATCGCCGCTTGAGCTTCGTGTGCGTAAGCCGCCAGCAGGTGGATCCCCGGCAGTGGCTCGCCTTGTGTACCGCATAGCCGCTTGCCGTCGACCGCGATCGCCTTCCACCCGGCGATCCGACGACCCCCCAGCCAGCGGCGGATCGCCCGCTCGAACATCGTCGTGTCGAGCACTTTGAACACATTGTGGAACGTGGCTTTGCACGGCGAGCGATCCCGGGTAAACCCCAGCAGCCGCGTGAATGGCTCTCCGCGATCCCGGGCAAACTGGGCGATCGCCTCGAGGCTGCGTGCCCCCCCGAGCATCGCCACCGTGGTCAGCGTCAAGATCGCCGACAACGGGTGACGACGTCCCGACGGATTCCGTGGGTCCGGGATCTCGCTAAACACAACAGATAACGGTTGATCGGACATCGTCAGGTCCTCCATGACCTCAGGGGCTAACGCCAAACTCTACCTTAATCTCATCGGCTATCCCTACGACAGAGAATTAAACGGCCCTGTGCTTCAGATCACATTGACGGACGATGCGGTGGCGGCGTTGGATCGGGGGCGTTTTAGCGATCCAGATCCGCGGGTGCGGCGGAAGTTGCAGGTGGTTTGGCTCAAGAGCCATGGGTTGGCACATCGGCAGATCGCGGCCTTGGCAGGGGTCAGCAGCCGGACGGTGCAGCGTTATTTGAATACGTACCTCGACGGTGGGATCGAGGCGTTGAGGCAAAACGGCTACCGGGGTCAGCCCAGTCAATTGAACGCGCACGGCCCGAAGGTCAAGGCGTCTTTGGAACAACACCCGCCGTCGACGATCCACGAGGCGAGCCATCAGATCACGCAACTCACCGGTCTGCGTCGCGGCCCGACGCAAGTGCGAGCTTTTTTGAAACGGCTGGGTCTGCGTCGTCGCAAGCTCGGGGGTGTGCCGGGCAAGCTTGATCAGGCCAAGCATCAACAGCAGCGTGAATTCCTTGAACAGACCCTCGATCCGGCTTTGGACGAAGCCGAACGGGGTAATCTGTATTAGTTAAGACTTCATCTGACGCTTCCGTTAATCTTTGTTTCTCACAGAAGGAGACCGTCAGATGACCACCGACCAGAAGATCATTGCCAACAAAGTGGGGTTGCTCAAGCTGGCCCAGGCGCTGGGCAGCGTGTCGCAGGCGTGCAAGGTGATGGGGTATTCTCGAGACAGTTTCTACCGGTTCAAGCAGCTCTACGACCAGGGCGGGGAGTTGGCCCTTCAAGAGATCAGCCGCAAGAAGCCGATCCTGGCCAACCGCGTCGACCCCGAGATCGAGCAAGCCGTGGTCGCGTTCGCGATCGAGCAGCCCGCTTACGGGCAGGTGCGGGTGTCGAACGAACTCAAGAAGCAAGGCAAGCTCATCTCACCGGGCGGGGTGCGAAGCGTGTGGCTGCGGCATGATCTTGAGACGTTCAAGAAGCGACTCAAGGCACTCGAAGCCAAGATGGCTCAGGACCCCGACCACACCGTGCTGACCGAAGCCCAGGTCGTGGCGTTGGAAAAAGCCAAGCAAGACAAGCAGGCCCACGGTGAAATTGAAACCGAACACCCCGGCTACCTCGGGGCTCAAGACACGTATTACGTGGGCACGATCAAGGGCGTGGGCCGGATCTATCAGCAGACGTTTATCGATACGTATACGCGGGTGGCGCACGCAAAGCTCTATGATCGCAAGAACGCCCTCGTGGCCGCGGATCTGCTCAACGACCGGGTGATCCCGTGGTACGAACAGCACGACGTGGACCTGCTACGCATCCTCACCGACCGCGGCACGGAGTACTGCGGGAATCGTGAGCACCACGAATATCAGCTGTACCTGGCGATCGAGGACATCGATCACACCAAGACCAAAGCCCGAAGCCCGCAGACCAACGGGATCTGCGAACGGCTGCACAAGACGATGCAGGACGAGTTTTATAGCATCGCGTTCCGCAAGAAGATCTACACGAGCCTCGAAGAACTCCAAGCCGACTTGGATGCGTGGCTGGTGACGTACAATGAACAGCGACCCCACAGCGGCCGCTACTGTTACGGCAAGACCCCGATGGCGACGTTCAAGGATTCGATCCCGTTAGCCCACGCCAAGCGGCTCGATGGCTCTTCTCTAGAAGGGGTTCGGGTGAGCGAAGCGAACGAGAGCCGAGCCGAGGATCTGGGCGTCACCCAAGGCGCGATCGAGGCGCGGACGAAAGACACTCGAAGCGGCAGTCTTGCTGTTGCCAGATAACTCTCGCGTGTCAGATGAAGTGGTGGCTAGTACAGGTGATCGCAGGTTTTTTTTGTAGACGCCTGCCACTTCGTCCATGGCGCGTTTCTGTGCTACGTGTGGTGCGTGGTGAGGCTGTTCATCCGCACGCCCACCGGCCGCCGCCGGCTGAACGTGTTGGGGGCGTTGGATTTCGTGACCCGAGAGTTGGTGACCGTCACGAACACGACGTACATCACGGCCCAAACGGTCTGCGAATTACTCGAGACGCTCGCGGGGCGTTACCCCGGCCAAGCGATCACCCTGGTGCTGGACAACGCGCGGTATCAACGCTGCCGGTTGGTCCAAGATCGGGCCGTGGGGTTGGGCATCGAGTTGATGTTCCTGCCGTCCTACTCGCCGCACCTGAACCTGATCGAACGGATCTGGGGCCTGCTCAAGAAACGCTGCCTCAACGGCCGGTACTACGAAACGTTCGATCGATTTCAGCAAGCCATCCACGACGGCATCGCCAAGCTGGCCACCGACGACAAACCCAACGTCCAAACCCTCATCACCCGCAACTTCCAACACTTCAACAATCGGACAATCTTAGCCGCGTGAGGTATAGATCTCGACGGGATCAGCCTCAAACGCTCGTGGGGTGGTGAAGTTCGCAACGTGTCGGTGCTGGTGGCGATCGGCGTGGCGACGGACGGGTATCGTGAGGTGCTGGGGATCGCCGAGGGGGCCAAGGAAGACAAGGCGGGTTGGCTGGCGTTCCTGCGACACCTCAAGACGCGGGGCCTGCGTGGCGTGAAGCTGTTGATCAGCGATGCGTGTCTGGGTCTGGTCGAGTCGCTTGGCGAACTCTATCCCGAGTCGTTGTGGCAGCGGTGCGTGGTGCACTGGTACCGCAACGTGTTTAGCATCACCCCCAAGGGCAAGGTCCAGGAGGTGTCGGCGATGCTCAAGGCGATCCACGCCCAGGAAGATCGTGAAGCGGCGTTGAAGAAGGCCGAGGATGTGGCGAACAAGCTTGAGTCGATGAAACTGCCCAGGGCGGCCCAGCTGGTGCGTGCGTCGGTCGAACAGACGCTCAGCTACATGAGCTTCCCCCGTGAGCATTGGCTTCGGATCCGCACGAACAACCCGTTGGAGCGGATCATGCGTGAGATCCGCCGACGCACTCGGGTGGTGGGCAGCTTCCCGGACGGGCAATCGGCGTTGATGCTCTCGGCAGCGAGGCTGCGACACGTCGCCGGTACCCGTTGGGGCACGCGGCGGTACTTGGATATGAAACGGCTCGACGAACAGGAACAACAACAGGAAGAACCGATGAGCGTGGCGGTGTAGCCGCGCGAAGTTTGGTTGCCCCTCCGCTCGGGCTCACTACGTTCGCCCTCACTGCGGGCCAACCAAACTTACCTGTACTAGCCACCACTTCATCTGACACGCGAGAGTTATCTGGCAACAGCAAGACTGCCGCTTCGAGTGTCTTTCGTCCGCGCCTCGATCGCGCCTTGGGTGACGCCCAGATCCTCGGCTCGGCTCTCGTTCGCTTCGCTCACCCGAACCCCTTCTAGAGAAGAGCCATCGAGCCGCTTGGCGTGGGCCAGCGGGATCGAGTCCTTGAACGTCGCCATCGGGGTCTTGCCGTAACAGTAGCGGCCGCTGTGGGGTCGCTGTTCATTGTACGTCACCAGCCACGCATCCAAGTCGGCTTGGAGTTCTTCGAGGCTCGTGTAGATCTTCTTGCGGAACGCGATGCTATAAAACTCGTCCTGCATCGTCTTGTGCAGCCGTTCGCAGATCCCGTTGGTCTGCGGGCTTCGGGCTTTGGTCTTGGTGTGATCGATGTCCTCGATCGCCAGGTACAGCTGATATTCGTGGTGCTCACGATTCCCGCAGTACTCCGTGCCGCGGTCGGTGAGGATGCGTAGCAGGTCCACGTCGTGCTGTTCGTACCACGGGATCACCCGGTCGTTGAGCAGATCCGCGGCCACGAGGGCGTTCTTGCGATCATAGAGCTTTGCGTGCGCCACCCGCGTATACGTATCGATAAACGTCTGCTGATAGATCCGGCCCACGCCCTTGATCGTGCCCACGTAATACGTGTCTTGAGCCCCGAGGTAGCCGGGGTGTTCGGTTTCAATTTCACCGTGGGCCTGCTTGTCTTGCTTGGCTTTTTCCAACGCCACGACCTGGGCTTCGGTCAGCACGGTGTGGTCGGGGTCCTGAGCCATCTTGGCTTCGAGTGCCTTGAGTCGCTTCTTGAACGTCTCAAGATCATGCCGCAGCCACACGCTTCGCACCCCGCCCGGTGAGATGAGCTTGCCTTGCTTCTTGAGTTCGTTCGACACCCGCACCTGCCCGTAAGCGGGCTGCTCGATCGCGAACGCGACCACGGCTTGCTCGATCTCGGGGTCGACGCGGTTGGCCAGGATCGGCTTCTTGCGGCTGATCTCTTGAAGGGCCAACTCCCCGCCCTGGTCGTAGAGCTGCTTGAACCGGTAGAAGCTATCCCGGGAATACCCCATCACCTTGCACGCCTGCGACACGCTGCCCAGCGCCTGGGCCAGCTTGAGCAACCCCACTTTGTTGGCAATGATCTTCTGGTCGGTGGTCATCTGACGGTCTCCTTCTGTGAGAAACAAAGATTAACGGAAGCGTCAGATGAAGTCTTAACTAATACAGATGATCAAATGTGCGCAACTTGACACACACTACCATCCGAGCCGTTCCAGGCCCAGGATTAACGTATCGTGAAGCCTGGAGTGTCGCTGGTGGTTTACTTCGCTTCGCGGCCCCTCTCTTTTGAGATCTTTGCACATCCACATTATTAGTCAATAAATATTTTTATTTATAATTTATTATTGATTAGATTTTTATATTAAATAAAGATGGTTAATATAGAAAAATTAATCCACACTTGTAGACTTAGGGAATTTCGCGGTTAAGATAGAGAAGATAATCTTCCCTCCGCCCCGGTTGGGACCTAAACGGGTCTCTTCCGGGGTTTTTCTTTTAAGGAGGATTTCTCATCGCGATCATTGCCAGATCGGCGCAACATACCTGCTTTGAAACCGGATAGAGAACGATCTCAATATTCGAATAAACATATGATATGTCATGTATTTAGACGTGTTCTGACTTGTTGGATCACTTCATCGAGATTCACAAGCGTCGGTTTGGGTTCGTGACGGGGTTTTAATTCGACTTGATCGTTGGCTAAGCTTTTGTCACCTATGGTGATGCGTAACGGGATGCCGATCAGGTCAGCGTCTTTGAACTTCACGCCGGGCCTCTCGTCGCGGTCGTCGATCAGGACGTCTACGCCCGGTAGCTGTTCGAGCTGGGCCGCGAGGCGGTCGGCGGTTTCTTGGACGGCGCTTCCGGGGGCGTACTTGATCGGGGTGATGATCACCGTGTACGGGGCGATGCTCACGGGCCAGATGATGCCGTTTTCGTCGTGGCCCTGCTCTCGTTCGATCGCGGCGGCGAGGATCCGGTTCACCCCGATCCCGTAGCAACCCATGATCGGGTGTTTCCGCTCGTTGTTCTCGTCGAGTACGGTGACGTTCATCTTTTCGGTGTACTTGCAGCCGAGCTTGAACACGTGCCCGATCTCGATGCCCTTGGTCTCGCGTAACACCCCCCCATCATTCTCGGGTGACGGGTCGCCGTCGACGGCGTTACGGATGTCCTTGATTTGGATTTTTCCCTTGGCGCCTTCTATACCCCCAAGGGGGGTAAATACATCGCGATCCCAATGGAAATGCTTAACGTGATAGCCATCTTTGTTGGCGCCCGCGACCCAGAATTGGACCTGTATCGCGTCGAAATCCACGATCATCCTTACGTCGTCTCGTTCCGCAATCACTTGTGGTCCGAGATAGCCGACAGCGAACCCGAGTTTCTTGCCTAGCTCGGGCTCCATCGGTTGAAGATGTTGATACTCGGGATACGCATCGTGCAGAACTCGCTTGAGTTTCCCTTCGTTGACTTGGTGATCCCCTCGGACGACGGCAAAAAAGTACGTCCAATCCTCTCCTTTGATGTCAAATTTCTTGACGCCACTTTCCCTAACCATTCTCTCGATCTGATCAAGAGTTGCTCTTGGGTCCTGTGTGCTT
Source organism: Phycisphaeraceae bacterium (assembly GCA_965224205.1). Taxonomy (GTDB): domain Bacteria; phylum Planctomycetota; class Phycisphaerae; order Phycisphaerales; family Phycisphaeraceae; genus CBDCYN01. The sequence continues at coordinate 72,672 of CBDCYN010000009.1, forward strand.
GCTATGAACAGTAACGTCTTGAGCATGTTCTGAGGCTTGAGTTTGGTCTTGAGTTCCTGCTTGAAGAACGCGGTCACGTCCTCGATGCTGGAACAGCCGGGGGTGTGGATTTCCTCAAGCTCTCCCGTAGCGTCACCCTCGAAGTTCATTGGCCGCACAGCCGTCTCGCATTTCTCCACGTTCGCCGCGTAGTTGCCCTTGTCACTCTTGAGGATCACGTCTTCCCCCACCGGAGATGGCACCATGAACTCGTGCGACGCCGACCCGCCGATCGGGCCCGACTCGGCCTCAACGATCTCATACGGCAGCCCGCAGCGGCTAAAGATCCGGCAGTACGCGTCGTACTGTTTTTGGTATGTCTCATCGAGCCCGCCGGGACCGTCGAGGGATAGGTGGAACGAGTACGCGTCCTTCATCTGGAACTCGCGTGAGCGCAGCACGCCGAACCGGGGGCGGAACTCGTCGCGGAACTTGGTCTGGATCTGGTACAGCGTGATCGGCAGCTGCTTGTAGCTTTCGATATAGGCCCCGACGAGCTCGGTGATCACCTCCTCGTGCGTGGGGCCCAGGGCTTGCTTGCGCCCGTGGCGGTCTTGGACGACGAAGAGGTTTTCGCCGTACGCTGCCCGGCGACCGGTCTGTTCCCATAGCTCGACCGGTTGGAGCGTGGGCAGGAAGACCTCGACCGCCCCGGCGGCGTCCATCTCTTGGCGCACGATCGCCATGACTTTCTTGAGCGACCGCAGCCCCAGGGGTAGGTAGTCGTACACCCCGGCCCCGAGCTTGCGGATGAACCCGGCTCGGAGCATGAGCTGATGGCTGGGCACCTCCGCTTCGCCGGGCACCTGCCGGGACGTGGGGATCAGGGTCTTGGACCAGTACGTGGGCATAATCGTGTCGCACTCCTTATCGCGGTTGAGGCGACATGTTACACCAACTGGCCCGCACACACCGGCCCGAACGTTGACACCCTGCATCGGCCCGCTAATCTTTACAGTCTCTGATGAGCCGCGACCGCAAGGGAGCGGTCTGGCTGGTGAATATTAAACCGCTCCCTCACGGTCGCGGCTCATCAGGATTGAAATACCCCGTGGTGTATGGCACGGCTAGGTAGCTCAGTTGGTAGAGCACGGCACTGAAAATGCCGGTGTCGCCGGTTCGATCCCGGCCCTAGCCATTTAGTTGATCAATCAACCGCTGCTCGTGGCCCTGTCTGCAAAGTTTATTCACTGTCCAAAGACCTAAGCCGATCTCCCGCCGCCAGACCGTGACCCCGGGCAAAATCTTCAACCGTCATCGGCCTTGTCCCGGGCGCCTGGACTTCGAGGAGCTTCACGGCCCCCTTGCCCGTCGCGACCCGATACCCTTCAAGCAACGTCCCGGGCTGGGCATTATGAGAGATATCTTCGTCCTTGACCCGGATCAACGTTAAAGGCTTGGCGGGATGATCGGCAACATCCGCACCCTTCGGTCGCCACGCGACCCTCACCCCCGGCCAGGGGGTGAGGCCGTGGATGCGGCAACGCACTAGCCGGGCATCGACGTTGAAATCAACGGTCCCGTCGGCTTTGGTTAATTTCGGGGCGCGTGTGGTTAAGCTTTCGTCCTGCGCCTGGCCTTGGAGCGTGCCGGTGTGGTACCGCTCGAGGACGTCCCCGACGACGCCGGGCCCCATGTCAGCGAGCCGGTCGTGCAGCTGCCCTGCGGTTTCGAGCGGGTCGATCGGGGTCGAGCACTGGGCATAGACCAGCCCGGCGTCCATGCGTTGAGCGAGGCTGATCACGGATAAACCCGTCGTCACCTCCCCCTGGACCATCGCCCAGTTGACCGGGGCAGCACCGCGGTATTTAGGCAATAGCGACGCGTGCAGGTTCACCGCCAACCCGCCGAGGTTTTGGATCAGCGGTTCGCTTAGCTTCTGACCGAACGCGATCACCACCGCCGCGTCGGGCTGAATCTTAGACAGGTCGTCGAGAACGCTCAGCTCGTTGACACCGTCCGTCTTGACCACATTTAAGCCAGTGTCCTGAGCCCAGGCCCCGACCACCGTGGGGGTCATCCGGCGTTTGCGCCCCGACGGTTTATCGGTCGAGGTCACCACCGCGGCCACCTCGTGACGCGTGTGCAAGAACTTTAGCGTCGGCAAACCAAACGACCCCGAACCGAGAAACATCAGCCGCATCGCTCATCACCCGATTTGGATTCTTCGTTGTTCGTGCCCGTGACCCTACAGACGATCGCAGATACTGAAGCTATGGGCCGATCGGGCACAACGCAAGTGAGCAGCGGATGGGTGTCTGCGGATCGCGTATGGACGCACCGGTCGGTCGCGTTTCTGATCCCGGGCATCCCTTGCCACGTACACGGGATCAGCTGCCACGTCCTCGGCGATGGGTATATTTCTTTAGCCTGATCTGTTATCCTTTAAAGACCTGCTGGAACCCCACGCGTTCTACACGGCGGGCGGGCTGCTCGGCATGATCCCGAGCCCGGCCCCAGCCCGTTGCGGACGACGCATTGAAATCCGAGAGCGTTTTCAGACCAGACATCGCCCCCGTTACCAAGCCCTACCCTATAATTGAGGACAGGACTGTTATGGTTGACCTAGAGCGGACAGTGCGGTTTTGCCTCAACGCGGGATCGGATCTCGACCGGTTGGACGATCTTGCATCGCCCCGAGCGAAGAACACGTTCTCGGCCTGGCCGGCGATGCGCGGGCTGGGCCGGTATTACGAGCTGCAGGTCGGCTGCCGCGGGGCCGTCGACCCGGATACGGGTTACTGCTTGAACATCAAACAGATCGATCGAGCGGTCCGCAACCATGCTCTGCCCTATCTCCAAGACCTGGTCGCTCGGTCGCCGTCGACCGACGAGATCGCGATGGGGGCCCTGATGCAAAATTTGCAGCAGACCCTCCACGCCCGGTTGGAGCGATCGGTCTCGTACGTGCGTTTCATCTTAAGCCGTTATTACTACCTCGCGATCTGGAGCCATGACGTGGATCACATCGAGATCGGTCAGCAATATGAATTCTCCGCCGCCCACCGCCTGCACGCCGGCGGGCTCAGCGACCAGGAAAACCGGGTTCTGTTCGGCAAGTGCAACAACCCCTCCGGGCACGGGCACAACTACCGGCTGGAGGTGCGGGTGCGGGCCGCGATCGACGACCAGGGCCACGTCCTGCCGGTCGAACACCTCGACCAGCTCGTCCACGAATCGGTCATCGAGAAGCTCGACCACAAGCACCTCAACAGCGACGTGCCCCAGTTCAAGGACCTCAACCCCTCGGTCGAAAACATCGCGCGGGTGGTCTATGAAATGCTCGAGCCCCGCGTGAGTGAATCAGGGTTGCAGCTAGAGTCCGTGAGCGTCTGGGAAACCGAAAAAACCGTGTGCACCTACCACGGGGCACCGCTGGTCGAAGAAGCCCTGGCCCCGTGACGGGGTGGATACTTCGCCGGTCCCCGCCGGTGTGGCGGAGCGCCGAGTCTTGATCTAATCGAACGGGTAGCCAAGCCCTTGGGAACGCGCCCCGATATCCTCGCTAACTGGTTAGCCGCGATCTTGGCGTTCGTCGTGGTCTGCGGTTTGGTGGGCTGCTGGATGCTGTTCCGCACGTGGTGGCGTCGCCAATTCCTAGACCGCCGGCCGGCCGATCAACGCGGCTCGACCTCGCCCGATCTGTGGCAGCTATCGGGCCAGCGTCTGGTCTCGAAGATCGACCGCAGCCCGCAAGACCCGACCGAAGACGACGATGGGCTCGAGCTCCTTGACGATTAACCCGCCACTGGTTTTACGCACCGCCGCGCTGGTCACCGGCGGCGCGCGGAGGGTCGGCCGGGCCGTGGCGCTGCGCCTAGCCGAAGCGGGTATGGACGTGGCGATCACGTATCACCGCCACGAAGCCGAAGCCCAGCAAACCGCCAAACAGATCGAAGGCCTGGGATGCCGGGCCGCGGTAATCCGCGTTGACCTAGCCCAGCCGCACGCCGCCAACGTCGTCTACGATCAGTATGTCAAGCATCTCGATCGCCTCGACGCGTTGGTCAACAACGCCAGCCGGTTCACACGAACCCCAATCGGATCGATCCAGCCCAACGATTTCGACGTCGAGCTAGCGGTCAACGCCCGGGCCGCGCTGATGCTCACCCAGGCCTTCACGCCCATGCTTGAAGCCAATTACAACGCCAGTGACCCGTCATCCACCGGCCGGGTCGTTAATTTTGTGGACATGCACGTCACCGGCCAACCGCTCAAAGCCCACGCGGCCTACAACGCCTCCAAAGCCGCGCTACTGGAGATCACGCGCACATGCGCGGTCGAGCTTGCCCCGAAGATCACGGTCAATGCCATTGCGCCCGGCGTGGTTGAGTGGGCGTCGTCGTACACCCCGCAGCAGCGGGCGAAGTACCTTCAACGTGTCCCCCTCCAACGCCCGGGCACCCCTCAAGAAGCCGCCGACGTGGTGCGTTTTCTTGTCCAAGACGCCCACTACTGCACCGGCCAGGTACTCCGCCTCGACGGCGGGCGGTGGTTGACGTGAATCACTTAACGGTGGTGAATGAAAAAACCGACGCCTCGATCTCAGACGCCGGTTCAACAGGCAACCGTCAAGAACCTCACATGAAGTGGCACACGTTACGTTAGCCTTACCCGCCGCGAAGCACCCATCGCCAGCAGCGGTGTCAGCAGGAGCCACGACTGCGGCTGGGGAACAAGGTTCGCCTTGATGAAACCGGTCGCGAGATCCACTTGGGTTTCATCCAGGCCGTGGTTGAATACCAAAAATAACGGCTGCGACCCGATCACCTCCGGGTCGGTGCTAACCAAACTCCACTGCACCAGATAAAGCCCTGTCGTCGGTTCGATCCCGTCGATCACGGCGGGATCGATGTTCCCATCCGCCCCATACAACAGGGTATTGAGATGGGTATGAAACCCTCCATTGGATGAAACCGCCGGTCCGAAGAACATCTCGGGCAGTTCCCCCGTCCCGGTCCCGACCGTGCGTGAGGCGCCTAGGAATGAGAACTCGAGCGTTTCATCGTCCACAACCGGGCCGAAGGTCACCGCTGCGGTTCCGTCCCAGTAAAGCAGGTCAGAGAGAACCCGAAACCCTATACGGCTACCCGGGGTCAATCCGCTCACGTCAGCCAGGGCGTTGAACCCCGGGTCGCTGATTGCGAACGGGTTCTCGACGATCTCACCAAACGCCCAAGAAAACACGCGGACACCTTCGACCTGTTCACCGGTGGCGTCTATAAACGCATCGGTGACGATCTGGTTGCCCACGACACGGGGGGAGATATCCGCTTCTTCATTAGCGGATGCCAAACTAGAGCCGAGGCTCATGAGCCCCGACACAATCATGATCATGAATCGTTTCATGTTGAACTCCATCTGAGAATCAAAGGATTAAGAAAAATATGTGACTAACGAGCCAGCTGTGGGTCAAAACGGTTGCCCGATCCATCGGGTTGGTACACGGCCTCGAACGGCAGCGTCACGGCGTGGCCGTCAAGGAAGCCGTAGTTGCACACCGATTTCCAAGAATGGGTCGGGCCGCCGTGAGCGTTGATCTCTAGGTGCTGCGACGCCGCGGCGGGGATGTTGCCCACCCAGTTCTCGATGTGGGGGTGATCGGCCCCCGCGAATGGCCCGGTCTCGGCCATGTAAACAAAGTGAACGGTCTTGCTGGGGCGAGGGACGTGGTGGTGCTTAAGGTACGGGCCGTGTACCGGGTCCGGGCAGGTCTGCTCATCGAGGTAGTTGTTTACCCCATAGCTGGTCAGCCGCCACTGCGCGGGCGTGGTACCCGGCACGGGTTGGCCATGGGGCTCCCAGTGCGGGCTGTCATCGACCGGGGATCGGTGCAGTAGCCTGCTGCCGTAGTACTCTTCAAGGGTATTGATCCAGGCCAGTGACTCATCGTAAACCGTCGACCCATGCGGCAAGCCCACGCGTATCAGCCGGTCCTTGTGGTCGGTCATATAGGCCCAGTGGGCGACCTCCATGTTGCGCATGTTGCTTAGGCATTGAGTCGTCATCGCCGCCCGCCTTACTTTCCGTGTTACCGGCAACACCACAGACACCAGAACCGCCACGACAACCACGACAACAATAAGCTCGATCAGGGTAAAACCCTGTCGTATCGATAACATCACATCACCCCGTCGCCGCGGATCCACGTGACCGCGCCCCTGCGAGCAGGGCCCGGCGCTCGCCATCACACAGCGCGTCGATCGCTTGACCGTTCTAACGTTTTAGGAAATCGGAATTACAGATGATCGGTCGTGGCAGGGGGCCCTCTTTCGGACCCCACGCGGGGGGATTGGATCTTCGGTGTCGAATCTGAATACCCGATGACATCCGGCCGTGACTCGCTTGTCTCAAAAACCGAATCAAGGCTGTCCGAGGACTGAGCTTGGATTGAAGCTAAAAGGTGACAGGTCTGGCACGACTGGCTGTGACCGTCATGAGGATCGGGGGAATCGGGGGTCGACGGGGACGGGGCCTGAGAGTGCGGATCGTGCTGCGCGTCACCACACCCGAGAGACGTGATAGACTCAGTACACGGTTGGGGGTGATCTAACGTATCGTGAAGCAGCAGCGCCGCCCCGCTTGTGTAGAAGAGCAACGCAGCAGCCAAACCCGCTTGCTGTACGAACTTCATCATCACGATCTAGATCGCCACAACCCTTCTCTCAAGTCGCTGCTTATCTCATCTCTGCGTCATGTTAGCTTACCTACACCCTGATTCTACCATGAAGATCATACGGATGATCGAACTCATTGGGTCGGCTTGGGGGAACAAATCCGAGATACGATCCCACGGCTCATCCGTGAGCCGATGTCGAATGCGTTGGCCCATCAGTGGAGGACTCCCGATGAAGCCGGGAAGATACCCGGCCAAGGAGTCCGCCACTGATGGGCCAACGCAAAACCATGCCAACGATCCCACTTCTTCACATCCCGGTCTGGCCCTTGACTCATGCTGATGCTCCTTGTCATGAAACACCAACATCATCCCAACAACTCAAACAAAATGGAAGAGGTACTTCACCGAACAGGCACGATCCGTCAGCCCCGCGTCCGATTTCAAAAGGTCCTGGGCCCGCCGCACCACACGAAACGACTGTGTACCCGAACACACCAGTTGCCCCAACCGCTTGCGTGCCTCGTCCGTGAGGCCAACGATATGTTCCTTCATCCCTCTTTATAACACAGCCAAGAGTCTTATGGATGAGATAATAGGCAGACGCGGTCTCATCCCCGGCATTCGTTCATCGCGATCCCGTTCGAGCGGCGAGTCGAGTTATGATCTGTTATCTGGCGATCCAACCAATCAATCCAAGATTCAATCTGCCCGTTGGCAACGGATACCTCAATCAGCTCACCACGTGGGTTTAGCTGGTCGAGGTCACGGCGGAACCGTTCCCTATCAAACGACACATACGGGAATAGATCGATTTTATTTAAGATCAACAGATCGGCTTGACGGATCAGCGGCGGGTGCTTGGCGGCTTTGTCGTCGCCTTCGCTGACGCTGAACATCCCGACCTTCACGTCCTGCCCCAGATCGAAGCCCACCGGGCAGATCAGATTCCCGACGTTTTCGATGACTAATAGGTCGATGCGGTTGAGGTCCACCCGTGCCATCGCCTGACGGATTTGATTCGCGTCGAGGTGACAGCCCTTGCCGGTGTTGATCTGAACCACTTGATCGCAGTGCTGACCCAACCTCTGGGCATCGCGCGTCGTGGCCAAGTCACCGACGAGGACCGCGATCCGGAGCCGGTCCTTGAGGTGGGCCAGCGTCGTTTCGAGCAAAGCGGTCTTGCCACAACCGGGAGACCCGATGAGGTTGACGGTAAAAACCCCGGCGTCGCGTAACATCTGCCGGTTGATCTCGGCAACCTCATCGTTGAGTTTCAAGACGTTTTCAACAATCGGGATATGTTTCAAGATGTCACCTCTAGCTATTAATATGTCGTCCGGCTACCCGATCTTCGCTCGATTCTAGAGGAAGCGGGGTGTCTTCAATTTCTAGAGATAGCAGCGTCAATTCGTGATCTCCGCTTGGGCGAGGGTGGTCACACCCGCAGACGCAGTTCTCTAACGGGTCTTCACTCTCCCATGACCTGTCGCATTGAGGACAATGCATCCGCCATGACAGACATTTTAGACCCAGGGTTGACCCATTCAAGATGGTATCACGCGTCGCCGCTTCCCAGGCCCATCGCATCGCTTGTGGGTCAATCGCCTGTAACACCCCTACCCGAAGACACACCGACTTGACGGCGGCTCCCTGTGGCGTGTGCCGTGTAATCTGATCGATCAGACTACGGATAATTGACATCTCATGCATCGTTTGGGCTCTGGCTTTGGCGGTATTGAGTGTGCCAAGCCCGCGTGAAATCAAGAATCGTCTCCGCTGCGGCTGGAACCTGACAACGCACTTCGTGTCGCATCGTCCCCCCGATCCGGGTCATACCGATCGTCACCGCCACGAGGCGGACCTGATCCGGCAGGATATTCAACCGGTCAGCCAACTTAATGTCCTCGGGGATCGACAGCCCATGGCTTGACAAGATCGCATCGCGAACCAGCGTCGGACGATCGGGGCTAAACCAGTCAACGTCAATCAGTTTTCCGGCCTCATCGCCTGGAGATTGAGCGGCGTCCACGAGGATCAGCAGCTCTGGTCCGGGGAGATAGTCGAGCAGGGCAGTCGGTTTCATCTCCAGATCAACGATCTTCATCCACGGCATCCGATCACTGGCCATCTCTCGTAACGCCGCGGCGACCAGCGGGCCGAACTCGTCATCGCCAGCTATGAGGTTGCCACAGGCAGCGATCAGAATGGGTGGGGTTATCGTATTCACTACCGGGTTACTCAATCCGACGCACTCGCTGCTTCGGAAGACTTCACTGTTGTATCACCATCACTTCCACGCCACGATCTTGAAAATTTCAGGAAGTGCACCGAGCAACTGATGCACGGGTCATAATTGCGGATCACGTGCTCACACCGCAGCGCAGCGCTATCGTCGTCCAGGTCGGTGATCGTCGATGCCACTTCACGGAGGTCTTGTTCGATCGTGATCTGATTCTGGCTCGTGGGCGGGATGATGCGTGCCTCCGCAATCGACCCGTCGTCCAATGTACGGTACCGGTGCCAGCACAGCCCGCGCGGAGCTTCGGTCCCATGCCCCCCGTTCCCGCAACGAGGCTGAATCGGGATACGGCTACGGGTTGGCACCTGGTAGTTCTCCAAGATATCCGTCGCAAGAGCCAGGGCGTGGACCACCTCCAGGGCTCGGGCCATAAGGCTTAGATAGCTATTGTTCCACGGGAGGTTTTGACCTGTCGTCCGACATATCTGAGGCAGCATTTCAGCGGCCCGGGGGTGCAGCTTTTCCGCATTGAGATTGAGCCTTGCCAGCGGCCCGACCATATAGGCGCCCCGACCTTTGATCACTGCATGCAAGGCGGTGGAATGCTCGACGTGTTGTTCTTCAATGACTTGATCGAACTCTTCCTGATCCACATCAAGTCCTTTATTGGACCGGATCCGCCCCAAATTGATAGGGTATTCGGCGTCCGGGCACAGGGCTACAAATTCGTAGTCGCGCTCGAAAGGCGGGAACCGAACATGCGCTGCCAACCAATCGGTCAGCTCGCGCATCACCCCGAGACAAGCCCTGACCTCGAACAGCAGATCAGCGACACGCTGCGGGTCGGGGCTGGTATAGAATCCTCCCACGCAAACACCCACCGGGTGCACGGATCGACCACCCAAAAGCGATACAATCGCGTTGCCAGCTTTCTTGATACGCAGAGACTTTCGCACCAAGTCGCCGTGCTTCTCGGTCATGCTAAGAGCGCTCTCGTACCCTAGGAAGTCCGGCAAGTGCAGCATGAACATGTGCAGCACGTGGCTTTCGATCCATTCCCCGCAATACAGCAGATTCCGAAGCTCCCGGATCGCCGGGTCGACCGCGTCGAACACCCCAAGCGCCCTCTCCAACGCGTGGCAAGTACCCATTTGGTACGCCACGGGACAGATCCCGCAAATCCGGGCGGTGATGTCGGGTACTTCCTGGTAGTCCCTTCCCCGCAGGAACGCTTCGAAGAACCGAGGGGGCTCGTAGATCTCAAGGCGTACCTCGTCGACCTTCCCGTCGCGCATCGATAGGTGCAGCGCCCCTTCACCCTCGACACGGGCCAGGGCCCCGACACGGATCGTCCGCATCGGACTTTCAGGTTTCTTCTCGTTCGAGTCGCTCATATCGGTCGCCGGCCTGCTTGAACGGTTCAAGGTACCCGTTAAACGAACGCAACATCCGCTTCATGTCACGATTGGACTGACCCAGATCCTCAGTGAATTGGGTTCCTAGAGAAACGATATTCGGTTGCTCCATCGGACCGAAGCACCCATAACACGCGCGGTTGCACCCGGGGCACAGCGCCCCGCACCCGGCTTGGGTGATCGGCCCCAAGCACGGCTTGCCCTGTGATACGAGCACGCAAGGCAACCCGCGTCGTTTGCACTCGATACAAACGCTGTGTGTAGCGACGTTCGGTTTGCGTCCGATCAACAGCGCGGTGATCAGTTCCAGAAGCTGGTCCGGGTTGACTGGGCACCCGCGCAGTTCGAAATCAACGAATACATGCGCAGCGATCGGAGTGGCCGTGTCGAGTGTCTTGATATATTCCGGGGTTGCGTACACGGAGGCGATAAACTCATCCACGTCGGCCCAGTTTCGCAGGGCCTGGATCCCCCCGGATGTGGCGCAGGCCCCGATGGCGATCAGGTACTTGCAGTCCCGGCGGACCTGCCGGATGCGTTCTTCTTCTTCAGGGGTTGAGATGCTGCCTTCGACGAGTCCGATGTCGTAAGGCGGCGGCAGTTGGCGGCGGCGTGCTTCGAGGAAATACGCGATCTCAACCTTCTCCGCCAGATCCAGCAGGTGGTCTTCGAGGTTCAACAGCTGCAATTGACACCCATCGCAGCTGGAAAACTTGAAGACCCCCAGCTTCGGCTTGCCCCCACCGGTGTTTGTGATCGAGTGAACCGGCACGGCTAAATCTCCTCCTTGCCGAAGATGTCGGCGATCTCGGTGAAGCGGAACACCGGGCCGTCGGTACAGACGAACTTCGACCCATACTGGCAGTGCCCGCACCGACCGAACCCACAGTTCATGTTTCGCTCAATGCACACGAACACCTGTTCGGGCGGCACGTGCAATTGAAGAAATGTCCCAGCCGCGACGCGGTTAAGGATCTTCGGCCCGCAGACCATCACGACAGTCCGCTCGGCATTGACCTTCACCCGCTTAAGCAGATTTGTTACCACCCCCACTGGCCCCTGCCAGCCCTCGGTCGCGTTGTCCACGGTCACCAACACATCGATCGACGGGTCTTCGTCCCACGCCTTCAGGTCATTTACGTACGGCCGGTCCTCTGGTGACCGGCAGCCATATAACAGCACCAGCCGGTTGCAACGGCCCCGGTTGCGTAGAAGCCAGTGCACGACGGGTCTGATCGGCGCCAGACCGATTCCTCCCGCCATCATGACCACGTCGTGTCCATCGAGGTCGCCAAGCGGCCAGCCCCGCCCAAATGGGCCACGCAGACCGATCAATCCGCCTTCACCTACACGATCCAAAGCCCGCGTCACCGACCCGACAATGCGTACGGTGTGTTCGAGCACCTGAGTTTGGGCTGGGTCAGAGCTGATCGAGATCGCCGCTTCGCCCACCCCGGGCACGTACAACATGTTGAACTGCCCCGGCGCCCAGCGGTACAGGCGACGCAACCCCTTATCGACGATCTGCACGCGGTAGCTGCGCGTATTGTCGTTCTCGACCTCAACGCCCAGGATCTTGGCCGGGATCGGCAGCCACGTCTCGCTACCACACAAAGGTTCGTGGCGGGACTCGGTGCGTTGGACCATCACGATGACTCTCCCCCCGGAATGTTTTCTGGCTTTTGTGATGATTGCACGGGTGTGTCTACCGAGGTGTCGGATCCTTCACCGGGATCGGCAGAGAGCGAAACAGGCCTGCCGGGGTGTAATCGGATCGCTTCGATTTCCCGTGTCAGATCGATCCCCACAGGACACCAGGTGATGCACCTTCCGCACCCGGTGCACCCGCTCATATCAAACTGGTCCCACCACGTGCATAGCTTGTGCCGTAGCCAGTGGCGGTACTGGGCCCGCGTCGATCGCCGCTCCGGGCCCGCCGTCGTGTAGCTGAATTCCTGCGTGAAGCATGACTCCCATTCACGTGTACGCGTGACCTGATCCGTGGCCAGGTCGTTCGAATCAACCACGGTGCTACAGAAACAGGTCGGGCAGACCATCGTGCAGTTCCCGCAGCTGAGGCATCGCTGGGCGACCTCGTCCCAGTGCGGATGCTCGATGCTTTGGTCGAGCAGCTCTTTAACCCCGGTGGGATCGAATCGGCGACCCATATGGTCGGCGGAGTCCTTGAGTATGAGGTCTTCTACTTCTAGCTGTTCGTTGGTCGTTTCAATCACGGGAAGCTCGCGCAGCAGTTGCTCACCTTGCTCGGACCCCGCGCGGATGATGAACCCGGCTTTGAGTTCGGTCATGGACAGGTCGTGCCCTTCGGTCACCTCTGGCCCGCTGCCCCATGACGTGCAGAAGCAGGTCTTCCCGGACCGGGTACAGTTAATCGCTACCATGAAAGACTGTTCTCTTGCTTGCCGGTAGTAATCATCCGATTCGCAGCGGAACGTGCCCTGGTGCTCCTCGATCCCGAACACCCGATCCTGCACCCCGATCCCCGCCAACTCGCACCCGCGCACCCCGATGAACGCTAGCTTCGGAGCTGGGGGCTGTCCCTGATCGAGGACGAAGCGTTCACCTTCGATGTGCAGTGAGAACAACCGCTGCTGAGGCGGGAAAAAGAACCGCTTCGGACTGTCCGGACCGACGACGTACTGAAAATAAAGATCTGGGTCGCTGTCGTGTAGACGGTAACGCCCACCCTCCTGCTCATCTCGCACCCCGCGCGCGATCTGACCGGCCGAGGTAATCGGGCGGAGCATGATGACCCCTTCCACGATGACCGGGGCGATCACCGTGTAACCCCGCTCCCGCAAAACCCCCACGAGCGTATCGAATTGATCCTTGGGAAGGAATTGGCCCGCGGGTCTGGGTGGTGTTGACGTTGATTCCGACGGTTTCATTGCTCAACTCTTGTTTACACCATGCAACGACTCAACAAATACGCGGCAACTGCTCTCCGTATGGCTTACTCAGCACGCGGCGTCCCCCGATGAGGGTATGCAATTCGCAGACACCATCCTGCTCATTCCCCACCCGCCCAATGGCCTTGGCGTCTCGCCCCAGAGGGTGTTCGCGCAGAGCGGCCAGCGCTGTTTCAACCGCCTCGGACCGAACCACCGTCACGACTTTACCCTCGTTGGCGACCTCCAAGGGATCAAGCCCCAACATATCCGCCGCGTGACGGGCCGGAGGGATCACCTCAATCTGAGCTTCGTCGAGGATGACATGCCACCCGCTGTGGCGAGCCAGGTCAGCCGCGACACCCGCCACCCCGGATCGCGTCGCGTCACGCATAAAAACGACAGAGTCGTCCGCGACGTCTAGCAGACGTTCGATGAGACCATTGAGCGGAGCCGCGTCACTTCGTAGCACACTCTCGACCTCTGGCATCTCGCGTTCGAGCATCACCGCCAGCCCGTGCTCTCCGATCGGCCCGTTAACGATCAACATGTCCCCGGGCTGGACTCGTGTCGGTGATAGCGACCTACCATCGGGGACCAATCCAACCCCCGCGGTGGTGATATAGATCCCGTCAGCCTGCCCGCGCCCCACGACCTTGGTGTCACCCGTGACGACAGGCACCCCGGCTTCTTCTCCGGCGAGAGCGATCGAGTCGAGCACCGTCTCCAGATCGCGCTTGGCGAATCCTTCGGCGAGGATCAGGCTCAGGGCAATCCCCGCCGGGTTGGCGCCGCTGACCGCCAAGTCGTTAACCGTTCCGCACACGGCTAACCGCCCGATATCCCCCCCGGGGAACCTCCAGGGCTGAACCACGTAACTGTCGATCGTGAACGCCATACGCACACCCGCAGTCACATCCATCACCGCGGCATCGAGGAGCTCGTTCAACACGTTGTTTCCCAAACGCGGGAGAACCGACGATTCGATCAGTTCGTCGGTCAACTGTCCACCGCCACCGTGAGCCAAGACAAGATGCGTCGATCGGTCTGTGGCGGAGTTCAGTGTTTTGAGTTGATCAACCTGGTTGTCGGCGGCCGTGTTACTCATGTGCTCACTCCTGCTGAAGCTGGTGATGAGGACGACCGCGCACCACCGCGGCTGACGCTCAGTCGAATTGGTTGAGACTCACATACCCGCTTGTATTTGAACCACGCTTGGCATGTCCCCTCACTGCTGACCATGCATGGGCCAATCGGATTGATCGGTGTGCAGGACGTGGCGAACAGCTCGCAGTCGTGCGGTGTCGCCAACCCGGTGATCACCCGGCCACAGATGCAACTTTTCGGTTCACGGTCCGCGGGGATGGACAGCCCAAATCGTCGTGTCGCGTCAAAGGATTGATAAGTGCGACGTAACCCCAGCCCACTTTGCGGAATCGTCCCCAAACCACGCCAACGCATGTCGACAGGCTCGAACACTTCCGCAAGGAGAGATTGCGCGTCTCGATTGCCCTCTGCGGTTACAGCTTCGGGGTACTGATTTACCAAGTCACATCGCTTATCCCGAACCATCTCGGTCAATCGAGCCAGACCTGCGGCCATACCCAGTTTCTCGAACCCGGTGATGACACATGGCTGGCGGTATCGCTCAACGATCGGTCCATACGGCCGCGCCCCGATAATGACCGACACATGCCCCGGGCAGAGGAATCCGTCGAGGTTGACCGTCCCGCTATCGAGCAGACCCGCCATCGCGGGGATCACGCGTTTGTGGCTGGCCAGCACGCTGAAGTTTTTGATCCCTTCACAATGCGCCTTTTGCACCGCTGCGGCCGTGGCGGGGGCGGTGGTCTCAAAACCCACAGCTGCGAAGATCACCTCTCGATTCGGATGATTGCGAGCCAGCTTGACCGCGTCCATAGTGCTGTAGATGGTCCGTACATCCGCCCCACGGCTGCGTGCTTTTTCTAGACTACCCCGCCGGCCGGGGACGCGCAGCATATCCCCGTAGGTGCACAGTGTTATCTCCCGCTCCGGAAGGGACGCGGCTTCGATCATCAGATCGATGTCGCCCTGAGCGGTGACACACACCGGACACCCGGGACCGCTAAGCAACGTCACGTTTTCAGGCATCAGGCTGTGGAGCCCGCTGCGGAACGCGCTCATGGTGTGCGTCCCGCAGACCTCCATAAAAGTGACGTCCCGGTCCAGCGCGACGGCGGCGCTGCGTAGTCGATCCAGAGCCTCCCGGATGTCGATCTCGCGGTGACGCATCATAAGCCTCCTTCATCGTCGCCTAGAAGCGTTGAGCGATTCGTTTGATCCCATGAATCATCTGATGAACCCGATCCGCTGCGTCGATTAAGGTCTTTAAGATCTTCGAGCACCGCCCAGGTGCGTGCGGCGGCATCGGCGTCGAGCCGTTGGATCGCGAACCCCGCGTGGATCAAAACCCAGTCCCCTACCTCGGCTTCGGGAACTAATGTTGTATTGATACGGACCCGGTTCCCGTGCAGGTCAACCACGGCTTCGTCGTCGTATTGCTCGGTCAGTTGTGCAGGAACGGCTAGGCACATGTGCAGTGTTCCTTCGCGATCTGCTCGCACGAATGATTGTCGACCGTGTCACTAGATGTTTGGCCTGTCCGACTCGACGAGGGCGACCGCTGAGCGACACGACTCGAGGCAACCGCCGCCTGCCCGTAGGATACCCCTCCATCGTTCGG
The DNA here is from genome assembly GCA_965224205.1 of Phycisphaeraceae bacterium. Lineage (GTDB taxonomy): Bacteria > Planctomycetota > Phycisphaerae > Phycisphaerales > Phycisphaeraceae > CBDCYN01. The sequence goes on from CBDCYN010000009.1 coordinate 88,618, forward strand.
GGGCACCAAACGGTGTCGCAGGACGTCAAGTCCTCGGCGACGCAGCCGCTCGCTCAGTCTCTGTGTCAATCGTTGGTTACAAAACACACCGCCCGACAAGACTATGGTCGTGATCCTCGATTGTTGTGAGGCTTCGATAACCGCCGCTTCCCACGCCGCGGCTAGTACCTCGTGGAACATCGCTGCGAGTTGAGGGGCCGAACCTGCCGTGACGTTTATCTCCAACAAGTATTTCACAAAGGCTGAGAGATCGATCTGACGGATATCCTTGTTGGCTTCATCATCGCGGATGACAAACAGTGAGTCGGTGATTGACTGATCCAAACCGTCTGCCTTGGCTGCCGCTGCTTCCAACGCGATCGCCGCCTGAGCCTCAAACCGGTTTTCGTGACACAACCCCAGGAGCGACGCGACTCCGTCAAAAACGCGACCGGTGCTGCTCGTCGACACGCAGTTAAATCCTCTACAGATCATCTGGGTCAACATCCGCCGCTCCGTGGGGTCGGCGAGAAGTCGTTCGGCCGCGGGGTGAAGATTAAAATCATCACCCAACGCCTGATGCAGCAGGGCCAATCCGCAACGCCGAGTTTCTTTTGCCGCCGCATCCCCACCCGCTCCCGGAAGCAACAAAGGACGTAGATGCGCTAGACGTTTAAAGCTTATCAGGTCCACCAGCAACAGCTCCCCGCCCCAGGCGGTGCCATCGTCACCGTATCCAACCCCATCGCAGACAACTGCCAGAGCAGGGCCGTGGCGGTCATGCTCGGCTAGGACCGCGGCGGCGTGGGCGTGATGATGCTGAACCCCGATCAAGGGCACGCCCCATCGTTGAGCTAAATCCTTCGCATAGGCGGCGCTCAGGTACGCCGGGTGCAGGTCGTGAGCGATCCATTCCGGCTGGATTCCAAATAGATCCGTTAGGTCGTCAATGGTTTTCTTGAAATGGGCCAACGACAATGGGTGCTTGAGGTCGCCGAGGTGTTGGCTGAGGATCACCTGTCCATCGCGTACGACGGCGACGGTGTTCTTCAACTCCCCTCCGACGCAAAGCCCTTGGGTTTGATACGCGCTAGACAAAGGCAATGCCCCCGGGACATACCCGCGTGCCCGGCGTAGAGGTAACGGGTCATCGTCGCCCATATCTAGCCATAGAGAGTCGTCCACGCACCGCTCGATCGGACGGTCGTGCCAGAGGATCGCGTCACAGACGGTGCTCAGCCGGTCGATGGCCTCTTGGTTATCGATTGCCAGCGGTTCGTCGCTGAGGTTCCCACTGGTCATGACTAACGGAACATGTTCTAAAACCTCTGAGGCAAACAGCAGATGATGGATCGGGGTGGAAGGCAGCATCACCCCCAACCGGTGGTTTTGTGAGGCGACGGCGGGCACAACCGAACTGCCTTGTCGTCGCTCAGCCAGCACAATCGGAGCCGCTGGCGAAAGCAGCGACTCGACCGCTCGACGGGTAAGGCGCACCTGTCGCCGGGCTTCGCTTACCGTCGCGCACATCACCGCAAACGGCTTGGCGTTTCGTTGCTTGAGTTGACGCAGGCGCATCACCGCTTGTTCGTCGTCGGCCCGCACCGCCAAATGAAACCCGCCCAGCCCCTTGATCGCGACGATCTTGCCTTGTTCCAAAAGTACCGCGGCCCGACGGACTGGGTTCCCATTGATTCTGCGCCCACACACATCAACCAGCTCGACCTTCGGTCCGCAATCGTGACAGGCGATCGGCTGGGCGTGAAACCGCCGGTCGGCTGAGTGGGTGTATTCAGATCGACACGCGTCGCACATCTCGAAACCAGCCATGGTGGTGTTGGCTCGATCGTATGGGACGCGGTGTAAGATGCTGTATCTCGGCCCACAGTTCGTGCAGTTGATCAGCCCGTAACCAAAACGGCGATCGGTGGGTTTAGATAACTCGTCGAGGCAATCCATGCACACCGAGGTATCGACGGTCACCTGCGCTCGTAATACCGCGTCAGTTGCACTGGCCAGGATCCTGAAACGATCTTCGTTGTCGTGGGTTCCGATCTCGCGACGGCGGACCCGCGCGATGACCGCTAAGGGTGGTCGTTGGTCCATCAGCTCGGTCGTAAAACGCTCAAGACGTTCAACTGCCCCTTGAGCTTCAAGGGTCACACCGTGGGAGTCGTTGTGGATGAATCCTGACAATCCTAGACTGCAAGCAAGCCGGTAGACAAAGGGTCGAAACCCCACACCCTGGACCTGCCCGCTGATCCGCCAGCGGTAGCGGGCAGTACAGGATTCATTTGCGTCCGGCAGCGATGCCACGATCAACCTTTCGTTGAAAAAGATCTCATGAAAACCCCACGACATAATGAGTCATGGTCGTTGCTTAAAGGGGTCAGCAGCTCAATCAACCGGTGCTTAATGCTTCCTCCGTCTCCAATATTTTGAGTGTCGTCTTAAGTACCGAGTCCGGATTGAGTGAAATACTGCTAATGCCTTCCTTAACGAGAAACGCGGCGAACTCAGGATAATCGCTGGGGGCCTGCCCGCAGATCCCTATCTTACGACTCTTGGCTCGAGCGGTACGGATCACGTTGGCGATCATGGTCGTGACGGCGTCGTTGCGCTCGTCGAAGACGTGGGCCACGATCTGTGAGTCGCGGTCCACGCCTAGGGTCAATTGGGTTAAATCGTTGGACCCGATCGAAAACCCGTCGAACACATCCGCGAACTGCTCCGCAAGGATCACATTGCTGGGGATCTCGCACATCACGTAAAGCTCTAGCCCGTTCTCGCCACGTTTGAGACCCTGTTTTTCCATCTCAGCGAGGACCCGGCACCCCTCTTCGACCGTGCGACAGAACGGGACCATCAGCTTGAGATTGGTTAGCCCCATGTCGTCGCGAACCTTCTTCATGGCTTGGCACTCAAGGGCGAACGCGTCTCGGTATCGTTCGTCGTAATAACGTGACGCCCCGCGGAACCCGATCATCGGGTTCTCCTCGACCGGCTCATAGGCCTTGCCACCGATCAGGTTGGCGTACTCGTTGGTTTTAAAGTCACTCAGACGCACGATCACGTCCTTGGGGTAGAACGCGGCGGCGATCATCGCCACGCCCTGGGCCAGTTTGTCGATGAAGAAGTCTGGCTTGGGGTCGTAGCCGATGGTCAGGGCATCGATCTCGGCTTTCACTTTGGAATCCTCGATCTGATCGTAATCAAGAAGAGCTTTGGGGTGAATCTTGATATAGGTGCTAACGATGAACTCCTCGCGGGCCAGCCCGACCCCGTCGTTGGGGATGAACGACAATCTGAATGCTTCTTCGGGGTTACCGACGTTCATCATGATTTTCGTCTGGGGGCGGGTCAGGTTCTCGAGATCGGCCTCCTTGATTTCGAATTTGAGTAGGCCTTCGTAGACATTGCCCGTGTCGCCCTCGGCGCAGCAGACCGTGACGTTTTGGCCGTCGTTGAGGACATCCGTACCGTGCTCGGTGCCCACGAGCGCGGGTAGCCCCAACTCCCGGCTCACGATCGCCGCGTGACAGGTGCGTCCGCCTCGGTTGGTGACGACCGCTGCCGCTCTCTTCATGGTCGGTTCCCAATCGGGATCGGTCTTGTCTGTCACAAGGACCTCCCCGGGTTGGAATTCGTGAAGGTTCGCGACATTGTGTATCACCCGCACGGGGCCTTGACCGATTTTCTCACCGACGCTGCGGCCTGCGATTAAGACTCGCCCTTTTTCCTGAAGCTGATAGGTTTCGAGCGTGTCGGTGTGCTTCTGGGAATGAACCGTCTCGGGCCGGGCCTGGACGATGAACAGTTCACCCGTGCGCCCATCCTTGGCCCATTCCATGTCCATGGGGGTGGGCCGGCCACGTTTCGTGCTGTAGTGTTCCTCGATCCGCACTGCCCATTGGGCTAGGGTGAGGATGTCGTCGTCATCGAGTGCGAACCTTTCCCGGTCGCGTGCGGGCACGGGCACGTTCTTGGTCATCTTCCCCCCGTCGAGGTCGTAGATGAGCTTGAACTCCTTGTTGCCCAGCCGCTTCTGTAGGATGGGACGGTATCCCTGCTTGAGCGTAGGTTTGAAGACGTAGTACTCATCGGGGTTGACCGTGCCCTGTACCACGTTTTCCCCCAGACCGTACGCCGCATTGATCAATACCGCGTTGCGGAAACCGGTTTCTGTATCGATCGAGAACATGACTCCCGATGTAGCCAAGTCGGACCGGACCATGCGTTGGACCCCGATCGACAACGCAATATCGAATTGCCCGAACCCCTTGTCGTGCCGGTACGAGATCGCCCGGTCGGTAAACAGCGAAGCGAAACAACGCTTGCACGACTCCAACAAGGCGGCGTGCCCATGAACGTTGAGATACGTCTCCTGCTGACCGGCGAAACTGGCCTCAGGGAGGTCCTCGGCCGTGGCACTGGAACGGACCGCCACGTCGACCGTTCCTGCTTCATCTTGCCCCATCTTGTCGTACGAGTCGAGGATCGTTTGCTGAAGATCCTCTGGCATGCTCGCGGCCATGATGGCGTGCCGCGCCTGACGCCCACGCTGACGCAGGTTGGCGATATCGTGTGTGTCGAGGTCGGTGAGGATCAGACGGATTCTCTGATCTAAGCCCGCCTGTTCGAGAAAATACCGATACCCCTGAGCGGTTACCGCGAATCCATCGGGCACACGGATCCCTTCGCCTGCCAGCTCTCGGACCATCTCACCAAGAGAAGCATTTTTGCCGCCCACCAGCGGGACATCCTCAATCCCAAGCTGGTTGAACCAACGGATAAAATTAACCGTCTGTGCTGTTCTAGGCGCGCCCATCTTCGATATCCCTATAGTGAGTCGCTCACCTTGTCCGCTCTATCCATGTACGCGTTGGTGACGTATTGAGACACCATACGCTGGGTATTAAAGAACGACCCATTGAGTGCGATGCAGGACCGCCGCACCTCGGTATAACGGTCTGGCTCGTTGATAAACAGGGGCAGGATCACGCGTTCGAGTTTGTCGTATAGGCCGGCGGCTTCGTTCGATGTATCGCCGACTTCGTCGTCCTCGGACCCGATGGCCCACCCGGTTTTACCCTCGACGCATCCCTCAATCCACCACCCGTCGAGGACACTCAAGCTGGGCACCCCGTTCAGCGCGGCTTTCATCCCGGAGGTCCCCGAGGCCTCATTTGGGCGCAGGGGCGTGTTGAGCCACAGGTCTACGCCCGCCACGAAGTATCGGGCCAGCTCGATATCGTAGTTTTCTAGGTATATGACGGTGACGGGATCGGTCAGGGCCGCGGCGGCTTCGAAAATCCGACGGATCAACTCCTTGCCGCCTTCGTCAGCGGGGTGGGCTTTACCCCCAAAGATAATCTGAAGCCCGCCGAACTTCTCGGCTATACCACGAAGCCTTTCGATATCGGTGAAGACCAGGTCCGCACGCTTGTACGGGGTGGCCCGGCGGGCGAATCCGATCGTCATCATCCCCGGATTCAATTCCCGCCCGCTGCGTTGCGTGACGATATCTAGTAGCTGCTGCTTCGCTAGGGTATGCGCGTCTTGGATCCCACTAAGCTGGAGGCTCACCGCGTACCTGAGATAGAGGTTATCACGACGCCACTCGGGTATGTGTCGGTCGTACAACGCCGCGAAAGGAGGTGCGATCCAGCTGGCCGCGTGTACCCCGTTGGTGATGGAGTTCACCGGGTAACGGGGAAACATATCCCGTGAGACTTCTCCGTGACGCATAGCCACGCCGTTGATGTAGTGTGAAAACCGCAGTGCCAGGTACGTCATGTTCAAAGTGTTCTTATGGCAACACCCGGTTGATTCAAGCACCGAAGTTCGTTGTTCACCGAGTACCTGTCGTGCCAAATCCCAGGGGTAACGATCCATCCCCGCCGGCACCGGTGTGTGTGTCGTGAAGACGCACCGGCGACGCACCGCCTCGACATCTGAGTCATGCGCCGCTGCCAAGCCCCGTCCCGCGAGACACGTCTCCAATAACGCCAGGGCCAGCAAGGCGGAGTGTCCCTCGTTCATGTGATACACACGGATGTCGTCGTGCCCCAGTTCCCGCAGCATCGCCACGCCCCCGAGCCCCAGCAACGCCTCCTGACGCAGCCGAAACCGTGGGTCTCCCCCGTAGAGCTGACCGGACAGCGCCTGATCTTCAAGGCTGTTGCCCTCCATGGTGGTATCCAAGAAGTAGACCGGCACCGTGTGGCCCGTGATCCCGTGGATCACATGTCGCCAAGCCCGTACCTCCAGGTGCCTGCCTTCGATCTGCATCGTGAGGACTGGCGGCATCAACTCAAGGCTTTGAGATGGTTCCCACATTTCTGGGGCTTCGATCTGTTGGCCGGTCGGGTCGAGGCGCTGGCGAAAGTACCCTTCGCGGTATAGCAACGTGACACCGACGATCGGCAGCCCTAGATCGGCTGCGCTGTGTAGAGTGTCACCAGCTAGAACACCCAACCCGCCGCTATAGGTCGGGATGTTCAACTCACCCAGGCCGATTTCCATACAGAAATACGCAATGGGCAATAGATGTGAATTCGACGCGGCTAGCATTGAGTCTTTCTATTGACGACTATGTTCAAACAATGTGAATTAAGCCTGTCCAACCGCATGAAATCTCTTATTTGACTTACCGGGTTCCATGTACAAACGGATGGACAGATCACAATCGATGACCTGTCCATTCGTTTGATCTCAACCTCATTTAGCTCATCTCTTTCTGATATTCGGGGGACTTAATGGTTTTATTTGATCGCGATCTTGCTCGGCCGGGCTTCTTTGGTTTTGCGTAGGGTTAGATGTAGGACACCATCATCCAGGTTGGCGTCTACCTTGGACTCCGCCACAGGTGTCGGCAAGGTAAAGCATCGCTCGATCCGCGTGTAACGGCGTTCGTGGAGGTGTCTCTGGCCTTTGACCTCCTCCTTTTTGGATTTCTCTTTGTCTTTCCGTTCAGCCACGATCCGCAAAACCCCTTGGTCGAGAGTGACCTGCACCTGATTTTTTTTGAACCCCGGCAGCTCTGCGTCCACATGAATCGTGTCGTCGTCTTCTCGGATGTCCACTGGATAGGCCGCGGTGAGTTCTTCCATCTCACTCCCGTTGCCACCCCAAGGCGTCAGGGCACGGTCGAAAACCGATTCCATCTCTCGACGCATCGTTTCGAAAGGGTCCTGCCAACCGGGCCGTCGACGTAGTCGTGTGGGTAACATCTTTTCGTTCCTTTCGTTTCCGACTTTGATTAAACCGACAACCAGGACGCCGGTGATCACTGGCTGGCATCGCGTGAAGGGATATTTGCACTTCGCTGTTGGAACAATATGCCACGGTCGACCTCATGAGGCTTTGCACACTTGCTGCTTCTCAAGCTTGCTTCTGCCTCGATGGCCCTTGGTAGCAAGACGTCTACTTCTAGATGGGTGTGTTGATTCATGTCCACCTCTAGATCAGCCAATCCTTTGACAAAACTGCGGTAGGCGGGGACGGCAGATCGGGGCGGCGTAAAATCGTTTGTTAGCGTCCGGAGGTGGGCCATCACGCTTTCGAAGCAATGATGATCGTGTTCGGACTGCGCGATAGAGCGATCGATACCCCCGCTATACTGCCCAGGACACCGTCGGGCCCTGTCAATCTCTTGAATCAGAGGAAACAGGACCTGCTCCTCCATGGCCATGTGTTCTTCGAGCTCGGATCGCAGTGATTCGAAAACGGCACGGATCTGATCAAGGTTGGGCACAACCTCATTGAGAGAAATCTGATCTAATAGCAACTGAAGCCGTGGCAATTCTCTGCGGTGATACTCGTGGTGCTTGGTCACGATGTGATCGGCCAGCTGGGTAATCGTCGTGAACGGTTCATCTAACGAGGTTGCGGCTGACTCGGGGCGATCCATCCGCAATAAGAGATCGATCACCGTTGAGGTTGACAGACCATGGTTTGAGCAGACTTCGCTAAGGGCCTGGTCTGCGTCAGATCTCAGGTCAATACCCATCTGCTCAAGAAAAGCTGCTCTAGCGGGGCAGGCCTCGACGACCTTTCTGATAGTCGTTTCCGGTGTGAGTGTGGTCATCGTGGGCCTCCATTTCAGGGTTTGAGCAATTAGCTGTATCATCTAACGTTGTTTTTTCATCTACAAAACATCCACTATGGTTCATCGCCTCGAAGAGACAGTCCGGTGTTTAGCGGCGGCCTTACGAGTTGGCTTGACCGCGGCCGTGGTCTTCGTTTGGAGGGCGCTGCTATCTTGCTGTTGAGCTTTTCTTCTGAGTAGCTCCTGCTCGGCTTCAAGCCAATGGTCGACCTCACGGCCCTCGGGCATGCCCTCGATCAAATACATCTCATGGGCCAGTTTGGAAATCTCTTCGTGGGTCAGAAGATGATGCTTCTTGTGATCTGTCATGTCTTTATGCTCCTTGTCAATGGATTGTTCTAACGCGATTCCTCCACCCCAGACTCCTATGACTCTGCTACACACCCACCGGGCTAAGCCTCATGCGGCTTTTTCTGGTTCGTCGTGACTCGAAGATCATGTCTTCCTGGCTCGGGGCTTGTGCTGAGTTTGTCGTTTCCAAGTGATTCGATCTCACGGCAGCCCGGGCATGATCCGCCGCAGCAGGATGACGAACTTCTCTCGGTCGGCTTAGGGGTTGTGGGATGCCGTCTTCGTTTTCGCATAACAGCGATCCTTTCCTGGCGACGTTTAAGACCAATCCCATCAGATCGTTGAGACGAGATACGCCCTCAGCCGATAGGCCACACGCTTCATACACGGTGCGAACCGGCTCGTTGACGTCGGGCACATGGACAATCGAATCCCACCCCTCGTAGTCATTGCGCTCGATCCCAAATGCCGCGTAGTCCGTGAACCACCGTCCGTCGTCGGTGACGTACCGGAAGCGATACGTCGCCGGTTGCAGCGCCATAGCCACCTCCCACGTGTTGGGTTCGACCTCCTCCATCGGGGTCGCGTGCGTTGACCAGTCATTGAATTCACCCACGAGGTAAAGCCGCTTGGCTTTGACATTGATCATGCGAAAGATCCAATGCGGGCTGTTTCTGCTGACCATGGCGGGGCTCCTTTCCGGGTGGCGGCTAACGAGTTTTTCATGATTCGTGCTCTAGCCGGGTGGTATTGCGATGAAATTTCATTTCGAATGCCGCCGTGAGCATGAGTTCGGATCGAACCCAATGATCGACCGCTCGGCCGTTGGGCTTGCCCTCGGCAAGCCAGATCTCATAAGCGAACTTGGCAATCTGCTTATGAGTAGGCGATTCGTTCTTAGATCTCTCGGGCTCTAACGCCTCATCATTACGTTGGAACATTTTCGATTCCTTGGCTATTTACATTATCTGCCGGTTTGTCGTGGCGAATAGCGGGGAGACCCAACATTCCGACGTCGGGGAAACGCGATTCTTGATGTCAGGGAAACCCCTACGATCAGAGGCGGTGTGAAAGATGAGTTATCGGTGAGTGGTAAGAAAACCCGGTCGTTACCGATCGAGCAACCACTGGGCCGCGTAGGCGGTCAACTCATTGCGTCCCGAAAGGTTGAGCTTGGTTTTGATCCGCTGGCAATAGGTCTCGACCGTCTTGACGCTAAGGAACATGTCCTGGGCGATCTGTTTTGTTGACAGACCTCTCCCGATAAGCTCGAAGACCTCAAGCTCCCGATCCGCCAATGTTTCGATCGGTGATAGCCCGCTCTCGGGCTCGTGGTTGATCACCCGTCGCAGGATGCGGTCGGCAATCGACTCGCTTAGGTAAAGCTTTCCCTCGGCCACACGGCGGATCGCGGTGAGGATCTGATCGATCGCCTCGTCTTTGTGGACGTACCCCATCGCCCCGGCGGCGATCGCACGCTCGGCGTATAGTTTTTCGTTGTGCATCGATACCACGAGGGTTTGGGTGGGCAGGCCACGGGCTTTGATCTGCTTGACCAGGTCGATCCCGTTGCCCTCTCCCAACGCGATGTCGATCAGCGCGATGTCCGCCGCGGTGGCCTCGATCAGAGCCATCGCCTCTGTAGCCGTCTCTGCTTCCCCACAGACCTCAACCCCGGGGTCGCTATTGATCAGCTGGGCTAGTCCGTGCCGCACGATCGGATGATCGTCAATAATCGCCACCTGGATGGGGCGTTCTTGGGTAACCGATCTGATCTTAGCCTTTGCCATGACTATCCATTTGTAATAGGGACTGAACACGACACCGCCGTTCCGGTCGGCTCACCCGGATCGATACGCAATGCGGCACCGATGACCGTGGCGCGATATCGCATGATCCGAAGCCCTGTTCCGCGGGCATGATCAAGGCCATCGCCTATCCCGTCACCGTCGTCGATGACCGTCAAAGAGATCTGGTCGTTTTCCATGACCAACGCGATACGGATGACTTGCGGGTGGCCGTGCTTGGCCGCGTTGTGAGCAGCCTCTTTGGCAATGTAATAAAGCTGGGTGGCCACATGGTTGTCGTGCAGGGTTACGATCCCGTGAGATTCATAGTGACACCGGATGCCGAATAATTCCTGAGTATCTGTTGCGAGCCGCTCAAGGGCCGCCATCAGCCCCGCGGCATCTATCTCGACCGGGGCGAGACCTTGGAGAATCACCCGCAGATCCGTCAATGCGTACCGAATGACCTTAGCGATCTTCGCCGCGGTCTCGGATTCGGGCCTAGATTCGTCGGACAAGCGCTTCACCAGATCCTTTGCTAAGAACCCCGCCCCGGTCAGCTGCTGAGCAACGGTATCGTGCAATTCCCGTCCGATGTGGTGTCGTTCGTTGATGCTTGCTTCGAGGACCATCCGCTCAAGATCTCTTTGGGCAGAGATATCTCGGACGATGCCCGTGAACATCTGCCCACCGCCGTCGTGCCACTCACTAACCGCTAAGGCCATCGGGAAAGTCGATCCGTCTTTTCGTAACCCAGTCACTTCGCGCCCGATCCCGATGATCCTTTTTCGTCCAGTCTCAAGATAGCGCTTGATATAGCTGTCGTGCTCGTTGTGGTACGGTTCTGGCATCAGGATCGCGACGTTCTGACCGATCACTTCGTGGCTCTGATAGCCGAAGAGCCGTTCGGCGGCGGGGTTGAATGAATCGATGATCCCTCGTTCGTTAATCGTGATAATGCCTTCGACCGCGGTGTTCAAGACTGCCTGGAGGCGCTGCTGGCTTTCCCGCAGCGTCTCTTCGGTCCGTTTGCGGTCGGTGATGTCAAGAATAATGGCAACAAACACCGGCACCGTGTTGGCAGCCGTCAGCTGGAGGTGGACTTCCACATCGTAGCGAGATCCATCCTTGCGACGATGGATCGTTTCAAATTGAATCTTGTCCTTTTCACTCATTCTAAGGGGCCGCAGGAGTTGTTCGAACGTGTCGATGGTAAACTCGGGCTTCACATCAAGCGGGGTCATGTCCCGCAGCTCGTCCATCGTGTAACCCAAGTTCAATCGCGCCCCGCGGTTCACCAAAGTGAATCTCAGCGTGTCGGTGTTGAAGGCATAGATCTCATTGAGGGAATCCTCAAGGATCTCGCCTAAAGCGACGTTAGAGGTCTCATTTCCGGGGCGATCGTCGTGAGGCATTTACAGAATAATATCTGATCAGCACAGACACCGCGCCGTTAGTACTGCGTCAGTCTTGATATTGGGGGTAGAGTCGTTTGAGTTTGATCCTGTGAATTTGATCCTCGCGTCGGTTGTGGTGAATTGCCAGTGGACAGCTTTCTGTTGATGGTTGCGGTGGGTCTGCCAGGCGTGGGCTTGTTGGGCGAGGGTCGCGGCGTCGGGGATGGGGCGGCCGAGCGTTTGGCGGGTCAACACGCTCAGCTCAATCTCGGTGATGTTGAGCCATCAGCCGTGCTTGGGCGTGTTGTGGAGCTCCAAACGTTGAGCCAACCGCCGGGTCTGAGCCGGGTCGAACGCTTCGTAGAGCGAGGCGATCTTGTGCGTGTTGAGGTTGTCGCAGATCAGGATCATCTTCTCGGCTTGGGGGTAATCCACGTCCAAGAGCTGTTGGATCTAGTGAGCCCAATCCATCTTGGTCTTGCGGTCCCGCACGTTGACCTTGTGCCAACCGGCCAGCGGCTCGGTGAATAGGGACTGATACACGTCTCGATTAATTCGTGGTCGGATTTGTTAGGGTGGTTGGTTGGCCTGATTAAGGATGGTCGGGGCGAATCATGGAACGGCATGGAGGCTTGCGATGAACATCTCGCTACGACGCCTCGACGATCTGGACGGATCGAGACGCCGCATCGGTATGACATTTTTTTATGTCGACATTCAGCCGTGTCCTCAATCCGGCATTACTCTCCATCGCGGTCATATGGACACTTGACTGTGGTTAACTTTCAGGGACTTTTTCAGAAAATGGACGTCCAACCTACGAACAGTAAAGCTCTTTATGCTTCGACGTATACGCATCGCGTATATTGGCTGCTTACGGGGTCATAGACCGTACGCAGCCAGCCTCAATCCTCTTCCTTCATCCGGTCGGCCTTGTCCTTAGCGTCATCTAGGGTGCCCACGTACATGAACGCACCCTCGGGCAGGTCGTCGGCCTCGCCGGCGCAGAGGCGGCGGAAGGAATCGATCGTGTCTTGTAGCGACGTGTAGATCCCCGGGAAGCCGGTGAACTGCTCGGCGACGAAGAATGGCTGGCTGAGGAACCGCTCGATCTTCCGCGCCCGGGCAACGATGAGCTTATCCTCTTCGGATAGCTCGTCGACTCCGAGGATCGCGATGATGTCCTGGAGGCTCTTGTATCGCTGGAGGATCGACTGGACTTGTCGGGCCACCTGATAATGTTCCTGGCCCAGGACACCGGGTTCGAGGATCCGGCTTGTCGAGCCCAACGGGTCGACCGCGGGGTAAATGCCTTTCTCAGCGATCCCACGGCTAAGGACCACGAACGCGTCGAGGTGACTAAACGCGGTGGCCGGGGCCGGGTCTGTCAAGTCGTCGGCCGGGACATAGATTGCCTGCACGCTCGTGACGGCGCCCTTATCCGTGGAGGTAATCCGCTCTTGGAGCTCGCCCATCTCGGTTGATAGAGTCGGCTGATACCCGACGGCCGACGGCATGCGTCCCAGCAACGCCGATACCTCCGACCCCGCCTGGGTGAACCGGAAGATGTTATCGACGAACAGAAGGGTTTCTTTACCCGATCGGTCGCGGAAATCTTCGCACATGGTCAGACCTGCTAGCGCCACGCGCAGGCGGGCGCCGGGGGGCTCGTTCATCTGCCCGAACACCATGGCCACGCGGTCGAGGACGGAGCGGGTCTCGCCCTGGGCGTCGGTGAACTGGGCTTCTTGCATCTCCAGCCAAAGGTCGTTGCCCTCACGTGTGCGCTCGCCCACCCCGGCGAAGACGGAATACCCCCCGTGCTCACGGGCGATGCGCGCGATCATCTCCTGGATGATGACGGTTTTGCCCACACCCGCCCCGCCGAACAGGCCGATCTTCCCGCCGCGCACAAAGGGGCATAGAAGGTCCACCACCTTGATCCCGGTCTCGAGAACCTCGGTCTTGGGGTTGAGGTTCGTAAACTGCGGCGGCGACTGGTGGATCGCCCTAAACTCAGTCGCATTAACGGGGCCGCGTTTATCGATCGGTTTGCCCAGCAGGTTGAACACCCGCCCCAGCACCGGCTCACCCACGGGCACGCTCACCGGCTGACCGGTGTCGGTGACTTCCAAGCCACGTTGGAGGCCGTCGGTCGAGCCCAGCGCCACGGCCCGGACCTGGCTGCCACCGAGGTGCTGCTGGACCTCGCCGGTGAGGTCGATGTCCATCCCGTTGTACTGGCCCTTAATCTCCAGGGCATTGTAGATCTCCGGGAGTTGATCCTCCGGGAACCGGGCGTCGAATGTCGAGCCGATGACCTGCGTGACGGTGCCTTGATTAGACATCTTTGTTATGACCTGCCTTCCTCGATCATGAACCATGAGCCTAGGTTGGGGTGAAGAGTCCTTTGCCTCGGCTTGGCTGAACGCGATCTTTCAACAAGCTACAAGACCCGAAGAATAGTGAAACACATGGGGCTTGCCAACCTCAGACACCCAAACGATGGTCGAAAAGCCCGTTCAGTAGGGTGGATTCCACCTTATCAGCGGATTTTGGGTGAATTTCTGTAGATATCGTAGAGCTGCTTGAACCGGTAGAAGCTATCCCGGGAATACCCCATCGTCTTATACCGTTGCTAACGGCTCCAGCGGGGTCTTTCCTGCGTCTAACGGCCCCTGCGAGAGGCCTTCCTCAATACCGCGTCCTCTGGGCATGATCGATTATTGTCTGACAAAGCCTGATTTTACGAGACAGATTTCGATATCCTATGAACCCGATGACGACCCTTTACCATTGGCTGTGGACCCTGCTGCCGGGCAATCCGATTGTGATGCGGATTGTCCAGGGCGGGTCGCGTCGCCAGCGGCACCAGTGGGTGCGGATGGGTTACCTCGGGGGGTTGATCGCGATCGTGTTGGTGACGCTGCTGGCCGGCAGCGGGCTCGAAGCGCAGGTGAGCCTCAACGAGCTGGCTAAGAAGGGGGCGGGGGTCTTTGAGATCATCGCCAAGGGGCAGGTGATCTTGGTGTGTCTGCTGGCGCCGCTGTTCATGGCGGGGGCGATCGGCCAGGAGCAGGCGGGCAAGACGTATGACATCCTCCTAACCACGCCGCTATCGAATCTCCAGATCGTGTTGGGGTCACTGGCGGGTCGGTTGTTTTTCATCCTGGTCCTCTTAGCCAGTGGGCTGCCGCTGTTTTCGGTGCTGCTGATCTTCGGGGGGGTACCGGTGGGGTCGGTGTTCGTGAGCTTCGCGGTGGCGGCACTGACGGCGCTGGTGGTCGGGGCCATGGCGGTGATGTTGTCGGTGCTGCGCGCGGGGGGGCGGAAGGCGGTGTTCCTGTTCGTGATCGCGGTGGCGGCGTACCTGGTGTGTAGCTATAGCGTGGACCGGCTGCTGCTGCGGGGAGGTTCTGGGCTGACGGCGACGCATAGCACGACATGGCTGACGCCGCTTCACCCGATGCTGGTGCTCGAGTCGTCGCTGAGTACGGAGAACTACCGGCCGCCGAGCCCGGAGGTATTGGGGGCGTATCCGGGGTACCTGCGGTTCTATCTGGGCCGGCCGTTAGCGACGTTTGCGGTGCTTTGCGGGGTGATCGGCGGGGGCTTGATTTTGTGTAGCGCGGTGATGGTTCGTCGTGTGGGCGAGGGATCAGCGGGGTTGGTGCGTTGGTCGTGGCTGCGACGCCGGTTACGCCTGGGCGTCGGGGGAGGGCAAGAGCGGCGACGGGCGGCGCGGGGGGTGTGGGCCAACCCGATCGCGTGGCGTGAGGCATCGACGCGGGGCAACCGGGTGGGGGGGATCCTGGCGCGGTGGGGGTTCACGGCGGTGGGCGTGGCGGCGGGGGCACTGCTTCTGGGGTTGTATCACTTCGAAGCCCTGCCGGCTCTGCCGGGCGGGCCGACAGGGACGCTCAAGCCTTATGAAACTTTTGGGCGTTTCCTGGCCATATTACTGATCATCGAGCTGGTGGTGGTCACCCTTGTGGCGGTGTATATGAGCGCCGGGTGCGTGAGCAGGGAGCGCGAGGACGGGACGCTGGATTTAATCCTCACGACGCCGGTGACGCCGCGGCAGTACATCTGGGGCAAGCTCCGGGGGTTGGTGAGCTTCCTGATCGTGCTTCTGGCGGTGCCGGTGGTGACGCTGGTGATGGTAAGCGTATATAGCGTGATCGGTTCGTTATTGGGCTGGGAGGCGGCGACGGTGTCCCGCGTGGTGGTATTGCGGGGTGGGCTGATGGTCAAACGAGAGGCGCCATTACTGCTGATCGAAACCCCGTTGCTTTTAGCGGCGGTGATCGTGCCGTTTCTGGCGTTGAGTGTGATGGTGGGGATGAGCTGGAGCCTGAAGTCCAAGGGCGTGCTCGGGGCGGTGGTACCGGCGGTGGGCATCATCGGAGCGGTGGTGATGGTCACGGGGTTGTGCGGGTTGAACGCGTCTCAGAACCTGCCGTGGATCGGGCCAGTTCTTAATGGGTTTAGCCCGGTGACGAACCTGATTATGCTTTTGGACCCGTGGGCGAACGTGAAGGACTTCGCCGAAGATCCGGTGCTGGGGCGGGTGAGCATGGCGGTGGCAGCGGTCATCGCCGGCTCTTTTTACGGGTTTATCGTCTACTCGATGCAGGTCGCGATGGTCAAGGGGTTCGACCACACGGTGCGTCGGCTAAGCGGCACGGGGTAGGGTCGTGTCGTCATAGTCCGTAAAGGCCACGCCCTGGGCACAGGCGGTTGACACCCGAAGCACGTCGCGATCGATATTTTTGAAAAAAACGTATAATTTTAGTCAAATTCACTGGCTTATCGCACTTCGAGGGATATAGTTATTATAGAGTTTCGTGGCGCACTGTGCGTCAGGGCCTTTAAGTTAATAAAATTTATTTACGTTTCACGAAGAAGAAGGAGGAGGGCTATGGTGCGCGCTACCCCCGTATCTGTGTTGGGTCTGGCTGGTTTGGTGTTTTGTGCCGCGACGGCGACCGGTTGTGCCAGCCTATTTGGCGATGAATCTAAGACGGTGATCACCCAGCGGGGTGACCTGCGGAGTCAGACCATGGTGCGGGCGTACAGCCTCGACGGACTGGGCCTCAACGACGCGCCGCCGCAGGAGATCCAGGTCCTTATGAACACGATCCACGACCTGGTGGTCACCGAACAGTGGGACCGCTCCGACAGCGCTATCCAGGTCTTCGGCATGCTCATGACGGTGCGCACGACGTCTGAGAACCACCTGCTGATCGAGGACTACCTCGAGCGGGTACGGCGGATCTCGAATCAGCCGCACTACTCCATGATGCCCAAGAGTGCGCCGGTCGTGACCCAGTAGCACCGCCCGCTCATCAGTATTTGCTTGACGGTAAGGACACGGGCTACACTGCCGCGATGCCAGTCACGCGACACGTGCTCGTGGTGTGTACCGCCAACCGGGGCCGATCTCAGATGGCCGAGGGTTGGCTGCGTCACTTCGCCGATCGCGCCGAGGCGGACGTGACCGTCCATAGCGCGGGAACCGAACCGGGGGGCGTCCACCCACTGGCTATTGAGGTGATGGCCGAGTCCGGTGTGGATCTGTCAGGTCAACGGTCTAAACACCTCGACGAGTTCATCGGCAAGCGGCTGCATATGGTGGTCACCGTTTGCGACCGCGCCCGGGGCGCGTGTCCGGACCTCAGCGGGTTGCTAGGATCGGGCAGGGGTAGCGGCTATAAAATCATCCATCACCCCTTCGATGACCCAGACCGGCCCGGGTTGCCGGCCGATGAACTCAAAGAGCTTTTTCGGCGTGTGCGCGACGAGATCCGCGATTGGGCGCAGGATTTTATACAAGAGGTGGTCTCAGAGTTGGACGTCGGCGCCGCAGGTCGCCCGGACGCCGCCGCCCTTTAATCCCGCATCATTGACCCGGGGAACGTGGGGGATAAAACGGCCTGTGTTCGATCGCGGTTTGGGGGTTCGTTCGACAAGAACCGATCCGCCAAACGCTGGCGGCGGTAGCTCCAACCCCGCCAATCCGATAGATCTCCTTTGAGCTTCTGTTTAAGGCGGGACATGCTCTTGAGAACCGCGTCTTCGAACAGCGGATCGGTCAACGGGTCATGTGCATGATGCAGGAAAGCCTCCATCGCCGGCAGCGCGTCGGGGCCGAGTTGTTCGAGGTAGCGTAGGTCCAGCGGTTGCCCGGTCCCGGTGATCTGGCGGCAGTGGCGGACGTTGTAATTCGCGATGAACCCGTCGAGGTTGAGGAAACAACACACATAGAGCACCGCTAGGGTGGCCATCATATTGGTTCGTACCAACCACGCATTAGATTTCTCAGCGACGATCTTCGCGACGATCAAGACCAAGCCGACGCCAACCAAGCCCATCCATATCCCCGCGGCCAGCCGCCATCGTGTGAGGCTATAGGCGTCCATGTACAGCCCCAAACGCCACAGCGACCCGATCGTCAGGAACACGTTCTGCCCCAGCCACAGGTACACCAGCCGCCGGCACCAAGGGTCGTTCTGTGTCTGGCTGCCGGGCCGGAACGTGACGAGCACCAACATCGCTGCCAGCAACGCTGTGACGATCAGCGGGTACGCCCCTCGGTGGGCGTACTGGGCGTAGGTCATCCCATCGGGCAGCTGAGCACCACCGAACAGATACATCACGTCTAGCACGGTCTGGACCGCGAACACCGCGTTGAAGGCCACGAGGCACCGCACGACCAGCTGCGGCGATAACACACGGATCAGCCACCCGGCCAGTGGGTCTTTCGGGGCCACGAACGTCTTAACACGATCGCGGGGCACAAAATGGACGACCCCGTCGCGCATGACCATCTCCATCCGCCGCCGCCGACCCCGCCCGCGTAATAATGCCCACGACCACACCAGCACGAGAGACCATAGGAGAATCCGGTTAGCCGTCACGGCATGAAAAAGTTCCCCGAGGTCTGAGGCCCAGCCGGTAATCACGGGGTTGGCCAGCCAGAACAGCAAGACAAAGATCATGCTCAACCCAGCCGCAGCCACCCAATGCAGTAGCCCGCGTATCTGTTGTGCTGATCTACCGGATCGGGACAACAGCCATCTGGGGATCAACCTGCTATCTATAAAAAACCGCGTCCATCCAAGGACGAAGAAATGGCCCACCGACCCCACCCACACCGACAGGGGTACCCTAAAGTCATGCCGTGAAAGGATCGCCAAGCTCACGAGTGTCACCGCGGCTACCAGCACCGCCAGTATCGCGGGGTACTCGAACAACGCCGCCACCAACCCGGCCGTCATCGCAAGCCCGGTCTTGCCTCCGAAAGACCGATGCAGCCCCCGACCTTTCCGCGCCCACAGGGCCAAAACCACCAACGCGATAAACAGGCCGACGGTCCAACCCATGGGCTGATCGTAAAACAACCGATCCGCTGTGATCATCAGTACGCAGCAACATACTCCTAGCGCGGTGGCGCCGCGCAGCCAGTGACCCATGGCTTACTCCTAATCGATGTTAAACGCGAGAAGACGTGTCTATCGTCGCCCCGGTGCGTCCGTTGCTATACGCGTCACGGATCAAAAAACCGCATCGATGACGTCGGGGGCACCCGATGGACCCCCAAGATGATTTTTCAGGCAGAGACTAACGTGATCGATAGGGGTACATACGATAGCCGTAAGACCGGGTTCACCTAGAGCCAGATGCGTATGAACATTTTGTATCACGGTCAAACGACCTAATCCACACAATCAGACATCACCGGCAATACCTCACGGTGGCCGTGCCCATGGAACGGCTCATCGCCAACTGAGGCGTTGGCTGTTACCAATGCCGCGTCGGGCGCGATGACGGCTTATCTGCCGGTACGAATCCCAAGATAGAGGGTCTCTGCACCGCGATACTTGTTTCTTGCGCTTGCGGAGCCTATCTAGCGCTCTCGCCCGACAGGGGGTCCGGGTCTTTGGGGCCCGGTGGGCTTGTATCGCTTCGCAATTTCTTCCAACAAACCGGAACAAGGCCAATAAGCAGCAACGGCACGAACCAAACAATGATCACCAAACGGAACAGCTTCGCGATAACCCCGAGGTTAGGCGACCATAATTGTCGCCACATCTTGCCCCAGATCTGTGCCTGCCAGTGGATATTTTCAAAGGGTAAATTGGGAGTGAACTGACCGATCGCCCCACCACAGGCGGTGCAGGTGTGGTCCAAAGGATCGACCGGTTTAAGACAGTGCAAGCAGAGCGGCGTCTCGCCGGACCGCACCGGATCGGGTTCGGGTTGTTTTTCGTCTGTGTCCATGCGATGAATCACATGATACCGACCCCGGATAAGAATACGGCATGAAAGAGAAACGCGGCACGGAGATGATCGAATTCAACGCCGTGCTCGACGCGGTATTTCGATTCAGGAGGGGTCTCCAAACCGTCAAAGAGCCACCGGGGTCCGTGCCCCTACCAGTACCGCTCGAAGTGGATATTCCCCGGCTGGTCACGGGTCTGGAGGGTAAAGCCGTGGCCCTTGAGCATCTCTTCGCTGCTGGTGATCATCGCCGGGTTGCCGCATAAGAACACGTGGCACTGCTGCGGGTCGAGCTTGGCGCCGACGGCTTGTTCGTACGCCTCGGGCTCGAGCACGGCCTGGACCCGGCCGCGCAGGCCTTGCCAGTCTGAGTCGTCGGGTTCGCGTGTGACCGTGGGCAGGTAGACCACGGTCTCGTCTTCAGCGCTGGCCCGCTCGAGTTCTTCGCGGTACCCAAGGTCATCAGCGAGCCGGACACCGTGGATGATGACCAGCCGCCGCCAACGGTCTTGCCCGCGGTGGGTGCGTAGCATGGAGAGATACGGGGCCAACCCGGTGCCGGTGGCGACCAGGACCAGGTCCTTGTCCGGGGGCACGCCGTCGAGCGTGAACCCGCCTTTGATCTTGTCGTCCATCCAGATCTTATCGCCCTCGTTTAGGTCCCAGAGCATCGGGGTGAACCGGCCGTCGTCGACCAGTACGACGTAGAGCTCGAGGTGGTCGCGCTCGTTGGCTGACGAGGCGATCGAGAACGCCCGACGCAGCAGACGGGTCCGCGGCTTGCCCGGGCCCTGGGGCGCGTTGGCGGGTGGCTCGTCCGAAGGGTCTCTGGGCAGGCCGATCGTGGTGAACTGCCCGGGCTTGAACGGCGCGACTTCCCCGCTGTCGGGGCGGATGCGGATCACCCGCAGCTCATTATTGAAGTCTTCGCGGTAGATCAGCGAGGCGTTAAGAATGTCGGACGAGTTTGGCATCGGTATCGTTCCCGTCGAGTTCAGTCAGGGTAAGAAAGAAGAAGAGATAGGTTGTCCCTGAGCCATCGCCTCATCCCACCCGCTCGGGTTTGCGTTGACGGCTCATGAGGCGGCTGATCCCTTCGATCGGGTCGAGCCCGTCGAACAGGACATCGTACACGGTCTGCGTGATCGGCATCTCCACGCCGTGTTTCTCGGCCAGCTCGACGACGGAACGGGTGGTGGGCACCCCTTCAACGACGCCGGGCATGGATTTGAGGATCTCCTCGAGTTTGCGGCCCTTGCCCAGTTGTTCGCCGCAGGTGCGGTTGCGCCCCGTGGGTGAAAAGCAGGTCGTCGCCAGGTCGCCCACCCCTGCGATCCCAAAGAACGTCTGTTGGGAAGCGCCCATCGCCACGCCCAGGCGCGTGATCTCTGCCAATCCTCGCGATAGCAACGCGCTCTTGGCGTTGTTGCCCGCCTGTAAACCGTCGAGGATCCCCGCCGCCAGGGCGATGACGTTCTTCGTGGCCCCCGCTAGCTCCACGCCCAGCAGGTCGCGGTGGGTATAGACCCTAAACCAGTGGGTGGTAAAGATCTCTTGAGCCAATAGTGCGATCGCGTCGTCTTCGCTGGCGGCGCACACGGTCGCGGGCAGGCACCGCGCCAGCTCATCGGCAACGGTCGGGCCCGATAGCGCCACCATCGGCCGGTCCCCGGCTTTGCCCAGCGCATCGGTGATGATCTGCGTGGGTCGCAGCAGGGTCGTGTTCTCGATCCCCTTCGAGACCGAGGCGATCGGCACATCATCGGGCACGGCCGGGGCCAGCTGTTGCCACGCCTTGCGCAGGTACTGGGTGGGGATGGCCGAGACGATCAGATGCGCATCGCCGAACGCGGTCGCGTCGTCCGTGGTCAGCCGCACCGAATCGGGGATCCGGCACCCGGGCTGGTAGCGGCGGTTCTCCCGGGTCTGGATCATCTCGTCGATGTGTTCCTGGGACGAACCCCAGATGGTTACCCGGCAGCCACGGCTTTCTAGCAGCAGGGCACAGACCGTGGCCATGGCCCCGTCGCCGATGATCGTGATGCCTCTAGCCTGTGATATCGTGTCGGTCATAAACAGCGCATCCTCTCAAGTTTATTCTGACGTTTGCGGCAATCAGCAGCAAGCCAGCTTACGGCCGGCGGTTTGTATACCTTATACCCGATCGGGCTGTGGAGATGGTCCGAACCGTTGGCCAAGCCAAGAGACGCATCGCGTTTCCAAACACCGCGACGATGGTGTGTTGGATATCGAAAATTTCCTTGCCGTGTACACGAACCCTGTCGTACTTTCACTCGGGGTCGGCAAGGCCGGACGCTGGGCAGGGATAGGTGTTCAATCGATGGGTTTCGACCCGGGCTCACTATGATTCGGCAAATCGCTCACAGTGTACTGCTGGTCGTGATCTTTCTGATCCGAGGCACACCCGGGGCCGCGGCGGCGGGCGGGACCCCACCGAATCAGATTCAGGACGTTCTCGAGGTGGTTCACCTGCCGGTCACCCGAGATACCTGGGTGTCTTCGGTCGAAGGTGAGCGTGACGCGAACCTCGGGGGGGCGTCACGCCTCAAGACCAAAGGGATCCAGGAATTCGCGATCATCGATGTCGATCCCTCCCCGGTCCGAGGGCGGGTCGTGGTCGCTGCGACCCTGCACCTGCATTGTCGCAGCAAGGATCCGCAACGCAGGTTAACGGTATCCACCCTCGCTAGTGACTGGGTGGAAGGGGTCTCAACAACTTACCGTCCGCGGGTGGGGGCGGCGTCTTTTCTCTGGGCTCAGCAAGACCGGCGCTTCTGGGCGTACCCGGGCAGTGACATCACCGCGGTGATCAACGGCCGGGGCCACACCATCTGGGGGTTTTCGGACGCCACGGCACCGTCAGCGGATGGGTGGCAGCATGTGGCGGTCCGCCCTGCCGTGGTGGCCGCGCGAGTGGCCGGGGTCAGTTACGGTTTCGTGGTGTTCGATGATGTGGGCAGTGAATACACCCGCCGGGGTCAACGGTTTACCTACCACTTATTCCCGAATCGGTACTTCGCTAGCCGTCAGGCGGGGCGCCGGTTGCGACCCTATTTAACCGTCGAGCTCGGCGTTGAAGATCATCTCCCACCGGTAGGAGTCGACCGAGTTGGACAAGCCAGGGCGGATGAACCACTACCCCCCGGGCAGGCCATCATCACGTGGAACACACCCGCAGACGTAGGCCCCGCGGGCACGATCGGGTTCGACGTGCGGGTCGACGACGCCTCGCCGTTTCGTTGGGACGATGCCCAGGCGGTCCCCCGGTACTTGATCCCCATGGCCAGGCGGGCCGGCGAACCGGTCACGATGTTGCTTCGAGACCTTGGCTTTGAACCGGGATCGAAGATCTCCGTTGGCGTTCGCCCGATTGATGCAGCCGGGAATCGAGGGCCGGTATCGGTAGGTTGGGCTGAGCTATCGGGTCCTGCCCCGCCAGACCCGCTCGCGTCGGTGGTAGTACCCGTTGAGCTCTTCGCGGAGTTAGCGTCACCGCCTCGGCTGGGTGAATTCAAGGTTTCGGTCATCGACCCACTGGATAAGGTACATCCGGTGACGGGACAGATGATCCCGCGACACCAGGACGGTTACCTGCAAGCCAATCACCTCTGGTCTGCATCGCAAAACCTCGTGCGGTTGTTTGCGGCGAAGAACGAGTTCGTGTCGTTTCAGATTCTGCTGGAAGGGGATCCTGAGCCGGTCCATGCTAGCCTCCGGTTCCCGAACCGCGGTCCGGCAGCTGCCCGAACGAAGGTTCTGTGCCCGCTACCTGTTCCGACCCCGATCGGTGACCTGCCGGATCCGGTGATCGAACCGTGGAAATCCCGAGGCCGTGAACCGGTCAAGGGCCAACGCTTCACAACCTTGCTAGCAGAGATCTACGTGCCGCACGACGCGCCGGCGGGGATCCAAGAAGGGACGCTGCGCCTAGAGACTCAAGACGGGGCGATCGATGTAGAGATCGAACTGCGGGTGTGGGACTTTACCCTCCCAGACTATCTGTCCTTTATTCCGCAGATGAACTGCTACGGCCTGCCGGGGCCCCCTCAAGAGGTGAAGTACTACCGCCTGGCCCATATCCACCGCACATGTCTTAACCGTCTGCCGTACAACTGGACCGGTCAGGTGCGCGGGGGTCACGCCCCGGATCGTCGGGGCGACGGCTGGGACTGGCGCCGTTTTGATCGTCGGTTCGGGCCGTTGCTAGACGGGTCCGCGTTTAAAGATCTGCCTCGAAAAAGTGTGCCGATCGATGCATTCTACCTGCCGATAAACGAGAACTGGCCCATGGACCTCGAACGCTCTTTTAAGGGTTCGTACTGGGCCGATGAGGCATTTACGCCCGGGTACCGGCGGCAATTCATGGACGCGTGTCGGCGGTTCACCGGGCATCTCAAAGACCGGGGTTGGAACGACACGCATTTCGAGTTTTATCTCAACAATAAGGTGTTCTTCAAGAGACCGGGCTGGGGCCGGTGCAGCGCCCCGTGGATCTTTGACGAGCCGGTCCATACCCAAGATTTTTGGGCGTTGCGCTGGTACGGCACGGCGTTTCACGAAGCGGTCACCCCGGTACGGGGCGACGTCAAGATGGCGTTCCGTTGTGATATCTCCCGGCCGCAGTGGCAGCGAGATCTGCTTGATGGTCTTTTGGATGTGAACGTGGTCAGCGGGGCGATGCGTTCGTATCACCGAGTGGTGATAGGCCGCAAAGCCCGGTGGGGGCAGTTGGTTTACGAGTACGGCGGGTCGAACGCGATTACCCGATCCAACGTGCAGCCCGCGGCGTGGTGCGTTGATGCGTGGTGTTTAGGGGCCGATGGTGTGCTGCCTTGGCAGACCGTTGGGAACAATCGATCATGGGAGAAAGCCGACTCGTTGTCCCTTTTCTATCCCGGCGGGCCGGTCGGGGACGGAGGCCCGGTCCCCAGCCTCCGGCTCAAAGCGTACCGGCGTGGGCAGCAGGACGTGGAGTATCTGACCATCCTATCGAGGTCGCTGGGGCTGCCGAGGTGGGCCGTGGGTGAGGCGGCACGGAAGCGGCTAGGCGTTGAAGCGGGTTTCGAGAAGTCCAGTGAGAGTGATGCGGGCACGCTCCGTTACGACGATCTCACCCCGGAGCAGCTTTGGGATCTGCGCGTGCGTGTCGGCTCATTACTCGACGGTTTGAAACCACCCGCCAAGCGGCGATGGGTCGACCTTCGCACGCCGACGCGCGACACGACGCAGCTTCGAGATTTGGGGCATTTCTAACCCGAGTGCTTGGCGGGGTGCTCGGTCGACATAAACGGGAAACTGTCTTCACGGTCCTCGCGGTCGGGGTCGTCCAGTTGGCTCGGTGGGGCGCCGCCCACCATCTGGCGGTTGGCGTGCCAGGCGATCAGGCCGATCAGCAGCATGAAGGATACCGAGCTGGAAATAAACGACCAGGTCATAAAATAAAGGAATCGATTGCCCGCGTTCGGGTGCAGGCCCCCGAGATCGGACGGGAATACCCCCAAGGCCATCGAGAGCGTAAAAACAGACAGCAAGACCCCCGCGATCAACGCGGCGTACAGCGCCCACCGCCGGCG
Source organism: Phycisphaeraceae bacterium (assembly GCA_965224205.1). Classification (GTDB taxonomy): domain Bacteria; phylum Planctomycetota; class Phycisphaerae; order Phycisphaerales; family Phycisphaeraceae; genus CBDCYN01. Next base: position 114,059 of record CBDCYN010000009.1, read on the forward strand.
GGCCATTACGTAGTATCCGATGATGATCAACGAGCACGCCATGGAGATAAAGGAACAGAAGTAGGTGATAATCTCCGGAAGTCGTCCACGGTCAATCGCCATGCCCGGCGGTGTCACGCCCGCCAGGACCAGCAGCAGGCCCAGAGACTTCAACGCCAGCCAGCACGAGCAGATCACGATCGTGAACATCCCCGCGTGCTTGATCCGTTCGGGGCGCTTGCACCATAGCGCGAACTTCTGACAACGGCTCACCGGGCGGGCGGCGATGGCGGTGTTGTCCAAGAACCGCAGCAGGTCGTCGGCCAATTCACGGGCGGTGGCGTAACGGTGGTCCGGGTGCTTGGCGATCGCTTTGAGGCAGATGGTCTCTAGGTCGCGGGGGATCTGGCGGTTGAGGGTACGCGGCGGAGGGGGGTCGGCGTAACAGATCTGGTAGTACAGCATCTCGCCGCTGCCGGTGAACGGCAGCTGGCCGGTGATCAACCGGTACAGGACAACGCCGAGGCTGTAGATATCACTCCGCTCGTCCACCCGGTGCGCCTCGCCGCGCGCCTGCTCGGGGCTCATGTACGCGGGGGTGCCCAGCCGATCGCCGTCCATGGTCATGGTCACCTCGGCACCCGTACGCAGCGCCAGGCCAAAATCCATCAAGACCGGCACCGCGACCCCGTCTTGCGAGTGGCGGATCATGATGTTCGAAGGTTTGATGTCACGGTGGATCACCCCGCGCTGGTGGGCGTGGTCGAGCGCGTGGGCCACCGCGACCACGAGGCGGGCGGCCTCCTGCAACCCGATCGGCTGCTTGGTCATCAGCGACGCCAGCGGCTGGCCGTCGACAAACTCGCTAGCCAAATACGGGACGGCCCCCTCTTGGCCAACCTCGTGAACCGAGACGATGTTGGGGTGCTGGAGCTGCGCGGCGCTGCGGCCTTCACGCATGAGGCGCTGGGCGTATTCGGGCGTCGTCTGAGGCCCGGCGTGAGGGATCTTCAGTGCTACGTACCGGCCCAGCTGGCTGTCTTTGGCCTTCCATACAACGCCAAACGCCCCGCAACCCAGCGGCTCGATGAGTTCGTATTGCGCGAAATTCTGATCGTGGGGGATCAGCCAGTCCGAGAAACTCAGTACACGACGAAACCGACCGCTACAAACGGTGCACACCACGATCCGGGCACGCTGATCACGGGCCAGTGTGGGCCCTTGGCATTGTGGACAAAGCAGCTCTGACACGCAAAGATCTCCGGAGGTCACGTTAGCGTATCTTATCTCTTATTTGGGTCGTCTGGTTTTTTCCGATCTTCAATGACCGGGTCAGGTCACAAACTTGGCCTAGTGCTCGGCCACGACCAAATTTTCAGGTTGGCCCCCCAGCGAGCCATGGACCCGAAAATTCAAACGTGACAAAGCACTAGGTGCTACGTCACTAAATAAATCGACATCAATGGAGTTACTCACCCTCCTCGTGGGCACGTAAAAAATAGGTCGCCCCCCACAGGAAAGGACAGATTATTTCCCAAGAGGCTCTAGCTGCGGGCTGGCAGCCCTCAGACAAGGATTTCGTGGGCATCCCTACCTCTCTTATTGATCTTTGAATTGTTGACTTAATTCCGAGGCTTGCCAGCAGATGGGTTTTTCAGGACCGAGCTAACTCCAGAGCAGTTAAGTCAACAATTCAAAGATCAATAGGACAACCTTACGCCGTATTATCATCCGGGATCGATACCTTACCCGTAAAATCGTGTGGCATGACGTACTGGTATCCCGTCACCGACGCGCGGTCTGCACGAACGTACGGGTAATCAGACGAGAGTTGACCCATCCACACCGCTTGACGACTCACTCCGCAACCCCGACTCGTTCACACCCTCGACACCAGCGAACCATGATGAGTAGCTTAGTGAGTGGCTCGGGAAATATTCCCGTCGCTGCTGATGTAACGATAACGAGATCATTCGTATTTATGGTTAAGAGGCTCATTGATGTTTTAATCATGACATCACCTTAAAAAAGACCGTGGGTCTGCGTGATTGATGTTTTAATGATGCTTGCTTACGAGAGTTAATATGGGTAATATGCAAAAGATTGGTCAATATATGAGGTTTAAGAGTAACCTGTGAAAAAATACAGGCTGACGATCTATAAAGCCCCTGCTGACAAGCTGCCAACGACGGTGTCGCACCACGTGGGAGTGGTTTTTCAGAGGTCTCAAGAGAAGTTTGTTCTGCTTACGGGTCCGGGATCTCATCTTTCCAACCTAAATTTCAATGAAGGAGTGATCAGTGCATCCTAGTAAGATCCAAGAATCGTCTTTGTGTCGTTTGATGTCCTACTCTGCTGCGGCGGGGCTGGGGGCTTTTGGATTTGGGCAAGAGGCTGAGGGAAAGGTCATCGTCAAGGTGATCGACCCGCCGGTGACGGTCGACGCTAGCAGCAATACATTCGATATCGATTTCGATGGTGACGGATTCCCTGATGCCGCGGTGATCGACAACACAACCAACAGCATCCAGATCCGGTCGTTCGGGTTTGATGAAAACGACCCCGACATCGGTGGGACCTGGAAAACACTCAACTGGACGCTTAGCAATGGGGACGATTACTACATCTTCACCTTCCCCGCCGGGTTTTATATCGATCCCGCCAAGATCGATACGGTCGACGCTAACACAGCCAACCCAGGAGACGGCTCGATCCTGCGGGGCACGAGCTACAACTTCGGTGTCTTGGGCATCAACGCGCTGGGCAGGGGTGGTTACGTCGGGTTCGAGTTCGAGATCGGCGAAGACGCCACCATCCCCGACGGCCCGGGTTTCGATCGCGGCGAAAGCACCACCCACTATGGCTGGGCCCAGATCGACGGGTCGTTCAACCCCCGGTTCGCCACGATCACAAAAATCGCTTACGAGACCATCCCGGGCAAAGGGATCCTCATCCCCGAACCGGGGTCGTTAGCCCTGCTGGCCGCCGGCGGCGGAGCGTTGGCCCTGCGTGGTCGTCGTTCCTAGTCCTGATTCCACGCGCCGTGATCCATCACCCCTTCGCTGGTTGGCAAGGCGACTGGATCACATCAAAACGTAATCGATGATCACCGGGAGCAATCGATGACGGACGCGGTGGCTAAAAAAGTACTGCTGATCGGCTGGGACGCCGCCGACTGGGCGATGATCCGCCCGCTGATGGCCAAGGGCCAGATGCCCACGCTGACGCGGTTGATCGAAGGCGGGGTTAGCGGGAACCTGGCGACGATCCAGCCGATGTTGTCGCCGATGCTGTGGAACTCGATCGCCACCGGCAAGCGGGCCGACAAGCACGGGATCCTCGGGTTCACCGAACCCAAGCCCGACGCCACCGGGATCCGCCCCGTAACCAGCACCAGCCGCCGGTGCAGAGCGATCTGGAACATCCTCTCGCACCACGGGCTTCGGTCCAACGTCGTAGGCTGGTTCGCCTCCCACCCCGCCGAGCCGATCCGCGGCACGGTCGTGACCGATCACTACGTCGCCCGGGCGATGGCCCAGCCGGCGCAGTTGTCTTTCAATCCTGGGACGTTCTACCCCGAACACCTCGGAGAGGCATTGGCGGGACTATGCGTCGACCCGCGGCAGCTCAATCGCGACGCCCTGTTGCCATTTATCCCGCTCGCGGCGCAGATCGATCAGAAAAAAGACCCTCGGTTGATGAAGCTGGCGATGCTGCTGGCGAGGGTATCTACCCTCCACGCCGCGGCGTGCAGGATCATGTGCCAAGAGCCTTGGGATTTCATGGCGATCTACTACGACGCGATCGACCAGTTTGGCCACGTATTCATGCCGTACCACGGCCAACGGATGACGGCGATGAACGAGCGTGACGCCCAGCTCTATGGGGACGTCATGAACGGGTGCTACCGATTCCACGACATGATGCTCGCGGCCCTGCTGCGGTACGCCGGGCCGGACACCACGGTGGTGCTGGTCAGCGATCATGGGTTCCACAGCGGCCCCCACCGCCCGTCGATCAATGGGTTGGAAAATCCCGAGCAGTGGCACCGCCCGTACGGGGTCGCGTGCGTGAGCGGGCCGGGGGTCAAAAAGAACCAGCGGCTCTACGGGGCGACGATCCTGGACGTGACACCCACGATCATGGCGATGCTGGGGCTGGCGATTGGTGGCGACATGGATGGGCGGCCGTGGCTGGAGATCTTCGAGAAGCCAGTCAATCCCGACCGCGTCGTGAGCTGGGACATGATCGAGGGCGACTTCGGCACCCACGCCCCGGACCAGCGCGAAGACCCGGTTGCCAGCGCCGAGTCGATCCACCACCTCGTGGAGCTGGGGTATATCGACCCGCCCAGCGATGACGCCCAGAAGACGATCAAGTCGACCACGCGTGTCTTGAAAACGAATTTAGGGTTGGCGCTCAACGATAGCCGCCGTGCTCATCAAGCGGTCCCCGTGTGGGAAGGATTGATCCGGGATTATCCAAACGAGCCTTGGTTCGCGGTCCAGCTGGCGCGGTGTCGTCTGCGCCTCGACCATTACGACCAGGCCCGCGGGGTGCTCGAAGGCCTCGAGGATCGGGTGACTCAAACAGCGGTGGTTCAGCTGATGCTAGGGCAGATCCACCTGGGGCTGCGCCGCCCCGACCAGGCGTTAGAACATTTACAGCGTGCCCAGGCGAACGGGCCCGACCGCGGGGCGTTGGATACGGTGATCGGGCAGGCTTACGCCCAGCTGTCGCAATGGGACGAGGCCCAGGACGCATTCAACCGGGCTATCGGATACGACAGCGACGATGCCCACGCGCACGCCGGGTTGGCGTCGGTGGCCTTGGCCCGTGGCGACAACGAAGAAGCACTTGAACACGCGCTGCACGCGGTGGGGTTACGGCACCACCTGCCGTCGGGGCACTACCTCCTGGGCCGGGCGTTGGCGGGGCTGGGGCTGGCTGACCAGGCGATCCAGGCATTTGAAACGTGCCTCGGGATGGCCCCGGGGATGAAACAGGCACACCTCTGGCTGGCCAAGTTGTGCCGCGAGGACGACCGCCACGAATCGAGAGTCCTTGATCACGAGATCATGGCTGGCTCGTCAAGTTTCAACGTCTAACGGGGTTTTGACATAGGCCTTAGCAAGCGGAAGCTTGCGTCATATCGAAAGGGCAGACGCGATGAAAAAGCTTGGGGTCATCTTGGGTTGGGTCGGATCGTTGGGTGTCGCGTTTTCCGCATCGGCCGATACATTTCCGCGTACGACCTGGGTCTGGGAGTCGATCACTTTCAACATGCTCGATGATCTGACGTTCCGCGGCAAGGTATTTGAGGCGATCGACCGCCATAACTTCGGGACGGTTTACCTATACGCTGACGAGTTTCAGGGACGCAACGTCCTCCTCGAAGAGCCCGAAAAGTACCACGACCTGGTCTCCCAGTTGCACGCCAGGGGGGTCGAAGTCCAGGCGTTGATAGGTTCGGCGGCTTTGAACACCGAAGCGGACATCCTGCCATCGAACCGACCCGCGGCCGAAGCACGCTTGCAGCGGATCCTCGATTACAACGCCGCTGTTACCAGCGCCGACCAGCGATTCGTCGGGGTCAACACCGATATCGAGCCGTACCTGCTCAGCGATTTTTTTGATCAATACGAGGTCCGCGCCGTGCAATACCTCGATCTGCTCGCTGAGTACATGCGTCGAAAGGACGAAGCGGGTTCGGACATCCCCATCGGCCCGGCGATTCCGCGGTGGTATGACACCTCGCCCGATACCCCGCCCATCGAATGGAACGGGGTCACGAAGGGCCTCCATGAGCATGTGATCGACATCACCGACTACGTCTCGATCCTGGATTACGTCGACGACTCGGTCCGGCTCGTCGACGACGCCCGCAACGAGCTCGACTATGCCGACCCCTTGGGCAAGCCGGTCGTGATCGGGGTCGAAACCCTGCCGATCCAGCCGGGGATCCTCCCCACGACAACGTTCCACGATGACGGGTACGAGGAGATGAACCTCCGCCTGGCCGTGGCTGAGCAAGATTTTCTAGCCTGGTCGAACTTCGCAGGTTTTGCGATCCACGACCTGCATAACTGCCTTACCTGGTGCCCCGAACCCACGAGCGCGGTGCTGCTATCGGTCTTTGGAGCGGTGATGATGCCTCGACGCCGGTTGGCCTGATAAACTGCCATCGAGTCAGGGCTTAGCCAGGGTGGTGGACATGGACGTGGCGGTCAATTTTTAGAGGGTTTGCCAGCGCGACCAGGGTTGATCGCAGGACGCCGTGCCCCGCACATGACACGACGTCCGCCGATCAACTGTCCCGCCTTATCTGCTTTTTATTTAAACATAACCACATATAAATTCATGCATTAAAACATCTGGTCGACGGCGGTTTCGGTCGCGGGCCCCTATCGTGGGTCTTACGTTCCTGGCTGCTTACCGCAGCGTCGGACTTGACCCGGAGGAAGGGGTTGATCGCAGGACGCCGTGCCCCGCACATGACACGACGTCCGTTGATCAACTGTCCCGCCTTATCTGCTTTTTATTTAAACACAACCATATATATATCCATGCATTAAAACTTCTAGTCGACGGCGGTTTCGGTCGCGGGCCCCTATCGTGGGTCTTGCGTTCCCGGCTGCTTACCGCAGCGTCGGACTTGACCCGGAGGAAGGGGTTGATCGCGGGACGCCGTGCCCCGCACATGACACGACGCCCGCCGATCAACTGTCCCGCCTTATCCGCTTTTTAATCCAGATTCACTGGATAGCTAACCATCGCCTCCGCCCTATCTCATTGCTATTTCTTAGGATGCATAGGCTCAGCATTAGATTGCTCAATGCATCTTTACATTTAAGCGACTATTCTCACAACAAAATCTTTCCGCAGCCCATGCTGCGATTGAATCTCTGTCCTAGCTTTTTACTCTACGCTTACGCCGCGTCGGTGAGACGAAGCTCCACGGTGTTGAGCAAAGTTTTCTCATGTGTCGTCTCCTTGATCACGAACCGGCTGATAAACCTAAGCTGAGATTCGTAATCTAGTTCCATTACTTTTCATCTTGTGGCTCTCCCATGAGAGCAAGTGTCAACACAAGTAGTTAAGCAATGGTCATGCCAGAAAATTCTTTCAGTGAAGATTACCCGTGTTTTGACCAGAAAGAGGGTTTTTTCATTGAAGATAGGTCGATAGGATCGGAAACCTGGGGGGTATTCCCCAGGTTTTGGGCTGATGGTACGCGGTTGTTTTCCCGATGTCCGATTCCGCTAGAGGTTCTCTCGTGGCCTAGTGGCTCGCTTGGGGCCACTTTGGCATGATGGTCATGGCGGCTTCAAGATTGCATGGCATTGGGTTCACACAGGGCATCCTCTCATTATTGATATCCTCATCCTAGATGAAATGGCGAGATGGTCTGTGTGCGCAGCACGAGGATTTTCGGGGTCAGTGATGTTCCCGACGCGGTACGTTGATACTCGATGCGTATACTTATTCGGTAAAGATCGCAGGAGGTAACACCGTGAAGCACTTGATCGTCGCCACCGTTGCTATGATGATAGTTCTGATCGTCGCTCTGATCGGACTCGGCGGTGATGAGCCGGCCTTATCGAGATTGATGGCTAAGTGTGTTGGGGCATCCCCATGCAAAGCCTGTTCAAACTGTACCCAGTGCAAACATTGCCATGAAAAGACGGGGACCTGCGGGGTGTGTGTACCCGGTCCATGACGGTAGCTGGGGCCGGTCCGTGTGCCCGACAGAGATTTCTCGGGGTTTTACGGATCGTGCACCCAATCGCTGTCGAGGCGGTGGTTGTGACCCCTGAAGATTTTCAGGCTGCGTCCAGGAGTCGTGCCGGGTTTTCACCCGGGGTCGCGATCCATCGGTTCAACCCCAATCCCGCCAGTAGTTCCCCTATTCACACCCTCTTAGCAACAACAACTCCGCGATGGATGGAATAAACGCCAGATAAAGCCTTGGCTTCATAAAGCTGTGGATAACCTCAACTTATCCTACAATCGGGTCATCGAAGTTGGCCAATTTCACACGTGTGAAATAATGAGCGATCCATGCAAAAGGGTACATACTTGACAAAGATATTAAGCAACGGGGTGGCGGCAACGGTTCTAGTCTGCTGCGTATTGATCGGAGGTCCGATCTGTGCCCAGGATCCGGCTGCCCCCGTCCCAGGTCCCGTCTCAGGTGTTGATGCTGACCAGGCTTCGCCAGATGTCCTCACGATCAAGAGTGTTCAAGCCAAGATCGAAAAACTTGAATCCAATCAGGCACTCGAGGAGTCGCTCAAGAGCAAGGTATTGGATCTATATCGATCGGCGTTGAGTCGGCTCGAGACCGCAAAAAAAAATGCAGCCAACGCGGTTACTTTTCAGCAGGCCATCGAGTCAGCGCCCCAAGAGACCCAACAGGTCCTAGAGGCGTTAAAGCAGCTTTCGACAGAAATCGCCTCTCCAACGATGGCCCCGTCATCGGGTGTAACGGCTAAAGATCTCGAGCAACAGCTTGCCAAGGAGCAAGCCGACCTATCGAATCTTAAGAGCAAGCTGTCGGATCTAGATCAACAAATTAAGAGTCAGCAAACCCGCCCGGACCAGGCGCGGCAACAATTGGCCGGTGCCCAGCAGAAGATGCCGGAGATTGAAAAAGACCTCAACACCCCGCCCCCGGCGGATGAGAACCCCTTGCTCACCGAAGCCCGCCAAGCTTTTCTTATCGCGAGAAAACGATCACGTTCAACCGAGATCAACATGATAGAGCAGGAACTGCTCAGCCAAGCGGTGCGGTTAAACCTGCTCACTGCCCAGCGAGACCTAACCACCCGAAAGACATCCTTGGCAGAAGAGCGGATCAAGATAATAGGAGAAGAACTCAAGGAACTTCGCCGTGCCGAGGCAGACAAGGCCCGTGACGAGGCGGAGCGTGCCCGGCGAGACGCGCTGGGGAAGCACCCCTTGATCAGCCGGTTGGCCGAACAGAACGCCGACCTGGCGAAAGAACAGGCTCAGCTCGTGACGGACATTGAACTGGCGGTGTCAGAGCGGCAGAGGGTCAGCCATCAGCTCAAAGAACTCGAGACCCAATACAAAGCAGCCAGTGAAAAGCTGGATATCGCCGGGTTCAGCGACGCGCTGGGCCCTGTGCTCCGCGAGCAACGCAAGAACCTGCCGAACATCCGCACCTACCGCAAGACCGCCGCGGAACGGAAGAAGCAGATTTCTGAGCACGGCTTGAGGTATTTAAGAATCCAAGAACGCCGACGGGAATTAAGTGACATCCAGAGATACCTTGAGCAGCTGTTGTCGGATTTTGAAGCCGACTCGCAAACAGGAATCGAGAGGCTTGACCTAGAAACTCAGGCCGGCAAGTTTCTTGAGGACCAACGATCGCTCCTGGATAAATTGACGGAGGCGTACAGCACGCACCTCGACGAACTAAGCAGCCTAAATTTTCAAGAAAAACAGCTCGTCGAGAAGGCCGGCGAATACGCTCTGTTTCTCGACGAAAAGCTGTTGTGGATCCCCAGTGCGGTCCCGGTGGACCTACAGACCTTTCATGACCTTTGGGAGTCTGTTAAGTGGTCGACGTCCCCAAGAAGCTGGATGGATACCCTTCGGTTTCTTGGGCAGGAGACGGCTTCTGTGCCGGCATTGGCGGGTCTGGTTGGGCTCGGGTTTGTGGCGGTCCTCGCGGCGCGTAAGCGTATCAAGGTGCAACTGGACGTGTACCGTGGCCGTGTCGGGACGGTCTACGCGGATCGTTTTGGGCTAACGATCGGTGCATTCGCAGCCGTCTTTGTGTTGGCCATCCCTTGGCCGTTTCTGATGGGGTTTATTGCGTGGCGGCTTCAACGGTCCATCCATGCCACGGATTTCGCGAAGGCGGTTGGGGCGGGTCTGGCGACCGCGTCGGCTCTGTTTCTGGTCCTTGAATTCCTCCGCTTGCTGTGCCGCAAACAAGGTGTCGCCGAGGTTCATCTCCAATGGCGAGACCAGCTCACGGCGGTGTTGCGTCGTCACCTGCGGTGGATGATGCCGATCCTTGTCGTTACGGGGTTTATTGCCGCAGCGACAGAATGGCGGGTGGAGGATCTCTACAGGCGAAGCTTTGGCCGCATTGCGTTCATCGTCGGGATGATCGCGCTGGCGGCCTTCGCTCAGCGTTTGTTGGGGAGTCGCGGCGGGGTGGTCGAGGAGCTGCGAGCGCACAAACGTAATAGTTGGATGTCACGGTTGATGTGGCTCTGGTACCCGATCGTCGTCGGCGCACCGTTGGCGCTGGCCGGGATGGCGGTGCTTGGTTATTACTATACGAGCTACGAGCTGGCTCAGCGTCTGGTGGCGACGGGATGTTTGGCTTTAGGTCTTATCCTCGCGCACGATCTCGTGTTGCGGTGGTTGTTCGTGGCCCAGAGGAAACTCGAAGTCACGAGGGCTCGAGAAAAGCAGATAGCGGCTACCGCCGCCCAAGCGACGAGTGGCCAGCAGAAAGGGGCGACAGAAACACCGCCGCCGGCCTTAGAGTTTCCGGAGATCACGCTAGAGGCGATCAACGAGCACACGCGCCGCCTGGTGCGCACCCTGATCGGGATCACATCATTAGTCGGGTTATGGCTGGTGTGGGAACCGGTCTTGCCGGCGCTTCGCATCTTTGACGACATTGAACTCTGGCAGCAGGCGGTCATGGTCGATGGCCATGAGGTCATGCGCGCGATCACTCTTGCCAATCTTGCATTGGCGTTCGTTCTAGCCATCGTGACGGTCGTGGCGGCCCGAAATCTGCCCGGCGTCTTGGAGATTGTGGCCTTGAACCGTCTGCCTCTGGAGCCGGGTAGCCGATACGCCATCGCGACCATCAGCCGTTATCTCATCACCGCGGTTGGCATCGGCCTTGTGTTCAATGCCCTAGGGATCGGATGGGCCAAGTTTCAGTGGCTGGTGGCGGCGTTGGGGGTCGGGCTGGGGTTTGGGCTTCAGGAGATCTTCGCCAATTTTATATCCGGCTTGATTATCCTCTTCGAGCGTCCGTTCCGCGTGGGTGACACGGTCACGGTGGGGCAGATCAGCGGGACGGTCTCACGACTTCAGATCAGAGCGACCACGATCACCGACTGGGACCGCAAGGAACTGATCGTCCCCAATAAGGAGTTTATTACGGGCCAACTGGTGAACTGGACGCTGTCCGACGCCACGCTGCGTATCGTGATCCGGGTCGGGGTGGCGTATGGTTCGGATACCAAGTTGGCACGAGAAACATTGATTGATGTCGCGAAAAAACACCCACTGGTTCTTCGAGACCCGCCGCCCTCGGTGGTCTTCTGGGAGTTCGGGGATAGCTCTTTGAACTTTGACTTACGCGTGTTTGTGGGAAACATCAACAACCTTGTTCAGGTGCGGGATGATCTGCACATGGCCATTGACGAGGCGTTCCGGAAAGCGGAATTGGAAATAGCCTTCCCGCAGCAAGACATGCATATGGATACCGCACGCCCGCTTGAAGTCCGCCTGATTCGAGAAAAACAAGGTGCGTCGAAAGATGGGGCGAACGCATGATTACTGACCAATGCAGCCGGCCCATCTATAATAGAAAAAGTTTTATATGACGTTTCCGTTAATCTTTGTTCGTTACACAAGCAGGCCACCTGACAAAGTCATGGATACTATAAAAAATATTGGTGCTTGCCCCGTGCTCGCGGCAGATCTGATCGCCTGCCTTAACGGCCCTTCGGCAGGTTAGCCACGATCCGCTCGTCTGAAAATCGATTCTCTATCACACACCTTTCCGGCCCACCATCCTAACCTTGCAACCTGAGACATTTTCAGGCACCAGGACGGTGACGACAGATGAATGTTGAAGAGGGGCGGTGATTTTGTCGAAAAAATAGGGTCAATCATTGGCATGAGAAATAGGCAAATCGTATAGTTTGTTTGGCGTTGATGAGGTAGAGAAAATCGATCCCTATATGCCGCATTTCGTTGATTTGGTCCAGGCCGCTTGCGATGTGTGTCTATCTGGGCGGACAACGCATCACCACATCATTTTACCTGCGAAGGAGATGGACCCATGAGAGCCGATACCGTGATCGCCAGAAGAAAGAAGAAGATCCAGGGGTTTTCGCTCGTTGAACTGCTCATCGTGGTCGCGGTGCTGGGGATCCTCGCGTCGATGGTGATCCCGCAGTTCGCGATGGCCGACGCCGCCGCCGAGCAGGCGACTTTCGCCCGTAGCATCGGCCGATTCAACGAAGCGGCCCAGATTTATATGAACGCCACCGGTGAGCTGGTCGAGGACGCATCGTCGGGGCAGCTGCCCACAGGTTGGGAGCCCTACGTCGACGAGCGCGGCTGGGTGAGCCCGACGCCGGTCGGAGGGGTGTGGGATTTTGAGCAGAATTCTTTCGGTTTCACCTCGTGTTTCGGGGTTCACTTCCTTGATCCCAATGAAAACCCCGGTGACACGTACATGGAAGATATCGACCGGTTGATCGACGACGGTAACCTCAACACCGGTAGCTTTCGAAAGATCGACACAGACCGGTACTACAGCATCCTCATCCGATAACGTAACGGGATGCGATCTCGATCCGGCAGGACAGGCCGTGTCCCGGGCACGATTCATACCGAGCCGGGATGAAATTACTGCACAATTCGTGTACGCGGCAGGGAAATCCCCGAGGTCCACGCGTCACCGACGCGGTATTTTGATACGCGATGCGTAGCGCATCGTTCGCCACGGACGAGGCACGCAAACCGTTGGGCATACGGTCAGTCCCGGTCGTGCGACGTGCCCAGATTCTTTGAAATCAGATGCACGGCTGACGGATCGACACGTCACCCCGCACGGGGGTTGTGCCGAACGATCCGCTACGTATAAACACGGTCCAACACCGAGAACTTGGAACGGACCGTGCAGGCCCCCCCGCCTCCATCATGAGCTTTCCCAGTGCTGTCAATTCAAACGGCCCTGGGCACCAAATCCCTCTGCTTGTCTGCTTCTGGCGACGGGCCTAGACTTTACAATCAGCATGACGATGGCCTAGCGTCGACCCGCCCCTTATCATCCCGCTACGCCACCTGGTCCGTCGTCATAATTCCCCCCGATTTGACCCCGCACCAAAGGATTATCCCATGGCCCAGCACCGTTGGATCGTTGAGCCCGACATCCTCTCGGTCGAGATCAAGAACGTCGAGTACGCCGGCCCGGATGCCAGCAACGAGATCTACGTCTGGTTCAAGCTCGACTTCACCGGCAAACTCGGCGGGAAGCTCGAATGCAACAACCAAGGCAGGACCACCACGCGCGACGTCGAGATCGACGTGGCCGGGAGCGTCTACATCGCCCAGAGCATCCCGGAGATGGCCATCGGTCAGGTCCTGCCCACCAAGTGGCTCAAGATCGCGCACTGGACGCTCAAGGGCGGCAAGATGATCCTCGCGGCCCTTAAGAAATACCGCCAGATCGAACGCATCAAGAAAGAGTTCCGCGAGGCCGGCCCTGCCCTGTGCATGGGCGATAGCAGCGTCATCGGCCGCGGCTCGGTCACCGTTGGGCCCATCTTCCTCGACAGCAACGGCAGGATCATCACCCCAACGCTTGATCCCTGGACCGCGTGAGGGTAAGAAAGCGTATGGGCATCGCTGTGTACTGTGTGCCACTGGCGGCTTGCCCGCCAGTGCGGATATCGGACGGATGCGCCTGCTGCTCATGAGCCCTGCGTGAATCACGCGGGGCTAAACCGTGTTTATAAACTGATCGCCGCGTCTACTCATCATGACTTCATCTATATCAACCCCACACGAAACCGAGATCCTTGACGGCCTCACCGAACCCCAGCGTCAAGCCGTCACCCATGTCGATGGCCCGCTGCTGGTCCTGGCCGGGCCGGGGTCGGGCAAAACACGGGTGATCACCCAGCGGATCGCTTACCTGGTGCGCTGCGTCGGGATCGCCCCGTGGAACGTCTTGGCCATCACGTTTACCAACAAAGCCGCGACCGAGATGAACCACCGCGTCGCCCAGCGCATGACCGAAGGCCAAGCCCGGGCGGTCACGGTCAGCACGTTCCACAGCCTCTGCGCACGGACCCTGCGGCGGTATGGGGAGTACCTCGGCCTACCACCCGGGTACTCCATCTACGACAGCTCCGATCAGAACCGGGCGATGAAGAAGACCCTCACCGATCTTCAGATCAACCCTAGCAACTTCCCGCCCGGCAAGGTCCTGGCCACGATCAGCAAGGCCAAGAACGAGCTGCTCGACCCCCAGGCCTACGCCGCCCAAGCCAGCGACTACTACGCCCGCATGGTCGCTGAGATCTACAAGGCTTATCAGAAAAATCTCACCAAGAGTAACGCCCTGGACTTCGACGACCTGCTGATGCGCACCGTGAACCTCGTCCGCGACCACCCGACGGTCCTCGAAGAACTGCGTGAGCGCTATCAGTACGTCCTTGTCGATGAGTACCAGGACACCAACCACGCCCAGTTCGTGCTCGCCCACGCCCTGTGCGCCCAGCACCAAAACCTCTGCGCTACCGGCGACCCCGACCAATCCATCTACGGCTGGCGCGGCGCTGATATCCGCAATATCCTCGATATCGAAAGCCACTTCCCCGGCGTGGCCACGGTGCGGCTCGAGCAGAACTACCGGTCGACCAAGAACATCATCGCCGCCGCCGACGCCCTGATCCAGCTCAACACCCACCGCCGCCACAAGACCCTCTGGACCGAAAACGACGAAGGCGAACCGCTCGACGCGATCACCTGCAACGATGAGCATCAAGAGGCCCGGTGGGTCGTGGATTGGTTGGTCAACCATCATCACAAGAACGATGTCTCGTGGTCGGACATGGCGGTGTTCTACAGGATCAACAGCCTCAGCCGGGTGATGGAAGAGGCCCTGCGCACCGCGAATATCCCGTATCAGATCGCCCGCGGCACCGCGTTCTACGACCGCAAAGAGATCAAGGACGCTCTGGCGTACCTGCGCGTGATCGCCAACCCCGCTGACGAGATCAACCTGCTACGCATCATCAATACCCCCGCCCGCAAGATCAGCGCCAACACCGTTAAAGCGATGCAGACCCACGCCACCGCCGCGGGGTTGACCCTCGGGCAGGTCGTCGCCGACCCGGACCACGTGGTGGCTCTCAAACCCCGCGCGATCGCGGCGATCAAAAAGTTTCACGAGATGTGCACCGCGTGGCGGCAAGAGGCCGGGATTGATGTCGATGATCAAGCAAGCGTAACACCCGCGCCCCAGGACGGGACCCCGTCGCTGCGCGTCTTCCTCGAGCGCGTGCTCCACGAGTCTGGGCTTAAAGACTACTACGCCGGCGACGCGTCCGACCCCGACCAGGAACGCCTCATGAACCTCGGGGAGCTGATCAGCTCCGCCGGCCAATTCGACGATGAATTCGATGCGTTCCCCCAGGAAGGGTTTGATAGCGATCAACCCCCGACTCTGGCCCAGAAGCTCGAAGCGTATTTGGAGCAGATCAGCCTGGTCAGTGATATCGACGCGATCGACACCACCCAGGGCGCGGTTACGCTCATGACCCTCCACGCGGCCAAGGGGTTGGAGTTCACCGCTGTGGCAATGATCGGGGTCGAAGAGAACCTGCTACCCCACAGCCGCGCCCAGACGAACAACCATGAGCTGGAAGAAGAACGCCGCCTCTGCTTCGTGGGCATCACCCGTTCCAAGCGGCGCCTGGCCATGACCCACGCCCGGTTCCGCACCGTGTTCGGGCAGATCCAACCCACGATCCCCAGCCGGTTCTTAAGCGAGATCCCCGACCAGCACATGACCCAGACCGACCTGACCCAAACCGAAGAGACCCGCGGCCGGGGTTACGAATACACCTACGACGACGCCGACCCACCCGCCGGCGACGATCTCGATAGCGGTGACTCGAACGATCGCGGCGGCCTCAACCCCGGGGCGCGTGTTCGCCACCGCGACTTCGGCGTCGGGCAGGTGATGAGCGTCCAACCCGCTGGAGCCCAGACCCGCGCCCGTGTGAAGTTTCTCACGGTCGGGGTCAAGACCCTGGTGCTCCAGTACGCCCGCCTCGAAAAGATCTAATGGGATAGCCAACCCTGGCAAGATACCGTTGGATACGCGAAGCGCCTATCTCCGTCTCATCGCGATTGCCTTGGCCGTGCTCTGAGAGCCCAGAAATTTCCTTGCCGCGTACACGGATCGCGTCGTATTGTCATCGGGGATGGGTCATCGGTGTGTACATCCTCAAGCGTTGAGGGGAGTCATCCTTTATCCGTCCAGCTCTGCCGGTCGTCGTGATTCACCCACGTGGATCGGACTATGCAGTGGCTTTCTCAAAATTCTCCGAAACTTTCGACCAGTTCACCACGCCCCACCACGCCGCGATGTAATCGGGTCGCCGGTTCTGATACTTCAGGTAATAGGCGTGTTCCCAGACATCCAAACCCAAAACCGGGGTTCCGGGGCACTCCACGACCCCTTTCATCAGTGGGTTATCTTGGTTCGGGGTCGAACACACACACAGCTTCCCGTCATCTTTGCAGCACAGCCACGCCCACCCCGACCCGAACCGGGTCGCCGCCGCGTTGCTGAAGGATTCCTTGAACTGCTCGAATCCCCCTAAGTCACGATCGATGGCCGCCGCCAGGTCGCCCGAAGGCTGCCCACCGCCGCCTTGCCCCGGGGCCGCCATACACGGCCAGAACAGGCTGTGGTTGTAGTGCCCCCCTCCGTTGTTGCGGACGGCGCCGCGCGCCTCATCGGGGATCGACTTCAGGTCAACCAGTAATTGTTCCAGGGGCTTCCCCTCCAACCCCGACCGCCCTTGGACCGCGGCGTCGAGCTTGGTCACGTAACCCGCGTGGTGTTTGGAGTAGTGGATCTCCATGGTCCGGGCGTCAATCACCGGCTCAAGAGCGCTGAAGTCGTACGGCAGATCTTGCAACGAGAAGGCCATCGGTAGTCTCCTAAAAATAACGAATACGGCTTTACCCGGCCCGGTTCGATCCGCGGGGATGGACGGTGGGCCAGCGATTGTTTGTGTTACCCCATCTTTGGTCCGCCTCGTGGCCCTCCCGGTCGGTGCCGCGCGACGCTCACGGACGGCCATGCTAAAGGACGATGCGGGTCACGGTCAAGGCCGCGCCGCCGTCTGGGCTCATACGCTTTCACGCTCAAAAATGGTATGAACCCCCGCTGTTCATCCTATTTTCGTGTGCATTGTTTTGTTACGATAATCCTCAGCGGTTACGGACAAACGCATGGTAGCCCGCGGTGGTGCAAGCCGTGGAGAGTTCCAACCGATGATAAGACAAACAACACTTGTTGCGATGATCAGACAGGCAGGGATACGCATCGCGTATCAACATACCGCGGCGGTGAACCGGTTGACCCCGGGTCGGGTCGTGCCGCGTACAAGAATCACGCCGCGTTTTCATCCGGGATCGGTCGTTATGCCCATAAAATAAGCCCATAAAAGGAGACGAACCGATGCAGTGCCATGAAGTAGATTACGAGATCATCGGTGATGACCTACAGATGGTGCTCGTCGAGCTTGACCCGGGCGAATCGGTCGTCGCCGAAGCCGGGTCGATGACCTACATGGAAGACTCGATCACCTTCGAGGCCAAGCTAGGCGACGGCTCCCAGCTCCAGGAGGGGTTCTTCGGCAAGCTCTGGTCGGCGGGCAAGCGTGCGATCACGGGTGAATCGCTGTTCATGACCCATTTCACCAATAGCGGCCGCGACAAGCGGCACGTGGCGTTCTCTAGCGCCATCCCGGGCAAGATCGTCCCGCTCGACCTGGCCGTGCTGGGTGGGCATATCACCTGCCAGAAAGATTCGTTTCTCTGCGCCGCGTTGGGGACGAAGATCGATGTCACGTTCAACCGGCGGCTGGGCGCGGGGTTCTTCGGCGGCGAGGGGTTCATCCTCCAGACCCTCCACGGCGACGGGATGGCGTTTGTCCAGGCCGGCGGGGCGATCATCGAGCGTCAGCTCCAGGGCGAGACCCTGCGCGTCGACACCGGGTGCCTCGTGGCGTTTACCCAGGGGGTCGAATACGACATCCAGCGGGCGGGCAACCTCAAATCCATGGTCTTCGGCGGTGAGGGGCTGTTCCTGGCGACCCTGCGTGGCCACGGGACCGTGTGGCTCCAGAGCCTGCCGTTTAGCCGTCTAGCGAACAACATCATCGCTCATGCTCCGCGCGCCGGCGGTAGCGACAAGGGCGAAGGGTCCTTGATCGGCGGGTTGAGCCAGATGTTTGAGATCAAGACCTGATTCAGTCCAAGTCAGGGAATCGAGATTTCAGGCCAATGCTAACCGACACGAATCAGGCTCGATCGTTGCCCAAGGTGATCTCCCTGCGGGCTGGCAGCCCGCAGCTAAGAGCTTCCAATACGAAACACCCTCCTTTTTCTCTTTTTTATGATGACCCTATCTGGTCAGCCGGGGCTGGGCAGTAAGATCACCTCACCGGGATCGAAGCGACGTCTGCCCGTGATGCAGTCGACAATCACGTCGGCGACTTCCGCGGGATCGAGCGTGCGGCTCTCGGGGATCGCCTGTTTATCGAAGATCCCCCGCAGCATCGGGGTCTCGACCGCTCCGGGCGCGACGGTCACCGCCCGGATATTCAATGGCTGACCCTCCCCAGCGATACAGCGGGTGAACATATTAACCCCTGCTTTGGCCGCAGCGTAGACCGCGAAGTTTGGGAACGGGTCGACGCTGGCCATGGATGAGACGTTGACGATCACCCCCCCTTTGTTTTTCATCACCGGCCAGGCCGCGGAGGCGAGGTAGACCGCTGCGGAAAGGTTCACGTCGAAACACCGTCGGTAGATCTCCGGGGTGAGTTGTTCGATTGACAGGTAAGGCGCATCGCCTGCCACGTGGGCGATCGCGTCGAGCCCCCCATACTCACCCAAGGCCAGATCCACCGCCCGGCCTGCAGTGGCGGGGTCAGCCAGATCCGCGGCCATGACCCGGCACCTGACCCGCGAGCCGTGCTGCCGTTGGGCTAGCTCGACCGTTTGCTGGAGCTTCGACTCGGTTCGCCCGATCAGGACCTGTCGATACCCCTGGCTAGCGAGCTGCAACGCGGTCTGACGGCCGATCCCACTGCCGGCGCCGCTAACAATTACGATGGGCTGATCGGTGCTCATGAAGTAGAGGCCATATCCGTCACGCCGTGATCGGGTCATCCTGCACAGGTAAGGACCGATTGTTGTCAACGAGGCTGCAGCTGCGGGCTGTCAGCCCATAGCTAAGGATTTCAGTGGGCCAGCCCCTTCTTACGATCGATCCTTACCTCTTCTCGACGACCGGTGATCGTACCCAAGGACCGACACCAAGTCTTCTCCAGCCGGCAGCGGAAGCTAGGACACTGCCCAGGGTCTTTCAGTTTTCTGGTAATCTGCTGGGTGCTGGATTGTACCGAAGGTCATGGAGGATCGGATGATATCGCAGACACGCGATCCATGCCATGCCCTATGCGTTGGCTCTGTGAAAACCCCGCATCATACCGGTTGTACTTGGCGCGTAATTATCTTATGGTTATACCTAACCTAAACCACTCCATTGTTCCGGGTTTGGGCTCAGTCACAAGGAGAGAAGGATTTCTTCTTAAGCTCAACCCTTAACTCGCAAAGGCTGGCTACGTGCTGCTTGCCGACAGGCGGCTGGAGCTTGCAAGACAATGAGTCAAGGAGACACGGTTCTTAAGCGTTTATGGGTTCGCTGGTTCGCGATGAACAACGCGAACCTCTGGAATGGGGATGAATCATGGTTGACCTACAGTGAGATTCGATTTCGTCTGTCCGTGCAGCGGGCCCGACCATGTGTCTGTGTATTTCGAGCAGTAGAAACTATATTCCTGATCATCGGCGTACATGGGGCAGGCGAATGAAGGCAAATTATGAGGTCAACACAGACAGCTGTGCCTCATGGAGCGAGTAGCCTTGTTTATCGAATGGCCAGGGAAATAAAGGGTTTCCATGTGTTCATGGTGGTGCCGATCAAAGCTATCGAAGAGTAACATCCGATGATGCATAGGTTCTTGACCATAGTGGCGTTGTTTTCGGGTTTGGGGCTAGGGGTTGTTCCGTTGCACGCTCAGCAGGGCAGCCTGCCCCCAGTCAGTGAGATCCTTGAAGAGGCAGATCCCCTGACCGAAGTCGAGGCGACCGAGATTACCGGGTTCCATTTTATCGCTAACACGGTGTTTACCAACGAGGAACTGGGCGAGGTCGTCGAGACGTACCTCGATAAGCCGATGACACGCCAAGACCTGGAGGTCGCCCGCAACGAGCTGACCCGATTCTACGTCGAGCACGGGTACATCAACTCCGGCGTGGTGTTGGAGGATCCCCCGATCGTGGATGGCGTCGTCACCTTCCGGATTGTTGAGGGAGTCCTTTCAGACATCCGCCTGACGGGTAATGATTGGCTAGCGGATTACTACCTCACCCACCGGATCCGCCTCGGGGCCGGCACGCCGCTGAATGTCCTGCAACTCAAGAACCAGCTCGAATTGCTGCGCGAGAACCCGAACATCAAGACGATTAAAGCGGAGTTGCACCCGGGACCGGTCCCGGGCGACAGCCTGTTAGACGTGGCCGTCGAAGAGGCCAACGCCCTGCACCTGGGGCTGCGTTTTGATAACGCCCGGTCCCCGAGCATCGGGGCTGAGCGGTTTAGCCTCCTGGTCTCGCACACCAACCTCACCGGCCACAGCGACCAGATCTCGCTCGACTACGGGATCACCAAGAACGGGATCGATGAGATCGAGCTGTCGGGCAAGGATAACATCGCCGTGTCTTACGCCCTGCCCTTCACCGCGTACGACACGACGTTTGGGGCTAGCTACTCGCGGACCGATTCCCTGGTGGTCGAGGAGCCGTTCGTCCCCCTCGACATCACCAGTGAGCTGCGCGAGGTCAAGCTGAGCCTGCGTCAGCCCCTGTACCGGACCCTGGGTACCGAGATCGCGATCACCGTCGCCGGAGAGCGCCGCGAGAACCAAACGTTTCTCAGCGGCGCCCCGTTCTCTTTCTCGCAGGGTGCTCAGAACGGCGAGAGCGACGTGTCGGTCCTGAGGATCGACCAGGAGTTCTCCACCCGTGATCAGCAGCAAGCGATAGCCCTGCTTTCGACGTTCCGGATCGGTCTCGACGTCCTGGACCCGACCATCGGCGACCCAGTCGACGGGGAGTTCTTTTCCTGGCTGGGGCAGTTCCAGTACATCCTGCGGCTGGGCGAAACGAATAATCAGCTGCTGTTTCGGGTCAGCGCTCAACAAGCCGACCGCGGGTTGCTGTCGCTCGAACAGTTCGCCCTGGGCGGGGTCGACACCGTGCGGGGCTACCGTCAGAACCAGGTGGTCCGCGACAACGGGATCGCCCTATCGGGCGAGCTGCGATTCCCGCTGATCTTCGACGCCAACGGCCGGGCGATCCTCTCGGCAGTGCCCTTTGTCGACTTCGGGTACGGGTGGGACGAGGGCCAGGATTCCAACTCCATCAACATCGCCAGCACCGGCATCGGGTTGCTTCTGAACCTCAATAACAAACTCAACGGCTATTTCTATTGGGGGTACCCGTTCCGGGATTTCGACGACCCCGAGGACGACATCCAAGACCTCGGCATCCACTTTAGCATCACCTGGTTCCCATTCTGATCCGGGTGGCCCTTACAGCGGTAAGACAGAAGTTTACCGATGAGGCCGTTATACCGGTCCCGGATGAAAATACGGCGTGACTCATGTACATGGCAGGGAAATTTTAGGTGTCCAACGCATGTTCAACGCGGTACTTTGATACGCGATACGTATAGAACACCTAAGAACGCCCGGGGCCATCCGCCGAGGAGGGAGGTGCTGGCCCAGCCCCTGAGTCAGACCCGCCGTCCAAGAGGCCGCAGATCGGAAGATCTTCTTTGAGCGCCTGCTGGGATGGAGAGGCGCTCGCGGAGATAGGGCCCGTGGTCAGCACGGCGCTGGCGTCGATGTCCTCGGCCTCCATCATGGCCACAACCCTCTGCAATGAAGACAGCATCAGGCTCTGCTCCCAGTCTTGAAGAGCCGAGAATTTGCGCACGAATTGATCCTGCAGAGGCGATGGGGCGCTCTCGAGCATCGATACCCCCGCTTCGGTGGCTTGGATCAACACCTGCCGACGGTCACCGGCGCTGCGCTGGCGCACCACCAGCCCTCGTTTCTCGAGTCGTTCTAAAATCCCGCTGACGGTCCCTTTGCTTAGGGAAACCCGGTTAGCCACGCCACCAGCGGAGATCATGCCCACCGTAGCGATCTGCCGCAGGACGATCAGTTGTGGCCCGGTGATCCCGTGGCGTTGGACCAGTAAGCGCGAGTGCAAATCAATCGCCCGGATGATCCGTCGTAGGGCCACAAGAACCTGCTCCTCGATACCGGATTGAGCGATTTCTGGATGATGATTCGTGGATGAATCCAATTCAACTCGTTTCGACAAAAACGTTTTTGATGATATTCGACAACAGAAGATTGTTACATAGTTTTTTTATTTGCAGTATTTTATCTAACAACACGTGTTGATGCGCCTTGTCATTTGAGGTATCGATCGGTATAATTTAATTTGTATCGAAAGCAAATTGGTCTCGTCATCTGATTTTTTGATCCGTTATGAGATCAATCGATTCAAGGAGATGATCCATCCCTGGTGCGATAAGCAATCGGAAACCCACAGTCGAAGACGCGGCACAGATCGATGCACTGATCCGTAGCTGCCCCCCGCTGGATACGAATTCACGGTATTTGTATTTGTTGTTGTGTTATCACTTTGCAGACACTTGTATTATAGCACAGCGAGATGATCAAATTATCGGGTTTGCTTCATCCTATCGGCCACCCGACTCCTATGAATCTCCGTCTCCCCCCCGCCTCTCGGATGGTCCCAACCCCGCGGACCTATGCAACCGCCTTTTTATCTGGCAGATCGCCGTCCTGCCCGCGGTTCGAGGTCTAGGGCTAGCCACGCAGATGCTGTTCGCCTTGCTTAAGCGGGATGCATGTCGCGGCGTGCGGTACCTTGAAACCACCATCAATCCGTCGAATCACTCGTCTCAACGACTATTCGAGCGGGTCGCCCAACGCCTAGCGGTGCCCTGCCAACAGTCGAGTGCCTTCCCGGCCCGCCTATTCGGGGACCGTCCGCACGAAGAAGAAATCCTGTTCCGCCTCGGGCCGATCGACCCCGCGACGCGGCCCCCAACACCCAGCCACATCCACGGAGCTATGGCCTGATGAATATATTCCAACGGTTAGAGTCTGACGTACGCAGTTACTGCCGGTCGTTCCCGGTCGTGTTTACCAACGCCCGCGGCGCCGTCATGGAGGACGATCAAGGCAACCGCTATATCGACTTCCTCGCCGGCGCCGGGACCTTGAACTACGGGCACAACCCCCCGGCGATCCAAGCCAAGCTCATCGATTACTTGCAGCGCGATGGGATCATCCACGGCCTGGACATGCACAGCCAGGCCAAGAAACGGTTCCTCGAGGTGTTCGATCGGTACATCCTCTGGCCGCTGGAGTCGGAGTACAAGATCCAGTTCACCGGCCCCACCGGCACCAACGCGGTCGAAGCTGCTTTCAAGCTGGCGAGGAAAGTGACCGGCCGCACCAACATCGTCGCGTTCACCAACGGGTTCCACGGGGTGACACTCGGGTCGGTCGCGGCCACGGGTAACGATCATTTCCGCAACGCCGCCGGCGTGCCGCTGCACAACGTGACCTTTATGCCCTACGACGGGTATCTCGGCGACGACGTGGACACCCTCGACTACCTGCGGAAGTTCATCGAAGACAGCTCCAGCGGCTTGGACCTGCCGGCGGCGGTGATCGTCGAAACCGTCCAAGGTGAGGGCGGGGTCAACGTCGCCAGCTGGGACTGGCTGCGTGGGCTCGAGGCGATCTGCCGGGAATTCAAGATCCTGCTGATCGTCGACGATATCCAGGCCGGGTGCGGCCGCACCAGCACGTTCTTCAGCTTCGAAGAGGCGGGGATCAACCCCGACATGATCACGCTGTCCAAATCTTTGAGCGGTTACGGTGTGCCGATGTCTTTGTTGCTGCTCAAGCCGCAGCTCGACCAATGGAAGCCCGGCGAACACAACGGCACATTCCGGGGCCACAACCTCGCGTTTGTCGCCGCTGCTGAAGCGATCGAGCTGTTCTGGCGCGACGGCGATTTCACCCGTGACATCAAACGCAAGGGGCGTTTCATCAAAGACCGGCTCGACGCGATCGCCGAGCGGTTCCTGGACGTTGACCTGCAAGTGCGCGGCCGAGGGATGGTCTGGGGGGTCGCCAGCCCGTCGTGCCCGCAGCTGGCGGGGGAGGTGAGCCGGGTGGCGTTCGAGCATAACCTCATCATCGAGACCAGCGGCACCGACGGCCACGTTCTGAAGCTGCTGCCACCGCTGATCATCGACACCGACTTGTTGGAGGAAGGGATCGACATCATCGAGCGGAGTATCGAGTCTGTGCTCAGCGACCCGGCGTTCTGCCAGGAGCACGACCTGATGGAGGTGGGCCGATGATTGTCCGAACACTCGACGAAGTGCTCGGTACCCCGCAAGACGTGGCGGTCGAGGCATGGAACAGCCGCCGGCTGCTGCTGGCCAAGGACGGGATGGGCTTCTCCCTGCACGATACATTCATCTACCCCGGCCACGACATCGAGATGCGTTACGACAACCACCTCGAAGCCGTGTACTGCATCGAGGGCGAGGGCGAGGTCCGGGTGTTGCCCGACGGGCCGACCTACCCGATCCGGCCCGGCACGGTGTACGCCCTGGACCGGCACGACCACCACGTCCTGCGGGCGATCACGCGGATGCGCATGGTATGCGTGTTTAACCCCCCGGTTACCGGCCAGGAGGTCCATGATGAGAACGGCGCGTACCCCGCCGCGTTGCAAGAGACCTAGAGGACGCTGACGTGGATTCTTCGTCACGATCGAGACCGCAGGGGGGGTGATGAGGCATGATTAGCAAAAACCGAATCCCGAACGCCGCTCCCCAGGCCTTGATCGTGGCGATGGCCGTGGCCTTGGTGGGTTCCGCGATCGGCTGCGACGGGGGGGCGCACGCCAACCGGCCCGGGGAGACCACGCTCCAACGGGTCCAGCGCACCGGGGTCATCCGCATCGCGTACGCCAACGAAGCGCCCTACGGGTACAAGGACCCGCAGACCGGGGCGGTCACCGGAGAAGCCCCCGAGATCGCTGCTGCCATCCTCAAACAGATCGGGATCACCAAGATCGAGCCGACGCTCACCGACTTCGGACAGCTGATCCCGGGCCTCAAGGCGGGCCGATTCGATCTGATCGCCGCCGGGATGTACATCACCCCGGAACGCTGCCAACAGATCAGTTTCTCCAACCCGACGTACGCGATCGGCGAAGCGTTCTTGGTCAAGAAAGGCAACCCGAAAGGGCTACACAGCTTCGAGGACGCGCTGGCGTCGGCCGACGCGAAGTTGGGCGTCGTCGGGGGCACCGTTGAGCTCCAGATCGCTGAGGAGATCGGGATCCCCGAGTCGCGGATCGTGGTGTTCCCCGACAACGCCGCGGCCCTGGCGGGGCTCCAAGCCGGTCGGATCGACGCGTTCGCCGGCACCGCCCTGACGGTCCAGGATCTGCTAGCCAAAACCGGGGACGTTGCCATCGAACGAGCCGATCCGTTCCGCCAGCCTCAAACCAACGGCCGGTCCAAGAACTACGGGGCGTTCGGGTTCCGCAAGCAGGACATGGCGCTTCGCGCGGTGTTCAATGAGGGCCTGGCCGGGTTCATCGGGTCGCCCCAGCACCTATCACTCGTCGAGCCGTTCGGGTTCACCGCCAGCGAGCTGCCGGGGGATGTGACCGCTGAGCAGATCTGCGGCGGCGGCCATGAGCCGGGGTAATCTTCTCCAAGCATGAATGAGGTTGATCCATGTCTTGTGCGAAGACTTGTGTGAAGAATAGAAGAACCCGTTGCCTCCTGGTCGCGGGTCGTTACGGGCACGCATGATCGAGGCGGGATTCCTATCGGTGGTGAGGCCGTTTGATTTGCTACCTGACCTGCTCCAAGGGCTGTGGGTGACGGTCCAGGTCTATCTCGGCGCTTCGGTGGTGGCGGTGGGGATCGCGTTGCTGGCGGGGTTGTGCCGCTTGAGTGCGGCATTGCCGCTGCGATGGGGAGCGGTGACGTATGTCGAGGTGTTTCGGGGAACGTCGGCGGTGGTCCAGCTGTTTTGGTTCTACTACGTGCTGCCGCTTTTCGGGGTCCACCTGCCGGCGATGGCGACGGGGATCGTGGTGCTGGGGCTCAATTACGGGGCATACGGCGCCGAGGTGGTCCGCGGGGCGGTCGCGGCGGTGCCCGTTGGGGCAGGCCGAGGCGGCCGTAGCGCTAAACCTGCCCCCGTGGCAGCGGCTGCGATCGGTGGTTTGGCCCCAGGCGATCGTGCGGATGCTGCCGCCGATGGGTAATCTTCAGATCGAGCTGCTCAAGAACACCGCGTTGGTCTACTTCATCAGCCTCCACGACCTGACCGCGGCGGGCAAGGATTTGCAAAACGCGACCCAGAGGACCGTCGAGATCTTTGGGCTGACGCTGCTGATCTACTTCGCGTTGGCTTTAGGCGTCACCGGGGTTACCCGCTATCTTGAAAAGATGCTCGGCGGGCGATGGTGGAAAGGGGCGTGACGGTGGGGCTGGACTGGGACTGGGGCCTAGCCGCCGAGGCGGTGGAGCCGCTGCTCAAGGGGTTGTGGATCACCGTGCTGGCCACGGCCGGGGGGATGTCCGTGGCCATGGTGCTGGGGCTGGGGCTGGCGATGGTCCGCTGGTCGGGTCGTTGGTGGATCGCATGGCCGGCCGGCGGGGTGATCGAGTTCATCCGCAACACCCCGCTGTTGATCCAGTTGTTTTTTGTTTACTACTGGGTCCCCGATCTGGGGTGGAACGGCCCGTTGGTGACCGGGGTTTTGGTGCTGGGGACCCATTACGCGACTTATACGTCCGAAGTGTACCGATCCGGGATTGAAGCGGTGGCGAAGGGTCAATGGGACGCGGCGCGGGCGTTGAACCTGTCTCGGTCACGCGTGTGGCTGGGGGTGATCCTGCCCCAGGCGATCCCGCCGGTTATCCCGGCGCTGGGCAACTATCTCGTGGCCATGTTCAAGGACACCCCGCTGCTATACGCCATCACCTTGCGAGAAATGCTAAGCCAGGCCCATAATTTCAACGCGCGGGTCGGCAGCTACGAAGAGAGTTATACCTTGGTGGGGTTGATCTTTCTGGGCTAAGTTTATCCGCGGCGAAAGGGATCCGCTGGGCCGAGGGGGCGTTGGGCCATTAGACAGGGTTAAGGGTCTTATGAATACCGCGTCCCAGCTGGGCTCAAAGCCACCGATCGTCAGGGTCAGCGACCTGCACAAATCGTTCGGGGCCACGGCCGTGCTGCGCGGGCTGTCGCTGGAGATCTATCCCAGTGAACACGTAGCGATCATCGGCCCCAGCGGATCGGGTAAATCCACGCTCCTGCGCCTCTTGATGACCCTCGACCGCCCCGATTCGGGACAGATCTGGATCGACGGGCAACCACTGTGGCACGAATCCAAGGGCGGGCGGCTCGTGCCCGCCAGCCGCGCCCATGTCCGCCGCCTGCGCGGGAAGGTGGGGATGGTGTTCCAGCATTTCAATCTGTTCCCGCACATGACGGTGTTGAGAAACGTCACCGAAGCCCCGATCCACGTCCTGCGGCTGACCCGGGCCCAGGCCCGGGAACGCGCCGTGGAACTGCTCGAGACCGTCGGCCTTGGCGACAAGATCGACGCGTACCCCGGGCAGCTGTCGGGCGGGCAGAAGCAACGCGTGGCGATCGCCCGCGCGCTGGCGATGCAGCCGAAGGTGATGCTGTTCGACGAAGTCACCTCGGCGCTGGACCCCGAACTGGTCGGGGAGGTCCAAACCGTCCTGCGGGATCTGGCGGCGTCGACCCGCATGACGATGCTGATCGTGACCCATCAGATGCGCTTCGCCCAAGAGATCGCCGACCGGGTGGTTTTCTTTGACCAAGGCGTGGTCGTCGAGGACGACCGGCCCGAGGTCATCTTCGACCAGCCCCAACACGACCGCACCCGCCGGTTCCTCCAAGCCGTGCTCGACGCCACGTGACGGGTCACGAGGACCAGGAATGTTCAAACAAAGCGGAGCCGGCGCTTGGGCGCCGACCCCGCTCAAGGAGTTCTTTAAATGTTAATTTCGTCTCGAGATCCCGATCAGTCCCAAACGATCGAGCTCAACGAAATGTTTTGGTGCCACAATTGGGGGTTCTTGAACCGCAGGTTGTAGTTCGCGTCGTCGGTGGTGCCGTGGAAGATGTTGACCGCTCCGGCGTTCCCGGCCGAGCCAATGTCCTCTAACGGCACCCCGACCGCCAGATCGGCGCGGCCATCGCCATTGAAGTCGCCCATGGTCAGATGCCGTCCGAAGTTGTCACCCGACTCCCCGTGCCCTGGAACGCCAACGGTGTTTTGAGTCCAAGTCACGTACCCCAGCTTGCCCAAGGGGGAGTCGTACGAATCGGCGTGGTTGCCGCCCTCGATGACGTACACCCTCCCAGGATCCGTCCCACCGCCGCTGTAGTCTTCACGGTACACCCCGATCGCCAGCTCGTCGGCCCCGTCCTTATTCATATCACCGGCTGCCAGAGCGATCCCGAACCGATCGCCCGACTCGATGTTGACCCCGATCTCATGGCGGATGCGGTTGCTATAGATCTGAAGCCCATCGCCGTATTGGCCCCAGATCAGATTCACCGCCCCGGCATCTTTCCTGGTCTTACCGTTGTAGGTGAGATCTTCAAACGGCACGCCTATCGCCAGGTCGTCACGGCCGTCTTCATTGAAGTCACCCGCCGCTAGGGAGAACCCGAAATGATCACTGGCCTCGCCCACACCCACGATTCCCGAGGTATCCTGGTGCCAGAACTGATTCCGAGCTGCGTTGAGCCCGCTATTGGCCCCATAGAGCACGTGCACCGCACCAGCGTTGACCTTCGAGCTGGACCGGCCGAGGTCTTCGAACGGAATCCCGATCGCCAGGTCGTCCTTGCCATCTTGGTCGAAGTCACCTGAGGCCAGGGAGGACCCGAACAGGTCCCCGGCCTCGACGAGGCTGCGCATCCCCGGGACGCTCTGGTGCCAGAACTGATCCCCATTGGCGGTCAACCCGTTGAAATGCCCGTAGAAGACGTGGACCGCCCCGCCGTCAGCCCGGCCGAAGAGGTCCTCGTAGGGCACCCCGACCGCCAGGTCGTCACGGTTGTCGCCGTTAAAGTCCCCGGTGGTCAGGGAATACCCGAAGCTGTCACCGGCCTCGCCTTGATCGGCGACGAACGACTGGCCCTGATGGTATAAGACACTCCCGGTGGAGGTTAGGCCGTTGGCTGAGCCGTAGATCACGTGGATCGCTCCGGAGTCCACGACGCTGTACCAATCCTCACCGGAGACCCCCACGGCCAGGTCGTCGTACCCATCGTTGTTAAAGTCACCGGCTGCCACGGCATTCCCGAAGTAATCGTTCGCCTCGGCCGAACTGGCGATCCCCTTGCTATTCTGGTGCCAGAGCTGGTTCTTCGGGATCCCCAGACCGGTCCACCCGGCGCTGTAGATCACGTTCACGGCCCCGGCGTTGACCTTGCCGTTGATGCTCTCGTTAGGTACACCCACCGCCAGGTCATCGCGGCCGTCGCCGTTGAAATCACCCGCAGCCATCGCGGAGCCGAACCGGTCTCCCGTTTCGGCGGTATCTCGGATCACGGTGATCGACGCGGTCGGGCCCGACAAGGCCGCGGAGGTCGACGCGGTGAACACGTCCGCGGAGTACAGGACCCGGCCCTCGAGCGACTCGAAGAGTTGCCCCGGTTGTTTGCTGCGGCTGTTGCGGCGGGTTAGTTTCTTGCCCAGGCGACGCATGGTTCGCCACTGCTTGCTCGTGATACGGTTCCAGATTGAATTTGATGCTGCCATTTTCTTCACCCTTTTCAGATAAGGCGTTAGAGCATCTGGCATCAATGTTCTCCATAGCCACAGGCTTGAAAGCAGTTGGGGCATTCTGTGGGGTGAACGGCTCGCAGGGCATCGGCGATGGCGTCGTTCAAGGCGTCGAACGTCTTGGCGCTGACCCGACGTAGCCACGCTTTGACTTTGCTCCACAGCTTTTCGATCGGGTTGAGGTCGGGCGAGTAAGGCGGCAAGTACCAAAGGTCCGCGCCGGCCGCTTCGATCGCCTCACGGATCCCCGCGTCTTTGTGCGACGAGAGATTGTCCATCACCACGACATCCCCGGGCCGCAGCGACGGGGCCAAGAACTGCTGTGTATAAGCCAGGAACGTTGCCGCGTCCATCGGACCGTCGACCACCACCGTCGCGTCTTGGATCACGCCGTCGAGCCGGATGGCACTGAGCATCGTCATGGTTTTCCAGTGGCCGTCCGGGGTGTGATCCACGCAGCGCTCGCCGATCGGCGACCGGCCGTACAGCCGGGTCATGTTGGTCTTGGCCCCGGATTCATCGAGGAAAACAAACGAACCCGGGTCCACGAACCGCCGGGCGATCATGAAGCTTCGCCGACGTCGAGCCACGTCCGGACGTTCTTGTTCGGCGGCGATCAGCGACTTCTTTTTAAGGATAGCCCCAGACGCTTCAACGCCCGGCACACCGTCGATTCGACCACCCGCACGCTCAGCAGAGGCATCAGCTGCTTGGCCGTGATCCCCGGCTGGGCCGCGACCCTCTCACGCAAGATCTGCTCATCAGCCGCCGTGAGCTTCACCGGCCCCTTGGGCCCCGGCACGCCCGGCGACAACTCCCCTCGTCGATGTCGACCCAGCCAGTCGCGCACCGTCGGCCGCGCCACGGAAAACCGCTTTGCCACCGAAGCGATCGGTTCACCCGACCCCGCCGCCACGACCACCCGCTGCCGCAAGTCCATCGAATATGTCATGACCTTGGCCTCCATGCCAGAAATCACACTTATCGGTCAAAGAAGATTATTTACGCCAATGGCTATAACGGAATGAAAAAACACAATGACCCCGAGAACGAGGCTTTTTTTCTTATTTGATTTCGATGGTGTTGTTCCCTGGTCATTGAGAGGTAACCACGAGATGATGGATTCTTGCGCTTGAAATATGAAAATAATGATCCGAACGGGGAAAAGGCAGGGATCGCTTTCCACTGATGTCTCAAGCGGGTGGGCGGTGGTGATCGGTCGTTAGCAATCCTCTAGAATGATCGGGTGATCCAAGACAACGCCAACCTGATCGAAAAGCTGGAAGCGATCGATCTCCAATACACTCAGCTTGAACAGCAGCTGGCCGACCCCGACGTCTTCGCGGACCCCGACCAGGTGCGCGTGCTGAATACGAAACGGGCGGCGTTGGCTGATCTGGTGGCTGATTACCGTCGGTACCGGTCGTTGCGGGACCAGATCGCTGAGCACAGCACGCTGATCGAAGCACAGGACGACCCGGAGCTGGCCCAACTGGCGCGTGAGGAGCTGCCGGGGCTGCGGGACGAGGCCCAGGCGTTGCTCGACCGGATCGCGGGCGAGTTGGTCACGTCTGACGACCGGGCGGTGGCGTCGGTGATCCTGGAGATCCGCGCCGGCACGGGTGGGGCTGAGGCAGCGTTATGGGCGGGTGATCTTTTCGAGGCCTACCAGCGGTACGCAGCCAAACGGGGATGGGCGGTATCGATGATGGACCTATCGCCCGGCGACCAGGGGGGGGTCCGGCACGCGGTGGCCAGCGTCAACGGCCCGGGGGTGTGGCAAGGGTTGGGTTATGAGGGCGGGGTGCACTGCGTGAAACGGGTGCCGGCGACCGAGGCCCAGGGGCGGGTGCACACCTCGACCGCTACGGTCGCGGTCTTGCCCGAGCCGGAGAAGGTCCAGATCGACATCCCCGAGTCCGACGTGCAGATCCACATCACCACCGCCCAGGGCCCGGGAGGGCAGAACGTCAACAAGGTCGCCACCGCGGTACACCTCGTCCACGTCCCCACCGGGATCGAGGTGCGGATGCAGGAATCCAAGAGCCAGCACCAGAACCGGATCAAGGCCTGGCAGCTGCTGCGGGCGAGGGTTTACGATCACTACCAGCGTGAAAAAGACGCCCAACGCGCTCAATCCCGAAGCGAGATGATCGGCACCGGCAGCCGATCGGAGCGGATCCGCACCTACCGATACAAGGAAAACATCGCGGTCGACCACCGCATCGGCCGATCGGTGAACCTGCGTTCCATCTTGGACGGTGATTTCGAGGACCTGGTCGATGCGTTGGCGGCAGAAGACCGCACCCGCCGGCTGGCGGCGCTATGAGAAAGGACGCACCTCACGTACCGGTATCTGGCTGTTGTGTTAGAAGTACAGCGTTTTCAGGAAGGGTGTAGGCCCCGCATCGCAAGTGGACTTAGGGAAGAACCCGCTTCCTCACAGGCGCGGCTCGCTACGAATATTATCAGAACGCTCTAACACCCCCTTCACGCCTGCGGCGAGGGGTTCTTCTTGATCGCGTCGACAAGGGTTTTGATCTCGTCGATTTGTTGGCGGATGTCGCGGTAGTTGATGTTGTTCTGGAGGATCTGGGAGGCGGTCTTCTGGGCCTCGGTGCCCTGCTCGACCGATTGGTTGACCTTCGCAGATTTCTTCAGCGCCAGCATCAACCGGTAGCGTAGGTCTAACGCGAGCTTGTCGTCCTTGATCGGGTAGATCTCGATCCCCTCGCGTAAGGTGTCGATCGCTTCTTCGTACCATTCCTGGGCGATGTAGCAGCGGCCCAGGTATTCGTAACAGGCGGCGCGGTAGCGGGGATCGGCCTTGGCCTGCTGGAAGGCGGCGATGGCTTCGTCGTGGCGGCTGTAGGCGAACAGGCGCTTGCCCAGCTCGTACCGCAGGCTCAGGTCCGTGGGGTAGTTCTGGACCCGTTCGGAGTATTCTTCGAGCTCGAACCGCAGCTTGGCTTTGGCGATCTGCCGCCACTGCTTCTTGGCGGTTTCGTCCTGCGGGTTTTCTTTGGTCATCTTGCCCAGCTGGCGGAGCTGACGGTTGAACCGCTTCATCCGGATATCCCCGATCTGGACCTTGATGCGGTACTGGCCGGTCTGGGTCCATGCGTCTTCGAGTAGCTCGATGGCTTCGTCCTCGGCGTCGTCGGTGTCTTTCTGGAGAAGGGTAGCGACGAATTTCTGGAGCTTGTCGGGGTCCTGGGGGTCTTCTTCGAACGCGGCGCGGTGGCGCTCGACCATCTCATCGACGGCCGAGGCCGGCTTGGAGATCGAGGCCTCCTGCTCGAGTTGGCGCTGCTTGTCTTCGTCGGCGACGGTCGAACGGAACCCTTCGCCGTATCGACCGGCCTGGATGGTCAGCTCGGCTTCGAGGTCCTTAAGCGACTGGAGCAGGTCGTGGTCATGGGGGTTGAGCTGGATGGCCAGGGAGCAGGCCTCGGCGGCTTTGTCGAACGCGTCGATCTTTGAAAACAGGTCACGGACCTTGACGTAGATCGACTCGCTGGGCTTCTTGGCGGCTTTGTTGGCCTCGAGCACAAGCGTTCCGACCCAGTAGGCGACCTCGCTGAAGTGCAAGCTCGGGTCGGCCTGGTCGGCCTCGACGGCCTGGGTCATGACCTCGACCATGTGGGTGATGTTCAGCGGGTCCTTGGCCCATAGCATCTCAGCGTGGAGCATGCGCTCGACCGGGTCCTTGCCACCTTTTTTAATGCGGTCGGCGATCCCGGCGGCTTTGCCCCCGGCGACTTTGCGTTTGAGGGCGACCTCGCGCAGGGCTTCGTGCTGGGGCATGTTGTCGGGGTCGTGGCGCAGGCCGTTGATGTAGCAGTCGATGGCGTAGTCGTAGTTGCGGGCATCGGCCACGGCTTGAGCGTGGTCAAAGAAACGCCGGGCCTTGCGCTCGTCCCGTTTGGCGGCGGGGGAGGCGTTGTCCTGACGGTTTTTTCCAAACATGGCCAACGGATCGCCTATCGGTCATGACGCCGCGTCACGGCGTGCTAGTGTTCTTCGAACCTACGCGGAACATCAGCCTCTCAATCCTAACGAGACCGAGCGGGTAAGGAAACAACGAAGCGGGAGCAACCGATCAGGGCCCCTGTGCCCGCCTGTTCGCAACGCGTGGTTGTTTCATCCTCGATCGGCCCGACCGTGAAGACCGGGATCGTTCAGCCCCAGACCCGTGCAACAAAATGATCGCTATTCACGTCCACGCCACCGACGAGCGGCGGCTTTCTCGTTTGATTATAGCCCCTTCACATGGATCATATAGCAGGCAGGTCCTTTGTGGCAAAGGGACGGGCCGTGACACGGTTGTTTTTTTATCGGCCGTTGCGGTGGACACCATGAATGGGCAGCGGTCTGAAGTCGAGTACCATACGGGCCTGACTCGACGGGGTGGCCGTTGCGGGGGTGTTCACACAGGGCGAAAGGAAATCTTATCACTAGTGCTCGCATCGACCTTGCATCCACGGCGTACGTTAGGATTGTGAACCACGAAAGGAATGTTTTTGATTACCAAGATCCTCGTGGCCAGCTCGAACCCACACAAGCTTGAAGAGATCTCCGCGATCTGGGACCAGCAGCGTCGCGACGATCGCGACGCCCCGCCGATCGAGCTGCTGCCGCTTAGCGCCCTGGGGATGACGATCGCGGAACCGCCGGAAGACCAGCCGACCTTTGAAGCCAACGCCATCCTCAAAGCCGACTATTACGCGTCACGCACCGGGATGCTGTGCCTCGCGGACGACAGTGGGCTCGAGGTCGACGCCCTGGCTGGTCAACCCGGGGTGCGTAGCGCCCGCTACGCCGGGCTCGGAGGGTTCGCACCCACGCGCGGAGGTCGACGCGGCCAATAACCGATTGTTGTTGGAAAACCTCAAGGCTGTCTCAGCGGCGAAACGCACCGCGCGGTTCGTATGTGCGATGGCGTTGTGTCGACCGCCGGCGAAACTTGGCCACGCACCGGCCGCAACACCTCTTGAGGCAATGGACGAGGGGGCCGACTCCGTCGCGCTTGCTTCGCCCTTGGCAGTGGCACGCGGGACGATCGAGGGCATGATCATCGGCCCCGACGAACCGCCGAGGGGGACTCACGGCTTCGGGTACGACCCGCTGTTCCTCGTCCCGGGCTTGGGGCAGACCACGGCGCAGCTGACTCCTTCCCACAAGAACGCGATTAGCCACCGCTCCGACGCGGCCGGGAAGATGTGGGTAGAGGTCAGGAAGCTGTTTGAAGCAAAGGTGCTGACCTGATTGGGATAGACGCCTTGGGGACTAAAATACCGCGTCGGTGACGCTCTTGACGTCGAAAATATTCCTGCCGGGTACGCAAGTCACGTCGTCATTCCATCTGATACGGACACAGAAAATTTCCTGCGTGGTACAAACCTGCGAAGAACCCGCTGCCTCACGGTCGCGGCTCGCTGTGCGTACGCTCGGATTAATCTGAATACGATGAAATGCGTATCACCTCGATCACGCCGCAGTCGACCACGCCGCCCAAAATCTTGCACTATTTCCCGGGACACCCATCCGCTCATTACCGGCCGTAGACCGTTTCGGGATCGAAAACTTTCTGCTCGACGTATTCCAGGTCTTTTTCGCCGGTACAGGCGCGGTAGAAGCAGGTTTGGTAACCCATGTGGCAACACGGCCCGTGGGAACGACACCGAAGCAGCACGGTGTCTTGGTCGCAGTCCACACGGGCTTCGACCACCTCTTGGATATGACCCGAGCTTTCACCCTTGACCCAGATCTTATCTCGACTACGTGAATAGAACGTGGCTTGGCGGGTGGCCAGCGTTTGAGCCAGGGCCCGGGCGTTCATCCAGCCCATCATGAGCACCTGGCCGGTGTCGGCGTCTTGAACAATGGCCGGTACTAGACCCTGGTCGTTGAATTTCACGTCGAGTACCGCTGTGGTCTGGCGTTGATCTTCACTCATGGGTGTGTTACCTCTTTCATTCAGTCCGTGGTCGCGGTGTCACGACCGATACCGTGGCGGGGCCCAGGAATCGCATCACGAGCCGGACCGTGGCATCCCGGTGAGGGGTTGTATCCCGTATCCTTTCGTAATCGCTTGGTGGGCAGCGTTTGACCGATCACAGACTCCCGGCCCATCGGCTTAACCAGGCCCAGATGCGTCGGCTCAGAGGCAGGCACACGACCGGCAAGACGACTGCTGCGATCACGGCGATGATGACCGTCCCCCTCAGCCCACACCATCGCGGGCCGAGAAAAAAACTCCAGATCCCCACGGGGACCATCGAAAGGACCATGTTGACCGAAATCGCTCCGGTCATCTCCCCGTGACGGTCTTCTTGTCCTAGCCACCATGCCACTGACAAATCGATCTCTGAAATAAAGGAACGAGCGAGTACACTCGTAGAACCTTAACCCCAAGGCCTGCGAGGGCTAAGTCTATGGTGTTGGGCGTCGTGGGTCTAGTATCTATACCTAACGCCTGGTCATGTTTGATTGGTCGGTCACCTGATGGGTTTGGGGTCGTCGTGCATCGAGGTAACGATCGATGGGGTCTCTAGCATCGGGCTGCCAGCCCGCAGCTAAGGATTTCGGTGGTCAGCCCCTGACGCATCCTTGCCTCTACCGAACGACACCCAGCCACGAACCCACGAACGAAAGGTCGTGAGGTCACCCGCGAGTTGCTTGACTTGTCAATAAAGCCTATTGTAGGCTGTTTTCCACCAACCTCTCGTTTGAATAAAGCCGTTTCCAGGAGTTGTGTATCTATGAATCCCGCTGGGAACCTTGACCTGCTGCAAGACCAGAATATCCGCGATACCCAAACCGCCAATAAATACCTCGCTACCGGCAACGGCGCCGAAGAACGCGGCGACCGGCTCAAAGCGATCGAGGCTTACGAAGCTGCCTATACCGCTGATCCGGAGAACCCGCAGGTGTGCTTCCGGCTGGCTTATTGTCTCGACCTCGTGGGCGAAGAGGATGAAGCGATCCACCTCTATGAGCAATGCGTCCAGCAGACGCGCCCGCCGCTTAATGCGTTGATGAATCTCGCGGTGCTCTATGAGGACCGCGGCCGGTATGCCCAGGCTGAGAAATGTGTGCGTCAGGTGCTTCTCACCGACCCCAACCACGCCCGGGCCCGGCTCTTTTTGAAAGACATCACCGCGAGTAAAACCATGGTGATCGATGATCACCAGCAGAAACGCATGGAGCAGCAAAGCGCACTGCTCGAAACACCGGTGACCGATTTCGAGCTGTCTCTGCGGACGCGTAACAGCCTGCGGAAAATGAATATCCGTACCCTTGGGGATCTGCTAAGGGTCACCGAGTCCGAGCTGCGTAGCTACAAGAACATGGGCGAAGCCAGCATCGAAGAGATCAAGGCGATGTTGGCTCAGCGCGGGTTGAAACTGGGGCAGACAGCTGAGCAGCAGCAATCTGCGATCAAGCAAGCGGTGTACGACCAGATCAAAAATAATCCGGAATCGAACGAAGAAATGCTTAGCCGGCCGGTCAATGACCTGGCATTGTCGGTACGTTCACGTAAAGCTTTGTCGTTGCTAAGCATAAGCACCATAGGCGATCTGTGCTTCCGAACCGAAGCCGAGTTAATGGGCGTCAAGAATTTCGGGACCACCAGCCTGCTAGAAATCAAAGAAAAACTTTCCGAGCTGGGTTTGGGGCTGCGCACGCTCGACGCGGTGTGATTGGGGTCCAGTTCGCCGTTGTGAACACGTTTTTATTATCCTTTGTTCTATGGCGTCACGATCTACCGCCATGGCGCGCCATTTGACTGAGGATCATCACGATCGTAAACTGCTTTAGTCGGGTGATCGTTATGGTCATGTTCGCCGGCCGGTTGTTTTTGATTTGTTGTAAATAAACAGTAGGGCCATAATCGATCTAAGAATTGATAAATTTTTATTATATGCACAGCGTGACGTTCTATTTATGGAAAATATAACCCTTTTTTGTGATCGAAAATAACTCACCCATTATTCTCGATTTGATGAGTGAATAATACGTAGTTAAAGTAGGTAATATTGAATACAGAGTGATATGGGGAGAAGGCCGGATAGTTTCGTGTGTGATCTGATCCGATCTGTGGCTGGGAGGCGATGCCCATGGGCTAGTGCCTAAACAAGGCATGACCGATTTTCTGATGTCGAGATAAGTAGTGCGATTCTTTACTTATCTCTATTCAGAATAAGCCCTTAGCCACGATCGCTGAATCAAGCGGATCGTGGTTTTGTATTATCGAATGATGGAATTCTCTTTGGTTCACGCGGTTAAGATTGAATCCGCACACGCACCCGACGCGTGCGATACCCTAGGGTAAGCCCTGGAGACTCCGTAACCAACCGGTCTCACGGGATCGATCTCGACCATAGAACAAATTCTCACACCGCGTGTGAAAATCATAGAAATATTCAGAAAATTTGGAATTCGTTAGAAAGAAGGGTATCGCGATGAACGGCGAGGAAATGCTGCGGCTGATCGACTCGATCTCCCGTGATCGAAATGTGGACAAGGACTTGTTGTGCCGGGACATCGAGCAGGCGATGGTTTCAGCAGCCCGCAAGCATTTCAACGCCGTGGACACCGAAGAGTTCACTGCCAGCCTCGACCGGCTCACCGGGCGCATCAGCCTCTGGCGTGACAATACAGAGATCTCACTCGATTCATTAGGTCGTATCCCTGCCCAAACCGCCAAGCAGGTGATGATCCAGCGGTTCCGAGAAGACGAGCGGGCCAGCATTTATAACGAGTTTGTCGACCGCGTCGGCGAGCTGACCACCGGCGTCGCCCAGCGGTACGAAGGCGGGGCTCTGGTGGTCACGATCGGCCGCGCCGAGGGGTTCATGCCCCGTAGCGAACAGATCCCCGGCGAACAGCACCAAGCTGGCGACCGGGTCCGCTGCCTGATCCTCGACGTACGTGAGACCAGCAACCAGGTCAAGATCGTCCTCAGCCGCGCCAGCCAGGACTTCATCCGCCGCCTGTTCGAAGTCGAAGTCCCCGAGGTCGCCGAGCGGATCATCGAGATCAAAGCCATGGCCCGTGAGCCCGGGCACCGCACCAAGATCGCCGTGTCGTCGATCGACTCGAAGGTTGACGCCGTCGGGGCCTGCGTCGGGGTCCACGGCAGCCGGATCAAGAACATCGTCGACGAGCTGGGTGGCGAGAAGATCGACATCGTCCGCTGGAACGAGTCGAGCCAGATCCTCATCCAGAACGCCCTCAAGCCCGCCGAGGTGGTTGAGATCAACCTCTGCTTCGAGCTGGGCCGCGCCGCCGTGGTCGTCAATGAAGACCAGCTGTCGCTGGCGATCGGCAAGCGGGGTCAGAACGTGCGCCTCGCGGCGCGGCTTACGAACTGGGATATTGACATCCTCACCCCCGCCGAGTTCACCAAGGGCCTGGACATTATGGAGGAAACACTCCAGAGCGTCGAGGGGATCTCCGAGCAGCAGATCGATCGACTCGCAGCCCTGGGCGTCATCAACGTATTCGATATCGAGGAAGTGACCGCCGAATACCTAGTCGAATCCATCGAGTGCTCGCCCGAGGAGGCTCAGAAAATCGTCGAGGTCTCCGCCGAGCGGGCCAAGCAGGTCGCCCGGGACCAGGCCCGCGAAAAAGAAGAAGCCGAACGGCTCAAACAGCAGCAGGAAGAGGCCCTGGCCCAGCAGCCTGGTGAGATGCAAGCCGCGGCCGTGCTCCTGGGCCTTGATGGGCTTGACGAGACCAGCTCGGCCCCCCCTCCGCCCGCTGAGGAATCCGCTAGCGATGCTCTCGAAGCGTCGGCGGAACGGATCTTAGGCGACGCGGATGAAGAGGCAGACCCGTCGACCCCACAGACCGCGTCGGGCGACGACCTAGCAACGCCATCCACGGAGCCTTTAGAACCCGTGACGCCCACGGGGCAAGACGATGAATCACAACCGGTAGCCTCCTAACCCGCGGCGACCGGTGGATAGCGGGACCTTGGCACGTGGCACGGTCACCGGCAGAAAACACCCGACCGCCAGCGGCAAGAGCGGGATGCCGTGAGCCACCGAGGGGCATGGTTGTCGGGTTGGAAAGGATCGAAGACCAATGTATTGGATCCCTATCGGGTATGCGAAAAAAATAAAACATCCGTCCCAAGCCCTGGGCCACGGGTCCGCTGATGGCAGCCTGGGGTACGAGTAAGTCATGAGTAGCGGTAGCCAGCAGTCATGAAATAATGAGAATGATCAGCCTGCCGTCGTTGTCCGGGTTTTGAAGTCCGTTTCGAAGGAGCGCGTTTTGGCCAAAGCCAAGCGAGTATTTGAGGTCGCGAAAGAACTTGGCGTAGCCAGCAAAGCGATCGTGGCCAAGTGTCAGGCCGAGAGCGTGCCGGGCATCACCAACCACATGTCGACGGTGAAGATCGGTCTCGAGCAGACGATCCGCGAGTGGTTCAGTGACCACGCCGAGCAGGACTCTACCACCGCGGTGGAAACCGCCGAGCGTGTGGACCTCACCAAGGCCAGGAAAGCCCGCAGACGCCGTGCATCGGCGAAAACGGATGACCGCTCACACGAACCGTCGTCGCAGGGCGCCTCGAGCACCGCGGTTCTGGACCCCCCTGCCGACACCCCGACGCAGGCAAAGCCGACCACGCCGTCCGATGAATCCCAAGCGGATCCACCGCCCTCAAGCGCGCCACAGGCGGCGGCCACAGAGGCGACCACAGAAGAGCCGTCGCAAGAAATCGCTTCGGCGCCCGCCGGTCCACCCCCGCTTGAAGAAACCCAAGACGATCCGGCGGCCCCTTCGCCCGAAGATTCATCGCTGCCGGACGACGCGGCCCCGTCTCAGCCGGTTCAACCGGTCGGTAAGCCCAACGTCCCCGACCGGCCCAAGGTCATCAAGCCCGTCGGTGAGCAATTGACCAAACCTCAAGAAGCGACCCTCAAAGGCCCGCAGGTCGTGCGGATTGAGCAGCCCGACGTGGTCCGTACGCCCCCGCCGCGGCGGTCGGCGCCCCCCAACGCCGGGGTTGGCGCTGGCCAAGACGACGACCGTGGAGATTCCGATTTCCGTTCCCGCGGCTCCGGCGGCACCCGCGGCCCACGCACCTCCGAACGATCCGACCGCGGCGGGGCCCGACCCGCTGCCAATAAACGCCGGTCGCTAAGCACCCGCCGGGGGCGCTCCGGAGACGCGTTCGTCCCCGCGCCCAGCAAGTTCAGCGAACAGGACCTCATCGAACTCGACGCCAGGCTCACCCGCTCGACCGGGTTCCTCAAGCAGCGGCGGCGCAGCCTCAAGAAACAGTCCGTCTCCGGCCACGCCCAGGCCAGCCCCGCCGAGACGGGTGGCAAGGTCGAAATCGAAGAGCCGATCACCATCAAGGCGTTGTCAGCCGCGACCGGGATCAAGAGCTCGGACATCATCAAATACCTGTTCAACAAGGGGGTCATGGCGACCATCAACTCCTCGATCGACACCGAGGCGGCGATGGAGGTGGCCATGGAGTACGAGATCGAGCTGGAGGTCAAGGAGCAGCAGACCGCCGAGCAGCTGGTGCTCGAAGAGTTCGAGAACCGCGATCAGATCGACGTCCGCCCCCGCCCCCCGTCGGTGACCGTCATGGGCCACGTCGACCACGGCAAGACCAGCCTGCTCGACCGGATCCGGGCTTCGGACATCGCCGCCCACGAAGCCGGTGGCATCACCCAGCACATCGGCGCGTACCGGATCACCATCGCCGGCCACGACGGCAAGAAAAAATCCGTGGTGTTCCTCGACACCCCGGGCCACGAGGCGTTCACCTCCATGCGCTCCCGCGGCGCGGGCATGACCGACCTGGTGGTCCTGGTGGTCGCTGCCGACGACGGGGTGATGCCCCAGACCATCGAATCGGTCAACCACGCCAAAGCCGCCGGGGTCCCGATCGTCGTGGCCCTCAACAAGATCGACCGCCCCGACGCCACCGAGGACAAGATCCAGAAGATCTACGGCCAGCTGGCTGAACACGGGCTCAACCCGGTTGAGTGGGGGGGAGAGACCGAGGTCCTCAAAGTCAGCGCCACCACCGGCGAGGGCGTGTCCGATCTCGTGGAGATGCTGGATTACCAGGCCGAGCTTTTGGATCTCCAAGCCGATTACGGCGGCCCAGCCCGCGGGGCGGTGATCGAGGCCGAGATGCAGCCGGGCCGCGGCTGCGTCGCCCGGGTGCTGGTCCAGCAAGGCCACCTCAAGGTCGGTGACTTCATCGTGATCGGCCGGTCGTTTGGGCGGGTCCGCGACCTGACCGATGACCGGGGCCGGTCGATCAAAGAAGCGTACCCCGCTACCCCGGTGGAGCTATCGGGTATCGATCAGATCCCCGACGCCGGCGACAAGTTCTACGTCACCAACACCCTTCAGAAGGCCGAGGAAGTCGCCCACCAATACCGCGAAAAAGAGCGTAACGCTCAGCTGGCCAACAAGGGCAAGGTGACGCTCGAGAACTTCGCCGACAAGCTTGCCGCCGGCAGCGAACAGGAGCTGCGTGTCGTCCTCAAGGCCGACGTGCAGGGCTCGATCGATGTGCTCCAGAAGAGCGTCACGGAACTCAGCAACGACGAGGTCTCGGTCAAGGTCCTGCACGCGGCGGTCGGGGGGATCACCGAGAGCGACGTGTTGCTAGCCGACGCCTCGGACGCGGTCATCGTCGGGTTCCACGTCGTGGCCTCGGCCCACGTGCGAGACCTCGCTGACCAGCGGGACGTGCAGATCCGCGTCTATCGGGTGATCTATGAGCTGATCGATAGCCTCAAACAAGCCCTCGAGGGGATGCTCGAACCCGAGGCCAAGGAAGAAATCTTGGGCGAAGTCGAGGTGCGACAGGTCTTCAAGATCTCAAAGCTGGGCCTGGTGGCTGGGTGCCTGGTGACCGACGGCGCGGTCCAGCGCAGCGGGCTGATCCGGGTCATCCGCGACGGGGTGGTAGTCACCGACGGACGAGAGATCGAGAGCCTGCGTCGCGTCAAAGACGACGTGCGCGAGGTCCGCGTCGGCACCGAATGTGGCATCCGGATCGCCGGGTTCGATGACCTCAAACCAGACGACAAGCTCGAGTGCTACAAGGTCACGATGGTCCAGCGTAAGCTGGCGTGATGGGCTAAAACCGAGCCCCATCGGTACGCAGAGAGCAAAAAAGAAGGTACGAAGATGATGGTCATCGGTGTCATGCAGGTCGAGTTGAAAATCGAATGGGCCCGATGCCTCAAGGACAAGCGGCGGGTGGTGATGAGTCTCAAGGACCGCCTGCACCGAAACCACCAGGTCTCGGTCGCCGAGATCGATCCGGTCGATCAACACGGTGTCGCTTTTCTTGGGATCGCGCTGGTCACCAACAGCGCCCGGTATGGGCAGTCTGTCTTCGACCGGATCCTCCATAAGCTGAGGGCGGCGCGGGACTGCGTCTTGAGCGACCATGCCGTGGAGTTTTTACCTGGGCGCCGGTAGCGGGCCGGGTCTGGAGGAAGGCACACCGGGCTGGGCACGGCCAGATCGGTCGGGGCTTGGTGGATCGAGTAACAGTAACAGTGTTCGAGGATGACCCAAGCGGTGAGCCATCGCAAGCAACAGATCGAGTCCACGCTCAAACGCCTCGTGAGCCGTGTCCTGTCCCGTGGCCTGTCGGACCCACGCATCACCGGCCTGGTGAGCGTCACGCAGGTGGACGTGGCCCCGGACGGTCACGAGGCGACCATCTACGTCTCGGTCCTGCCGGAAAAAGATCAGAGCCGAACGATCCACGGGCTTAGCCACGCGGCTGGGTACATCAGCTCCATTGTACGCAAAGAGGTGGCTATGAGAACCGTCCCTCACCTACGATTCTGTTTAGACGAATCGCTCAAGAAACAGGCGTCCGTCTTTGAAGCCATTGAATCGGGACTGGCCAAGGAACTCCAGCAGCGGACGTGCCGAACCGAACCCGGCGCCGCTCCAGAACCGAACACCCGTCCAGGGGAGGGCGACCCAGCGTGAAAGGCGACAGCGACGACGGCAAGAAAATCACCGCGCTGATCCAACGGCTCAAAAAAACGTACCCCAAGGTGCAGCCGCCCCCTCAGCGCGAACCGATCGCCCAGTTGATCGTTTCCTTCTTGCAGTGGGAATCGACGACACAAAAGGCGGCCGACGCCTACGACCGGCTGATGGCTATGGTCGTGGATCACAACGACCTGAGGGTCAGCCACCCGTACGAGATTATCGACCAGATCGGCAAGGGCTACCCCCGGGCCGAAGACCGCGTCGCCCGGCTGCGCCAGGCTCTTCAAGAGATCTACCTGCGGGAACGGTCCGTGTCGCTGGCATCCCTAAAAGGTAAACCGATCAAGCAGGTGCGGGCCTATCTCGATACCCTGCCCGGGATGTTGCCTTACGTCGCGGCTCAGGTCCTGCTGCTGACGTTCGGGGCCCACGCGATCCCCGTCGACGGGTCGCTCATCAGGCTGCTTCACAAAGAGGGGCTAGGCGACCGCGAGGCCGACAATCAGAAGCTCCAACCCTTGCTGGAACGGAAGATCAAGGCCAGCGGGTCGCTGCAGGCCCACCTGCTGTTCCAAGCCTGGGTCGACGCGAAGTCCAGGCGTTCGACCAGGGCGAAGCCGACCCGTCGTGACGCCGCCCCGGCCAGCCGTGGAACCGCCTCACCCAAGAAGAAGGCATCGAAAGCAAAACGCACGGTGAAAAAAACAACCGTCAAGAAGGGGGCGTCTCTAAAGAAGACGAAAAAGCGTGCGACGAAAAAATAACGCCCAATCCAATTGTAGCGGCCGCCCTTCCAGCGGTGCGCGGGCCCCGAGAGGCG
Organism: Phycisphaeraceae bacterium; assembly: GCA_965224205.1. Classification (GTDB taxonomy): domain Bacteria; phylum Planctomycetota; class Phycisphaerae; order Phycisphaerales; family Phycisphaeraceae; genus CBDCYN01. The sequence goes on from CBDCYN010000009.1 coordinate 158,967, forward strand.
CCCCGCAGCCGCGCGTAGAGATCGTTTTATTTCCCGTCACCGGTACCGCGTGATATGAACCCCCCTGCTGCTCACACGAACGTCCTGCGCATCGGCCTGCCCAAGGGCAGCCTCCAGGGCTCGACCGTCGACCTGTTCGAGCGAGCCGGGTACAAGATCTCGGTGGCTAGCCGGTCTTACTTCCCCGTGATCGACGACCCGGGGCTGGAGCTGGTCCTGTTCCGCGCCCAGGAGATGAGCCGGTACGTCGAAGACGGTGTCGTCGACGTGGGGATCACCGGCCACGACTGGGTCGTCGAGAACGGCTCGGACGTGCACGAGGTCTGCGAGCTGGCGTACTCCAAAGCCACCAGCCGCCCCGCGCGGTGGGTGCTAGCTGTCCCGGACGAGTCCGACGCCCGCCACCCCGAGGACCTTGCCGGGGGGATCATCGCCACCGAGCTGGTCAACACCACCGCGCGCTACTTCCAAGAACGCGACATCGCCATCAAGAAGATCGAGTTCAGCTGGGGGGCGACCGAGGTCAAGGCCCGGCTCGTCGACGCGATCGTCGACATCACCGAGACCGGCTCGAGCCTGCGGGCCAACAACCTCCGCATCGTCGATACAATCCTCGCCAGCACCACACGCATGATCGCCAACCACCAGTCGTGGGGCGACGATGAGAAACGCAGCAAGATCGAGGACCTGGCGCTGTTGTTCCGCGGGGCCATGGCCGCGCGGTCCAAGGTCGGGCTGAAGATGAACGTGCCGCGATCGAACCTAGAGGGGACGTTGAAGCTGCTGCCCGCCGAGCAGTCGCCGACGGTCAGCCCGCTGGCAGACGGGTCATGGGTCGCGGTGGAGGTGATCGTCCCTGAGCAGGTCGAGCGGCGGCTCGTGCCTCAGTTAGTCCGGGCCGGGGTGACGGGGATTATCAGCTATAGCCTCAACAAAGTGATCCCCTAGAATGTGGTACGAGATCCCGGTTGAACCGCAAGCGAGGTGGACGGGCGTTCGTCGGTCGTTTGTTTTGTTGCAACCAGGCATGATCAGGCACCGACGCCCGTGCCGTCGTGCCGATCAGCCACGGTACCGATCGAAACGTGGCGCGTCTAGGGCGGCGAGGTCCATGATTTGAACCCCCGCTGTATCACGGTGTGTTCATGCCTGAATCCGACTGAGCGTTCAAAATGATGCATCGCCAAACCGGCATTTCTGAAACCTCCCCGGACGCGTCCGTCCCACCCAATGGGTCTGACCCGGTGCCCCACCTGACCGGGGGGCGACGCTGTTGGCCAGCTCGCACGGCGCATCGCCTAGGGGCCTGTGGTCGTCGCCTCGCCGGGTTCGCCGTGGCGGTCATCCTGGGCGGCACCGTGGGCGGCTGCCAACCTGGTGCCGACACGCCGCAGCCGACCCCCGTGGCGCCGAAGCAGCCGGTCGCAGCCCAAGAAACGCGCGAGGTCTTGCCGGTCGTACCGCCCCCGGGTCTAGATGAGAAGCTTGTGACCCCCCATCAGGGGCCTGCTCTGGAGAAGGCGCGGATATCGCTCGATCAGATCCTCGCCGCTCTGCCCCGGGCCGTCCTATCTACAAGCCGTCGAGGATCACACCGGTTGGGAACACCCGGAACCCCCTAGCAGCGATGAAGAGGATGATAAAGAGGATGAAGCGAAGGATCATCACCCAGGCCCCTGCGACCCAACCCAGTGACGAGGAAGACCCCCAGCCGCCGCTTTCCGTTCAGCTTAAGTACCTCCAAGGTCGGTTAGCGTGGCGGCAGGGCCACCCCTTCAAGGCCACCCAGCACCTCCAGGCAGCGCTTCGGATCTGCCCGAAGTGCCCCGAGATCTTGAGGCTGCTGGGGAATATTGATATGCGTTCCGGCAACCAAGCCCGCGGCGCTCGTATGTTAGAGAAAGCGGTCTTGTACGACCCGCTTGATATCGAAAGCCTCATGCTCCTGGGGCGGTACCGGGCGTCCGAGGGCAAATGGGCCGAATCGATCGTGACGCTAGCAACCGCCCAACGCACCAACGCCCCGAAAACCGATCCCGCGCTCAAGCCGTTGTTGCAGTACCTGCTGGGCAACGCGCTGACCCGGCAGGGCTACGACCAAGCCGCTCTAGCGCAGATCTCGGGTTTCCTCAAAACCTCGATGCGGTTCGACCGGACCACCCGTCTGGTCCGGGAACTGGCGCTGCTGGTTCAGAAGCGGGGATCGATCTGGCAATTAGCCGGCGACGCCCACAACCGCATGAACGATCCTGTTCGAGCCATCAAGGCCTACCTCAAGGCGCTCAAGCATCAGCCCCAAACGCACGACGACCTGGTGCGGCGATCGTCTATACCTACCTGCGGCTCAACGACCCGGAATCGGCCAAAGAAGCCGTCCTGGCCTACCTGGATCAAGCCGGCTCGAACGAGGACTCGGTCGGGCTCGTGCGGTATCTTGCGGGCCATCACGACGGGCAAGCCAACGGGTTCATCGCTGAGCTGCAAAGGATCTACGACCGTGAAGACCGCCCGGCCCCTTTGGCGATCGCGATCGCGGACCTGATGGAAACGCCCCGAGCCCGGTCCTTTCTGGTTCACCACCTCAACGACCATCCCGCCGATCGCGGCGTGTTTGAATCGCTGCTGGGCCGCGTAATCTCGGGCCCCGCCGAGCCGATCGCCCAAGCGACTTCGGCGCTAGAGATTACCGCAGCCGTCGTCTCCCAGCTGCCCACCGCGGCCCGGGCATATAGCGATCTTCTCATCGCGGCGGTCCACCCCACCGACGCCCTGCAACAGGCCCTCGAGCCTCTGGCCGCGCCACAGGACGCTGGCTGGGTCTACCGCCTTCTTATTCGCCAAGGTCTTATCACAGCTCGGCGACGACGCCCAAGCCGTCGCGCAACTCGAACAAGTGGTCGACCGCCACCCGGCGCTGCTCGACCCCCGCCTGGAGCTGGCCACGCAGCTGATCGACCGCGGTGATTTCGAACAAGGCGGCCTGCTGCTCGATCAAGCCCCTGACCCCGACAACCCCGAGGTGGTTCAGCTAAGGGTAAGGCTGCTGCGCCTCACCGGCCGCGAGGAGGAGGCGTTAAAACTACTAGACCGTTTGATCGGTCAGCAGCCTCACCACATGCAGTTGGCGATCGACAAGGCCAAGCTCCAGTTATCTCTGGCCACCCCCGAGGCCGCCGAGCAAACGCTGCTGGTCGCGCTGGACCACCAGCCCACCGCTGAATCGGTCTACCGGGAACTGATCAAGCTCTACGAATCCGGGCGGCTGCGTCACGCGACCGACGGGTACCGCAGGCTGCTGCGTCGGCTGTGGTCGACGATCCCCCACTCGCGGGTAGCCCGGGTCGAGCGTGCGCGGGTGCTGGCGGCTCAGAACAAGTTCGACCAGGCCCAGCCGTTGCTAAGAAAACTGTTGTCTGAACAGCCCGATGACCTGGCGCGCGTTGGATATCCTGCTGTCCGTCCTGGCCCAAGACGACCGTGTCGATGAATCGGATAAACTCCTCACCCAGCGGCTCGAAGCCGATCCTCACAGCCGCGACCTGCTAGCGGTGGCGATGCGGTACTACCAGCGGACGGACAACCAACGCCGCATCATCGAGACCGCCCAACGGCTGCTGCCGCTCTTGACCCAAAAAGAACCCAGGGACGTCCAGGCCATCGATACGCTGCCTGGCGGTGACCAGCCAAGCCGGAGGCAGCGATCAGGTCGACCAGTGGCTCGAGCGTCAGCTCGAGGACAAGCCGACGGACCGGGAGCTGCTGGCCCTGGCGCAGCGGCATTACTCGAGGACCGACAACGCGCCCAAGTTATTCGAGGTGACCAAGCGGTACCTTTCGCTTCAACCACCCAGCTACGAACGTGACCTGGGCATCGCGGCGTTGTGTCTCCAAAATGACACCCCCAAGAGGCAGCGACGCTCCTTATCGAGCTGCTCGACGACCCCAACGCCGACCCCCCGGTGCTGGCGCGGCTGCTGGGACAGGCGTTGAACGAATCGGATCAGCCCCAACAGACCGATGAACGCTACCGAGAACTCATCGAGCGCTTCCCGGACCGCGCTGCGGACATGCGTTTCGACTGGGCGATGCTCTGTGAACGCCGCGGCGACCGCGACCAGGCCGAGCAGATCCTCACCGAACTGCTCAAAGACCACCCCGATCACCCCAGGGCCAACAACGCTTTAGGGTATACCTGGGCCGACCAGAATAGGAACCTCGACCGCGCCTACAAGATGATCCAGATCGCGGTCCGTGCCGAGCCCGACAGCGCCCCATTCCTCGATTCGATGGGCTGGGTGCTCTATAAACTCAAGCGATACGATGAAGCGGTCCGGTGGCTAGAACGCGCCGCCGCAGCCCCGACCGGGCAGTACCCGTAATCCTCGATCACCTCGGCGACGCGCAGTACCGTGCGGGTCACCCCCAAAGACGCCGTGGCCTCCTGGAAAGCCGCCCAAAACGCTTTCGACGCAGAGGGGGTGGACCCTGAAATTGATTCAGAACTTGTCGGGCTCAAGGACCGGCTTCAAAACAAGATCCAAGACGCCGACGCCCAGCGTCCCCCCGTTGTCGCCACCGTGCCCGGTGAAACACCCGCCCAGCCGGGATCTGACCCCCAACCACAACCGCAAGAAAACAGCCCACCCCCCACCGCCGATCCAGTGGATCAAGACGAAAAAAACACGGCGTCTGATTCGCTTATTCCAGGGCCGTGACCCCGCCCCCCCTACCCCGACGGTCATTCGGATCGGATAGGCTCCGATTTTGGCCACCCCCCCACCCGTCATGCCCACTTGTCGTGGGATTGCGTCGCTCCGGGAGAAGCCCTAAAATGATATCGTCTTTGTTGACAAAAATTTGAAGATTCCAGTGCACCCCTGGGGGCAGTCGTTCGACGCCAACAGGATGGGACACGAGCCCCGACAGGACTTAGCAGGTCAAAAGGAGAGTCGTTCGATGGCTGACCCTCGCCCGAGGTTATATGAAGGTTTGTTCTTGTTAGCGCAACACGCGGTAGCTGAGGACTTCTCAAAATGTTGTCGAGCACCTTGAGAAGATCATGCAGCACGCCGGCGCAGAGGTGCTCGTCCTAAAGAAATGGAATGAGTGCCGCCTGGCTTATGAGATCCGTGGCCAGAAGCGGGGCACATACCTGCTGGTCTACTTCAAGGTCCAGGGCCAACAGATCGCCACCATCGAGCGGGACTGCAACCTCTCGGAGACCATCCTCCGGCATATGATCCTCCAAGCACACCATATCGGCGAAACCGGAGCTGGAACTAGCCCAAAGCGATGAGAAGACGGTCGCCACAGAAGCGGCGTTGCGGGCCAAGACGCGAACAATGCAAATGACAACGTAGCCAACACCGATCCGGTCGGCGTGGGCTCCAAGCCCGCCAGCGACCCCGCGCCCGCCGGGGCCTAGCCCGGTGCCCGGCCGCCAGCCGCCACGCACCGCGTTTATCGCCCCCCTAGCGGAGAAACGTTTCATGCCCAACCTTAACCCGTGTCTTGCTGATGGGGAACCTCACCCGCGACCCCGAGCTGCGCTACCTGCCCAGCAACACCCCGGTGGTTAACCTTGGCTTGGCGATCAACCGCCGGTGGCGCAGCCAGGCAGGGGGAAATGCAGGAGGAAACGACGTTCGTCGACTGCGAGGCGTTCGGCCGCACCGCCGAGGTAATCAACCAGTACCTGCGCAAGGGCCGGCCGATCTTCATCGAGGGCCGGCTGCGGCTCGATCAGTGGGCAGGACCGCGACGGCAACAACCGCTCGAGGCTGCGTGTCGTGGTTGAAAACTTCCAGTTCGTCGACTCCCGTGGCGACGACGCCAGGCCACCGGCGGCCCCCTCAGCCCCGGGCTACCACGCCCCCGCGCCGTCCTCGCCATCACACCAGGAGCCCAACAACCCCGCGCCGCCGCCTGCACCCGAAGACCTCAACCCATACATCCAACCCAAGGAAGAGGATATCCCATTCTAACCCGAGGGATCGCTCGGTTCTGTGGTGGCAGCCCGACGTCAATCTTACTTGCCCCACCCGCGATTCACGGGGCACCGGGGTTGTCCCAAGACTGCGGTCTTGGTAGAACAGGTCACCGATACGGACGAATGAAGATAAGAAGGAACAGGCTATGAAGACGGTTGATCTGCTGCTCATGGACAACGTGGAAAACCTTGGCATCATCGGCGATGTCGTGAAGGTCAAGCCGGGTTACGCCCGCAATTACCTCCTGCCCCGTGGCCTGGCCACCCAACCCACCCCCGGGTCTATCGCCCGGCTCGCCGAAGCCAAAGCCGAGATGGAAGCCAAGCTTAAGGTTATCCGTGAAAAGCAGCAGGCGCTTCTCGAAAAGATTGAAGACCTCGAGATCACCATCCAAAGATCCGCCAATGAGCAGGGCGTCCTCTTCGCCGCGGTCTCAGCCCTCGAGATCGCCGAAGCCCTTCAAAGCCAGGGCTACCCGGTCGAAGAACGCGCCGTCCGCCCGCATGAATCGATCAAACGCCTGGATTCTTACGAGGTCACCATCGTCTTAGCCGCGGATCTCAAAACCACGATCAAGCTGTGGATCGTCTCCGATAAACCCGCCGAAGAGCTCAACACCGACGGCGAACAGCCCTCCGCCGAGGACGAAGACGTCGAACTCGAAGGCGAACTGCTACCCGAAGGCGAGTCGACCCCGGCTTAGGGCTCTATCAGGGTTGAAATTTCGAATCCGCCGCTCAGCGAGCCGCGACCATCAGGGAGCGGTTTCTTACTTTCACACCTTACTTTCACACCTTGGATTGATAAAGAATCCGCTCCTCACACGTCATTCAAAATACCGTGCCAACTGTTGACTACGCCGCCCGCCCTACCGGTATCGCGCACACCCGATCAGAACCCTCCCCGGCAGCCTTGGACCGCCCCAAGACCCGCATCACCAGTCGCCGGTACTGAGACTGGTAAAGCCGCGTCTCCCGGAAATAACCCGCCTGCTGCCCGATCGCCAACGCCGCCCGGCCCGCAGCTCTGCGAAACAGCAAGCAGTCTTGGAGCGAAACCGAACCGTCGTGATCAAACATCCCCAGGTCTCGGGCACGCATCGCCCCGAACCCCGTCAACCCCGGGAACAACAACGCCGCGCGGCTGGTGGCGATCTGACGATTGACCGATCCCGACCCGCCGCTGCCGCGATTGGCCCCGACGCTTCGCCCGTGCAACCGGTACCGCACCAGCGGCTGCGACAGGTTCGCCATACGGGTCGTCGCCGCCATCCGCAGCCACAGGTCGTAGTCTTGCCCGGGCTTGAGGTCACCGTAATTCCCCGCCGCCAAGACCGCTGCCCGGCGGAACATCACCGTTGGGTGGTTCAGCGCGTTGCAGAACCGCAGCCGCCAGCGGATCTCCGCGTCACCGGTCTCTACCGTCCACGCCCCCGGCCGGTCGTGACCCCGCTCGTCGATGAACTGGATATCCGTCCCCACCACACCCACGTTGTGGTGTTTTTCGATAAACGCAACCTGCTCGGCCAGCCGGTGCGGGAGATTGACGTCGTCGGCATCGATCCGCGCACACCAAGGCGTCTGGGCCATCTCGACCATCGCCGCCAACGACGCCCCCAAACCCATCGGCCGGTCAACGACAACAAACGCCGCGAAGCTGCTTCGGGACCCACCGCCGCAACTCATACGCGGACCCGTCGGTCGACCCGTTGTCCCACGCGATGACCCTGAAGTGCTGGTAGGTTTGAGCCGCGATCGATTCGAGCGTCGCCGTCAGGTACGGCATCGCGTTCTTAACCGGCAGTAACCACGTGACCACCTCTTGCGGGCACGATACCGAGACCGCCAGCGGTTTACCCCCATCAACCGGCTGGCTCTTCGTCCATTTCTGGCTTTGAGGAACGGCCCCCCACCACTTTCGCCACCATCGGGTGCAGCCCGCGGGGCACCATCCGGCGAGCCACAAACCGGGCCGGCCCGTCCGTCATCATTTCCGCGCGACGCATCGGCCCCAACCACGCGCCGCTCCGCCGCCGCCATCTCGCCACCAGCCCCCGCAGCGCCGCGCTGTCATGACCCGCGTACCGATCCATGACCTGCCTCGTGTACGGGTCGTGGTAATCCACATGATCCGGCTCAAACCTCCCCCGTAGCGCCAGCTCCGCCCCGAGACTCGCCCACCCTAGCCGCCGATCCCCCGCTTCCAAGAAGTGACGCCACGTCTGCTCGATGTTGTCCATGTGGAACCGCGCGGTGCCCATGCGGCTGCCCCGCACCGCGGCGCGGACCTTCACCCCCTTGTGGACCCCGAAGTGGAAGGCCTGAAAATCGGTCGGGTCCGGGCTGTGGTACGCCGCGGGGGCTAAATCATCGCGGTCGTAACGGATGCATCGGGGATCCACCGAGGCGCGATCGACGAACACCCGCTCATCATGGAGCCGCCACCGCACACGGCTTCGATAAACGTGCAGCCCCTCGATCAGCCGATTGCTAAACCAGTCGTGGACCGACACAATCAGCGCCTCGACCGTATCGTAAGCTTCCTCGTTGAACCGGGTCACGACATATTCAAAAAAACGATCGTCGGCCAGCACCATGTCCGCGTCGACCTTGATGAATAGATCGAAATCCTCAGCCCGGGACATAAAATGCCGGTAGAGCTTGTCGTGCGCCGCCTTATTGGGCAGGCCGCGGACGATAAAATGCTCGAACCCATGGTGGGTCTGGCGGTTGATCGCTGCGACACAATCGTCAAACTCATTCTCGATCGTGTAAAGCGTGCCGACGAGGATACGCATCCAGCAGGAGCCCCGGCATAGGGTTAAGAAGAATACGTCGGGCAAACAACATACGGGATCCACAGCGACGAGCCGCGACCATCAGGCAGCAGTCCGCGAATCTCTCCAGGCGCCCTCTAGCAATCGTCCCCTCGCTAGATCACGCCGCCCTGGCGATCCGCGGATCGGCGACAAACCAAAACCGCGACCATCTTTCATCTTCCCTGCCCGGGAACCGGCACAACAGATCGATCGCCTGCTTTTCCTTGTGCAGATCAACCGGGACCTGACTTGGATCCGTCACGCGTTGCACGTTATGGCGGCCGCGCGTCGAGGCGTACACCCAATACCCCTGCCAGGAGAGAAAATCGAACAGCTGCGCGAACCCCGCCCCGTAGTCGCCGCTGAACATCGACACCTCCACCATCAACGCCGGGCCGAACCGCTTCAGCGCCTGCTGCCCCCCCCGAAGCACCGCCAGCTCCGAGCCGTCGACGTTGATCCTGATCACATCGAGTCGGTCGATCTTGCGGTCCTTCACGTACCGATCGATCGACGTCGCTTCATACGTGTGCCGGGTTTCGAACGCCCCCTGAAAAACCGTGTCCAGCGCCCGACGGGCTTGCGGCGTCGCCCGAACCTCGGCAGAGTCGGCTTCGGGCACCGACGGGGTCATAAACCCGCCCGTGCCTTGGCACGGGGTATTGAAGGTCACCGGCCCGGGTTCCTGGTCCAGCGCTAACTGCACGGCTTCCACGTTCACGAGCCCGTTCCGCCGCACCGTCCGCTGCAGCTGGCGAAAATTCTTTGGGTCGACCTCAAAGCTGTGCACCCGACCGGTGGCCCCTACTGTTTTAGCGGTGATCGCGGTCGATACCCCGACTTTAGCCCCCGCGTCGATCACGGTATCACCCCGCCGCAGGTACCCCGCCAAGAACGCGTCGGCTTCCCGTCCGTGGTAACCCCGTTTCGCCACCGATTGCCACAGTTTGTTGAGACGGTCGGGGACCACGCTTACCCCGGATTCGAGGTGGACCGGGTCGTACCGCCGAGCCCAATTACGGACCTTGATCACCGCTTTCCCGATGACCGGCAGCGGCGCCATCGCGGTGGCGATCCGTCCGGGGACCCGGTTCACATCCTGAAGAATACCCCCCCGCCGCCGCGGCTCGACGTCGCTGACCATCATCGCGTACCGCCCAAACTCATCACGCGTGTACGGGGCTAAATCAAACCACTTGCAGCGGCGTTGACGCAGCTCGTTGTCCACCACCGGGCGGTAGACCCGCTTGTGCACATCGTCGAGGATCACCACCGCACCCGGCTTCTCGCACGCCAAGTCCAGAACCTTCGCAAGCGATTGTGCCCGCAACGTCATCGCCCCCAGGTCATGAAAGATTAGGTCAAACGCCTCGTGTCGATCGGCCCCGAAGGTCTCCCAAGAGATCAGCCCCTGGGTCGAAAGCTTGTTCTGACGCAGGTACGCAGCGGTCCGGTCGAGCCAATGATCGTCGTCATCCACCGAAACCACGGTGGTGCCGGGTCGCTGCGTCGCGTATGACCGAAAGACATACGAGCTGAACCCCGACCCGAGATCCAGCACCCGCTTTGGCCCCAGCACCTCGCACAGCACCCCCAGCAGCGTCGCGGTCTCAAACGACACACCCATCAGCCGGGTCGATACCGATGTAACATACCGCTCGTACGGCTCGATCAATTCTTTACGTATGCTCTCAGCTCGGGCGGCGTAACTGGACAGCATCGGGAAACGCACCCACAACCGCCGAAGGTTCCACGCCTGTTGAATCCGTCGCCGATACCCACGCAGGCCGGTCACAGCCCTAGCGCTTGAAGGGGGCATCGTTGGCTCGGGCCGCAATGTCAGTCGTGGGCTCGTGTCCATGCCCATGCGTTCATGCCTTTCATGGGAAACCTCTGCCAGGCCGCTACGCCGCACAAACCGTGGGGTGTCGGCTCACGGGCTGGGCCGTGCTGTGCCGCCAGTGATGGTCGACGAGCAGCGACCCGTGTTTCCGGGGTACCGGCAGCTGACCGGTGCCAAAATAATCCCCCTCCAGCACGTCGAAGCTGCGCACGGACTCCACGTAGTCCGCTTCCTGCCCATTGACCGACGCCCACAGGTGCACGCGGTATGAACCCGGGGCCAGCGGCAAACGATCGATCAAACACTCCACCCGCGCCTCAGCCGGCAGGGTGCTCATCACCTGCCCCGCGTGCTCGGTGAAGCACGTGAACAGCAGTTGTCCGTAATGATCCGCGACCACCAACGCGATCCGCGTGTGACGCATCGGCAGGCCATCTCGCGACCGGCAATGGATCTCGAACCTCGCGGGCTGCCCGCAAACCAGCGCCGTATCCCCCTGACGGTTCCCGCCCGTGACGTACAGGTCCGTAAACCGCAGCGCCCCGTCACCGCGGCGATCCGGCAGGTGCACGAGCGGGATCGATTGATTGTCCTGGAGGGAGGATTGGTACTCACGGATCACGTCCTCGGTCGTGCCGGTCGCCGCGATCTGTCCCCGTTCGATCAGCAAACATCGCCCGCACAACGACGACACCGCCGCGAGGTTATGGCTCACGAACAGCACGGTCCGCCCCCCTTTGGCGACCTCGTCCATCTTGCCTAGGCATTTTTTCTGAAACGCCCCGTCGCCCACCGCCAGCACCTCGTCGATCACCAGGACCTGCGGGTCGAGGTGAGCGGCGACCGAGAACGCCAGCCGCACCGTCATCCCCGACGAGTAACGCTTGATCGGGGTATCGAGGAAACGCTCGATCCCGCTAAACTCCACGATCTGATCAAACTTCGCTCGGATCTCCCGCCGGGTCATCCCCAGGATCGACCCGTTGAGGTAGATATTCTCGCGACCGGATAATTCCGGGTGGAACCCGGTGCCAACCTCCAACAGGCTGGCGACCCGGCCCCGGATCACCGCCTGACCCTCGGTCGGATCGGTGATGCGCGACAGGATCTTCAACAGGGTCGACTTGCCCGCTCCGTTGCGGCCGATGATCCCGACCACTTCCCCGTGTCGAACGTCGAAGTTGACGTGCCGCAACGCCCAGAAATCCAGATCCCCCCCTCGCCGCGGCGGATTACCCGATCGGACGATCCGCCCCGCTACCCGCTTGACCACCCCCCCCACCGCCGCGTGGATGGTTTCGGGCAGCGTCTGGGGCGACCAACCCGCCGCCGCCAACCGGTAGCACTTGCCGAGGTCACGAACTTGGATCACCGCGTCATTCATGGTCATGGAGCCATCCGCCCGAACCGTTCTCGCTACACCACATCCGCGAACCGGCGTTCCGCCCTTATGAAATACGCCAGCCCCACCATCAGGCAAACCAACGCCGTCGCTGTCGACAGCCCCAGCGCCGCCCAATCGATCGATTGGCCCAAGACAACGGCCCGGAACGCCTCGATTGTCCCGCCCATCGGGTTGAGGCACAGCAGCCAGTGGTATTGTTCCGAAACGATCTTCACCGGCCAGATCACCGGCGTGACAAAAAACCACACATGAAGCAGGAACGGCACCACGTACCGGAAGTCCCGGTAGCGAACCGTTAACCCCGATAAGCCGATCCCCACCCCTAGCGCCGCGATCACCGTGACCCCCACCAGCAGCGGTAGGCACAAGATCGAGACCGTGGGCACGACCTGGTACCACCCCATCAGGCATAGCAACACCCCGAACGCGACCGCGTAGTCCAGCAGCGGCGCCCCCACCGATGAAAGCGGCAGCACCAGCCTCGGGAAGTACACCTTCCGCAGCATCGCTGCGTGGTTGACCATGCTCTGGGTCGACGTCCCCACCGCCGCGGCGAAAAACGTCCACGGCAGCAGCCCCGCGTATAGAAAGATCGGGTACGGCACCCCCCCGGTCTTGTCCTCCATATCGATCACCCGCCCGAAAAACGTGCTAAGCACCACCATCAGCACGAACGGCTGGATCACCGCCCATAGCGCCCCTAGAGCCGTCTGCTTGTAACGCACCTTCACGTCACGCAACGCCAGGAACCCGAAGAGTTCTCGATAACCCCACAGTTCCGTCACGTCGGGCCACGACCACCCGCACCGGGGACGGATCACCGTCAGCGCCGACGCCGACCTGGCCCCAATGAAACCGGGATCGAACCTGGGTGTGCTCCGCAAAGCGTCTCTCCAATAACCGGGTATCCATCGCGCCGGTCGACCGCGCCGTGTCGGCAGCGGGGCCGTGCCGTCGATTCAATCCTCAAAACCGCTATCGTCTGGATAATCGTTAGACTTGAACACCGAGGTGGCTCGCTGCCTGTATGGACCGTCCGTGACCACAAATCGGCGAGGTTGTCCGGGGGCCATCACGGGGATGGTCGATCCTTATCGGTCAATACGTCTTATCGGCCTCAATTCAGGGCATCGGGGTCGAGCGACGAACCCATTTTTCGGTTGAGCTATACTGATGTCCGCGCCTATTATTATCAAAAAGCTAACCCGAGTGGAGTGATCATGACGCGATACCTTGATACCCCGTTAGAGCCATTCCCACTCACCGAGTGGTCGCTGGTGGACCGAGCAGGCGGCGACCGTTCTTCGGTGCGTCAGCGGGCGTTGAAGCAGCTGCTCGAGCAATACATGCCGGCGCTGTTGGCCCACCTGGTCCGCAACAAGCGGATCGACCCGGTCAACGCCGAAGACGTCGTGCAAGGGTTCGTGTGCAGCAAGATCCTTGAGAAGGGGCTGATTACCAAAGCCGATCGGGACCGGGGGCGGTTCCGCACGCTGCTGCTGACCGCGCTGGACCGGTTCGTGATCGATGAATTCCGGCGGGGCCGGCGATGGGACCAGATGGCCCGTGGCGAAGATACGCAGATCGAGTACAAGCCGGACACCGCGGCCTCGCCGACGCGGGTATTCGAGATCGCCTGGGCCAAGAGCATCCTCGACCGGGCGCTGGCGCAGATGAAGACCCAGTGCGACCACGCCGGCCGCCAGGACCTGTGGGAGTTATTCGAATGCCGGATCTTACGCCCCACCCTCGATAACGAGCCGCCCGTGGCGTATGAGCAGCTGATCGAAAAATACGGGTACGAATCGCCCCAACAAGCGTTTAACCGCCTTTACTCCGCCAAGCGGCTGTTTGCGCAGATCCTGCGGCAGATCGTCGCCGAATACGCCGGCGACCGGAACCTGGTCGAGGTCGAGATCCAAGACATCATCAAGATCCTGGGGCAACACGGGCCGTGACCGGCGATTAGATTATAGATTGAGCATGACTTTTTTCTGTTTCGTGGTCCAACGGGTGAAGTGAAAACCATCTCGGAGCGGGCAAGGAGCCCATCGATGTCGTCAACTGAATTTGAGCAAAGCGACCCCAGCCGTCTGGCCCATCTGCTTAGCATGGACATGTCGTGTGAGGATCTTTGCACCGATGAAGAGCTCACCCAGATCTGGCTCCACCAGCTCGATACCGCGATCGAGGTCGATCTGCACGACCTCGACAGCGATGCCAGGCGCGAGCTGCAACGGCTTAACAACGACCAGCAGCCGTTCACCTTTGCCCGGCTGTTCACCGATCCCAAGCCGTCCCTGCCGATGCTCCACGCGGTCAAAAGATTCGCCCGCCGGCTGGCCAAGGACCCACTGAGCGGGATGCCCCGCGAGATCAGCTCGATGCTCTATATCGTCAGCATCGCCTTGACCTATGTGCGGTGCGACCTGCGGATCACGCGTCTCGATGACCGGGCCCTGACCGCCGATATCCGCTGGGCGCTAAGCAAGCCCTGGCTGGATGAGGGGTGTCGGTCACCCCTGCGCCTAGCACTCGAGCGCTTGGCCCCGCCCAAAAGCCCGTGACCGTAGACCCGCCACAGCCCCCTACTACCGGCCGCAACCCAGGGTCTGCTCAAGATACGCTGAGCGTTGCGCCTGCGCGCCTCGATGGACTTTCTTTAGTCCGGTTTGCATTGGCCGTAAACCAGCTATAATGAAGGATAGTAGCGTTCATTTTCAGTGTCGGTAACGGCTGTGATCAAATCTTATCTTGGTCGAGTTAATATTAACCAATCTGGCAGTGCTGTTCGTCGCTTGGGCGGTGTGGGAAGACCTGCGCCAAGAAAAGCGGCTTAGCGGAAGGCGGAAGATCTGCCTCGGCGTCGCGTGCCTCCTGGCGTTGCTGAGCGTGATCGCACATTGGATCAGCGAGTAGCTCAGGTAGCGACCGCCGGTGAGCTTAGGCGTTCACCAACCCCTCCAGGCGGTGCATAGGGCAACGGTTCGTCGACCGCCTTCACCCCAGAGAAGGCCCCAAACCTGACGATACAGCGGGGCGGCGGTTCCTTCACCGCACACACGACACGGGCCACCACATTATCCGGGATTGGGTTATCCTATCGACCATGGACAGCGACTGCAGGGATCTGATCCGGTTCGTGGATCAGTGGCAAAGCCGTGACGTGATGGTCGTGGGGGATTTCATGCTCGACCGTTACGTGTACGGCGACGCGGACCGATTGAGCCCCGACGCGCCCGTGCCGGTCCTGGCGGCCCGGCGTCGCGAAGCCCGACCCGGTGGCGCCGGGGGGGTGTGCCAGAACCTGCGGGCGCTGCGGTGCGGGGTGAGGTGCGTCGGGGTGGTCGGGGCCGATGACCAGGCCGACCACCTCAAACAGGCGTTGACCCACTCAGGCTGTGACGCGTCGGACTTGTTGACCTGCCCCGACCGGCCCACGACCGTCAAACACAACTTCATCGGCCTCGCCCAGCACCGCCATCCCCAGAAGATGTTCCGGGTCGATGACGAAAGCCGTCACCCCATCCCTGAGAAGATCCAGCGTCGGCTGCTGACCAAGGTCCGCGCGGGGCTATCCAAGACCGGTGTGCTGTGTATCGAGGATTACAACAAGGGCGTGGTCACCGCGCAGCTGTGCGGGCAGCTGATCGAACTGGCGGGCCGGCACGGGGTGCCGGTGATCGTGGACCCCGCGGCGATCGAGGACTACCGCAAGTACCGGCACGCCACGTGCATCACCCCCAACCGCACCGAGGCGACCCTGGCGACCGCTTCGGACCCGCCGCGTCGGGTCGCCGCCGCACCGGCGTCCGCAAGCCGCAACGGCCGGCGATCTTTGAAAACCCCTGGAGCCGTCGAGCCACACGTCGACCCACAGGTTGAGGCTATGGCCCGGGCCCTGGTGCGTCGCCTGGGCCTCCAAGCGGCGGTGCTGACCCTCGACAAGCAGGGGGCGTTGCTTCTGGAAAAAGGCAAGCGTCCTCGCCTCGTGCCCACGGTGGCCCGATCGGTTTACGACGTGACCGGGGCGGGGGATGTGGTCTTGGCGATGCTCGCCGCTGCCCGGGCCAACGGGGCGGATTGGCTGACCGCGGTGCGTCTGGCCAACGTCGCCGCGGGGCTGGAGGTCGAAAAATTCGGGGCCGTGCCGATTGAACTCGATGAGGTATTGCTGGCCCTGCTCCAACAACATCATCAGCGGCTGGGCAAACAACGCACCGTCGATCAGCTGCTGCCCGAGCTCGACGCGTACCGAAAGCAAAAAAGAACGATCGCCCTGACCAACGGGTGCTTCGATATCCTCCACGCCGGGCACGTGGCGATGCTGCGCGCGGCGCGCCAGACCGCCGACCTGCTCGTGTTGGCGGTCAACTCCGATGCATCGATCCGCCGGCTCAAGGGCCCGCAGCGACCGATCGTCCCCTTAGAGGACCGCCTAGAGGTGCTTGGCGAACTCGAGTGCGTGGATTACATCGTCGTCTTCGGGGACGACCCCACGGACAAGAAAGACCGCGACACACCCCTGCCCCTGCTTCGGGCGATCAAACCCGATGTCCTGGTCAAGGGCGGCACGTACAAGCTCAGCGAGGTCGTCGGCGGGGATGCGGTGCGGGCGTATGGGGGGCGGGTGGTGACCATCCCCCCGATCAAGGGCCGGTCGACCACCAACATTGTCGAGCGGATCAAAGCCCAGGCAAAAACATAAACCGATGAAGAATAAAGACGGGTTACGACCGGCCCACACCGCGGTGGGCGAGGTTCATCAGGGCCCGTGCGCGTGTTAGGTCCCGTTGGTTGCGTGCCAGGTCCTGCTCGCTGCGGGGGATGAAGGCCTGGGCTTCCTTCAACGCAGCCCGTGCCTGCTGCTCGTCGATGTCTTGAGCGGCGACGGCCTCGCTGGTGATCAGTGACAGGTGGTTGTCTTTCATCTGGGCAAACCCGCCGGCGAGGAAGAACCAGTACGAGCCGCCCGAAGCGTAATCGAGCCGCAGCGGCCCGTCGCCCATCTTGGCCACCAGCGGCGCACGGTTGGGCATCAGCCCGATCAGGCCGTCCCACGCCGGGACCGACGCGTACACGACCTGTTCGTCGAGCACACAACGCTGGGGCGTGATCAGGGTGCAGTGGAATGAATTCGCCAATGGACTATCCCTCGAAGGCCGATGCGGATTGTAAGCCGGGCGCCCGTGGGGTCAACCCTTCATGCCCCGGTTGGCGGCAACGCGGGGGTGGGTTATGCCCCTCAGGGTTATCACAACGCCTTGGCCGCGTTGAGGGCCGCGTCGTAATCGGGCTCCTGGGTCACCTCCGGGACGATTTGTTGGTACCGGATCACGCCCTGGGG
Source organism: Phycisphaeraceae bacterium (assembly GCA_965224205.1). GTDB lineage: Bacteria > Planctomycetota > Phycisphaerae > Phycisphaerales > Phycisphaeraceae > CBDCYN01. The sequence goes on from CBDCYN010000009.1 coordinate 176,370, forward strand.
ATCGATCACCAGCACGGCCCGGGCCAGCAGCCCCAGCTCCTTGATATACAACCCGTAGGCGGCACCGAATGATCGGTCTTTGTAGTCCGACGCGGTCACGACGTTCTCGACCCCCGCGGTTCCGCACCAGCGTTTCTGAGCAAAAGGCAGGTCCATGCTCACCGTCAGCACCACCGCCTGGTCGCCGAGGTCGCCGGCATCCTGATTAAACCGCCGCGTCTGGAGGTCACACACCGCGGTGTCGAGCGAGGGGACCACCGACAAGATCACCACCTTACCCTTGTAGGTTGCGAGGCTGATCGGGGACAGATCATTGGCGGTGACTTGAAAATCTGGGGCCGCCTGCCCGACCTTGACCTCACTGCCGACGAGGGTCACGGGGTTACTCTTGAACGTGATGACGTTGCTGCGTTCGGTCATGATCGATCCTTGGGTGTGCCGCCCTGCGCGTGGCGGTCTGGTTTTTATGTCTACCGCCCCACCGCCGCGGGCTGAGGGCTGCCACCATCCGATAAAGAGCCAGGATTGTAGGGGCATGGGCCCAGAGGGCAAGCCGAGGTCACGACGAGGCAGCCCTGAGCTGCGCCAAGGTGTCGTGGACGCGCCTGGCGTGGCCCAGGGGCAAGACCTCCGGCCAGTGGTAGGCGATGACACCTTGAGGATTGATGATCACCGTCCCGCGCACGATCCGGCCCACCCGGCGTTCACCCCAGCCCATCTGCGACCATGCGCCGTACCGGCGCGCGACCTCGTGGTCCGGGTCGGACAAGAGCGTGATGCGGATGTCGTATTTATCGCGGAATCGCCGGTGGCTGTAAGGGCTGTCGGGGCTGACGCCCAGCACGGTCGAGTTGAGCTGATTGAAGTCACTCAAGAGCCGGGTGAATTCCGTAGCCTGGCAGGTGCACCCGGGGGTGTCATCACGAGGATAGAAATAGAGGACTAGCCACTGGCCCTTATAGTCCTTGAGGGAGACCTCTTGCTCATGGTGAGCCATGAGCTTGAAACCGGGCGCCGGTTGGCCCACCAGCACCGAGGTCTGCGCCGCGGCTTCTTCCATTTGAGCTGATTTCTCAGGCGACGAATCGCAACCCGCCACCAGCCAGACCAACGCCACCAAGATACGCGCTCGCTTCGCCAACGCCGCACGCCGCAGGTGACGCGCCATGGGAGGGCATGGGTCCTGAGATGGAATCATCGTCGTCCTCTTATGTTTTATTATAAAACATTATTGATTATAAACTAACGCCCGACAAGGTCCGTTCATGATTCATCTAGAGGGGTACCCGGCCGTATTTTTATCCCGGATCGATAGACCCAGGCGTCCGTCGATTCTGGCGATGATCCTGTTGTATCGGATTCATCGAACGCTGTTGAACGCTCCTGCTAACAACGCATTATAGGACAAAGCCGTGACCAACGACGCGGAGCCCCCTGGGCCGCTGTCATTATGTATTATTTTAATATAAATTGCTTTCAGAGAAGCTGAGACGTCATGACTCGACGCCATAAATGATGATCGATTCTCGAAAAAACGACCAAAAATAACGCAAAACAACCTTAATTTTCAGGAATACGCCCAAATATTAGGCACGTACAGATTTCTTCTATTACTCACTATTTATTCATAAATATATTTCAATAAGCAAATTAAATCAATTTGTATTGTTGTCGAAATTTCGGCATTATATTTGCTAAATTTTGATAACCCTAGCAGTGGTCAATTGAATTGATTCAAGGATTATTATTAATTTTTGATGAAATGTTGCTTGTCTCGATCCTAAATGGATCTATGAGGCGTGTGGTATCGGCCGGGAGATGACTTTTGAACGAACTCTTAGATTGATCTGTAACACACCCATGCTGAGCGGTTCGACGATTCATCCGCCGGTTGGTCACGAACTGCTTGTATAATCTCTGAACTCCACTCTCCTCCCCGACCCCCTTCCGGGATCTGAACCGACCTCTTGTGAGGTCGGTTTTTTTACCGCAAGCCGGACTCCACGCTTAGGTATCGATAATCGATACTCGACGTGGATCTCCCACGAGCTTAGGTCCGTGCACATGATGGCCGATCAAGAAACTTATGGTCGATAGCAGCCTTCTTTCTGGGCGGATAGATTCCGATCTATCGGGGGGTCCAGAAGAACATGGAAACAGGGCCCAGTGTCCTAAACACCCCATAATATCCACGGTGGACCCGCACGAACTGCCACCGTGATGCCCACGCCTTGTGGTGGGACCACATAAGACTGGAGGCACCATGTCTACTAGCCAATTACTCCTGACGATTCTGCTCGTAGCGATTTCAGCCGCTGGCTTGGCCATCTGGTTCTACCGCCGCAAGATGTCGATCCGGGTCAAGCTGATCCTCGTGTGCATCGGGATCGGGGCGGTCACCAGCGTCGTGGTGAGTTGGGTCAGTGTCTCGAACTCCAACGCCGCCCTGATCGCCCAGCAAGATGCCTCCCTCGAAGCCATCCGTGAAGCCAAAAGGCAGCAGATCGAAGACTACTTCGGGTTCATCCACGAGCAGATCTTCAACTTCGCCCAGAACCGGATGATCACCGAGGCCACTGACCGGTTTAGTGTCGCGTTCGAGAAGGTCGCCGAGCAGACCGAGCTCGAATCGGGTTCAGGCAGCGATGTCTACCGCGCCGTCAAGGGGTATTACGATGGGGAATTCAAACCCCGGCTCGCCGCCGCCTCTCAGCCGTGGCGCGGCACAGAGACCTACATACCCGCGCTTGAACAGGGGCGGATCCTCCAGTCGTTTTACATCGCCAACAACCCCAACCCCGTGGGCGAAAAGCTCAACCTCGACCGCGCCGTCCAAGACTGCGACTACAACAAGCTCCACGCCATCTACCACCCCAGGGTCCGTGACTTCCTCGAGTCGTTCGGGTACTACGACATCTTCCTGTTCGACCTCAAGGGCAACATGGTCTACTCGGTGTTCAAAGAGACCGACTACGCCACCAACTTCCTCACCGGCCCGTACAAAGACACCAACTTCGGCGACGTGTACCGCAAGTGCCTAGCCGCCAAAGAACCGGGGACCGTCGTGATCGAGGACTTCAAGCCGTACGAGCCCAGTTACGGCGCCGCCGCCAGCTTCACCGGGTCCCCGGTCTTCCATGACGGGAAAAAAGTCGGCGTGGCCATTTTCCAGATGCCCGTCGACGAGATCAGCGGCATTATGGCCAGCTCCACCGGTCTGGGCGATACCGGCCAGTGTTACCTGATCGGCGCCGACCATCTCATGCGGTCTAACAGCCGGTTCGTGAAAGAAGGCGAATCTTCGATCCTCCAGTGGGAGGTCAAGTCCGGTGCCGTCGAGCGTGCATTAGCCGGCAAGACCGAGTCGACGCAGATCAAGAACTATCACGACGTTGAATCCCTCGCCTCTTTCGCTCCCTTAGATATCCAAGGCCTCAACTGGGCGATCGTCGCGGAGATGGAACTCCACGAATTACTTGCTCCCAGCCGCGCCTTGCAATGGAAGATCGGCGCCATCGCCTTGGTCACGATGGCCCTGGCCGCGGCGTTTGGCGTGTTCTTCTCGAGCACGATCATCAACCCGATCCGGGCCGTGGTCACCCGAATGAACGAGTTGGCCACCGGCGACGCCAACCTGCGTAACCTGCTCAACGAAGAGGGCGTCGACGAAGCCGCCCAGATGGGCCGGGCCGTTAATGGGTTCATCCGCACCCTTAACGAACTGCTGCTCAAGGTCCTGCACACCACCGAAACCGTCTCCAGCGCCGCTCAGACCATTACGAATTTCAGTTCTGAGATCGCCACCGGTACCGACGATCAGAACCGCCAGGTCCTCCAGATCGTCTCGGCGATCGAAGAGATGAGTGGTTCCGTGGTCGAGGTCGCCCGTAAATCCGCCGACGCCGCCAATAACGCCTCCGAATCCGGGCGCGTCGCCGAGGAAGGCGGCACCGTGGTCAACGAGACGATCCAGGGCATGGAGGCCATCAGCCAAGCCGTCAGTGCCGGGGCCGCTAGTGTCAGCGAGCTGGGCAAGCGCGGCGAGCAGATCGGCCAGATCATCGAGGTCATCAACGACATCGCCGATCAGACCAACCTCCTAGCCCTCAACGCCGCCATCGAAGCCGCCCGCGCCGGCGAGCACGGCCGAGGGTTCGCGGTCGTCGCCGATGAGGTCCGCAAGCTCGCCGACCGCACCACCAAAGCCACGCAGGAGATCGCCGAATCGATCCAGGCCATCCAGGAAGAAACCAGCCTCGCGGTCGAACGCATGAACACCGGCACCCAGCAGGTCGACTCCGGCGTCCAGACCGCCACCTCCGCCGGTCAAAACCTCCAACGGATCGTCGCCAACGCCCAGGCCGTTGCCGGGATGATCCAATCGATCGCCGCCGCGGCCGAGGAGCAATCCGCCACCAGCGAGCAGATCCACCGCAACGTCGAGTCCGTCGCCGAGGTCACCCGCCGCACCAACGACGGGGCCAAGCAGATGGTCGACGCGGCATCGGGCCTCACTGGAAACGCAACAGAGCTACAGGGCCTGCTGAATCGGTTTAGCCTTGAACGCCGCAAGCGCGACCGCGGGGCGCCAGCAGGGATGCAAGACCGCCGACGGACCGGCCCGCCGAAATCCGAATACACGTCCACATCAAACACCGCGTGAATATCCCGGTGAGTAGCCACTGGCAGCTGGCCCGTCAATGTGGTTAGACGCGCGATCAGGCCACAGGCTGATGAGCCGTGAATACAAACAGGCAAAATTAAGACCTTTATCGGGACAGCGTTCCAAGATTGCGTGGCGGGTTGTTGCCCGTGGCCGTAGGGGATCGTGTGACGTAGAATTGAAAGGTAAACTTGATGTGATGATCGGCCTTATACTCTTGGGACGAGTGGCGGCGTCATGTGTGGATACAGGTAACGATGCGAACATTTCGCTGCTCGTGCGGTGAGACGCTGTTCTTCGACAATACCCGTTGCGTGACATGCGGGAGTGAGGTGGGCTATTGCCCGGTGTGTAGGGGCGTGGTCGGGCTGCGGGGCCATCGTGATAGCGGCTACTTCTGTGGCAACCCATCGTGCGGGGCGGCGCTAGCAAAGTGTTATAACTACCAGGTCGAGCAGGTGTGCAATTACTGCGTCGCGTTGCCGTCGTCGGGTGCGCCTGCGGAAAGCTTGTGTGTCTGCTGCCGATACAACCAAACGATCCCTGATCTGACCAAACCGGGCAACCGTGAAAAATGGCGACGGCTTGAAGACGCCAAGCGGCGGGTGTTTTACCAGCTCGACCTGCTGGGGCTGCCTCGCGGGAAAGAGACGGACGGGTTCGACCCGCCACTGTCTTTCGAATTTAAGGAAGAACTCTCTGCGGCCGCACCGGGCGAAACGACAGGGATCCTTAGCGATGACGAAGTGGTCATGACCGGGCATCTCAACGGGAAGATCACGGTCAATATCCGCGAAGCCGATCCGGTCGAATGCGAGCGCCTGCGTGTTCAATTCGGAGAGCCCCACCGCTCGCTCGTGGGGCATTTCCGACACGAACTGGCCCACTATTACTGGGACCTGCTGGTCAAAGGCAAGCAGGAGGACGCGTTCAAGGCGGCGTTTGGCGACCCCCGCCAGCCGACCTACGCCCAGGCCCTCAAGCGGTACTATGACCAGGGCCCACCCGACGACTGGGGTCTTCGCTACCCCAGCGCCTACGCGTCGATGCACCCGTGGGAAGATTTCGCCGAAACGTTCACCGCGCACCTAGAGATGGTCGGGACGCTCGATACGGCTTTCCATATGGGGCTAGGCGGGCCGGGGGCGTATGTAGATTTTGATCAGATGATCGCCGCCTACCAGCGGCTGGGCGTGGCGATGAACGAGATGAACCGCACCATGGGGCTTAAGGACCACCTCTCCCGTCCGCTGGTGCCTGCGGTGATCGAGAAGATGCGGTTCGTGCACCGGCTCATCCGCGACGCCCAAGCTTATGGCTGACTGGCCTGTAGACCCCCCGCGTGGTTCGGCGCGGGCAGCCGGCTGATTGAGTCGAGGATCCAATCCGACGGGGCTAATTCCACGGACTCGCGGATGCGCTGCTGCCACCATCGGGTGGTGGCCAGAAGATCGTCACGTTTATAACGATGCTCGACCATCTCATAGGTGTCCTGACGATACAGCACGGTATCGAGCGGGAAGTCCACGTCCGTGGCGCTGGTGCGTGTCGCGTCGAAGGCGAGATACCCGATCTTTAATGCCAACTCCATGGACGATTCATATCGCAGCACGCGGTCCAGCAGCGGCTTGCCGTAGCTCGACTCCCCGATCACGTAGTACGGGGTCGACCGGGCGACCTCCACCCAGTTGCCCTGTGGGTAGAGCAGATACAACATGTGCTCTTTGTCGTTTTCCAGTTGCCCTCCCACGATCGAGAACAGGTTGAACACCAGCCCGCTGGCAGCCAGGGCGTTCCCGTCTTCGTCGTAGACCCGCCGCACTTGCTGGGCGAACGCGTTCACGGCTTTGTACAGCTTGTCGAAGGTCTGGTCGCTAGATTCGAGAACCTCGTTGAAATAGGTCAAGGCCTTGTCCCTGGCTGACCGCAACCCCGAGGTCATCAGGAACATCGAGTGCTGCCCGTGCTGGTGGACCGAAACTTTCTTGGCGGTGATATGCTCAGCCCCGGTGGTCACGCGTGTGTCCGCCAGCCCCACGAGCCCGTCTTGAACCTTCATCGCGATGCAGAACGTCATGCGGCCGACCCTCTGCCATCCTCGACGAAACTCGCGGTGGGGTCTAAATTGAAAAATGTGGCAAACACCGCATCCCCAAACTCGTTGAGCTTGATCTGGAACTCATCAAGGTACTCGTGCAGCCCCGCGTCGAGGATCTCCTGGATGTCGGCGTAGTCCAGCTCCGCACGCAGCCGCCCGATGCGCCTCTCGGCGAGGTTGCTGAACGTCGCGGGCGGGGCTCCGGTAATCACGTGCAGGGATTCCTCGGCCTTGATCAGGCAGTAGTGCATCGACCGGGGGAACTGCCGGTCGAGGATCAGGAACTCGGCGACCTGCTTCGGGGTGATGTGGTGGAACCGCTTGCGGTACATCTCGAACGCGCTGAGCGATTTGAGCAACGCCGCCCACTGGAGGCTGTCGTAGGGCGAACCCACGTAATCGACACGCGGCAGCAGCACTTTGAGGTCACTGTGATTGGTTCTGTGACGCTGCTCCGGAGACGAGTGTATCGCCAATCACCCAGGTATCTTTGCTGCCGCCGCCTTGTGAGGAATTGACGACCAGCGAGCCCTTCCGCAACGCCACACGCGTCAACCCCCCGGGCATGACGTAAATATCGTCTCTGTAGAGAACGTAAGGCCGCAGGTCCACGTGCCGACCCTCAAAATGATCATCGACGATCACCGGCACCCGCGACAGCGAAACCACCGGCTGGGCGATATAGTTCCGCGGGGCGGCCCTGATTTTTTCGGCGAAGTCTTCTCGCTCCTGCTTCGACGCCGCCGGGCCGATCAGCATCCCGTACCCGCCCGATTCGTTGGCGGACTTGACCACCAGCTCGTCGAGGTGCCCCAGCACATGCTGACGGTCTTGGTCTCGCCAGCACAGATACGTCGGGACGTTGGGCAGGATCGCGTCCTCATCGAGGTAATACTGGATCATATCCGGGACGTACGCGTATACGACTTTATCATCGGCCACCCCGGTACCGGGCGCGTTGGCCAGGGCGACGCGCCCGGCCCGGTACGCCTCCATTAATCCAGGAACCCCCAGCGCCGAATCTTCACGGAACGCCAGCGGGTCCATGAAATCGTCGTCGATCCTCCGGTAGATCACGTCCACCCGGGCAAGGCCCTGGGTCGTCCGCATCATCACGAACCCGTCCGAGACCACCAGGTCCCTGCCCTCGACCAGTTCCACCCCCATCTGCTGAGCCAGGAACGAGTGCTCGAAATACGCGGAGTTATAGATCCCTGGGGTGAGGACCACGACGTTGGGATCGTGGACTCGTTCCGGGGCGAGGTACGAAAGCGTTTGCCCCAACCGGCTTGGGTAGTCATCCACTGGACGCACATGGGAAGCCTCGAACACCTTCGGGAACGTACGCTTCAGCAGCTGGCGGTTCTCCAGCACATAGCTGACCCCCGACGGGCAACGCAGATTATCTTCGAGCACGTAGAACTGCCCGTCGTTATCGCGGACTAAGTCGGTCCCGGTCACGTGACACCAGATCCCATGCGGCGGGTTAAGCCCCATGCACTGTTTGCGGAAGCTGCTGGCCGACCGGATCACCTCTTGAGGGATGACCTTGTCCCGGAAGATTTTCTGGTCGTGGTACACATCATCAATGAACAGGTTCAAGGCGGTGATGCGCTGCTTGAGCCCGCTTTCGATCTGCCGCCAATCATCCGGCTCAATGACCCTCGGGATGATGTCAAACGGGAAGATCTTCTCCGTGCCCTGCTGATCCCCGTAGACCGCGAACGTGATCCCCAGATTCATCAAAGCCGTTTCAGCGGCTTTTTGACGGCGCACGATATCCCCGTCCGGGAGATCCTCGATCCTATTAACAAGGATCGACGCTCCAGCACGTGCGGTGCTGTTGGCCTTGAATAATTCATCGTAGAAACCGTCGGTGCTGTAACCTCGAAAATCCATGGGATGATCCAAAGTGTACCATATCTGCGCCCAACGTATTGGGTTGTGTTTTTCAACAATGTTAAGCCGTCCTCACGACAGACAGGTGAAATCCCTGCCAGAAAGGCCCAGATCATGAGAATCGCTATCTTGTCCCGAAAAGCCTCGCTCTATTCCACCCGCAGACTCAAGGAAGCCGGTGAGCAACGCGGCCACGACATCCGAGTCATCGACTACCTGCGTTGCTACATGGACATCACCTCGCACAAGCCGAGCGTGATCTTCCAGGGCAATAAGCTCACCGGCCTGGACGCGGTGATCCCCCGGATCGGAGCGTCGCGCACGTTCTACGGGACCGCGGTGGTGAGACAGTTCGAGATGATGGGCGTGTTCCCCGCCAACGAATCACAGGGGATCAGCCGATCGCGTGACAAACTGCGGTGCCTCCAGCTGCTGTCGCGCCAAGGGATCGGGCTGCCGGTCACCGCCTTCGCTCACTCGACGAAAGACGTCGACGGGGTGATCAACACGGTCGGGGGCGCTCCGCTGGTCGTCAAGCTCCTCGAAGGCACCCAGGGGATCGGGGTCGTGCTGTGCGAGACGACCAAAGCCGCTGAGTCGGTGATTGAAGCGTTCCGGGGACTCAACGCAAACATCCTCGCCCAAGAGTTCATCAAGGAAGCCGGGGGGATGGACATCCGCTGCTTCGTCGTAGGGGACAAAGTGATCGCCTCAATGAAGCGCCAGGGCGCCGAGGGGGAGTTCCGGTCCAACATCCACCGCGGGGGATCTGCCGAGAAAATCAAGATCACCCCGGAGGAGCGGTCCACCGCCACACGAGCGGCCAAGGCGATGGGTCTCAACGTCGCCGGCGTAGACATCCTCCGCTCAAATCACGGGCCCGTGGTCATGGAGGTCAACTCCTCACCCGGGCTAGAAGGCATCGAAACCAGCACCGGGGTGGACGTGGCCGGGAAAATCATTGAGTTCCTGGAAAAGAACGCCCGGCCCGGCAAGACACGTGACAAAGCCAAAGGGTGACGTCAACGTCCTTCTGGCATGGCTGTGGTCGCTGCCTTTGGAATAAAGCAAGCCTTACGCCACGGTCTTCGCCGTCCGGTTTAGCTCCCGGCTTAGTTGGCGGATGGCTTGGCGGATGCGTTGCTCATTCTCGACCAGGGCCATGCGCACGTACCCTTCGCCCAGGTCTCCGAACGCGGCGCCCGGGGTCATCGCGACCTCGGCCTGGTCGACCATCGCCATGGTGAAGTCGACCGTGCTGTTGTTGTAGGCCGCCAGGTGCTGAGGGTTGACCTTGGCCCAGACAAACATCGAGGCTTTCGGGGTTTCAACCTCCCACCCCAGCCGCTGCAAGCCGCGCACCAGCACGTCACGACGCTGCTGATAAATCTGGGCTTGGTTTTCGATGTGCTTGCCCCCCTCGCGCATCGCGATGATCGCGGCGATCTGGACCGCTTGGAAGATCCCGTAGTCGTAATAACCCTTGATCGTGGCCAAGGCCCCGACCATCTGCGGGTGCCCGGCACAGAACCCGATCCGCCACCCGGCCATGTTGTACGGCTTGCTCATGGTGGTAAACTCGACCCCGAATTCTTTCGCCCCGTCGGCCTGGAGGAAGCTGGGGGCTTGGTACCCGTCGAAGCAGGTCTCCCCGTACGCGAAGTCGTGGATCACCATCACCTGGTGCTTGTCCGCGAGGCGGACGACCCGGTCAAAGAAGCGCGGCTCGACCGTCATCGCGGTCGGGTTGTGGGGATAGTTAAGGATGATGACCTTCGGCTTGGGCGTAAGGTGCTCGAGCTTGTCTTCGATCCGGGTCAAGAACGCCTCGTCATTGCCCAGGGGCACCGAGATGGCGCTGGCCCCGGCCAAGATGACCGCGTAGGTATGGATCTGGAACGCCGGGTTGCCCACGACCGCGGTATCGCCGGGCCCCAACATCGCCAGACATAAATGGCTAAACCCCTCTTTGGAGCCGATGGTGGCGATCGCCTCGGTATTGGGATCAAGCTCCACGTCCCACTTCTTGCGGTACTTGATCGCCAGGTCGCGGCGCAGGTTGTAAACCCCCGCTGAGACCGAATACCGGCTGTTGCGCGGGTCGAGCACCGCTTCGCGGAGTTTGTCCACGACCGGTTCGGGTGGGGCGTCGGACGGGTTGCCCATGTTCATATCGATGACATCCGCGCCGGCTTTACGCCGCTCATAGATGAGGTGCTTGAGCTTGCCGAGGATATAGGGCGGCAGTCGCTCGATCCGGCTAGACACTTCGATTTGCATGATTTCTACAGGGGTCCCATAAGAAAAGTTAGCATCGTCGGTGTCGACACATCTCGCATCAAAATACCGCGTCATACCGCGTCGATGACGCATACGACCTTAAAAAATTTTCCGCTTACCCGACGCGGTGTTTTGATACGAGACGCATATATCTCCATAAACAAAGTCAACCACAAACGCCCCCTACCGCAGCGCGATCACGGTGCGGGCCATGCCCTCTGTGGGCCGATAACCTGTTTTTCCCAGCTCTTCTTTAACGTCGGGTGAAGGATAATCACGTCAGCCTCACTGAGCATAGTATTAGCCAGCCGCCGCATCAGCATCGCTTCGACCCGTCGCCTCACTCGTTGGGTGAGGTCTTCTCTAACATCGTCTAGCTCGACCTGTTTAGCGCTGATTTTCCGCTCTAGCTTCAGGATCAGGAAACGGTCTTCAAGGGCGATCGGTTCACTAACGGCGCCGGGTTCGATCTTGGTTAGGGTATCGCGCACCGCCTGAGGATAGGTAGCATCGACCAGGCTGATGGGCTCCAACAGGCCGCCCCGATCGGCGCTGGGATCGAGGCTGAACCGAGCCGCCAGGTCAGTGAAAGGCTGCCCGGACCGAGCCAGCTGGATCACCCGGGCGGCTTGGGCGGCGGTATCGCAGACGATCACCCGCGCCACATACCGCGGTCCGTAGACAAGCTCATACTCCTGCGCCACCGCCGCCGGTGCCAGCTCGACCTGGTCTTGGATAAGCCGGCGTAACCCGGCGTTGGTCCTTAACCGTTCCTCGAAGCGTTGCTGCCCTAACCCGCGGGTGCGTCTCAATTCGTTGAGCAGCCGCTGGGCCTGGTCAGGGTCAGGGTCCAGATTCGCTAACAAGTCCGATCGCTCGGCTTGAAGGTCGGATTCCGTGATGGCCTCACCCGCGTCGGTAAGGCGCTGACGAACCAGCTGGCCCAGGAGGTGTTCGGCCAACACCGCGCCGCCTTGGGCCTCGAGCAACGGCGTTTGGAGGTCTTCCCAGGTGATGGGCTGACCGTCGAGATAACCCAGCGGGCCCTGATTGGCTTTCGAGGGGGGGGGCGAGCTATACTTCGGTAGCGAACGGTTAGAACCGTTCCCAACAATCGTATCGGAGGAAGGGGTTGAACCGCCTAAATCAACATCAATGGCATGATTTTGACCATCAGACGGCGCAGCAGATAATTGGCAACTTCCGAGAAAGATCCATATGCTGATACCGATAAAGTGATTTAAGCAGATTCTTGGTAACATCGTGTTGAACTAGGTCCCGATTCAGTTCTCGTTTACCTATCATAGCAACCCCCGCTAAAAGGCGGGGCGATTGAGGGCAGCTTCGAGCATGGTTGTATTTTATGATTGAAATACACATGGCACATCGAAAATGCCGCGTTAGGGGCGTATGGGGCACCGGTAGATGCCTTGAACCGTACACGGGGACCATGCCGCATTTTCATCCGGGATCGATAGAAGATGCGGGCAACACCGTTTCTAGAGACGACAGTGCCGCGTGATTGAATGACGCTCACAGTAATTCACGACAGCTATGGCATATTCAAAGCGGTGATTGGATCTACGGGGCCATCACTTGCCGTCACTGGGGGATCTCCGATATCCGGGACAACGGCTGCGCGGTCATTCCACCGTCGGTCCTTGGCATGAGAAGAAGATGAGCAACAGTCCTAAATTGATCCTCTGCCCGTACTGTGGGCACACTCAAACCGCACCGGAACGCTGCGAGCAGTGCGGGGGTTTGTTTGAGCCCCTTAGCCGTAAGGCTACACAGATCAAGATGGGCCCCTGGTACATCCGCGATAAAAGCAACCCGTTCCGCCCCGGGTGCAGCTACGAGGTCCTCAAGAAGCAGATCAAGCTAGGCAAAATCAAGCCAACCTCGATTATCCGTGGCCCTTCGACCTATCAGTTCTGGTCGATCGCTCGCAACGTCCCCGGGGTCGCTCATCTATTGGGTTATTGCCACCGCTGCGGGTCTCATACCAAACCCGACCGCATCGCCTGCCCCGATTGTTCTGAGCCCTTCATGCCCGTCGAGGAGCGCAATGAGTTAGGGCTGATGTACCGCTCAGACGCCGCGATCGAGCTGGCTAAGCGCAACCTTGATCAAGACCTAGCCAGCCGCACCGGGGTGGGCATGAAGGCCCTGACTCCCGACGCCCCCCCAGAAACAGGCCCCCCCCCCCCCACCCCGGCAGACCCGTCTGATGAATCGATCGGGATCTCTTTCGATATTAATCATGACGCACGCGACGACGCGGATATGGATCTATCTCAGCCCGGTCATACCGCATTCGGGCTCAAGCTTGAGGAAGAACAGCCGGCCGATCCTGCACCGACCATCCGGGTGACGCGCTCCCACCCCCCTGCTCCAGCCCCGCCGCAGCGGCCCAAACCCAGCGCCTCGATCGACCTCGACTCATCGTCCGTGGATCTAGGGACCTCTTATTCCCGCGCCTCGCAAGAAGGCGCCCTCCAGGCGTTACGGGAACGCAGCAACCGGCTGAGCACCATGGTCTTGCTGCTACTCATCATTAACCTTTTAACGTTAGCAATCTGGTTCCCCCGCATGCTGGGCGACAGCTGGGAATCACTTGATCTCTGGGCCTTGGTCGAACGGTCTAATAGAAAGACAACCCGATCGGTAGCTACCCACCGTGCAGAAATCCAGCCCACCGATCTGGCGCGACCCGTTGAGCAGCCCGGGACCGATCCCGACTCGCCGATCGCTACACCTCACTCAATCAAACTTCAACCGTCGAACTTAATAGACGACCTAACGCCCCAGGCTACCCCGGATCACGGCCAGAATCAGGGCCAGGTTCAAGCACAGCCCCGCGACCCGACCGGTATCCACTTGGCAGGCGAACTAGCCGAGGCCGATCGTCTCATGAAAGACGGCAAACCCAAGGAAGCCCTGGCCGTGCTCGAACGGATCGCCAAGACCGTCCCCCCCGAGCAGCGTCCCATCGGGCTAGACCGCGCGATCCAGCGGCTAGAGGAGCAGATCGCTCACGTGGAGGCGGCCTCGTTCTTTGGGATCCCCGTCAAATAGACCCGCAACGCGGATCGTCAGACGCGTCGAGTATCAAACTGCCGTGCCTAGAACAATCGGTCCTCTGAAATCTCTTACCGCACACAACATCCACGCCGCCAGAACATCCCCGATAGGTCTCCCGTGAATGGAACGCTATGATAAGTCGATAGGTCTATAGGTCTCCTAAACCCACCATGGCGAAAGGTATGAACGATGACCAATATGCCGACCTTGGCTTTGAGGATCGACTTCGAGTGGCTGGTCTATGGTGCGGTCGGGGTCGCCGTGGTGATCAGCTGGATCTCGAACACCATGAAGCAGATGCGCCAATCAGGCCATGGCCGGTCATTAGAAAAAGTATTAGAACAGCGGGTGCGGCAGCTCACACGCCAAGGTAAATCCATAGCCCGACCCGGGGCCTCGGGATCAGGCAACCCGCAACTGGATCAACTCGCCGCTAAACGGCGCCGTCAGCTCCAAGAGCTGGCCCGCCGGCAACAGGGACCAACCACGGGCAAGCAACCCAAACCCATCTCCTCTTCGTCGTCTAGGACTACGCCAACCTCGGCTGCAACGACTCAGAGGCAGCGGCTTCAGCAGGCCCGTGCCAGGGCCCAGTCTCAGTCGGTATCTAGTCAGCGGCAGCGCCCCATGGCGACGAGGTCATCAAAGGTTACCCGCCAAGCATCCAAGCCACAGCGGGTCTCACGTCCGGCTCAACAAACTCGAGGCAGGGCTACCCACCAGCCACGCACCATGCAGCCTCAAAGCCGCCAAGCCCCAAAGCGGCAAGCCCCCGCACCACGGGAACACGAAACCCCGCCCCCGCAGCCTCAAGCTCAACGACTCATAAAAAGTACGACGCCTGCGACCCGCGAGCAGGCCACCGTCCTCCAACCCCTCGGCTCGCAGCTGAGAACGAAGGGGTTGCAACGCACTTCGTTACGCGAGGCCGTGATCCTTAAAGAAATCCTCGACCGCCCGCTGGCGCTCCGCGATCCCGCGATCGGCTGACAAACAGATCACGCGTCTGAGAGCTGGGTCCGTCCACAGTGGCTAGATTCGTGAGACGCGGGGGGCCGTTCGGTTTCTTGATCGAGAGGCGGGTTGTCCACGGTCGGGCGTTGCGCGGGGGCCGCGGCGACGGTCGCTAAAATCGTTTCGCCGGCTTTAACCTTCTGCCCCTGGCGGGTGACAACGTCGGGCTGGCAGTAGCCCGGCAGGTACAGCTCGGTCGTTGACCCGAATTTGATCATCCCGTACCGTTGGCCCCGCTGAAGCACCTGCCCCTTCTCGACCGGGCAGACGATCGTCCTCGCCAGCAGCCCCGCCACCTGCCGTACCGTCGCTACCGGATACCGCCGTACCGGGTGCACGAGCAGCATCAGCACCGATTCGTTGACCTCAGCTGATTCCGGGTTCAGGGCGTTGAGGTGTTTCCCGGGGCTGTGACGGGTCCACTCGACCACCCCGTGACACGGGGCGCGGTTGACGTGGACGTTAAGCACGCTTAGAAAAATTCGGATACAGGTCGCCGGCCCGTCAAACGGTTCGTGGTACTCGACCTCATGGACGGAGCTGACCCGCCCGTCCGCGGGGCTGACGATCACCCCCCGTTGGGTGGGGACACGCCGGGCGGGGTCGCGGAAAAAGCTCAGCAGGCTCACCGTGATCACCGCGATCGGGATCGCCGCCCACGCCCAGCCGACGGTCACACACGTGACGGTCAGCATCGCCGCGATGGCCAGGATCGTGATCCATTCGCGCTTGCCGTAACCACTGAGCATAGGTACGAAGGTCGACCCGGGTTAATGGATGCCAATCCTGGATGATGAAACGATCGCGTGGATCTTTAACGCCCCACGACCATTTCCGGGCGCCACCGTAGCACCAAAATAGTTTTGGGATACGCGACGCGTTTACACCCTCTAACGCACTCAAACACGTATCCCCGACCGCTCCACCCCGACCAACCCAGCTAAAACCCGCCCGGTGCCGTCAAGCCGGCTTCTGTGATTTACCAATAAGAAAGCCCGCTAATCCCAGCAACCCGCAGCCGGCGAACATCACCACAATATACAAGACCTGATTCGCGGCCAACGAGGCCGTCATCTCACTGGGTACGCCCCGAACAGCAAAGATGCCCACGACTAGCCCGATGATCAGGACCGCCATGGCCCCGATGAGCAGCCCGCCGGTGAACCCGCTGCCTGGTGCGTCGTAAGCCTCGGTGGGTACAGAGATCGGCATGGTCGCGGCGACCGGCGGCGCAGCGGAGGTCTGCAGGTGCTCCAAACCGGTCGCGCTGCTGGCCTCGTCCGCGAGGATCGCCCCGTCGAATACGCCCGAAGCGCTGGGGCCGGCCTCCATCTTTAAGTCCGAGCTCTCGCCGCCACCGGGGTAGATCTCGTCCAGCAGCTCGGCGCCGAGGCTCGTGTCGTCGCTTTCTCGCGTCAGGTCTAACAACCCGGATCCAGAACCGACGTTTTCCAGAGCCAGTTCATCCTCGTCCATAAAGGTTTCGCTGATCTGGGTCTTGGCCCCCGAGTCGGCCAGGTCCACCTCGTCAGCATCAAACACACTGACCGCCATGGACGAATCAGACGAAGTGGGCCGGTCGGTCGAGTCCGACGGGGGTTGGGCGATATCAATCACATCCGTATCGGTATCGCCCGAGTCTGCTAGCGGGATCGGCCCGTCGTCGAAGTCTTCGTCCCCGGCGGTGTCCGCCATCTCCGCTAGCCCGGTCAACCCCGTGGGCTGCTGGTCAGCCAGGGCGTCGATCTGGTCCCGCTTGAACATCAGCTTGTCTCGGTCGCGGAACTGCTGGATCTTGCCTTCGTCGGCCATCTCGACGATCTGGTCTTCACTGACTCCTAATTTCTCAGCCGCTTCTTGAAGGCTATAAAACATCTTGGCCATGTGCCGACCTCCCAATGCTTGCGTCACAACCGACGCTTACCGATCTGAGACATCCAGCCGCCGTTAACCTGATCCGTCCGTGTACCATTTCTTCTAATAAGATCGGGCGACGATCCTACCAATCTAACTTTACGATCGCCACCGAGCAATAACAACTGCTGGGCCCTGAATGATGTCCCGCGGAGATTATCTGTTCGCACTCGCCGCCACCGCCCCGTGGACATGTTCGACCGCGTTTTCAAACATCTTCAAACCGGCCGGGGTCTCGCTGATCGCTAGGCCAGCTTGACGCGTCCATCGCGGGTGATGGGTCGCATGCGTATAGCGCTCGGGGTGGGGCATCAGGCCTAGGATGACCCCCGTCGGATCACAGATCCCCGCGATATCGTCTATCGATCCGTTTGGGTTGGCGCCCGCGTCGCCCCGGCCGCCGCGCCCGGGATCGTAGCGCAAGGCGATCTGTCGGCGTTGACGAAGCCTGGCAAGCACCGCGCCATCGACGGCTACAAACCGACCTTCGCCGTGAGCAATGGGCAGTTCGAATCCCTGGTCGCCACCTAATCCCCGCGTCCAGAGGCAGACCGTATCTTCCGGGACCTTAAGAGGCACCCATCGATCGATGAACCTCCCCCGGTGATTATAGGCCAGCGTCACCGTTTGCCTGGTCGAATCTTGAGGGTCTGGCAGCAGCCCACACTGAATCAACACCTGGAACCCATTGCAGATCCCGATGATCGGCACACCACGCTTGGCCGCGGCTCGAAGAGGCCCCAGCAGTCGGTGGCGTAGACGGGCTGCGAAGATCCGCCCCGCGGCAATATCGTCACCGTAACTAAACCCCCCCGGGAACCCGATGAGCTGAACCTGCTCGAGGATCCGCGGCTGCTCGATCAGTTGGTTGAGGTGCACGGTGCGGGTACGAGCCCCAGCGACCTCGAACGCATGAGCCATTTCGCGGTCACAGTTTGTGCCAGCGGTCCGTAATACCAGGGCGGTGTGGGCCATGAGGGCGTTATCATAGCGGTACTTTGATGACCACGCGGTGGTGATCCAACCCCTCATGTCATCAGAATGCCCGGGACAGGATTCGAACCTGCAAGCGGTTTAACCCGCACCAGCACCTCAAGCTGGCGTGTCTGCCAATTCCACCACCCGGGCCTTATCCGACAAGGGTTTACGTTTTATCACTCCACCCAATTGTATCAAATCGCTCCACCCAGTCCACCCAACTCCCAGGGGCATTAATTAATCCTCCATAAGGCCTGACTAGAGTGCGACATGAGCAGGTAGGTGATCTCCGTGACCCACTTGCGATTCAGGCCGTAGGCTTGAAAGTCTTGATCCGGCACGTTCGCAGCCGCCCCCGCTTATGTAACCAACGTCGTTTCACCTTATTCGGTGGCTTCGATATGATATGAATTGAGTACAATGTCCCTCGAACTTTGACAGATTTTATCCATGATTGATCAACCCACCGATTTCCCCCCCGATGGCTACGAGGATGGTCGCGAAGCCGGCCTGACTGGCGGAGGTGGCGGGCGCGTTATCGACCTAGCGATCGAACGGGAGCTGGCTGACAGCTACCTGACCTACGCGATGAGCACGATCGTCGACCGGGCCCTGCCCGACGTGCGCGACGGGCTCAAACCCTCCCAACGCCGCATCCTTGTGGCGATGAACGACCTGAACCTCACCCCCGGCAGGAAGCATTCAAAGTGCGCCGGCATCGTCGGCGAGACGATGAAGAAGTACCACCCCCACGGCGACGGGGCGATCTACCCCACGCTCGTGAACATGGCCCAAGAGTGGAAAACCCGCGGCCTGCTGATCGACAAGCAGGGCAACTTCGGGTCGATCGACCCCGACCCCCCCGCGGCGATGCGTTACACCGAAGCCCGGCTCCACGCCCACGCCACGGAGATGCTCGACGACCTGAAGCTCGATACCGTCGACTGGCAGCCGAACTTCGATGAAACCGTCGACGAGCCGAAGGTCCTGCCGGCCCGGTTCCCGAACCTGCTGGTCAACGGCTCGACCGGGATCGCCGTGGGCATGGCCTGCAACATGCCCCCGCACAACCTCGGCGAGATCTGCGACGCGATCACCGCCGTGATCGACGACCCCGACATCGAGCTGCCACACCTGATGCAGATCGTGCCCGGGCCCGACTTCCCCACTGGGGGCATCATCTGCGGCCGGCGGGGCATCGCCCAGGCGTACGCCACCGGGCGCGGCCGGCTGACGGTGCGGGCCAGGATCCACCACGAGCAGACCGCCAGCGGGCGCGACCTGCTGGTCGTCACCGAGATCCCGTACCAGGTCACGAAAAACAACGGCGTGATCGAGAAGATCAAAGACTGCCGCAAGCACGACCGGCTCAACGAGATCGCCAACATCATCGACGACTCGTCCAACCGCACCGGGATGCGCCTGGTGATCGAGCTCAAGCGGGGGGCCGACCCCGCGGTGGTCGAGAACCAGCTCTACCAGCTCACCCCGCTCCAATCGACGTACAGCGTGATCAACATCGCGTTGGTGGGCGGACAGCCGCGCACGCTGGGCCTCAAGGACCTGATCCGGTACCACATCGAGCACCGGGTGGAGGTGATTCGCCGCCGCACCGCCTACCGCCTGCGCCAGGCGCAACAAGAAGCCCACCGGATCGAGGGGCTGATCTACGCCGTGTGCGACATCGACGAGGTGATCAAGCTCATCCGCTCCAGCCGCACGCGCGACGAGGCGATCGAGAAGCTCGTGGCCCGCGGGTTCCAGATCCCGTCGACCCACCCGTACGCCCCGTCGATCCCGCAGCGGTTCCTGGACCAGAGCGCTGAGGCGGCGGTGCGTCTGTCGCGCACCCAGGCCGAGGCGATCGGGCGGCTGCAGCTGATCCAACTCGTGGGGCTGGAGATCGAGAAGCTGGTCGCGGACTACTCGAAACTGCTGGTCCAGATCGAAGAGTACGAAGCGATCCTCGCCAGCCACGAGCGCGTGCTGGGCATGATCCGCGAAGACGTCGCGACGCTCAAACAAAAATACGCCGACCCGCGACGCACGGAAATCACCGAGGCCG
The DNA here is from genome assembly GCA_965224205.1 of Phycisphaeraceae bacterium. Taxonomy (GTDB): domain Bacteria; phylum Planctomycetota; class Phycisphaerae; order Phycisphaerales; family Phycisphaeraceae; genus CBDCYN01. Next base: position 196,365 of record CBDCYN010000009.1, read on the forward strand.
TGGGCGACCTGGACATCGCCGACCTCACCCCGGTCGAGCAGGTGGCGGTGACGATCTCCCACGCGGGGTACGTTAAGCGCCTGCCGGTCGAGCACTACCGCACCCAGGGCCGCGGTGGACGGGGGGTGATCGGGGCTGATACCAAGGAGGACGACTTCACCGAGCACGTGTTCGTGGCCTCGACCCACGACGACCTGCTCTGTTTCACGAATACCGGGCGGGTGTACAAGATCAAGGTGTTCGAGATCCCCGAGGCGTCGCGCACCAGCCGGGGCCGGGCGATCGTCAATTTATTGAACCTCAAGCCCGACGAGCGGATCTGCGGGTTCATGCCGATCGATGATTTTGAGCGTGAGGAGGCGTTCTTGTTATTCGCGACCGCCAACGCGGTGGTCAAGCGGACCGCGCTGAAGGACTACCGCAACGTCAACCGCGCCGGGATCATCGCGATCAACCTGCGTGAGGGTGATAGCCTGATCGGGGTCAGCTGGACCAGCGGCGACGACCACGTGCTGCTGGGCACACAATCGGGCATGGCGATCCGGTTCCATGAAGACGACGTGCGGGCGATGGGCCGAAACGCCAGCGGTGTCAAGGGCATGGACCTGGCGGACGACGACAAGGTCGTGGGCCTAGTGTGTATGGACAAAGAAGACCTCAGCGACCTGCTGACCGTCACTGAAAATGGGTTCGGCAAACGCACCCCGCTCGACGAGTACCTGGTCAAGTCCGAGGACGGCTCGGTCCGGGCTCAAAACCGCGGGGGTAAGGGCCGGCGCGACATCGCCACAACCAACCGCAACGGCGGGGTCGTGGGCCTGTTAGCGGTCAACCCCGAGGATGATCTGGTGTTGATCACCTCTGGGGGGATGATCGTGCGGATCAACGCGGGTTCTGTCCGCCAGACCGGCCGGGGGGCCAAAGGCGTGAAGGTTATCGACCTCGTGGACGGCGATTCTCTGGTCGCCGTGGCCCGGATCGCCGATGAGGAGGATGCGGAAGAGGCCAACGAAGGTCAGGGCCAAACGCCCGAAAACGACCCAGAATCGGGCCCGGGTTAATCCGCTCGATGATCAAGATCGCGGCAAACCCGATCGGCTCGTAGCCAAGTGGAGTTCTCCTCATGCCGATTCAGCGATGGTCAGATCGGATCTGGATCGCCAAGCTCAGCGATGAGCCGGCGCTATCGGAAGACCTCGTGGGCCTCAAGGCCCAGGCGGTGAAGGAGCAGGTGATCCCGCACATGGTGCTGGACCTGACCGGCGTCGAGCAGGTCAACAGTACGAACCTGTCTCAGATGCTGCGGCTTCGCAAGATGGCGATCGACCGGGACGCGAAGCTGGTGCTGGTGGGCCCCAGCAACGGGATCTGGGCGGTGTTCCTGACCACGGGCCTCGATAAAGTCTTCGAGTTCGCGCCCGACGTCTCCACGGCGCTGGCGGGGTTGCAGATCAACGAGTGATGACCAGGTTCGCCAGTGGGTATGCAGCTCATGGCTGGCCGTTGGTCGAGGGGGCCATTTTTTTCGAGTAGCGGTAGGCGTGGCGCAAGAGCCATGACGTAAGCGCCGGCATGGCGCTGCACATCGCCATCGCCAACGCGGTGCCGGGCATCGGCCACACCTCGGCGCGGGGGCGCTTCAGGCACCGCACGACCGCGGCGGCGACTTGTTGAGGGCTTTGGGTGAACGGTTTCGGGACGGCGTCCGATAGGCTGGGCACCGGGCCGCTGCGCCGGGCGACGACCTCGAAAAACTCGGTGCGCGTGGTGGAAGGGTGGACACTGGTCACGAAGACCCCCTCCTCGGCTAGCTCGGCCCGCAGCGCGCCGGCGATCGAGTCCTGGGCGGCTTTGGTGGCGCTGTAAGCCCCGAACCGAGGCAGGCTCACCTCGCTAAGCACGCTTGACGTGATCAGCACGTGCCCCGAGTATCGACGCATCACCGATGACGGGTCGGCGGCGCATAACCGTTTAGCCGTCTGCCGGATCGCGGGTATGGCGGCGCGGATGCATCGCAGGGTGCCATAGAAGTTGGTCTCGAAGATCTGGCGCATCTGATCGTCGGTGGTGGCCATGATCTCTTTCGATAGGCCGTAGCCGGCGTTGGCGAAGATCACGTCCAGCCGCCCCAGCTGGTCGAGTGTCTGTTGGATGAGCCGACCCACATCGTCATCGCGGTTCACGTCGCAGACCACCGCCACGCATCGGCGGCCTGTCGCTTCGACCCGCTGGGCGACCTGTTCGAGGCGGTCGGCGCGTCGCGCCGCGATCGCGACGTCCATCCCTGCCTCGGCCGCGGCTACAGCAGTGGCGGCGCCGATCCCACCGCTAGCGCCGGTGATAGCGATCACACGACCCTGAAGATCCACGATCACGTCCGGGGCCTTTTAGTACCCATCCTGATTGAGTTTACTGGATCACTTTTGTACGCGGCAAGGAAATTTCGGGCTCCAAGGCGTACCCAACGCGTATTCATCAACTCATCGCGATCATGCGGCAACGGTGGGTTCTGGGCCCATCTCGTGTGGCGTCTGACCCGAAAATTAACGCGTGACAGACCCTAGATCTACGACGATGATGAACACGTCGTTTAGCTCTTGGCCGCTTTGGGCTTGCCGAAGTACGAGCCCTGAAATTTCTTCTGGAACTTCTCGACCCGGCCGGCGGTATCGACGAATTTCTGCTTGCCGGTGTAGAACGGGTGGCAGGCGTTGCAGATATCGAGGTGGACCGACGCGGTGGTGCTGCGTGTGGTAAACGCGTTGCCGCAAGCACAGGTGACCTTGCACTCAACATAATCGGGGTGGATGCCGCTTTTCATGGTTGCTCGCTCTTGCTAGATTCTGTGTTCTATCGCCCATATCGGCGCATCATAACCTCATGATATCCTATCGGATTGGGCGTCGCGAGTCGCAGCCAGTCTGTGCCGCCAGTCGCGATAAGCACGGGACCCGGTGTACAATCCCCGATTGAGATGCTCGCCACCCTCCCGCTGATCTGCTGCTGTCTGCTCCAAGCGATCCCCCCGCTGACGCCAGATCAACGCGCCCAGGTTCGCACGGCCAGCGACTGGACCAGCCGATTTGACGAAGCGGCGCTTTACCCCTTGATGGACAATGCCCTGCGCTGGCAAGACGGCGACGAGGCCGGGGCGATGGTCCCTGATCGGAAGGCTTTGTACCAGACACCGGCTCAGTACCGGGGCCAGCTATTTCTAATCGAGGGCCAATTCGCCGGCGGGGCGCGGGTGATCAACAACCTCACCCGCTCCGGGCCATGGGACGAGAAACTCCAGCAGTGGGTGATTTTAACGGATCGAGATCGCGACGAGGTCGCGGTGGTGTACCTGGTCGACCCGCCTCGCCCGATCGATCAGCCGCTACCTGCGGGCACGCGCGTCCGAGTGGTCGGGCGGTTCTACAAGGTCCTTCGTGATACCGACCGCAACGGCCAGCCCACGGATTACCTGACCTTCATCGCCAAGAGCGCCCTGGTGATCTCCGACGCTGACCAGGACGGAGGGCTGTCGAGCAGAGGCCCGTTGCTGGTCGTGGGGGTGCTGGCGCTGCTCTGGTTTTTCATGAGGCGATCGGTAAAAGTCAAACCGCTTTCCACCAGGGTCCGGCGTGTGCAGGATGGGTCACCGAACCATGCCCACGGGCAAGACCACCCCGACGCCGACGACGGCCGACCTGAGAATCTCCCTGACGACCCCGCCGCCGCGTTGAGTATGCTCCAGGACCGCCACGAGGAGGAACTGCGTAGATCCTCGCAGGGGGATAATCCTTGAGAATATCCCGACGGGTCGATGCGCGATGCGTAGATCGCGATTTCTGCAGCTACGGGGGCGCCCGTGGTGAGCTGAGGTTATGCCGGTGATACGACCCGATCATGCTTGCGGGGCACGGTTCGACTCAACTGATATGATAACGGGTTCCGCACGTGTGGAGGCACCCGTGCGCGTGGTGGCGACAACGCGGGACCCGATAGAAACGCTGATCAGCCGGGATCACGTCCGGTCCAAGACGGGCCGTGGGCATTGCGGGCATGAGCATCGTAGAACTCAACCTGTCTCATCACCGTTATGAGATCCGAATCGAGCCGGGCTCGCTGCTACGGCTGGGGGAGATGATCTGCCCGGTCGCGGGTCACGCGCGGGTGGCGCTGCTGGTGGATGAAGCGGTGTTCGACACCCACGGCGCCGCGGCCCGTCGGTCGCTCGAGTCCACCGGCTGCCGGGTGCTGGTCCACAAGATCCCCAGCGGCGAGAAACACAAGAACCTCGACACGGTACGAGACCTGTACAGCGTGTTGCTCGACCACCGGCTCGAACGCCGCAGCCCGGTCATCGCGCTGGGCGGCGGGGTCGTCGGGGACACGGTCGGGTTCGTGGCCGCGACGTACCTGCGGGGCGTGCCGTTCATCCAGTGCCCCACGACCCTGCTTGCGATGGTCGACGCCTCGGTAGGCGGGAAGGTCGGGGTGAATGTGCCCCAGGGAAAGAACCTGGTGGGCTGCTTCTATCAACCCAGTTTCGTTGTCGCCGATACCCACACCCTCACGTCGCTGCCGATACGGGAGCTGCGCTGCGGCTTGGCCGAGTGCGTCAAGCACGCGGTGATCCGCGACGCGGGCCTGTTTGATTGGATCGAGCAGAACCTCGACGCGGTCCTTAGCCTCGACCCGCAGGCGATGGTCAAGCTCGTGCAACGCAACGTCGAGATCAAAGCCGCTGTGGTCATGGCTGATGAAAAGGAGTCCGGCGAACGCGCCCACCTCAACTTCGGGCACACCTTCGCCCATGCGATCGAGGCCCAGACCGGCCTGGGCAGCGGCGATGGCTACCACCACGGCGAAGCGGTCTCACTAGGCATGGTCGCGGCGACCCGGTTAGCGGTCGATGCCGATCGTTGCCCCAGCGAGGTGCTCGAGCGGCTTACCACATTGTTGGGCCGCATCGGCCTGCCGACCTCGACCGACCGGTTGCCGCCGACGCCCCAGCTGATCGACGCGATGCGGCTCGACAAGAAAGTTCATAGCGGCAAGCTCCGCCTGGTGTTGCCCGATCGGCTTGGAGCGGTGAGCGTCGTCTCGGACGTGGCCGACGAGGCCATCACCGGGGCGTGGGAATCCCTGCGCAGCCATCCTTAAGGTTCATGATGAATCGACCCGTGGGGTTCACGTGGCAGTGTCGGTGACCCGTTGGGCATCCTGGTGCGCGTCGAAGGTGCCCTTAAACGTTTTCTGGTAATCCGCGTCCCCTAGACGTGGTCAGAGTTCAACAACTATGCCGGTTGGGCGGTCCTGTTGAGGTAAGGGTGAGAAGACGATGCAACGGCTTGTCCTCCAAGTATCAAGACTAACGAGATACTAGACCCATCCGGGGGAACGCGCCTATAATTTGAAGGTTCAAATCCTAACCGGTCATCCCGTCGTAATGACGCCCATTAAATACGCATCGCGTATCCAAGTGCTGCGTCGAATAGGGATTGGACACCGATCGATTCCCTTTCGCATACACGAGTCATGCCGTAGTGATCCACTTCAGGTATTGACCCGTAGTCACATCGAACACATACGTGGAGCCGGAGTTGCGGCCTGTGACCTTCCCCAGAGAAAGAAACTATGAAAGCCGGGTCTCCCGGTGGGCGGTTTGACGGGATCATGTCCCAGTACGGGCTGATCGTGTGGATCGCCCAAGTGTAACGCTTCACACAAGGAGACCGGCATGAGGATTTTGGCTATCGATTTGGGCAAGTTCAAGAGCGTGGTGTGTGTCTATGACTCGGTGGACCGTGAGCATCGGTTCGAGACGGTGGCGACGACCCCGTCGGCGATCCACGACTTGGTGGTCCAGGAAAATCCTGATCGGATGGTAATCGAGATCGGTTCGCAGGCGGGTTGGGTGTGTGATCTGGCCCGGACGCGCGAGATCCAGATCCAGGTGGCTAACACGAACCACGAAGCTTGGCGGTGGAAGCACGTCAAACGCAAGACCGACCGTGACGACGCGTTGAAGCTGGCCCAGCTATCGGCGATGGATCAGCTGCCCACCGTGACAGTGCCCAAGACCCAAGTGCGTCAGTGGCGGAGCCTGATCGCTTACCGTCACACACTGGTGTCGCGACGCACGGCGATCAAGAATCACATCCGCTCGATCCTCGACCGTCAGGGCTTGACGATGCCCCGTGGTCACAAGGGCTGGAACCGTGAATCGATCGTCGCGTTGCGGCGGCAGGCCAAGCCGCTGTCGGACGCCGACTCGCAAGAACTGTGGCGATGCGAGCTGGACCTGGAATTGGCGGGCTTCGAGCACGTCAATCAGCTCATCGGGCAGGTCGAGGAGAAACTCGAAGCGTTAGCGGAACAGGACCAGCGGGTGCGGCAGCTACGGACCATCCCGGGGGTGGGGCCACGATTATCCGAGTTGATCGTGGCCACGATCGACGACCCGAAACGGTTCGCCAACGCCAAACAGGTCGGCGCCTACGCGGGGCTGGTGCCGAGGTTATTTGAGTCGGGCACGATGCATCGTCAAGGCCGGATCACCGGTCGCGGCAACAAGCTGCTGCGGGCGTTGCTCGTGGAGGTCAGTTGGTTGATGCAGCGATACAACCCCTGGCTCAAGGATGTGTACGAACGGGTCTGCCGCGGCAGCAAGAGCCGCCGCAAGATCGCGGTGATCGCCTGTGCGCGGCGGTTGCTGATCCGCTGTTGGGCGATGCTTCGCGACGGCACGGATTGGCGGGGCCTCGAACCGGTTGCTGTGACGTAACGGGATCAACCCTCTTCCCGTTCCCCCTTCCAGGGGGAAGCCCCCCAGAAGGGCTGGGCCTGGATTCAATGGTTGAGGATTCGGTCATGACTGGGCAAGACGATAGCCCGACCGTCCACTTGAGGCGTAAGAGCCCCGTGAGAAAGAATGGGCGTCGTCGTATGAAGTTGAATGGGCCCGTAGACGACGGGTGAATGCCCCATCGCTCACGGAAAGCCCGGATAGGAGTTTGAACCCATCCACCGAACCCAACCAAAGTATTTGACCGACCCGGCTTCATAGGAGTGGACGGTCCTAACTGCTAGGTAGGATGCCTGGCGAAAGGAGTCCACCAGATGTCAAAGTCGATGGGCAACGGGAAATCGAGCAAGCGGTATGACGATCAGTTCAAGGCCGGGGCGGTGCGGATGGTCACCGAGGAAGGGTTGTCCCAGTCCGAGGTCGCCCGGCGCTTAGGGGTCGCGGGCACGACGGTGTGTGCTTGGGTTCGGCAGTTAGCCCCTAACGGTCGGCTCACTGATCAAGAGATTCGGATCAAGCTGCGGGAGTTGGAACAAGAGAACCGTCGGCTGAAGATGGAACGGGAAATCCTAAAAAAAGCCGCGACCTTCTTCGCGAGCGAAAGCCGATGAGGTACCGCTTCATCGACGAGCACCGCGACCACTGGCCGGTCCGCGTGATGTGCCGGGTCCTGTGCGTGAGCCCCAGCGGGTTCTACGCCTGGCGAGCCCGTCCCGTGTGCGAGCAGGCGACCCGTCGCGGGCAACTGGCGGAGAAGGTCCACCGGGTTTTTGAAGATCATCGTCGGGTCTACGGCAGCCCACGGGTTCATGAACAACTCCAAGCCGACGGTGAGCGTTGCAGCGTGAACACGGTGGCCAAGATCATGCAAGAAGAAGGCTTGCAAGCCAAAGGGCCTAAACGGTTCAAGCCGGTGACGACCGATTCGAAACACGATCAGCCGATCGCCGAGAATCTCTTGCAACGTGACTTCACGGCCACGGGTCCCAACCAGAAATGGGTGGCCGATATCACGTATCTGCCCACGCGGATGGGCTGGGTGTATCTGGCGGTGGTGTTGGATGTGTTCTCGCGCATGGTGGTGGGCTGGTCGGTCGCCGATCACCTGCGGGCCGACCTGGTGTGCGAGGCGTTGCGTCGGGCGGCAGGGAAAAGAAATCCTCTGACGGGGGTGATTCATCACAGCGATCGTGGGGTCCAATACGCCAGCGGGGTGTACCAGGATCTGCTGGGGTTTTATGGGATCTCCTGCTCGATGAGCGGCAAGGGCAACTGTTACGACAACGCGATGATGGAGAGTTTTATGGGCACGTTGAAGATCGAGCTGGTTCACGGATCGGATTGGGTCGACCTCGATGAGGTGGCCACGGCGTTGTTTGATTACATCGAGGTGTTTTACAATCGTGTGCGGCTGCACTCGTCTTTGGGGTACAACAGCCCCCTGGCCTACGAGCTGCAGACCGCATAACTCACGAAACCGACCGTCCACTTTCCCTGGGGAAGATCACTGCGTCCATTCGCATTGATCCGTCGCTACGAGATGCCTCGTCCATCCCTCGTTCCAAAATGGTCGGAATACGAGAAAAACTGTCCCTCCACCGGCTCATCCCCGTTCCTCAAATCCCCCCGAGGTTATCCTCATGCCCACGTCCCTCCAACAACGTTTCGCGGATCTTTACCGCAACCGCCCTTCCAATCTCGCGGGGACGCTAACCCTCGCCCGCGGGTCGATCGGTGACTACCAAGCCCTTAGCGAACACCACTACAAAGCGGGACGACCCTCGACCGTGATGCGCGTGTTGGTATTACGGCACAACCTCGCCACCGTCACCCAGCGGTTTCTAGACCTCTACCGAGGTGGGGAGGCCTCGTCGTCCGCGGGGTCGGCCGGTCGGGTGGTCGCGGTGTTGGTCGAGTCCCAACCGTCGCTGAGCTGCCGGCTGCGGGATTGGGCGTTGGACGGGAGGTACCGGTCGCTGCGCAGCAGCCGTCAGCGGGCGTCGCTGTTGAGCGCGGAGCTGCGGACGATCAGCCGAGTGGTCGTCGCGCCCCAGTGGCGTGGGCTGGGGCTAGCGGTGCGCCTGGTGCGTGAGGCGCTAGCGACCGCGACCACGCCGTACACCGAAGCGATCGCGGCGATGGGCAAGGTCCACCCGTTTTTCGAAAAAGCCGGGATGACCCCGTACCACCGTCCCCCGCTGGCCAGCGACAACCGGCTCGTGGCTGCCCTGGGGCGCGTGGGGATCGAGCCGGTCGATCTGGCACTGCTGGGCGCGATGTTTGAAAAGATTGAATCTCTGCCCGACCCGACCCGTCAGTGGTTGCTCAAAGAGCTCAACCAGTGGCACCATCGCAAGTTTATCCGCAGCTGCTACCGCAGCGACGATCCCCGTCAACAGCTGCGTGACGCCCAGCGGCAGCTGCTGGCCGAGCCGGTGTACTACCTGCACGATAACCGGTGTGGGGGACAGGGCGAAGGGCTGCTCCCAATGTGAGACGCAGGCGGTATTGTTGAAAGATATACCGAGACCGGATGAAAATATGGCCTGACTCGTGCACGCGGCAAGGGAATTTTCGGTGTCCAGCACATCCCCGACGCAGTGTTTTCATCCGCGATGCGTACATCCATGACGAGGCGTGGGTGGCCAAGATATTTGATTATCGGATCCGTGATTTTCTGCTGATTGGGCTGTTTGGTGATCGACGCTGGTCTGGGCCGAGGGTCAGCGAGGCGTCAATGCATCTAAAATTTTGAGATAGTGCCTAGCTTAGCTGTAGTTGGGGCGCAAACGCGTCAGCGAAATCATACACCCCCTTGAAATCATGGATCGAGTCTTCGTCGGTCTTGTGCATGATCCCCGCTTCGACCAGAGCGTAGACGATCTGGCCAAAATCCTCGCAGCCATGAACTTCCCAATGTTTAAGGACCGGCCGAGCCAATAGGCCATACTGCTTAATCGCATAATCCCTTAGGCCGTAGCACAGATCTTGTCCCGAGACATGGTACGTCGCCGAATCCTTGTCTTTCTTGCGCTCACCGTGTATCCGCCGGACCGTAAAATCCAGTCCGCGCTGGACAAACAAAAACGCTTCAAGCGGGTACTTGGTCGCCTTAACGACTTGTAGCAGGTCCTCACTCATCACCGGTCAATTCATCCTGTTGTGACCGCACCAAATGACTCTAAGATCTAGCACATTATATGACCAGTTTTCGTCTTGAATAGTCACGGACTTTGGAATTTCGATCGGCTTTCGTGCACAAAACGTCACCGGTATCCGGGTCTGATAAAAGGGGCGATAATGTCGCTTCCGTCCGTAAGCGATGTTCACCGAACGTCTGGTCACGCTCAAACGCCCGCTAGCCCCCTCCCGGATGAAAACGTGGCATGAATCGAACACGCGGCACGACTCTTCCCGGGATCAACAGGTTCACCGACGCGATACCTGGGTACGTGATGCGCGGGTAGTGTTCCATCGTCGTCACGGTCCTACGAGCTAGGTCATCTCCGTTCATCTCCCGGCGTAGCGTTCACCTTATCGTCCAGGCCCAAGAGCCTCCCTCTTCCATATACGCACATCCTTATGATTTCGATCGCAGCAGGCCCATGAAAAAGCAAAAAACGCTAGCCGCCGCTAACCTTGGTGCGTGTGGGGAAACAGGGTCGAAAGACGAGCCGCGATTGCGAGGCAGCGGTTGACGATCCATGGACCAGACCGCTTGCTCACATGCGGGCTCGTCAGACAGGTCTCCAAACACGCTCTTAGAGCGTTTTCTGGGTGAGTGTATCACGCGTGATGCGCCCACCACTGGGGAAAAAACAGGGTCTATCACAGGAATATTGAGATCGTGTCATGATACACCTATTGAGAAAACGCTCTAGTATGATCCCCTTTTTAGAATTTGATCTTTCTATACGCATCGCGTACCAAAGTACCGCGTCGGGCACGCGCAGGCCACCGAAAATTTCCCTGCCGCGTACACGAGTGATGCCTCCATTTCATCCGAGATGGGTATATCCCCTGGCCCCCTAATAAGTTGCCAAACTTTCTGCCACAGGTTGCAAACCCGCTACGACCCTAGCGAGCCGACCATAATCGATTTTATCGACCGTATCCTGGGGTGTGTGGTAATAAGGGTATCGAAACGGCGCGGTATCGGTCACCATCAAAGCGTCAAACCCCTGTTGCCAGAACGACCAGTGATCGGACCGGTTCGCGTCGCGCAGCCAACTGGGCAGCGCCGCGCCTTGCGATGGGACGGTGCCGTGGCGGCGGAACACGCTCACGCAACGTCGGACCAGATGCCTCGACGATAGATTGCCCACGAACCCGATGAAGTTTCCCGTCGAAGGGTAAAACCAGCTAAAAGGGAATGGGTACGCCTGGCTGTCGGGTTCGTCGCTGAAGTACCCCATCGTCTCTAAGCTGATCATGGCCACGACGTTATCCCCCTGTTGCTTGCACCGCTGGGCGTAGACCACGCTGCCCATGGCGGGGGTCATCGCGTGGGGTGATTCTTCGTTGACAAACGCGACGAACCGCAGCGTCCGGTCGGGCTGAATACCGGCGCACGCGCTGGCCAGGGCCAGCAGAGCGGCCACCCCGCTGGCGTTGTCGTTGGCGGCTGGGCAGCCCGGGATTGAATCGTAATGGGCCCCGAGAATTACCACCTCATCGGGCCGGCCCGTGCCATCGATCTGGGCAATCAGGTTGTCGCAGCGTCGGCCCGCCACGTCGTACCCCTGGCGGGTGACGGAATAGCCCGACGATTCGAAGCGTTGTTCGATATAGTCCGCTGCGGCGCACAGCGCCGTGTACCGCCCCACGTGTCGCTCGCCGATCCTTTCGGCCAGGGCTTCGATGTCTTGACGCAAGACTTCACGCAGACGTGCTTCACGTTCGGTGAGGGTGGGTAGCGCCCCGGTAACGCTGTCACCGGGCATCCAGACGATGGTTCGATAACCCGCCACACCCACGACGATGGCCAGGGTCAAAACAATCCCCACCCCGATCAGCCACCGCTTGGCAACCGGTTTCATATCAGTTCGTCGAATCCCTGTGGCTTGCTGCGGGAGTTCCGCATTTTTAAGGGCTTAATCAACCCTAAATTAACCAATCGGAGGGATAGAATGCTCATTCGGGTGCCCCACAGTTTTTTGTCGGCGCGGGATCACGTTCACGCAAGGAGCTCCTTAAAACCCCCCGTGTCGCATGGATTCAAGCGACGGCGGGAATGGGTACCGGGCATATACCGACGTCGGGGCGCACGTCCACATCCCCGGCGCCGGGTAGACATCGCCGCTGGTGTACCCCGCTTCGTGCATGATGCGCAGGACCGTCTCGAAGCTGGGTTCGTGCCCCTGGCTATTGACCAGCGCGTTCGATCTGGCTCCCAGGAAGCTCACCGAGGCTGACGGCTGGCGGTCGGACTTAGCGTTGATCATCTCGGTGACGATGCCGAACCCACGCGATAGGTCCGCTAAATTAAGGCTGTCATGATCAGGGGGACGCAGCAGGGCCAGGACTTCCACCGCGTCCATGTCGTACTTGAGCACCTTGACCGTGTCGCCGTGGCTAAACTGCTTGGCCCGGGCGGTGATCGACTGCTCGTCCCACTGGCTGGTAGGCAGCAGGGTCGCCAGTTGGGTGATGATACCGCGGGCGTTGTCATGGGCGTTGACGGCACACACGAGGGTGCGGTACCGACCCACTAGCAGGTCTTCTAGGAGGTGTTGACCCCACATAATGCGTAGCTTTGGCGTCGGGTCCGGGGTGCGCGATGGGGGCTTATCGGGTAGCAAGATGATCCGGTCGATCGCTTCTTGCTTCTTCTCCTCCATCAAGCGGTCACCGTCGCCGTCGTAGATGTGCTGGGGGTTGATCGATGCGGTCATGGGTATAGGCCTCTATGGGTTGCTTGGGTCTTTGGGCAGTATACCGATCACGGATGAAACTACGACATGCCCCCGGACACCCTCCCCGGCCGAGGCAAGAATATCAGGGAGGTGTAGACGTTCTCGGGCACGGTGCCCCTTACCTGATCGGGCTATACTGGGGATCTCATGACCGCTTCACTACCTGATCCGTATCCAGCTAAGGGGTCGAGGCTCACCGCGGCCCAGCTCCATGAGCGTCGCGAGCGGGTGTTCTTGATCTTGGCGGGGCTATTCCTGGGTACCCTGGCGATGCTCAACATCCTGGGCATCACCCGGTTTATCGACTTGTCGTTCGAGGTGTTTGGGGCCAAGGTCCCGTTTATGTTAGCGGTCGGGGTGCTGCCATACCCGGTGACGTTTTTATGCACCGATTTCATCAGCGAGCTCTATGGGCACAAACGGGCCAATTTCTTGGTCTGGGTGGGGTTGTTGTTGAACCTGTGGGTGGTCTTCATCCTCTGGCTAGGGGGGGTGATGCCCCCCCAACCGGCGATCGATCCAGCGACCGGGCTGCCGCCGATCGGCGAACATGGACGAGTCTTCTTCGAAGTACGGCAGTTAGCGTTTGGAACGGTGACCGCGTCGATGCTCGCGTACCTCACCGCTCAGTTCGTGGACGTGTTCCTGTTCCACTTTTGGAAACGGCTCACCCGCGGCAACCACCTGTGGCTACGCAATAACGGTTCGACCATGGTCAGCCAGCTGGTCGATACGACCGCGGTGATCTTGATTACCCACTTCTACGCCCGGGCGTTGCCGATCGAGGCCGATCAGCCGATTTGGCCGCAGCTGCTGATCTTTATAGGGTCGGGGTATGTGTTCAAGTTCATGGTGGCGGCGTTGGATACGGTCCCGTTCTATATCGGCACCGCGTATCTGAGCCGTTATCTACAGTTAGATTTGAGCGTCGAGCACGATGCAGATCGCGAAGAAAGTTGCAGACCATAGCCGCGACGAAATCAGAAATCATTCAATGGCTGTTCCACCATCTTCGTGCGGGAATCGATTCCATCACTTGCTGAATCCCCCTTCGCTTACAGATGACAGCGTTATAAAATATCCAATATGAGTAAATATGGGTAAAGTAGAACAGGGGAAATAACACCAAGGATGCTAGTTATTCAAAAAAAGCCAAAAGATTGACTTGAAGAGGTATTGACAAAGCATTTGGCTATTAGTAATATAAGGCAAGATTGAGAGCCAAGACGAAAAGATTAGCAATATTTTGCAATTCTATATTGCCGAGGGGAAGAAGATAGGAACATCGGAAGAGAGTAACTCCTACCACGGCTGTTTGATTTACTCATTATTAGTTTCTTGATTGGCTGCTGGAGAGGCGTATTCTCCGGAGGACTTGATAGGTCTTTTTTTAAAGGAGTTTTGGTATGGTTAATGTGATGGGTCGAGGTAAGTTGGGCCTTGCTGCGTTGGTAGCGTTGCTATTTGCGGCAGTGGCTCAAGCCGGTTCAGTCGCGGTGCCTGAATCCGGGTGGGATGACAGCCGTAGTACGGAGTTCGGCGAGATTTTTGCCACGCCGGACTGGGACGAGGCCAATGGCGGGTTCAAGATCGCGTGGGATATCACGAAGGACATCAACGACATCTTCACCTACAGCTATACCATCACGAACAGCAGTGATGGCGATCTAGCTAAAGAGCTCAGTCACTGGATTCTGCAAATAACCGATGGTGCTGTGATCGGTGATTTTGATGACTTCTCGCTGGCGCCTGAAAATGGTGATCCCAAGGTTCATACCGAGCAGCAAGGAAACCCTGGTATGCCGGCCGACGTGTTCGGGCTAAAATTTGAACCCGATCCTGCTCCCAGCACCCTGACCGTCTCCTTCACAACCGACCGAAGCCCGGTCTACGGCGACTTCTACGCTAAGGATGGTAAGGTAGCTCAATCGGATACGATCGCGTACAATACTAATTTTGGCACCATGTCCGATCAGGCTGTTGGGTCAGATTTCTCCGGCTGGATTGCACGGCCCAATGGTCCGACCCTGATCGTCCCGGTGCCCGCGGCGGCTTGGATGGGCTTGGGTCTATTTGGTGTCATGGGTATGGTGAAGAAATTCAAAAGCCATGCGTAAATAGATTTTGAGACCTGTCTCAAAATAGATTGTTCTGTGACCATCAAGGGATCGGGTGCCGCAAGGCACCCGATCTTTTTTTAGTTTATTCATTAACACCGTGGCTCCAATAGGAAGCGATTATTTAAGAGAAAATAGCTTTGTTAGCAATCCAACCCCGGAAGACGAAAATCCACCTTAATCTCCACCTCAAAAAAGCTCCCAGCGCATGGGGAAGACCTCAATTAATTTGTATTATTGAAACCATGGGTCGTATACGCTACGATTTTCTAATCGCTTCTTATTTAAGGAATTATTTTTATGGACGTTGAATCCACGGCGACAGGGCAGGCGGTCGATGGCGCGTCTCGACACCCACAGTTAGCTCAGTTCATCCGCGTTCACTCGCTGACCTACGGCGATTTCACCCTATCGAGCGGGCAGACCTCGAAATATTATCTGGATGGTAAGAAAACAGTTTTAGATCCTCGTGGAATGCTCCTAGTCGTCGACGCGATCATGCAGGAGCTCGACGGGCTGAATCTCGACGCCATCGGCGGGATGGATATGGGGGCTACCCCGATCACGGGTGCCTTGGCGCTTCGGCTCGGGGAGCGTGGCCTTGGGATCCCGTCGACTTTCGTGGTCCGCAAGAAAGTCAAGGCGCACGGGACAATGAAGAAGATTGAGGGCCCCTTACACCCGCCATGCAAGGTAGCCGTGGTGGACGACGTGGTTACCTCTGGCCAATCCATCATCGATGCGATCGAGGAGGTCCAGGCGGTGGGCTGTGAGGTTCTGATGGCGATCAGTGTGGTCGATCGTAACGCTGGCGGTGCTGACCGACTGCAGAAGATGGGCGTACCCTATCGACCGCTCGTGACGCTCGCAGATCTTGAAATTTCATCTTGACAAAAATTTGTTCTGCATCCATGCGCCAAGCCCGGTTACGGCGTGAAGAACCCTTCCGGGGCCTGGCCGCGGTTGGTGGCGATAAACGCCAACACCGTAGCTTGATCAAAGCTATTTAAGGTTTGCAGACGGGCCCAGGAGGCCAGCGCGATCGCGTCGTCGTTACCGGCCCGGGGCGTGAGGATCACCCCCCTGCCGGGGCCTAGTAGATCCACCACCTGTTCGAGCAGGACCAGGTCCGTCGCGGGGATCAGGCCCGGATTATAGGAGATCCACACGTGGCCGTGCTCGAGATTGTGGACCAGGTTTTCATCGGCTTGTTCTTCGGTGTACACCCCCGTGGGACCAATGACAGACCCGTGGTGGGGGCCATAGGTGGGTGGGTTAGAGTATTCACTGTAGTCGATCGGACCCGTGACGTGAGGTGCGATCGCCGGGTCCGGGGCGTTGGGCAGGTCGGTGCGCTGACCCTGAAGCCCCGGGTTCTGGAACGCCAGCGGCGTCGATCCGGGCAAGACCTTCTCCCCGTCGCCGATGTCCTGGCCGATCTTGAAATCCCCGCTAGCGCCGCCAGAGAACAGGTCAGTGTCCGCCCCGCCGATGAGCTTGTCTTGGTCGGTGCCGATGAGGATGTCCAAACCCCGACCTCCGTTGATCGTGTTGACCCCCCCGCCGCCGTCGAGCAGGTCTTGCCCGTCGTCGCCCTTGATGTTGTCGGGCCCGGACCCAGCGGTGATCGAGTCGTTGCCCCTGCCCCCGCTGACTTTGTTGGTCCCATCACCGGTGAAGATGACGTCGTCGCCTGCCCCGGCGTTGATGGTGTCGTCCCCGACCCCGGTGGTGATGTCGTCGCTGCCGCCGCCGGTGGTGATCTTGTTTTTCCCATCGCCGGCGTCGACGGTCTTATCGCCGTCTTTGGTCTTGATCGTGTCATCCCCGTCGCCGGTTTCGATCCCATTCGTCCCGGTGCCGGTGGTGATCTTGTTCTTCCCATCGCTGGCGTTGATGGTCTTGTTGCCGTCTTTAGTTTTGATCGTGTCGTCTCCGACCCCGGCGGTGATGTCGTCGGTGCCGTTGCCGGTGGTAATCTTATTTTTCCCGTCACCGGCGTCGATGGAGTTATCGCCATCCTTGGTCTGGATCGTGTCGTCGCCGTCGCCGGTGGTGACGGTGTTGTTGCCGGTACCGGTGGTGATCTTGTTCCTGCCGGCCCCGGCGGTGATGACGTTATTACCGTCCTTGGTCTGAATCGTGTCATCGTCGTCGCCGGTGGTGACGGTGTTGTTGCCGGTGCCGGTGGTGACCTTGTTCTTCCCATTGCCGGCGGTGAGGGTCTTATTACCGTCTTTGGTCTTAATCGTGTCGTCTCCGACCCCGGCGGTGATGTCGTCGGTGCCGTTGCCGGTGGTGATCTTGTTTTTCCCGTCACCGGCGGTGATGACGTTGTTACCGTCCTTGGTCTGGATCGTGTCGTCGTCGTCGCCGGTGGTGACGGTGTTGTTGCCGGTACCGGTGGTGACCTTGTTCCTGCCGGCCCCGGCGGTGATGGTCTTATTGCCGTCTTTAGTTTTGATCGTGTCGTCTCCGACCCCGGCGGTGATGTCGTCGGTGCCGTTGCCGGTGGTGATCTTGTTTTTCCCGTCGCCGGCGGTGATGACGTTGTTACCGTCCTTGGTCTGGATCGTGTCGTCGTCGTCGCCGGTGGTGACGGTGTTGTTGCCGGTACCGGTGGTGACCTTGTTCCTGCCGGCTGCAGCGTTGATGGTCTTGTCGCCGTCTTTGGTCTTGATCGTGTCGTCGCCGACCCCGGCGGTGATGTCGTCGGTGCCGTTGCCGGTGGTGATCTTGTTTTTCCCGTCGCCGGAGTCGATGAGTTGGTTGCCGTCTTTCGTTTGAATCAAATCGTCATCGACGCCGGTGGTGACGGTGTTGTTGCCGTTGCCAGTGGTGATCTTGTTCTTCCCGTTGGCGGCGTTGATGGTCTTGTCGCCGTCTTTAGTTTTGACCGTGTCGTCCCCGTCGCCGGTGGTGATCGTGTCCGTCCCGGTTCCGGTGGTGACCTTGTTTTTCCCGTTGCCGGCGTTGATGGTCTTGTCGCCGTCTTTAGTTTTGACCGTATCGTCCCCGTCCCCGGTCGTGATGAAGTCCGTCCCGTCGCCGGTGGTGACCTTGTTTTTCCCGGCCCCGGCGTTGATGGTCTTGTTGCCGTCCTTGGTCTTCACCGCGTCGTCCCCGTCACCGGTCGTGATCGAGTCCGTGCCGTTGCCGGTGGTGACCTTGTTGCGGCCCCCGCCGGCGATGACGGTTTTGTTGCCGTCGCCGGTCTTGATGGTGTCGTCCCCGTCCCCAGTGGTGATGGAGTCTGATCCGTCGCGGGTGGTGATCTTGTTCTTCCCGGCCCCGGCGTTGATGGTCTTGTTGCCGTTGCCGGTTTTGATGGTGTCGTCCCCGTCGCCAGCGGTGATGAGGTCGTTGCCGTTTCGGGTGGAGATGTTGTTCTTGCCCGGGCCGGCGTCGATGACGTCGTCGCCGTCACCACCAATGATGGTGTCGTTACCGTCACCGCCGATGATATGGTTGGCGAGGCTGTTGCCGACGATCCGGTCGTTGAGCGCCGAGCCGGTGACGTTTTCAATATTACGCAGAACGTCCTTGCCCCGGGCCCCGTCGTCGGCTTTGCCGTCTTTATTTTCAGGCAGGGCCACCTTCACGGCTTTGGGGGCATCGCTGTAGTCGACGGTATCACTGCCTTCGCGGCCGTCGAGGACGTCGTCGTCCTCACCGCCGATCAGGCGGTCGTCACCGCTGCCGCCCAGCAGCTCGTCGTTGCCCTCCTGGCCGTCGAGCAAGGTTGGGATGGGGTTGCTGGCCGCGTCGAGGATATCGGGCTCGACCGTCACCCGATCGTTGCCCAGCCCCGCGAAGACCTCGATCAGGGTCACGTCGTTAAACGTCTCAGGGCCATCGTCGTCGCCGGTCACGATCACCTGCCCCGGCACGGCACCAGCGGCTAGCACGAGGGCGTCGTCAAACGAGGTACCCGTAATCGTCAGCACACCGGCATCGATCACTGCTGTGTGCAACAGTTTTCTCGGCTCAAGGGCTTCGAACACCGGTCGGTCCACCGCCGCTACGATGGGGCGTGAGTACCGGCTAACGGCGGGCCGCGACCGATCCACCACTGATGCACGGTGAGCCCTCGTGCCCTTCGTCACTAAAGCGATCATCATGAATCCTCTTCCTTGGGCGCCTCAACCGTTTAAAGTCACAGGACTACGGTTCACGTATCGTTTTGACTGTATCTAACAAGCCGTTTCAAAATCTATATCCCGTTGGTTTCCGCACTGGCTGACAAGCAGCCAGTGGCACCCGTCCATGGTTTTTGAAACAGCTTCTAAGCGTGCCATCCACCGTGCTGCCCTGGTATACGCATCGCATATAAAAATACCGCGTCGGTAGGGCTCTGGAGTCTGGAAACTCCCTAGCCGCGTACACGAGTCATGCCGTATTTCCACCGGGATCGGTATGTTTCGATCCGTTCCCAAGCCGATGGATACTGTCCTGCCACGCGAGCGAAACACAAGATAGTATACTCATCCCGGATGGAATTGCCCCGCGAGCTGTGCACCCGTCAAGAAAATTTCCAACCCCCGGAGCCCTGCCGACGCGGTGCTTTGATATGCGGTGCGCATAGATGAACCAATTAAAAGCCTGTTGCGTGAAGGCATCGCGTCACGATCGTCAAGGTGTCTACATGATGTTGGAGGAAGTCTTAACGACACAGCTCTTGTGCCCATCCCGGATGTCATGACAGCATGAATCCTGTACGTGGGGCAATCCTTTCCAGGGCCGATGGTATCCCTAGCACCATTTATGGGCTACGCGATGCATACAGAATATCGATATGATCTCGTTATGGACCTACAAACGCCCAGGACGCTATTCTGCCCAGAAACGATCGATCGCCGTGTTGCTGAGCTGGCTGGGGAGATCTCACGCGACTACGCCCACGCCGGTGACCTGCTCTTGGTGGGCACGCTCCGGGGCGCGTTTATTTTTCTAGCCGATCTGGCAAGGAAGCTGTCGATCCCACGGTGGGTGGACTTCATCGCTGTGGCCGCTTACGAGAAATCAGCCTCCACCGGGCGGGTGCAGCTGGTCATGGATCTACGCACCGATATCTGCAATAAACACGTCTTGGTCATTGAGGACGTCGTCGACACCGGCCAGACGCTCGGCTACCTCCTGGAGATGCTGCAAGCCCGCGGTCCGGCGTCTCTTAAGACCTGCGCCCTGTTGCGGAAGATCAAGGACCGGTCTTCAAACCCCGGCGTGGACTACCTGGGGTTCGAGACCACCGACGACTGGGTGGTCGGGTACGGCTTGGACTACGCCAATCACTATCGAGCGCTACCCTATATTGGTGTGATCGATCCACCTAATGAGCCCCCTCAGCGGTAAAAGGAGTTCACCCAGCAGAGGGCGAGTCCAGGCACACACGAGTGCCTCCTCAAGGTGACCCCACGGAGCTGTGCCGGTGGCAGATGTCGGCTAAAACGTGGCCTAGATGCTCAACGTCATGAACCGTCACAAACGGTCCGAAGCTAAGACGGGTGGTGCCCCCGTGCGTGGCGGTGCCGAGCGTCCGGTGAGCCAACGGGGCGCAATGCAGACCGGATCGAGTCAAAACCCCGTGTTCGTGTTCGAGCAAATCCGACAGATCCTGTGGGTTGTCGAACCCCTTGACCCGGACCGAGAACACCCCGCAGCGGTGCTTGATCCCCTGAGGCCCGTAGAGGGTTAACCCGGGGATCGGGCCCTCGTGCATCAGCGCCTCGATCATGGCGCTGATCAAACCTTTTTCGTGTTGCCACAGGTTTTCGACCCCACGGTCGAGGATCCATTGGACCGCTTCGGATAAGCCGATGATCCCGATCGCGTTGTGGCTACCGGGTTCGAAACGGTCGGGCATGAACCCGGGTTGGATATCGCTTTCGCTAGACGACCCGGTCCCGCCCTCGCGGTACGTGGCCATGCGTGACTCGATCCCGGGTCGGATATAAAGCCCGCCCGTGCCCAACGGCCCCAGCAACCCCTTGTGACCCGGGAAAGCCAGCAGGTCGATATGATCCGCCTGCACGTCGATCGGGACATGCCCCAGGGTCTGAGCCGCGTCGACCAGGAACGGGATATCGTGCTCACGGGCGATCCGCCCGATGGCGGCGATGGGTTGGAGCGTCCCGCATACATTCGACCCGTGCACGACCGCGATGAGCCGGGTTTCGCGCCGGATGGCGCGGCGGATGTCGTTGGGGTCGACCAGCCCGCTACGCGGGTCGCACGCCACGCGGGTCTGGGTCACCCCGTGACGCTTGACCAGCTCATTGAGCGGCCGCAGCACCGAGTTGTGGTCCATCCAGGTCGTGACCACATGGTCACCGTTGCGGACCACACCGCGGATGGCCATATTTAACGCGTCGGAGGTATTGAGTGTAAAGATAACGTGTTCGGGTTTCTGGCCGTGGACCAGGTCACAGATCCGCTGGCGGCACTGGAACAGTAAATGCCCCGCTTCTCGGGCTTCGGCGTAAGACCCCCGCCCGGGACTGGCGCCTAACCGCGTTGCGAAACGTGTCATCGCTTCGATGACGGCCGGTGGCTTGGGGTAACTCGTCGCGGCATTGTCCATGTAGGATCGTGGTGTCTGCCTTTTAACGTCCATGGCTGATATATACTCATCCTGGATGACAACGTGGCATGATCCGTGTACGCGGCAAGATAATTTTCAGCGTCCAAGACATCCTAGACGTGATCCCTTGATACGCGATGCGTACACGTTCTCCCGCGATTCATGTGTTTGTAGAAGAGGTCCCATTTTTCAATCACCTAGCAAAATCTGAGCTTCGGTTAACCGTTACTTTTTCATCGTGAACGCCGCAATCCGGACTCAATAACCTATCCGAAAAACTTGCATCCATCTCGGGCCAGGATCACGGGGGCAGGCCAAGACGCTCGAGCCCTTGAATCAATCCTAACGGCTTCTTCTCCAACCGGGTCCACAACCTATCGGAAGCCAACGAAACATCCCTTGGCCGTGGAGCCTCGAAGGTGGAATCGGCCAGCTTCTGACGCTGGATCAGCCCCGGGTCGAACTCAAACACGCGGCACACGGCCTGGCCGATCTCGACACGGCTAAGCCGCTGAGGCCCGCCCATGTGCCACAGGCCGCTGAGGGGTGATCGAAGGATCGCCCTCACCGCGTCGCATACATCGCCGACATAGATCGGGGTGCGCACCTCGTCTTCGAAAAGCCCCAGGGGTTTGTTGGCCCGGAGGGTGTCAATCATCCAGTCCAGAAAGCTCGGTCGGGAGGTGGTCACAGGCCCGTAGACGAGGGATGTCCTTAAGACCGTTCCTTGCCGCAAATCCAGGATCGGCATCTCTGCTTCGAGCTTGAGTTGGCCGTAGACCGATACCGGTTGAGCAGGGTCGTCCTCATGATAGGGCGCTTGCTCGCCGTCAAAGACCAGGTCCGTTGAAATGCTGATGACGGGGATCTCTGGGGCGACGCTCATCACGGCCCGGGCCAGCTCGCGGGTTGCTTCGACGATGCTACGCCGGGCTTGCTTGGGGTTCTGTTGGCAGAAGCCGACCTTAGTCGCAGCGGCACAGTGGACGACCGCGGACGGGCGATATTCTTGGAACAACGCAGCGGTCTGTTGAGGGTCGGCCAGGTCCAACTGCGTAGATTTGACTCCGGCGACCGCCACCGGGTGCGACCGCCCGGTGCCCACGACCGCTACACCCGATGCGGACAAGCGCCCCGCAAGGGTCTGACCGATGAACCCCGATGCGCCGGTGACCAGGACAGGCCTCATGCCCGATACCCGGATTCATACCCGTTGCTCATCGGGTTTTACCCATGGCCCCGGGGGTGGCGTACCGACGCGTCGTCCTCGAAGGCTGGGCAGCGGACCTTCTCTTGTTCTCTTGTAAGATCTGTTTCAAGAATACCCCCGCCGCGATCAACAGGCACAACGCCACCGGCCAGCACACGAGCATCACCATGGCCATGGCCTGGGCATCTTCCCGGTCTGATCCCACCACGTTCATCCCGCTTAGCGTCAGGACCGACCAGAGAGCCGGGACTAGCAGCAGTACCCCCACTGTGGCCAGCAGCGGCGCGGCGGTGGCCTTGAGTCCGTGGCTGCTGCTTCGTGCAGCGGGACGACGGTGGGCTGTTCGGGTGTTGGT
Source organism: Phycisphaeraceae bacterium (assembly GCA_965224205.1). GTDB lineage: Bacteria > Planctomycetota > Phycisphaerae > Phycisphaerales > Phycisphaeraceae > CBDCYN01. The sequence goes on from CBDCYN010000009.1 coordinate 219,338, forward strand.
GCTCGGGGCACGGCGGGTTTGTGACGGGGCGCGAGCGGCAGGCCGCGAAGTTGAGGCTCTGGTTACCGGTTGAGGCCTAGGGCTCACGCCGGCGTTTCGTGGCTGAGGCCGCGGCTTGGGGTCAATCCTCTCCGCGGCCTGGATCTCGGGCATCGGCTGGGGATGAGACGGTGGGGCGGGTTGTTGGCCAGCGGCCATCTCACGAAGCACGTCAGACAACCCGTCGTCATGTTGACTCATTAAGACTCTCCAAGCAGGCCCGCGAACCTCGGCAATAGGCAGGGCCCCCTTCATATCTCGGTTAACCGAGGCAGCACGTCTAGCCGACAAATCTACCAACAAACATTACTTAGCGTCGCTGTGCTATCCCTGGTCGGGTTATTAGGATATTTCTACGTCTTATCGGGCTTCCTTTTGTGTAATTTTCCACAAGACGCGAACGAAGTTTCACCCTGATCGATATCGATCTCTATGATAGGGATGACGTATGATTATATCGGAGTCGGACTATGAAGACGATTTTACGCTCCATCGCCCACGCCAAACGGCGAATCTACCTTCAAAACGTGATCTCGGCTTTGGGGACTCTGATTGCCGTGGGCTTAATGGTTGCCCTGGGCCTGTTGTGCATAGACCGCCTGTTAGCGATCCCGGTGTCGATACGATTATACGCGGTGATCGGGGCTGTGGCCGCGGTGGGACCTTTTCTGTGGGCTAGGCTACGACTCCCGGACGATGCCGCCACTGCCGAGGCGATCGATCGGCGGATGAAGCTCAAAGACCAAGTCGCCACGGCATTATTCGCTGCGGATATCAAAGACGACCCGTTTGCACGACGCGTGGTGGAAGACGCCCGCAAGACCGCTTCAGGATTGAAATTAGCCTCCGGGTTCCCCCTGCGTTGGACCCGGGTGTGGGCTTACGTACCACCCGCCGCGGCAGTATTGGCGGTTCTTGTGGTGTTCCTGCCCCAAATGGATTTACTGGGGATCGCCACAGCCCGCCAACAGCGGAACCGCCAGCAACAAAAGACCCAGCAGGCTCAAGAACACATCGTCGAAGCGGCCGCATTAATCGAGCAGATCCAGGTCACTCAGCCTACTACCGATGGCCACTCGCTTGATGAACTCCACCCCGATCAAGCCCTCCGTGAGCTAGCCCAGATCACCAAGCAGGACCTTTCCAACCCGAGGCTGCGGGACGAAGCGGCCGCGAAACTATCACAAGCCCAGCAGGCCCTAGCCCAAAAATCTCATAACCAGCAGCAACAACTCGACCAACTCCAAAACGCTCTTAGCCGCCTTGACCCCGAGACTCCCGGCCCCGGCGACGCGTTCGCCGACGCCCTGCGCCGAGGCGATTTTGAAGCGGCCCAAGAAGCGATCCAGGAGCTGGCCTCGAAGGTCGAATCGATCGATGACCACGACCGCCAAGCCCTTCAAGACCAACTCGAAGACCTCGCCTCCCAGTTGCAGCAGATCGCCCAGCAGCAAGCCCAAAACAGCCAAGAAGCCAATCAACAAGCCCAGAAGATGTTAAGCGACGCCGGGCTTAGCCCGCAGCAGGTCCAACAGCTCCAGCAACAAGGCATGCCCCCCGAGGCAATCCAGCAGCAACTCCAGCAACAAGGCATGCCCAGCCAACAAGCCCAGCAACTGGCCAATCAGGTCCAGCAGCTCCAACAGCAGCAGGGTCGACACCGCAACACCAGCCAACAAACCAATCAACTATCTTCGGCGCTCAACCAGATGAGCCAAACCGCACCCCATACCCCCGGTCAACAGCCGCCTGGTCAGCAGGGGCAGTCGCCCCCATCTTCTTCGTTCCAGCAGGCAGCTGGCGGCGCCGACCAATCTCTGAATCAAATGGCCCAGATGCGTGAGCAACTCAATCAGATGCGTCGCGCCCAATCCCAGACCCAGCAGGCGATCCAGCAGTTAAGCCAAGGTCAGCAGCCCGCAGGAGGGTCACAAGGGATGCAGTCACTGCAAAACGGCAACGGGTCGGGCCAGAACCCGATGCCGATGTCGCAACAACCCGGCTCCGGCCAGGGGCAGCAAGGCCATCGGCAAGGCGGCTCCCCGCATCAGCAAGCCGGGACCGGCGAAGGCGGCGACCCGATGGGCCAGCATCGCCGCACCGGGCCGTACCAGACCCGGGCAGAAAGCGATATCCAGGACGGCCAAGGCCGGGTGATCGCCTCGTGGCTAGGGCAGGCAGACATGGGCAAGGGCCAGCCCGGTGTGGAATTCGACCAAGCGATCACTGAAGCCCAGCAAGACGCTGAACAGGCGGTCACCGAAGACCGCGTCCCACGCCGATACCACGAATCGATCCGCCAATATTTCAATCAGCTGCCCCAGACGGCTCAGCAGGCTAAATCCGCTCCCCCGGCACCTCGATAGATCCGATCACCCCCACCGGCTCGCATTTGTCCGGCAAATTGAGATCCAGGCTCGTGATGAACAGGGTCGCGTTATTGATTTTCATGCCTTGCGTATGACATTGGGCACAAATTGGGCCCGCGCGGTATTTACCCAAAGCTTGCTGAGGATCTCGTGAGGAAAGCGACATCCTCACCATGCAGCTATACACGCACACTCTTATCGAAGTGATCAAGGTCGTCACGATACATGGTGTACATGGACATGAACCGGACAAAAAATATCAAAAAAAATTTTCTGGTTCGGTTAAGATCTCGTCATCCTTCACGTACTTAGTGGTGAAGGCGAGGCTGGTGAGCCTAATAACCCATAACCGCGACGTACAGAAAGGAGCCCATATGAGTCTATCCGACGATGTAAGGACGTAGTCGTAGCAAGACAAGGGGCCTCTTGCTTCCGGGGATTCAGGGGCTTCCGGGCTTCCGGTATCTAGGGTTCTGGGGGTGTCATCCCGTTCAATGCCGCCCGCCACCCGCCATATGAGTGGTCAGTGAATCACTGAGTGATCTGTTTATCGGGCACGCTGCGTATCTAAGATTCTCGATTCAAGGAACGTCCAAAGTCAAGACGGTCCGTTGGGGCTATACCTCAAAGCGTGAGGGATAGCAGTGTTTACCTACAAACGTACGACGGGCGGGTGAATCATCGCTTCATCCAATCACCAGACCGCTGAACCACGGATCAGGATTCAGCGGCGACCAGAAGACCGGGCATCAAGAATCTGTAAAGCAGAACAACGAATGTTGAACCGCTCGATCGTCCATCATGAGGGGGCAACCCCACCGTACCCGACCTTTAGGACCCCAGCCACAGGCGCTTTAAACAAGAGATCGCTCAGCTTCCGATATTTGGCTCACGACCCACCCCAGGCAAAGACCGCACGGCAAGTGTCTACAACGACATCGAACTTTCCTCAGCTAGTAAACGAGCCCTTCCGAGGCTTGCCGTGTCGGATCGATCGCATGCCCACCAACGGGTTACGAGCCGCGATCTGTTCACCTATCGAGTCAATGTTGTCTTGTCGTTTTTCCTCTGAAAGAGGAACTCTTTTCACTCCCTTAAATCCCTAATAGGAGTTTGACTATGGGATTATTCACACTGTTCCGCAACCGCACCGTACGACCTAACCGCCACGCACGCCGTAAAGCCCAATCCCTGACTCGCCACAAATCCGACGCGGTCCAAGCATTCGCTGGGCTCGAAAACCTCGAACCGCGCGTCCTCATGTCAGCCGACGTGTTCGCCGATCCGGTCCGCGACGCCCAGCCTGCGGCAGCCGTCGTCGTCGAGCAGCAAACCGACCCCAGCACGCTCGAAGCTATCAATGCGGCGATCTCTTCGTTTGACCCGACCGTAAGCCTAGCGGGCGGTCAGGCATGGGGCGCAGGCGCCCGAACCACCGCGATCGCCTTCGGCGACGTCGACGGGGACGGTCGCGACGAGGTCGGGATCGCCCGCAAGAATACCGTCAACGCCCGGTACTGGATCCTCGACGATGAACAGGCCGGTTATGCCGTGCTGCTAGCCGGTGGGCAGTCATGGACGCCCGGTCAATTCGCCACAGGGATCGCGTTCGGCGACGTCGACGGGGACGGGATCGACGAAGTCGGGGTCACGCGCAAGGCCGGCAGCGGCGCCCGCTACTGGGTGCTCGACGACGCCAACGCCGGGTTTGGCACGCTGCGAGCCGGTGGCCAGGGCTGGGGCACCGGGGCGTTCGCCACGGCAATCGCCTTCGGGGACACCGACGGGGACGGACGCGATGAGGTCGGCGTAGCCCGCAAGAATAGCGTCAACGCCCGCTACTGGGTCCTCGATGATTCGGTCGCCGGGTTCGGCGCGCTGCTCGTCGGTGGCCAAAGCTGGGCCCCCACTGAATTTGCCACCTCGATTGCGTTCGGCAATACCGATCTCGACGGCCGTGACGAAGTCGGGGTCACGCGCAAGTCCAGTAGCGGCGCCCGCTACTTTGTCCTCAACGACGCCAACGCCGGGTTCAATATCCTCCGGACGGGCGGCCAGGGCTGGGGTTCTGGGGCTTTCGCGACCTCGATCGCCTTCGGGGACACCGACGGGGACGGACGCGATGAGGTTGGCGTAGCCCGGAAGAACAACTCCAACGCTCGCTATTTTATCTTCGACGACTCGTTTGGCGGGTTCGGGAGGCTGCGTGCGGGTGGCAACGGCTGGGCTTCCGATGCATACGCCACTTCGATCGCGTTCGGTGACGTCGACGGGGACGGCCGTGAAGAAGTGGGCGTAACCCGCAAGGCGAGTGGTGGACAACGGTTCCTGGTGGTCGACGACGACGACGCCAACTACGTCACCCTCTTCGCCGCAGGTCACAACTGGGGCTCGACCGCCTTCGCCACCTCGATCGCGTTCGGAGACGTTGACGGCGATGGCCACGACGACTTCGGGGTCGGACGTAAGGCCTCTTCCAACGCGCGTTATTGGGTCTACAATAGTAATGATACCCCTCCCCCAGCACCCGTGCCCTTCCTCGAAGACTTTGAGGGCGGCTTGGGCGACTTCGACATCGATAATACGTTCGGCTCCGGCGGCGGGCTGTGGCACGTGTCAACCGGACGCGGGGGCGACCCCGGCCACTCGCCGTTCACCAGCCTGTACTACGGGCATTTCGAGGGTCCGTTCGGTGGAGGCGACTATGACACCGGAAGCCCCAACGGCGGGGCCGTATTCTCCCCGACGTTCCAAATCCCCGCGACCGGGATCTACGAGCTGAGCTTCAACCACTTCTTAGATACCGAAGGGACCTTTGACATCTTCGACATCGCTGAGGTCGCGGTCGATGCCGGTTTCGGATTCGTGCCGATCCTGAGCACCTTCGACGGAACCCTCGATGAGACCTTCGGAGTCTGGGAGACCGTGACAGCCGACCTCAGCGCCTACGCGGGCCAAGACATTGTTCTGCGGTTCTCATTCGATACGGTGGACAGCGTCGCGAACTTCCACGAGGGCTGGTACATCGACGATATCGCCATCGAGGAGGTAATCGAGTTGACCCCGTATGTCGAAGATTTTGAGGGCGGGTTGGGTAAGTTCGTGATCGATAACACGTTCGGATCTGGCGGCGGGTTGTGGCACGTGTCGACCGGACGTGGGGGCGACCTCAACCACTCCCCGTTCACCAGCCTGTACTACGGGCAGGGTGAAGGCGCGTTCGGCGGAGGCAACTACGACACCGGTTTCGCCAACGGCGGGGCCGTATTCTCCCCGACGATCCGTATCCCCGCGACCGGGGTCTACGAGCTGAGCTTTAATTACTTCTTAGAGACCGAAGGGTCGTCGTTCTTTGATATCGCCGAGGTCGCGATCGATGGCGGCTCCGGGTTCGATACGCTGCTGACCTCTGCGAACGGCTCGCTGGATGAGACCTTTGGGCTTTGGGACACGGTCACGGCCGACCTTAGCGCCTACGCGGGTCAGGACGTGATCCTGCGGTTCTCGTTCGATACCGGCGACAGCGTCGCCAATGCCAATGAAGGTTGGTACATCGACGATATCGCCATTACGGAGTTTGTTCCGCTCGCGGAGGACTTCGAAGGTGGTCTGGGCGTGTTCTCGATCGACAACACGTTCGGCTCTGGCGGGGGGCTATGGCACCTGTCGACCGGACGTGAGCTCGACCCCGGCCACTCGCCGTTCACCAGCCTGTATTACGGGCAATTCGAGGGTCCGTTCGGTGGAGGCGACTATGACACCGGAGCCGCCAATGGCGGAGCCGTGACCTCCTCGACGATCCACCTGCCCGCGACCGAGGTCTACGAGCTTAGCTTCAATTATCTGCTTGACACCGAAGGCCAGTCATCGTTCTATGACATCGCCGAGGTCGCGATCGATGATGGCTTTGGGTTCGTGACGCTGCTGACCTCAGCCGATGGGTCCTTGGCCCAAACCGGCGGGTCATTCGTGACGGTCACGGCCGACCTCAGCGCCTACGCGGGTCAGGACATTACCCTGCGGTTCTCGTTCGATACCGGCGACAGCATCAGCAATTTCCACGAAGGCTGGTACATCGACGATATCGCCATCACGAGCGTGTAATCTAGAATATGATCTAGGAACAGGGTGGGCGACAGCCCACCCTGTTTTTTTTTTAGGAAGTGACATTGACTTTAAAGCCGGATCATCCCTGCCGCCGCCACCCCCCAGCCGTCGTCACTCACGATGCAAACGGCGGCGCGGCGGTGTCCGCGGCCAGTTCGATCCGCTCGATGGCTAGGGCCCGGCCGCTGGCTTCGTCGATCTCGACATACACCCCGCATACCCGGGGATCTTCTTCGGCGACATCAAAGGGCACCGGCATCCCGGTGGTCATTTTTTTTAACACCCTTTCGACCTTCCGGCCCAGCACGGAGTGATGGGGCCCGCACATCCCCAGATCGGTGATATACGCGGTCCCACCTGCTGGTGATCGACCGTAGGTGTGGATGGGGAGGATCCTTGCATCGGCTGTGGCGACGTGGGTGTGCGTCCCGGCCACGAGACTGACCCGGCCGTTGAGATACCAGCCCATCGCTTGCTTCTCACTGGTCGCCTCGGCGTGGATCTCCACGATAATGATCGGGTCCACCTCGGGCAGTTCACGGGCCACCGCCTCGAACGTCGCGAAAGGGTCATCGGCCGGCATGTTGTGCATGAATAGCCTGCCCAGCAACGTGACGACGTACACCGATCGATTCACCCGAGGCACCTCAAGCCGCATCCACCGCTTGCCCTTGGCGGTGGCGGGTAGGTTAGCGGGGCGGGTGATATTCGGCTGTGACTCGAGCGTGTCCACGATATCCAGGCGTTTGTAGATGTGATCGCCGAGGGTGATCCCATCGACCCCGGCAACACAAAGTTTCTTATAGAGCGAAGACGACAGGCCCGACCCGTTGGCCGCGTTCTCGGCGTTGGCAATGATCAGATCCGCTCTCCACCGGTTGCGGATCGTCGGCAGCAGCTGGGCCACCGCTTGCCGACCCGGTCGGCCTACGATGTCCCCGAGCATCACCAGTCGGATTGGCATCGAAACTCCCCATCAGCTCGAGGGATCAGCCCCCGAGGGTATGGACGAAAACCTTATCTTGACGGCTTATCATGAAAATACAACCATAGGTCCGGTGTTGCACTTCAGCCCCGGGCGCGCCGTGTATTTCCCGCGGGGATTGTTATAACGGTCTATCATGGACGACGCCCTGGCGCTGCACCGGTTGCACTTCGCGTTTACGATCACGTACCACTACCTGTTCCCGCAGCTGACGATGGGGCTGGCGGCGTTGATCGTGATCTTCAAGACCCTGGCGATCACGAAAAAAGACGAGGTCTACAACGAGTGCGTACGGTTCTGGGCCAAGATCTTCGCGGTCAACTTCGCGATGGGGGTGGTCACGGGGATCCCGATGGAGTTCCAGTTCGGCACGAACTGGGCGAGGTTTTCCAAGGCAGCCGGGGGGGTGATCGGGCAGACGCTGGCGATGGAGGGGGTGTTCGCGTTTTTCCTTGAGTCGAGCTTCCTGGGCGCGTTTTTGTTTGGGGAAAAACGATTAGGGCAAAAATTACATTTATTGACCGCGGTACTACTGTTCGTAGGGTCGTGGCTGAGCGGTTACTTCATTATTGATCTTTGAATTGTTGACTTATACCTCACGCGGCTAAGATTGTCCGATTGTTGAAGTGTTGGAAGTTGCGGGTGATGAGGGTTTGGACGTTGGGTTTGTCGTCGGTGGCCAGCTTGGCGATGCCGTCGTGGATGGCTTGCTGAAATCGATCGAACGTTTCGTAGTACCGGCCGTTGAGGCAGCGTTTCTTGAGCAGGCCCCAGATCCGTTCGATCAGGTTCAGGTGCGGCGAGTAGGACGGCAGGAACATCAACTCGATGCCCAACCCCACGGCCCGATCTTGGACCAACCGGCAGCGTTGATACCGCGCGTTGTCCAGCACCAGGGTGATCGCTTGGCCGGGGTAACGCCCCGCGAGCGTCTCGAGTAATTCGCAGACCGTTTGGGCCGTGATGTACGTCGTGTTCGTGACGGTCACCAACTCTCGGGTCACGAAATCCAACGCCCCCAACACGTTCAGCCGGCGGCGGCCGGTGGGCGTGCGGATGAACAGCCTCACCACGCACCACACGTAGCACAGAAACGCGCCATGGACGAAGTGGCAGGCGTCTACAAAAAAACCCTGCGATCACCCCGTTCGGCTTCGTCCAAAGCCGGATCGAGGGTCTGTTCAAGGAATTCACGCTGCTGTTGATGCTTGGCCTGATCAAGCTTGCCCGGCACACCCCCGAGTTTGCGACGACGCAGACCCAGCCGTTTCAAAAAAGCTCGCACTTGCGTCGGGCCGCGACGCAGACCGGTGAGTTGCGTGATCTGATGGCTCGCCTCGTGGATCGTCGACGGCGGGTGTTGTTCCAAAGACGCCTTGACCTTCGGGCCGTGCGCGTTCAATTGACTGGGCTGACCCCGGTAGCCGTTTTGCCTCAACGCCTCGATCCCACCGTCGAGGTACGTATTCAAATAACGCTGCACCGTCCGGCTGCTGACCCCTGCCAAGGCCGCGATCTGCCGATGTGCCAACCCATGGCTCTTGAGCCAAACCACCTGCAACTTCCGCCGCACCCGCGGATCTGGATCGCTAAAACGCCCCCGATCCAACGCCGCCACCGCATCGTCCGTCAATGTGATCTGAAGCATCCATGCCTCCTGTGTCCAGTGACTTCGTAGTAAAATCAAACCGCTAACGTCAGCCTATTCTACCGATCAGACAAACTCACCCGAGGAAGGTATAATTCCGAGGCTTGCCAGCAGATGGGTTTTTCAGGACCGAGCTAACTCCAGAGCAGTTAAGTCAACAATTCAAAGATCAATAGTATCTGTTTAGCGTCTAGCCAGGCACGGGAGGGCGTTGGATTTTGAAATTCTGATCTGCTGATCGCGGTCTATAATCGGCCATCGATATAAAGGGATAAGATGGCGTTCGAAGGGCTGGGGTGCCCGCTTCACCATCGGTCAGGACGACACGACAGGAACAGCCAGGATGGCTCGACCCACCTACGATCAACTGCTTGAAATCATCGCCGAGAAAGACCGGCAGATCCTGCGACTCGAGAAGCGTGTGGCTCAACTCGAAGCTCGGGCCGGCCAACTCGAACAACGCCTCGAACAAGCCACGCGTTCGACCCAACGCCAAGCCGCGCCGTTCTCCAAGGGATCGCCCAAAACCCAGCCCAAGAAGCCCGGCCGCAAGGCGGGCAAGGCGTACGGCCCCAAAGCCCATCGGCCCCCACCCCCGCAACCCCCCGACGAGGTCATCGACGTGCCGTTGACCCCGCGGTGTCCCGGCTGCGGCGGCGAGGCCCAAGAAGATCACGTGACCCATCAGTTCCAGGTCGAGATCCCCCGCCGGCCGGTGGTGCGACGTTTCGACCTGCACGTGGGTTCATGCACGCGGTGTGGTCGACGCCTTCACCCCCGCCACCCGTTGCAGACCTCAGATGCCACGGGGGCGGCGGCCTCCCAGCTGGGGCCGGACCTTCAAGCCATGATCGTCCTGATGAAGGACAAGTACGGGCTGAGTTATGGCGACATCCAAGGCTTGCTCAAGCAGGTCTTCGGGATCTCGATCACCCGTGGCGGTGCGACGCACGTCGTGCTACGTACGGCCCGACGCGGTCAATCTGTTTACGACGGCCTGCGTGACGTGGTGCGTCACAGCGACACGGTTTACCCCGATGAAACCGGCTGGAAAGTCGGCGGATGGCTGCAGTGGATGTGGGTGTTCGTGACGAAGAAAGTCACGCTGTATGTCATCCGCCCCAGCCGCGGCGGCGAGGTGGTGCGGGACGTGTTGGGCAAGGACTATGCCGGGCGGATGATCCACGACGGCTGGTCGCCTTACGATTCTTTGGAACAGGCCACGCATCAGCAATGCTTGGCGCATCTGCTTCGGCGGACGGGCATGTTGCTGGAGCAAGCCACGCGTGGGGCGGTGCGTTTCCCGCGGAAGGTCAAGGCGTTGTTGCTCGATGCGCTGCGTCTTCGTGATCGACGCGACGCGGGAACGATCAGCGAGCATGGCTTGGCCTGTGCCCGCGGGCGATTGCGTAAGCGGTTGGACCGCTTGCTGGCTTGGCGTCTATCGCATCGTGGCAACCGAACGTTTCGCAATCACCTGGCTCGCCACGCCGATGAGATCCTCACGTTTCTGTATGAACCGGGGATCGAAGCGACCAACTGGCCCGCCGAGCAGGCGATCCGCCCGGCGGTGGTCAACCGCAAGGTCTTCGGCGGCAACCGTACGGCTGCGGGTGCTCGTGCTCAGGAAATTCTGGGCAGCGTCCTGACGACTTGTGATCAACACGCCCACGACGCGTTGGCTTTTCTGTCCCACCTCCTGCGTGCTGCCTCCGATCAGCACCCCGATCACCTGAGACGACTCATCTCAACCGCCCAGATTCAACCGGCTAACCGCTAAACAGATACCTTCATTATTTGTACCAATGCGTGGATGCAGCACCCGGTGGGGCACACGATCGGGCCCGACGGGCAGATCGAGCTCGAGAGCCTCACCGCCCTGCTGACCAACCCGTGGGCGGTCTGGCAGTACGCGCACACGATGAACGGGTCGATGGTCACCGCGTGTTTTGCCGTGGCGTCGGTCGGGGCGTTTTATGTGCTGTCGGGCAAGCACCTCGAACACGGGCGGCGGTTTATCAAGATCGCGGTGATCGTGGGCGTGGTGGCGACCATCGGGCAGGTGTTCCCTACCGGCGACATGCAGGGGAAGATGGTCGCCCACCATCAGCCGGTGACGTTGGCGGCGATGGAGGGGTTATTCAAGACCGAGCACGGGGCAGGGCTGGCGATCCTCGGGCAGCCCAACATGGAGAAGCTGGAGCTCGACAACCCCCTGATTGTCCCCAACATGCTCAGCTTCCTGACCTATCAACGCTGGGGGGCGGAGGTCAAGGGCCTCGACGCGTTCCCGCGTGACGAATGGCCCGACAACATCCCGCTGTTGTATTACAGCTACCACATCATGGTCGGGCTGGGCACGATCTTCATCGCGGTGATGGTCGTTAGCGCCTGGAAGCTTTGGCGTGGGAATCTTTATGAAACACGCTGGCTGCTGTGGGTGTTGATGCTGAGCCTGCCGTTCCCGTACATCGCCAATACCGCGGGTTGGCTGACCGCGGAACTGGGCCGCCAGCCATGGCTGATCTATGGGCTGATGCGCACCGCCGACGGGTACTCGGCGACGGTCTCGTCGGGCAACGCGATGTTCTCGCTGCTGGGGTTCATGGGGATGTACACCGTGCTGGGGGTGCTGTTTATCCTGCTGATCGTTCGCGAGATCGGCCACGGGCCGGGGGCACCGGGGTCAGGTGAGCACGACGAAGCATCGATCCGAGACAAAACAACGCAAGCGGGAATGCTTAACGCATGAGCATCGAGACCCTCTGGTTCTGCCTGCTCACTTTCATGCTGGGCATGTACTTCGTCCTCGACGGGTTCGATCTGGGCGTGGGGGCGGTTCATCTGTGGTTGGGTAAGACCGAGCAAGAGCGCCGGCTGCTGATCCGCTCGATCGGGCCGGTGTGGGACGGGAACGAGGTGTGGTTGATCTCTGCAGGGGGGACGATGTACTTCGCGTTCCCGGCGTTGTACGCATCGGCGTTTAGCGGGTTCTACCTGCCGCTGATGATGGTGCTGTGGCTGCTGATGTTAAGAGGGCTGTCAATCGAGCTGCGGGGCATGTGGATCACCGGTTATGGATCGAGTTCTGGGACGTGGTGTTTTGTTTGTCGAGCGTGGCGCTGATTGTGCTGTTCGGTGCGGCGTTGGGGAACGTGCTGCGCGGGGTGCCGCTCGATGAAGAGGGGTGGTTCTTCCTGCCGCTATGGACCGATGGGCGTGCCGGGCAGCTGCCTGGGGTGTTGGATTGGTACACCGTCACGATCGGTGTTTCAACCCTAGCGATGATGGTGATGCACGGGGCGCTATGGGTGGCGGTCAAGACCGAGGGGGACCTCCAGGGTCGTGCACGGGATCTGGCGAGGCGGGTGGTGGCCGCGGTTTTGGGTTTAACCGTATTGGGGTGGGGCGTGACGTGTTGGGTTCAGCCGCATATGGTGGATCGGTTTTGGTCAGTGCCGTTATCGTTTGGGGTGTTTTTGGCTATGGGGGGCATGCTGGTAATGATCCACCGGTCACTGAGACAACAGCACGACACGCGGGTCTTTCTAGCGTCGTGTGGTGTGATCTTGATTATGATCGCGACGGCAGCGTTCGGGTTGTTCCCACTACTGTTGCCGTCGAGTGGTGACCCGCAGCTGGCGATGACCGTCCACGACGCAGCCGCGGCGCAGACCGGGTTGCGGATCGGTCTGGCCTGGTGGGTGCCGGGGATGATCCTCGTAGCGGGGTATTTTGTGTTTGTTTATCGCAGTTTTTCGGGGAAGGTGCGGTTGACGTAGCGTAAAGGGCACGAACCCGTCCATGGTTTTGAAATAGCTTCTTATACCCCCCCGGCGCTGCCGGGCATGGCACGCAGTGGCATCAGGGCGTTGCCGACGCGCCAGCGCAGGGCGTATAAAAGGTTCTCACCGACGATGGTGCCGATCAAGTTTTTTTGCTCTTGGGGGTCCTCATCGAGGTCATAGAGCCCAATCGCCTGCCGCGAATCGGTATTGAAGATCACCTTGTACCGGTCGGTACGGAGCATGAGCCTGGTGCCGAATTCACTGATCCATGCTTCTTGATCGGGACGATCCAGCCGCTGGCCCTTGAGGATCGGCACCAGAGATCGGCCCGCCCCAGCCTTGAGCGGGTCGCAGCCCCCTAGCTCAGCGATCGTCGCTGCCACGTCGACCGTGCTGACCCTCTGGTTCTGATCGACCTTGGGCGTCCCTCCGGGCGGGGCGATGATCACCGGCACATCGATCGCTGGTGACAAGAACGACCGGTGCCCCACCAGGCCGTTTTCACCCAGCAACTGACCCCGGTCGGAGCCGAAGACGAACCAGGCCTGCTGGTGGTCGGGGCGATCTTCAAGGGCGGCCTGGAGCCGGCCCAGGCCGTGGTCGATGAGGCTCACCCGCCCCAGGTAGTCGGAGCGGATCCGCCCGATCTGCTGGGGTTCGAGGCGTTGAAGCATCACCCGGGGGTGGTCGAGCTCAGCCAGAGCGTCGACCTCGGTGAAGTCCGCCGGGGTGAATCCATGTGATAATTGCGAAGGGTCGATCATGCCCTCGTAAAGGGTCGGCGGGGGCAGGCCATTACCGGGACCGCTGTAGATCACGACCAGGGCCCAGCGTCGGTCGGCGGGCATCTCGGTCAGCAGCTTGCACGCTTGGTCGGTAATAAACCCATCGATATCGTCGGCGGGTTCGATCAGCAGCCGATCGGGCTCGAACGGGCCGCTGCGTTGACGCTGGCGACGCTGATGGAGGATCGCGGCGGTGATCCCCTTCTGGCGCGTAGCGGTCAGGTAGGCGCACGAGTCGCGGGCGTCCATCGCGTCAACGTCCTTGACCAGCACAGCGGTATCGAACCACGGTTCGATCGCTGCCACACACCCGACGCCCACGAGGTGGTACCCCACGTCGACGAGTTGGGCGGGCCAGCCGTCGCAGGCCGCTTGTTGGGCTAGCGACACGTTGCCGCCATCGGTCTTCGAGCCCGTGGCCGTTGGGACGGGGGGTTGGCCCTGGTCGAGGTACCCGTGCTGACGGGCGTGCAGGGCGGTGAGCAGGCTGACCATCCCTCCGTGGTCGGCCGGGCAGGCGCTGGTGGCGACGAGACGAACCCCTTTTTCACTTAGTCGCTGGAGGTACGGGGTCTGAAGGGGCCAGCACCGGCTGTCTTCCAGGGCGTCGGAGCGTAACCCGCGTGCGAAGATAATGATCAGGTTCCGGTCCAGGGGCATAACAACAGTATCGGACGATCACGCCTGGATCAGCATGTTTTACATGAATAAGCGTTGAGTGAGGCCTTGACTTGATGAGCGGTCGCGGGGTTGCTTGCGGGCACCGGGTGTGTGGCCGCCGGTCCCGTCACCGGCCCCGCAGCGACCTTCGCTGGTTTACGTGATTGGTACCTGTGCTAAATCCGCTGCGATCGGGCTATCGACGGATGAAGATTTCGACGAGCGCTAACCTCTCCGATTGGTGTGCCGATAATCAAGACATAGAGGCGAGCGGTCGGAGTCCCAACTCGTGGTGGTCCATCTGAATCTCACATCTAAACGAGGCGCGGCGTTGGTCCCGCGTCGGCCTGGTTTTACGCTCGTGGAGCTGCTGATCGTGGTCACGATCTTAGGGATCGTCGCCGCGGTGGTGATCAACCTGTTCTCGACCGCCGCTGACGACGCCCGCGCCAGCGCCCTGCAGATGAACCTGCACCGGGTGCGTGAGCAGATCATGATCTACTACCAGGAGCACGGCAACACCTACCCGCAGCTGACTAACTTCGAGCAGCAGATGACCCTGGCCTCGGATACCGCGGGCAACACCGCGGCGGTGGGCACGGCCGGGTATGATTTCGGGCCTTACCTCCGAGACATGCCGCCCAATTCGTTTACCGGTGGGGTGACGGTCGGCAACGGCGCGATCGGGTCTAGCGATTGGTACTACGACGAGACCACCGGGGATTTCCGAGCTAACGATTCGGCGGCGTCGGCGTCCTATTGACCCTCGTTAGACGCACCGGCTGATCGTCGCAAGATGCTGTGGCTGATTCGCTGCGGCGGGACCTTCTGCCTCGAGTTTTATCGTAGGGGTATACGCACAAGCCAGGGCGGGTTGCGTTTGCCACGCCAGAGGCGACGATAGAACATTCAAGGTGTTCGTCAGCCCCGGAGGCACGTGTGCAGGATCAAGCCCAATCTTTCGTTTTTGCGTCGGCGATCAGCGACCAGGCACAGACCGCAGCGGCTTTAGAGCAGATCGGCTCAGTGATGCGTCATCAGCTCGGTGACGGGGCGGACTTGGCGTTGGTGTTTGTGACTCCCCATCATCAGGATCAATTCGACCAGATCCAGCGGTGCCTCGCCGAGACCCTACGCCCCGAGGTGGCGCTGGGGGTCACCGCTGCGGGGGTCATCGGCGACCAGCGGGAGGTGGAAGAAGCCGCGGGGATCAGTGTCTGGGCGGCGCGGCTGCCGGGCACACGGCTGTCTGCGTTTAGTTATGAGCAGTTCGATCCACCGGCGATGCTCAAGAGGCCTGAATCGCTTCGCCAAGCGATCGGCCAGGACGTCGACCCTAAGGCAATCCTGCTTTTCGCCGACCCGTTTAGCACGCCGATGGTCAACCTGCTGCCGGCGATGGGCGTGGCGTGGCCGGGGGTGCCTGTGGTGGGCGGTATGGCCAGCGGTGCGGCCCAGCCGGGTGACAACCGGTTACTGCTCAACGGCGTGGTCGCCAGGGAAGGAGCGGTGGGCGTCGCCGTCAGCGGGGGGATCCGGGTCGACTGCACGGTCAGCCAGGGGTGCCGGCCGATCGGCAAGCCCTTCGTGGTCACCAAAGCCAAAAGGCATATCGTCTACGAGCTGGGCGGACGCAACTCGGTGATCGTGCTCCAAGAAACATTCCAGAGCCTAGACAAGGCCGATCAACAGCTGATCAAGTCCAAAGGCTTGATGGTTGGACGGGTTATCGATGAATACAAAGATCGCTTCGGTAGAGGTGATTTCTTGATCCGCCACATCTTGATGATCGATTATGAGTCGGGGTATATCGCGATCAACGACCCGCAGGTGCGTGTGGGCCAGACCGTCCAGTTCCATGTCCATGACCGTAAGACCGCTGTTGAAGACTTCCAGCTGCTGCTCGAGGCCCAGAAGCTCCACGGACCGGCGGCCGGGGCGTTGCTTTTCTCGTGCAACGGCCGGGGCCGGCAGTTTTTCCGCCAACCCCACACCGACGCCCGCCTCGTGAACGAGGCCCTGGGGCAGATCCCTTTTGCGGGGTTCTTCGCCGCCGGCGAACTGGGCCCGGTGGGCAGCGCCAACTTCATGCACGGTCACACCGCCAGCCTCGCGGTATTCCGCGATCCCAACGAGCGAGGTCCGTAGGGAAGGAGACGCTGCTGCATCGGTATGCTTTGCCAGAAAATCCCTTTTGAGCTTGAGCAAGGCTTAGGTGCGTACGCATCGCGTATCAAAACACCGCGTCGGGGATGGATCGGAGACTGAAAATGCCCTGGCCGTGTACACGAGTCATACCGTATTTTCATCCCGGAGGCGTATAAGACGCCTTATCCAGCCCGGCCAGGTAATCGAAGTACTGTGGAAAGGTCTTGCTCACACAACCCGGGTCGCGGATGACCACCCCCTCGGTCATCAGGCCGATCACCGCAAAGCTCATCGCCATGCGGTGGTCGTCGTAAGTATCGATCTGTTTCCCCGGGTTGACCGAGACGTGTCCATCGGCGGGCGGGACGATCGTCAGATCGTCGCCGTCGATCTCGACCTGAGCGCCGAATTTTTTGAGCTCTGTGGCAACCGCTTCTAGGCGATCGGTCTCCTTGACGCGCAGGTTGCCGACGTTGCGGATCGTCGTTTTTCCTTTCGCGAACAGGGCGACCGCCGCGAGGGTCTGGGCCATGTCGGGCATCTTGTTAAGGTCGACGTCGATCCCGTGCAGACCCTGGTTCATCGGCGGCGCCGAGACGGTGATTGTGTCCTCCCCGTAGGTCAATCCCGCGCCCATCGTGTGCAGCACATCCGCGAAGCCCACGTCGCCCTGGAGACTACTCTTGCTTAGCCCCTCGATCGTGCACTTGCTGCCGGGTACAATCGCTGCCGCGGCTAGGAAGTAGCTGGCGCTGGAGGCGTCGGGCTCGACCTCATATTCGATAGCTCGGTACACCCCGGGCATGACCCGGATCGTCGTGAACTTCGGGTCCGCTTGTACCTCTGCCCCGAAATGCCTCATCAGGCCCATGGTCATCTCGACGTACGGCCGGCTGGTCACCGGGCCCCGGAACCGCAGGGTCAGGCCATGCTCACAGTAGGGCCCGACTATCAGCAGAGAGCTGATGTATTGGCTCGACACCGTCGGCGACATCTCCAACACCCCACCGCGCAGGCCGGTGCCGCGGATCCTCAGCGGCGGGTAGCCCGCTTGTCCTTGATACCCAGCCACCCCCCCGATTTTCTGCAGAGCGTCGACGAGTTGCTCGATCGGACGCTGGCGCATCCGCTCCACGCCGTCGAGGTGATAAACCCCCGCTTGACGTGGACCCGAGATCCCCAAGCAACACGCAGAAGTCAAGAACCGGTAAGCCGTCCCGGCGTTGCCTAAAAACAGGTTCACGTTCTCAGCGGTGTTGGGGATACCCCCGCCACTGCCGGTGACCCGGATCAGAGACTTCTCCTCATCGTGGACCACCGTAAACCCCAGCACGCCCAGGGCGGTGAGCATCTGCTGGGTATCGTCGGCGATCAGCGGCTCGTGGAGCACGGACTGCCCTTCGGCCAGGGCAGCCAGCAGCAGCGCCCGGTTCGTGAGGCTCTTGGAACCCGGCGGTCGCAAGCGGGTCTCGAAGCTGCCGATCGGCTTGACGTTTAACGTCTGGTCCAACGTGATTCGATCTCGTCTGGGATCATCATGATGTGCAACACCACCGGGACGGCAGCCCAATCAAATCTAGGACGACTTGCGGAACACCGCCACGACATTCTCCACCGGTACGACAAACAAACGGTTATCTCCCTCGAAGTCGACCGGGATCACGTCCTTCGGGTTGAACAACACCCGATCATATTGATCGATCGGGTAGTTCGCGTCCGAGGCGATCTCCGCTGAGATTGATACCACCCGACCGGTCAGCGTCGGGATCTCCATCTTATCCGGCAGATGGATCCCCGTCTTGGTCTGTTTCTTGTCCTGGTCCTTGCGGATCAGGACCCGCTTGCCGATCGGCTCGACCGTTTCTAG
Organism: Phycisphaeraceae bacterium; assembly: GCA_965224205.1. GTDB lineage: Bacteria > Planctomycetota > Phycisphaerae > Phycisphaerales > Phycisphaeraceae > CBDCYN01. The sequence continues at coordinate 237,734 of CBDCYN010000009.1, forward strand.
CGCCGTCGTGCTTTGGGTGCGTTCAGTCATGCGGGCATTCTAGCCGAAAACCATTTGTAGAGGGCCGGGATGACCAACAGTGTTAAAAGGGTCGAGGTCACCAGACCCCCGGTGACCACCGCGGCTAACGGCCGCTGCACCTCGCTGCCGGTGCCGGTGGCTGCCAGCAGCGGCGCCAGGCCCAGGGCCGTGGTCACCGCCGTCATGAGCACCGGCCTTAACCGCTGACACGCGCCCTGGACCGATGCCTCGTCGATCTCAAGCCCGCCCCGGATGAGCTGATTCAGGTAGGTTACCAGCACCATGCCGTTTTCAAGCGCGATCCCGAATAGTGCGATAAACCCCACCGATGCGGGCACCGAAAGATTCTGCCCGCTCAGCCACAGCGCCACCACGCCCCCGACTAGGGCTAACGGGATGTTGAGCAAGATCAACAGCGTGTTCTTGAGCGACCCGAAGCTGCTGTACAGCAGCAGGCAGATGACCAGCAGGGTAATCGGCACGACGATGGCGAGTCGCTTATTGGCTTCCTGTTGGAGTCTGAACTGCCCGCCCCAGGTCACCAGGTAACCCGTCGGCAGCGTCACCTGGTCGTCGATCGCCTTCTGAGCTTCTTCCACAAAGGTGCCGATGTCACGGTCGATGACATTGCACTGGACCGTGATAAACCGCTGGTTCTGCTCGCGGGTAATCTGACGGGGCCCAACGATCTCTTGGACGGAGGCTAACTGGGCCAACGGCACGCGCATCCCGCCCGGGGCTTCGATGAGGATCTGGCGGATCGCCTCGATATCTTGACGCGCCTCGGGCGCGTAGCGCACGTAAATATCGAATCGACGCACACCCTCGAACACCTCGCCCGCGGTCGTGCCGCCCACCGCTACCCGGATCACCTCCTGCACATCGGCAAGGTTGATCCCGTACCGGGCTACGGCCCGCCGGTCGGGTCGGATCAGCAGCTGGGGCGTGCCCGAGACCTGGTCGACCTGCACGTCCGCCGCCCCACGGACCCCACCCACGACCGCGGCGATCTCGTCAGCCTTCTGCTTGAGCATGTCCAAGTCCTCGCCAAAGAGCTTAATCGCCAGCTCCGCACGGACGCCTTCGAGTAGTTCGTCGACAGCCATCTCGATCGGCTGGGTCAGGTTGGCTTGAACGCCGGGGATGTCGCCGAGTTCCTGGCGGATCACCTCTTCAATATATTCCTGATCTCCGGCCTCGCGCCACTGCGGCTTGGGCTTAAGCAAGACGTACATCTCCGCGGAGTTGATCGGATCGGCGTGGGCCCCGATCTCCCCGCGACCGACGCGGCTGGTCACCTCGGCCACCTCGGGGATCTTCAGCAGCCGTCGCTCGACGATGAGCGTCGTGCGTTTGCTTTCCTCAAGTGAGATCGACGGCGCCATCGTCAGTCTCACCACGATCGTCCCCTCCCGCAGCTTGGGCGTGAATTCCGAGCCGAGTCTCGGGAAGATCGCCACGCCCACGAGCATCAGTGCCACGGCTAAGACGATCGAGGCCCACCGCTGACGCACAAAAAAACGCACCGTGGGGCGGTAAGGCACGAGCAGGACACGGACCATCCAAGATTCGCGTGGCAGCTGATCCGCTTCTTCGGCCCTCCTCCGTAAGGCCTTAGGTCGACGCATCAGCAGGTCCCCGAACACAGGCGCCTGGAGCAATGCATAGATCAAGGAACCACACATCGCTAGGGCGACGGTATACGCCAGCGGCCGGAATGTTTTGCCTTCGACCCCCTGGAGGGTAAACAGCGGAAGAAAGACGATGATGATGATGGCGACCGCGAAGACGATCGGGCGCCCGACCTCCTGGCACGCGCGGGCCACGACGCGGGATCGGGGCTCGGTGGGGTCGGCCTCCCGAAGCATCCGGTCGATGTTCTCGACCATCACGATCGTGGCGTCGACCATCATCCCGATCGCGATGGCCAGGCCACCTAGTGACATGAGATTAGCCGACAGGCCGAAGTAGCCCATGGCGATGAACGAAAACAACACCGAGAACGGGATCGCCACCGCGACCACGATGCTGGGCCGAATCCCGCCCATAAACACCAATAGCACCAAGCCCACCAGCACGATGCCCTCGATGAGGGCGGTCGTGACGGTGTTCACCGCGGACTCAACAATATCCTTCTGCTGGTAATACGGGACGATCCGGATCCCCTCGGGCAGCACCTTATTGATCTGGGCGATCTTGGCCTCCACGCGATCGATCACCGTCGATGCGTTGGTGCCATAGAGCTTGACCACCATGCCGGCGACGACCTCCCCGATGCCGTTACGGGTCTGAAGCCCACGGCGGATCGCCCCGCCGATCTCAACCCGGGCTACGTCGCGCAGGTAGACCGGCCGACCGTCGACCGTCTTCATGACCACGCCCTGGAGGTCCTCGATCCGGGTCGCTAAACCCACGGAACGCACCACCAGTTCTTCGCTGTTCTTCTCGATGAACTGGGCCCCGACGTTGAGGTTGTTGGCCTCGATCCGCTCGATCACCTCGCCCAGCGTCAGGTCGTACCGCAGCAGCCCGTCAGGGGCCACCACCACGTGGAACTGCTTCTCCAAACCGCCGATGCCCAGCACCTCGGTGACCCCGGGAACAGTCTGTAGGTTAAATTTGACGATCCAATCCTGAACCGTGCGGAGCTCTTCTAACGAGTAACGGCCGGTGGTGTCTTCGAGGTAGTAAAAAAGCACCAGCCCCATCCCCGTCGAGATCGGCCCCAACTCGGGGTCGCCAAACCCTTCGGGGATCTGCTCACGGGCTTCCTGGAGCCGCTCGCCGACGAGCTGACGAGCGAAGTAGATATCCATGCCGTCTTCGAAATAGACATTGACCACCGACAAGCCAAAGTTGGAGACCGACCGGACCTTCTCGACGCCCGGCAGACCCGCCATCGAGGCCTCGACCGGGTAAGTGACGTATTTTTCGATCTCTTCGGGCGCCAGGCCCTCGGTCACGGTGAACACCTGCACGAGGTTCGGCGAGACATCGGGGAAGGCGTCGACGGGCAGTCGCTGGTAAGTCCACACACCCCCTGCGGCGACTAAGATAGTAAGCACCACCATCATCAGCTGGTTCCGCAAACCTAATTGAATCAAATTTTCGATCATGGCGGTTCTACTGCGGTGTAAAGATCAGTGGGCGTGCCCATGGCCAAAATCGCCCTTGCCCATCTGGGCTTTGAGCGTAAAAGCGTTCGTGGCTACATAAGTCTCGCCGGGATGCAGGCCGGAGATGACCTCAACGTGTTGGCGGTCATGACGCCCGAGGGTCACGGGACGGGGTTGGAAGCCTGCGTCGGTCTTCACAAACACCACCGTTGCATCGTCCATGGTTTGCAGCGCCATCTTCGGAACCCGCACGGGGGTTTGTGAGGTGTCTACATGGATGGTGGCGGTGACAAATGTGCCCGGCCGCCAGTGGCCGTGTGGGTTGTCGAGCGCGACCCGCGCGGTGGCGGTGCGGGTGGCTTCGTCGATCGTGGGGCTGACGTAGGCGATAGGCGCGGTCGCCCTGTAGCTGCTGACTTCGGACAACACCGTCACGGGCTGTCCCTTCTTGATTTGGTTTAAGTCCTTCTGGTGGACCGTCAAATTCACCCACACACGTGAAAGGTCGGCGATGATGAACGTGGCCTCTTGGGCGTCTTCACTGACCACTTCGCCCCGCACCAGGTGCCGTTCCACGACGGTTCCAGTGATCGGGGCGGTGAGCCGGTACTGCGTTAGCTGGGTCTGCGGTTGCTGAGCGAGGCTGTCGACTTCGGCTTCGGATAAACCAAGGGCGTAGAGCAGTCTTTGGGCCAGTTGTTTGGCGATCAATGCCTCTTGAAGCGTTTGCTTGGCTTCGAGGTAGACCCGCTCAGCGCTGACCTTCTGCTCCCAGAGCCGCTGTTCACGCTCGTAGTTGGTTTTGGCCATGGTCAGGCGTGCCAGGGCCGCAAGATATTGCGATTTGGCCTGGGCCAGCTGACGGCTATCGAGCACAGCCAGGAGATCTCCTTCGCCCACCTGGTCCCCAACCCTTTTGTGCACCCGCTTCGCGACGCCGGGCACGCGAGGGGTAATGTGCGCGACCCCGTCGGGGTTAAAGACGACCTCACCAGACAGATCGAGCGTGACACTAAGCGACCCGGCCTGGGCGGTCGCCAGGGTGATCCCGAACTCTTGCATCTCCTGAGGGCTTAGATTCACGGCCTCTACGTGGTCATCGTGACCCGTGTGATCGTCGTGACCTGCATGATCATCGTGAACCCCGTGATCATCGTGGCCTGCATGATCATCGTGTTCTCCGAGCTCGTGGCCGGCGTGTGGATCTTCGTCGTGGGCATCGAGAGGTATTTGATGACCGGGATCTTTATCTTCACGGGCATGTTCATCTTCTTCGTGGTCATGTACACCCCGGTCGACGTGGGCGTGATGCTCGTGCTTATGGGCTTCGTGTTCGTCGGCCCCAAAGGCAACAGGCATTGACCCAACCACGAGTGCCACGGTCCACCACGCGGTTAGATATCGTTTCGCTTTGAACGTTTTCATGGAAGGTCTCCGTGGGTCTCGACGGTTTGTTTAACGGTGGTCGGTTCATCTACCGCATGCAGCGGCCGGCCGATCAGGCCCTCGATCTCGGCGACGGCGTGGTGATACCTAGCCAGGGCATCGATGTATTGCCGCTGTAATTCGGTAAGCGTTCGTTGGGCGTCGAGCATGTCGAGGTATCCGCCCCCGCCTTGCTCAAAAGCGGACTGCACCGCCTCGAATGCCGAACGTGCTGTCGGGAGCACCTCATCTCTAAGAGCGGTGGCCTCAGCGTGCGTTGAAGTGAGTTCCTCGTAGCCAGCCGCGAGGGACGCTCCCCAGCGCACCGTCGCCGCGTGGCGCTGGGCGTCGGCATTGGCCAGGTTGTAGCGGGCTTCGAGCACGCCGCCCTGATTACGGTTAAAAAGCGGCAAGGGTAATGAAAGCCCAACGACCAGCGCCGTGTCGTTGCTTTCGTTGAGGTAGCGTAGCCCCCCCTCGACCTCCAAGTCCGGCACGCCCTGCGCCTTAGCAAGCTCGATCGCGGCCCGGCGCTGAGCGATATGCGTCGCCCAGCGAGAGACCACGGGGTTGTCGTTGACCCAGCGATCAAGGGCCTCAAACGATGGAACAGCTGCCACGTGGTCCAAGGGGCCGACAACCGACTCAAACCGGGGCTTCGTGCTACCCCAGGTTTCCGCGAGGCGGTAGCGGGCGACCCGTAGCGACCGTTGGGCTCGCTGGGCTTCGATCCGGCTCACCGCCACCAACACCCCGGTCCGAGTGGTTTCCATGGGGGCGGCGTCGCCGGCGTCGACCCGCTTCGTGACGGCCTCGTGGACCAGCGTGGCCAGGCGCTGAGACTGTTGCGCTAACCGCAGCTGGTTTTGAGCGGCCAGCACGTTGACAAACCGTCGGGTCGCTTCGACGAGGGCTTCGGTTCGGTGGGTCTCGTAGTCCCAACTCGCCAGGTCCCTTTCAAGAGTGGCCAGGTCCGTTTGTCGCTGGACCTTTCCCCCTAGCGGGAACACCTGGCTGACGCTGACGGTGGTCTCCGACCCGTCGAAGCCGTTCAACTCGCCGCTACCGGCGAAGTTTTCGACTTCAATGCCTATCTGCGGGTTGGGCAGCTGGCTTGCTTGCAGTGTTTGGGCTTCGGCGGCGCGTACCTCCCAGGCGAAGCCGGCCAGCTGCGGGCTCTCCATCAACACCCGTTGAATCACCTCTTGAAGCGACAACGTTCTCGTTGGGTTAGTCCGCTGCGGCGTGGCCGCGGCGCGATGGTCTGAAGGATCGACCGGAGGTGAGTAGGCGGGCGCTTTGCCCGCCAGCGGTGTCGGTCCCGGACGCCAGGCCCGGACTGAGTGCATCGGGGCGCACCCGGATGAGCCTACCAAGAGCCATAAGACCAACAACCGACCATATGGACGCATGGGTATGACTCCAAAAGCCGAAGCCCGACCACACAGTGGGGTCGAGACGCGAAAGAAAGAAAAATGTGAACACAATCAACACAGCCCCAGTGAAGTCCTGGGGTGGCCAACAACAGAAACGAATGGAGAGTTCAGATCAGCAGCACCACTGAACGAAGAGAGGTGAGCGTCCGGTGATCAGCCATGGGTTGGCCGTCATCTGTTTGATGTTTCGATGTGGGGCGATCCGTGACCCACGCCGCGGGGACGAGAACCGAAAACGCGAACGGACGAGGCATCTTGTCCCGGTCGAGCCGGCTGTGGGTGTTCTCCTGGATACCGGCGGTTAACAGCGTGTCGTTGCACCCCGGTTGTGAACCGTCAACCGAGGAGTCAGAGGCTGTCTCCGACGTGGTTGAGCCCGAGCACGGCGTCGAGGCCATCTCGATGGTGACATGCCCATCCACCCCCTCGCATAACACGATCGCACCGCCCGAAGTGGCCGTGACCACGAGGTAGGCCAACAAACAGGCCCAGCGGGTTATTTCTTGCGACCACAGACGTTTCATGGATATCCCTCTCACGGTTATATCCACACCGAGCGGGTTAACGGGATACCTCGTGCACGGGGCACAAGAATTCTCGGAATCAGATTCTTGACATCGGATATCTAGCCATGGGGTGTTTAATGACGGTGATCGCCGTGATCCTTAGGCATGTAGCACCCGGCCAGGGCATCGATCGCGGCTTTGAGCGTGTCCACCGCGCCCGGGTCCGCTGTCTGCTTGGTCTTCATCGCCGCGGCCATGACCGCGTGGTGGTCGGCGAGCTTCTTTAGGTACGCGTCATATCCCTCGGCGTCCGCCGCGACCGGTTTGACCTTCTGGGTTAGAAAGTATTCGCTGACCACCGTAATGATGTGCGAGGCGTGCTGTTCTTTGGTGACGACCCACCGGGTCACCTGGTTGACCGACTGGGCGTCGTCTTGGCCCGCCAGCTCCGCGATCTGCCCCACCGCCTTGGCGATAGTGGTCGCGTCCTCGCGCAGCTGGGCGATCCGCGCCGCGTCGTCATAGATCCCGCACGGCACCTGGCAATGGGCCATCGCTTGCGTGGCCATGACCGCCAGGAAGCAGGCCGCCGCCACAAACAGGGCCCCGGTCACGGTAAGCGTCTTCGTTGAGCCGGTCATCATCTGATTCCTTTTATTGAAACAAACAGTAGTCTTCAACACAGGTCGGCCAACAGGACTTGCTGGAACCGTTATCATCTTGTCAGTACACCCGATCGCCGTCAAGGCACGGGCATCGGCCTGACTCGCGTCCACCCCACTTGAGGAGAACCCCAGCCATGGCGCATCCCGACCTAACGGGCCAACACGTCCTTATCCTGGTAGGTGATAGCTACGAAGACCTCGAGCTGTGGTACCCGAAGCTGCGGCTGATCGAGGCCGGCGCGGGCGTGACCGTCGCCGGGCCGCGAGCGGACACTCTTTACCGCGGCAAGCATGGGTATCCGTGTGTCAGTGACGCCGCGATCGACGAGATGGAAGCCGCGGATTTCCAGGGCATGATCCTCCCCGGCGGCTGGATGCCCGACAAGCTGCGGCGCGACGAGGCGGTTAAGAAGTTGACTCAACAATTCGCGGCCTCAGGCAAGCTCGTGGCCGCGATCTGCCACGGGGGGTGGATCCCGATCTCCGCGGGCGTTTACCGCGGTGTTAAGGTCACCGGCTCGCCGGGGATCAAAGACGACCTAGTCAACGCCGGGGCGATCTATGAAGACGCCCCCGTAGTGGTCGATCGCCATTTTGTATCCAGCCGCCGACCCGATGATCTGCCTCAGTTTTGTCTAGGGGTGTTTGAGGTGTTGAGGGGTTGACACACAGCGAACTTATTTTGGATTTCTAACTCACAAAAAACGCTGAGGACCGAGGGCATTACGCGTCAAGTCCCTGCCAGGAAAGTTTATCTCTCGCCAGGATCGACGAAGAACGACTGTTAAGATCCAACAATAGACCCTATCGTGTGCTCATGTAAAAAAAAAAACGTGGAGTGGATTGAGCTATTCTTGGAGTGGGCTTATAATTGTAACGGCCGGGGAAAACCCGAAAATCATACTAAATTATTAATTGGAAGGGATTTGAGACATGCCATGGTTTCAGCGGACAGTTACAAATTACATCTCTATACCTTCCATCATGATCGTGATGTTCTTTCAAACTTCCTACGCCCACGCGGAGCTGACGATCCATCTCAATTTCCTTAACCCCGGTGAAAAGTCTTCGATTTTGGGTTTTACAGCGGGTGATACTCCTGCTAATGCCGTGGGAGGTGGATCCCTACAACAGGTCGTTCAAGCCGCGGCGGATGTGTGGTCCACCGCTATCGAGGACGATCTGGTCGCCACGATCGAATTCGGCTGGGTCCCGCTCGGTGGCCCCACACTGGCGGACACGTTCTCCTCGCCCGCATCCGCAAACACCCGAAGTGCGGTCATCCGTTTCGATAACGACGGGTCATCCAACTACTTTATCGATCCCACACCCGATGACCATTCCGAGTGGACCGCCCTTACGCAGGCTTATGACGACCTCGGCGGCGGCGTCATCAATACCGGCCGCCGCTACACCGGTGCCACGACGGACGCGGTCGGCCGCAGTGATCTATTCACCGTGGCCCTTCACGAGATCGGTCATGTCCTGGGGCTCAACGCCCTCGTCCCCGGGATCGGTAGCGAGATCAACACCGACAACGACATCGATGTGGTGACCCCGCGGCCGGCGGCAGATTCCGTGATCCAACTCGGCTCCGGGCTGCACCTCAGCGGTGGGCAGGTGCCCGACGCGTTGATGACCGCCGTCACCCCGCTGTCGACCCGCACTCTACTATCGGGCGCGGATATCCTGGCCATCGCGGAATTGGCGGATTTTTCCGATCTTGATGAACCGCAGATCTTCTTCCCCGGTGACGTGAACCTGGACGGCAGTGTGGGATTTGTGGATTTTATCCTGTTCCAAAGCCATTTCGGTTTACCGGGGGGGTGGATGGACGGTGATTTTAACGACGATGGAGCCGTAAATTTTGTGGACTTCATCATCTTCCAAGGCCATTTCGATCAATCGGTGTTTGCTCCAACCGTAGCAAGCCTTGCCCAAGACGCCGCGGTCATCCCTGAGCCGGCGGGCCTCTTCGTGTGGCTATCGGCGGGGATCATGGTTTTTGGGGCTCGGCTCGATAAACGCCAGTGAGTATGAGTCCAGCACTTCGGTAAGCGTCTACACCACAATTAACCCCACGGAACGTGTGTGAGAACGGGTGTGTCACGCGCCGCTGGGGCCGCCCGTGTAACGATCGTTCTTGAGAACACCGACTCACTAGCAGCCCGTGACACCCCCTATCAGATCTGTTCTCGCATACGTTCTCAGACCAAGAACCTTCCCTACCTTACGAAGGCAGAAAAGGCCCGGATTGCGATGAAGGCGGTGAACCCCACCAACGCCACCAAGGCACGGAGACCCATAAACGTGATGAAGGCGATGCAGGCGGCGAAGGTGAACGCCTAAGGCATTTATTTTTATGAACTTAAACCCAAAAACGTAGCTGCCTATCTTCTCAAATCGTTTACTGATAATAGATCACGAGATAACCAGACAGATCACTGTAAATAAAGGAGAATGTCATGGGTCGAAAGAAGTACCGCTTCCGCAGAGGAGCGATCTACACGACAGCCGCGTCACTGGGCATCGCCGCGATGGGATGGCTCAACGGCTTGCCACGGGCCGCTGCATCACCCGCCGCGGATAGCTATGTCGCCTATGGGATCAACCCCAGCACCGGCCAGCTAAGCCACTACGACCTCGATAGCGGCCAGCTGACTCACGTCGGCCCGGTCCTGGATGCCAGCGGCGGCACCCTCCACGGCATCGAAGCCTCGGCCAGCTTCCCCGGGTTCAGCAAACTCTACGCGTTCTGGACCGACCCCTCCGACGATCAGACCAAGCTCGTCTTTGTTAACAAGCAAACCGGCAAAGCTTCCGTGCGACCCAGCGACCTGGGGCAAGAGAAGATCACCGGAGCCGTGGGCGTGCACCCTGATGGCACCATGGACTACGAAGTCTACGCCCTCCAAGAAGCCGATACCCTGCCGTTTGACGTCGTCGGCACCAGCATCGTGCCCCAGCAACCCCTGGCCGCCCGCGTGGCCGTCCTCGGGGCCGCGATCACCTACGGCGGCACTTATGACCTACCGGTCACCATGAAGATCAAAACCGGCGAGACCGAGACCGAACCTTTCGGCGACTACTGGAGCCCGGCGTTCGACAGCGTCAACGATCACCACAACCCCCGCCACCACGTCCTGCCGGGGACCTACGCCAGCACGACCCCGATCTCCGTGATTGCCAAGTCGTGGGTCCTCACGCCCCACGGCAACCCCGACGGTTCTAAGAACAACCACTGGGACCCGTACATGGAGGTCGATTCGAGCATGAACTCTCCGTATGTGAAGGTCCTCCGCAGCGGCGACCCCGTCCCGAACATCCCCGGGTTCCAGGACCAGGCATCGATCGAGCAGTTCCTCGTCGACTACGTCAACCCGGCATCGGGCACGGTCGAGCTGGGGCCCAATCAGGCGATCTTCCTGTTCGAACTGGGTGAGACCGACCTCACCAGCCCCGCGGCCGACTTCCAGGACCTCGTCGTCCTGGTGACCCTCTCCGAAGCCGCCACCGACCTGGCGACCACGACGGTCTCGGCCGGTTCGGTGTCCGGGTCGATCAACATCAACCCTAGCAACAGCCCGCGTCACCGGTTCGTGCTCACCAAGGCTGACGGGTCCGTCCTCGACCGTGACGATCTGCACGAGAACGCCCCGATCGACGTCAACGGCGTGCTCTACAGCGGCCCGGCGGCCAGCGTCCGCGTCAAGCCCAAGGGCAACGGGACTCAGGAGGACCTGGTCGTCGACGGTGCCGTGTTCACGATCGACAACAGCACGACATACCTGCTGTCGGCGTCGGGGATGACCGTGACCGTCCGCAACGACCACGTCTCCGGCGGCAAGGCCATGGGCCAGTGGTGGATCGACGTCACCTCGGGCAGCTCGTCGATCGAAGAGGGTGACGGCACCGACGACCCGGCGTCGAACAGCCAGATCATCCTCGTGGATCAACGCACCGGCACGTTCGAGACTCAGATGATTCTAACTCGCCCCTACGATGGCCTGGCCTCGGCCGACGGACAAACCTTCTACGCGGCCAGTGGGTCGATGGTCTACAAGATCGATACGGTCAACCAGACTGAGACCTTGCTCAAGAACCACGTGATCGGCAACTTCACCGGAATGGGGTTCGCGGGTTCGACCCTCTACGCCTTCGGTTCGGTCACCGACAAGCTCTACCCGATCAGCACAGCCAACGGGTCGATCACCGGATTGGGGATCAGCATGGGTGTTCAGAACCTGGGCACGGTGGTGTTCTCGCCGTCCGCGGCGGAAACCACGGGCCTAGCGAACTACGACTGAACCTGTTCCCTACAGAAACGGATACAACCCACACGGGGCTCGCCACACGCGGGCTCCGCTTTTTTTATCGCGTATCCCGGTTTCATGTACGACATAAGAACGTCTGGTTATTCGGAAGAACCCGCTGCCTTACGGTCGCGGCTCGCTGGGGGCGTCGTACACCATTTCGGGAAACGCTCTAGATCCCCCCTGCGTCCCATCATGAGGTGGATCCGATCATCCCCCAACGTCCACACCGCTACGTCCTACTGGGCATCGCTCTGGATATGTACCCTAATGACCTTGCCCCGATCGATGGCCAAAAACGTCACGTCGATTCCTTTCTGTGAGGCGTCTCCTATAAGCATCCCAGTTAAAATGACGGCACGACTTGTGAACGCGGCAAGAAAATGGTCGGTGTCCAACGCCTCCACGATGCGGTATTTTTACGCAGCGCGTCTCTTTCCTTGTGAGAAGCATATAAACCCGAGATTGGGTGCCACTGGCTGCATGTCACCCAGTGTTTTGAATCGACGTCTGTCGCACTGGCGGGCGTGCAGCCAGTGGCACCCCCTTTGTCACACACGGTCTGTGAGTCACCCAATTTTCGGGTGGTCTGATGAGTCGTCGGACCGGAACTACTCTTCTTTGACTTCGAACTCCGCATCGATGACGTCGTCGTCACTATCGGTGTCGGCGTTTCCTCCCGAGGCCCTATCTGATCCTCCAGCCCCGGCGGTCGTGCCGGCCATCTGCTCATAGAACGCCTTGCCGATCTCCTGAGCCTGATGGTTGAGTGTTTCCAGTGCCCGTTTGATCGCCACGGGGTCGTCGCCCTTGACCTTGGACTCCACGTCGTTGATCGCCGACTCGACCTTGCCGCGGTCCTCGGCTGAGACCTTATCCCCGTGCTCTTCGAGCTGTTTGCGGATCTGGTAGATCGTGTTCTCGGCCTGGTTGCGGGCGTCGACGAGGTCCCGCTTCTTACGGTCTTCATCGGCGTGGGACTCGGCATCCTTCTTCATCTGCTCGATCTCACCATCTGATAACCCCGACGAGCCCTTGATCTCGATGTTTTGGCTCTTGCCGGTGGCTTTGTCCTTGGCCGAGACGTTGAGGATCCCGTTCGCATCGAGCGCAAACTCGACCTCGACCTGCGGCTCGCCGCGCGGGGCAGCGGGGATGCCGGTGAGGTCGAACTTGCCCAGCGTTCGGTTATCGTTGGCCATGGTGCGTTCGCCCTGGAGGACATGGATCGTCACCGCGGTCTGGTTGTCGGAATAGGTCGTGAATGTTTCGCTCTTGGACGTGGGGATCGTGGTGTTGCGTTCGATGAGCTTGGTCATGACCCCGCCCGCGGTCTCGATACCCAGACTTAGCGGGGTGACGTCCAGCAGCAGGACGTCCTTGACGTCGCCTTCGAGGACGGCGCCCTGGATTGCGGCCCCAACCGCCACGACCTCGTCCGGGTTGATCGAACGGTTGGGCTCTTTCTCAAAGATCTCCTTACACAGCTCCTGGACCTTCGGAATCCGCGTCGAGCCGCCGACCAAAACGACCTCCTGGATGTCCCCGGCTTTGAGCTTCGCATCCTTAAGAGCCGCGACCACTGGGCCGCGGCAGCGATCGAAGAGGTCTTCGCACAACTGCTCAAACTTGGCGCGGGTGATCGAGACCTGTAAGTGCTTGGGGCCTTCGTTCGTAGCGGTGATGAAAGGCAGGTTCACAGTCGTCTCCTGCGCCGACGACAGCTCGCACTTGGCCTTCTCAGCCGCTTCTTTGAGGCGTTGCAGGGCCATCGGGTCTTTGCGCAGATCGATGCTCTCCTGCTTCTTGAATTCGTCAGCGAGGTGGTCGATGAGCCGCTGGTCGAAATCGTCGCCACCGAGGTGGCCGTCTCCGTTAGTCGATAGCACCTCAAAGACCCCGTCGCCGATATCAAGGATGGATATATCGAACGTCCCGCCCCCGAGGTCGAACACCGCGACCTTCTCGTTAGCTTTCTTATCAAGGCCGTATGCCAAGGCGGCGGCGGTCGGTTCGTTGATGATCCGCTCGACCTGGAGCCCGGCAATCTGCCCGGCTTCCTTCGTGGCTTGCCGTTGAGAGTCATTGAAGTACGCCGGGACAGTGATCACCGCTTTTTCGACCTTCTCGCCGAGGTAGTCCTCCGCGGTTTTCTTAAGGTCCTGGAGGATCATCGCGCTGATCTCCTGGGGCGTGTAGTCCTTGTCGCGGACCTTGACCTTGACCAGCTCGCCCTGATCCCCGACGACCTCATAGGGCACGAGTTTTTCTTCCTGCTGCACCTCGTCGTGCCGCCGGCCCATGAACCGCTTGATCGAAAACACGGTGTTCTTGGGGTTGGTGATCTGCTGGTGCTTGGCGGGCTGACCCACGAGGCGCTCGCCCTTGTCCGTGAACGCGACGATCGACGGGGTGATCCGGTTGCCCGAGGCATTGATGAGCACCTTGGGCTGGCCGGCTTCCATGATCGCCACGACCGAGTTTGTCGTACCTAAATCGATCCCGATAGTTTTAGCCATCACAAAACCTCGCTTGCTGGGTCATCCGTAGGTTGTCGACATCTTCCTTGAGGAGTCGATCCGAGACAATCTCACTTCATGGATTGCTCTTGTGTTGATTCAACAGGCCACCGTTCGTGGCTTGGTGAATGCACCGTTGTTTCTTCGCATAAGGCATCAAGAAAATCACCGCAGAAGCTTGCTGAACCAGAGCATCTCTAGGCTCGAAATTCTCCATCCGGACAGTCCCGGGCGGCTTCATAGGATGCCTTCGCTAGAGATTAATACAAAACCGGTGCCAAGGCCATCGATGGCCACAGTCCCCAGAATGACGGAAGGATCGGTGTTTCAAGCCGGCCGTCACCCCCGAGGCCTGCCACCGGTTCCTTTCTCATCGCCACGACTGCCAATATGACACGACGCCCGGGCCATTGAATCGTGTCCGGTTTCAACCACATACGTGGTTCGACCTAGTGCTCTGTCACGACCCAATTTTCGGGTTAGGCCTCTTGCGAGCCCCGTCCGCGGATCATCCGAAGATCACGTTACCGTCGTCGAGGTCGGATCGCGCCATGTGTCATCGCCGTGTTCAAGACCGCGATCGGTTCTTTCTTGGATGCGATACAGGCCCGCCCTAACGGGAAGATCCTGAAAAATACACTTTTTTTGAGAAAAATCCGATATCTAGGCCAATCGACCTGAACAAACATCAACGTTTGGTTATGATTTTCAACTTCGGGACCGATACCGTTTTAATCCTGTTTTGGAGAGCCTGACGATGGCCAAAAAGACGATGAAGAAGTCGACGAAGAAAAAAACCACCAAGAAGACCGTCAAAAAAACCGCTAGCGCCAAACCCGTGAAGATCACCGCCCCGGCCAAGCCCTACACCAAGAGCGAGACGTACAACACGATCGCCGAACACACCGACATCCCCAAGAAGCAGGTCGCCGCGGCGTTTGAAGTTTTGTCTGAGATCATCGGCAAACACCTCGGCAAACGCGGCCCGGGCGTGTTTACGCTGCCGGGCTTGATGAAGCTCACCGTCAAGCGCAAACCCGCCACGAAAGCCCGCAAGGGCATCAACCCGTTCACCGGCGAGCAGATCATGATCAAGGCCAAACCAGCCCGCAACGTGGTCCGCGTCCGTCCGCTCAAGAACCTCAATGAGATGGTCTGAATCTCCGCAGGGCTAACAAATCGTAGCACAAACCCGAAACCCCCGACGCCACGCGTCAGGGGTTTTTTGTGGTGTGCCTCCTCAGTGATAAACAGGTCATGGACGAACCGCACGAGGCTGAACCCGCCCTTACCGAACCGGGTTAAGAACGTGTGTGTGAAGCATATCAACCCGATATGGTGTGCCACGTCTCACACACGGTCTAAGAAGCGCGTCGCCAAGGCCGCCGGGGCAAACGCAGCGGCTTCGCTGCGTGTCGATCTGGGCCCATGCGGATGGTTGACCCGTACCAACCTAGACCGCTGCGTGTCCGAGAGGAATCAAAGGTAGGGCGGACCGGCCACCCAGATAAACCGTCCGCCCTTTGCCGGGGCCGCCGCCACAACAACATCAAGATCGCCACGTTGTATAGGGCGACGATAATCACCAGCCCCGCTAAGGCGTACTCGTGGGGCTGGTCATCGAGCGCCCGGTGGAAACAAAACAGATTGCCCCACTGGTACAGCCCAGCCTCAAGCCCTTTGCTGCCCAAGACCGCCGCCCACGGCGCGTTCGGGAAATCTTCACGAAACACCCGTGGCAGATCCGGGATCATCGCCCACAGCCCGCCTGCCGACATCAGCCCCGGGACCCACCGCCATCCCCGTTTGAGGATCAGGCACCCCAACCCGCCCGCCGCCCCGGCGCAGCACATCCCCGTCGCAAAATGCATCGTGGCCCAAGCCATGGTGAGTGCCCCACGGGATCGCCCCTGTACCGACCCCTAAGCGGCCTGCCGGGCCGGGCCGGGTTGTGGACGTGTTTCCCAACCCGCCCTGGGCTCGCTCGTAACACCTGTCCATGCTTGTTCGCTGACCAGGCTACGGGTGAGGTCGATCACGGTCTTGTCGCGAGCACGGATCCGGGCAAACGAAGCCATCGGCTTGGCGATCACGATCACCTCGGCTTGGCGTAACGCCTCGTCCAGGTCGTGACACATCAATCCGCTGAGATTAGGCAGGTGACGGCGGATGTACGCGCTGTTAGCGCCCACGAGTTGGGCTGGATGTAGATCCGGGTCGTAGACGGTCAGCGGTACCCCCCGACCCAACAGACGCCGCGCCAGCTCGACTGCGGGGCTCTCTCGCAGGTCGTCGGTACCCGGCTTGAACGTCAGCCCCAGAAGCAATGTCGGCCGACACCCGTGCCGCAACACCCGGTGAACCTCCCGAGCCAGATGTGATTCGTTGCTGGGCAGGACCGATTCCATCAGAGGCAGGTTCAACCCCCACCGCTGGCCCTGGGCCACGAGCGACCGGGTATCCTTGGGCAGGCACGACCCACCGAAGGCGAAACCCGGCTTGAGATACGCCGGGGAGATATTGAGCTTGTCATCGCAGCACAGCGTATCCATCACACGCGCCGGGTCGGCCCCCACCGCCTCGGCCAAGGCCGTGACCTCGTTGGCGAAATCGATCTTGATCGCGTGGAACACGTTGCACGCGTGCTTCATCAGCTCACTCTCGGACAGCTCCAGGCAGATTGTCGGGGCCTCGACCCCTCGGTAGATCCGTTCCACCTGCCGGCGCACCGCGGGTCGGTCTTGGCGCTCGGCCCCGATGACGATCATCGCCGGTCGGTCCCAATCCGACATCGCGCTGCCCTCACGCAGGAACTCGGGGTGGTGGCAGACGACGATGTTGGGGTTGCCCGCATGGAGGGTCGGGGCCACGTGCATCCGGGTCGTGCCAGGCGGAACGGTGGAGCGGATCATCACCACTGGGGGTTCAGCGTGATCCACCAGGGCCTGGGCCAACTGCTGGGTCACCGTTTGGATCGACCTCAAGTCCACCATCCCCGAACCATCGACTGGGGTGCCGACGCAGATCATCACGACCTGCGCCCGTTTGACCGCCTCATCGACCCGATCGGTGACCGTCAATCGACCGGCGACAAACTCCTCCCGGTACGCCGCGGGCAGACCCGGCTCGTTCACGGGGCAGCGCCCTTGTTTGAACATGTCTTGTTTGGTCGGGTTGGTCTCGACACCGATCACGCGGCAGCCGTGTTCAGCCAGCTTCACGGCGCTGACGGTTCCGACGTAACCCAGGCCGATGACCGCGACGGTCGGCATCGAGGCGGCGGCGCCTGGCCTAAAGCGAGTTGTTGGATTCGTATCGATCATCAGGCGGCCTCCTTGAGGGGTGTTTCGATAACCGTGGGTCGCACGTTGCGCGTGGGGTAGACAGCCGCCGCGGGGTCTTGGCGACGGATCAAAGCCGGCGCAGCGACCCTAAACGGTCGGCCACGTAAATGGCCTAGCCAATCGACCAGCCTCTTGGCGGCCCGGGACCAGCTGTGGTGGGTCTTGACCCACACCCGGGCACGCCGCCCCTTACGGGCGGCCCAGATCCGGTTGGCCCACACCCGCTCGATGGTGGTGACCCATTGTTCGGGGCGGTGGCAGATCAAAGCGGGCTGCTGGTGAGGGTCGATCGCGAGCCCATCGAGTGTCCTTGGGGTGGCGACGATCGGCTTGGCCATGGCAGCGGCCTCGAGCAGCTTGTTCTTGATCCCCCCCCCACGGCGCATCGGCAACACCACCGCGGCGGCGGCGTGGGCATGAGGACGGATATCGTCGACCGCACCCACCAGCTCGATACCCGAGGCTGAGGTTAGGGCCTGGACCCGCGGGTTGGGGTTCTTCCCAATGATCTTCCAGGTAGCATCGGGGTTGCGCCTCTTCAGTGCGGGCCAGATCCGCTTAGCGAACCAGCACACCGCGTCGATGTTCGGCTCGAAGTCGAGGCGGCCCCAAAAAATCAGGCTCTTGCCCGGGACCCGCGGGGGATCGGTTCGGCTGGGGTGAAAATAATGGAGGTCCACGCCGTTGTGGATCGTCGTCCCTTGACGCACCCCGGCTAAGCGTGTCAATAGCTTGGTGTCGGTGCGGTTGACTCCGATACCCGCGTCGAGCCCGCGGGTGAACAACGCTTCTAGACCGGCGTAGACCATGGCCTTTCGCAGGCGCATCGGCATCGCCCCCGGGGGGTCAGACCGCAGACACGACAGATGGAAACGGATCGGTTCGTCCGCAGCGTACCAAGCGCGGATCAATCCATTTTCGGGCGCGACACCGCGTAGCATCAACGGGGCGTGCTGGCCCAATCCGATCACGGCTGATGGACGGTAACGGTCGATCAAAGGGATGACCCCAGCCAATGATTTGGCGTCCAACGCTTGATGATGCGCGAGCTTGACGCGTAACGGCTTGGCCAATCCGGACCACCCGTCCAAGAAGCGTTTCATGTCCTGGGCCGTTGCCGTCGGCCAGCCGATCGTCTTGTCGAGCAGTCTTTGCGGGGCGTCCGACGGTGGCGGGATCATCGAGGCCACCCCGCACCGCAAGCCCATCCTCTCGAGCTGGTCTGACATGTGGTACCCGCGGATCCTGTACCCCTGATCCAGCGGCCACAACGATCCTTCACTGATGAAAAGAATGTCGAGTTTTTTATCCATATCGGCGATCCGTGACGGTTATAGGAAACACCTGCCCGACCGAACCCAACCACGCGGCGTGGTCATTACGCCGCGGCCCGCCGATCCGCATGCGACGGCCCGGGGGGCGACGTGTCGCTGTCGGCCGTCATGGAGATCAAGCCGGTCACCTGCTCCAAGACCCACGCGAACCGCTGGCTGGTCTTTTCCCACGAAAATTGCTTGAGCCGATGCTGAGCCTTGGCGTTGAGCTCGCCCCGCAGGCGCGCGTCGCACAGCAACCGCGACAGCCCCCGGGCGATGGAGCACACATCAGCCGGGTCAATCAGCAACGCCGCGTCCCCGGCGACCTCGGGCAAGCTCGTGACGTGGCTGGTCAGCACCGCGGTGCCGGCCCCCCACGCATCGAGGATCGGCAGCCCGAAACCCTCCGACAAGCTCGGGTACGCCAGAAGCGTCGACGCGCTGAGCAACGCGGGCAGGTCCGCCTCGTCCGCGAACCCGTGCAGACGTACGCTCACCAGACCGAACCGGTCGACCTGTTGAGCCATCTCATGCAGGGCGGGGCCCTCAAGGCCGACGATCAGCAATTGGTACTCCTTGCGTACCTCCGGCCGCAGCATCGCCCACGCCTCGATCAGCCGTCGTGTGTTCTTCCTGGGCATGTCCGACCCAAAGTGCAGCACAAACCGCCCCGCGACCCCATACTTCTTAAGCACGGGCCGATACTGTTCCCGTCTCACCGGTGTGATGGAGCTGTCCGCGGCCCAGTGATTGACCGTGACCCGTTCGGGGTCAGCGTCGAAGTCGTTGATCAGGCGGTTGCGAGTATAGTCCGAGGGGCAGACGATCCACGCGGCCCGGTGACACGCGGCGTGGATCGATTGCTCGAACCGCCGCACCTGCGCCGCGGGCCGGTCTTCGGGCATGTCCAACGGGATCAAGTCATGGACCGTGACGATGGTCTCGACCGGCATCCAATACGGGCAGGTATTCGCCGGGCAGTGCAGCACGTCGACCTGGTCGCTGCGCGCCGCGACGGGCAGCCGCCACCGCGACCAGGCGTCGAACCGGTCCCCGAGCATCTCGATCATGCGTGGCTCGACAAACGGGCTGGGAAGCAGAGGCGGGACGGCGCCGGGCAAGCGATGGTAAGCCAGCACCCGCCATTGGGGCCGAACAGCGGCGAGATGACGGTATAGGTCGATGAGGTTCTTGCCGGTGCCACGGCGGAATGATTGGTAGATCGTGCGGGCGTCGAGTCCGATACGCATCGAAAATCGTCTCCTCCCCGAAGGGGGATGCGGGTATGAATGGGTGTTTATCAGAGATCGGCAGGTCCTCTCTATAAATTAAGATAAACAGCAACGCATCCGATAAATTTCCTCTTTAAACAGAGCACACGTCTTGACCGATTCAACCCCTACAGGTTTACGTTTGGTCCGGCAGCCGTTCGGCCCGTACCACGACCCTCAAAGGATGACGACACTGCGACCCTCACGGCAACACATTTGGGCTTGGATCGCCACGACCTTGGGGCATGCGTTCGGCCGCGCCCCTCGTCATCACGGGCTCCCTCATGACGCGGGGTTGACGATTCAACGACGACGGGTCCGGTTCGGTCCACGCCCCTTCTACGTCAAAATACGCACCGGGACGACGGATACCGACCTGATCGACATGATCCTCTGTCGCGAAAGCATCTACCGCCTGCCCACGAGCGCTCAACCGCGTGTCATCTTCGATGTCGGGGCCAACATCGGGATCGCCGCCCTGTATTACGCGACCGTCTACCCCGGGGCGCGGGTCTACTGTTTCGAGCCTTTGCCCGAGAACCTTGAGCTGCTTCGCGAAAACGTCAGCCCGTTTTCGGATCGAGTCCGGGTCATGCCGTACGGGCTATCGGACCGATCGGGCTGGTTTGAATACTTCATGTCCAACAACCCTTGCAGCTTCGGCGGTGGTGGGTTTAGCCGTACCGGGCACGACCCGTCTCGCAGGCTGACCCTAGAGCTTAAATCCGTTGGAGAAGCCCTCGCCGAATTGGGGCTCGATCACGTGGACGTATTCAAGATCGATACCGAGGGCAGCGAGCTGGCGATCCTCCGCAGCATCCCCGAAGGGATCCGAAGAGGCGCGTCGGTCATCCTCGGGGAGCTGCACGGGGTCGATGATTGGCGGTGCTGCGGGTTGTTAGCTCAAACCCACGCGATTGAGCTGCATAAGCGGGTGGACCGCACGTGCTTCCCCTTTGCGGCCGTGCGGAAAGACCTGCTGGCGAAGGGTTCATCAGACAATGGGATAAGGCAAGCCGCGTAACCCACCCCGGAGATAGATCGGAATATGATCGCATCGCACCACTTCACCGAAACGGATCACGACGCCTGGGCGAGGCGAGTCACCCTCGCCGACCTGACCAGCCAAGACATCTGGTGGCTGCGGCGGGATTTCCTTGAACGGCTATGGCCGGTCGTGCTGGGGCGGAGGGTGATCGAGGTCGGTTCGGGTCCGGCTCATGACTCACTGACCTTCGCCCGCCGCGGGGCACACGTCACCGCGGTGGATCACTCTCAAGCCGGGCTGGATCTGGCCTGTCGGTTCTACGGCCAGCTGGGGTACCCGCTGCGCACGGCGCACGCGGATATCCGGGACCTGCCGTTCCGCGACGGGCGGTTCGACATCGCGTTCAATGCAGGTGTGCTCGAACATTTCAACGACCTAGAACTCGAAGCCGTAATTGACGAGATGATCCGGGTCGTCAAACCCGGCGGGCAGGTGCTGGCGTTCTGTCCCAACCGGTACAACGTCTTCTACCAAACCCACCTGCGACGGATCCGTCATCATCCTTACGCGTTTGAACGCGCGTTTACAGCTGGGCAGATCCGTCAGCGGTTCGAAGCCAAAGGTCTGACCGACGTCACGGTTAGCGGCGTGCATGTGCACCCAGCGTTCAACTACCTGCTTCCCTCATGGCTGCCGAAGTTTCACCGGATTGAGCCACTATTCCGTCGATGGTTCGCTCCATTAGAAAAAATGAATACCTGCCACCGATTGAAATCCTTGATCGGGCAAGATTTCGTGGTCTGGGGCACGGCACCGGCCCCCAAACGCCACGACGTGAGCATCGACCTAGACGCGATCCCACGCCGAGCCGCCTAGCGACCCATCACCTGGAAACGATCATTGAAAACTGAGCCGGACGGGGGCCGAACATTCATTGAAAATTGAGCCACTGCAGCGGCCTTAGCGTGTGGGGATTTAACCCCCTGCACGGAGGCCAGATAGGTGCTGACAGTGGACGATTATGAATTGATACGACGGATGCATGTGGTGGAGGGTCGGAGTATCCGTGAGATCCGGCGGCGGCTGGGTCATTCACGGAATACGATCGCGAAGGTGTTAACCCATCCGACCCCGCCGGGCTACCGGATGGTCCAACCTCGTGCCAAACGGGTGTTGGAGCCCTACATCTCGATCATCGACGCGTGGCTGGAGCAGGACAAGACGGCTCCTCGCAAACAACGGCACACGGGCCAAGAGATCTACGAGCGTCTGTGCAAAGAACACAAGTACCGTGGCAGCGTGATCACCGTGCGTCGGTATCTGCAGACCAAGCGACAACGCCAACAGGAGGTGTTCATGCCGTTGGCGTTCGAGCCGGGCGAAGAGGCTCAGGTCGACTGGCACGAGGCGGTGGCCAAGATCAACGGGGTTGAACGCAAGGTTCAGGTGTTCTGCATGCGTCTGTGCCACTCGAAGGCGTCGTTCACGTGGCCGTATGAGCGGGCGACGTTGGAGGCGTTCCTCGATGGTCACGTGCGTGCGTTGGCCTACTTCGGGGGTGTGCCCAAGCGGATCGCTTACGACAACCTCAAGTCGGCGGTCACCCACGTGGGAGCGGGCAAAGACCGCACGCTCAACGAGCGGTTCAAGCACCTGCGGTGTCACGACCTGTTCGACACCCGGTTCTGCCCCCTCGGAAGCATGCCTACGGACGGGCTGTGGAGAACTTCTTCCGGGGGGCCAAGCGATCGGAGCGGTCGTATCTCACGCCGGTGCCCGAGGTCGCTTCGATGCAAGACCTGGGTCGTCACATGTTAGAACGGTGTGACGCAGACCTGGATCGTCCCGGGCCGTTGCCCCATCAGGATCGGACCCGACGCCAGTTATTGGAAGAAGAGCGGTGTCATCTTCTGCCTCTACCGCCCACGCCGTTTGAAGCGTGCATGCTCAGTTATAGTCGGGTCGACAAGCGGTCGCTGGTGACGGTGGCCCGCAACCGCTACTCGGTGCCGGTGCGGTATGCCCACCACGACGTGTCGATCAAGCGGTTCGCCGATCGCGTGGAGGTCTGGCATGAGCAGTCACGCATCGCCCGACACGACCGCCGCTACGAACAGGGTCAATTCATCCTCGAACCCGAGCACTACCTGACCCTGCTGAAGATCAAGCCCGGCAGCCTCGACAACGCCCGGGCGTTCAAGGGTCAGCCGTGGGGTGAAGACTTTCAGCGATTACGTCGGGAACTCGAATACCGCTACGAAGATGAGGGCACCCGCCACTACATCGACACCCTGTTGTTGATGACCCAATACCCGGTGGAGCAGGTCAAAGCAGCGGTGTCGTTGTGTGTGCGTCGTCGGGCGTTCAGCCGCGACGCGGTCGTGACGGTGCTGCGGAACGAACCGCTGGCATCGTGCTCGAAGTTGGACCTGTCGCATCGCCCCGATCTGCACCAGATGCACGACGGCACTCGCCCGCTGGGCGATTATGACCAGCGGGTGGGCGTCGCAGCCGAAGCTGCGGAACTGGAGGTGGCACGATGAGTGATCCCACCCCCACCACGGTCTTGTTAGAGGAGTATCTGCGAGCCCTGAAGCTGTCGGCGATGTTGCGGGAGTATCCCGCAGTGGCCCGGCAAGCCGCCGATCAAAAGGCGACGTATGAACAGTTCCTCCAGCAACTGGCGGAGTTGGAAGTCAACCAGCGTCACGCCGCGTCGATCCAGAGGCGGATCAAGGCCGCGAAGTTCCCGGTGCTCAAGGAACTCGACGCCTTCGACTTCACCGCGGTGCCCAAGCTCAACAAGCCCCGGGTGCTGGAGCTGGCCCAGTGCTTGTTCATCGAACGACGGTCCAACCTCACCCTCAACGGGCCACCGCCCCGGAAGGCACGGGCAAGACGCACCTGGCGATCGCGATCGGTTTGGAGGCTTGTCGCCGCAAACACCGCGTGCGGTTCTACACCGCTTCGCAGCTGGCCAACCTCTACCTCGAAGCCCGAGAAGAGCGGCAGGTCACCAAACTCGAAGGCCAGATCAAACGCCATGACCTGATCATCATCGATGAGCTGGGCTACATCCCCCTGGACCGACGCGGGGCCGAGCATCTGTTCAGTTTCTTCAGCCAGTGCTACGAACAGACCAGCCTGATCGTGACCACGAACCTACCCTTCGCCGATTGGCCCCAGGTCTTCGCCAACGATCAGCGGTTGGCCGGGGCCTTGATCGACCGACTCACTCACCACGTGGACATCCTGGAGCTGGTCGGCGACAGCTATCGCCTCAAGGCCAGTAGGAAGAAGAAAACCCAACGACGAAAAGGAGGTGACAGCCCCGACAAGAGCTAACTCCTGAGCCGGACACCCTGAGCAAGAGACTCAGGGCTTTGGACAACGCCGATCCCGGCGTTATTCTTCGAACCCAGGTGGCTCACTTTTCAATGATCGTCCGGCTCAGTTTTCAATGATCGTTTCCATCGCCGTCATCACGCAGCATATCCCATGCCCTGGGGCATTGAATCGCAACGACTCGGCTGTTGTTCCATGAACGGTAATCCTAGAGCCCACTCATCACCGTATAATCTCTGGAACATGCGGAACGGATCGGACCATTATGACGTGATCGTGATCGGCGGGGGTCACGCCGGGGCCGAAGCCGCTTGGGCAGCGGCCAATCTTGGGGCCAACACCGCGCTGGTTACCATGGACCCAGCGAAGATCGGGGTGATGAGCTGCAACCCCGCGATCGGGGGGCTAGCCAAGGGACAGATGGTGCGTGAGATCGACGCGCTGGGCGGGTTGATGGGCCTGGCGATCGACCGAACCGGGATCCAGTTCCGCACCCTCAACGTGTCGAAGGGGCCTGCGGTGCGTGGCCCGCGCGCCCAGGCGGATAAATACCGCTACGCCCGTGAAGTCCTAACACTTTTGCAAACACGCCAGAACCTTACCATCCTCAGCGGCATCGTCGAGCGGATCGTTCTTGACGGTGACCAAGTAGAAGGGATAGAGATCACACCCACCGGCACTCATGACCGTACCGCTCGGCGCGTCTTGCACACGGACGCGGTCGTGATGACCACCGGCACGTTTATGCGCGGGCTGATGCATACCGGCGACCAGCGGACCCGAGGCGGCCGTGTTGGAGAAGGACCGGCGGTCGGGATCAGCGCGGCATTGGAGGACATGGGGTTCGAGCTGGGCCGGCTCAAGACCGGCACGCCGCCGCGTCTCGCGGCTGAGTCGATCCACTTCTCGGGATTAGAACGCCAGCCCGGAGACGCCGTGCCCACGCCGTTTAGCGATCTGACCCCACTGAAACGTTTCCCGGTTTTGGAGCAGCGGGATTGTTTTGTCACGCATACGAACTCGGCCATCCACGACGTGATCCGGGCCAACCTCGATCGGGCCCCGATGTACAACGGGCAGATCGCGACCGCCGGGCCGCGGTACTGCCCCAGCATCGAGGACAAGGTCGTCCGCTTCAAGGATCGCACCAGCCACCACGTGTTCCTCGAGCCTGAATCATTAGACACAAACGAGGTCTACTGCAACGGGATCAGCACTTCCTTGCCTGGTGATATCCAAGAGACGGTCGTCCGCCTGATGCCCGGCTGTGAGCACGCGAGAATCCTTCGCCATGGGTACGCGGTCGAGTATGACATGGTCTTGCCCCACCAGATCGACGCGACGTGCATGACCAAGCAGGTCGAGGGACTATTCCTCGCGGGCCAGATCAACGGGACCAGCGGTTACGAAGAGGCCGCAGGACAAGGATTGATCGCCGGGGTCAACGCGGTGCGTTATGCTCAAAATAACCCGCTCGTGCGTTTGGGGCGTGACCAGGCCTACATCGGGGTGTTGCTCGACGATCTGGTAACGAAAACACCCCGTGAGCCGTACCGGATGTTTACGAGCCGAGCGGAGTACCGCCTGCTACTACGTGCGGACAATACCGCGGATCGGCTAACACCATTGGGACGAGATTGGGGCGTGGTGGATGACGATCGCTGGCGAGTGTTCCAAGAACGTCGGGATGCGCTGGAAGAGTTACATCGGTATCTATCGATCCAGCGACTTGACGGCGTGACCTTGGTCGACTCGATCCGCCGCCCGGGATTCGA
Source organism: Phycisphaeraceae bacterium (assembly GCA_965224205.1). Classification (GTDB taxonomy): domain Bacteria; phylum Planctomycetota; class Phycisphaerae; order Phycisphaerales; family Phycisphaeraceae; genus CBDCYN01. The sequence continues at coordinate 263,774 of CBDCYN010000009.1, forward strand.
TAAGGAGTGGTTGCTTCAACGTCTCGAATCAAGCCCGATACCTCAAAAAGACCGAGACCCGCGTTGGGTCGCGAAGCTGGTCGCGGACATCCAGTATAGCGGGTACATCGATCGCCAGCAACGGGAGGTCGCGAAGCTGCGTCAACAAGAACAAGCAGCTCTGCCGCTGAGCCTGGATTACGAAAGGGTTCAGGGCCTGCGACGAGAAGCGGCGATGACCCTCAACCGGTTCCGTCCCGCAACACTGGGCCAGGCCTCGCGGCTTGCTGGCGTAACGCCGGCAGATCTGATGGTGGTAAACGTCGCATTGAATCGCTGACGATGCTTTAAAAAAATTGAGCCACTGCAGCGGCCTTGGCGTGCGGGGATTTAGATCCTTGCATGGATGCCAGATAGGTGCTGCTGCGGACGATTACGGACTGATACGACGGAGGCATATGTTGGATTTCTGTGAATCACACAGCTCTTGTGTATCAAATGAAGTAGTGGCCAGTACAACGATGAGTCACGCAAGCAACGCCGCTCATTAATTGGTGCACGCCGGAATCGTTATGAATCAGCAAGGCGCCTTGGTCGTCAATGCCGCTGCAGAGCCCTGTGACAATACGCTCTCCGGATGTGACGCTTACGAAGTGTGTACGCAGAAGACAGAGCTCTTGCCATTGGATGGACAGTCGGAGGGTGTTGGCCGCCAACATTTCATAACGTCGGGCCATCTGCTTCAATACGGTTCGCAACACGTCGTGCAACGGATACTGCGCCCCATTCCTATCGTAAAGAGATGTCGCTCGTTGGCGGATCTCATCGGGTGCGGCGGACAGTGAGTTGTTTACATTGATACCAACGCCGACCACGAGACGTCCCGGGCATGCCGACGATTGTTCCAGCAGGATGCCGGCAACCTTGCGTGATCCTAGGTAGACATCGTTAGGCCACTTCAACCGGACATCTCCGGGCGGAACGTATTGGCTCAACGCATCGTGCAGTGACAGTGCTGTCGTAACGGAAAGCCGAGGGTCGCATGCTCCTGTCGGCGCATCGGTACTAATACTAGTGTCGAGCACGAGTGAGAACGTTAACGCCCCGGGTGCCGACCACCACTTATTGCCGCCTCGCCCCCTGCCGGCGGTCTGGTACTCGGTAAGCACGAGGAACGGTGTATCAAGCTCTTCGTGCGTGGCATGCTGGAGAGCTAGATCGTTGGTCGAAGGCAGTTCGCGATGGAATTCAACGGCCCGCACAAAGGCGTCTGCCTTGACAAGTTCAAGGTCACTGGCGGAAATCATGTTCGGCCTTGCGTTCAAGGATCCATCGTGATCAACAAGTCACCGGGTTCGACTTGTGTGCCCGGTTGGACAAAAATCTCGCTGATTTTGCCATCTCGTTCGGCGGCAATGATGGTCTGCATTTTCATGGCTTCGAGCATCAAGAGTTTCTGGCCTTTGACGACTGAATCCTCGGGATGGACCGCGACGTTGACGACCATCCCCGGCATGGCCGAGGCGATGTGCGCGGGATTGGATGGGTCCGCTTTGGGGCGGCGGGGTGTCTCCGGCTCTAGGGCACGATCGGTGACGGTGATTTCGCGTGGCTGGCCGTTGAGTTCAAAGAACACGGTGCGGCGGCCGTCCTCGTGAGCGTCGCTGATCGTCAGGAAACGGATGATCAGTGTCTTGCCCGGTTCGATGTCAACCGCGATTTCTTCCCCCGGTTCGAGGCCATAAAGAAAAGCAGGCGTGGGCAGGATGCTTGTGTTGGCGTACTTCGACTGGTGGCCGGCAAAGTCCGCGAAAACCTGCGGGTAGAGCAGGTGCGACACGACTTCACGTCGCAACGGTTCGCGACCGAGCAGCGGGCGGATGGTATCAGCGGCCTGTTCAAAATCAGCGTCGGGGAGGTTGGCGCCGGGACGCCCGTCGAGCGGTTTCTCACCACGCAGGATCCGATCGCGGACTTTCTGTGGGAAGCCACCGGGTGTCTGTCCCATCCGGCCGCTGATTAGATCGACCACCGACTGCGGGAACGCGATTTCACGCGTGCCGGACAGCACGTCGGCCGTGGACATCTCGTTGGCGATCAGGAACAGCGCCAGGTCGCCGACGGCTTTGGATGTAGGCGTGACTTTGACGATGTCGCCCAGCATCTGATTGACGTCGGCATACACTTGGCAGACTTCGCTCCAACGATCGGCCAATCCCAATGCCCGCGCTTGCTGGTAGAGGTTGGTGTACTGCCCGCCGGGCATCTCGTGCCGATACAAGTCTGCACCGGCCGGCAGCGCGGGGCTCTCGAACCCCGCGTAGAACTCCCGGACGGCGCGCCAGTATTCCGAGATCACGTCGAGATGCCGGGCTTTTAACCCGGTGCCACGCTGAGAAAACCGCAGGGTCTCGACAAACGTGTTCATATTCGGCTGCGACGTGCCGCCGGAAAGCGGCGCGAACGCGGCATCGACTATGTTGACCCCTACTTCCGTCGCTTTGAGCAACGCCGCTGCCTGCGCGCCGCCGGTATCGTGCGTGTGGAAGTGAACGGGGATCCCGACTTCCTCGCGCAAGGCCTTGATCAGCAGCTGGGCCGCGTACGGCTTGCAGATCCCGGCCATGTCCTTGATGGCTAAGATGTGCGCGCCCATTTTTTCGAGTTGCTTGGCCATGTCGACGTAGTATTTCAGGCTGTATTTCGTGCGATCGGGGTCGAGGATGTCGCCGGTGTAGCAGATGGCAGCTTCGCAGATGGCTCCGCTTTTGATAACCGCGTCCATCGCCACCTTCATGTTGGGCACCCAGTTCAGCGCGTCAAACACGCGGAACACATCGATGCCCGCTTCGGCTGCTTCGGCGACAAAAGCTTCCACGACGTTGTCGGGGTAATTCGTGTAGCCGACAGCGTTCGATGCGCGCAGCAACATCTGAAACAGGATGTTCGGGACGCGCTGGCGCATCTCCGTAAGGCGCTGCCATGGACACTCCTTGAGGAAGCGCATCGACGTGTCGAATGTCGCCCCTCCCCACATCTCGAGCGAGAACAGCTCCGGGCACAGCCGCGCGTAGGCGTCGGCGATCTGCAGCATGTCATACGTTCGAAGCCGGGTCGCCAGCAGGGACTGGTGAGCGTCACGAAACGTCGTGTCCGTGACCAATACCTGTTCCTGTTCGAGTAGCCACCGTGAGAACTTTTCTGTTCCCATTTCGAGCAACTTTTGTCGCATGCCGTCCGGCGGTGGTGATTGTTCGTCATACACCGGCAATACAGCCGGTACGCGACGCGCGGCCTTGGGGCGGTCTTTCACCAGCGGGTTACCATTGACGATCGTCTCGGCCAGGTACGTCAGCAGTCTCGTCGCCCGGTTGCGGCGCGGCGGGAAATCGAACAATTCTGGCGTCTGATCGATAAACGTCGTGGTGCATTCGCCGGCCATGAACGTCGGATTCATGATCAGCTTGATCAGGAACGGGATATTCGTCTTCACGCCACGGATGCGGAATTCCTGCAGGCAGCGTTCGACGCGCCGCGCGGTATCGGGGAACCGCCGCGCCCATGCGGTCACTTTCACCAACAGCGAATCGTAAAATGGATAGACGACAGCGCCCGAGAAGGCTGTGCCCGCGTCCAATCGGATCCCCATTCCGCTCGCAGAACGATAATGCGTGATACGGCCGTAGTCTGGCATGAACAGATTCGTCGGGTCTTCGGTCGTCACACGGCATTGAATGGCAGAGCCATGCGTCGCAACCGCGTCCTGCGAAGGCAGATCGATGGCTGGGTCATCGAGCGCCATATCTTGGGCGATGAGGATCTGTGACTGGATCAGGTCAACGCCGGTGATCTGTTCCGTCACGGTGTGTTCGACCTGGATGCGCGGATTGACCTCGATGAAATAGAACTCGTTCGTATCGGCATCCACGAGGAATTCGACCGTACCGGCGTTTGCGTAATTGACTGACCGACCGATGGCGACCGCCGCGTCGCAAAGCGCCTGCCGTACGTTCGGATCAAGATTGGGTGCCGGAGCGATCTCGACCACTTTCTGGTGTCGCCGCTGGACGGAGCAGTCCCGCTCGAAAAGGTGCACCAGGTTCCCGTGCCGGTCCCCGAGCAGCTGCACTTCGATGTGGCGAGCGCGCTGGATGAATTTTTCGATGAAGATGTCGGGGCTGCCGAACGCGGTCAGCGATTCACGCCGAGCCTGCTCGAAAGCGGTATCGAACTCACCCGGATCGCGTACCACGCGCATGCCGCGCCCGCCGCCCCCGTGAGCGGCCTTGAGAATGACGGGAAAGCCAATATCCGCCGCCATTTGTCTGCCCTGCGGTGCGTCGGCAATGGCACTGCCGCTGCCGCCCAACACCGGCACACCCGCCCGCTGGGCGATCTTCCGGGCGGAGATCTTGTCGCCCAGCTCCTTGAGTGTTTCGACGCGCGGCCCCACAAAGATGATCCCCGCGTCGTTACATGCCTGTGCCAGATTCGGGTTCTCCGACAGGAACCCGTAGCCGGGATGAATGGCGTCGATGTCGTGTGTCTTTGCGAGTGTGACGATCGCGTCAATATCGAGATACGCCTGAATCGGCTCGCCCGGTTTCCCGATCTCATAGGCCTCATCCGCCTTGAATCGATGCAGTGCATAGCGATCCTCGTGCGAATAGATCGCTACGGTCCGGATCCCCAGCTCGTGTGTGCTGCGAAAGATGCGTATGGCTATTTCGCTACGGTTAGCGGCGAGAAGTCGTTTAATCCTCTTCATGAATGCTCACTTGTTTCAGTGCTAAGTGCTCGTGTCCCGTTAAATCAAATCTTACGAATTTTTTCGTTCACGATCAGTTGTGGTCACAAGTATCATGGTCGCCTCGCAGCTAGCACGTCCCATGTGGTGGGTGGTGGCGCGTGCTACCTCTGTTTCTTTTGAGCGGGACCGTCCACCATCTCCAGGAGATCCCCCACCGAGCAGTGCCCCTCGAGCGGGTGCCGAAGATGACCGCGCGAGTGCACCTTGTATGAGTTCCGCCGCCCCTGCCTGCGGCGTGTGATGACGCCGCTCTCTTCCAGTTCCTGAACGATTCGCTGAACAGCGCGTTCCATGATCCCAACCTGTTCGGCCACGTCGCGCAGCCGGACATCCGGATCACGATGCAAGCAGATCACGACATACGAATGGTTGGTTAGGAACGTCCAGGCCGTACTCGCCGTTTTGGTGTCGGTTTTGCCCATGGAATCAGCTACTTTGACACGGCCCATTATAACGATTCCCTTTTATACGAAATAAATAACACGTATAACGAATCATGTAAATTAACACATATTTATACGGCCTAACCCTAATTCAGACTCAGGCCCCACCTCAACTTTGTCGTGCGTTGCCAATCGGTTTTCGTCGCCCGCGATGACGGTTTAGCGGTCTATTGATCTACCTTCTCAGGAAGTTCGACATCCGGCTGTTGACCATGACGCCTAGACCAATAGAATCTTCGTTTTCATGTCAGCGGCATGAGCGGCTGACTGGGAACGGCTATCTTTCGATTCAACCTCATCGCGGCCCCTAGCTCTTTAGGCGGCTCAGTGGGTGGATACTGTAACATAGTCCTTATGTGCAACGGGTCGGGGTCTATGAAGGTTTGTCGAAAACCACTTTGGAATTCGGGTCCGTTTCGCGCCTCGTACTTAGCGGGGCCTAAGGCTGTGATTCTGAAACGGTCCATACAAGGCCTCACAAGACCCCAACGGTCCTCTTCAACAACCCATACCTACTTTTAAGAAACGGAAACCCAGACCATGGCCAGAACCTCTGCGAAGCGATCAAGCGCAAAACGCTCCACACAGCGGACGAATAACAAGGCATCGCGTTCGTCGTCGAACAAGATGATCTATTACTTCGGTAAGACCCGCACCGACGGCCACGGCAAGCAGAAGACACTACTGGGCGGCAAGGGCGCCAACCTCGCGGAGATGACCGGCATCGGCCTGCCCGTGCCCCCGGGGTTTACGATCACGACCGAGGTCTGCGCCCTGTACTACAAAAAAGGACGCAAACTACCCCCGGGCGTGATGAAGGGTGTGGAGGACGCGGTCAAGACCCTTGAAAAAGAGCTGGGCAAGAAGTTCGGGGACCGCAACAACCCGCTGCTCGTGTCGGTGCGCTCCGGGGCGGCGATGTCGATGCCGGGGATGATGAACACGATCCTCAACCTCGGCCTCAACGACCAATCCGTGACCGGCATCACCAACGCCACCGGCAACGAGCGGTTCGCGTATGACTCTTACCGACGGCTGATCAACATGTACGGCGACGTGGTCATGGGCGTCGATCACGAGCACTTCGAGCACGCGTTCGACAAGATCAAGCTCCGCTACAAGGCCAAGCAGGACACCGACGTCCCCACCCGGGGCATGATCGAGCTGTGCGAGGCGTACAAGAAGGTCTACCGCCAGCACGTGGGTCAGCCCTTCCCCCAAGACCCGATGAAGCAGCTCCAGCTAGCCATCAACGCGGTATTCAATAGCTGGATGCAGCCCCGAGCCGTGCGCTACCGCCAGGTCGAGGGGATCACCGGCTTGGCCGGCACGGCTGTGAACGTGCAGTCCATGGTCTACGGCAATATGGGTGATGATTCGGGCACCGGCGTGGCGTTCACCCGCGACCCCGCCACCGGGCAGAACAAGTTTTACGGTGAGTTCCTGATCAACGCCCAGGGCGAAGATGTCGTCGCCGGCATCCGTACCCCCCTGCCGGTCGAGCAGATGACCAAGTGGAACCGGAAAGTCTACTCGCAGCTGCTGGGTATTAAGAAGACCCTCGAGAAACATTACCGCGACGTCCAGGACATCGAGTTCACCATCGAACGCGGTCACCTGTATATGCTCCAAACCCGCACCGGCAAGCGGACCGGGGCCGCGGCGGTGAAGATCGCCTGCGATATGGTCAAAGAGAAACTGATCACCGAAAAAGAAGCGGTCTGCCGCATCCCCGCCAACGACCTGAACCAACTGCTGCTGCCCAGCTTCGACCCCGCAGCCAAGAAGAAAACCACCGTCCTGACCGTGGGCCTGCCCGCCTCGCCCGGCGCTGCGGTGGGCAAACCCGCGTTCACCGCTGCCGAAGCGGTCGATCGCACCCACGCGGGCGAAAAGGTTCTGCTGGTCCGCAAGGAGACCAACCCGGAAGATATCGACGGGATGCACTCAGCAGCCGGGATCCTCACCAGCACCGGGGGGATGACCAGCCACGCCGCGGTCGTCGCCCGGGGTTGGGGCCGGTGCTGCGTCGCCGGGGCGGGTGAGATCCATATCGACGAGCGGGCCAGGAAGCTGACCATCCGTGGCAAGACCTACTCGCACAAGGATACGCTCTCGATCGACGGCTCGACCGGGCAAGTCATGGCCGGTGAGGTGCCTACCAGCTCGCCGAAACTGTCGGGCGATTTCTCCAAGGTCATGAAATGGGCTGACAAGTACCGCAAGCTGGGGATCCGCACCAACGCCGACACCCCCGAAGACGCCAAGCGGGCGCGCGGGTTTGGGGCAGAAGGCATCGGGCTTTGTCGCACCGAGCACATGTTCTTCGAAGGGGAACGGATCACCGCGATGCGGGAGATGATCCTGGCCGAGACCACCACCGATCGTAAAAAAGCGCTCCGTAAGCTGCTGCCGTACCAGCGGCGCGACTTTGTGGGGATCTTCACCGCGATGAAGGGGTTGCCGGTGACGGTGCGTCTGCTCGACCCGCCGTTGCACGAGTTCCTGCCCCACGACGCCAAGAGCCAGAAAGAGCTGGCGACGCGGATGAAGGTCGACGCCAAGAAGGTCCGCGCCCGTGTCTTGCAACTCCACGAGGCCAACCCGATGCTCGGCCACCGTGGCTGCCGGCTGCTGGTGACCTACCCCGAGATCCTTGAGATGCAGGTGACCGCGATCGTCGAAGCGATGATCGCCTGCAAAAAGAAACGCGTCGACGCCCAGCCCGAGATCATGATCCCACTCATCGGCACGGCCAAGGAGCTAGACCTGCTACGAGACCTGTCTCAGAAGACGATCGACCAGGTCATCGAAAAGAAGAACGTCACCGGCAAGCTGGACATCCCGATCGGGACCATGATCGAAACCCCCCGCGCCGCCCTAGCCGCCACGGACATCAGCCCGTTCGCCGATTTCTTCAGCTTCGGGACCAACGACCTGACCCAGATGACCTTCGGCTACAGCCGTGACGACGTCAACAACTTCCTGCCCGACTACCTCGCCGAGGAGATCCTGCTCCAGGACCCGTTCCAATCACTCGATACCGACGGCGTAGGGCAACTGGTCGAGATGTGCGTCAAGAACGGCCGCGGCAGGCGAAGAAAACTGAAGTGCGGGATCTGCGGCGAGCACGGCGGCGACCCGGCCTCGATCAGCTTCTGCCACGGGGTCGGCCTCGACTACGTGAGCTGCTCGCCGTTCCGGGTACCGATCGCCCGGTTGGCCGCGGCCCAGGCTGCTTTGAAGAAAGAGTAGGAAAACGCTCGAAGAACAATGTCGGCCATGGATACTCCGTCATTCAATCTAATGGGCAGGGTACACATCGCCCAGGACGCGGATCGTCTGTTCCAAGATCTCGGTGATGATCTGCTCGCCACGGCGCAACACGCGGTCCAGCAGCGCGGCCGGCTTCACCTGGCGCTGTCGGGTGGCTCGACCCCCAAACCGTTCTATACCCGCCTGGCGACCGACCCGCGTTTCGCGGCGATCCCTTGGCCACAGACCCATCTCTGGATTGTCGACGAGCGACGGGTAGGTGACGACGATGACCGGTCCAACGTGAAGATGATCCGCGAATCGCTAGCCAGCCGTGTGCCGTTAGAGGACGACCACCTTCACCCGATGCCCATCCTTGATGACGACCCAGCGACGAGATACGAAGACGAATTACGCGCCGCATTCGGACCACCCGCTACCTGCGGTCCATCCACTGCCCCGCCCCGCCTCGACTTCGTCCTGCTGGGGATGGGCGACGATGGGCACACCGCCAGCCTGTTCCCAGGGTCGCCGGCCCTAGAGGTGTCCGACCGCTGGGTCGCGGTCAATGACGGAGCCTCGGTCACCCCCCCGCCGCGCGTGACCATGACCTTCCCGCTACTCAATGCGGCCCGCCGCGTCGCGGTCCTCGTGACCGGGCAGAAAAAACACGCGATGCTCCAGCGGATCTCCCGCCAGATCACCACGGCCGGGGCCGATCCCCGGTCATTACCCATCACCGGCATCGCCCCCACAGCTGGTGAACTGGTGTGGTACCTGGACGCCCCCGCTGCCGGTCAATAAAGCCCCCCCACTGTTTCTTGCACAACGGGCTTACCAACCACTATCCTTGGTCGACATGCCCAACGCTAAAAAGAAAAAACTCACCCCAGCTCAGTACCCCGCCGCTCCACGGATCGTGGGCGTGGACTGGCTAGAACTGCCCGTGGCTCGCCCCAAACGCTCGGCCCAGATCTACCAGGCGATCGGCCTTGAGCCGCGTTCCACCGTCGGGCCCCACCCGCGATTGGCGGCCGGAGGGGTCGAGCTCCTGTTGCGTCGGGCTCAAAAAACCAAAGACACCCCCCAAGCGTCCGGCCCGCCCCCCACCGGCGTGCGGCTGCGGTTAGCGGTCGATGACCTCCAAGCCAAGCGGCAGCAGCTGATCGCGATGGGGCTCAAACCCGGACCGATGAAGCCCAACAAGCGGGGCGACCACGCGTTCGAATGGCGTGACCCGGACGGCCACGTATTCTGCTTCGTCGGCCCCGCGCGGAAGCCCGACGACCGGACGCTCAGTTGATCTTCCAACCCCGGCCCCTCCCGGGAGTCTGCGGTGACAGGCCCAACCCATCCCCTTAACACGGACCTCACCCACAAGCACCACCAGCTGAAATTATCCTTCGTGGTGCTCGTGATGCTCCTGGTGGGAGGGGCCAGCGGGTTCCTGTTGCTGGGTGATCAGCGGAGCCTGTTTGAATCGGTTTACCTTACGGTTGTGATCCTCACCACGGTGGGGATGAAGGAAGGCGGGTTGCAGCTTACCCGCGGCGAGCAGGCGTGGGCCCTGGTGCTGATGATGACCGGGATTTCCGCGGTCTTGTATGTTGGCAGTATCCTGGTAGCGTTCTTCATCGACGGTGACCTGCGACGCCTGCTGGGGAAGCGACAATTGCAGAAGAAGATTAGCCACCTCCACAACCACATCGTCGTCTGCGGCTTCGGGCGCATGGGCCGGGCGCTGTGCGAGCGGCTAACGGAAAAAGAGGTCCCGTTTGTGCTCATCGAGGACGACCCGCAGCGGACCGCGATAGCTGATGAGTTGGGGTATCTGTATCTGCTGGGCGACGCGATGTCGCAGCAAGTGCTCGAACAGGCGAGGGTCGACCGTGCCCGGGGGTTGGCCAGCTGCCTGCGCAGCGACGCGGACAACGTGTTCGTGACCCTCACCGCCCGATCGCTCAACGAGAAACTAACGATTATCTCCCGGGCCGAGAAGCCGGATACCGAATCCAAGCTGCTTCGAGCTGGGGCCAACCGGGTGGTGTGCACCCCGGTGATCGGGGCCAACCGGGTGACGTACATGCTCCTGCACCCGGGAATCGACGAGCTGCTGGAGCTGGCGGTCCACGGGCCGGACCTGGAGATCTCCAAGGTCTGCCTCACCCAGCTGCCCGGGGCGGTGGGACGCTCGCTTCGTGAGTTGTCGCTGCCGGCCCAGGCGGGGCTGATGGTCGTGGCGGTCATCCACGCGGACGGTACCCGCGAATTCAACCCCCCGCCTGATTCACAATTGCAGACCAACGACGAGGTGATTGTGATCGGGCCCCAGGGAGGCGTCGATAAGATGTTTAAGATGCTAGGTGGGTCCTCGTAATCGTCGCGTGGCCATCCTCCTCACGGGTCCGATACCGTTGACTTCGTGCCATTGATCTAGTGCGATATACGCATCGCGTATCAAAGTACCGCGTCGGGTACCCGCTGGACACTGGAAATTAACCTGCCGCGTACACGGATCGTGCCGCAATTTCATCCGGGAAGGGTATAACGACATGACACACCTGTTGGCTCAAGCCGCCGCGGCCCCGGCTGGGGTGGACAATCACTACGTGCTGTGGGCGATCCTGCTCATGGCGGTGGCGTTGATCTTGTTCTTCTTAGAGGTACTCGTGCCGTCGGGGGGGGTGCTGGGCTTTAGCTCCGCGGTGGCGATGATCGCGGGGGTGGTGCTCTTTTTTAAGGTCAGCACGACCTTGGGCTTGGTCAGCGCGATCGTGGCGTTGCTGGCGGTGCCGTTCTTGTTCGCGTTTGCGTTGAAGCTGTGGCCTAACACGCCCATCGGGAAGCTGCTGACGCTCGAATCGACCAGCAACGGGCAGGCGAATGGCACCACGCAGGCCGATCCGGGTCGATCGCTTCATCAGCTGGTCGGCCAAACAGGACAGGCGCTGACCGATCTTCACCCCATCGGGCGGTGCCTGATTGACGGCCAGCGGTTCGATTGCCTAGCCCAGACCGGGATGATCCAGGCCGGGAGCACCGTGAAGGTGGTCACCGTCTCGGGCATGGAGATCAAGGTGCGGGTCGTGGACGGGTCGTGATATCGGTCCCGGATCACTAGGGTGGGGGACTCTTCTATACGCATCGCGTATCGACGTACCGCGTCGGGCACGCGCTGGACACCGAGAATTTCCCTGCCGCGTACACGAGTGATGCCGCTATTTCATCCGGGATGGGTATAGTCAATCCCCGTCTCGCCAAAACAGACCTCCTCTAAGCACCGTCTAGGGGGCAAGGAACCCCAAGCCTCTCTCGATCGTATGATAGAGGGGTTGATCACCCCGGTCTCGGGAGAGATAAAATCGATCAACAACCAACAACGGCAAGATCGAGGCCCGGCCTATAAGGCGTCATTAACCCAGACGAAACGAATCCTCTATGGCGATCCAGTATAAAGATTACTACGAGAGTTTAGGCGTCTCACGCAACGCCTCGCAGGACGAGATCCAGCGTGCCTACCGCCAACTGGCCAGGAAATACCACCCCGACGTTAATAAGTCCAAAGAAGCCGAAGCGAAGTTTAAGGAGGCCAGCGAGGCTTACGAAGTCCTCAAAGACCCCGAGAAGCGCAAGCGGTACGACGCCCTGGGCGCTAATTGGAAATCCGGCCAAGCCTTCACCCCCCCACCCGGGTACGAAAACTTCCGGTTCGAGTTCGGGGGCTCAGGTGCTGGGGGCAAGGGCTTCCATTTCAGCCCCGATGGGTTTAGTGATTTCTTCGAAGCGGTTTTCGGCAACGGCCGGTTCGGCGCCACCGGCTCGAGGCCGAACTTCGGGGCCGCCGGTAGCGGCGCCAGATCTCGTGGCGGGCGGTTCGGGTTTGATCCCAGATCGCCCGGGTCGACGGGTGGTCAGAACCTTGAGGCAGAAATCACGGTCTCGCTCCACGACGCGTACCACGGGGCGACCCGCCAGCTTTCGCTCCAGGACCCCGCGACCGGTCAGACCAAGACGCTCGAGGTCAAAATCCCAGCGGGCATTGTTTCGGGATCGAAGATCCGCCTCAAGGGGCAAGGTACCACCGATGAGACCGCAGGCTCCGGCGGCGATCTGATCCTGCGCGTGCATATCGGGCATCATCCCCGGTTTGAAGTCCATGGACGCAACCTCCACGTCACGGTGCCGATCACCCCGTGGGAAGCGGCGTTAGGGGCGAAGGTCCCGGTCCCGACCCTCGCCGGCGACGTGACGCTCACGGTCCCTCCCGGGGCCTCGAGCGGGCAGAAGCTGCGGCTTCGCGGCAAGGGCCTGCCCCACCGTGATCACCCGGACCGTCACGGGGACCTGCTGGTCCACCTGAAGATGGTCGTGCCCAAAGATCTCAGCGATGAGGAGCGTGAGCTGTTCGAACGCCTAGCGGAGAAATCGGGTTTTAACCCGCGGGACAGAACATGATGAGGTATAAGAGCCCCCTGGCCAACAGCCCGTAGACGGCCTGACTCATGAAACCGACCGTCCGCTTCCCGTGGGGAAGGTGATTTTAGAGGTGGCCTACAATCCTTCGATGTCTCATAAGATCAAAATCAACCCGCTTGCCCTCTCGGCGGACGATTTGCGGATGATGGACCGGGCGCTAGCGTTGGCCGCCACTGCTGCAGCGACCGATGAAGTCCCGGTGGGCGCCGTGGTGTATCGTGGACGTGAAATCTTGGGCGAGGGACACAACCAGCGTGAGCGGCTCAACGACCCCACGGCCCATGCCGAGGTCCTGGCGTTACGCGAGGCTTCCTCCCGGTTAGATTCATGGCGTCTAGATGATTGCAGCATTGCGGTGACGCTCGAGCCATGCCCGATGTGCGCCGGGGCCCTGATCAACGCCCGGGTGAAGCGGCTCGTCTATGGAGCGGCAGACCCAAAGATGGGATGCGTGGATTCCCTCTACAAGCTTTGTACCGACTCTCGCTTTAACCACCGGCTGACGGTGATTGGCCCGGTGGATGAAAATCGGTGTGGTGACCTGCTTAGAGCGTTCTTCCAGAAACGGCGGGCAAAGGATCACCCGGGGCCCCCCGATGGTCCGGTGTGAAAACAGATCGAAAGTTGATTGATGATTTCATAAACCCACGACCTCTGGCCGAGCGACCCGAAGCGCTTTGAGCGATCCGGGGTGTTGAGGGTCTTTGAGATGCCCTGGTGTGACCCCGCGTTCTGTATGTGATGGTTTGTGAATATTTAATGAGATCTGTATAATCACTCATAAGATTGCTGTGTCGGATAAGTCGGATAAATAGCCTAAACAGACTCAATTTCCAGACATTTGGATTGAGGTAATCAGGAGATAAAGAGATGCTCAAGAGTCTTGCAACGGTCACATTGGGTGTACTGCTTTCAGCGCATCATTCACTAGCCAGCAACCACGTGGAGCTGGAGCTGGTCGCATCAAGCGGCTTAAATAGGCCTGTTTTTGCGACAGCCCCGTCGAATGATCCCAATCATTTGTACATTGCCGAGCATAAAAGACAGAGTGATCAGACCATCGCTGACATCAAGATCCTGGATCTGGAAACAGGGCAGGTCAACGCGACCCCGTTCCTGACCATCAGTGGGCTTGCTGTCGGTACTGAAAACGGGTTACTCGGGATGGCGTTTCACCCGGACTTCGAAACCAATCGCAAATTTTATCTCCATTACACCACGCCCGGCCCCGCGGGGGACGATGACCCTGGCCATGTCAATATCGTGGAATATGAGACCTTCGCGAACGACCCGACATTAGCGGATCCTGGTAGTGCTAAGACGATCCTACGGATCCCCCAGCAAAACGGGAACCACAACTCCGGCTGGATCGGCTTTAACCCTAAGGTCGGGCCCAATGACCCGCAGTTCTTACACATCACGATCGGAGACGGAGGCGGCCCGAACGACCCCGGCAATGACGCTCAGACGATCAGCAATAACCTGCTAGGCAAATTATTACGAGTCGACGTCAACGTAGACGATTTCCCCAATGACCCGGATCGCAACTATGGGGTCCCGGCGCAGAACCCGTTCGTGGGCGCCGAGGGCGACGATGAGATCTGGCTCTACGGGGTGCGGAACGTGTGGCGGGCGAGTTTCGATCGTGAAACCGGTGATCTCTATTTTGGAGATGTCGGCCAAGCCACACGCGAAGAGATCAACTTTCAACCGGCCAACAGTGCCGGAGGCGAAAACTACGGATGGAGACTGCGAGAAGGGCTAGTCCCGACCCCAACCCCGACCAGCAACCCCGTGGGGGGCGACCGGCCTCCGGGCAGCATCGACCCGATTATCGATTTCGAGCACCCTGATTGGATCTCGATTACAGGGGGCTACGTGTACCGTGGGCCTATCCAAGAATTGCAAGGGCAGTATTTCTTTGCAGATTTTTTTAGAGACCACATCATGTCCCTCCAGTACGATCCAGATCTGGGGCAAGTGACCGAGCTTATCGATTGGACTCAGATTTTTAGCGAAAACGGTAGCAGTGCAGAAAATATTTCGTCATTCGCTGAAGATGCGGTGGGTAATCTATATATCCTGGACTACGCCGATGGGGAGGTGTTCAAGATTGTTCCTGAGCCGGTGAGCGTGTCGTTGTGGATTTCTTCTGGGCTGCTGATCCTAGCCAGTCGGCGACGACCCTAATCGTTTGAGGGTATCCCGTGTGATTCATAGCCACCCTTTCAATAGATGGGGTGGCTACGGGCAAGCAAATCAAGCAACGATTGGTGTGGGTTTCTCTATCAGCAGACTCAGGATGCGGGGTTGACCGTTCGGCGATGCGGGATATCGCGACCGACGCTGCAGCTTTGGTGAGACGGTTCAACCGCGAAGGTATAGCGGGCCCGGTCGTTAGAAGCCGACACCCGAAACACCGCCCGAATCAGAGGCGGTGCGGCGCCCTAGAAAAGCATCTCTTTGGATAGCGGCCGCAGCGCCATACTAGACGCCGGATGGATTCAGTCGCAGGCGAGAACGTGGCAACTATCAATGATTGAATAGTTGACTTCATATGTATGGTGATCGTGTGCCCCTGGCAGCTTATCTGCCAGTGCCAATTTCGTCGGGTTACTGCACTGGCGGGCAAGCCGCCAGTGGCATCCGTACCTAGTCGCCCCTGAATAACCCTCGAGAGGCTGGTTTTGACGGGGTTTTCGGTGTGGATGTGGTGTGTTAGATTGCAAGGATTGGCGATTGGATCAGCCGAAACCTTGCAATTTGAGGAGCACCGATGACGCCCCAGCCCAGCCCGCGTGACGCCTTTGAGTTGTTCCAGGCCCACTTCGATCAGCTGCTCAACCCCAAGCATCCGCTGGTCCAACTCGCTGGGCAGATCGATTGGGATGCATTCGATGCGGCGTTTCGGGATTGCTCCAGCCCCGACCAGGGCGTCCCAGCCAAGGCCACCCGGCTGATGGTGGGGCTGCACTATCTCAAACACGCGTTCAATGAGTCGGACGAGTCGGTCGTGGCCCGGTGGGTCGAGAACCCGTATTGGCAATATTTCTGCGGCTACACGCATCTCCAGCACAAGTGCCCGATCCACCCCACGAGCATGACCAAGTGGCGTCAGCGTGTGGGTCAAGAGAAGCTACAGGTGTTGCTCCAACAGACGGTGTCGGTGGCGGTCGAACAAAAGCACCTGCCCGAACGCGAGATGAAGCAGGTGAACGTGGACACGACGGTGCAGGAGAAAAACATCACGCATCCGACGGACTCGAAGCTGCTGTACAAAGCGATCGTGAAGCTGGGCCGGGCGGCGAAAGCAAGCGGCATCGCGCTGCGTCAGTCGTACGTGCGTGTGGCCAAGCGGGCGTCGGTCAAGGCTAGTCGTTACGCCCACGCTCGACAGTTCAAGCGGATGCGGCGAGAGCTGCGCAAGATGCGGACATGGGCGGGCCGATTGATCCGCGACGTGCGGCGGAAAGCCGGGACATTAACCGAACCACTCAAGGCGTTGCTGGCCCAGTGTCAACGTTTACGGGACCAGCGTCAGGGTGATTCCAACAAGCTGTATTCGTTGCACGAGCCGGAGGTGCGGTGCATCAGCAAGGGCAAAGCGCACAAGCGATATGAGTTTGGCCAGAAGGTCTCGCTGGCGACAACGAATCGCCATGATTGGTTTGTCGGGGCGATGCTGTGCGAAGCAAACCCTTACGACGGGCACACATTGAGCCGGGCCTTGGATCAGGTCGAATCGATCACGGGCGTGACGCTGAGCGACGCGTACGTGGACCGGGGTTACCGCGGCCATGATTATGGCGGACCAACCACGGTCCACCTGGCAGGCAGTCGCTCAAAGAGCCTGACCTCGACGCAACGCAAACGCCGAAAGCGTCGAAGCGCCATTGAGCCGAAGATCGGTCACGCCAAACATGACCACCGCATGGGCCGCTGCTATCTCAAGGGGTTGGTAGGAGACGCGATGAACGTGATCCTCGCCGCCGCCGGGGCCAACTTCCGCAAACTCCTGCGGCTGTTGCCATGCGCCTGGCGACGTTGGTTGCTCGAAATGATCCGCACCGCCCTCAACCCGATCCCACCCACCACCCAACGCCTCGCCGCCGCATAAAAAAGGGCTTTTTCAGGGACGACTACTTAAATCAACAATTCAATCCTCAATAATACACTGGCTGACCAGCACCGTGGCACGCCCTGTTTGGAGGACCCACACGCTTCTCACACACCGCTGTTAAAATCCAGCCGCGGTGTTTTCATGAGAAGGTGAATCATCGCGGTGGGCTTTGGGCTGACCTTCGGACATCGAGAGTGGTGAGTAAGAACGGATGGAACTAGGCAGCCAACCGCCGGGTTCGATTGGGACGACGCTAGAATATTGGACGGTAAACGAGCTGACATTACCCGAAAACTGCGCGGCACAGCGGGGGGATAACTGAGCTTGGTTCGTTAACAATGACACCGGCAGGGTCACCAAGCTGCCGGCCAGGTCGAGATTCGAGTTGATATCTACCGTTCCCGAGACCCCGAACTGAGACGATGCATCGATCACACTATCCGGGCTGCGACGGAGGATCTCGGTCAAGATCTTGATACTGCCCCCGTCCCCGTTCATCGCGTTGGCAATGACCCGGCTGCCTTGCTGCAGATCGACCAAGATCGGATCCATCGTGATGTTGCCGCCATTCTCTGTGGCCTCGGCGGTGACGGTGCTATTGTGTAACGATATCCGCTGCGGGGCGTTGAGGGTGACGCTGCCGCCGTTGAGCCCGGCTTGGGCGCTGACGGCGCTGCGATCGATCAGGTCGATCGTCATGCCGGCCTCGAGGACAACCTTCCCCGCATCGGCCTGAAAGGCGGTCGTCGCCACGGCCGACTGGCCAGACAACCAGATGGTCTTGGTAGCGTGGATCTCAATATCACCCGATCGGCCAAATTGGGTATCCACGGTATCAGTACCGTTACTTTCGCTTTCGATCTCACTGTTGTTTTCGAGGACCAGCGTCTCGACGTCGATGATGATATCACCGCCTGCACCGGTCCCAAAGGTAGACGCGGAGATCCCCGCCGCGTTACGCAGCGTGAGGGTCTCTCCCCCCCTACCGCCGATAGTGATATCACCACCCTTGCCGCCCACCCCGGGTTCGTCGGCCTGGGTCTGAGCGGTGATACTGGTAAAAAACGCGGAATTAAACTGATCATCTAAGAGGATATCGTCTGCGAAGATGGTGATGCTCCCGCCGTCCGCGGACCCGGTCGTGGTCGCGGAGACCTGAGCCCCGTTGACCACCTCCAACGATCCGGTGTCGATCTCGATATTCCCAGCTGTCCCCGGCACCGCGATCCCCTGTTGATCGGGCGGGATGTTCTGGGGAAAGGCCTGGGCGAAGATCCCGGTGGGGAAGAACATATTATCTAGATGGTCCACGTAGATCCGATCGGCGGTGATCCGGATATCCCCCGCCAGGCCGGTGCCCAGCGTGTTGGTATTCAGGATCGCCCCGTTGACCATCTCCAGCGACCCCGTGATGATCGTCATCTGCCCCGCGTCCCCCCCACCGACTCCCTGGATCGTCTGCACCGAAATCCCTGAGAAAAATAACGCATCCGGGCTGCCGATCGATAGGGATTCGGTCGCGAGGATGTCGACATTGCCCCCGTCCCCGGGCCCCAGCGTCGAAGCGCCGATGACCGCGAAGTTAGCCATGTCTAGGGTTCTGGTATTGATGACCACATCCCCACCGGTCCCCTCGGCGGCCGATCCGACCACCGCGGCGATCCCGGTCGTGTTCTCAAAATTACCGTCGAAGGCGCCCAGGATCGAGACACTGTCGGCATCGACGTGGATATCACCGCCGTCACCGAGTCCATTATTCACAGCAAACAGGCCGCTAAAGTTGTCCATCACCAGGGCCTGATCGACATCCAGGTCGATCGCCCCACCGTCGCCCGTGGTTTCCGATCGGCTACCGATTAATCCCTCATTTAGAATCGACACGTTCCGGGCCTCGACCCGGATCGCCCGCCCGTCGCCCGTGCCCCCGTCCTCGATCGCCGCCTCGATCGCACCCTCGTTCGTGATAACCAGGTCGCCGGTTAACGCGATATCGATCAGGCCCCCATCCACGTCCCCCAAAGTCTGGGCGGTGATGAATGCACCGTCGGCCGTGACATCTTCCGCTCGGATCACGAGCCGACCGCCCCCATCCCCATCGATGTTGACATCTGATCTATCCGATAGTGACACATCGCCCAGCTGGATCGAGGAATCGAGTTCAACGGGAGCATCGATCGCCGTCGCGTCGAATTCAACCCGGCCCGGCGATGCGACGCTGATGACGTTCACTCGTCCCGATGGGGCCTGGACCTTGCCGTTGATGACCGTCATGTCGCCGCTGACCACCGACAAGGCTTTACCGGGGTCGACTTTCAGATCTGTGGCGTTGTCCGGATCACCCGCGACGCCCGCGATCGTGACCCCTTGCGGTTCGGCGTTAAGAAACCCAAACGCGCTAGGGGCCGCGACCGTGAGTGTCGCGTCGGTGAGCTCGACATCCATGGTGGCCAACCTACCCCCGTCAGCGAGGTGAAGCTCATTAGCCGTCGTGACCACGAACGCGCCCCCAACCTCCAGTTTCGCCCCCGGGTCGAATACCACACCTTTGGGGTTCATCAAGAAAAAGTTGGCCTGGGGCATTGATCGGGTATTGAGGGTTCCCTCGATGTTGGACCCCGACCCGCCGGTCACCCGGGCGAGGATATTGGATACCACCGCCGGATCGTGCCCTTCGGGCGCGCCGAACGAGGCTGTCTGTCCGGGTTGGATATTGAACTCACTGAAACTGTGGAAAAGATTGCAGCGCGTCTGCATAGGGGGGGGAGCGTCGCATTCGAGACGTCCTAATGCCGCGGGGATCACCACCGTAGCCGACCCGGGCCCGGCCAACAGCGGCTGGGCAGCCGTCCCCAGCGTTGCATCGGTCGCGATCTGCGCCGGCGCCGATGGTGCCAGGCCCATCGTGAGCAATAAGGTTATCGTCAGCCCGCCCGCGAGGTCGGCGTGGAGATGTTTCATAGGTCGACCTTATCCGTTGAGGTTTATCAAGATAGGCGGAGGGGTTTAGCGTTTCGTAGGGGTGACCCGACAGAACACGCCTCACCCAGCGAGATCGCCGCGTCGGATACGCACTAGTATTGAGCATCATACTTGTCGTGTATACGCATCGTGTATCGAAACACCACGGCGGGGATGTATGGGACACCGAAAGTTTCCTTGCCGCGTACACGAATCAGGTCGTATTTTCATCCGGGATCGGTATACACAAGTGATCGCGTCATTGAATCGGGGATAGAGTAAGCCTGCTGTGCGCGACGCAGCCCCGACCACCCCCGCCCTGATTCGAAAATGTTACCGACGGTCTGCCACTACCAGTAGATACGATCATGCTCATAAAGACTTGCGCAGAGAGCAAGAAATTAATACACCCACATCAAGTCAACGACCTCATGTTCATGTAACGGCCATCATAAGCAGCACCAGCATAATCACGGCAACAGACCACCCGCCCACAGCGACCCAGAAGATCGGGGTCTGATAGATCGGTATCGACGGGGCGACGGGTAGGGCCCGGACCTGGCTGGCCTCCTCAGGCCGCTGCGGTGAATCCAATGCGGCCAGCGAGGCAAGGTCGAATTTCTTGCGGGCCTGCATCGGGGCCTCACCCCGGGCGACCGCTTCTAGGTCTTCCAGCAGATCCGCCGTCGTATTGTACCGCCGGGTGGGATCTTTGGCGAGACAAACCTCGATGATCTCCGAGACCCCTGCACTGAGGCTAGGGTTAATATGATCGGGAGGGATCAATTGCTGTCGCAGGTGCTTGTGCATCACCTCCGAGGGGTTGGAGCCCTCGAACGGGACCCGGCCGGTCACCATGTGATACAGCGTGGCGCCCAAGCAGTAGATGTCAGCTCGGAAGTCGACGTCCAGCTCGCCGCGGACCTGCTCGGGGGAGATGTAATACGGGGTGCCAAACGCCCTGCCCTGCTCGGCCTCGGCGGCTTCACGGTCGCTCACGGCCCGGGCAAGGCCCATGTCCGCAAGCTTAGCCACACCCTGCGAGGTGATCATGATGTTCTTCGGCTTCACATCGCGGTGGATGAACCCGGCCTTATGGGCGTGGTCCAGGGCCCGGGCGACTTGGATGATGATCCGCAGCGCGTCTTCCTCCACGTACCGTTTCCGTTCGATCAGCTCATCGGAGACGGTCTTGCCCTCCACGTACTCCATCACGAAGTAGTGGAAGTCCCCGGACCGGCCGACGTCTAAGGCAGCGACGATATTGGGGTGGTTGAGCTTGGCCGCGGCGCGGCCCTCGGCGTAGAAACGCTCAACGAATTCGGGGTTGTCGGTGCTGCGTAGTGGCAAAACCTTGATCGCGACCATCCGGTCGAGGCTCAGCTGCTTGGCGAGAAAAACCGTCGCCATCGCCCCGGAACCGAGTTTCCTGTAAATCTTGAACCCGGGGATCTGCCGCCCGGCGCGTTGTTCCTCGACACGGGGCTTGATCCGATCGATCTGGCGGCGGGTCACGACCCCGTTGGCGATAAGCAGGTCGACGAGGCTCGTGCTCTTGCGGCTATCCTGCTTCTGGAGCTTGTGTTGCAAGCTCATGCACTTATCGATCTCGTCGTCCGTAGCGAAGCCCTGCTCGACCAGCAGCCGACCGATCACCGTGTCCATGTTCAGCGGGGACGTGCTTGGCATAATGATAAAAGGTCTTGAGACACCTCCCACGACATCCCTCTCCTCCAACCAGGCCCTGCGCGGCCCGACTTCATAGACCCGTCACTACTTTACTATAAAGTGACCCTGGATACTTTAGTTGACTTTCGGTTACTTTCCAGCGCCACGGAAGACCCGCGGAACCGGTCGCCAAGTGGATGTGGCCTAACCTCCACTAGGACACTAGGACCGGTCCGGACCACAGTCAACTGCTCGCTTCACCGTCCGCGACGTGATCAGGCCGCCCGCGCGGGCCGATCACCAGGGCGCTGGCTTGTTCAGCGGGATTTAAGTTAGAATGCTGACGTAACGGTGGACCTTATCGCCACCCGACGGGGATATGCACGCATGTTGCTACTGACCCAAGGTAACCAGGCCATTGCCCAGCGCCTCGAGACGGAGCTGGGCCAAGTCGATAGCCGACTGGCTGCGGAGCTGATCAGTGAGCTGCCGTGCGTCAACGGCCTGGTGACCCACCTGGAACGCTACCGGGGCAAGATGCTGCGGCCGACGCTGGTGCTGGCCACCGGCATGGCCGCGTCGGATACCGGCAGGGACGTGACCGAGGCCCACCGGGTCATCGCCACGGTCACGGAGCTGGTCCACCTCGCTACGCTGGTACACGATGACGTTCTCGACGAAGCCCAGATCCGCCGACGCGGGTCGACGATCAACCACCTGCACGGCAACGAGGCGGCCGTCATGCTCGGCGATTATCTCATCAGCCACGCCTACCACCTGTGCTCGAGCCTCGAGAGCACCGACGCCAGCCGGATCATCGCCGACACCACCAATACCACCTGCGAGGGAGAGCTGCTGCAGCTGGCCAACCGCGACAACTTCGCTCTCGACGAGCGGACGTATTTCGAGATCATCCGCCGCAAGACCGCTAGCCTCTGTGGGACCTGCTGCCGCCTAGGCGTGCTCTCGAGCGGCGCTTCGCAGCAGACCGCGGACGATCTTTATGATTACGGGGAAAAGCTCGGCGTGGCTTACCAGATCGTCGACGATGTGCTGGACCTGGTGGGGACCGAGAACACGGTCGGTAAGACGCTGGGCCGCGACCTACAGAAAGGCAAGCTCACCTTACCGTTGATCCATTGCCTCAACCACGCCCCGAAGCCGGTCCATCAAGAGCTGTCGACTCTCCTAACCGCTAGCCGCCATCGGGACCGGTCTCCCGCGCCTTCAACCCCGCACCTGTCTTATGAAGACCGGTCTCGCCGCATCTGTGAGCTGGTCCTATCCCAGGGCTGCGTGGACTATGCCGCCCAGTGGGCTAACCGCTTGATCGACCAAGCCAAAGCATCGCTGACGACACTGGAAGAATCACCGACCAAGGCCTTGCTCACGGACATGGCCGACGCGGTGCTGACGCGGAAGTTTTAGCCGGGCATCGGCGTGGTTGCCATTGAGCAGATCCACGCGGGACACGAAGCTAAATCTTAGTGGCTGTCCGGTGTGTCGGTGTTTAGCTGATCGCATCGCCTTGGGGACTGACCGCGAAAGGTTGACCACACTCGGGGCACGCCCTTTGCGTGCCGTGGCTTAGCCCGCGCAGGTCGTACCCGCAGCGTCGGCACTGCCCTACCCAGGACGTGGCGGCTTGGGAGGCGTAGATCAGCAGCAGGAGCGTCAAGCAAATCGGGATCAAGGCAAGGCATACGAAAACGATCCCGATGACCAGTTCGATCATATCGATCATGGTTCATTCTAGCGCCGCGGGGTAAGGGTGGGTCAAGGTCACGAGGGTTCATCAAGGACGGTGGTGGTCGCTGCGGGTAGGTGGACGATCACCCCCTCGGAGGTGCGGACAATCAGGCCCTGGGTGGGATCGACGTCGATGACCTGACCCTGGATCACCCGGCCATCGGTCTGGAATCGCCCGGGTACCGTCCGCGGTGGGCAGCGACGACGCCATGAATCGAGTACGTTGCCCGGATCCTTTTCCGATAACGTGTGGTCCAACTCTCGCACCCCTCGGCTAAGCACGATCAGCGGGTCCGCGGGGCATCCGATCGTCGCTAAGCTGGTGACACGTGGACGCAGCGATTCCTCGGGGATCTGATCCGCGCTGAGTGTGACATTGATGCCGACCCCGATGATAGCTGCCCAATGACCGAGGGTACCCGTCAGCAGCGATGTCTCGACGAGGATCCCCGCAAGCTTTCGGCCCCCGACCAGTAAATCGTTGGGCCATTTAATCTCGATCGTGGCTGGGGCGATCAGCGGGTCCAACGCCCGGGCCACGGCGACGGCACAGGCCAGCGTGAGACGATTAACCACCTGCATGGCATCGCAAGCCCTAAGGCAACGGACCATCGAGAAAGTCACCCCGCAGCCCGCGGGAGCGAACCAGCGGCGCCCCATTCGGCCGCGACCGGCTGTCTGATACCCCGCGATCAAGATCGCACGATCTGCCCCCGCCTCATAGGCGCCGACGGCACGCTTGGCAAGGTCCTGGGTGCTGGTGGTCTGTTGGTAGACCTCGATCAGGCGCTGACGCTGGGCGTTAGGAGGCGACGGGTGGGCCCAACGCAGATAGTCAGCCCAAGCCCCCAGGCCGGACGATGCGAGTCTTACCCCGTGCTGAGGGTGACGATCCAGCTGGCAACCCACGGCTTCGAGACGCGCCAGCTCTTGGCGGACCCGATCCACCGGCAGATCCAATGATCCAGCGAGAAGATCGATGCCCACCGGGGTGTCGCGGGTCAGCAGGAAATCTAACAACGGGGGATGGATGATTGGGGCATCATCATGAGGCGCCGGGCTGGGGGGATGGTCCTCCTTGCGGGTCATAAGATATCCAGTCCCACGTCCAGGGACGGGGCTGAGTGCGTGATGGCCCCGACGGCGATCCGGTCCACGCCGGTGGCCGCGACGTCTCTGACATTGTTGAGGGTGACGTTCCCGCTGGCCTCGAGTTGAAGATGGGGCGCCGACCGATCCCTCATCTCCACGGCTTGACGCATGTCATCGGTTGTCATGTTATCGAGCAGAATCATGTTCACCCGGGAGACCACCGACGAGCTGAGCAACGCTTGGAGCTGTTGGAGGCGGTCGACTTCCAACCCGATGGGCACAGCGGCTTGGGTCGTATTGGGGATCTGGCCGACCGCTTGACGAAGCACCTCGGGCAGTGCTTTTAGAGGAATGGATGCGAGGTGGTTGTCTTTGACCAGGACCGCGTCATAGAGGCCCATGCGGTGGTTATGGCCCCCACCGCAGGCGACGGCGTACTTTTGCAACGCTCTCAACCCGGGGATGGTCTTGCGTGTGTCGTAGATCTTGGCTTTCGTGCCTTTGACTGCTTGAACATACTGGTTCGTAAATGTAGCGACTCCAGAAAGATGAGAAATAAAATTGAGGCCGATCCGTTCCAGACTCAGGATACTGCGCAGGCTACCTGAAAATTGGGCGGCGACCTGGTCCGGCTCAACGGGTTGGCCATCGCGGATCGTCACCGTTAATTGCACCAGCGGATCGAAAGCCTCAACTATTGTGTGAAGAACCGCAACACCCGCCAAAACACCGGGTTGCCTAGCCCGCAGCTCGGCGACGGCGGCCCGGCTGTCCGGGATGAAAAATCCGGAGGTTATATCTACCTTTTTATCCCCTAAATCTTCAATTTTAGCGCGATTTATGCATTCTTTTAGCTGCGACCTTGAGATATATTGATGCAAACTTGGGGCCGAAGCGGGCTGAGGTGTCGGATAAGTCGTGGGAGTCATAAGCGAACACTACATCTATGCGTGTTGTTCTTGCCTATTAAAGGCCGACATGTCTGGCTACGGGTTTCAAGCGGAAACCGGAAGAGGCGAATCGACTTCAGGCACATCCCGACGTCCCTTCGCCGATCTGATCCTTGAGCAGCTGGATCAGCGCGGCAAACTCCTGGCGGCACTCAGGGCAGACGTCGATATGTTGAGCCACGGCCGTCATCTGTCGATCCACGTTTTTCTCGTTTGCGACGGCTTGGGCGTAAGCCGCGACTTGGTCAAGCCACTGGTCACAATCGATCTCATCGGGGCGGGTGGCCAGGGTGGCTTTGACGAGGGACCTTAGCTGATCGTCAGATAACATCATGGTGTTGGCCGTATGCACGTTAGACTATAGCCCGAAGCTATCTCTTACTTCTGCCTCCGTCACCCCGGCGGCAGAGATCTCTTGCTTAAGTCGCTTCCGCGCATCATGCGTCAATTTGTATAACGCGTTGCGTTTGATCCCCAATCGTTGGGCGATGACCGCTTGGGGTTCGCCGTTCAGTTCCGCTAACAGGGCTTGGCTCTGGCGTGGTGTTAGCTTCTCACGGATCACACGGTACATCATGTCGACAATCATTTTCCTCTGGAGCAGGTCTTCCGGCGGATGGTCACGAGCTGTGAAATCGGCATGCCGGTCCTGGTCCTGTGACGAAACCGGCACGGGCCGCCGCCGCCACTGAGCACTACGCAGGTGTGTAAAAGCGACACGCACCGCGATCGCCATCGCCCAGGTCGTAAAGCGGCTATCGCCCCGGAAGGTATCGAGATTCTTCAAAATCCGCACCACCGCTTCTTGGGTGAAATCGTCGAGGGTGTCGTGGTCGATCGATTTGTTCCTGCCCAGGATCTTGGTCAACCCGCGACGGATCAGCTGCAGCAGGTCAGACTGCGCTGTGGCCGATGTGTGACTACCCGCCGTCAGGTCGGTCATCCACGATTGATTGGTCCTTTCGACCGCAGGCATGACAGCCCCTTCAAGCGTGCTAAAGAATCGTTAGCAGATCCTCACATTAGCGGATCCGCGCCGCCAGGTACTCCTGCGACCGGAAAATACGGAACATCCGCGTTACGGTTAGTCGGTACAATGAAGGCATTGATCTTCACGATATATTCAGCATTTACGTGTCGGATGAATCACAACCAGATGAACAGGGCGGCACGGGTTGCCCATTCAGCCATGGGAAACAGAATCAACGCAACTGACCGTCTCGACCGGCCTCCCGACCAACGAAGCCAAATGAGGCAGGGTTATCTGTTGACACGGTTGGATGTTACCATTAGCTTCCCTGTACGCAATACTGTTTCAGGGGTGATCTTCAACCATGTCATCGGTTGAACAAGAGTCAAGCAGCTGGACGTCGGGTATCAAACCGTTAGCGGTCGCGTTTATTCTGATGGTGACCGCGGCGATCGATGTGGTGGTTGCGGGGCTGTTTGGCCCGAATTTCGCCGAGCTGGAACTGGGGATGCGCGTGGGGTGGATCCTGCTGATTATTCTCGGGCTGATCATCGGCTATGTCGGCTTGGTCTTGTTCCTCGTGGGGGTCTTACGGTGGGAACAATCGTCGGCTGACGCCCAGGGGATCGGCCACAGCGAGGTGGTGAGCCTGCTGCGATCGATCAACGAAAGGCTGCTGATCAGCGACACCGCCAAGCAGATCGCCTACCGCGACAAAGAGCACCAAGCGCTCAAGGCCGCGATCCGGTCCGACGTCGATAAGCGGGATTTCGACGCGGCGATGGTGCTGGCGATGAAGATCAGCAAGGAGTACGGGTACCTCGAAGAAGGCGAGGCTTTCCGTGAGGAGATCCTCGCGGCCCGGGCCGCGGAGATGGAGCACAAGGTCACCGAAGCGATCGACCACTTCGAGAAGATCCTTACGAGCCATGAGTGGGAGCACGCCTCTCGTGAGGCCGACCGGATCCAGCGGTTGTACCCCGATTCTCCGCTGGTGCGCAGCCTCAGCCATCGGGTTACCGAGGCGCGTGAGCGGCACAAGCGGGAGCTGGAGCGCGAGTTCCTCAGCGCCGCCGAACGCGACGACGTCGAACGGGCCCTGGACCTGCTCAAAGAGCTCGATCGGTACCTCACCCCCGCTGAGGCCGAGCCTTTCCGTGAAACCGCCCGCGGAGTGATCGGCAAGAAACGTGACAACCTCGGCGTCCAATTCAAACTGGCGATCCACGACAAAGAGTGGGTCGCGGCGGTCAAGTCCGGCGAACAGATTATCAAGGAGTTCCCCAACTCCCGCATGGCCGACGAGGTCCGCGGGATGCTCGACCTGCTACGCGAGCGCGCCGCCGGTGAGCAGGCGGCGCGGACGTAGCTGGACGTAGCTGACCGCGATGTGTGTGGCCAGGAGGGTATTGCCCCTTTGACATCCTTAGCCGCGGTCTGGCAGCCCGCAGCCGGAGCCTCGTCGACAACAATCGGTCCTTACCTGTGCAGGACTACCAAGAGCCGTTAAATTTAGGGCGTTTTCCGTTTTCCTATATCAAGGCTGCATGCCTTGACCATGCCCAAACCCTCTGCCTCACGGCCGCGGCTCGTCTGGGATGTGATACGCCATTTCAGGAAACGCCTTAAGGCGCAGAACCCCCACCGACTGTCCATGTAGCGTCGGGCACATCACCGCGATCGGCCAGTCCCGACCCTGACTGTCTTAAGCCGGCAACTCTTCTTAGGTAGGGCTTGTCTCAGGAACCGATCGATGGTAAATTTGATCTCATGCTTGGTTACGTACACCGGGCTTGTTTATGTTTTTGCGGTGCTCCTACACGCAACTAATCCGTGTTGAAGCATCGACCGTTTGGAGTATCTGTATGAAGATCTATGTTGGGAACCTAAGTTTCGGGACGACGGAGAATGTGCTCAGAGATAAGTTCGAGCAGCACGGAGAGGTCCAGGAGGTCGCGATTGTGACCGACCGTGATACGGGTAGGTCGCGCGGATTCGCGTTCGTGACCCTGCCCAGCGACGATCAGGCCCGAGCGGCGATCGAGGCGCTCAACGGCACAGAGGTTGATGGCCGCACGCTGACGGTCAATGAAGCCAAGCCCCGTACGGACCGCGGCGGCGGTGGCGGCCGCAGGGACCGCTGGTAATAGCCGGCTCACTCCCCCGCAACGGGTTTTCCGCGGTCTAACGGACCGCTTAACCTAAAGGTCACCCGAAGCGGCATAACCAAAAACAAGGAGTTCAACCCCGTTTCTTCATCAGAGGCGGGGTTGTTTGTTGGTCCCATCGACCGAAAAAATGGGATACACAATGGTGGTGCGTTCAATCGATTCCTTATCGTCATACGATTAAATTTTTAACCAATTTTCCATTTTAGGCTTTCTTGCCCAACCAACACACGATGACGGGTTCTTTCATCAGTAGGACCCTATCTCTTAAGGATTTGTATCAAGTCGACGATACCAGACGATACCAAGACGACCGATGGATCAATCATAAGGCTTGTGACCAACCCAGATGCCATTGCTTCTTCCCACAGCCGAGATTCAACCAGGCATAAGCCTTTCTGAGGCGTTCCGTTTCAACGGGCGGTTGATGTTGCCAGCGGGCAAGGCGCTAACCGCTTCAGAGGTCGAGGTGCTCCAACGCCAATATGGCGGTCTGGAACTGCGGGTGTCAGACCCGGTATTGGATACCTTCGCCAATTTTGAGGATGACACTTACGATCGCAAGATCGCCGAGGACACTCACAAGTCGCTATTCCCGCAGATCCAGACGCTCTACGATCACGTCGTCGATCGGAAATTCAAGAGCCTGACCAGCGGTGAGCTAGAACCCCTGCGGCAGGGGGTCAAGCAGCAGCTGGAGTATCTCGACAGCCACCCGGTCTCCGCCGCCCTGATGACGAGCTGTTCCAAGCCAGATGATTACCTGGCTCACCACGCGACCAACGTGTTCTATCTGAGCGTGCTGCTGGCATCAGCCGTCCGAGAATACGTCGCCAACGAAAGGCTTAGGCATACTTCGAGCAAGAACGTCCATCGCTCGACCGCCTTGGACCTGCTCCCGTTGGGCCTGGGTGTGGTGTGCATGGACCTTGGGATGCTGGCCCTAAAACGATTGATCGTTAAGAAAGAACCCCTCACAGAAGAAGAACGGGATCAGATCCGAGACCACCCCACCGCCTCAGCCAACCTGTTGCCCGACCTGTTTTCGCCTACGGCACGGATGATCGTGCGTACGCACCATGAAAACTGTGACGGCTCGGGCTACCCACTGGGTCAACCCTATGACAAACTGCACGTGTTCACGCGTATCGTCCGGATCACCGACGCGTTCACCGCGGCCACGTCGACGCGCGTTTACCGCCAAGCCCGCAGCCCCGCTGAGGCATTGTGGGAGATGGCTTCCGGGTCCTACAACCGGTACTACGACCCGCTGCTGATGAGGGTATTTTTAAGCCTGGTCCAGCCTTTCCCGATCGGGGCCAAGCTGCGGCTGACCGATGGCCGGTACGCGGTCGTGACCGCTTACAACCGGGTCAACCCGTTCGAACCACGGGTGATCGTCGCCTTCGACGATCAGGGCCAGAGACTGGCCCACGGTCAACTCCAAGGCCCGTTGAATCTCGACGCTGCCAGCGGTCTGCGTCTGTCAACGTTCCGTGGGGAAGACATGTCTTTCTTGTACCAACCGCTCGGAGACAGCCCCGCCGTGGGTTCCGAAAACGGGTCAAGATTCGAGCGGGTGTTCGATGCCGTGTACCCGTGACTGAGGCGACCTTCCCGCGATGGGTAGGCTACGCGAGGCGCGGTTCATTGAGTTCGACACAGTACCAGGTGCGTTCTGCGCCGATACGGATCTCTTGTAGGAGATGGATCACGACCAAGCCGTCGAGCTTCTTGACCAACGCCACCGCCAATTTGGCGTGCTCGGTAAACAGGTGCAAGACTGGTTCGGCTTGTTCATCGACCGATAGATGCTGCTCGGTGAGCTGAAGCAGCGACAGGTGCTCCTTCACCCAGGACCGCGCCCCAATCAAGTCGATCACCGCCGCCCGTAGCAGATCCAGGCTTTCAACCGACGATGAAACCGGGCGATCCCCCGTCAGTGATCCGGATAATGGGTTCGTCACTTGGCGCAGAAGGTGGCACTTGCCCTGTGGGTCGATCATCAACTGAGTATCACGGTGGCGTGGACACCGGGCCCGCAACGGGACGCCATACTCGGGCAAAAAGGCGCACAGATCCAACCCAGGATCCCGCTGCTGCGCCCGTGGATCAGCCGAAGCGGTCCGCCCATACGCGCTCCCCGCGGCGTTATCAGACAGTTGGGAGTGCCGCCTACCACCGGTACGTTGATCCCCGAACGTCACGGTCTGTACGGCTGCTTGATCAACGGGACGACCAACCCGGACGCCACCCGTCAAGGGAGGTTTAGGGAACTCTTCGGTGAAAGCCGAGTCGGGGTCAACCGAGTCTACGCCGCCCCAGGCGCGTAGCTTGGCCTCCGCGTCGACATCCCAACACGAGCCCTGGGGTTGGGATGAACGATCGGCGGTCGGGGTCTCCAAGACCGGTCTGATTACCTGCCAAGGATCGTCATCTAATTCGAAATGGCCCACCGGCTTCATGTGAACGGGCAACATGCGCTTCTGCCACCCGACCATCTCGATCGGGGTCGTAAGAAATCGGCTAGCGGTGTTGACCAGTTTTTCAGCTGCGCTACGGCTCGTGGCCTCGTCGCTACCCATCATCATCACGCCGACCCGCCGCTGAGGGTGCTCCTGCCCCTGGTCCGTGCACTGGTCAACCATCTGTTTGATCAACCGATAAGCCCCCACGACGGCCGCGTCATCTGCCCCGCACAATAGCGTCCACTTCGGGAACTTCCCCGCCAGGGTGACCGCTTGTGGCGTTACGGGGGTGGGGATGTGGATCAGCCACACCCTGGTCGACGTAGCTAAGCGTGTTAGCGTATCCTGGAGATCAGACGGCCGATCTTGCGACTGGGGCCCTTGCTCGATGTCGTCCCGTGCCGACCGATCGCGGGGCAATACGAGCTCCACGTCAACCAAATTTTCATCGACACGCAAGACAACAACTTGGCCGTGTTGACGGGCGAGATGATGAGCATACTGGGTCAACCACGGGCCGCCATACCCCGGCAGGTTGCCTAGGAACACCGCCTCGACGAAAGAGCCGGTCGCCTGCTGCGGCGATGGCGAGGAGACGTGGTCGGTCGTGACCGCGGGGTGAGATCCCCAGATCAGATCGAGCCGTGAAGGGATCGCCCACTGCGAAGCCGGCTGGGCCCGTGACTCTTGACCGGGACCCTTTAGGTTGAGTTTCGGGGTCTCTGGCCGCAGCCGCATCGGGGGTGAAGCCTTTACGACCGGTTGTGGAGCATCCATCTTGGGTGGGGGCGTTGTGGTAGTGGTACTGAGGGGCTCGATCGCGGCCGGTGATGCGGGCGACACATCGGTCAGAAAAAGATCGGCCAGCTGATCCAGCGTTTCTTGAGTACGCGTCTGATCATCCATGAAAGTTGCCCTTGATTAGTCCCTCCCTACTGCTGTGCTGTGAGTTTATCCCTGCGGTGGGACCCGGATTGCACACAACAACCCATTTTTTACCGAACGCTAGTTTATGCGTGTCATGGACCTAAGGGTCGCGTCAAACCTGACATGAATCATGCGTTCAGATTATAGGGCGTGACGAACGTACGGACAATCTCACGTAGCTGAAATATCGAGGCAGTACCACGGCAACGATCGATTTAAGCAAGGAAGCACACACAAGGAAGCGCACGCGGGCAAAGATCGGCTATCGGGCATCGACGACGCTGTTGAGCTCGCCGAAAGGATTCGTTTCCACGTATGCGTTGTACGGGTCTTGGATCCACTGGCCGTCGACGACGATCCTGTATCGATAACGCCCCGGAGGTACGGGGATGCAGCCCTGCCAAACCTGTAGCTGGTCATCTTTTTTGAGCGGCGTGCGTTGAGGGTCCCAGTTATTGAAATCCCCCGCCACCCCGACCTGCTTGGCCCCGGACAGGGGCTGGACGAACAGCAAGCCCTGCGACGTGGAGCGCGCGCCGTAAAGCTGACTGAGGCGTGGTTCCTGTTTCGGCATCGTGGGCGCAGCAGCGGGCTCTTCGAGCACCGCGACCCGCGATTCGGGCACAGGGTCGTGCGAGGCTACGGACCGATCAGCCGTCAGCTTCGTCGACAACGCCGCGGTGCGTGCCGATAACGCCCTGGCCCGTTCGACCAGCTCGGCGGCCCTGCTGATCGCGGGGCTGGTCTGGATCGTCAGCTCCCCGACCTCAGGCTGGGGGGGATTCGACAGCAGCCACCCCACCAGTTTCTCGAAATCCTTCATCCCCCGACTGGTGGCGTCATACTCCGTAATCGGCTGCCCGAAACCCGCGGCCTCTTTGAGCTTGCTGTTGAAATGAACCACCACCGGCAGCAGCTGGTCGCGGAACTGTTTCCGCAGCGCCGATAAGATCTCCCGCGAGAGTTTCATGCGCACGTCGTACATGGTGGCCAGCACCTTGAACCGCACGTTGTGACGCACCCGACGAGCGAGCATCCGGATCGTCTCTTCCTGGCGCACCGCGCCCTGCATCGAGAAGTACCCCGTCTCGACCGGGATGAGGACTTCCCCGGCGGCCCGTAACGCGTTGAACGTCAGCAGGCCAATCGCGGGGGGGCAGTCGATCACACAGAATTCGTATTGGTCCTCCACCGTGCTTAGCACCTGCGACAAACGCCGGTCTTTATCAGGGGAGTTGGCCAGCTCCTGCTCCAGTGCCGTGAGAGCCATCGTGCTGGGGACCAGATCGAGTTGGCGGTTGATCTGCCACGTCGCGTCGCTTACCGCGATCGAACCATCTAGCCCGTGACGCAGGATATCGCCGATCGATCGATCCAGCTGGGACTCCGGAACCGCCAGCCCCAAACTACAGTGCGATTGGGGGTCCATATCGATCAAGAGGGTACGCCGATCCATCGAGGCCAAAGTCGCCGCGAGATTGATCGATACGGTGGTCTTGCCGCAGCCGCCCTTCTGGTTGATGATCGCGATCGTTCGCACCTAGCTGGCCTTTCGTCCTTGGAAACTTTTTTAGTTTCACTGGTTACGACTATACGCCCCGGCGAGACAAAGACCGATGAGCCAGGGACGGTTTATCTCTGTTGAGGTTCTGGACCACGTGATGGTTGTCCCAATCTTGATCCCGCGGATACCATGGGCAGTTGTCGTCCATCTTGGCCTTATTAAAACCTACCTATATGACCACACGAGCGAACGGTATAAATGAAGATAACAAACGTTATAGTTAAGAGCGCCCTGACTTCTGAATGCTCTACGTCATTCCAGGCTAACCCTTTATCGGAATCGAGAAATGGGATCCTTGAATATCGGATTCTCGGCCAGCGCCTCATGGGAGCACAATGATTCTGACCCTGACCTGCCGCGGTCACCGCTCGAAGGGAAGCAGGGGTTGATAGTTTAAGAAAGCCCTCGCACCCATCATTGCCCTCTGGGTCATGGCCGATGAATTGCAGGTAAATATAGAGATTGAAAAATTTTATAAACAATTATCGATGTCTCGTCGCCTCATCATCCTCGCTAGCCGATCACCTCGCCGAGTGGGCCTGCTTCGCGATGCAGGGTATACGGTCCAACAAGTCCCCCCACCGTTCGAGGACCCCGCCCAGCCAGAGTCACAGGAGGGCGACGACCCCGAGGCCCTTGTGATGAATCTGGCCATCCGCAAGGCCCAAAGCCTCGTGAACCATCCTGGATTTGAAGCCACAACAGGCGGCGTCTTACTTGCAGCCGATACGGTGGTCATCAGCCCCGCCGGTGTTCTTCTGGGCCAACCCGCCAACCGGGCCCACGCCCGTCGGATCCTTCAATCGCTCATCGGCTACACCCACCGAGTGGCCACTGGAGTCGCGATCATGAACCTCGACGCTCCTCAAGATGGGATAAAAAGTTTTTCTGATTCAGCCGATGTGTCGATCGGCTGGATCGATGTCTCACGGATCGATGCGTACCTCGACTCGGTCGCCTGGCGGGGCAAGGCGGGAGGATACAACTTATACGAGATCCAGGACCACTGGCCGGTGACCGTCGAAGGCGATGCGACGACCGTGGTCGGGCTGCCTATGAAGAAACTGTCCCGCTATTATGCAACGATCGTGCAACGCTAGCCCACCCTCGGGCGACACCACGACACGGCTCGTGTACAAGACGCGGGGGGGACGCGGGGCCATGTGAACCATGATAAAACAGCCGCCCCCCATCCAGACGCGGGCCGGTCGCGAGAAACCCCCTCGGTGGTGAAGAACGAACCCCGCTGGTTATCGGCGATCACCGGTCGCGACCACACGGTCACCGGCCAGGTCACCCGTATCGGCCTTGCGTGCATGGAACCGGTTTATCGCATGGCCGTCGCGGTGCGCAATCAACTATTCGACTCGGGGCTGAGGCAAAGCCACAAACTGCCACGGCCGGTGATCAGCGTCGGGAACCTCACCACGGGCGGCACCGGCAAAACGCCGTTGGTCATCGAGCTTGCCGGCAGGTTGATCAAGGCGGGCCACCGCCACCTCGCGGTCTTGCTACGCGGGTACAAGGCCGGTGTGTCCGGCAGTGACGAGGCAAGGCTGATCGAGGCCGGCCTGGGCTCGGACGTGCCCGTCGAAGCCCACCCGGACCGCGTCCAGTCGGCTCAAAAGATATTAGCTAGGCATCCCGGCATAAATATTTTTTTACTCGACGATGGGTTCCAGCACCGTCGGGTGCACCGCGATCTGGACCTGGTTTTGATCGACGCGACCCGACCATTCGGTTACGGCCATGTCCTTCCGCGCGGCTTGCTCCGCGAGCCGGTGGTGGGTCTACGGCGAGCCGACGCGATCGTGATGACCCGCTGCGACCGCGTCTCGCGGGCTGATCTCGAGGAGCTGGATCGACAGGTTGAAAAGATCACGGGACACCGACCGATCGCGCACACGGCCCACCGCTGGCGACAGCTGCTTGACATCAACAACCGCCCTCAACCTGTATCTACCCTCAAGCCAGCGCGGGTTC
Organism: Phycisphaeraceae bacterium; assembly: GCA_965224205.1. Classification (GTDB taxonomy): domain Bacteria; phylum Planctomycetota; class Phycisphaerae; order Phycisphaerales; family Phycisphaeraceae; genus CBDCYN01. Next base: position 299,354 of record CBDCYN010000009.1, read on the forward strand.
TGGGCGTGTGCGGGGTGGGCAATCCCGATGCCTTTGCCGCGATGCTGGCCGGGTCTTGCAACCAGGTGATCGCGGTACGCACCTACGCGGATCATCATGCTTATACCCAATCTCAGATCGAAACGATCCTCCACGAGGCGGTGTCGTGCGAAGCCGACGCCGTGATCACCACCGAAAAAGACTGGGTGAAATGGAAACCAATTTTTGACCGGTTGCAAGTCCCGGTACCGGTCTACCGGCCGGTGCTTCACGTGGAGTTCCTCGACGGGTCCGAATCGATCGATCAACTCTGGGGGCGGCTCTTGATCCACCCACCATCGCCGTCTCAATGACTTGCTCATATCGAATCATCGGTCAAAGGCGTCGGTCCTCCGGCGTAGACCGATAACTGTGACGACCACACGGATCCCGCGGCCATAGGATGTGCAATCGCAAATGAAAACCCCGCCGACCCTAGTCACTTTAGGCGATTTTCAGAGTCCATGCTTAACCGTTTAATCCAAAGACCAGACGCTCGATTGATCGTCCAGCAATTTATCGGACGTCGCCTTGTTGAGAGAAATCAATTCGAGGATTACATGATTGTTCAAACACTTCAAGCCCGTAGCGTTTTTTATGAATTGATCGCCGCAAGGCTACGTCGATTTAGTTCAGATAACCCGAATTATTCTCAAAAGTGTAGAATAACTATTTGACTATCTTGCCTGATCCAATTAGAATGACCATGTCATTTCTCTTTTGGATTGTAAAGGGGGGATCGAGATAGGACGCATGTCACCCGTGAGGTATGTTGATATCGATGGAAAGGCGCATGTGTCTTGTGATGGCCAACATATTGAGAGACATGGTGACGGCTGTATCGGTCGATTGTTTCGGCTGACCGGCGCCTGTAATAACCTTGGTGGACGCTTTCCCACGCGATAGCGTCGCCGGATAAGGAGGTTATACCTATGGTGTCTTTTCTGAAGCGTTTCATGAAAGACGAGCAGGGACTGGAAACCGTGGAGTACGCTGTGATGACCGCGCTGGTCGTAGCCGCGATGGTGGCCGCGATCACCGCTCTGTCCCAAGCGATCACGACACGGTTCGGGGAAACCCAGGCGGTGATCGACGGTATCGGTTGATCACCGGTCGACCAAACGCAGGGCCAAGGCTTCGACGATGTGGGCCACCCAGTTACTGCATCAAGAAGTGTTGACCTACCAGTGGGGCGTCGTGATCGGCGCCTCACTGGTAGGTGCGGCCTGCGACCTGGCCAGCCACCGTATCCCGAACTGGCTCACACTGCCGACCTGCGTGGCGGGACTCGTGTTCGCGGGGTGGCTCGCCGGTTGGGGGGGGTTGTGGGATAGCATCGGAGGGTGTGTTTTGATGGCGACTCCGTATGTGATCTTATTTGCTTACGCCGGTGGAGGAGCGGGAGATGCCAAACTGATGGGCGCCGCGGGGGCTTGGTTGGGTACCAGCCTAGGTATCGTCGCACTTCTAAGCGTCGCGGTGATCGGAGCTTTTTTGGGTATTGGGGCGTCACTGATGAAAAAAGAAGGCCGCAGCGTAGCCACCAATCTTTGGGGCCTGACTTACGCGCTGGCGGCGCTAACCCTGGGCCAGATAAAGCCGTCACAGGCACGTGAGTTTGTGCCCCCCACCGAGGGGATGAGGAAGATGCCGTATGGGGCGGCCATCTTCCTGGGCCTGTGTGTGGCCGCGATGACGGACTACATCGGGCTCGTGTAACGAAGGACAGGGAAGATGCAGCTAAGATGGTCGATCGCCGGGATCACGTTTTTGGGCATCGTCGCCGCGTTTTGCGCTGCGGCGTTGGTCGCTTCGTTCCGCGCCAAGCCCCAGCCCGTGGTTCAAGCCCCCCCGCCAGCCAAGGTGAACGTGGTGGTCGCCGCTAAGCCATTATCCGCGATGACGGTCGTCAGCAAAGACGACGTGGCCCTGATCACGGCTGACAGGGACGATGCCCCAAATGAGGCCTTCTCCAACACCGTCCAGGTGATAGGCAAGGTGTTGTCAGCGCCGCTGGTCGCGGGCCAGCCACTGACCCAATCTTCGATCGTCGACCAAGACCCCGGGGTCCAGATGGCGGCGAACCTGCCCCCCGGGATGCGGGCGGTGAGCGTGGAGGTCGACGAGCACTCGGGCGTGCGGGGGCACCTTTACCCCGGGTGTGTGGTGGACGTCCTAGCAGCTTTTCGCCTGCCCTCCAACGCCAGCGGCAGTAAATCGGGCCAAGCGGTCGCCAAGATCTTCCTCCAGAAAATCCGGGTATTAGCGGTGGGAGACAAGACGCTCTACTCCAAACACGACCCTCAAGAAATAACCGATATTGTCCAACGCCGTGTACGCTCGAGCCGCAGACCGGTCGTCACCCTGATGGTCGACGCCAAACAAACCAAAGCGTTGCAGCTAGCAGCCGCGCACGGGAAAATCTCCCTGGCGATCCGCAACCCCGAAGACCAGATCCACACCGAAGACCAGGCCACCGTGCTCCGCGACGGGCAGATCAAAGCCCTCGACGAGCTTGAAGATGAGCTCAGGCTCGCCGGGGATATCCCTACCCCCCAGCCGCAGCCGGAACCGATCATCCCGGTGCCCTCGCTGTTTGAGCTAAGCGAAGATCTCGACCCTCCCCCCCCACCTCCGATGTGGGAAATGCGGATCATCCGCGGGGCTTCGAGCGAAGAAATCAAATCGTTCCCTGTGCCGGAAGAAGGCCAAACCCCTTAACCCGAAGACCTGGAAACAGAACCTGTTCTCGAGCATCTCAGATCGGTCATGAAGCATCTCGAAGCATGTAAAAGGGCTGCACGATGAGTAGACAACAGTTGTCCGTCTTTCGAACCCCACTGCTCATTACGAGCGCGGTGATTATCCTTAGCGGCCTTAGCTCCTTGGGAAGAATGGATACCGACGCGGCCGTCAATGATACCGGCCAGGTCACCGCCCGCCCGCCCGCCGCCAACGGGTCACCCCGGATGCAGCCCCCGTTGCGTGTCGACAGGGTCCCTTCTCCGAACGCCGTGCACGTCTACTCGGCGACCCCCCCCCCTGACCGCCAACGATCAGATCCAATCCACCGTCACAATCCCGTCTAGCCCGGCGGCCCAGTGGCAGACCGATAACACCACCGGCGACGCTAACGCCCCGGCGTCCGTGACCACCGAGGCCTTCGCGGTGCCGCTTAGCCGTGAGCTGAGCGTCCCCGCTGGTCACTCGTCGCTGATCAAGACCCCGTGGTTCGTCAAGCAGGTCTCGGTCGCCGATCCCGATGTGGCCGATGTCCAGGTCGTCGCCCCCGATCAGGTCCTCGTGGTCGGCAGGACCGTGGGCTCGACCGACCTGGCGTTGTGGAACGAGGACGGGCAGGTGTGGCAGGCTCGGATCTACGTGGAGATCGATCTGGTTAAGATGACCCGTGAGATCAACCGCTTCTTGCCCGGGGCCAGGATCAAACTCACCCAGTCGCAAGACGTGATCGTCGCTACCGGGTCCATGCAGCGGGCCGAGCAGATCGACGCCCTGCACCGGTTCCTGGATGCCACAGAGATCAAGTACGTCGACATGACCAGCATCTCCGGGGTCCAGCAGGTGATGATCAAAGTCCGTGTCGCCGAGGCCAGCCGCCAGGCGCTGCGGTCCCTGGGGATCAACGCGTTCCAGACCGGCGACCACTTCTTCGGGGGCTCAACGGTCGGGGGCAACCCGAACCGGATCAACATCGGCCCCCCTGAGAACGTCCTGGCGGGGACCAACGTCCCGTTCATCTTCAACACCGAAACGTCGATCGGCTCAGCGGTGACGCTGTTCGCGGGGTTCCCCAACGCGGATCTTCAGATCTTCGTGGAGGCCTTGCAAGACAACCAATACCTGCGTGTGCTTTCGGAGCCGACGCTGGTTGCCATCAGCGGGGAAGAAGCCAGTTTCCTGGCCGGCGGTGAGTTCCCGATCCCCGTCGCCCAGGGCACGACCACCGGCGGGGGTACGAGCATCACGATCGAGTACAAAGAATTCGGGGTGCGGCTGCGGTTCCGCCCGCTGGTCTTGGGGGACGGCCATATCCGGCTGCATGTGGCACCAGAAGTCAGCGACCTCAGCGACGTCGGGGCGGTCATGATCCAGGGGTTCGAGATCCCGTCGATCCTCACCCGCCGCGCCGAAACGACCCTGGAGATGAAGAACGGTCAGACCTTCGCGATGGCGGGCCTGATCGATCGCAGCGTGATCGCGCGGATCCAGAAGGTCCCGGGCTTCGGGGACCTACCGATCCTCGGGCCGCTATTTCGGTCGGTACGCTACGAGCGCGGCGACACCGAGCTGGTGGTGATCGCGACGGTCTCGCTGGTCGAGCCGATGTCGGTCGATGCCGATGACCTGCTGGTTCCCGGCGACGCCCATCGTGAACCCAGCGATTGGGAGCTGTTTGCGATGGGCCAGATTGAAGGCGCCACCCCCAAACCACCGGACGCGGCGGCGAACTGGCTGACCCGCCGCGGGCTGCACCGTCTCAAGGGCCCTGGGGCCTGGACGGACTACGAGCAACCGACGGTGATCGTCCCGCCATCGCGGCGCGGGCCGTTGCCGCCGATCGACGGCCGGCCCGGGATCGATTCGCCACAGGAGTAAAAGGCTTTCATGGATACCGTGCGGGGAACATGGCTGGTGACACAGGAAAACGAAACGGTCCGGGCCGTCACCGGAGCGGTCGGTAAGGACGACCGTCTCACCCCCGTGCGCCGCTGCAGAAGTTTGGATGAGCTGATGAACCGCTTTGAGCAAGAACCGTCTCCCGTGGTGCTGGTCGATATCGACCCCGATCGGTCGCAGATACTCGCGGGTCTAAGGCCGATTATCGATGGATTGGGGCACACCCGGTTCGTGGTGCTCTCCCACGACCAGGACGCCGACAGCGTCATGGAAGCGATGCACGTGGGTGCCCGCCACTATTGCGTCAAGAGCACGCTGACCTCGGAACTCACCCCGGTCCTCCACCGGCTGATCCTCAACGGGTCCTCGTCCCCGCGCCGCCGCGGGGCGGTGGTGACCATCCTATCGGCCGGGGGTGGCTGCGGGGCCACGACCCTGGCGGTCAACCTCGCGGGTGAGGTCCAGGCGATCGTGCGTAAACCCACGCTCCTGGTCGACCTCGACACCCGTTACGGAGCGATCGCCGGCTACTTCGGGACCAACGGGCAATACGGGATCGCCGACGTGCTGGCGCGGCGTGGGGAGATCGACGACGACGTGATCCGCACCGCCGCGGTGACCCACTCGGACCGCGTCGACGTGCTGCTGAGCCCGGCGAGCATCGACTTCTCACACCCGGCTTCGCTGAAGCAGGAGCGGCTGGCCGACGCCATCGAGGCGTGCAGCGCCGGGTACGACTGCACGGTAATCGACGCCCCCACGGTGTCGATGCAGGTTGCCGCGAGCCTGGCCAAAGCCAGCAGCCTGACATTAATTGTCTTCCAATTAACCGTCAAAGATGTACGGAACGCCAGAGCGGTCCTAGAATCCCTTACCGGTGCCGGCATTTCTCAGCACCAATTGATGCTTGTGGTCAACCGGTATCGCCGATGGGGAGAAGCCATTTCGATTCAGGAAGCCCAGAGAGCACTTCATGGAGTTGAGCCTCAAAGAATACGCAACGACTTCCGCAGCGCCGCGAGAGGGATTAATTTCGGGCAGTTCCTCGATGAGGTGGCCCCCCGTTCCCCGCTACGCCGTGACGTGCGGGATTTGGCTGTTGACATTGTTCGTTCCCATGTCCAAAACGAACAGAAGAGTCTCATGCGATGATAGGTATGACACGCGCCGTAAACACATCAGGAAGCAACGGAGAGCTGACCCCGGTCCTGCGTGAGCAGATCAAGGTGAACGTTCACCGCAAGCTCATCGAGACCGTGGACCTGCTCGAGGCCCAGCACATGCCCGCCGACCAGCTGCGGACCGAATGCTCCAGGCAGGTCGACAAGCTGCTACGGGACCAGAAATACCCGTTGTCGGCGACGGAAAACAAGCGGCTGATCAGCGAGATCCTCGACGAGATCTTCGGCCTCGGCCCGCTCGAGGACCTGCTGCGCGACCTGGCGATCGGGGATATCCTCGTCAACAGCTCCAAGTGGGTCTACGTCGAGCGCCACGGGAAGCTGGAGCTCACCGACGTGACCTTCCGCGACGACCAGCACCTGCTGAAGGTGATCCAGCGGATCGCGGCACGGGTCGGTCGGCGGATCGACGAATCGAGCCCGATGCTCGACGCGAGGCTCAGCGACGGGTCGCGGATCAACGCGATCATCCCGCCGCTGGCGATCGACGGGCCGATGATGAGCATCCGCCGGTTCGGAGCCGAGCCGATCACCGCCAAGAAACTGGTCGAGCTGGGGTCGGTCACGGTCGAGATGCTTGCGTTCCTCGAGGCCTGCGTGCAGTCACGGGTCAACATCCTCGTCTCGGGCGGGACGGGCTCGGGCAAGACAACGCTGCTGAACGTGCTTTCAAAGTGGATCCCCGAGGACGAACGGTCCGTGACGATCGAGGACGCAGCGGAGCTTCAGCTCCAGCAGAAGCACGTGGTCCGCCTAGAGACGCGCTCCCCGAATATCGAAGGCAAGGGCGAGGTGACCCAGCGCGACCTGCTGCGCAACGCGCTGCGGATGCGGCCCGACCGGATCATCATCGGCGAGGTCCGCGGCGCCGAGGCCCTGGACATGCTCCAGGCGATGAACACCGGCCACGAGGGCTCGATGACCACGGTCCACGCCAACAGCCCGCGCGACGCCCTGGGGCGGATCGAGAACATGGTGAGCATGGCCGGGCTGAACTTCCCCCTGCACGTGATCCGCCAGAACATGGCGTCGTCGCTGAACCTGCTGATCCACGTGGGCCGGCTAACCGGCGGGCGCAGGCGGGTACTGAACATCGCCGAGATCGCGGGGATGGAATCGGCGACGGTGTTGATCCAGGACCTGTTCCGCTTCAGGCAGATGGGGGTGGGTCAGGACGGCCACGCACAAGGGTATTACGAAGCGTGCGGGGTCTACCCGCGTGTGCTGGGCCGGATCAAGGCCGAGGGGGTGATCATCCCAGAGGATTTATTCCGGCGGCGGAAGCTCAACACCGGGATGGATTTCTCGTAGGAGCCATTGGTGCGGTACGGGTTTGCGGACAATACGGTGCTCGTGAGCGTCCTGTCGGCGTTTGGGCTGGTGTTGTCGCTTTGGGTCTTGTTGATGCTGGCCTGGTCGCTGCGCCGGGCGATGCGGATCCAACGGGTCGAGCGGCGTCTGGGGCTGACTGACGATGAGGGGCGGTCGCGCATCGTGCGTCTGTGGCACGAGGGCCAGGAAACGACCACCACCGTCCCTGATACCCGGTCGTCGTACGGGCTGTGGCAGAGGGTCGAGAATCATTTTTCTAGCGCCGGCTGGCAGGTCGCCGCGTCTTCGATCCTGATGGGCCTGCTGGGCGTGGTGCTGATGGTCATGGTGCTTACCTGGCTGTTGCTGGGCTCGTTGACCCCGGCACTGATCGCAGGGGGGACGACGGCAGCGATGTTTTACGTGTACAACCGGATCCGCGCCGAAAGACGGGTGGCGGCGTTCGAGAGGCAGTTCGCCGACGCGTTAGGGATGGTCGCCCGGTCGTTGCGGGCCGGGCAGCCGCTGCTGGCGGGCCTTCAGCTCGCGTCCCAGCAGCTGCCCCACCCGGTGCGGGACGTGTTTGCGGAGATCTGTCAGAACCACGCGTTCGGGGAAACACTGGAAGAATCGATCCGGCGGGTGGGGGCCAAGTACAACAGCCAAGACCTGAGGCTGTTCACCACCGCGGTGATTATCCAGCTCCAAACCGGGGGCAACCTCGCGGACCTGATGGACCGGTTGGCCGCGGTGATCCGCGATCGGATGAAGCTGGGCCGGCGGGTGCGGGTGCTGACCGCTCAGACCAAGCTTAGCTCGCGGATCCTGATCGCCTTGCCCTTTATTGTTTTTTTGGTCGTGAACCTCCTCAACCCGCAGTATATGAAGCCGCTGTTCGCCACGTCTACGGGGCATCTGCTGCTGCTGGGAGGGGGATTGAGCCTCCTGATCGGGGTGATGGTGATGAGGTGGCTTACGGCGCTGCGGTATTGACACGGCGGCCACGTGGTCGTTGACGAGACGTTCAAATGTACGAGTGGCTGATCCCTATACTGATCTTTGTTTGTGTGACCGCGATCGGTGCCGCGATCGTGATCGGGCGCGAAGCACAGCGGAAACGGTTGCAGGACCGGCTATTCGAGCACGGCACGGATCTTCCCGAACCGCTGGAGCACAACCCAAAGTCGCGGTTCACCGCGATGCTGCATCGCACCGGGCAACGGGTGTCTAGCAAGGGCCCGTCGGCGCATCTGCGGGCGGCGATGGCCAAAGCGGGCTACCACGGGTTCCTGGCCGCGGAGGTGTACCTGGGCTGCAAGACGTTTCTGTTCTTAGGGGGGATGCTGGTCCTGGCTGTATTCATTTACCCGCTGAGGATGGATCTGCCGCTGCGTATGCTGTATGTGCTAGCCGGGGCGGCGGCGTTGTCGTTCTTGCCCAACCTGATCGTCGCGATCCATCGCCGTCGCCGACGCGATGAGGTCCAGCAGTCTCTGCCCGAAGCGATTGATCTGTTGGAGATCTGTGTCAGCGCCGGGATGGGGATGGACATGGCCTGGAACTCGGTCACGGACGAGATCCGGCGGGTTAGCAGCGTCCTGGCTGATGAGATGGCCCTGGCGAACCTCGAGATCCACCTGGGCACGTACCGGGCCGACGCGGTCCAGAACATGGCCGACCGCACCGATGCCGACGAGCTGGCATCTCTGGCGGGCGTGCTGGCCCAGGCCGAGCAGTTCGGCACCAGTATCAGTGACGCGCTGAAAAGTTTCGCGACCTCGATGCGCGAGCTGCGGTCGCAGCGAGCGGAAGAATCGGCTGAAAAAATGGCGGTTAAGCTGCTGCTGCCGATGATTGTGTTTATCTTCCCCGCGGTGATTGTGGTCACGGTCGGGCCGGCATCGATCAAGCTCGCCGAGTTGCTTGGCGGGTAGTCTGGGCTTGGTCCCGAAAGATGGAAGGATAGTTCAATGGAGCTCCATGTGATGAAAAAATTAAAGACGACATGGGCGTGGGCGGCCACCGGTGCCCTATTCGTGGCGATGGGCTGCGAAACCCCCGAATCGAACTTGATGATCGATGGTCCCGAAGCGTCGAGCATGAACAAATGGATGGTCGAATCGTACCTGCGTCGCCAAGAAGAGAACGCGCTCACCCGCCAACACACCATCTACCCGTACCACTTCATCGAAGGCTCAGCCCAGTTCAATGACCTGGGCCACCGCGATATCGCCGTGTTAGCCGGGCATATCAAGAAGTACCCGGGGATGATGATCAACGTGCGCCACAGGGGCCAGACCGGCCAGCTCATGGAGGCCCGAGTCGACGCGATCAAGGCAGCGATGACCGAAGCCGGCTTAACCGTGGACCTCGTTTCCGATGGCACCCCGGGTGGGGAGGGGATGGCGTCTCAGTACGTCTTGAGCGTGTGGTCAGAGGAAGACCCGGTTTGGCAAACTTTTAATAAGTAATTTTTACGAAGGATTGACGAGATGATACGCAAATACGAGACCAAGCCATACGTCCGAGGGGTGAAGACGCCGACGGCTTCTTTATCGATGACTTTAAATGGCCTGCTGGTCACGGCTCTGCTGGGTCTGTCCCTGACCGGGTGCGAAACGGAATCCAGAACGGCGAAGTCGTACGCATGGGCGAACGATTCCCAGAACCAGTTCGAATCGGCCGCGGATCGCCCCCCTACGCCGCAAACCCTGCGGCTGATGGCTCGGATTTTGGCTTATCAGGGTAAGGAAGATCAAGCCGAGATGGTTTTCAAACGATTGTTGGACGAGCACCGCATGTTCCTGCCCGCGTATTGTGACCTGGCGGAGCTACAGATCCGCCGCGGCCGACTCGAAGAGGCGATGCATACTCTGGCCGCGGGGCTCGACATCGCCGAGGCTGACCCCGTGCTCCTGAACAACATGGGTTTGTGCATGCTGATGAGCGGCCATGCCGACGGGGCGCTGTCCTACTTTGTCCGCGCCGCCGAAGCCCGCCCGGAGAACGCGAGGTTCCGCGCCAACGCCGCTTTGGCCTTGGGGCTGATCGGTCGCTACGAGGAATCTCTCCAGGCGTACAGATCGGTCGCGGACGATACCGGCGAGGCTCACTACAACTTAGCCGTGGTCTGTGAGGCTCGCGGAGACTACCGACAGGCCGCCACCCAATACGCCCGCGCCGCGGCTTTGAACAAGGATCTGGACGTCAAGGACGATATCCTCCGGCTGCGTCAAAACCTCCGAAGCACCCCAGAACCCACGGATGGTTGATCATCCAACCGGTGCAAACTTATCACCGCCAAGAGCATCACGATCCATCGACAGGCCATCCCAACCATAAAAGATCAGGGTAGCCCTGCAGAAGTAAGGATGCGTAAGATCAGGCCACCGGGACCCTTAGAGCGTTTCCCGAAATGGCGTATGACGTTCCCAGCGAGCCGCGACCGTGAGGGAGCGGTTTCTTGCGAATAACCAGACCACTTCATGACGAGCCTCACAGATCGTACATGAAATCGGGATACGCTCCCGCTGCCGCGCTGCCAGCCCGCGGCTAAAGCCCTCGTGGACAACACATCTGTCCTGACCTGTGCAGGACCACCAAGAGAAGAACAGAGATCTTTTACGGATATTCCCAGTCCTCTTGGTTACGACACAGCTACCGTGATTCATGCTCACGGACCGGCGAGGGATCTAACTCGACATCAAGCCGATCAAGGATAATCGGCACCGCCGGGGGTACACGTGTCGAGGATTCAAAAACATTGCGGATCATCGACAGGTGGTTGGCCTCGACCAGCGTGTAATCCTCCACCCCCTCTAGCCGCGACGACGCCAGCGACACCGACCCGTCCCCGACCCCCGCGACCACCGCCTCCAACGCCCCGCTGACCTCATCCAGGACGTCATCCGCATTGGACGAACTGCTCAGCCAGGGCTTGAGCTCAGCCCGCACCCGTTCGATCGAGCTTTCATCGACCGGGCTGGCCTTGCCCGCGATGATCATCATCTTCACCCCCGCCGGGTGCGGCCGGTCATTGAGAGCGGTCAGGAATGCGCTGCCGGGCAGCAGATCGATCTTCGCCTCACCGGCGCCGTCGAAGATCGCCCCGAAGAGCATCCCTTCACCGCTACAGACCCGCACGATCTGGTCACGCGCCTCCGCCACCAGGCGCAGCCTCGCCAATTGAGAACCGTGGTGCGGCGTGCCGACCATGATCAGTCGGTCCACGTCGGGGTAGTCCTCATGCGCGTCGCCGTGACCGCCGTACCAGCGCGGATCGGTCAACACATGCCGGCTCACCAGCCCACCCATGCTGTGGCAGACGATGCTTACACGATCGACCCCGCACCGGCGCAGCTGCCGCAATTCCTCTGCGAGAAGCCGTGTCGATTCATCGATCGGCTGATCGTTGGGGTATTCAAACTGCGCCACGGTGACCCCATGATCGAGAAGCGCTGGGCGTAGATTCATCCACACCCGTCCAGGGTCGTCCAGGCCATGCACCAAGACGACCACGCTGTCATGATCCATCGGTTGAAAGTCTGTCACCGCCACCGAGTCGCTCTGGCCCGGCCGGTGGACCCAGACCCCGTATCGCGCCGCAGCTGCCGCTGCCGCCTCGGGGAACAGCGTCCCCACCCACAACCGGAACCGGGTCCGTAGGTTTTTTTCTTCGCGTCGCAGCCGCAGACGATCCAGCGTGAGCGTCAGTTGGTCCGGCCCCAACTGCGTACTGATCACCGAGTTCGTCAGCGACTGGATCTTATCGATCACGATCCGCCCGATACGGCCCGACACATCCAGCCGCAGGTCTAGCTTTCTTTCAATCGCGTTCCCATCTAAACCCAACCATCCACCCACGCCGCCCAGCACCCGGCCCACGTGGAACCGGCCGCCTTCAAGAGGAATCGTCATCGTGTGGACAAACCCCGATGACGACGCCGAAGAGGCCGACACCGAGCTCGCCCCCGACCCGATCGCCCCGTACGTGATCAGCACGGCCAGGAACAACAGCGACACGATCGCGATCCGCCGTAGCCAGCGCCGCCCGGCTCGTGTTTTCTTTTTGTTTCTTCTGAAAAATCGAATGACAGCGCGCATTTATTGAATACCCCCTTCGTGGTTTCCAGGTTCATTGACCCAGTGATTCTAGCGCGGTTTTCTTGATCTGCCTCAGGTCCAGCTTCCCGGTGCCCAGAAATGGCAGCTGCTCGACGCGGATGAACTGGTCCGCCCGCGGGATAAACAGGTTCGGCAGGCCCATCTCGGTGAGCTTTTTGGGCAGGTCCGGGACCCGTTTCTCGTCGAGGGTGTGCAGCACCGCCAGCCGTTCGCCTTTCTTTTCATCGGGCACCGCGGTGACCGCAAACGTCTGGATCTCCAACCCCGTGGCCTCGTGCAGGGCCTCCTCCACCTTGCCGTGGGGCACCATCTCCCCGCCGATCTTACTAAACCGCGACAGCCGGTCGGTGATTTTCACAAACCCGTCCTGGTCGATCCTGGCGATGTCCCCGGTGACGTACCACCCGTCGCGCATCGCCTTGGCGGTCAGGTCGTCTCGGCCGATATACCCGGCCATCACGTTCGGACCGTTAACCAACAGCATCCCCGGCTCGTCACAGCCCAAGGGTTCGAACGTGTCCGGGTCCACCACGCGCACGGAAACCCCCGGCAGCGGCTGACCCACGTACCCCCGCCGCGAACCGGCCTGGAAGACCCCGTCGTATCGCACGTCCAGAGTAGAGACGGCGATCACCGGCGAGCACTCGGTCGCCCCGTACCCCTCGATCGGGCGGATCCCAAACGACTGCTCAAACGCCTCGACCAATCGGTCGGGCAGCTTCTCGGCCCCCGTCAGCACCACCCGCAGCGACCCGAACGCCCCGGGCGTGCACCGCCGCAGGTACAGCTGCAAGAACGTCGGGGTCGCGATCAGGATCGTAAGCTTGTTTCGCTCGATGAGCCTGCCGATGGCGTCGGCGTCGAGCGGGTTGGGGTGGAACACCACGCCCACCTCGTGGTTGATTGCCAGCCAAAGCGTCATGTACCCGAACGAATGAAAAAGCGGCAAGATGCCCAGCATCTTGTCTTGTCGCTGGACCGGGAAGACCTGAGCCACCCCCTCGACGTTGGAGTCGATGTTCCCGTGCGTGAGGATCACCCCTTTCGGGTCACCGGTCGACCCGCTCGAGAAGATGATCGTCACCTCGTCGTCGAGGGTCGTGTGTCGTTCACAGCCGCAGATCCGCTCGATCCACCGGCTCGGGGCGAACCGCGCCAACAGCAACCCAAACAAGCGTGCGCCGCTGGTGATGTTCTTGGTGAGGTCCTCAACGTAAAGCGGGTGCACCCCCTTGGGCAGCTCCAGCTTGGCTTTCTCAAGGAACATGAGGCTCGTGATCACGGTGCGTAGCTGGGCCTGTTGGACCGCGGAGCTCATCCCCGATGGCCCGGCGGTGTAGTTAAGGTTCACGCTCGTCTTGCCCGCAAGGGTGGTGGCGAGGTTCACCAACGCCCCGGCAACGCTAGGGGGCAGCAAGATCCCGATGCGTGGCTGGTTGGCCCAGCGGCTACGAAGTACACGGGCTAAGAGGATCGCCCCGGTCAGGGCTTGGATCGCCGTCATCTTCGGGCGCCTTTCATCTCCAAACGCGAACCGCCGAGGCTGGCGACGCACCGCTTGGATAAACGACCGATGCAGCGGCGGGCGTTCTTCGCTGCGTAGATCCCACGCCGCCCGGCCCAAGTCCTGGACCGCCTCGCGCACCTTCCACACCGGGGTATCGCTGGGCAAGGGTTTGCCGTAGGAGACCGTGACCGGGTACGGGATTTTTCGCGGCCGCTTGGTCACGAACCGGCCGGCGTGGTAACTAAAAATACTGCCCCACGCCCCGTCGAGGTGGACCGGGATGATCGGGGCGGTGCGCCCCTTGACGATCCGTTCTAAACCCCGTCGAAACGGCAGGATCATCCCCGTGCGCGTGATCTGCCCCTCGGCGAAGATGCACACGAGGTCGCCCTCATCGAGGTATTTTCCCGCGTCACGCAGGGCACGCAGCAGTACACGCGGACCGCCGCTGGCGCTGATCGGGATCGCCCGGAACGCCTTCATGAACGGCCGCAGCCACCACTTCTCGTAATAGTGCGAATCGACGATGAACCGCACCGGCCGATCGAGGCTGGCGATCAACCACAGCCCGTCGACGAAGGTGACGTGGTTGGGTACCAGCAACGCCGGGCCCTGCGAGGGCACGTTCTGGCGTCCGACGATCCGAAGCTTGTAGAACGTGTGAGTAAGCAGGACCAAGCCCAGCCGTGCCAGTGCCTGGGGTAAAAGCCATACCGCCCAGACCGTGCCCAGCACGATGATCGCCGCAGACACCACGAGGATCCCCCGGGCATCGAGCCCGCGGACCGCTAGGTAATACCCCGCTAGCGATCCCAGAAGGATCCCCGCGAAGATGATCACGTTCGCCACCGCGATCACCGCCCCGCGCGATTCGGCCGGTGTGCGCCACTGCAAGATCGCGTTGAGCGGGATCACGACCAACCCGCCGCTGATCCCTAAAACCACCATCAAGATATTCGTGCCGATCAGCCCCGGCCCGATCAGACCTAAGAGCATCGACGCGACACTCATCCCCAGTGCGCCCAGCGGGATCAGCCCGTACTCGACTTTACCCTCCGATAACCGGCCCGCGATCATCCCACCTACCCCTACACCGATCCCCAATAGCGCCAGCGGTACGCTGCTGAGGGTGTCCGAAGCCTCTAGGTGGCGGGTGATCGCCTTGGCGTAGATCAGCACGTCCTGGCCAATGAGGCTGGCGATCCCCCAATAGAACACCGACCCGGCCACTGCCAGGGTCAGGACACGGTCGCTGCGGATGATGCTCCACGCCGTACGGAGCGTCTCAATCATCCCCCCCTCGGCCCGTGCCGCGGGCACGGCCGGGATGCGCGTGGCCGCTGCCAGCCCGACCCCCGCGAGGCCCGTTAACACCACCCCCGCTAGCCACACCCGATCGCCCGTGACATCGAGCAGCACCCCCCCCACCGCGGTGCCGGTGACGATCGCGATAAACGTCCACATCTCCAGCAGGCCGTTGCCGCGTGAGAGGTGTTCGTGGTCGAGCAGCTCCGGGAGGATCCCGTACTTGGCGGGGCTAAACAGGGCGCTTTGCATCCCCATCGCCCCCAACACCACCAATGGTGCGATCCAGCTATCCGGGGCCGACCATAGGATCACCGCCCCGGCGGCCATTAGCGCGACTTCCATCGCCTTCATCGCAATGATGACGGTGCGTTTCGAGACCCGGTCGGCGACCACCCCCGCGGGTAGGGACACCAGCATCAGGGGGAGGGTAAAGACCACGAAGCAGATTGCCGCGTATTTTTGTTGTGCCCCTTCGATCGCCGCCGCATCAGAGCCGATGCCCGCCCCCGCGGCCTGCATCGCCAACAGGGCGACCATGATCTTCCACGCGTTGTCGTTGAACGCTCCGAAGAACTGGGCCACCAGCAGCCCACCCAGCGGGCGGTTACGGGGTGGAACAGGGGCGTCGACGGGGGTGTTGCTGTGACTGACCATCAAGGTTTATACGTGTACGGGTACCGCGCGGGACGGTGTGCAGCACCATTAGGAAACTCTATCCCACAGTTTATAGACGTATCGCGTATCAAGATACCGCCTCAGCGATATACCGAGCCCGGCTAAAAAACGACATGACTCGTGTACGCGACAAGGAACTTTTCGTTGTCCCATACATCCCCGCCGTGGTGTTTTAATACGTGATGCGTATACATTGGACCCCGAACAGTCCCCTACCGAGCACGCGGGGTATGGTCGTGTATTGATCCGGGATGGGTATATACGCATCGCGTATCAAAGTACCGCGTTGAGCATGCGTTGGACACCTAAAATCTCCCTGCCGCGTACACGAGTCACGCCGTATTTTCATCCGGGACCGGTATATACCACTGTCAAGGGTGATCGGACAACGCCGCCGACGCACTGAATAAAAACCGTAACCCCCATCTTGTGCTATATCCACGACGCGCTGTCCGTACCGTGGGAAGATTCACTTTCAATGATTCTTGAATCTCGTCGGGCTTAGTTTTCAATGTCGGTTTCCACAGGGGCAGAGGGTTGGAGGTATTTTGCCACGGCCTCGATGAGGGCGACGGGCTCGATGGGCTTCGTGAGGTACCCATCGCAGCCCGAGGCCAAGCAACGATCGATGTGCTCCTGTATCGCGTCGGCGGTTAACGCAAGGATCGGGCATTTTAGCCCACGGTCTCGCAGGGTCTGGGTCGCGGCATAACCGTCCATTCTAGGCATCTGTAGGTCCATCAGGATCAGATCGACCGGCCGCTGGGTCGCCATCTCGACCGCCTGCAACCCGTCCGACGCGGTGGAAACGTCCATCCCCGCGCTGCGGAGCGCAAACTCGACCAGGTCGCGATTGATCTCCACGTCATCGACGACGAGGACATGGGCTTGGGGCAGATCGGCCAACGGGAACGGCCCGGGCGACGAGCGGGCGTCGTTCAGGTCAGCGCCGCCCGTCGTCGCGGACGGGGTTGAAGGGCCGTCGGGGGCGCTGATGTCCATCAGGCATTCAAAGACGGTTCCGCGACCCGGTTCGCTCTCGACCGTGATGCCCCCGCCGAGCGCTGCGGCGATATGCTTGCTGATCACCAACCCCAAGCCCGTCCCGCCGTACCGCCGGGTGGTGGAAGAATCGGCTTGGACGAAGGAGTCAAAGATCCTGCTGAGCTGGTCCTTGGTCATCCCGATCCCGGTATCAGAGATCTTGATCCTTAGCATGAGTGACCCGTCTTGGTCCAGCAGGCTGGTCGTGACCGTGACGCGACCGCGGTGGGTAAACTTGATCGCGTTGCCTACCAGGTTGATCAAGACCTGTCGCAGCCGGGTGGGGTCTATATGGATCACCGCGGGCAGCGGTGAATGGTGGCGCAGGATAAGCTCGATCCCTTTCTCATCGGCTTCGGGTTGTAAAAGCGTCATAACGGCGTTGAAGTGTTCGGTCGGGTCACTCGGGATACGTTCCACGACCATCTGCCCCACTTCGAACTTCGAAAGGTCAAGTACGTTATTGATCAGGTTCAGGAGGTGCCGGCTGCTCACGAGGATCGTATCGAGCATCTTCCGGCACCGTGAGGCGTCGCCGTGGCCGATCTCGTTCTGGAGCAGATCGGCGTATCCCAGGATCGCGTGCAAGGGGGTGCGGATCTCGTGGCTCATGTTCGCTAAAAACGACGCCTGGGCCCGCACCGCGGCATCGCTGGCCTCTTTGGCGTCTTCGAGTTCCAGCATCATCTCCGCGGCTTTGACGTTGGCTTGGGCGAGGGCCTGGTTGACGGCGTGGTATTCGGATACGTCGCACGCCCCGTCGACTTCACTGCGCAGCTCGATGGTTTGGTGCCACATCCGCGTAAAGATCATGGCGATCTGTTGCACCACTTCGGAGCAGGGCGGGTTGGCCAGTACCATCAGCTGGTCCGGGAACGCGGCGTGTTGACGGATCACCCCGTGATCGTAGCCGGCCTCAGGGCTGACCAATAAAACGACCAGGCACGCATCGTCGGCTGTCCAGATCCGTTGCAGCCCGTGATGGGTGCGGGGATTGTAGGTGTGATCGGTCTCTAGAAAAACAAGGGCGTAACGTCGCTGCTCGCGGACCGATTGTTCGATGGCGGTGCCGGCTTGGCCCATCGACACCACACCCGTGATCTCGTAACAAGGCGAACCCTGTGGCCCGTTCAACCGGGACGTATCCTGGGGAAGGCTTTCGCGGGGGTGATCACGACCCGGAGGCTGTTCTAGCATCGACCGCAGGGCGTCGCGTAGCCGGGGGTCTTTGGCCACCACGAGGACCCGAACCGGGGGGGATGGCGGCGGCGTTGGAAGGGTGGGCGGATCCATGAATCATTTATTACGCCGATGGGTCCCTATCTGACCTACGCGTTGTGAATCGTCCATCCCAACGGGGCGTGATGTATCACGGCAGGTCCAGTCTCGAGGACTCGGATGAACCGTGGAGATAGACGCATCGTATATCAAAGTACCGCGTCGATGATGTATGGGACACCAAAAACCCCCTTGCCGCGTACACGAATCATGCGGTATTTTCATCCGGGATCGGCTTAAAACACCCTGAGAGTGAACCAGACGACCACCAACGTAACTAAAAACTAGAAGACAACCGTCGATACCTGACCCATCCGAGCCGCGACTTGGGGCAAGCCGGCGATCGCGATCCCCGGCCTCACCTCATCCTCGCCGACGGGGATCGGACACCGGTTCGAGGTGCAGGTTGAGCAGACCATGACACGGCCACCGGCTTCTAAAATCAGGTCGATGTAGTTGTAGATGGAATCGAACCCGGGGACCGCCTCGACCTGGCTAGCTGATCGCGACGCCCATATCGTGCCACGCATCGCCAGGAATATTGTGACCTCGATATCGCTTGATGCCGCGGTCAACGCGGTGGCAAACGCGAGGGTCGATCGGTGGATGTCTTCCGCCCCACACGCGACGATCATCAACAGGCAATCCTTCATCGCGATGGCTTCCTTCTAGGCGCTTAGATAAACAACGTGACGCGTGAATCTGTCGCGTGCCCCAGGTATAACCCGACCCCACCGAACTCGACGCCGTCAATAATCTCTTCCCGGCTGATCCCCATCACCCCCATCGACATCTGACACGCGATCAGCCGCACCCCCATCTCTTTCGATAAATCGATCAGTTCGGGTATCGACGCCACGTTGTTTTTCTTCATGATCGTCTTGAGAAAGACCGGGCCCAGCCCGAACATATTCATCTTCGAAAGCCCCGTCTGCTGCGGCCCCGACGGGAGCATGAACGCAAACATCTTCTCAAGCCAAGATTTTCTTTGATAGACGGTCGCCTTCTTGATGGCCGCCAAGCCCCAGAAGGTAAAGAACACCGACACCTGCGACCCCATCGCCGCGGCCCCGTTGGCCACAATGAAAGCTGACATGAGCTTGTCCAGGTCCCCACTAAAGGCCACGATCGTCACGCGATCGGTGGGCTGATCGGCTTTGAGTTGTTCCAACTGCCGCGAGACCGTGTCGAGGCGTTGCTCCAACCGCTTGAGGTCAGATAAGAGATCCGCGACCGCTGGGGTATGGTCATCGCCCAACGGCTGATCGGTGATGGGGCTGGTGTGGGTCATACACGGTCCCGTCTTACGTCCGCCGAATCGTCACCTTGATTGGGGGCCCGTCGTCGACCGCTAGGATCGCGTGGCCGGTTTTGGCCGACCAAGCCTCAACATCGGCGCGGAACGCCGGATCGGTCGCTTCGACCTCTAGGCATTGCCCGGGCTCCATGTCCCGGATCGCCTTGCTGATCTTGACGATGGGCATCGGACAGTTTAGACCCTTGCAATCGAGGTGGTTATCGGCCACAGAGACATTCCTCCAATGAATCACCCCTCAATGGGTGGGTACCCTTTATCATCGAACACAATCAGGCAACGATTTATACCCACGCGGCTAAGAATGATTTCGACATCTTGTGGACTCCTTTCGCCAGGCATCCTACCTGGCAGCTGGGACCGTCCACTTTTCCTGGGGAAGCTCAACCCTCAACCGATGCAGTGCAAAATCCGGTGCAGCAACCCGCCGAACCAAGTCGAAACCAATCGAAAAACGCAAACGGAAAATGCGCCAAACTCCCTATGTTTCAAGAGGATTCGACCGATTGCAAGTCATCGCAAAAAATGGGAATGGGCGCGGGAGGATTCGAACCCAAACACCCAAGTACCTCAAAAAACGAAAGGTTACGTATTTCTCAAAATCAAGGCGGTGCAGAATCCGGTGCAGTCAGAGTACCACCTGACCCGATAGACATGGATCTGCAACGGATTACCAATGCCTGGCCAAACCTGCCCCTTGCCGTCAGGGTAGGTATTTTGGCGATGGTGGACATGGCCGACGGGCATAGGACTTGATCACGCCGTTGCCATGTGCGAGTCATACCCCGTGGCAAGTTATAGATTTACGGACGTTACAGGTGACATTGGTTTTTCACAACCTGGATCGATCCAACGCCAGGTTATAAGACTGGGGCATATCCATTCGAAGGAAGAGGGTCGGATATGTCGAGATGTAATCAAAGTTTGTGACAGGGTGTCGTCCAAATCACCTGTCGGCGGGTTCCACAAACTTGGACGACACCCGATGTGTCGTGAGGCCCGTCATTTTCTACTGCGCAGATGATCGACGAGTTCCGGGTGACTGGTGTGCGGATTGATCATTCCCCTCGGCGACCAGATCACACGCCATGGTCAACAGAGGGTTGATGAAGGGTCGGGTGTTCGCCCAGAGATTATTTTTAACGATTTGATAGAGTATCGAAGCGCCGGCGAACGCCAGCGCTCGTTTCCGCATGGGCCCCCATTTTTCGCTCCGTGGGCGTGCGTACTCATCCATCGCTTCGCGGGCCGCGCGTTCACACGCGTCTCGACGGGTCGTCAAAAAGCCCCAAAAGATGTAGTGGCCTACGAATCCGCCGATGTCGAAGGCAGGGTCGCCGACGCTTGAACTGAATTCGAAGTCGATGACACCTAACCTGTCGTGGTCAAACCCGTTACCACGAAGAAGAAGGTTCTTTGGCTGGTAATCGAGATGTACAAAACAGTCTTGGGTCGCTTTGAGGCTTGCGTGCTTTAAAGCTTGGAGACATCCGCGTGTCGAAAGGGGCAGGATGTCGGACCGCAAAGCTGCTGTCCGTAGCTCGAGCATGGTCTGCCAATGATTCAGATCGGCGTGTCGATCGCCCCACAGCGGGCGAAGCGGTTTGGTGGACGTATGGCAGGTTGTCAGGAAACGGGCCGCCCGTTTAGCCACGGCCGGGTCGAATATCCCGCGACGCAGGTCGTCCTCCAGTTTTCTGCCACCGGCACACACCGGTGAGAGGACCAGAGTCCGGATTTTTTTATCGAAATGCGTGACCCGTGGGATCTCGATCCCATGTACATCCTGGTTTTGTAGCCATCGGATGGCCCGTTGCTCGGCCCACAACCGCTTGCGTGGTTTGACGCTACCCGGCTTGTCGAGAGAAGCCGACTTGACCGTATCGAAAGCGTATTTGACATAGAGCACGCGCCCGTCTTTGAGACGCAAGCGGTACACCTCATCCGGTTTCCCGTTCATCGTGCCTGTCAGCTCGTCGATCTCTCCTAACCCGCTTTGCGCGATGACTGTGTGTAGACTGCGGATGCTTTGTGTGGTGATGTCCCTCATGCCCTGGCGGCATACCTCCCAAACTTCGTGGCGGTCCTGAAGTGTGAGCCGAGTGGGCAGGGCTTCCATGAACGCGTCATGACCGTCGTCACCCTGAGCCAGGTGCGCCCGCACCCCGGTCGCGCGGCCAGGAAGTGGTGCGGTCGGGGCGGTGATGACGGCGGCGGTGATACCGGTTTGTTGCGACAGGGCGGCAACCTTGTCGAACCGGTTCCCACCACCTCCGAGGTCACTTTCTCCGACGCAAAATAAGAGCCGGTCGGATTTCGTTACGCGATCGAAATAGGACAACGCGTGTTGGACCGCACTACCGGTGGCCATCTCGATCCGGACCTTGGGAACACCAGCAAGGTAGATTGACCAGACCCGCTGGGCGACGTCGGGCCCCAACGCCAGTGACGTCCCGGGGATGGGACGGTGCCGGTTGGTGATGACGACGACCACTTCATCGATGTCGTCACGAGCGGCGAGGTTGCGCACGGCGGTATCGTGGGCGAGGTGAGGCGGTTGAAAAGCCCCCGGGAACAGCGCGATACATCGCGTGCGACCCGTGACTTGATCCGTGGTCTGGCTGTGGGTGATGGTATCGGCTCGATCATTCATGGTGAGGGTGTCGACCCGTGCGTTTCTATCCCCGGACCGCGGCCGGCTCGTGGGTGGCGGTCTTGATCTCATGGAGCCGGCGGTAGCGGCCGTTTTGGTCCATCAGGTCCTGATGGATTCCCTGCTCGATGACCCGGCCGTCTTCGAGCACGAAGATCAGGTCGGTCAACCCCGCCATGTTCAGGTCGTGCGTGATGATCAGGCACGTCTTGCCCTGCATCAGGCGGTTCAATGCTTCGCGGACCTTGGCTTCGGACTCGACGTCGAGGCCACGCATGGGCTCGTCGAGGATGAGGATCGGGGCGTTGCGGATTAGGGCACGAGCGATGGCCAAACGCTGACGCTGCCCGCCCGAGAGCGTGGCCCCGCGTTCGCCGATGACCGTGTCGTACCCGTTTTCGAGCTCGGTGATGAACCCGTGGGCGTTGGCGGCCTTGGCGGCGGCAACAATCTCGTCGTCGGTCGCGTCGAGCTTCCCGTAGGCGATGCTCTGGCGGATCGTCGCCCCGATGATCGTCGCTTCTTGGAGGACGACGCCGATCTGTTCACGCAGTGACCGGCGGGTGTAGCGGCGGATATCGACCCCGTCGAGGGCGACCGTGCCTTCTTGGGGATCGAAGAGCCGGGGGATCAGGCTGGCGATCGTCGACTTCCCGGCTCCCGATGAGCCGAGCATCGCCACGCTTTGCCCGGGCTGGATGTCAAAGGTCGCGTCCCGCAGCACACCGCGCCCGTCGCCGTAATCGAACGTGACGTTATCGAAGGTGATCTGTCCTTGTATGTCCCGTGCCTCGATCGCGTCGGCGGCGTCGGGGGTTTCCGGTTCCGCGTCGAACAACTCGCTGATCCGCCCGATGCTCACCGCGGCTTTGGTCATGTTCACCATGGCCTTGACCAGGCTGTTGATGGGTTTGTACATCTTGGAGACGTAGGAACTAAAGACGATGATGTCGCCCGGGGTCATCCGCCCGCGGATCACCAGGACCGCTCCCAACAGCAGCACCACCCAGTGCCCGCCGGCGTTGATGATCTCGATCGTCCGCTCGGCGGATGCTTCGACCCGGGCCATGTGGACGCTGTCGTCGAGCATCTGCTTGTTTTCGGCGTCAAATAGGTCTTCCTCGTATTTCTCCCTCCCGAAGACCTGAAGCAGGGTGATCGAAGAGATCGCTTCCCCGACGCGTGACGCGATCTTCCCCTCGCGCCTGCGCTGGCGGGTGGTCGTGTGCTTGAGCGTGCGTAGGCGGTGAAACAGAACCACGCCCAGGACCGGCAGCGTCACGAACACTGCCAGGCTCAACCACACATTGAGCATCACCATGACCACCCCCATCCCGACCATCACCAGGGCGTAGGTAGGAAAATCAAGCACGGACGCGGAGAAGAGGTTTCTCAATGCCCGTGTGTCGCCCGTGACCTTCGTGAGCACCTCCCCCGACCGCGAGCGGTGGTGCACCGTCAGCGCCAAACGCTGGAGGTGGGAAAACATCTCCCGCCTCACCGTGTAGACCAATTGATGCCCGACTCGAGACATCGCGTACGTCTTCGTGTAAGAGGCGCTGCCCTTGACCACCGCGATCACGAGGATCGCCGAGGAGACCCAGACCACAGCCAGGGTCTTGTCTATCTCTTGGATCCACGCCAGGAAGGACAGGCCTACAGGCAAAGGGTTGTCGAGCAGGATATGGTCGAGGATGATCTTGAAAGGCCAAGGGCTGATTAATTCGGTGACGATCACCGCGGCCATGCACCCCACGGACAGAGCCACACGCCCTTTCATCTCCATGAGGCGGTCCAAGACCACCTTCCGCAAGTATCTTTTGCCACGGCTCATCTGTTCGCATCCTCCATCCCCGATACGACTCTTTCACTGGGTTGGCGGGCCAGCAGCAGCTCGAAGGTGCAGAACGTGATCGCCCGGCAGCGGGTCAGCTCGCCCAGCAGCGTGTCGAGGAATGAGAACGCACGCACGTCCATGACCTTGTGGTGAAGCATCAGGCCCACCGGGTCATCGCGTTGTAACTGCTCGACCAGGTCCGCGACGATGTCTTCGATGGGTCGCAGTCGTGTATCGCCCTTCCATCGGTAAAGATCGAGCGTGATCGGGACCTCAACAAAATGATACCTCTCGGGGCGGGGGCTGGCCCCGGCGTCACGCGATAGGGCCTTGAAACCCAGTTCGTCCAGCACACGGAACGTGTCTTCGGTGCAACGGTTCCACGGCGGGGTGAAGACCGGGACGAAACGCTCCGTAAAGACCTCTTCGAGCAAGGCTTTGCCCGCAGCGATGTCCTCGAGTTGTTGTGCAAAGCTCCGCGCGGGCCCGAACTCGCACTTCTTGCCCTGACCCTCGGGTTGGTGGTTGATATGTCGCCAGCCGTGCTGGTGGAATTCCACGAGACGCGGGTGGGAGCGCTTGATCTCTTTGAGCAGCCGGGTGCCCGCCTCGTCGAGCGTGGCGGGGATGATTTCGAGATTCATCGGGACATCGTTGGCAAGGATAATATCGAGTAAATCTCGCAGGGTCTCTTCATCCACGTCAACGTCGTCATCGCGTAAGAAGACCCGCTTGGGCGTGCCTTGAGTTTCTAATGATTCGAGGAACGGCCGCAGCGTTTGCTTGAAGGGTTCGTCCCAGTCGTTTGGTGGCGTTGCTCTCCGTGAGGACGGGCGGGGCGCATCGAGCATACGGGCCAGGGCGTTGGCGGTGTTCTCGACGCCGTCCATATCGATCTGGATCTTTATCGGCTGGATCCGCAGCGATTCGAGCATTCGTTGAGCGAGCTTCGCAGGGGCTAGGTCGTCTTCATCGAGGATGCCCAGCACACCCTTCGCGGCCAATTGCCGCGCACGGATGGACTGTTCGTCGTTGTCGCCTCCACAGAACGGCAAGACCAAAGCCCGGACTCCGCTGGTGAGGATATCCATACACGTGTTGTACCCGGCCATGCTCACCGACAGCTCCGCCCGGACCATAGATGCTTGGAGCTGGTCCGTAAAACGGCGCACCGTGATCTGAGGCGATTGACCCGCGCGTTGGACGAGTGAATCAAACCGCTCATTGGGCAAATACGGGCCGGTGAAGACGTGTAGCTCGTGCTTGAAGGACGGGATCAGCAGGTGGCTGGCCTCGACGACCGCCTCGAGCAACTCAATCCCGACGCGTCCCCCGCCGATCGTTGCGAGGATCACAGGGTCTGTGACGTTGTCTGCAACCGCACGCGTGGACGGCGGGGTTGGCCGCGTCACGTACCCCGTGTAATCGATCGGGCACTGCAAGTCGTTCACCCGTCCGAACGTCGTGTCGAGCTTGTGCCAGGCCGGGTCGGCGTGTACGAGGACCCGATCGAAGTAGCGGTTGATGACCCGGCACACCCGTTCTTCGTGCCGGGCCTGGTCCCTCTTCGATACCAGGATGTCACGCAGGCTGCACACCACACGGGTGCAACGTCCCTTGAGCCGGATACGCGCTAAGAGGGGCAGTAGCTCGAAGGCGAATTTCTTGCGTCCGAACGGGAATAACTCCACCACGACGATATCGGGATCAAACCGGTTGAACACATCCAGCAGTCTCTCGCGGCGCTGTACCCGGATCGAGTCGGCAGACTCATCATCTTGGGAGGTTTCGAGGAGGGTGAAATCGGCGTTGGCGCGCAACGGGGGCAGGTTGACGACCTCCAACGCGTCGGGAAACGCAAATCCTTGGATGGGTTCGCCCCCGTTGATGAAACAGACCTCGAACAGATCGAGTCCACGGACGATCTCCACGCTGCGTACCAGGTGGCCCAGCCCAAGAACGTGCTGGCAGTAGAACATGAGCCGTGGCTTGGTCTTGGTTATGGTCCGTGGGTGGGTCATGGGGCTGTCCATCTCACGCGTGGGTGCTCTTAGGGGCGTTGAAAATTTTCTCGCCTCGGAGGATCGCCTCGGATAACTCAATGAGGTCGTCGATCAGGTCCAATCGCCCGGGTTTGAGCCGGGTGATACAACGGAACACTCGCTCGGCGATCAGGCAATACGCCGTGTGCCAGCGCATGTCGCGCATGGAGATCTGCCAAGGCACGCGGCTTCGATACGACTCGAGGCAGTGGGTCATCCTTTCGCCAGCGGCTTCTAAACTGCGCCCTTCAAGCAAGGTGACGAAAAGGTCGCTGGCGAAGAAGCTGCCCAAGTCCTGACCCGGTGGCCCCGGACGCACACGGTCTAGATCGATCAGCGCCAGCCTCTGTGACTGGGTCAGGAAGTTTTTCAGGTGGAGGTCGCCGTGTAGCGTGACCATCGGCTTGAGGCGCGTGTCATCGAGTCCCACAATCAATGCACGCAGCACCTCCAGTAGCCGGATATAAGACGTCGGGCGCACCGCCGATACGAAATGAGCGGTTTGACGCAGCGGCGATAGCGAATCAGAGGGCTGGTCATGGGAACGCGACGCGATCTGCGTTTGATGCAACCCCGCCAACGCCTCGCCCACGCTTCGGTAGAAACGTAGACGATCGGCGTCGGTCTGCTTCGTCAGATCAAGCGGGCACCCCTCCACCCCTTGCTGCCAGAGGATACGGCGGCGTTCGTCGTAGAAACAAGGCTGAGCCACGGCCACGGCGGGCAGGCGATCCCGCATCCCCCACAAGGCGTTCATGGCCGACCAGGTGTGGTGACCGGACGTGTCGTAGTAGGCCTTGGCGTAGTACGTTTCCTGAGTAGGTCCAGTCGATCTTTCCAGTTCACAGATGACGCGGATCATGCAGCTGCGCTCTGGGACGTAGTGCACCAGCTCATCGCGCCATGACGTGACCACGGGTCGTTCGTCGCGCATCGCCATCAACCGTGGGATCGCGTCGTCGGTGAGATAAGACGGGTCCATCAACCTCGGGAGGTTGTCGAGCTTGCGGTCGTTGGGGAACGACCAGACGACCAGATCGAGGTCTTCCAGATGCGCGATCGGCGGGCCCACGAGGGGTTGGACAAGTGGCGCTTCGCAGCCGCGCCGATACCGAGACAACGCGGCGCCCTTGGGCAACATCCGGGCGTAGACGATCTGCGTCACCCTGTCGGGGTGCATATCACCTTCGACGGTCAATCGATACGCGATCCGACAGTCTTGACTGGGCCGGTACTTGACCCATTCGATCTCACAGCCCGTGACACGTGACCGGTTGGATCGGTCAAGCATTCGTTCGAATTCAACGCCCATTCGCTGACGGTCCAACACTGCCGCGAGCTGAGGGAGCTTGATGTCGCGTGGGATTTCACAAGCCTCGATCATGGGGTCTGCTCCTCGACAACCGCGCAGCCCCGGTCAAGAAGCGTCGCCCCCGGTTGTCTCATCAGTTGGATGGTTCGGCCCGACTCGTCTTGTCGGAGGTACAACAGCGTCCCGTCGTATGTGAATCGATCAAAAGTGCACTGACAGCGACCGACAGCGACCGAAGCAAATAGATAGTCCGTGTAGGATCGACCGTTGCCCTCGACGGTGATGCGTACGGCCATAGCGCTGGTTGGATCAGATCCGTCGCGATGACGATTCACCGGGATAACGTCGACGCAGATGCTCGGCCGGCTGTCGGAGCATGGGAACGGGAACAGCACGGTATGAAAGACGGTGTTCGATGCCTGGCGGGAGAAACTGACAATCGGGGCCCGGTGCTTGATCCCGTAGGTGCGGGAGACGTACCCGTCTTCGATCGTCACCGAGGTATCGTGGTCCCTCGGCTGAGCCATCACGAGCCGTGGGGCGCGGACCGAAACCGTTGAATGGTTTTTGTCGACAGTGACCCGACGCCACGCTTGGTCGGACAGGTGGAATACGGCTGCGTAGTCGTGTGACGTATCCGACTTCAAGATATCCGTGACCAGCCAGTATTCATGACCGGGGAAGAAAACCCGGCGTTCGTGGACCGCGTCGTACTCATGGCTACGGGCCACCCCGCAGAGGTAATCCAGTGAGGGGTGGCAGGCAAACGCCCGCAATTCGTGGTCCGGCGCCGGTCCCTGGATCTTGTATCGCGTCTTGTGGGACCGGTAGCGCGTCTGGTTCTTCCCGTCGACGACGACGGTGTTGTGGTAGCCCGTCCCGCGGAAGAGCACGCGCCAGTTGGTCGGCCCGGATTCGTCGTAGGTGTACCGGCCTGGGTCCACGATCAGCGGTTGGCCGAACGCGAATATCTCAAAACTCAACGCGTCGAGGTGTCCGTGGTTGCCCACACCCAGCGGGCCGCAGTCGAATGCGAGGTATTTCTCGTCCTCGTAGGCTTCGCCGCGGTCGCCCCACCCGCTTCGTAAAATGTAGTACCCCGATTCATGAAACCCCTTGGACCGCTGGGCCGGCGCTCGCCCTTGTCGCCCCTGTGTCGACGCGTAGAGCAATTCCTCGTCACCGTACAGCTCGTACCCCTGCATGAGCAGATCAAGGAACCCCCGCGAGTCGCCATCGCTTAGTGACGGGATCTGCCCGTCAGGCCGGTGAACATAGAGGGCAAAGCGCAGTGCTTTGCGGATGCCGGTATCGATCGTTGGCGGCAGTGAAATGTCATTGAGCGCAGCCAGCCGCTTGATCCCCAGGTAGTTTTTAAGGACCAGGTGGTGATAGTCCGTCGACAACTCGCAGTGGACCCCGTCGTCGAAGAAATCGTTCTGGATGTTCTTGCACAGCTCGTCTCGGGAAAAATCAATCCACGCCTTGGCGTCCCTGAACTCGGGGAACACGACCGCGGCCAGGAAAATCGCCGACAGCTCGATCGTGCGGTGGTTGCGGGCAGGGGTGAGGTGGTCGCAGAGATACGACACCTGTTGAGCTAACGACGCGAGGAATTTTTCATAGAAACCCGCTGTGATCGCCGCTGCCGAATGGTTTGGATCCACGGCAACATGGCGTTCCGGGGTTCCGGGGGTTCCGGGGGTTCCGGGGGTTCCGGGGGTGACGAAGTACCAGTGGGCGTAGATCCAGTTCTGCACCCGTCGGCCGGTCACGTCGCTGGGGAGGAAATCCAACGGGACCGCGTCGATCCATGATTCCACCAGCTCGACCCATTGGGCACAGTACCGCGGGTCGCCCGTCTCGTGGTAGGCGATGCCCAGCCCAACCGCGTAGTAAAACTTGTGCAGAAGGATCAGCCATTCGATATCCCCACTGGGGTTATTTAGCCAATCGATCGTGTCGGGTAGGTGGTATGTTTCGCCATTAAACTCGAACCGGTGCTTGAGGATCGCGTCGATCTTCTCTCGGGTGGTTTGCTCTAGATCGGGCACAGCGAAGTATTGCACCGCGGTGCGGCGTCGGAAGTAATCCAGAAACCGGTCCTGGGTCCATCGCAAATATTCAGGGCCAAGGGCCTGGTGAATGTCGATGCCTTCACTGGATGCGTGCGTGGAGGCCTTCATGATCGACTCGCTCTATTGGCTCCGTTAAGGCAATCTGCGAACATCTCGCCCAGGACCCGCGTGTTCCGCCGTGAATCGAACCGCTCAAGCACCGTCTGCCGAGCTTGAGTGCCGTATTCAGCCCGCATTTGGGGGTTTTTCAAGAGTTCTGCGATCGCCTCGGCCAAGGCGGAGGCGTCTCGCTGTTCGACCAACCGCCCGTTGACCCGGTCCTCGACCAGTTCCGGGATCCCCGAAACCCGCGTCGACACCACGGCCACGCCCATCGACATCGCCTCGACCAGAACATTGGGGATCCCGTCTCGGTCTCCGTTCGAGGCGACCTGGCACGGCAGCACAAAGACCGTGCAAGACCGGTAAAGCCGACGCAACTGTTCTTGGGTCACCGCCCCGCTGATCGCGATCTTGTCTTGTAGACCCGCCGTCGTGATCGCTTGGTTGACGCCCTCGCTGGCCTCGTCCGACTCACCGACGATATGACAACGGAACTCGACCCCGCGGCTTTGGAGGATCGAGCACGCTTCGACCAAGTAAACGAACCCCTTCTTCTCCACGAAACGGCCGACCGAGAGGATCGTCGGAACCTGACCAGAGCCGTGGTCTTGGCCATTACGGAAGCAAAGCAATCGGTATCCAGCCCGTGGTAGAGCGTGTGGATCTTTTCCTTTCGGGGGTAGAGATTCACGAGGTGTTGCCGGTTGGCACCGGTGCAGGTGACCACGAACCGGGCCTGATGGATCTTTCTTTGAAGCAGGTCCCCGGGGTTGAGCTTGGGCAGGTAGATATCCTTGGCGTGAGCGGTGAAGCTGTACGGGATCTTCGCCGCCCGGGCCGCGAACAGGGCCATCGTCGTCGACCCGTGACAGAAATGCCCGTGCAGGTGGCGGATGTTGCCCGCCTCGACCACCTGCTGAGCGATGAACCCGGCCCGGAGAAAATCCTTGAGTATCGCTTTCTTAAATCGGGGCCAGATCCTCGAACGGCACTTGAAGCTTAAATAGAAAGCATAGGCCAGTGTGGACAGGTAACGGATCGGCCGATCTAGGAACAGCCGGGCGTGGCTGGGGAAAAACCGTGGGACGTTGACGCGAAGCCAACGCGAAAACCTCGCCCCGATCGCCTCCTGCGACTCGGGCAGGTACGTCACCTCCGCTCGGATGCGGTTGACCGGCGGGTAATCGCGGTCTTCGGACAGCCCCTTCAACGCGAAGATTCGGATCGGAACCCCCTGCTCTTCGAGCAACAAGATCTCGTTGCTGATAAACGGCTCACCGCGTCCGTGGGTAGCCTTTCATCACGTACCCGACCGCTGCCACGGGCTGGGGTTTCGCAGCCGCGCTGTTGTCGTGATGACCCGAAACGAAACTAGGCATACATCTCCTCCACACAGCGGCAGAAACGGTCTCCACAGGCTGCCAACCCCCACCGCTGCTCGACACTCGCCCGTGCACTGACGGCCAGCCGATCGACAAGGCCCGGGTCACGCGACAACTTTTCGATCGCTGCGGCCAGTTCGGTCTCACAGCCGGGCTCGACGATCAACCCGTGGTGTTCATGCTCGACCGCGCTTGGGATCGCCCCGGCACGGCTGGCCACAACCGGCCGCGCGCTAGCCATCGCTTCCAAGACCACATTGGGCAGCCCGTCGCGGTCACCGTCGCGATCGATAACCGACGGGACCACGACGAGGTGGGATTTCGTGTAGGCCTGGGGCAACTCGTCATGGCTCTTAGACCCGTACAACCGAACACGATTACCAAGCCCATACTCCTGAATCATCGTGTCCAACCGATCGTGCAGTGGGCCACTGCCGATGATGCTCAGCTGAAAATCAAACGACAACCGGTTGGCGGCGCGGATCAGCACGTCGAACCCCTTTTTCTCCACGAGTCGTCCGACGGCCAGGATCCGGTACGGGTCAGTCCCCGGTAGAGGCGTTGAAGCGAAACGATGCGTATCTACCCCGTGGGGGATCAGGTGCACGGACGCGCCCATCCCTTCAAACGCCCCGGCCACGTCCGGGTTGCATGCGATCACCCCGGCAGCGCGACGCGCCCGGTCGACCAGTTGCGATCGCTCCACTTTGCGGGCGTCACGGGCATGGGTGCTAAACCCAAACGGGATGTTTAGCTGTTGTGCGACCGCCTGGGCCACCTCGGTAGGGCGGTGCGCGAAATACCCGTGGACCCCATCGATCTGATGACCTTTAAGAGCATCGACGATCAACGCGGCTTGATCGGTCACCCCCATCTCCGGGAAATATCGCACGGCCCCGTTGAGCTTCGCGCAGTCGGGCTGGGGGGGTTGCCCGTCGCCCGGTTTCGTGGCGAACACCGCGGCGAGCATCCCCCTGGCTTGCAGGGCGATCAGTTCGTGGACCGCGAACGTCTCCGACCGCCGGGGGTAACCACTAAGCACGACCACGATCCGCACACCGCTCATTTTACGACCCCCTCTAGTAGGGCGCGTACGCGGGTGACCACCCTCGACAAACCTTCGAGGTCGATCACCTCCGATGGGCGCGGTGGTCGGGAGCCGATCGCTTTGAATACTTTCTCGATGAGGATTTGGGGCGTGAGGTCGTCGGGTTCGACGACTTCGAATAAATTGAGTTTGGACAGCCAGCGTGTGCGGATGATTTGTTCCGCCACCGGGGTGGCGCGGGGCACGAGCACCGCGCGGTGCCCGAAGGACAGCAGCTCACACACCGCGTTGTACCCCGCCATCGACACGACAACATCCGCGTCGGCGTAGAACGGGGTCAGATCGGGCTGGAAGTCGAGGAACGTCACATCGGGCAGGTTCTCAAACCGTGTCAAAATCCCGTTGCGATCGGTTGGTCCGATATGAGGCCCGAACACAATGGTGCTACGGACCCTCAACTCTGGACGCAAGGTGGACAGGCCTTCAAGGTAGGCCCGGAAGACGCTTTTTCCATCCCCGCCCCCACCGGTGGTCACCAGCACCCTCGGGGGACCCGTGCTCGGTGAGATCTCCGCGACGGGTCGTTTGAGGTATCCACAATAACGGGTTTTTTTAACAACCGATCCCGGGAACCGGTATTCGCAGACGGCGTCGAAGATCTGCGGCGAGCCGTAGATCCACACTTCGTCGTAGTACCGGTCGATGGTTTCAAAGACGCCGGATTGCACGAGTCGGTCGTGGGTCTGTTGGGGTTCGTCGAGGATGTCACGGATCCCCAAGACCAAGCGCGTACGACGGCGGGCCCGTCGTAACGCTTCGATGGTTTCGAGCAGCTCCCCGTCGATCCCTGCCGGGCGTTTGTCGACGATCATCAGGTCGGGATCGAAGTGCAGGATCGCTTCGCGCAGGATGGCAGCCCGGGTTCGTCGCACGACCCCGGGGTCGTCGCGGGAAAGGAATCGTGGGGTATAGGTGTCCGCGGTGGTCCGGTCGACGCTGGGCAGTTTGATGTAATCGATCCCGTCGGGGATCTCGAACGATTGGACCACCGGGGACCCTGTGACGATCAAGACCGCGGCATGATCGTAAGCCTCCTTGATCGCCCGGCTGATCAGCAGGGTGCGTTTGATGTTGCCCAGCCCGAAGGTGTCGTGCGAGTAGACGAGAATCTTGGGACGCAAGAAGGGTTCGGTCACGACCGGTGACACGGTGTTGGGCGTGTGATCCTCGGCTGGGCCCGTTGTCCAATCGCTCATGGCGTCCTTCATCCAATCATCCCGTCTGCGAACAATCGGTCCGCTTGTCGACCTCAACAGGGTGCTTTCAATCGGCTACGTTCCATCGCACCGCACGCATCAACAACCGCGTCTCTAAAACGACACCTGAAACTCCAACATCGCCCGGAACGCGGGGTCGTGCTCCTCGAACGCCGACCCCGGGAAGAACACCCCGGTGGTGAACGAGGCTTGAAAGTGGTCGTTGAAAATCACCCCGATGATCAGGTCCACCTCGTGCCCAAGGTCTTTATCATCCCCGGTGAGGTCCTCGTCGACGTCGGCTTTGCGCAGCTCGTCGGTGAGCTCGACGAGCATCGAGTAGTGGTAGACGACGTCGAGCGAGAACTCGTCGTTGGGCTCGATCCCGAACCCGAACGTGAAGATCATCAGGTTGCTCAGCTCGGGGTCGAAGACCTCCCCGTAATACTTGAACTTGGTGTTCCCGTTGAACTTGCCGTTGTTGTCCTGGAGGTCGCTTTGCTGGAAGTTGTGGTCGGTCCCGCGGTCAGGGTCGCTATCGCCCGACCCGTAAGCGAACGCCAGCGTGACGGCCGGGTCGAGGTCGTGCTTCAGGCGGAGGGTCCACCCCGCGTCTACCGCGTAACCGAGCAGGTCTCGGCCCTCGTCCTCTCCGAACAGAATCGCGGTATCCAGCCACAACCGGTGCTTCTTGTGGGGTCGGCCGCGCCAGGACAACCCGAAGTAGATCGGGTCGCGGTTGTCGTCCCCGCGGTCGTCACGGGCGAACAGGTACCCGGAGATCTTTTCTTTTTCCGAGTACGCGTATGTGCCCATGAGCAGGAAGTTGGTGATCTCGTCCTCGTGGTCGTCGGGATCGATAAGCATCGAGCTGACGGAGAACTCGACGGTCAGCGGCCAGCCGTTGACGAGCTGCTCGTAGATGATGCGGACCGCGTCGAGGCGTTCGTCGATCAGCCACTCGCGACGGTCCTTAAAACGCTGACGTCCGATCTGGAGGCTCACGGCGTCGACCGGGAATTCTCTTAACAAGACGTACCCCTCCTTGAACCCCAGCCTGGCGTCGTCCTGCTCTTCGTCGGTGGTGTCGCGCAGCGGGGTCGAGTACGTCAGCTCTATCTCGGCGAACACGTCGATCTGTGGGCTGGGCTGGTACAACGCCGCCAGGCTCAGCTCGGGCTGAAACTCCAGCAGGAAGTCGGAGTCATCGGGGTCAAGATCGAGATTGTTCTCGGCTTGAATCTCCACGTCGACCTTGGCCCCCAACGAGAACTCCGGGGTGACGACGAAGCTGAGTCGCGTGCTGTCATCGGCGTCGAACCCGGTTTCAGACCCGTTGGCCTCGGGAGGGGTGATACGGACCGAGGTCGGGGCCGCGTGTAAGGGGTCGGCGGGGTCACCCGGATCGCTGTCGGTTGCAACGGCATTGGTCTGAGCGGGATTATCCATGACTGGGGCGGGTTGCGTAGGATCGGTCGGGCCGGCGTGGGCGTGCGTAGTGATCAGGACAGCCAGCACCCCAAGCCCAACCGACGCACGCTTTGTCTGGGTTGGCTGTCGTCTGGTGCAGGAACAATCGGTGATAACGCACGGCGTTTTTTGGATCCGAGACGGGGTCAAGCGTTCTCTACTTGTCTTGGGTGTTGGATGCTCCAAGTTAGCGGATGCCTCAACGGGATTGTCGACGGAGTGAGCAGTTGCTCCATAGAACGCGATAACCGGATAGAGGCGTCATGACCCGCCGGGTCACCCACGTATCGCACCTGGGGCAAAGCGTAAACCTTCCATTGAAAGGGATCGAAACAGGGTTGGGGTGTCGGGTCCGCGAAGACCCATACGGCGTCGTAATCATCGGCGAGGGCTTGTTCGTGGTCCCGGCGATCCCACTGACTGTTCATCAGCGTTCGGAGGTCGCCTGGATCGTGCAACGCCAACACACAGCGCGTGGCGGGTTGGGCCCGGATGGCCTTAAGGGCGGCGTCAAGCTCACCGAACCTCCCGCGCGGGGTGCCCTCGACGATCAGCACGTCCGGGTCGAACGCCGACAACGCGGCTTGGATCGTACGCGAACGCAGACGGATTAATTGCGGCTGGGTGATCGGCAACCCACGAGACGGAGCCTGCTCGTTGAGGTCGGGGGCGATCACCGGGAGTGTGAGCGTATCGGTCCGCGACGGGAACCCGATCGACATAGCCTGTCGGGACTCGTGGATGAGCAGGGTCTCAACGCTCGGGCTGACGCGGGACAGGGCTTGGGCGATACACCGATGCTTGCGGGTCGGTTTCGAGTGTATCGTTGACCCGTCGTAAATCGCGACGCGGGGCCTCTTGTTGTGTACCGGAACAGGGTTTCGTTGCGAGGTCAGAACAACAGGCACAGGATCCGGCGTCGTGGTTGTTAAGGTCATAACGTCTCCTCAAAGTGTCGCGTCAGCCACCCGGACAATCAGAAAATTCATGACACGCCAACCCCGTAGCGCGTCCACAATCACCCTTAGCTTTCAGGTAGGCTGTCTCTTTCCCGGAGGGATCAGGCTCTCGAACCCATCAGCCTGATTGTGAGAGGAATGTGAGCGAAAACGGTGCCAAGCGGAGCGTTGGAGGCGTGTTGTCGGACATAAATTTTTATATTCAAATAGATTAGCGCCGTGAAATTTTTAGTACGCCTCTAGGTGGCAAGATAGAAAATCGCTTTGAAGGGGTCTTCGGGGATGAAAATCCGTCAGGCCTGGTCAAATTTTGACCATTTTGCATCCTCGACATCAATCTCGAGCGACCGGATTTTGGTTCGCAACGTCCCGCGGGTAATCCCTAGCAATTTTGCCGCTTGTTGCTGGTTGCCCCCACAGTGTTGGAGCACGCAGGTGATCAGATGGCGCTCGACCGGAGCCATCAATTGTCGGTATAGGTCTTCCCCGCCCGCCTGGAGGTGTTTGCTGATTGAACCGTTCCAACCCTCCAGCGTGGATCCTAGGGCCTCTTGAAGGGTTGAACTTTTGTTGGGACCGGTGCGGATGTGGGGAGGCAGGCATTGGGCGGTCACCTCATCCCCGGTGGTTTTGAGCAGCGCCTGCTTGAGCACGCTTTGCAGTTCGCGCACGTTGCCCGGCCATGGATAACGTTCAAGCAACAAGGAGGTTTCCGCACCCACACCGTGGACCCGCTTGCCCAGCTGGCTGCCGAATCGCCTCAGAAAATGCTCGACCAGCAAACTTAGATCGCCACCGCGGTCGCGCAGAGGTGGGAGCTTGATCGAGAAGACGCTCAATCGATAGTACAGGTCGCTGCGGAATTCGGCGTTGGGCAACAGCTCTTCAAGGCGGCGGTTCGTGGCCGCGATCACTCGCACGTCTGCGCGGAGGGTTTGACTTCCCCCCACACGTTCGAACGTCTGATCCTGCAAGACCCGCAAGATCTTGGCCTGCGCCGCCGGGGCCATGTCCCCGATCTCGTCGAGGAATAAGGTCCCTCCCGAGCACTGCTCGAATTTGCCGATCCGTAGATGATCCGCCCCGGTGAAGGCCCCCTTCTCGTGGCCGAACAACTCGCTTTCAAGCAGGGTGTCGGGGATGGCCGCGCAGTTGACCGCCAGGAACGGGGCGTCGCCGCGTTCGCTGTGGTGCCATATCGCCCGGGCGACCAGTTCCTTGCCGGTCCCGCTTTCGCCCAGGATCAACACCGGGTCGTTGAGCGGCGCGATCCGCCCGATGAGCTGATAGACCTCGTTCATCGCTTGGCAGCGGCCTACCAGCACGTCGGCTCGATCGTCGGCTTCGTCCGAGGTCTCGACCAGGGCGGGCACGTGCATGCGTCGGCTTACGTCGATCGCCTCGTGGATCACGTCACGCAGCTTGTGCAGGTCTAGCGGTTTAAACAGGTAGTTGAGCGCCCCGAGCTTGGTGGCCTCGATCGCGGTGTCGGTGGTCCCGCGTCCGGTGATGAAGACGACCGGGGTTTTGGGGTCGAACTCACGGATCGTGCGGTACGCGTCCAGCCCCGATAGGTCGGGGAGGTTCACATCCAGCACGATCACATCGGGCTGATGCTCACGGGCGATCTCGATCCCATCCGCTGCGTTCG
Source organism: Phycisphaeraceae bacterium (assembly GCA_965224205.1). Taxonomy (GTDB): domain Bacteria; phylum Planctomycetota; class Phycisphaerae; order Phycisphaerales; family Phycisphaeraceae; genus CBDCYN01. The sequence goes on from CBDCYN010000009.1 coordinate 336,543, forward strand.
TGGCTTTGAGTAACCGAACGTTCTCGTTTTTAAATACCCAATCAAAAGCCCGGAGGATCGATTTTTCGTCGTCGATCACGAGCACGGCACGGGATGTCTCAGGGTTATCCGACATGGGCCGACTCATCCGGGGTAACCAACGGGAGCGTGAGCGTGAAACACGCCCCGCCTTCAGCCCGATTCACCGCGTCAACCCGCCCCCCGTGCTCATCGGCGATCCGACGTGAGATCACCAACCCCAGACCGACACCCGCTTCCTTAGTGGTGACAAACGGTTCGAACAACCGGGACAAGACACTTTCCGATATCCCCGGGCCGGTGTCGCAGATCCGTAATTCTAGCTGACCGTTGTGGGGTTTCTCGACGCTGAATTCGATCGTGCCCCCGTCTGGCATCGCGTCCAACGCGTTGATCGTCAGGTTCAGCAGGAGCTGTTGGATCTGATCCCGGTCGCCCTTGACGACAAGTCCGTTACCCGCAGGCAAGAATTTCAGACACGACACTCGCTGCTGCGAGGCGCGTCCTTCAATCAGCAACAACACACGGTCGATCTCTTGTGCCAAGTCAAACGTGGTGAAGGTGGGTTTGGACGGCCTGGCAAAGTCGAGAAAGGTTTGCAGCGTGCGTTCCATGCGCAGGATCTCGTGTTCGACCGCGTCGAGGTCGTCCACACTCATCCCCAGCGACATCGCCTCCTCCTTGTTGTTCTGAAAGAAGAGCTTGATCGACGTCAGCGGGTTGCGTAGCTCATGGGCGACCCCGGTGGCCAGCAGCGCGACCGTTTCCATCTCCTCGGCACGCTGGATGTCTTTTTCCCGTTGACGCAACTCGGCCTGTTTCTGCAAGGTCAGGTCCCGGACCATGACCGTGCAGAGTCGCTCGCCGCCCACCTCGACCTCGCTCACCGCCAGCCACATCGGGAAGACGGCCCCGTTTCGGCGTCGACCCTCCATCTCCTGCCCAGCAGTCCCCTTGCCTTTGACCTCCCGACAGTACCGCGCCACCCAATCACCATCGCCCGTCGCGTCCGGGAGGTGGATCAACTCGACGAACGATCGCCCGATCATGCTCGCCGGGTCGCAAACGAAGATCCGCCCCGCGGCCGTGTTGAATGACTTGATCCGCCCCGTTTCGGTCACCGTGATGATCCCGTCGGCGGCGGTTTCAATGATCGCCCGGGTCCTTGCCTCGTTGGCCAGCAACGCTTTCTCATGCGATTCGATCGTTTGTGTCGCACTGCGCATCAGGATCGATAGCCCGGCAAACACGATCAGCAATGTCGTCGCCACGAGGCACACAGAGCGGATCAGGGTCGCGTTCGCGGCACGGAAATCATCCGACACATCCTTGTAGATCTCGAAGCTCCCGACGATCTGCCCCTTGGAGCCCCGCACGGGGACGTAGGTTTCAACGACGTTCACATCGGGACGCTCCTCGTCATCGAGATCCCACACGTGCTCCTTGGTCTCGAATTTGGAGACGACCTGCCCGCTCATCGCCTTCTCGAGTTTCTCGTTGTTGATGTCGAGCTTCCCTATGATGCTCGGGTCGGTGCTGTAGACGATCCGCCGCTTATCGTTAAAGATCTTGATCTTCACGATGTGGAAATGTGATAAGAAGATCCGCAGCTCTCGATCCAGGGCTTCGACGTCAGGGGAATGCACCCCCAGGTGTTCGTGGCCCGCGGCGTTGGTGTGCAGGATGGCCTGCATCTCAATCTCACGCAGCGCGTTCGTCAGCCGCGTCGCGTCTTTTTCCGCCTCCGTGATCACATAGCTGTGCAACACCCCGCGGAGCCCGAACCCCACCAGCGCCAAGATGACCGCGATCGCCACCCCCGACAACACCACAAAATACCGGAACAACTTGAATCTTCGCCTGGTCGGGCTCGTGTCAGAAGCGGTTCTCTCCGTATATGAGGGGTGGGGTTTCGTCAATCTTGATGTTCTCATCGTCCGGTTAAACGCTATCCAAATTCTAGCCTGTTTGACACACCAGAAGCGACGTCAGGCCCCCCATGAGATTTTTTTGCCAGATGAGGATGATCTATCGTGAACGCAGTTCATCGTTAACGGGTTGTCGCACCGAAGAAAGATAACCATACACGCGAGCTAGAGCGCTTGGCGTAATTAATCGCCGCTGGCCGATAAGAGAGATTTCTGGCAAGGAGGCCAAGGTCATGGCGTATTCGATGGATCTACGTAAGCGGGTGGTATGGGCCGCCGAGTCGGGTCAGACGATCACGGGGGTATCACGACAGTTTCGGGTGGCGAGGTCGACGGTTCGCGACTGGTGTGATCGGCACCGCCGGGGCGTGTTGACGCCGGGGGTGCCGGGGCCCAAGGGGTCGGTCAAGCTTACGGCGGCCGATGAGCAACGGATGCGTGAGGCGGTGGCGGCCAAGCCGGGGATCACGGCCAAGCAGTTGAGGGCGATGCTGAACCTGGGCGTCGTGGAATCGACGGTGTGCCGGGCGTTGAAGCGGCTGGGGCTGTCGCTCAAAAGAAGTCGCTGATCGCCGCCGAGCAAGATCGCCCCGACGTGGCCCAACGCCGCCACAACTTCACGATCGCCCGGCGGTTCGTGGACCCGGCCCATCTGGTTTTCCTCGACGAATCTGGGGCCAAGACGGATATGACCCGGCTGTATGGCTGGTCGCCGATCGGGCAGCGTTGCGTGGACCGCACCCCGCACGGCCGCTGGAAGACGCTCACGATGCTCAGCGCGATCCGGCTCGACGGGGTGATCCAAGGTGCGACGGTCGTGGTCGATGGCCCGATGAACTCGGCGACGTTCCTGGCCTACACCCAGCAGTTCTTGGCCCCGTCGTTGCGCCCGGGTGACGTGGTCGTGATGGACAATCTCTCGAGTCACCAAGCCGCCGCGGTGCGCGAAGCGATCGAGGCCGTCGACGCCGACCTGGGGTACCTGCCCCCGTACAGCCCGGACCTGAACCCGATCGAGAAGCTGTGGAGCAAGGTCAAGGCGTGGCTACGCCGCGTCGCCGCCAAGACCTTCGGCACGCTCCAAGACGCCATCGCCGATGCCCTGACAGACGTCACGCCCACCGAGTGCCAAAACTACTTCACCTCTTGCGGATATGGCGATTATTGACGCAAAACGCTCTAAACAAACCAACCACCGACCGCTTCCGATTTTGGCTGCCCTACCACTAAAGAATTCCTTGAGATGGGTAAGCCGGTGGATGATTCTGCTCGAGATCTGCGTTCAACTCGCATAGATTGATGTCGATTCACATCACGACCTACTTTCAGCATTGGCCGCTAATTGTTATGGCTCTAACCTAGCAATAGCTATCTGCTAGGCTAGAGCCTTGTTATTGTTACGATTAGCATCTCACGTCATTCGTTTTCGCCAAAATCGGAACTGCCGTGGTGATGAGGGAGGATCGTGGCAAGAAGTCTTAACATCGAGGCGTCATGAATCTTGTGGTCATTCTGGATCGCTAGGGTCACGTGGCTGCAACCGGCCACAATACCATTGAAGATAAAGCATTATGTGATTCCGTTATGAAAAAGAACGCCATACGAGACCTTCATCTCTCTTGCTTGCAGCGGACGATTCTGACCATTGCGTATCAGAACAAAACGGCCAACAGACAGCAGCAACCGATTTTGGGAACGTATGTCGATGCAACCCGTCATGAGGTCATGGATGCGTATTATGGGTGGCATACGCGTGCTGAGTGCCGGCGATGGTTCAAACTGTCCCCAATGAGGCACCAAACTCCTCCCGGATACGCTGGTGCACAGGTCGCTGTGACGAAATCATTCTCGCGTCTGGAGCAGCGGGGGTTCGTCATACTCATCTCCGAATTTGGCGTTAACCTGCATGCCAAAGGTGATTTAGCGGCGATGCGATGTGTCGAATCTGGTCAGTTGGGGAGGCGACGTCGGCTTCGCGCTGGCTAATAACTTGAGTGTCGCGCGCCCGCGCGTATACGGCTAATCACATCGCCGAAACGTGTATCATGAGTTGGTTCGCAGGCGATGCCTGTGACCTGCAACCCTCTGCTGAAATACGTGTTATGCACAGTCTCTTGCCGAATGCAACGGAATTTAAACCCTGACACATAGTGCGGGCAAAGCATTTGGTTCACGCACCTCGGGCTCCGGTTGAGACAGTCCGACGAAGGGTAGGTGATATATGGACGAAGATGATGGTTCGTATGGAGGGTATTCCTATCTAAATAGGGCCTTATTTTCCAATGAAGCAAAGTATGTACGGCTGCGAAACCTGTTGGGTCATGACATCGCTGCTGTCCTATTGATCTTTGAATAATTCACTTAACCCCGACGGGTTGGCCGATCCTATGGGGTATGCCTTACACCGGTTGCCGCAAGGATGCTCAAAGTCGCCGGATACGAGCGATGGCGATGTTGGATCAGGGACGATCCCAGGCCCAAGTGGCACGCGAACTGGGCGTGACGCCCTCGGCGGTGTGTCAGTGGGCCAAGACGCGGCGCCAGCGGGGCGACCCGGCCTTGGAATCCAAGCCACACAACGGCCGACCGCCCAAGCTGACGGCCCGACAGCTCGCCCGACTCGAAAAGTACTTGCGGCGGGGCCCCACCAAGCATGGTTACGCCACCGAGTTGTGGACCCTCTCACGCGTGGCCGAGGTGATCGAGAAACACTTCGGCGTGACCTACGACCCATCGGGCGTCTGGCACGTGCTGCGTCGCATGGGCTGGTCGGCCCAGAAGCCCGAACGCCGTGCCCGCGAACGCGACGAGCAAGCGATCGCGGCGTGGCGAAAGAAAGACTGGCCGCGGATAAAAAAACGCTAGACGCGGCGGGCGGAGTATAGTTTTCGCCGATGAATCCGGGTTCATGCTCCAGCCCACCGTCCGACGCACCTGGGCGCCCCAAGGCCAGACCCCGATCCTCAAGAGCTACGATCGACGCGACCGCCTGTCGGCGATCTCGGCCCTGACCGTCTCGCCGAAGCGTCGCCGGTTGGGGCTCTACTTCGATATCCTCGACCACAACGTCAAGACCGATGACTTCGAGGTGTTCGTTGAGAGGCTGCTGCGTCGCCTGCGGGCATCGAGGGGTGGGATCACCCTGGTCCTGGACCGTTACTCGGTGCACCGCAGCGCCGCGCGACGGCTGCTGGCCCGCTACCGCAAGCGGGTGCGGGTCGAATGGCTGCCGGCTTACGCCCCCGAACTCAACCCCGCCGAACAGGTCTGGAACCGCACCAAGTACACCGACCTGGCCAACTTCATCCCCGACGACGTCGACCACCTGGGCCACGCCCTGGCCGACTCGCTGCGTCAGACCCGCAGCCAGCAAACCCTGCTCCGTTCGTTCTTCAAACACGCCACGCTAACCTTGCGAACCATTAAGTGAATTATTCAAAGATCAATAAAAAGGGCAAAGTATCTTGATCCCCAGTCAGACTTCCATCATCCGGAATACCTTGGGTCTGAACCGAAGGAATTGGCCGAATCGTTCCCCACTGAAGAAAAAATCGCTGATCGTTATCACGGGGAATATGGGCGACGACTCGAACAACGGATTCATGAACGGATAGACAAGTTGGGGTACGATTTCGCGAAAATTGAAGTACGTGAGTGGGATCGTCTGGTTCACCATCAAGCAGCCCACGATCGTCTGAAGCAACCCCCAAAGAAAATCACTGAATATGAACGACTTAAGCTTTATGAGTCACAACACTTAAACCCCTATCACGAGAAGATGGATCTGAAAGAGGCATTCGATCGATTAGAAGGCTATAGCAACACGGTAGCGAGTGATGATAGCCGCCCAATGGACCAACCGGATGCCGCTATTGCTGCTACCCCTCAGGTAGACGAGCAGGAATCGGGGCAAGAGTCACAGCCAGATGAACACGGTTATGTCAAATCTCCACTCGACATGAGCGCGTACGTGCCCGTCAAAGACATCATGAATAAACATACGCCGGATGACCATCCCCTTTACCATTTGAGTGCTAAAAAACACACATCGATTTTAGAGAACTACAAGGCGCACCAAGTCAGATGGACACGACCACTTACGAAAGGCGGCCAGCCCAACAAACATCGCCGATCGGTACATTTGTCAGATTGGATATCTTGCCTTGAACGAAACAAGAAGAGCGCCGTTGATGCAGATGGTTTCCTTAACCATGACCCAGAGGAAATCGAGCGCAGAACAAAGATGATCAAAGAAAACCGGGTCTCTGGAAAGTAGCAATCGTCACTTTCCTGTCACTTTCCTCATATGTACTAGCCACCACTTCATCTGACACGCGAGAGTTATCTGGCAACAGCAAGACTGCCGCTTCGAGTGTCTTTCGTCCGCGCCTCGATCGCGCCTTGGGTGACGCCCAGATCCTCGGCTCGGCTCTCGTTCGCTTCGCTCACCCGAACCCCTTCTAGAGAAGAGCCATCGAGCCGCTTGGCGTGGGCTAACGGGATCGAATCCTTGAACGTCGCCATCGGGGTCTTGCCGTAACAGTAGCGGCCGCTGTGGGGTCGCTGTTCATTGTACGTCACCAGCCACGCATCCAAGTCGGCTTGGAGTTCTTCGAGGCTCGTGTAGATCTTCTTGCGGAACGCGATGCTATAAAACTCGTCCTGCATCGTCTTGTGCAGCCGTTCGCAGATCCCGTTGGTCTGCGGGCTTCGGGCTTTGGTCTTGGTGTGATCGATGTCCTCGATCGCCAGGTACAGCTGATATTCGTGGTGCTCACGATTCCCGCAGTACTCCGTGCCGCGGTCGGTGAGGATGCGTAGCAGGTCCACGTCGTGCTGTTCGTACCACGGGATCACCCGGTCGTTGAGCAGATCCGCGGCCACGAGGGCGTTCTTGCGATCATAGAGCTTTGCGTGCGCCACCCGCGTATACGTATCGATAAACGTCTGCTGATAGATCCGGCCCACGCCCTTGATCGTGCCCACGTAATACGTGTCTTGAGCCCCGAGGTAGCCGGGGTGTTCGGTTTCAATTTCACCGTGGGCCTGCTTGTCTTGCTTGGCTTTTTCCAACGCCACGACCTGGGCTTCGGTCAGCACGGTGTGGTCGGGGTCCTGAGCCATCTTGGCTTCGAGTGCCTTGAGTCGCTTCTTGAACGTCTCAAGATCATGCCGCAGCCACACGCTTCGCACCCCGCCCGGTGAGATGAGCTTGCCTTGCTTCTTGAGTTCGTTCGACACCCGCACCTGCCCGTAAGCGGGCTGCTCGATCGCGAACGCGACCACGGCTTGCTCGATCTCGGGGTCGACGCGGTTGGCCAGGATCGGCTTCTTGCGGCTGATCTCTTGAAGGGCCAACTCCCCGCCCTGGTCGTAGAGCTGCTTGAACCGGTAGAAGCTATCCCGGGAATACCCCATCACCTTGCACGCCTGCGACACGCTGCCCAGCGCCTGGGCCAGCTTGAGCAACCCCACTTTGTTGGCAATGATCTTCTGGTCGGTGGTCATCTGACGGTCTCCTTCTGTGAGAAACAAAGATTAACGGAAGCGTCAGATGAAGTCTTAACTAATACACCTCATATCACTTTTTTTGCCGACTCATGCCGGTGTAAGCCGGCGCTAGACATTTTTACACTTTCCTGACACACACCGGAGGGGAAGTTCTGAAAAACTCCCGCGTGTCGGATGGGTTTGGATGCCCTTCCAATATCTGATTCAAGCTCGGGAGTTTTTGATGAGTACGTACAAACACGACGCTGGGGACAAGCCGAAAACGTCTGCCATGCTCATGGACACAACTGAGGTAGCCGAGTTGCTCGGGGTCTCAGTCCGCCAAGTCTACCGCTTGAGCGAATCCGCCAAGATACGATAACGTCCTGAATCATGCGCACATTTGAAAAGGCAGTTCTCCAGGTGGATGGTGTTGGTGAGTTAAACAACCCCATTCAAGGAGAACTGCAATGGATCAGGGTACTGGATCGGACCGCGGGATGAAAGAGGTGTTTCGGATCGACGAGGCGAAGGTTCGGGGTCACGTGGACCGGGTGGTACGTGAGTCCGTGGAGCAGACGTTGAACCAGCTGCTGGATGCCGAAGCCGAGGTGTTGTGCGGGGCTGGGCGGTATGAGCGCAGCGATGCCCGCAAGGATACGCGGGCGGGCCACTACCAGCGGAAGCTTCACACGAAGGCGGGTCAGGTGTCGTTGAAGGTGCCACGGCTGCGGAGCTTGCCGTTCGAGACGCAGATCATCGAGCGGTACAAGCGTCGCGAGAGCAGCGTCGAGGAAGCGTTGATCGAGATGTACCTGGCCGGGGTGAGCGTGCGTCGGGTCGAGGACATCACGGCGGCGTTGTGGGGCACGAAGGTCAGCCCATCGACGGTCAGCGAGCTGAATCAGAAGGTCTATCAACAGATCGAGCAGTGGCGGAACAAGCCGATCGAAGGTGAACACCCGTATGTATATCTCGACGGGATCAGCCTCAAACGCTCGTGGGGTGGTGAAGTTCGCAACGTGTCGGTGCTGGTGGCGATCGGCGTGGCGACGGACGGGTATCGTGAGGTGCTGGGGATCGCCGAGGGGGCCAAGGAAGACAAGGCGGGTTGGCTGGCGTTCCTGCGTCACCTCAAGACGCGGGGCCTGCGTGGCGTGAAGCTGTTGATCAGCGATGCGTGTCTGGGTCTGGTCGAGTCGCTTGGCGAACTCTATCCCGAGTCGTTGTGGCAGCGGTGCGTGGTGCACTGGTACCGCAACGTGTTTAGCATCACCCCCAAGGGCAAGGTCCAGGAGGTGTCGGCGATGCTCAAGGCGATCCACGCCCAGGAAGATGTGAACGTCGGCCAGAAAATGTAGCGCCCGTCGGGGGGCTGACGGTCGGCCCAAAAATGTAGCGCCTTGCCTAGTCCTGAGACTGGGGCGGCAATGGAACAGTTTTTACTGTTTCACCCCCCCCCAGTAAGGACGCAGACGAGGTGTATACGGATATGTAGTTTTGGACGGATGTGCGGCGTTATGTTCTAACCCAGGGCCACAGCAAGCGTTCGGCGTGTCGGAAGTTTGACATCCATTGGCAGACGCTTGAGAAGATCCTCGAATACCCTGAACCCCCGGGGTATCGACGGGTCAAACAGGTGGGCGAGAAGAAGATCGATCGGTTCCTGCCGATCCTCCACCAGATCCTCGAGGACGACCGGAAAGCTCCGCGCAAGCAACGTCACACGATCCGACGGATCTTCGAGGTGTTGTGTCAACATCACGGGTTCGACGGGAAGCTCACGGTCGTGGGCGACGCGGTTCGGGCGTGGAAACGGGTGCACGCCCAGACGTTTGTGCCGCTGAGTCATCCGTTGGGTGAGGCGCAAGTCGACTTCGGGGAGGCGACGATCTTTCTCAACGGCGAGGCGGTCAAGGTGGCGTTGTTCGTGATGAGCCTGCCGTATTCGGACGCGGTGTTCGTTCGGGCCTATCCCCGCGAGTGCACCGAGTCGTTCCAGGATGGTCATGTCCGAGCGTTTGAGTTCTTCGGAGCTGTGCCCACGCGGATTAGCTACGACAATAGCCGGATCGCGGTCAAGAAGTTCGTGGGATCCAGGAAACGGGAACTCACGGACGGGTTTCTTCGGCTTCAGAGTCATTATCTGTTCGACGAGCACTTCTGCCTAGAGCGCAAGGCTAACGAAAAGGGCCACGTCGAGAACCTGGTGGGATATACCCGCCGTAACTTCCTGGTGCCGATCCCCCAGGTGCGATCATTCGCTGAACTCAATGAACATCTCGAGCGATGTTGCCGTGCTGAGTTGACCCGGTCGTTACGAGGTAAAGAAACGACCAAGGGTCAGCGGTTGGACGAGGAACGCTCGGTCATGCTTCCTCTCAAAGAGGAGGCGTTTGAGGCCCGTCGGGTCATATTGGCTGGAGCCAACTCTCTGAGCCTGGTGCGGTTCGACCGCAACGACTATTCGGTGCCGGTGTCGTGGGCGCATCACCGCCTGACCCTCGTGGGCGACATCGAGACGGTGCGGGTCATGCAGGGGGACCAGGTGATCGCCGAACACCTGCGTGACTGGGGCCGTGAACAGGTCCACTTTGACCCGGTGCATTACCTGGCTCTGTTGGAGCGACGCCCCGGGGCCTTTGATGTGGCCCGTCCCTTGGAGCAATGGGATCTGCCGCCGTGCTTCGGGATCCTGCGTCGCAAACTCGAAGCCGACTGGGGCTCGAAGGGCACGGGCCAGTTCATCCAAGTGTTGCGGCTATTGGAACGGGCGAGCCTGGGTCAACTCAAGCAAGCGGTGCACAAGGCGTTGGAGTTGGGCACGGTCACCCCTGACGCCGTACGAGTGATCCTCGAGGGGCTCAAGGAACCCCCCGTGGCGTTATTCAGCCTCGACGGCCGACCGCATCTGAGCGGTGTCCACGTAGCCAAGCCCGATTTATCCGCCTATGGCTGTCTGCTTCCGCACCCGCTCCAAGAGACGGCGTCCAGCGATATTTGCGGAGGACTTCCGGGGGGTGCGGCATGAGCAAGAGCACCGTCCTACTGGAACACCACCTCAAGGCGTTGAAGCTGCCGACGATGCTACGCGAGTACGCCAAGATCGCCCGCCGCTGTGCCCAGCAGAACGTGGGTCACGTCGGGTTCCTTCTGCAACTGGTCGAGCTGGAGCTGATCGAACGTGAACGCCGCGCCGCAGAGCGTCGGCTCAAAGCCGCCAAGTTCCCATCGCCCAAGACGCTCGAAGGCTTCGACTTCGCCGCCCAACCGTCGATCAACAAAGCCCTGGTTACCGAGCTGATGCGGTGTGTGTATCTCGACCATCGCGAGAACATCCTGCTGGTCGGTAACCCCGGCACGGGCAAGACCCATGTCGCCACCGCCCTGGGCATGGAAGCGTGCCACCGTGGCAAGAAGGTGCGGTTCTACAAGGTCACCGAGCTGATGACCCAGATGATGGAAGCTCGCGAAGAGCAGGTCCTGGGTCGGCTCAAGAACCAATTGGCCAAGCTGGACCTGTTGATCCTCGATGAACTGGGCTACGTCCCAGCCAGCAAGCTGGGAGCCGAGTTGCTGTTCGATGTGATCTCGACCGCCTACGAACGAACCAGCGTGATCGTGACGACCAACCTCCCGTTTGAACGTTGGGTGGAGGTGCTTGGCAGCGAACGCCTCACCGGCGCGGCGCTCGACCGGCTCACCCACCGCTGCCACGTGCTCGAAGCCAACGGTCCTAGCTACCGACTCAAGGACGCCAAGCGGCGACGTAAACCCAAAGACAAATAATCACTCAGGAGATCAACCAAGAGGCTGGACCAACCCTCCAGCCAGAGATACAGTCATCCCCGGCGCCACATTTTTTACTCGACGGGCGCTACATTTTCTGACCGACGTTCACAGGTGCGCATCGATCGGCGTGACCTAGATGAGTTCATCGAGCGGGCCAAGGGGCACGAGCCGTCGGCACCCGATGCGCAAGAGAAAGGGGCTGACCGATGACAGACAGCCCCATTTCAAAGGTGCTTGAGAAATTATACAGCGTCACCGGGTTCGAGCCGAAGCGTCGAGGCACCGGCTCGATCACTCGCTGTCCGGCCCACAACGATCATAACCCGAGCCTGTTGATCAGCGAGGGTGGCGACGGACGAGTGTTGCTGAAATGCTTCGCCGGGTGTTCGACCGAGAGCATTATGGATGCACTGGGGATGCCGATGAGCTTGTTGTTTCCCGACAATGGCAGGGAAAGCCAACACAGACCCAGACCGCAGACCACCCCCAGAAACGCGAAACTATACCTTCCTCGGGTGAGTTTGTCTGATCGGTAGAATAGGCTGACGTTAGCGGTTTGATTTTACTACGAAGTCACTGGACACAGGAGGCATGGATGCTTCAGATCACATTGACGGACGATGCGGTGGCGGCGTTGGATCGGGGGCGTTTTAGCGATCCAGATCCGCGGGTGCGGCGGAAGTTGCAGGTGGTTTGGCTCAAGAGCCATGGGTTGGCACATCGGCAGATCGCGGCCTTGGCAGGGGTCAGCAGCCGGACGGTGCAGCGTTATTTGAATACGTACCTCGACGGTGGGATCGAGGCGTTGAGGCAAAACGGCTACCGGGGTCAGCCCAGTCAATTGAACGCGCACGGCCCGAAGGTCAAGGCGTCTTTGGAACAACACCCGCCGTCGACGATCCACGAGGCGAGCCATCAGATCACGCAACTCACCGGTCTGCGTCGCGGCCCGACGCAAGTGCGAGCTTTTTTGAAACGGCTGGGTCTGCGTCGTCGCAAGCTCGGGGGTGTGCCGGGCAAGCTTGATCAGGCCAAGCATCAACAGCAGCGTGAATTCCTTGAACAGACCCTCGATCCGGCTTTGGACGAAGCCGAACGGGGTGATCGCAGGGTTTTTTTGTAGACGCCTGCCACTTCGTCCATGGCGCGTTTCTGTGCTACGTGTGGTGCGTGGTGAGGCTGTTCATCCGCACGCCCACCGGCCGCCGCCGGCTGAACGTGTTGGGGGCGTTGGATTTCGTGACCCGAGAGTTGGTGACCGTCACGAACACGACGTACATCACGGCCCAAACGGTCTGCGAATTACTCGAGACGCTCGCGGGGCGTTACCCCGGCCAAGCGATCACCCTGGTGCTGGACAACGCGCGGTATCAACGCTGCCGGTTGGTCCAAGATCGGGCCGTGGGGTTGGGCATCGAGTTGATGTTCCTGCCGTCCTACTCGCCGCACCTGAACCTGATCGAACGGATCTGGGGCCTGCTCAAGAAACGCTGCCTCAACGGCCGGTGCTACGAAACGTTCGATCGATTTCAGCAAGCCATCCACGACGGCATCGCCAAGCTGGCCACCGACGACAAACCCAACGTCCAAACCCTCATCACCCGCAACTTCCAACACTTCAACAATCGGACAATCTTAGCCGCGTGAGGTATAACGCCAATCTACGGACACAACTCCATCGGATCATCCGCAGAGCCGGGTTGGAGCCGTGGCCGAAACTGTTTAAAAACCTGCGCAGCACCCGCGAGACCGAACTAGCAGAAACGTTCCCTATTCATGTGGTCTGTGCCTGGATCGGTAACTCTCAGCCTGTGGCAGCCAATCACTATCTGCAAGTCACCGACGATCACTTCGCACAAGCCAGCCAACCCTCAGCCGATGCGGTGCAAAATCCGGTGCAGCAACCCGCCGAACCAAGTCGAAACCAATCGAAAAACGCAAACGGGAAATGCGCGAAACTCTCTATGTTTCAAGAGGATTCGACTGATTGCAAGTCATTGCAAAAGATGGGAATGGGCGCGGGAGGATTCGAACCTCCGTAGGAATAATCCAGCAGATTTACAGTCTGCCCCGTTTGGCCACTTCGGTACACGCCCTTCAGTAATAACAAGCACTTACGTCTATCCGGTCCTAAATAAACTCCTAACAAAAGTGTCCCGAAAGTGTCCCGAGAAATACCCGTCACGTGATAAGAATCCTACCACAGAATCGGCCATCGCGCCACCCCAATCCAATCAGTCCTCAAGGTCACCCGAACAGGGCCCGAAGGTATTAGGAAGAGGCCGGTATATCAGGCCCAGGGGTCCGAGTGATGAGTCAACGCAAAGCCAGGACACGAGCGGTCACCCTGCACGTCTATGACTGTATCCTCGCTCGGTTCAACAAGATAGCCCACGACGAATTCGATAACAATAAGGGGCTCGTCCAATCCGCAGCCATGATGATGTTCGACATGGCCCCCGCCGAGCAGCGGCAGCAGCTCGTGGACGCGATCCTATTAGCCGAGCACCGTAGCGGCGATCAGTCCGTCGCCTCGATGGCCAAGGCCATCCTCGCCGATTGGCAGGCAAAGTTTCAGGTGACCCCCTCCTAGAAAATTGATCCAGGTTTTGTGAGAGAATCCAACCGGCCTTTGGCCGGAAAGGATTGCTCATGAAGAAGCGATTGATGCCGGAACAGATCGTGGCGAAGTTACGTGCGGCGGACGTAGAACTTGGCAAAGGCCAGAAGGTGCCCCAGGTGTGCAAACAGCTGGGCATCAGCCAGCAGACGTACTATCGTTGGCGGACGAAATACGGCGGGATGGACCCGCAGATGGCCAAGCAGCTCAGAGCCCTTGAGAAGGAGAACACCCGGCTCAAGAAGCTCGTCGCCGACCAAGCGTTGGACATGGCGATCCTCAAGGAGGCAGCCCGCCCAAACTTGTAGACCCCGAGCGTCGGCGTCGAGCCGTGGACTCGGTGCGTCGTCGTTTGGGGCGTGACAAGATCTCGCAGCGTCGTGCCTGTAAGGCGTTGGGCCAACCCCGTAGCACGCAGCGTTACCTACCTAAGCAACCGGAGAAAGATCGGGCGTTGATCGAGGCGATGCGGCGGATCGCCGACGAGCATCCGCGGTACGGCTGCGAGCGGGTGCACCCGATGCTTCATGCATCAGATGGATCGGGGGGCTTGGGCCGTGTCCACCGGTTGTGGAAACAAGAACACATGCCGGTGCCCAGGAAGCAGCACAAACGCCGTCGTTGACCGGGCCACCCCGGAAGCAGCGGCAACGGCTGTATCCGTTATCGCGCCACCCACCGCAATCACGTCTGGTCGTACGACTTCGTGACCGAACGGACCGAAGACGGCAAGCAGCTGAAGCTGTTGGTGGTGATCGATGAGTACACCCGCGAGTGTTTGGCCATCGAAGCGGGCCGATCATTCACAGCCAAGGACGTGATCTTGACGCTGCAGTACTTGTTCGCGGTGCGTGGGGCACCGGGCCACATCCGAAGTGACAATGGCCCCGAGTTCATCGCCAAAGAAGTCCGACGCTGGCTGGAACGAGCGGTGGTGCGTACCTTGTATATCAACAAAGCCAGCCCTTGGGAGAACGCCTACGTGGAGTCATTCAACGGCAAGCTACGAGACGAACTGCTCAACGGCGAGTTGTTCTTGAGCTTGGCCGAAGCCAGGTACGTACTCGATGAGTGGCGACTCGATTACAACCACCGCCGCCCGCACTCGTCACTGGATTGGCAAACCCCCGCCGCGTTTGCGGCGAGTTTAGAAGAACCATTGGCCGGGGCGTTCCCGGCCGCGTCGCCTGGTGGCTCTCCGGTCGGGGCTGCGCCCCTCCCTCCGACCCACCAGGCGGATCAACACACACCGATTCTCTCATAAACACTGGCACAAAAACCCCGAGGGGGTCACATGATGTGTCGTTTCATCAGAGACCAGTCGCCGGGTACCGGTTCGACTCCAAAACCTTTCCAGAGATTATATTGGTCATCATCATGAGCGTGGGTCGGATCTAGGACAAAACCTCGACGGTAGTACCGGCGGCGTGGATCCTTCAACCACAGCTTGACGGCCTCAACTTCTCTAAAATGTACTAGCCACCACTTCATCTGACACGCGAGAGTTATCTGGCAACAGCAAGACTGCCGCTTCGAGTGTCTTTCGTCCGCGCCTCGATCGCGCCTTGGGTGACGCCCAGATCCTCGGCTCGGCTCTCGTTCGCTTCGCTCACCCGAACCCCTTCTAGAGAAGAGCCATCGAGCCGCTTGGCGTGGGCTAACGGGATCGAATCCTTGAACGTCGCCATCGGGGTCTTGCCGTAACAGTAGCGGCCGCTGTGGGGTCGCTGTTCATTGTACGTCACCAGCCACGCATCCAAGTCGGCTTGGAGTTCTTCGAGGCTCGTGTAGATCTTCTTGCGGAACGCGATGCTATAAAACTCGTCCTGCATCGTCTTGTGCAGCCGTTCGCAGATCCCGTTGGTCTGCGGGCTTCGGGCTTTGGTCTTGGTGTGATCGATGTCCTCGATCGCCAGGTACAGCTGATATTCGTGGTGCTCACGATTCCCGCAGTACTCCGTGCCGCGGTCGGTGAGGATGCGTAGCAGGTCCACGTCGTGCTGTTCGTACCACGGGATCACCCGGTCGTTGAGCAGATCCGCGGCCACGAGGGCGTTCTTGCGATCATAGAGCTTTGCGTGCGCCACCCGCGTATACGTATCGATAAACGTCTGCTGATAGATCCGGCCCACGCCCTTGATCGTGCCCACGTAATACGTGTCTTGAGCCCCGAGGTAGCCGGGGTGTTCGGTTTCAATTTCACCGTGGGCCTGCTTGTCTTGCTTGGCTTTTTCCAACGCCACGACCTGGGCTTCGGTCAGCACGGTGTGGTCGGGGTCCTGAGCCATCTTGGCTTCGAGTGCCTTGAGTCGCTTCTTGAACGTCTCAAGATCATGCCGCAGCCACACGCTTCGCACCCCGCCCGGTGAGATGAGCTTGCCTTGCTTCTTGAGTTCGTTCGACACCCGCACCTGCCCGTAAGCGGGCTGCTCGATCGCGAACGCGACCACGGCTTGCTCGATCTCGGGGTCGACGCGGTTGGCCAGGATCGGCTTCTTGCGGCTGATCTCTTGAAGGGCCAACTCCCCGCCCTGGTCGTAGAGCTGCTTGAACCGGTAGAAACTGTCTCGAGAATACCCCATCACCTTGCACGCCTGCGACACGCTGCCCAGCGCCTGGGCCAGCTTGAGCAACCCCACTTTGTTGGCAATGATCTTCTGGTCGGTGGTCATCTGACGGTCTCCTTCTGTGAGAAACAAAGATTAACGGAAGCGTCAGATGAAGTCTTAACTAATACAGATCACCCCGTTCGGCTTCGTCCAAAGCCGGATCGAGGGTCTGTTCAAGGAATTCACGCTGCTGTTGATGCTTGGCCTGATCAAGCTTGCCCGGCACACCCCCGAGCTTGCGACGACGCAGACCCAGCCGTTTCAAAAAAGCTCGCACTTGCGTCGGGCCGCGACGCAGACCGGTGAGTTGCGTGATCTGATGGCTCGCCTCGTGGATCGTCGACGGCGGGTGTTGTTCCAAAGACGCCTTGACCTTCGGGCCGTGCGCGTTCAATTGACTGGGCTGACCCCGGTAGCCGTTTTGCCTCAACGCCTCGATCCCACCGTCGAGGTACGTATTCAAATAACGCTGCACCGTCCGGCTGCTGACCCCTGCCAAGGCCGCGATCTGCCGATGTGCCAACCCATGGCTCTTGAGCCAAACCACCTGCAACTTCCGCCGCACCCGCGGATCTGGATCGCTAAAACGCCCCCGATCCAACGCCGCCACCGCATCGTCCGTCAATGTGATCTGAAGCATCCATGCCTCCTGTGTCCAGTGACTTCGTAGTAAAATCAAACCGCTAACGTCAGCCTATTCTACCGATCAGACAAACTCACCCGAGGAAGGTATAGTATAGAACGGTGGGCGATTAGCTCAGTTGGCTAGAGCGCACGGATCACACCCGTGAGGTCACAGGTTCGAGTCCTGTATCGCCCACTTTTTAGAAGTTTAGCCGAAGGCAAGAGTTAGCTTACCCATCAACGGTTGATGGAGCGGCCTGAAACGAGTCGAGAACCCGGTAATTACCGGGTTTGACCGTTCTCAAGGTCGCTGCCATGCCGCGAACCAGTACCCGCAGCAGAATCCCAAGCTACCGCTGCCATAAGCCGTCGGGCCGCGCGGTTGTGACGCTAAATGGTACGGATCATTACCTCGGGCCCTACGAAAGTGCCATTAGTAAGGCCGAATACGACCGTTTAATCGGGGAGTGGTTAGCGAACGGTCGACGCCTTTCGTTGCCCGACAACGAGTGCCAGGCGTCTACCATCAATGAGGTGATCGCCGCGTTCTGGTCGCACGCCCAGGGCTACTACCGCCGTTCCGACGGCACGCCAACCTCCGAACAGGGCAACCTCAAGCAGATCCTCAAGCACTTGGCTCGACTATATGGCCACACATCCGCCCAGGACTTCGGCCCGGTCTCCCTCAAGGCCTTGCGTCAACACCTCATCGACGTGGGGCGGTGTCGCACCTCGATCAACCGCGACATTGGGAGAGTCAAGCAGGTCTTCCGTTGGGCGGTCGCTCAGGAGATGATCCCGGCGTATATCTACCATGGCCTGCAAACCGTTTCGGGTCTCAAACGGGGTCGGTCGAACGCCAAGGAATCGGCCCCGGTGAGTCCTGTCGCGCAAGCCCATATCGATGCCGTATTGCCTCACCTGTCTCGTCAGTTAAAGGCCGTCGTCCGTCTCCAATTGCTCACCGGTGCTCGACCGGGTGAGATCCTCGCCATCCGTCCGGTCGATATCGACGTCACCGGTCGGATCTGGACCTACACGCCACCACAACACAAAACCGAGCACCACGGGCACCGTCGAACAATTTATCTGGGGCCAAGGGCGCAGGCCGTCGTTGAGCCGTTCTTGGCCAAGCGATCCGTCGACTCATACCTGTTCTGTCCCGCCGAAGCTGAGGCGGAGCGGTCCTCCAGACGTCATACACGGCGTATAACCCCCCTCTCGTGCGGCAATCGGCCTGGGACCAACCGCAAACGCAACCCCAAGAGAGAACCGGGTCAGTGTTACACCACCTCTAGCTATCGCCGAGCCATCCACCGGGCCTGCGACGCCGCGGGCGTTCCGAGGTGGCACCCTCATCGTCTTCGACACTCCGCTGCGACGGAGCTTCGAAAAGAGTTTGGTATCGAGGCAGCCAGGATCATCCTGGGCCACCGCAGCGCCGCAATCACCGAGGTCTACGCAGAACTTGATCGTAACAAGGCGATCGAAATCATGGAGGCGGTGGGGTAGGCCTCTCGCAGTTCTCTTTGATCCATCTGAGGTGGGCGCATACCCCGCATTTATCGCTACCAAGGCAGCCACATTTCGTCTCCAACCCGTCACTCAAATGTCACTGGGGATCGAGGGTAGAGCGGGATGGTGTTTCTGGCTTAGCCGTGAACAAGTACCTATCACGGCCACATTCGGGGTCCGTCACTGATACGTCCGATGTACACAGTTGCAGGTATCCCCTGGCCAAAGACAATGACGGCTTGATGAAGACGATCGGATCCCATGCTGCTGACGATCACCAACAACTCGCCGCAGGCGGCCGACCTGGGTTACCTGCTCCACAAACACCCGGACAAGGTCCAGTCGTTTAGCTTGGCCTTCGGGCAAGCTCATGTCTTCTACCCGGAATGTTCGCAAGAGCGTTGCACAGCGTGCTTGCTGTTGGACGTCGACCCGATCGGCTTGGTCCGCAACCGGCGGGGACCCGCGGGTGAGGGGCGTAGTTTGGAACAATACGTCAATGACCGCCCGTACGTGGCGTCATCATTCTTGAGTGTCGCGATCGCGAAGGTCTATGGGTCGGCCTTATCCGGGCGGTGCAGCGAAAAGCCCGAGCTTGTCAACACCCCGCTGAAGCTGGCGGTGACCCTTGCGGTCGTGCCCTGTCGCGGCTTGGGTGATGGGGATGCACTCATTCGAGAATTATTTGAGCCCCTGGGGTATGACGTCCAGGCTACGCATCATCCACTCGATAAGAAGTTCCCGCAGTGGGGGCAGGGCCCGTATTACACCGTCACCCTTGCGACTCAGCGGCGGTTAAGCGAGGTGCTCACCCATCTCTACGTCTTGGTGCCGGTGCTCGACAACGACAAGCACTATTGGGTGGGCAACGACGAGGTCGAGAAGCTTCTAGCCCGCGGTGAGGGTTGGCTTAGCGACCACCCCGCTAAGGAGCTTATCACGAGCCGATATCTGAAATACCAGCGTTCGCTGACCCGTGACGCCCTGGCCCGGCTGACGGTCGAAGAACAACCCGACCCGGACGCCGATGCTGAAACCTACGATGAGCAAGAAGAGGCGATCGAGCAGCCGATGAGCCTGAATGATCAGCGCCACGCCGCGGTCATCGCCGCTATCAAAGGCAGCGGGGCCAAACGGGTACTCGATCTGGGTTGTGCCCAGGGCAAGCTGCTGCGTCGACTGATGGAGGAAAAGCAATTCGATCTTGTAACCGGGATGGATGTGTCGCTTCGGGCCCTGGAGCACGCCGAACGTCGGCTGAAGCTCGACCGAATGCCCGACCGCCAGAAGCAGCGTGTGCGCCTGCTGCACGGGTCGCTGATGTACCGCGATGAAAGGCTCAGCGGCTTCGATGCGCCCTGCCTGGTGGAGGTCATCGAGCACCTCGACCCACCTCGTCTGGCGGCGATGCTGCGCACGGTGTTCGAATTCGCCCGGCCACCCACCGTCGTGGTCACGACGCCCAACGTCGAATACAACGTCCGCTTCGAGACCCTGCCCGCCGGACGATTTCGCCACGGCGACCACCGATTCGAGTGGACGCGAGACGAGTTTCAAACCTGGGCCAACGACGTCGCCCAACGGTTTGGATACAAGGTGCGTTTTTTGCCCGTGGGCGACGATGACCCCGAAGTCGGTAGCCCGACCCAGATGGGAGTATTTGAGCATGTCGACTGAAACGCATGAACCCGCTTGGATGCTGCTGCGAAACCGGGTGGCTCTTCTGCGCGATATGCGACTCGGCGACGGTGAAAATCTGACCAAGGGGAGCCTGGGCAGTTGTACCGGCCGAGACTCCGATCAATCCCTTGGGATCGTTTTCGATCGAAATACGGGTGCGGAAATACCCGTGCCAATCGATATCTGTGCATATGTTGATGTAGAAGGGGCACTTCCCCGTCGTCATACTCTTGCGATCCAGTACTCAGCCGTGGTCGGGTCGCAGGCGCAGGGCTTGGCCGCGGATGATTCGGATATCGACCGACGTGGTTTTTTCCTCGCTTCACCTCAGATACAGTTCAGTCTGACAGGCCCACCGGAGCAGCTGATCCACGACGATGACCAATTGTGTTACTGGGAGGTCGAGAAGTTCTTGCGCCTTGCATTGAAGGCGAACCCGACGGTGCTCGAGACGCTCTATAGCCCAACCGCAGAGATCAATGCAGCCGCGATGGCAGACCCTCTTGCGCAACTCAAACAACGCGGGGCGTTTCTTTCTCGGCGTGCCTACCAGACATTCATGGGGTACGCCGATTCGCAGTTTGAAAAGATGGAGCGGGCCCGACACCACGGCGGCGTGTTCAAGTGGCAGCACGCGATGCATCTGATCCGATTGCTACGTGTTGGGATCCGTCTGATGCGCACGGGAGAACTCGACGTCGTGGTGCCACGCGACGAACGGGATGACTTACTGTCCATCAAACGAGGCGAGCGGGATTGGGACGATGTCAAGCGCGTGCGCACTGAACTCGTGAAGGAATTCAAGGCGGAAGCGGAAAAGACGGACCTGCCTGATGAACCCGATTCAGCAGCCGTGGAAGCGTTTCTGGTGCAATTACGACTCGACTCAGTCCAGGCGGTGCTGCCATGATCGAGAATCGACACATCCTTGAGACGCTAGTCAACGAACACCCCAGGCCACTGGTCTTCGCGACCGTCAGCGGCGCACACCTATACGGTTTTCCATCTAAGGATTCCGACTTTGACCTGCGGGGGGTGCATCTCATGAGCCCAGACGACCTGTTCGGGCTGCCGGAGCCGGAAGAAACCATCGAGCAAACCGGTGTGCGGGAAGGGCGTGAGATAGATCTGGTCACCCACGACGCCCGCAAGTTCTTTCGAATGATGCTCAAGCGGAATGGGTACGTGTTGGAGCAACTCTTTTCGCCACTGGTGATACACACGTCGCCGGAGCATGATGAACTGATCGAACTCGGAAAGGGGTGTATCACTCGACATCACGTGCATCACTACCTTGGGTTCGCACGCAACCAGTGGGACCTGTTCCGAAAGGAAAACCCGCCGCGCATCAAGCCGTTGTTGTACGTCTATCGAGTTCTTCTAACAGGGATCCACCTGATGCGTACGGGTGACCTTGATGCCAACCTCCCGCGTCTCAACGAAGTATTTGGTCTGCGATACATCCCAGACCTCATCTCGGCAAAGGTCAATGGTGGCGAGAAAGAACACTTGATGGGTGGTGATTTGGCATTCTATGAATCAGAGTACAAAAGGTTACTCGACGAGCTTGAGGCCGCGGGAGCTACATCAACACTCCCCGACATCCCGGTGGCTCGGGACGGTCTAAACTGTATTAGTTAAGACTTCATCTGACGCTTCCGTTAATCTTTGTTTCTCACAGAAGGAGACCGTCAGATGACCACCGACCAGAAGATCATTGCCAACAAAGTGGGGTTGCTCAAGCTGGCCCAGGCGCTGGGCAGCGTGTCGCAGGCGTGCAAGGTGATGGGGTATTCTCGAGACAGTTTCTACCGGTTCAAGCAGCTCTACGACCAGGGCGGGGAGTTGGCCCTTCAAGAGATCAGCCGCAAGAAGCCGATCCTGGCCAACCGCGTCGACCCCGAGATCGAGCAAGCCGTGGTCGCGTTCGCGATCGAGCAGCCCGCTTACGGGCAGGTGCGGGTGTCGAACGAACTCAAGAAGCAAGGCAAGCTCATCTCACCGGGCGGGGTGCGAAGCGTGTGGCTGCGGCATGATCTTGAGACGTTCAAGAAGCGACTCAAGGCACTCGAAGCCAAGATGGCTCAGGACCCCGACCACACCGTGCTGACCGAAGCCCAGGTCGTGGCGTTGGAAAAAGCCAAGCAAGACAAGCAGGCCCACGGTGAAATTGAAACCGAACACCCCGGCTACCTCGGGGCTCAAGACACGTATTACGTGGGCACGATCAAGGGCGTGGGCCGGATCTATCAGCAGACGTTTATCGATACGTATACGCGGGTGGCGCACGCAAAGCTCTATGATCGCAAGAACGCCCTCGTGGCCGCGGATCTGCTCAACGACCGGGTGATCCCGTGGTACGAACAGCACGACGTGGACCTGCTACGCATCCTCACCGACCGCGGCACGGAGTACTGCGGGAATCGTGAGCACCACGAATATCAGCTGTACCTGGCGATCGAGGACATCGATCACACCAAGACCAAAGCCCGAAGCCCGCAGACCAACGGGATCTGCGAACGGCTGCACAAGACGATGCAGGACGAGTTTTATAGCATCGCGTTCCGCAAGAAGATCTACACGAGCCTCGAAGAACTCCAAGCCGACTTGGATGCGTGGCTGGTGACGTACAATGAACAGCGACCCCACAGCGGCCGCTACTGTTACGGCAAGACCCCGATGGCGACGTTCAAGGATTCGATCCCGTTAGCCCACGCCAAGCGGCTCGATGGCTCTTCTCTAGAAGGGGTTCGGGTGAGCGAAGCGAACGAGAGCCGAGCCGAGGATCTGGGCGTCACCCAAGGCGCGATCGAGGCGCGGACGAAAGACACTCGAAGCGGCAGTCTTGCTGTTGCCAGATAACTCTCGCGTGTCAGATGAAGTGGTGGCTAGTACAGCTAAACGACCTACTCATTCGCCTGCGTTGGCGGCAAGTCAGGGAGAACTGCCCGTGACCGTCACCCTCCCCGAGTTGTCGCTCGTCACACTGATCGGTGCCTCCGGCTCCGGGAAGTCCTCATTCGCGAGCAAATACTTCGAGCGGTTTGAGGTGGTGTCGTCTGACTTCTGCCGCGGATTGATCGCTAACGATGAGAACGACCAGACCGTCTCGGACGCGGCATTCGATCTGCTGCACACGATCCTGCATCATCGCTTGCGGCTGGGCCGGCTCACTGTGGTCGATGCGACAAACGTGCGTCCTGAGGACCGCAAGCACCTGGTGCAGATCGCTCGTGAGTATCACGTCCTGCCCGTCGCCGTGGTGTTCGATATCCCCGAGAAAGTGTGTCACCAGCGGAACACGAAGCGGCCCGATCGCAACTTCGGCTCCCACGTGATCCGTAACCAACGGTCAGTGATGAAGCGAAACCTCCGCGGCCTCAAGCGTGAGGGTTTCCGGCATATCTTCACGTTCAAGACCGTGGACGAGGTCGACGCCGCGGTGGTCGAGCGCCAGCCGTTGTGGAACAACCGGAAGACCGATCGCGGACCTTTCGACATCATCGGCGATGTGCACGGGTGCTGTGACGAACTGATCGAACTGCTGGACAAGCTTGAATACAAAGTCGAAGCAGATCGAGACCGTGAGGACGGTCTAGGGTTTCGGGTCACCCCGCCCGATGGACGGACCGCAGTGTTCGTGGGCGACTTGGTCGACCGCGGCCCACGAGTCGCCGATACGCTCAAGCTGGTCATGGCGATGTGCGCCGACGGCGTGGCTCACTGCGTGCCGGGGAATCATGACGTGAAGCTACTCCGTAAGCTGCGGGGCAAGAACGTGCAGATCACCCATGGGCTGGATGTCACACTCGCGGATCTGGAAAAAGAAGATGATGCATTTAGCCAAGTGGTGGCCAAGTTCATCGATAGTTTGGTGAGTCATCACGTCTATGATGATGGACGTCTCGTGGTCGCTCATGCGGGCTTGAAGGAGAGCATGCAGGGGCGTGGTTCTGGAAAGGTCCGCGAGTTCTGCCTGTACGGTGAGACCACGGGAGAGACCGATGAGTTCGGCCTACCGGTGCGGTACAACTGGGCAGGCGAATATAAGGGTAGCGCCATGGTGGTCTACGGCCACACCCCGGTGCCCGAGCCCGAATGGCTCAATCATACGATCAACATCGACACGGGCTGTGTGTTCGGCGGCAAGCTCACTGCCCTGCGTTATCCCGAGAAGGAACTGGTCCGCGTCGACGCCAAGAAGGTTTACGCCCAACCCGCCAAGCCGTTCTTGGACGACTCGCAGCAGATGCAGGGTCCCACCCTCAGCGCTCAGCATGTGGTAGACGATGTGCTGGACCTGTCCGACGTGTTCGGCAAGCGTATCATCGACACCCGGCTTCAGCGGGCCGTGACCATCCGTGAAGAGAACGCGGCCGCGGCGTTGGAGGTCATGAGCCGGTTCGCTGCCAACCCGAAGTGGTTGATCTACCTTCCCCCGACCATGTCGCCCTGCGAGACAAGCACACGCCCTGAATATCTCGAACACCCCGACGAAGCATTCAAGTACTTCCGCAACCAGGGCGTGCCCCGCGTCATCTGCCAGCAGAAGCACATGGGCTCGCGGGCGGTGGTCGTGCTGTGCCGTGACGAGGCTGTGGCCCGTGACCGATTCGGTGTGGCCGACGAGGGGATCGGGATCGTCTACACGCGAACCGGACGGCGGTTTTTCGAAGACACGGACCTAGAGCAGTCTCTTTTGCGTGAGGTGCGAGGTGCGGCCGATCGGTGCGGGTTGTGGAATGAGTTAAACACCGATTGGGTTTGTCTTGACTGTGAACTGATGCCGTGGTCAGCGAAGGCTCAAGAGCTATTGCGTCTGCAATATGCGGCGGTCGGGTCGGCGGGCAACCATGCTCTGGCGGCGAGTGTGGCTGCGCTGGAAACCACGGTTGATCGAATCGGTGAACCGGCCCAAGCCCTCATGACCGACTTTCGTACGCGACACGATAACCTGGCGCACTACACCGCCGCCTATCAACATTACTGCTGGCCGGTCGAGTCGCTGCACGATCTTCGCCTGGCGCTGTTCCACGTACTGGCCAGCGAGGGTCATGCCCACGTCGACCGCGATCACCGCTGGCACATGTCGTGGAGTCAGAAGCTCGGCGAGCACGGAAGCGATGTCGTGATGGCGACCCAGTATCGCGAGGTCGATGTGACCGATGAATCGAGCCTGGCCCACGGCGTTGACTGGTGGCTTGAGATGACCGATGCCGGGGGCGAAGGCATGGTCGTGAAACCTTTAGAATTCGTCGTTCGGGGGAAACGGGGTCTGTCGCAGCCCGCGGTCAAGTGTCGCGGCCGAGAGTACCTGCGGATCATCTACGGACCGCATTACACCGAGCCGCAACACATCAACCGACTACGGTCACGAGGCCTGGGCCGCAAGCGTGGGCTGGCCCTGCGAGAATTCGCCCTGGGGGTCGAGGCGTTGGAACGATTTGTACGAAAGGAACCGCTACGCCGCGTGCACGAGTGCGTCTTCGGGGTCCTGGCACTCGAGAGCGAACCGGTCGACCCAAGACTGTGACGTCTTAACCCGTCATTTGTCAGTGCGACGGCGGGCAGGCTAGAAGCTTGGAAAGCTGATGAAACGCCCTTAGGGCTGCTGGCCAAAGCCTGTTTTATCGACCACGCAATACACGCAAGGATCATCGATCGTCCCTTATTGGCAACCAGTCTCCATTTGGACTGTGGACGTAACCTCGCGTCTGATATGGTTGAGGCTGGCTTTCGTAGTCCTCAACTGAAAGTTTATATTGGCTCTTCTGGACAACGCATTGTTTTATTTCAATATCTGGTAGAGATTCCTTTGCGAGCGTTGCAACTTTTTCTTTAAGTAACGAAGGCATCCGAGCACCGATGACGATTTGCTTAATTGCAGATACAGGGATGTTCCATAACCCGGGGCCCCATGCAGGTTCGCCGGACTGCATTTCGCTAATTAGGCGATACTCATCTTCGTATGACCATTCCTCCGATTTTCGTAGCCACACATCATTGTCATGTGCCTTAGGTCGCGATTTTTTGTAATCGACCTTGCCGAGGCGTGCAACCAGTTTGTTGCCGTCACTATTCACTGGAATTTTTTCAAACAAGATGTCTGCATCAATACCGACACAGACACTTCGATGGTGATCTCCGTAATGGCTCCACATAACGATCTTGTCGGGATGTGGTGTAAAACAAGCAATTCCAACTAATGATGAATGAGCAGATTGAACTGATCGATTTAACTGATCAACTACGGCGTGAGGCAACCCTTCTGTGGATTCATCGCATAGTTGTTCAGGACAGCAATCAAATGGATCATTAAATTCCTTCGGCGGCGTAAACTTCATCTTGCCGACTGTCAAAAGGTCTCGGAGATATCCAAAACCCTTTCCATCTAATGACCCCCTGTACTGGTAAAGAAGCATATTTGTATTCCTTCTCAATAACATCGAATTAGAGAAATAAGATGAGTAGCCTGTGTTCGCAGTTGTTCGAGATCAATCCGATGATACGCACCTTGCGGTGGTAGATTCTGTCCCGGTAACACCCGGCTGATTCGTTTCAAAGAGATTTTTGAGCCATCCAATGGCTTTAGGATACGCCGACAGATCCAGCACGAATTCCTGCCCGCGGCCTACAGTTTTCAGCTGAACGAACTCGCCGTCACGAGTCCAACGGGTCTGGTTCTTGTGGTAGCTGAGCGGTGGGCGCTCGTCTGGAAACATCCATCCCGGAAGTCGCCAGAGACTCCGGGACCGGCCGGGCATCGTCAATTGCAGCGAGTCATTCATGGATTGGAACACGCCTGCACCGGGCAGATCAAGCTCTTGGCCATCGAGAGTGAGCTTTGAGGTAGAGGTATAGATCGTGTTCTTTTTCCACTTATCACTGGGATGTAGATGTGGATGCTCGTGGGCCCATGGGATCTTGCGTAGTATGCTCTCTCGCCCTGATCGTTTGACATCAATGACCTCATCGACCTGAAGCCAGCCAAAAAACGCGTGGATGTCTGGGGCTTCGGGAACATAGCGCAGCCGATCGCGGCTGTACTCGACTCGACGAAACCACCCGAAATAAAGGAAAAGGTCACCGCGACCGACGCCTTGGTTGTTCAGTTGAGACTGAGCTTGATCAACCTGTCCGAAGAGGGGGCGCCAGTCGCAATGTCGGGGACGTGCGTTTTGATCAAGATCTGGGTCGAGATGGCAGCGGTCGGTTGATTTGCATCTGCAACCGTGGTGTGCCAAATCATCAACGATGTCGCCCAATGACTGTCCGTTCCATCGGACGTCAGCATAGGTCAGGGGTGCTTCGGGCAGAGGAATCGGGAGGGATACGAAGGAGTCGCACGGGAAAATCGGGCTAGCGACACCGCCTGCAGCGGAATCGAACCCTTTGCGGCTGAGGATCAGACGTTGCGGTGGCTTCGACAGAGCTTCCACACATACCCGATCGGTCAACATAAGAACGAGATTGAATAGTCGGCTGCGCGGTGCTGGTTGCAGACCTGTCCCTGTAAAAAAGCCCAATATCCTTGAGAGCAGCCTGAACGTCGCTCGGAGGCGATTGTGGCTGTGGAACGTCAGCCATAGAGATTAGTGGTATGGTCTCTTACCACCGCCTAGATTACTATAACTTTCGATAGTAACTTTGCCCTACTTGGTTGTCTTGCCGTGCTGAGGCTGAATCACAGGCGAAGATGACCTTGACGCTTGGCGACCAAGGCGCATTGATCATAGAGGAACTGAATACGTAAGGATGCTTTTTTCATGGACAATCAGTTCTTCGACCACCCCATCCTTAATTCCCCTTATCAATACCCCGATCGGCACTGGGAGCTTGATAGCAATGGATTGCCCACCCACAGGATTGTCGATCAACGCAGGCGAGCGAAGTTTCTCTCCCCGATCCCAAAGCCGAAGAAACGCAAAAGAGACGCCTCTCAGCAGGAAATGGTCTTCAACGAGGGCAAGGGCTTATCCACCCAAGAACAGCAGTACGACGCGGCGGTGATCAATGCGGTCCGCCAGAAGGTCGACCAGTGGCGGTCTTGGCCAAACCCCAAGGAGTGGCAGGTCACCCCTGAAACCGAACGATTGCTCACGCATTGGCGACACCACCGTTTCAGTAACGTTCGTCCATTCTTCTGTCAGGTCGAAGCTGTTGAGGCGGTGATATGGCTCTCCGAGGTGGCCCCAAAGTCCGACAAGGCCAGTAAAGGTTTCCTCGAGCATCTGACGGATGCCAATGAGCAAGCCAACCCGCAATTGATGCGGCTTGCCCTGAAGCTCGCCACTGGGGCGGGGAAGACGACGGTGATGGCCATGCTCATCGCTTGGCAGACCGTGAACGCGGTGCGGCGACCGAACAGTAAAAAATTTAGCCGTGGGTTTTTGGTGGTCTGCCCGGGATTGCCGATCCGCGATCGTCTCCGCGTGCTCCAGCCCAATGATCCCGACAGCTACTACCAGACCCGTGAACTCGTTCCCAACGACATGCTTGGTGATCTGGAACGGGCCAAGATCGTGATTACCAATTACCACGCGTTCAAGCTTCGGGAGCGGATGGCTCTGTCGAAGGGCGGACGATCGTTGCTTCAGGGACGGGGTGAGGCGCTCAATACAATGGAAACCGAAGGGCAGATGCTCCAGCGGGTCATGCCCGACCTGATGGGGATGAAACACCTCTTGGTGCTTAATGATGAGGCCCACCACTGTTACCGGGAGAAGCCCGGCGAGGATGATGAGGGTGAATTAAAAGGCGACGACAAGAAAGAAGCTGAAAAAAATCGGGAAGCGGCTCGCTTGTGGATCAACGGGCTGGAGGCGGTCAACCGAAAACTCGGGGTGACGCGTGTGATCGACCTCTCAGCCACCCCGTTCTTCTTGCGCGGGTCCGGGTACGCCGAGGGCACGCTCTTCCCCTGGACCATGAGCGACTTCTCACTCATGGACGCGATCGAATGCGGGATCGTCAAGCTGCCTCGTGTCCCCGTCGCCGATAACATCCCCGGGCAGGACATGCCCAAATTCCGAAACCTCTGGGAACATATCCGTCACAAGATGCCCAAGAAAGGGCGCGGAAAAGCCAAGACGCTTGATCCGCTGAGTCTACCTGTTGAACTCCAAACCGCGCTCGAGGCCCTCTACGGGCACTATGAAAAAACCTATCACCTGTGGCAGGAAAGCGGGATCCGAGTCCCGCCTTGCTTTATCATCGTGTGCAACAACACGTCGACTTCAAAGCTGGTCTACGACTTCATCTCGGGTTTTCATCGCGAAAATGAGGACGGCTCATCAACCTTCAAAAACGGTCGTCTGGCGCTTTTCCGAAACTTCGACGACCAGGGTAAACCAATCGCCCGGCCACGCACATTCCTGATCGACAGCGAACAACTCGAATCCGAGGAGGCGCTCGACAAGAACTTCCGTGACATGGCCTCAGATGAAATCAATCGGTTTCGCCGCGAGATTATCGAACGAACTGGTGACCGGCGACAAGCAGATACGATCACCGATAAAGATCTGCTGCGAGAAGTGATGAACACGGTCGGTAAGCCGGGTCGTCTTGGTGAGTCGATCCGTTGTGTCGTCTCGGTCTCGATGCTCACCGAAGGCTGGGACGCCAACACGGTCACGCACGTCTTGGGCGTCCGGGCTTTCGGGACCCAGTTGCTCTGCGAGCAGGTCATCGGGCGTGCGTTGCGGCGTCAATCCTACGACCTCAACGAGCAGGGGCTTTTCAACGTCGAATATGCCGATGTCCTAGGCATCCCTTTCGACTTTACCGCCAAGCCCGTCATCGCCGCCCCACAGCCCCCGCGGGAGACGATCCAAATCAAAGCGATCAGGCCCGACCGCGATCACCTAGAGATCCGTTTCCCGCGCGTCGAAGGTTATCGCGTCGAGCTCCCACAGGAACGGCTCACAGCGCGGTTCACCGATGATTCCATCTTGACGCTCACCCCGGATCTCGTCGGACCGTCGAGCACGAAAAACGCTGGGATCATCGGGGAAGATATCAACCTGGACCTTAAACACCTTGGAGAGATCCGACAGTCAACGCTGCTATACCATCTGACCAAGCGTTTGCTTTACACCAAATGGCGTGACCCCGACCAGGAACCCAAGCTCCATCTGTTCGGGCAACTAAAACGGGTCACCAAGCAATGGCTCGATGCCTGCCTGGTCTGCAAGGGCGGCACCTACCCGGGGCAGCTGATGTATCAGGAATTAGCCGATATCGCCTGTGAACGTATCACCGCCGGGATCACACGCGATCTGTTGGGTGAGAACCCGGTCAAACCCATACTCGATTCGTACAACCCCACCGGGTCCACCGCTCATGTCAATTTCAACACGTCAAAGCGGGACCGCTGGCAGACCGATCCGCGGAAATGTCACATCAACTGGATCATCCTCGACAGCGATTGGGAGGCGGAGTTCTGTCGCGTCGCCGAGCAACACCCGCGAGTGAAAGCCTACGTCAAAAACCACAACCTCGGGCTTGAGGTCCCGTACCAATTCGGCTCGGTCCAACGCAAATACATCCCGGACTTCATCGTCATCATCGACGACGGTCACGACAACGATGATCCGTTACACCTGATTGTCGAGATCAAAGGCTACCGCCGCGAGGATGCGAAAGAAAAGAAGACAACCATGGAGACATACTGGGTCCCGGGCGTGAACAATCTCCGATCCTATGGCCGCTGGGCGTTCGCTGAGTTTACCGACGTCTTCGAGATAGCAGACGATTTTGAATCGAAGGTCAAACAATATTTCGATCAGATGCTCGAAACCATCGAATCGTTGCACACTGGAGTCTCCACATGAAATCCGATCTGATCCGCTCTCTCACTGAGACCTTTGAAGGCCACGCACAAGAGGCCGACGGCGGCGTTGAATACTGGCTGGCTCGTGATCTTCAGCACCTGCTCGGTTACACAGAATGGCGCAACTTCATGATGGTCATTGGCAAGGCGAAAACGGCATGTGAGGTCTCTGGGCATCCCACCACCGACCATTTTGTTGACGTTACCAAAATGGTCGATCTGGGCTCGGGTAGCCAGCGTGAAATCGACGACATCATGCTCACCCGTTACGCATGCTATCTCATTGCCCAGAATGGAGATCCGAGCAAGTCTGAAATCGCTTTCGCCCAAACCTACTTTGCCATCCAGACGCGCAAGGCCGAGTTGATCGAGCAGCGGATTCTCGAAGCTGAACGGGTATCTGCCCGCAAAAAACTCACCGACACCGAGAAAGAACTCTCCTCAGTCATCTACGAGCAGACCGGCGGCAACAAGAACTTCGGCATCATCCGAAGCAAGGGCGATCAAGCCCTGTTCGGCAAGACCACCCAGGCGATGAAGTCGCAGTGGAAAGTGCCTGTTACCCGCCCACTCGCTGACTTCGCTCCCACGATCATCCTTAAAGCCAAAGACTTTGCCACCGAAATCACCATTCACAATGCACGCGAAAAAAGAATGACCCGTGAGACGCAGATATCTCAAGAACATGTCACGAACAACAACGCCGTTCGTGAGACGCTGCTTAGCCGTGGCATACGTCCCGAATCACTTCCCCCTGCCGAAGATGTCAAAAAAGTTGAACGTCGCCTTGCCACCGAAGAAAAGAAGTCCATCAAGAACCCCGATGCGCTCGACGCATAGCTGAAAGCACCCGCATGGCCAAGAAGAAGACGACCCAAAAGAAGACACGCAAGAGCAAGCTACGCAAGAAGACCGTCGCCACGCTCACCCACGACGAAGCCAAGCGGTCGAACATCCCCACCGCCGAGCTCCAGTCGGTCATGGACAAAGGTGAGCAAACCCCCGTCCGCGTGGCCTACGACCGGCAGATCCAAGACCGCAACCGCGACCTCGACCCCCAGCTCGTCTGGCGAGGCAAGGACGAGCAGGACTGGTCCGACCTCGTCGTCCACGCACCCCCGCTCTACATCCAGGAGAAGGTCCACCCCAAGGTGCTCATCGACGACCTCATCCACCGCACCCAA
Source organism: Phycisphaeraceae bacterium (assembly GCA_965224205.1). Classification (GTDB taxonomy): domain Bacteria; phylum Planctomycetota; class Phycisphaerae; order Phycisphaerales; family Phycisphaeraceae; genus CBDCYN01. The sequence continues at coordinate 368,834 of CBDCYN010000009.1, forward strand.
CAACAGGAAAAACTCGCCCAAGCCGCCCAGACCCTCTTCGCCGATTACTACACCGACTTCAACGGGCTGCCCGACCACGCCCGCACCGCCGAGTTCTACCAGCACGAAGCCAACTGGACCAACCGCATGATCCTCGGCGACTCCCTCCAGGTCATGGCCTCGCTCGCCGAGCGCGAAGGCCTACGCGGGAAGGTCCAGTGCATCTACCTCGACCCACCCTACGAGATCAAGTTCAACTCCAACTTCCAGTGGTCCACCACCTCCCGCGACGTCAAGGACGGGAAATCCGACCACATCACGCGCGAGCCGGAACAGGTCAAAGCCTTCCGCGACACATGGCGCGACGGGATCCACTCCTACCTGACTTACCTCCGCGACCGACTGACCGTGGCCAGGGATTTATTGTGCGAGTCTGGCTCGATCTTCGTGCAGATCGGGGATGAGAACGTGCATCGGGTAAGGGCGATCCTGGACGAGGTGTTTGGTGACGCAAACTTTGTCAAGATTATTACTATCCAGAAGACCGGAGGATTGTCACAATCCCTTATTCCAGGCACAACTGACTATGTCTTGTGGTATGCACGAGACAGTGTACATATTAAATACCGACAGTTATATCGATTCAAAGAGACCGGCGGGGACTCGCTCTACGCGCAGATTCAGATACCAGACGGAACACGTCGCCGAATGACCCCGGCGGAACGAGTAAGTGGTCAATTGCCCGAAGGGGCAGAGGTCTTCCGTTACACGAGTTTGGAGTCAGCAAATCCAAGGTTTGAATTCGACTGCTACGGCAAGATTTACAACCAGAGATGGAAAACAAATCAGACTGGGTTAACAAGGCTCGTTAATGCCGATCGTGTTTATTCAACTGGTCGAACACTACAGTATCAAAGATTTCACAACGACTTCCCTGTCGTATTCTTGACTAATAACTGGACCGATACCGGTTCTGGTTCCTTTCTTGAACCGCAAGTCTATGTTGTGCAGACTGTGACCAAGGTGTTGGAGCGTTGTTTATTGATGGCCACCGACCCCGGCGACCTTGTGATCGACCCGACCTGCGGGTCAGGGACAACCGCGTACGTCGCCGAGCAGTGGGGGCGACGCTGGATCACGATCGATACCTCTCGCGTCGCGCTGGCGTTGGGCCGTGCCCGGATCATGGGGGCACGCTACCCGTACTATTACTTGGCGGACTCGCCCGACGGGCAACTCAAAGAAGCCGAGGTCACCCGCACCACCCCCAGCCAAGCCCCCACGCACGGGGATATCCGACACGGGTTCGTGTACGAGCGCGTCCCGCACATCACACTCAAATCCATCGCCAACAACACCGAGATCGACGTGATCTGGGAGCGGTTCCAAGAGACCCTCGAACCGCTCCGCGTGGCCCTTAACCAAGCCCTTAACCAGAATTGGGAGGAATGGGAGATCCCGCGCTCCCGGAATGAAGATTGGCCCAAAGAGGTGCAGGAGGTACATGCCCAATGGTGGGACAACCGCATCGCCCGTCAGAAGGAGATCGACGCTTCCATCGCCGCCAAAGCCGACTTCGAGTACCTCTACGACAAGCCCTACGACGACAACAAGAATAAGGTCCGCGTCGCCGGCCCATTCACCGTCGAGTCCATCTCACCTCACCGTGTCCTGGCCGTCGACGAAAACGACGAACTCATCACCCCCCGCCCCCGGAACCCCCGGCCCCGGAAATCCCCCCCGCAGAATTCCCAAGAATCCGGGGGTGGGCAGGCCGGTGATGACGCGGATTTCGTACAGATGGTGCTCGAGCACCTCAAGACGGCGGGGGTTCAGCAGGCACACAAGGAAGACAAGATCACCTTCACCGCGATCACCCCCTGGCCGGGACATTTCGTCTGCGCTCAAGCCCGGTACGTCGAAGGCGATGAGGAAAAGGGAACCGAGAAGCGGGCGGGGGTGTTCATCTGTATTAGTTAAGACTTCATCTGACGCTTCCGTTAATCTTTGTTTCTCACAGAAGGAGACCGTCAGATGACCACCGACCAGAAGATCATTGCCAACAAAGTGGGGTTGCTCAAGCTGGCCCAGGCGCTGGGCAGCGTGTCGCAGGCGTGCAAGGTGATGGGGTATTCTCGAGACAGTTTCTACCGGTTCAAGCAGCTCTACGACCAGGGCGGGGAGTTGGTGTGAACGTCGGTCAGAAAATGTAGCGCCCGTCGAGTAAAAAATGTGGCGCCGGGGATGACTGTATCTCTGGCTGGAGGGTTGGTCCAGCCTCTTGGTTGATCTCCTGAGTGATTATTTGTCTTTGGGTTTACGTCGCCGCTTGGCGTCCTTGAGTCGGTAGCTAGGACCGTTGGCTTCGAGCACGTGGCAGCGGTGGGTGAGCCGGTCGAGCGCCGCGCCGGTGAGGCGTTCGCTGCCAAGCACCTCCACCCAACGTTCAAATGGGAGGTTGGTCGTCACGATCACGCTGGTTCGTTCGTAGGCGGTCGAGATCACATCGAACAGCAACTCGGCTCCCAGCTTGCTGGCTGGGACGTAGCCCAGTTCATCGAGGATCAACAGGTCCAGCTTGGCCAATTGGTTCTTGAGCCGACCCAGGACCTGCTCTTCGCGAGCTTCCATCATCTGGGTCATCAGCTCGGTGACCTTGTATACCTCACGCGGCTAAGATTGTCCGATTGTTGAAGTGTTGGAAGTTGCGGGTGATGAGGGTTTGGACGTTGGGTTTGTCGTCGGTGGCCAGCTTGGCGATGCCGTCGTGGATGGCTTGCTGAAATCGATCGAACGTTTCGTAGTACCGGCCGTTGAGGCAGCGTTTCTTGAGCAGGCCCCAGATCCGTTCGATCAGGTTCAGGTGCGGCGAGTAGGACGGCAGGAACATCAACTCGATGCCCAACCCCACGGCCCGATCTTGGACCAACCGGCAGCGTTGATACCGCGCGTTGTCCAGCACCAGGGTGATCGCTTGGCCGGGGTAACGCCCCGCGAGCGTCTCGAGTAATTCGCAGACCGTTTGGGCCGTGATGTACGTCGTGTTCGTGACGGTCACCAACTCTCGGGTCACGAAATCCAACGCCCCCAACACGTTCAGCCGGCGGCGGCCGGTGGGCGTGCGGATGAACAGCCTCACCACGCACCACACGTAGCACAGAAACGCGCCATGGACGAAGTGGCAGGCGTCTACAAAAAAACCCTGCGATCACCCCGTTCGGCTTCGTCCAAAGCCGGATCGAGGGTCTGTTCAAGGAATTCACGCTGCTGTTGATGCTTGGCCTGATCAAGCTTGCCCGGCACACCCCCGAGCTTGCGACGACGCAGACCCAGCCGTTTCAAAAAAGCTCGCACTTGCGTCGGGCCGCGACGCAGACCGGTGAGTTGCGTGATCTGATGGCTCGCCTCGTGGATCGTCGACGGCGGGTGTTGTTCCAAAGACGCCTTGACCTTCGGGCCGTGCGCGTTCAATTGACTGGGCTGACCCCGGTAGCCGTTTTGCCTCAACGCCTCGATCCCACCGTCGAGGTACGTATTCAAATAACGCTGCACCGTCCGGCTGCTGACCCCTGCCAAGGCCGCGATCTGCCGATGTGCCAACCCATGGCTCTTGAGCCAAACCACCTGCAACTTCCGCCGCACCCGCGGATCTGGATCGCTAAAACGCCCCCGATCCAACGCCGCCACCGCATCGTCCGTCAATGTGATCTGAAGCATCCATGCCTCCTGTGTCCAGTGACTTCGTAGTAAAATCAAACCGCTAACGTCAGCCTATTCTACCGATCAGACAAACTCACCCGAGGAAGGTATACTTCACCTCTTGCGGATATGGCGATTATTGACGCAAAACGCTCTAATTAACATCAAAGGCCGCAGCTACCGGCTCAAGGACCTCGAGGACACCATCGACTCACAATCGGACAACCCTGAACCCGAAGAAGACCCCAATCCCTGACATCCGCCTTGGTTCAAGCCACCCACGCAGACGGCGCGAACCCCAAACCCAAGAATCGAAAGGAACCGAAATGAAACCCAGGCCACCCTGAACCCCATCCGTAGACTTCGGGTTCGCTAACCTCGTAAAGGTTCGGGTCCCTTGACACCTGTCAACGATTACCGGTGACGACGGGTCACGGCGACGCCTAAACCCGCTAGGCCCATTGCCACGAAGCCGACCGTGACAGGCTCGGGCACGGCGCCGCCCGGCGGGGCGATGACCGTAAACGGCAGGTCCGCACCGGGGGCGACGTCGACCAGGATCGGGAATAGCAGGTCGTTAGGGTCGAACTGCTCGGCTTGGAGGGTCAATGCGTCGAACGTGAACGCCCCGGAGCCGACGAACCCGGTGGTGACCTCGAAGGTGAAGAACACCCCGTTGTCGGTGATATGCTCGGCGGCGTTGACGCTGAACGTCAGAAACGCTGCGTCGGCCTGTCCCGGCGCGTCGAAGACCTGAAAATCAAGTGGGTCCGACAACGGATTGGGGATGATCGGCCCGGCGGTGAGGTTATCCGGCGAGCCGAGGATCGAGCTGGGGAACAGCACGCTGCCGGTTAGCGAAACGAGTTGCTCACCGGCGGTAGTATCGAGCCCGGTGAGGCTCACCTCGACCGTAGCGGTATCACCAATCGAGAGGTTGAGCAGGTCGTCGGGAGAGGAGAGTTCAAGGTTAACCACGGCTTGAGAGGCCGTAGTGCTTGTAACCACAAGACCGAGTGCAAGGGCGATGGTGCTTCTTAGTTTCATATTCCACTTCCACTCCTCAAGTGACTTCCCGTTTAGGCGGATTTGTTTCAAGATGCCGGTGAATGTGTCACCACCTGCTAGTTAGCCAGGGTCAAACCCGTCGGTTTGGGCAGCCACTGGCGGGCAAGCTGCCAGTGGCTCTCCGTCGGGAGGGGTTAAAGATTCGTTTTTGCGAAAATACACCACCCATTGAGCCAGGTTGGACCAAAAGCATCCTCCCATCCATTTAGAAAAGTTGGTTCAGAGACAACCTTAAGGCACTGGTTATTATGATGATTCTTGTCCACAAAAGACACTATATTCATTATTGGGGATTCTTCAAGATGCTTATAAATCTCGAGTGTCTTGCCACTCCATCTGCCTATAAACCTCTTGCCACGAACAGCTTGTGCTAGATTTTGCCAAAATGTATCAAAAGAAAATTCGACAAGAAACAGATCCACAGATTTGCCCTTCTGTTCCTCGACTTTCGTAATCCTCAGCCGTGCGCCATGGCCATTATCCCAGAGACCGACGATATTCATCTCATTAGACATAGCATATTGTGAACGTGAGTTCCGCTTGAGCGATAGCTTATTAATTTTGGGTAGTCCTGAAGAGGAAAGGATGCGTGAGAAGGGGCTGGCCCACCGAAACCCTTAGCAGCGGTCTGCCAGCCCGCAGCTGGAGCCTCGTTGACAACAATCGGTCCTTACCTGTGCAGGACTACCTAATTTTTTTCATGTAACCAATCATCGGTCCAATGGTCGAGTAGGGAGTCCTTATGACGTAGGCTCCCGCATTTTTCGAGCTAATGCCGACTCAATCGGACTTATAGCTATCTGGGACGACACTCACTTCAAATCAAAAGAGGCTAAAACGCAATAAAATAATTCATAGTCTTTTCTGCGCTTCCCGCTTGACTTGTTGATTTCCTATAGCTCACTGCAGGGTTTCCGCTAAGAGAAGAGTATGAGAAACCGAAGGTGTCTCATCGCCAGTTAGAGTTTTTACTCTGATACCCCCCGCAGCAAGCTGCGAGGAGGCTTTTTCGTATCGACCGATCAATTCCCCGTTCCTTTATTCACAGTGGCATTAGTCTTGTTTCCACTTCCAATAATGGCTCTAAACGCATCATCTCCGAAGAAACCGCGATTATTGGCATACTTGACAGCGGCATCAAATGTATGAAGCCCTTCGGGGTGCCCATAGAGTCGTGTATTACGTATCTCTAATGCCTTCACGTCCAAAGGTGAGAACATAGAGTTTCGCGCATTAACTAAAGCATTGTGACGGATACTCCAGATTTTCTCAGCGGCCACTTTAAGGGAAATCGTTCCATTGTCCGCTTGCTGCTGGATGTTAGCAATCTCATTCAGAGATTGCTTGTATTGCGCTCTTACTTGCTTATTGACCGCCGAATTCTTAAATGTTGCACGAGCCGCTACCATCCACCCCACAGCTATGAATCCTAACTGAACACCAAGCGCAACTTTCTCCCTTGTTGTCTGCGCATCTCCAAACTGGATAGCGGTATCGACGAAGAAATAGGCAGCAAAAACTGAGCCAATAATAAAAGCATTTGTTGTTGCAGAAATGAAGGCCGTGAATCCAAACTTAAGGGCTAGCACGGACGTCCATATCCCAGCATAAATAATCCCTAGAGTAAATGCAGCACCTACAACTCCTGACACGGCGCCAGAAATAGCTGATTGAACTACGTCACCGGTTGCTATCAACGTAACGAGGAACCCTGCTAGTGCACTAAGAAAGCCTCCAAGAAGAACCAGACCAAATATTCCGATCTCTCCACTTGGGTCAATTTTATTAATCGGATCCCCATTCACATACGCGTACTTGTGAAGTGACTGAGGGTCCTCATTGTTGCCCGCGAACGGATCTAAGCGGTTAAACCGTCCCGTCGCCGGGTCGTAGTAGCGGGCGCGTAGGTAGTATTGTTGGGCGTTTGCGTCGAAGGCTTCGCCTGTAAACAGCAACACCGTCGCCACCGAACTGGGATCGAAGTTCAACGCGTTGCCGTAGGCGTCGTAGTCGTAACGCTCGACGATCTCACCAGCGGCGTCGGTGAGGAAACGGTTCGAACCCAACCCGTCGTAGACAAAGAACAGCGCCGTGCCGGCCCCGGAACCCCCGGTGCCCCCGGAGTCCGCCGTCACCTGGTACAGCACGTCGTCGCCGATGATGTAGGTCGTCACCACGTCGCCGTTGGCGTCACGCACCTCCAAGACCTGGGCGAAACCCGTGGGGTTCAACGCGTCGATCAGGTAACGCTCGACCTCGGTCGATACCAGCGTGCCGTCGACGCGTGTTTCGGTCACCGCCTCGACGCGGATCCCGTTGCGGTCGTAGAGATACGTCGTGGTCGCCTCGACGCTGGCCCCCGTACCGTCGGTCGAGAACGTCGTGACCGATTCGAGCCGCTGCTCGTGGTTGTAGGTGAATTCCTGGACCAGCTGGCCGTCGACCCGCTTGGCGGTCACCGAGCCGTTGTCGTCGTATTCGTACGTCGTGACCGTCCCGTCGCTGGAGGTCTCGGTCTGGAGCTGATCGTTGACGTTGTAAACGTAGGTGACCGTCTCCGCGCCGGTGATAGCCTTCTCAAGCCGGTTGCCCACCAGGTCGTACACGTAATCCGTGGTGAACGCGCGGTCAGCCGGGCTGCCGGAGACCACCGACGACGACTCTTGTACCAGCCGATTCAGCGCGTCGTACGTGTAGTCGATCTGCACCTGCGAGGTCGAGCCGTCGGCTTCCAGACGCGTCTCGAGCACGCTGTCGCGACGCCCGTCGGCGGCCAGTGTGTACGCGTAACTCGATAGCAGCGTGCCCGAGCCGTCTTCGTTCGTGAGCAGGGTCAGCCGGTCGAGGTCGTCGTATTGATACGTGGTCACCACCCCGTTGGGCAGGGTCACCGACGCACGCGTGCCGTTGAGTGTGTAGGTATAGGTCGTGACCTGTGGGCTGGTCAGCACCACGCTGTTGACCTCGACGGCCGTGACGGTCTCGAGCCGGCCCAGGACGTCGTACCCGTAACGGACGTCGGTGAAGTCGGTGAACACCCGCGTCCGCAGCCCGGTGGCTGGGTCGTATTCGTAGTTGATCACGCCCTCGGGCGAGTCGACGCGGGTGATGTTGGAGTCGGCGTCGTAATGGAATTCGGTGACCCCGCGACGTGGGTCGGTGATCGTGGCCTGGCGACCCAACTCGTCGTAGGTCGTGGTGATCACCAACGCGGGGTTGTTGGCCGTCGCGTCGGCGACACTATTGAACAGCTGCTTCTCGACCTGGCGGCCCAGTGAGTCATAAATGAACTGGGTGACCTGCCCCTCGAAGTCGATTTGTCGTGACAGCCGACCGAAGCCGTCATATTCGAAGAACTCGGTCTGCCCGTCGGGCAGGGTGCGGGACAGCTGGCGGTTGAGCTCGTCGTAGGTGAACGTCGTCTCGCGGCCCTTGGGGTCGCGGATGAGCGTCTGGTTGCCGTAGACGTCGTATTCGTACTCGTAACGCGGGCTGGTTAACGTGTCCCCGTTTTCGGGGTCCGCCACCGCCGCCAGCACCACCGCAGACAGGTTCCCCACCGCGTCGTATTCAAACGTGCGGGTCTCGCCGTCGGCGTTGGTCTCCGATTCGATCCGCCCCAGCTCGTCGTAGACCGTTTCGGTCAACGTGCCATCGGGTAAGATCGTCCGCGTCAGCCTCCCGACCGCGTCGTACTCGAAACGGGTCTCACGGCCCAGGGCGTCACGCACCCGTGTCTGGCGACCCGCCGCGTCGTACTCGAACTCCGTGCGCGCCTCGTGGGGCGTGCCCACCGCGTTGATCACCGCGGTCTGACGACCCGCGTCGTCGTACTCGAAACGGGTCACCGCCCCGGCTTCGTCGGTCGTCTCGATCACCCGGTCGGCTGCGTCGTAAACCGTCGACGTGGTCGACAACACCGCCCCAGCCGAGATGAACTGACTCGCCTGCGACCCGTCGGTGAGGGTGATCAACTCAACGACGAGGTCGTCGACCTGTTCCGTGGCGATCACCCGGCCCTCGGCGTCGTAGATCGTGTGCGTGCCGCGGGTGCCCGCTGGCGGCGGGCCATTGGGTAGGGTCGGGGCGTAACGATCCACCGAGTAGATCTCCCGGCCCAAGATGTCGTACACCGTGCGGGTGAGTGTCCCGTCCGGGAATGTCGTCTGGATCAGCTGGTCGCGGTTGTCGTACACATCGACGGTGTCGTTGCCCAACACATCGGTCGTGCGGGTCACGTTCCCGGCCGCGTCGTACTGCGTCAGCGACTCGTTGCCGTCGACGTCGACCGTGCGGATCACCCGCCCGTTGGCGTCGTAGAACGTCTGTGTTGTCACCACACGCGTGTCCGTAGGGTCAGCCGGGTTCACCCACGTGAACGTGCTCGACGTCTGGTTGCCGTTGGCGTCATACGTGAACGTGCGAGTCACCCCGTTGGGGTCGGTCGTACTCGTAAGATTCCCGGCTAAATCGTACGCGAACGAAGTGACGTTCCCCTCCGCGTCCGTGGCCGACATCAGGTTCCCCGAGCCGTCATAATCAAACGTCGTGGTGTTGCCCTCCGCGTCCGTGGCCGACATCAGGTTCCCCGAGCCGTCGTACGCGTTGGTCGTCACGTTCCCCAGCGGGTCGGTCTCGGCCAATAGGTCCCCGGACGCGTTGTACGTAAACGTCGTGGTATTCCCCAACGGGTCGGTCCCGCTGAGCTGATTCCCATCGCTGTCGTACGTGAACGTTGTGGTCAGCTCCGTGCCGTCTTCGAGCACGACGGTCGTTGTTAATTCGTTGTCGTCCGCGTCGTACGTCCGCTGCGTGACATTGCCCAGCGCGTCGACCTCCCGCGTGACGTTGCCGCGATCGTCGTACTCGAACACCGTCACGTTCCCCAACGCATCGGTGATCGTCTCAACGCTGTTGTCTGTGTCGTGGCCCAGCTCAATCGGGTTGCCGTTGGGGTCGAAGATCCGCACCAGCCGCCCTTCATCGTCGTACTCCGCCCGGGCGCCCATCCGCCCCAGCGGGTCGATCACTTCGCTTAAGAAGTGCGGGATCAGCGGGTCGTAGTTGTAGGTGGTCACGTTCCCTTCACGGTCCGTGACCGATACCAGGTCGCCGTGGGCGTTGTAGCCATATAGGATCTCGTTGCCCGAAAGGTCTGTAATGGACGTGATCCGATCTTGGCCATCACGGGCAAAAGCAACGCCAATGCCTGTCGAGCTACTAATCCCGTCTGCTTCAAACGTCAAACTGTTGCCGTTACGGTCGACAATGCTTTCAACCCCTTCGTCTCGATCAATCACAAACACGGTCCCATCGGCAGCGGTATACTCGAAACGCGTGGGCTCGTAAGGCACCACGGCAAAAGGATCGGTCGAGAGCGTCACCTCCCCCGGTTGACTGCCCATAAGAAATAGTGTGCTATTGCCGAGAGGCGTCAGCGTCCCGCGAGTGCCAGGTCTAGGGGTATAAAATGCAGTCGTCGAGTCGAGCGGGAATGGTGTTAATGGGAACGAACCGCTGGAAGTCGGAGAAGGTGTCAGATCAAAAACTTCTGCACGACCATCGGGCAGTGTGACCGTCACGGTGTGTTCAGTGACGGGAACCAAGGTCAGTGTAAAGAAGGGGATAAACAAGATCACTTGAACCGAGACGTCAACAAACCAGCCCTCTCCCTGAACGCCGTTTGTACGAACCTTCAGGTCACTGCTCACGTCCAGATCCCAGCCGAAGCCAAAATCGCCGCTGCGGCTGGCATTGAGCGAGTCATACGTCCGTGTGACCGTGATCGGGATCCCCGCCACCGGCACCGTCAGGTCCGTAAACGATAAGCGGAAATTGCCTATTTTTTGGTTGCCCTCAACGCTGACCATCCGCTGTACCGACGCTTGATTCCCACTGGCATCGGTCGCGGTCAGACGGAGGGTGTAGGTATCGTTAGCTAGCAGCGTTGCGTCGAACTGGCCCAGCACTTCGTCCACGACCGCCGCGTTACCCATCGCGATCTCGGTGAACGCCCCGCTGGCTCCGGCCGCGATCGACAGCGTATACACCAATAACTGCGTCTCGTCCTGAGCGGTGCCGATCACGTCCGTCAAGCTCGTGACCGCCGCGTTATCGTCGGGCGTCGTGATCGCCACCGTCGGCGGCGTCGTATCCCCAGGGGCTAAGAAGAACAGCCGCTGCGTCGCCGAACGCGCGTTGCCCGCCGCGTCGGTCGCCGTGGCCACCGCGTCGAACGCTCCCGGGGTGGACGAACTAAACGTGCCCACCCCACTGGCATCGAGCGTCACCACCACGCCGTCGACCAGCAACTCCAGCTGATCCACCCCCACGTTGTCCGTAGCCGTGACCGTGAGCGTGATCACCTCGTCGACCGCCACGTTGTTCACGTCGATCACTAAACCCACCACCGGCGCTTCGGTGTCCGGCCCGGCCACGATCGGCGACACCGTGATAGCCACCGTGTCGCTGTCGCTCAACGGACCACCGGAGCCGCTAAAACCCTGGTCATCGGTCGTGACCGAAAGTTGAGCCGAGCCGGTGAACCCGGCCGTGGGCGTAAACGTCAACCCGTCCAACACCGCGTTGACGTCGGGGATCACGCCCGTGAACGACATCGCCGCGTCGTCGACCCCGTCACCGTCGCTGAACGTCAAACCATTGGTGCCCGACAAGGTCAGCACCCCGTTCGTCACCGCTAGCGACACTGCGATCTCGTTCGCCCCCGCGTCGATATCGCTGATTGAAATGCCATTGCCATTACCCGACGAGAATACCAGCGGCACGTCCTCATCTGTCGTCTGACCGCCCGGCACCGTATTTAACGGCGCGTCGTTGACCGCGTTGACCGTGACCGTGAACGTGTCGTCGACGAACAACCCCCCGCTGTCCGTGGCCCGCACCGTCACGTTGGCCACCCCGTTCTGATCCGCCAGGTAATCCAGCGTCAGCGTCGTGCCCACCAGGGTTGTGCCCACAAGCGTGTTGTTGTCGTTATCCTCAACCGTCAGCGTCAGGCTGTCACCCACATCGGGATCCGAAAACGCCGCGGACAGGTCAACCACCGTGTCCGGGTCGTCTTCGCTAACCGTCACGTCCGCGATCGGGGTGTCCACCACCGGCGGCTGGTTCCCATCGGGCAGGTCGTTGAGGTCGATCGTCACCGTCGCCGTATCGCTCAACGAAGGCGTCCCATCGTCACTGACCTGCACCTCCAGCGTGAACGATGGCGTGGTCTCAAAATCCAGCTGACCCGAATCCGCCACCGTGATCTCACCGCTACCCGCGTCCACGCCGAACGCCGTCTGGCCCGTGCCCCCGGTCACCGTGAACGTCAAGACATCGCCCGCATCCGGGTCGTTGGCTGCCACCGTGCCCACCACCGTGCCGTTGACGCTGTTCTCGTCGACCGTCAACGCCTGATCGTTGACCACCGGCGGGTTGTTCGACACCACCGAGTCCCGCGTGATCGTCACAGCCAACGGGCCGCTGGCGTTGCCCGCTGCGTCCGTCGCCTCCGCTGTGAACGCGTTGTCCCCCAACGCCAACGCGACCCCTGCGAACGCGAACGCACCCGAACCGTCCGACACCGTCGTGTCGCCGGTTTCCAACAGTGCGACTTGTGTGTCCGCATCGGTGTTACCCACCAGCGTGACCGTCGCCTCCGTCGTACGCATATCCCCCACCGGGGCCGTGTCCGAACCCGGGTCCAGGTCGAGCGTGGGCACCAACGGCGGCGTCACGTCGACCGTCACCGTTAGATCACCCGATGCGTCACTGACGTTGCCCGCCACGTCCTCGGCCGTCGTCGCAAACGTGTGATCCCCCTCGCTCAACGGACCAGTCATGAACTCCTGCGTGCCCCCCGTGATCGCTTGGTCCGCTTCGACCCCGTCGACCAACAACCGCACCAGGCTCTGGGCCTCAGCTGTGGTCGACACCGTCGGGGTGTCATCGTTCGTCACATCGTCGCTGTCGCTGGTCCCGCTATCACTGCCCGTCAACAGATCCGGCACCGACGGTGCCTCGGGCGCCACCGAATCCAACTCGAACCCCACCGCCAACGGCGGCGACACGTTCCCCAACTCGTCCTCAGCTTCCAAATTCAGCGTGTGCGAACCCTGCGACAACGCACCGCCCCCGATCGATTCGAGGTCCACCTCCGTCAATGTGAACGACCCATCACTCGACAGCGAACCCAACACGTCCACCAACGGCCCGCCATCAAGGCTCGCCCGCAACCCCGTGACCGCACTCGCATCCGTCACCGTCCCCGAAACCGCCGCATCAAACGTCACCCCATCGCCATCATCACGACCCGTATCATTCAACAACCCCGCCAACACCAACGGCGGATCAGCGTCCTCACCCGGCTCCAAGCTCGTACTCGCCGCGATGTTGCGGATGTGCTGGGTGACATCGAACGACGTGACCCGACCGTCGAGGTCCGAATCCGCTTCGAGCGCGTAACCACCCTCGCCCGCCAAGCTCCCGAACGCACTACGCACCAGCACCGTATCGTCGCGATCGACGTCCCGGTCCCCATCAGCGTCGCCGATCAGGAATAATTCCAGGTCAAACGGGCCCGACGTGCCGTTGTCAGCCGACACCGTCACCTCGTAATCCCCCAACGCCAACTCCGCCAACGCCAAGCTCACCCCATCGCTGAGATCCGCGTTCGCGAACCTTAACGGAACGTCCTGCCCCCCCGCATCGCGGACCGCCACCGCCGCTGGGTCCAACCCACTACCCGCCTGGGCCTTGACGCGGAACCCAATGTTCACCGCACCCAAACGGTTGGCCGTAAAGTCCCCCGCCGACACCACCACCGTGATCGCAGCGGTGTCCGTCGGGTCATCGAGTTGATCGCTGTATTGAGAAAAGACGTGGCTTAACGGATCCCCATTGAGCAGGATCTTCTGCTCCAACGCTTCGAGGTAACCGCTCCACCCCCGCGTCGACCGGTCCTGCCCCCACAACCCCGCCAAACGCCGAGACACCCCCCGCAACGCCTTAGCCCCAAGACGAGGCACCCAACCCGATTGATTCCGCTTATGCCCCAAACTTCGCCCTGCCCCGTTGTCCGCCCACACCACACGATCGACTTGAACCCCCAATCACCTCACCGACGAGTCTATTGTAATCACCCCCCCCCCCTCACCTACAAGCCTTTTTTCAAGGTTCTTGAAAAAAAATAGCTCCACCTCAACCTCATGCGATCCCCAAACACGATCAAACTTTGACAACTCAATCGATGACATCATCCAGGCCGCGTGTACATTGATTCCTTTTGCCGTCGTGCACAGATGAGAGAAGTTCTTCGGTTACTTACACCTCGACATCGCCGAAGTCCACACCGTGGGTGCGAAGCAGGTGTCAGTAGTAGCCGGCCACGTCGTTGTCGATACGTCCGAACCGTTTGACGTCATAAACGATGATCAGATCAAAGGGCCGGGGGAACTTCTGGGCGTCTTGGATCATCTTCTCAAACCCCTGCCACCCGACGGTGGAAGTGCCGCTAATCGCGTCGTCGATGTAGAGACGGATGTCGTGTTTACTCGCGTAGGCCTTGATCACGGCCTTTTGATCGGGAATCGATTGTTCCTGCTTGTCGGTGGATCGCCGACAATATACTCATCCCGAACGAAATTGCGGCATGACTCCTGTACGCGGCAGGAGAATATCCGGGGTCAAGAGCGTCCTCGACGCGGTGCTTTGATACGCGATGCGTATATCATCCCACGGCGTAATGCTCACGGGCGGCAAGGTTGCGTTTCAGTTGCTCGGCTATCGGTCTTCCGAGGGAAAAGAAGAAAAGCCAATACACACGCCGATACCGCCAACGCGGCTCAACCATGAAGAGTTTGTAAAGCTTCGGGTTCGTTAATTCATAAAATTACCGCTGCGGTGACACTTGACATCTGTTACGGTTTTTTAGAGGTGGTCTTACTCGAAATTTCAGCCGCGATAGAAAACTAGATTGTCTTTAACACGGAACTTGATTAAGTCGCCGCGCACCCGGCGTAATAGGCGGGCATCTTGCTGCCGCCGTCTCGCCATTGCTTGACGACGGCTTTAGCCTTGCCGGCGCTATTGAGCATATGCAGCTTGCGGCGGACCATCGCCCGGATCTCGTCGCGGGCCGGGCCCCAGGTACTTGCGCGGGTCGAACTCGCCGGGGTTGGTCGCGAACACCTCCCGGATCTTGGCGGTCATCGCCAGGCGCAGGTCGGTGTCGATATTCACCTTGCACACCCCGTACTTGCGCACCGCGTTGCTGATCTGCTCTTCGGGCACGCCCTTGGCGTTGGGCATTTTGCCGCCGTATTGGTTGACCAGGTCGATAAACTCCTGGGGCACCGAGCTCGACCCGTGCATCACCAGCGGCAGGCCGGGGCAGGTCTTCATGATCTGCTCGATCCGGTCGAACGCCAGCTTCGCCTCACTGACGAACTTGTACGCCCCGTGGCTGGTCCCGATCGCCACGGCCAAGCTGTCAATCCCGGTGCGGTCGGCGAAATCACGGGCTTCTTCGGGGTCCGTTAGGAACTGCTCGACGTTCTTTTCATACTCGGCCGCGTCGAGCCCGACCACGTCTTCTTCGATCCCGCCCAGCATCCCCAGTTCAGCCTCGACCACCACCCCGGCGGCGTGGGCGACACGGACCGCTTCGGCGGATAATGCCACGTTTTCCTCGTATGGGTGGTGCGAACCATCGATCATCACCGAGGTATACCCATCGTCGATGCAGGTCTGGATCAGCTCGACTGTATCGCCGTGGTCGCAGTGGATCGCGATCGGGATGTCGGGGTATGCGTCGACGCAGGCGTCGATGATCTTGCGCAAAAACCGGATATCCGCGTAGGCGCGGGCGCCCTTGGAGAGCTGGAGGATCACCGGGCTCGACTCCGCAGCGCAGGCCTCGACGACCGCCTGGGCGATCTCCATGTTGTTGACGTTAAATGCCCCGACGCCGAACCCGCCGCTGTAGGCTAGGTCGAACATCGGCTTGGTGGTCATGAGCATCGTGATGGACTCCTCTTGTAGATGAAACGCCCAATGATAGCCGTCTAGCGGCCCCTAGGTCTATCCACCGATCATAGATTCTTGGGTTCGTCCCCCAAAGTCCGTGGACGCGGCGGGGTCGATTGATACCCGGTCCTTATCGTTTTATAGTTAAATTTGTTTTCAGAAGTATCCTGTGGATCGACGCCGAGTCGAAGAGGCGAGGTGTCGGAGCGGGGACGGTTCAGGGGAAGACCTGCTCCCGGTGGCCGCGCGGCGGGCGGTTCTGGAACATGACAAGGATCATCTCACAGCGTTTTTCGACGCCGTGTCGCCCAATCGGTTGACCGTGCCGATTGAGGAACCTCGGCTAGGCTCACGCCGCTATGGTCTTTAGCGAACCGGCGTTTCTGTTTTGGTTTTTCCCTGCCTTGCTGGGGCTGCATGTCCTTTGCCCCGGATCGATGCGTAACAGCCTGCTTCTCGTGGCGAGCTTGTTGTTCTACGCGTGGGGCGAGGGTTTCTTCGTGCTGGTGATGATGGCATCGATCGTGATGAATTACGCGATCGGGCTGTGGATCGAACAAGCACGACGTCGAGGGGCGGCGACGCGTAACGGGCCGGTCGTGATCGGCGTGGCGGTGAACCTGGTCTTGCTGGGGTCATACAAATACGCCGGGTTCGTGGTCGGTAACCTCAACGTGGCCCTAGAGTGGCTGGGGCTCGAGCCGGTGGTGTGGAACGGCACGCACCTGCCGATCGGGATCTCGTTTTTCACGTTTCAGGCAATGTCGTATGTCATCGATGTGCACCGCGGGGAAACCGAGGTTCAGAGAAACCCGCTTGACCTGGCGTTGTATATCTCGATGTTCCCTCAGCTGATCGCTGGGCCCATCGTGCGGTACCACGACGTGGCGGCGCAGATCGCCCACCGGGTGGTGACGCAGGAGGGTTTCGCCAGCGGGGTGCGGCGGTTCGTGGTCGGGCTGGGCAAGAAGGTGATCATCGCCAACACGGTGGCCTGGCCGGCGGACCAGATCTTTGGGCTGCCCGGCGATGAACTGACCGCGGGTCTGGCGTGGCTGGGGGCGGTGTGCTACGCGCTACAGATCTATTTTGATTTCTCGGGTTACTCGGACATGGCGATCGGGCTGGGGCGGATGTTCGGGTTCGAGTTCATGGAGAACTTCAACTACCCGTACATCGCCGGGTCGGTGACCGAATTCTGGCGGCGGTGGCATATCTCCCTGTCGACCTGGTTCCGCGATTACCTGTACATCCCGCTGGGCGGCAACCGGCGAGGCCGGGAACGGACGCTGGCGAACCTGCTGATCGTTTTCTTCTTGTGTGGGCTTTGGCACGGGGCCAGCTGGACGTTCGCAGTCTGGGGGTTGTACCACGGGGCGTTCCTGATCATCGAGCGGGTGGGGGTGGTGCAGTGGGTGACGCGCGTCGCCGGGGTGCGTCATGTATATGTGCTCGCGGTGGTGCTGGTGGGGTGGGTATTTTTCCGGGCGGATTCGATGACGCTGTCGGTATCTTTTCTAAAGGCGATGGTAGGGCTGGGAACAGGTGGGGGGCAGTTGTACCACACGGGGTTGTACCTCAATACCGAGGTGATCGTGGCACTGACGCTGGGGGTCGTCGGTTCGATGCCGGTGGTGTCGGTTCTATTATCCCGCCTCAACCGGTGGACCCAGGAAGCACAGGCCGGGCTGCACACAGCGGTGTGGGACCTAGCCACTCACACGGCCATCATCACGGCGATGATGGGGATCTTCATCCTGTCAGCGTCGCGGGTGGCTGCATCGACGTATAACCCGTTTATCTATTTCCGATTCTAAGGTCCGCACAGGTTAAAGCCGTGCCGCTAACGATGAGAACCAACACCCGAAAACACGCTGACTCGGTGCTGATCACGGTCTTTATCGCGTGTCTTAGCCTGCCCATCGCGGATAAACTGATCGGGCTCGATCCGGCGAAGCCACGCGTTGAGAACCGCCGGCTGGCTGACCTGCCCACGATCCGCCTCTCGCGTGAGGCCCTGATGAATCTGCCCACGGCCTACAAGCGCTATCTAGAGGACCGGTTCGGGTTCCGCAACAGCCTGATCCGCTGGCACGGGGTCATGAACGCCCAGTGGATGGGGGTATCGCCCAACAGCCGGGTCTTGCTGGGCAAGGAAGGGTGGCTGTTTCTAACCGACGAGGGGGTGGTCGACGACCATCGCGGGGCTAATCCTTTGTCTCAGGAAGATCTCGATCAGTGGTTGGAAACGGTTGAGGCCCGCAGCGCTTGGCTGGCCTCGAAAGGGATCAGGTTCATGATCGTGTTTGTTCCCAACAAGCACACGATCTACCACGAATACCTACCCGATTCGGTCAACCGCGTCGGGGATTCGACCCGCCTCGATCAGCTCGTGGGCTATCTGCGCGCTCATAGCGGGGTACCGATCGTCGATACCCGCCCCGCCCTGCTAGCCCAGAAGCACCGTTACCGGCTCTACCAGCAGACGGATACCCACTGGAACGAGGTCGGGGCGTACTTCGCGTACCGACCGATCGTCCCTGTGCTCAACCGGTGGTTCGACACAGGACCCGCCCCGGATCTGACGGATCTCACCCTCACCCCGGTCGAATCCGTCGGTGGGGATCTGGCGGGGATCATCGGCCTGCGCGACGCGATGCCGGATACGTGGCTGTTTCTCCACGCTTATAGCCCGCAGGAAGTGCAGGAGAAAATCCACATCAAGATGCCTGAAACGATCGTGACCGAAAAACCCGACAAGTCGCTGCCACGAGGTGTGATTTTCCGTGATTCCTTTGCCGAAGCCCTTCGTCCGTTCTTCGCGAGGCATTTCAGCCGGGTGGTGTATTCTAGTCGACACACGTTCGACCTGGAGCTGATCGAACGTGAGGATCCCGACATCGTGATCCATGAGATCCTCGAACGGATCCTCATGCGGCCCCCGCCTCGCCCTGAAAAGGGGATCGAGGATCAGGCCCTAAGCGCGCGCACGAGCCGCGTCGTGTCTCCAGAATAGAGTCTTGTCAAGGGTGAGAGTGCGAGGAATTCGCAGGCTGGCAGCTCGCAGCTGAGAGCGATCAGAAAAACCCTCTCGGACCAAGCACTAAACCATCAGCGAAGCCCTACACCACGGGGATAGACGGCCAGGACACCGACGGCACCGGGCCGACGACACTTAGGGCTGCTCCGATCAAGGCCTGACCCGGTTCGTGAGCCTACCCGTGCACCGGGCCCAGCCGTCTATCCTCACGGCGTTCGCGCCTGTGATGTTGGCGAATATACCACTGGGCAGGCAATCTCAGCAAGCGGACTTGGCGAACGCCATCAGATCGCCTATTATGGTTATGGCAGGGGAGAACGTACTCACATCCGAACGTTCACCTTATTCACGGGGCACTTCTGCCATGGTCTTATTCATCTTACGAGGCGTTTTCATCCTGCTGGCGGCATCGGTCACGGTGCTGTATGTGATTGCTTTCCAAGAAGATCAGGGGGTCGATTTCTACCCGATCCTCCTGATGATCGGTCTGACACTGGCGGCGGCCGGGGCGATCGTGTGCTCGGACGTCTATTACAATAAAAAGAAACTATCTTCGGTCTCGGGGGTGTTCCTGGGTCTGGTTGCGGGATTGGTCGCGGCGTATGCGTTGAGCTTCGTCGTCGACCTGATCGGGCGGCTGATGGCCCCGATGGACCCGACCCGGCAGATTGCGTTCTACAACCTGCTCGAAGGGGCGAAGGTGATTATTGGGCTCATGACGTGCTACATCGGCATCTCCATGGTGCTCCAGACCAAAGACGACTTCCGGTTCGTGATCCCTTACGTGGAGTTCACGAAGCAGATCCGTGGCCAGCGACCGATCCTGCTCGACACGAGCGTGATCATCGACGGGCGGGTCCTAGATATTGTCGAGACGCGGGTGCTCCAGGGATTGATGGTGGTCCCCAAATTCGTCCTCCACGAGCTTCAGCAGGTCGCCGACTCGACGGATAAGCTCCGCCGGGCTCGCGGGCGGCGGGGACTGGACGTGCTCAACAAGCTCCAGCACCACGATGCGGTGGACTTAAGCATCGAGGACGCCGACGCCGAGGGCCCCACCGTCGACCAGAAGCTGATCTCCCTGGCCCAGCGGATACAAGCCCGGGTGATGACCAACGACTTCAACCTCAACAAGATCGCCGCGGTCCGGGGGGTGGAGGTGATCAACCTCAACGACCTGGCCAAGGCGATGCAGCCGACGGTGCTCCCGGGTGAATCGCTGGTTGTGAACATCATCAAACCCGGCGAATCGTCAACCCAGGGTGTGGGCTACATGGATGATGGGACGATGGTCGTCGTAGAAAGCGCCCGACACCTGATCGGCCAACAGGTTGACGCCGTGGTCACCAGCATGCTCCAGACCTCCGCCGGGCGGATGGTCTTCTGCCGAACCGCGAGCGGCGGCGCCGAGCACCCCGAGGTGTCCGAAGCCCACAAAAAGCGACAGACCAAGCCGGTCGTCAAGCCCGAGGCGGTCAAGCAGGTGAAGAAGTCCAATAAGAATTCGGGGAACCGCCCCGCCTCAGCCGATACAATTCCGCTTTAGTCGTGAATCACAGCGGGAATGGCAACGGCGGTGGGTTGGCTAGGGGCGATCCGCGCGGTACTCTTCTTTGATCCCTGCGGGACCGACGACCCGCCGCCAGAGACTTAACCTTCACATATACACATCGTGTATCAAAGGACCACGTCGGTGATGTATAGGGCACCGAAGATTTCCTTGCCGAATACACGAATCAAGCCGTATTTTCATCCGGGATCGGTATAACGCATGAAAATCGGGGTCATCAGTGACACGCACGACCGTTTACCCACGTTCCGTCGGGCGGTGGCGATGTTCCGCCGGCTGGGCGTTGAGGCGATCTTCCATGCTGGGGATTACGTCGCCCCGTTCGCGGCGAAGCTGATCGCCCCGGATGTCCTGCCGATCCCGCTGTACTGCGTTTACGGCAACAACGACGGTGAGCGGGCGGGTTTGAAGAAAATACTACCCAGGGTCGTGGACGGCCCGCTCACCGTGCAGCTGGCGGGGCACACAATCGTGATGCACCACTTCATCGATTGGCTTGAACCCAAGCACATGAGCCCCGCTGACATCGTGATCACCGGTCACACCCACGAGATCGTCAACGAGCACCGCGACGGCAAGCTGTACCTCAACCCCGGCGAGTGCTGCGGCTGGGTCAACGATCGGTGCACCGTGGCCCTGCTGGACCTGACGAGCCTCAAAGCGGATATCGTCGACGTCGACGGATCATGAGAAACCCGCAACGCCATGGCTGACGGCAACGGGTGACAAGCCAGTTACGCCTTTATCCGCCCCAAGTGGCGTCGCCGCGCTGATCGTAGACAATGTCAGGTATGACCCGACCGATCCATTCCGCAGGGGTTCTATGCCGCCACTCCGGCTGGCTGTGGGGCATAGCCCTCGTCACGCTGGTGGGTTGTGTCCAGCTCAAGCCCAACCCGTATCTGGCTTCGATCTACGAAACCCCGGCCCAGCACAACCGGCCAGATCGCAACCCGGTGATCGTCATCCCGGGCATCCTGGGCACGACTTTGGTGTACCCCCAGACGCAAACGATGGTCTGGGGGGCATTCGGGGGTGATTCGGTCAACCCCGAACGGCCCGACGGGGCTCGTATGCTTGCCCTGCCGATGGGAGTGGGGCGCCCGTTCAAATCACTCAAAGATTCGGTGATTCCCGACGGGGCGCTGGAGCGGTTCCAGGTGAGCCTCTGGGGGCTGCCGGTGTTCCTCAACGCCTATGTCCATATCCTCTCGACCCTCGGGTCGGGCGGGTTCATCGACGAGCAGCTGGTCAAGGCCAACGCCCTCGACTACGGCGACGACCACTTCACCTGCTTCCAATTCGATTATGACTGGCGACGCGACAACGTCGAGAACGCCAAACGCCTGCACGGGTTTATCGAAGAGAAGAAGACCCAGGTCCAGGAAGAGATCCAACGCCGATTCGAAATCGAGGATTACGACGTGAAGTTCGACATCGTCGCCCACTCGATGGGCGGGCTGATCACCCGGTACTACCTCCGGTACGGGGCCAAGGACCTGCCGGCCGACGGCTCGAACCCCACGGTCACCTGGGCGGGGGCGGAGCACGTGAGCCGGGCGATCCTCGTGGGCACCCCCAACGCCGGGTCCCAGAACGCCCTGTACCAGCTGGTCCACGGGACCCGGTTCGCGATGTTCCTGCCGGGGGTAGCTCCCGCAATCCTTGGGACGATGCCGTCGGTTTATCAACTGATGCCTCGAGGGCGGCACAAGACCGTCACGAACGACGAGACCGGTGAACCGCTGGAGGATCTATTCGACCCATCGGTGTGGCAGAAGATGCGCTGGGGCTTGGCGTCGCAAGACCAGGACGAGGTGTTGGCGATGCTGTTACCCGCAGTCAAAGACCCGACCGCACGGCGCAAGATTGCGTTGGACCACCAGCGCAAGTGCCTGTTGCGGGCTCGACAGTTCACCGAGGCTCTGGATACGCCGGTTTCTCCGCCAGACGGTCTGGAGTTGTACCTCTTCGCCGGCGACGCCGAGCCGACCGCCTCGCACGCGCGGTTCGATCCGGCAACCGGCAAGCTGTGGATCAGCGGCACCAGCCCCGGTGACGGCACGGTGACCCGCGATAGCGCCACGATGGACGAACGTTTAGGTCGACCTTGGACACCGCGTCTCCAAAGCCCGGTCCACTGGCGGCAGGTCTTCTTCATCTTCAACGACCACCTGGGGATGACCCAGGACGACGCCTTTTCGGACAATGTCTTGTACCTGCTGCTGGAAGATTCACGTCAATAGTCGATGGCCCGCGGAAAATCGACGCTTCATCCCGCGAGTTGGGCGATGCTTAGGACGGGGCTTCGTTGGCCACGGGTTTGAAGGATGGTCACAGGCCGGTAAAGTACCTCCTCAAAGGCCCGGTTCAAACCTGGTCATGACAGAGCTACGCTCTGCGTGCCGGCCGCGTTGGGCCGGTGCAACGAGATGATCTGGAGCTGACCACATGAAGATTAAGTCGGATCTCAGCTGGCCCCGCATCGGTCCCGGGCTGGTGTTGTGTTACTTCTTCTTGTCGGGCTGCTCCCTGTGGACCGGGTCGGCGTTCGAAGAAGAAAAGAAACCGCCGTATACCCTGATCGAGGCCGATGACTACACCGATTACACCGCGGCCCACCCCGCGGTGGTGAACAAAGAAACGGTTACCCTCCCGGTCGAGCCTAGCCAAGCCCCCCCGGCGGATTATGTCCTGGGCCCTAACGATATCCTGCACATCAACGTGTTCGGCCAGCCGGAGCTAGGCAGCCCCATGGTGCCCGGGTCACGGCCGCTGGGCTCGCGGGTCGACGGCAACGGCAACATCCAGCTGCCGATGGTCAATACCATCCAGGTCACGGGGTTAACCGTCTCGCAGGTCCAGGACAAGCTCCGCGACGCGTTCAAGGAGTACATCGCCAAGCCGTGGGTCGTCGTGGAGGTGCTCGAACACCGCTCCCAGCCGGTCTATCTCGTGGGCCAGTTCAACAACCCGGGCGTGCAGTACATGGACCGACCCACGAATCTGCTGCGGGCGATCGCTCTGGGCTTGGGTTTAGCCGAAGACGCGGACATCCGCGGCGCTCGTTTGCTTCGCAACGACCGGATCGTCTCGGTCGATATCTACCGCCTGCTGCGTGAGGGGGCGTTCGACCAGAACGTGTGGCTCCAACCCAACGACACGGTCTATGTCCCGGACAATAGGGACCAGCAGGTCTACGTCGTGGGCGATGTGAAGGAGGCCGGGGCGATCCCGATGGTCCACGGCCGGTTGATGCTCGCTCAGGCCCTGGCCGAGGCCGGCGGCCCGGGTCGGTCGGGCGCCGATTGGCAGCAGATCGGGATCATCCGGTCGCTATCCCCGACGCGCGGGGAGATGATTGTCGTGGACCTGGAAAAAATCCTCGAAGGCAAGACCCTGCCTTATCCCCTGCTACCCGGGGATATCGTCTATGTCCCACGCACGTCGTTGGGCGAATGGAACGACGCGATCAGCGAGATCCTGCCCAGCCTCCAGCTGATCGGGGCGACCCTCCAGCCGTTCGTGCAGATCCGGTTCCTGAGCGACGATTAGCGCGGTTTGCGATCGAACGTCGAGACCTCACGTGAAGTTTGTTGGGGATAGGTCTACGGTCATCCCCTCACCAAGGAACGATACACGGGGGGATGAATTTCAGAGAGTATCTATCCATAAGATGGATAGATACTCTTCTTGTTTGTGCCTCGGACCTCGACCGTTTGTAATGTGGGCAAGGGTCACCTCCATGTGCTTGGGGTCCATTGGATCTCGGTTGATGTGGCGATTATACATAAGAGCCACCCTTGGCCCGATCATGGATACGAGATGACACCGAACCTCGGCGAAAACACGGTCATCGTCACCGGCTTACCTCGCTCAGGCACCTCGATGATGATGCAGATGCTCCACACTGGCGGCCTGCCGGTGCTTACCGACACCCTACGCACCGCCGACCCCGACAACCCCAAGGGGTACTTCGAGTATGAACCGGTCAAGAAGATCAAGACCGATCGGTCTTGGCTCGATCTGGCGCGCGGCAAGGCCGTGAAGATGGTCCATCTCTTGCTCTACGACCTCCCGGCCGACCGGTCTTACCAGGTGATCCTGATGCGGCGAAACATTGACGAGATCCTCGCCTCGCAGACAGCGATGCTCCAACGCATGGGCAAGAAAGGCGCCGCCCTGCCCGCCGATCAGCTCGCCGCCACGTTCACCCAGCAGCTCGACAAAGCGCAGCGATGGTTAGACGACCAGGTTCATATCAATGCCATCGTGATCCACCATCACGACATCTTGACTCACCCCCAGGCTCAGGCTTTGCGTATTAGCGACTTTTTGGGTGGCCAACTCGACGTCAATGCCATGGCCGAAACGGTCGACCCGACGCTATACCGCCAGCGCTTATCGTCAAAGGGGTGACAGATGCATAAGGACTTTCACCGGGACAACCCGTGTTTTGCCCCCCCACCAGCCGCATTTGCGGATGCGTGGCACTTTGTCCGCCGCTGGTTGTACAGATTTTTAGCTGTCCCCCGAACCATGCCTACAGCGTTTTCTTGATTCATATGGAGCCTTCCTGGATGACGATCGGCCCAAATAACCCGCTGCCTGGCGGTCGTGGCACGCTGTGAAGCTCTAGATGAACTTCGAAACCATTCTAAGACGATTCCAATCATATGCGCCGATTTTTCGGATTGAATGTTGAATTAAGTTCGTATTGATGATATTCTATGTACAACCGTTGCCGGTGAGGATTACCTTACGGGTTTATAAAATCATCACGAGGGCGACGGAGGTGTCACTAGACGCCAGAATAGAGAAGGAGGGAGAGAGAAGGCATTGAGGTGAAGCATTTCGAGGCAAGATGGATCATATCTAATCATTTTGTAGTGGAGAGGTGGAGCTAGGTTCTGTTTCAGAACTCGTTTTGAGTGTCGTCAGGTGTGCTGCTGGCTGCTAGCCAACCAGTGTAGCCCGCAAAAAACTCGAGGATTCACACGGGTGGACAAGCCGACAGTGCCCCCCCGATTCACGATTTGATTGAAACTCAGGCGGTCTACACCTCGTGGCTGGCTGACCGCTGGCCGTTGATGAGGACAACACAATGATCACCGCGGCCTATTGAATGGAAAACCGTGCATCTTTCGTTGCGCCACGAGGCGCGTCGTGAACATTTCTACACCAAGCGTGGCCTGATCCACGCAGATCTGAATCTGAGGAGGTTTTTCGATGAACGTCATGAACAAAGGATTTACTTTATTAACTGCGGCCGCGGCGTGCGTGATGACGACCGGGGTGGCGACCGCGGATATCGAGGTCGGGCTACAAGGTTTCGCCTCAACCGATGGCGCGGGTGTGACCGGTCGCTACGGGGACGCGGGCCTATTCCTGGGACCCGATTTCAACTACCCGGGTTCAGACACCGGGCCCTACAACAACAAAAACGGGTACCGCGAGTTCTTCAACTGGCGGTGGGACAACGTGACCATGAAGATCTTCGACGGGATCGGCGACGGCTCGGCCAATGCCGGTGACGCCCTGATCTCGGGCACCATGACCCGGATCGTGGACGTGATCGACGGCGTGAACCGTTCGTGGGGGGTCGAGATCAACCTCAGCGGGCTCAAGTACCGCAACTCCGCTGACGTCATCTCCAACGCGGTCTACAACGACAACATCCTCGCGGTCTTGGCCACCAACCCCGAGGCAAGCACCGGCTATGGTTACGAGTGGATGAACCTGGACCTGACGGTCACCCCTTACCCGGGTTACAGCGGCTCGGTCCCCTCGACCGGTTGGGTCGGCAGTGCCATGCCCTGGCTGGGTCACTATAACGTCGCCGAGCTGCACCTCGATGCACGGGGGCTGACCTTCGAAGCCTGGTACGAGAATCAATCCCCCACCAAGTGGTACGGCGTGGGGGACACCAAAGCCGACGTGATCCCGGGAACGATCGTCACCGTGCCGGTCCCGTCCGCGGCCGCGACGGGCCTCGCGGGCATCATCGCACTGGCTGCACGGAAGCTGCGTAAAGGCGCTTGATCGTCGGATCACCTATCGTTCGCAACAGACGGATTGACCCTTCGATCTAAAGTGGAACACCGGTGGGGTGACCCATCCGCTTCGATCGGCCGGCATACGTATTCGCGTCCTATCAAGGACGCGAAATGGGCGCGCGGTGATCGAAGCGTCGATAAGCACAGGCCGTCCTTACGGCCTGTGCTTTTGTGCGTTATGGTAGTCGTCGAAGGGTCCTCGAGAGATCACCCATGACCTTATTTCATTGCCCTCAGGGCCCCTTGCCGCCGGGTGCCTTCCGTCCTGGGTCGCCAGTTCCTGGTGTGGCCGGACAAGGGAATTCTTGACCTATCCATCCCCGGATGACAACACCGCATACTTCGCGTTTACGCGGCAAGACAAACCCGAACCGGCTTAATCCCCCAAGACGAGCGGTTTTTTTATACGTGATGCCTACGCTGCCGATCACGGAGATAAAAAATCTTGCTTAAAGCTGGCCCAAAGCGTGAATATATTGTTTCATTACCTTGGCTGCGTGATCAACAGATGATCCATATCGCAGCGACCACGGCACAACAGCAGCGGCCACGCCGCAGAAGGTGCGAGAAACATATCACGGCAGGTGCCGGGGGAAACCAAGAAGCATAGGGCCACGCGGACTCGATCGTGCTTGGCGAACCGCCAAGGGTGAAGGGTTGCGCGCGATGATCATGAACGTGTGAGGCGACACAGGAAACCTAACATGACTTTAGGTAGGACTCGGATATTTCGCTCGACTCGGACCCTCTTGGCCGGCTTAACGGTATCGATCGCGATGACCCACGCCGCCCACGCCCAGACCGGCAGCTCGAGTGATCTTCTCGACCATTACGTGCTTTACGGCATCAACAGCTCGGATAAACTTATCCGCTACACCTTCGCCGATGCGAAATTCGAATCGCTCGGCACGGTTCAAGACACGAGCGGTTCCACCCTCTCGGGCATCCAGGCCGCCGCCCACGTCCCGGGTAACCTCAACCTTTTCGGGTTCTGGACCGATCCCAGCGACAGTGAAACCAAACTCGTCTATATTGACAGCGAAACCGCCGAGACCCACGTCATCGGCCAGTCGTTGGGCCGCGGCCTGATCACCGGAGCGACCATCTCCTGGAAGGACGGGGACAACGAAATCGACGACGGCGGCGACAACATCTCCGGGCTGATCGACATCAACCCCAACAACAGCCCCAGCGGGGAATTCAAACTCATCAAGCCCGACGGCCAGCCCGGGCCGAAGATGGTCACCCGTGACAACCTCCACCAAAACAGCCCGGTCAGTGGCGGGGGCGTGTACTACCAGGGCAAAGCCAACTACATCCGCGTGCGGCCCCAAGGCCCGGGCATTCAGAGCACCCTATCCGTCAACGGCGTCTCTTACCCCGTGACCAACGACCACACCTACGTGATCTCGGGCGGCGAGATGGATGTGACCGTTTACAACGACCACATCAATAGCAAAGGCAAAGCCATGGGCCAGTGGATGCTCGATATCTCCAACAGCGGCAGCGCCGTGGTCCACGAGGGCAGCGACACCTTCGGCTACACCGGTCTGTTCGCACTCCAAGAGATCGAAGCCAATGAGGAGAGCCCGGTCGCCTTTGATATCGTCGCCGGTCAGGTCGTGCCCCAAGAGGACTTCGCCGCGAAGATCACCGTGATCGGGGCGGCGATCACCAACGGGTCGTACGAGGTGCCGGTGACCCTCGCGGCCGCGATCAACGGGACAGGGTTTACCCCGTTCGGGGCGTTCAACCTCGCGGTATCCAGCAACGTCAACGACGACAACAACCCCCGCAAGTATGTCCTGCCAAAGATCTACCCGGCCGGGACGCCGCTTGACATCAGGGCTCGGGCGTGGGTCCACTCGCACGGCAGCGGGAAAAATGACAGCCACTGGTCGGTTTATCTCACCACCAGCACCAGCATCAACCCCGGGAACATGCACGTGCTCAAACACGGCGATACGGTGCCCAATCACCCGGCGTTCACCGACCCGAATCAGACGCTGGACTTCGTCATGGACTTCGTGGATCACAACACCAATACCATCGTCCTCGACGAGAACCAGGCGATCGTCCTCTTCGAGCTGGGCACCACCGATCCCTCCAGTGCCGCGGCCGACTTCGATGACCTAGTCGTCCTGGTGACCCTCGCTCGGGACCCCGCTGATTTGATGCTCGAAGACGACGATGACGACGATGCTGCCGGCCCGGCTAGCCGCCTGGTCAAGGTCCACTCCATCACCGGCGGGTTCGAGCAGATTATGACGCTCAACCGGGTGTACGATAGCCTCGCGGCCTCACACAACGGGATGTTCTACGCCGCCCACGATGGGCAGCTCTTTGAGCTCAACCCGTACGAACAGACTGAGACGCTCATGGGCTCGATGCCGAACACGGACATGACCGGCTTGGAATTCGCCGGGCCCACGATCTGCGGGTTCACCATGGTAGGCGACGAACTTTACCCGATGGATGTGACCACGGGCGCCGCCATGGGTTCGGGCATGGGCTTGTCGACGCAGGACCTGGGCACCATCATCTTCATGGAAGAAGACGCCATCCCTGCGAGTCTGGCATCGTTCGACTAAGGATGAAGGACCTAGGGACGCAGGCATCACCTCCGTCTTCAAGAGATAAAAAACGACGAACGGATAACGGATGGGACGACGTTCATCTCCGCCACGGCGAGATGAACGTCGTCCGTCGTTTCGGGGCAGTGGGTTTTCGGATACGGCCGTGTCTGCTGCAAATTCTCGAGGCGCTCTCTAGGAAATGCGGCGCAGAAGCTGTGACCTGCCCCCTTTGAATCGAACCCTCTCCAGGTATCACCGAATCAAATCCTTAAAACTTCATCAGATAGCGACGAAATACCTCTTGCTTCGAGAGCGTTCGAAACCAGCAAAGTGGCCCTGGTGGGAGTCGAACCCACACTTGCACGATTTTAAGTCGTGTGCCTCTGCCAATTGGGCTACAGGGCCGATCCATTGATTCTCGGTGTTGTGGTTAATCGAATGTTATCCTAGTCCGATCCCTTCATATCCCCCCTACGCGATATGACCACCAGTCGGAGGTGTTCCGACGGTCGGTTGTTAGCTCCTGCCAGGTGGGCCAAGGATTGTTAATGGCGTCCGACATGTCAGTGCCAGACGTCCCTGCCATTTACGAAATCTATTTTTATTAAAATACTTGTACGATGTCATGGCCATTAACCCCTGACACGTTATCGCAGAACCCATGCCAAATCTCCATCAACTACCCTCTGGCAAACCATCAACACCGTGGCGACCGTTTTCAGCCGTGTCTTCATGCTCGCTCGGGCTCGAGCGGCTTCGCTGCCGTCCCCAGTTCTATGTCTGATCGCCCGGCGGGACCATACCCATCGGAAAGCCCAGATGCTTGAACGAGAGCTGGCCATCTTCCGCGGTTTTCGGCCTCAAGTCGAGCCTCATCAACGACCCCAGTATACACCAGAACAACGTGTGGAGATTTTCCAGAGCGTGCGGCTTCGCGGCTGGTCGGCCAAACAGACCGTCGATCGGTTCATCCTCCACCTCAACACGGTTCGCTCCTAGATCAAGGCTTTGAAGAATAAGAAACGTGGCAACCAGTTGTTCGGTAGTCCGCCCTGAAGTACCACCAAGCTGTGCGGTGGCTGGTTCATGAGCTTTGCCGCATGGGTCCGGGAGAACGCGAGTTTGGTTCGCGGACGATCGTTCACCACATCCTGCAGGGAGATATCTGGATCAGCCGGAACACAGTGCGATGGATTCTCACGGAACTCTCGCCCATCGTGCCTACGCAACGGTTAGCAACACGCTGCTAAAGCCCAGCAGAAGGCCCACGCTACCCGCATCGAGAGCGCCCGTGCTCTTGTTAAACACGAACGTCAGCGTGTGCGTCTGATCGGCGCCGAAGACGCGATCTGAGATACTTCCGATAAAACTGTCAATGCTAACTTGGCCACCATTCGTGGTTGTGTCGAAGATCACCGACCCGCCGACAAGGATCTCTTCAAGCTTGAGCTGTGGTAAGCTCCAGACGAATTCCAATCCGTTAAGGACGAGTTCGTCGTCGCTCTGATTAGTGATATCCACGCTGAGGGTGTTGCCCTGGATCGTGATCGGAGTGACGGCGAAAACCTCGGCGGTTGTTTGATTCTGTTCATTGCCCCCGCCGGACGTATCATCTGACTCCTCCGTGGTCACTGTGATCGGTGGGGTGCCGCCGAAGTGGTTGTTCGCGTCGTCATCGGTGACCGTTAGGCCGGTCACGGCGGCATCTTCTGCGGTGACCGTGGCCACGTTGGTGAATTGGCCACTGACCGCTTGATACGTCACGATGCCGGCTGATGTGTACAGCCAGACTTCTCCGGGGTCGAGTAGGTTGTCATTGTCCACGTCACCCCCTACGAACAGAGGCATGAAATCATCGCTCGTGTCGCCCGAGGTACCGAAGTCGTCTTGGATGCTCAACACATCCAGTGACACGTTGCCCGCGTTGAGTACCCGATAGGTCCACACCACGTCGGTCCCTAACGCCAAAGCCGGGCCGGTCGGGTCGTCGGCGTCTTCGTCAGCCGTGGGGTTGCTGGGATTAGCGGCGTTGATCGCGGTCTCGACCCGCACAATCGCCACATCGGTCGGCAACCAGCTCAACTCCTCATCGCCCTGGGTGTCGATATTGACTCCGTTGATCGTGCCCGGCTGCGGGTCACGTGGCGGGCCAGCCTGGTCAAGCCACTGCGGGTCGCTTGGCGTGACCAATCCCAACTCGCCGTCCGGCTCTGAGATGGTCTGGTCCGCACCGGAAGCGAACCCGAGGTCCTCGAGGAACCGGAATACATCAGGTTCGGGCAGACGGTTTACGGTGGGCTCACCGAACACACTAAACGGCACGACAAACGTATTGAACTCACCGACCCAATCGAACAAGCGGTCGGCCCCGGTGTTGGCGATCAACACGTCCAGTCCGCCGCCGCCAAAGCCCCAGTCGCCGTCGGCGAATTCGGGGTCGTCGGGCAGGTCGTTCAGGCCGGGGGCCGTCCCGTTTTCGTGGTTGTCGTCGGCGTTGATTAGGTCATCGCCCATCCCGCCGAACATCCGGTCGAAGTTCGTGCCGCCAACGATCCAGTCGTGGCCCAGGTCGCCGAAGATCCTGTCTTTGCCGTCGTCGTTCTTGACCAGCTGCCCGTTGATCACGATGGGTTGCCCGGTCGTTTCATCCACGATGAACGCATCGAAGTTAAGCAGGAACCCGTCGATCTTCGTCCTCGGGTTGTCCGCGTCATAAGCGGCGAGTTTACGTGTGACCGGGTCGTAACCCAGTGGGTTCAGATCGGTTTGTAGGTCTTCGTTGTAGAACCCGATCAAGGCTTCTGCCCCGGACACCGCGTCATCGCCCGCCCCGGCGTGCAGGAAGTCTCCACCTAGGCCACCGTAGATAATATCGTTGCCACCTGAATCGAACGCGACGAGGTCGACTTCTTTATGGAGCTCGCCGTCGATAAATACCTCCACGCCGATCAGAGGGTGACGCGTATCGATGACTTCCTGGCGGTTGGAGCGGGTTAGCGCGTTGAGCGGTTCGGTCTGGCCGTTGCGGCTGGTGAGGATCTTCCCGTCGTCGCCGATGACCCCGTCGATCCCACTGCCGCCGTAGATCCGGTCGTGCCCGGTCCCGCCGTAGATATCGTCGTCTTGACCTTCACCGAAGACCACGTCGTTGCCCGTCATCGCGTGGATCGTGTCGTCACCGGACTCGCCGTGGATCAGGTCGGCGTTGCCGAGGTCGGCCGGGTCACCGCCTTGGGTGTAATCGAGCAATTCAAATGCTCGTGGGATCACCCGCAGCGATCCACGAGCTGGATCAACCGCGTCATACGTAAATTCCAAGAATGCGTTGTCACTGGAGCCGTCGGTGCCCACCAACCGCAACAGGTTGCCGTTATTGCCCAGGATGGTGTCCGCATCACGGGCGTGGCCGTCAGCAGATAAATCACCGAGGTTGTTGCGGACCAGCCTAATACCCGCACCGCCGAGGATCACGTCCTGCCCGTCGGGCCTCTGGGCCGTGGTCACCAACCCAAACAGTTCCGAGCTGCCGCCGATGAGGTCGTCCTGACCGAGGTTGCCAAAGATCAGGTCATCACCGCCGTTGCCCTCGATGTAGTCATCACCGTCTCGCCCAGTGCCCGCGAAGTCTTCGACCGACTCGCGATTACTTAGCACGCTGATCAGCACGGGTGACAGCACCCCTTCATCGAGGATCGTGGCTCCGTCACCCTGGATGATGTCGTTACCGAGTTGGCCGAAGATCACGTCGTCTTCAGCACCCCCGGCGATCTGGTCGTCACCGAATACCTCGCTCGTTGTGGTATCGCTGTGGTCGAACAACTCGATTTCACGCTCAGCAGACCCGGTCGGGTTGAGCTGCGCGTCGTCGGTGACCTGAGCAACACCGTTGCTGTCATAGATCACGTCATCATCGAGCACCCGCAGCCGGAAGCTCAACGCGGTGCCGGTCCGCAGTACCGAGGCGTTGTCGCCCACGATCGCATCGACCGCGGACCCGCCGTCGATTACATCGCTCCCGTCGTGGCCGCCGGCGATGTTGTGCCCGCCGATCAGGTCATCGTCGGCTCCGCCGCCGGCGATCTGATCGTCACCTTGACCACCGATCACAATGTCCTGTCCGTCGGTGACGGCTTCGATCACCTCGTCCCCGAAGATGATGTCGTTTCCGCCGCCGTCGGCACCTTGCGTAAAGATGGAGGTGAACACGAACGGGTGCGTCGCGATCGGCTGATTCATCGGGAGCTGCTGTCGATCGATCGGCTGACCCGTGATGTTGGTCTCGACGCGTCCGTGGTCACCGAAGATCAGATCGGCTGATTCCCCGCCGTTGATCTCGTCGTCCGCGCCGCCGCCGATCAGGATGTCGTTCCCGAGCTGCCCGTGAATATCGTCATTGTCCCCGTTGGTCGGTTCGGCCGATTCGACCACGACGACATCGCGTGTGGTAAGGATCTTCACATCCGCGGGGACGTTCTGCGTGATCACCCCGTGGTCAGCGACGACGATATCGTCAAAATCATCAATCGCGGTTGCAGGCACCACGGTGTCGGTAGGACCAAAGTCGCTGTAGATCAGATCCTGGCCCGCAGCCAGATCATCCCGCGGCGGGAACGCAACCGGATCAGCGGATGAATCATGGGTCGGAGCCGTCAGCACGCGGGTAAGCACATCGACGTTGAACCCGGAATCCCCGTAGATATGGTCGATCCCACGCAGCCCGCGGATCTCGTCGTCACCGGACCCGCCCGCGAGGTGGTCACCCGCTTGGGTCCCGATGATCACGTCGTTGTTCGGGCCACCGTAGATCGTCACCCCCACGGTCGGCAGCGGATCGGCGTCGACGAACACACCCGACGCATCGATGACATCCTGGCCGTTGAGGTCAAATGGGCTGGCTAGCGGGAACTCGAAGGAGTCGTCTTCGGTCCCGGCCTGATCAAAAGGCTTGACATCGAATACCACCCCGGACACGTCCTGCGGGTTGCCGCTGTACCACAGGCCGTCTTGTGATGTATCGCCGTAGATGACCAACGGGGAGTCGGGTCCGGCGCCAGCGTTGACCGTGATCGTGTCACCCCCGACGATCGGTTGATCGTTGGTGTCGAGGACAAGATCACCCGTCGCGAGATCGGTTAGGAACCGGTTCCCGCCACCGTGGATCACGGTCAATCCACCGTGAGTCGCCGGCCCACCGCCCTCGTCAGACGGCACCAGGGTGCTGTCGATGGTGAGGTTGTTGTTGCCCTCCCCGAGCACCAGGTTGAACACTTCGATGGTCGTCTCGCCCGAGGAGGTGAGGAACTCACCAGTATTCGGGTCGATCTCGATCCGCCCGTAGCTGATCCCGCCGGGCACGACCGTCGGCTCGCCGAACGGAGTGTCCCCTTCAAAGACCAGCTCGTCGGCCATATTCAATCCGGTAAGGGTGGTCGCGGTGAGGACGCCGGTCTTATCTTCCTGGCTCGAATCGTCGAAGATATTGAGCACATCGATCTGCTCGGCCTCGTTCGGCTGATCGCCGACATCGAACGCCGACAGCGGCCCGTTGGCTTCCTTGGGCAGGATCACCGCATCGACCAGTGAGCGATCCGCCCCAGCCACCACGCCACCCTCGACCGCCAGTGGGCCGCGGAGCTTGCTAAGCAGGTGCGTCTGAGCCGCAAACGTCTTCGTGGATTCCGTCCCCGGCGTCGGCACGAACGTGTCGTCAGCGATCAAGGTGATCTCGACTGGGGTAAACCAGTTGGTGTCATCGAATGTCACAAACGGGTCATTTCCGCCAGACGCAGGCGTGAAGCGCGAATCCGAACTCGACGCGAGTGTCTGCCCGTCGGAGACGATCGCGATCTGCACATCCCCGACCGGGGCTTTGGTGAGGCGGATCGTGTAGGTATCCCCCGAGCTGTCGCCCTTGATCACCAGCGTCGACCCATCGGACTCTTCGACCACCACGCCCTCGGTCTCGTTATCGAGCACGTCAACGTCGAGCAGCTGATCGGTCACGACAAACGCGACGTCTGTGCTGGTGACCTCATGAGTGATCACCGACACCTTCGGGTCTTCATGGACGAATTCATCGACGGCGTCGACCGTGACCGTGACGGGTTGGTCCCAATTCGACGGATCGAACGTGATCGAAGTCGCTGCGGCGTTGAACCGGGCGTCGGGGCTGGACAGACCAATCTGTTGGTCATCGTGCGATAACGTGACGGTCACCGTGGTGCCCGGTGCCGGTGCTTTCGTCAGCTCGACGGTGTAGGTGTCGCTGATCCCGGCGGTCGCGTCGCCCTCAAGCACGAGGGTCTTCCCGTCTGTCTCGGTAATAATCAGCCCGGGCTGATCGTTGTCGAGCACGGTGACCTCGACGTTGCGCACGGCGACCTGATCGAACACCGCCCGGTCCGCCGCGGAGTTGGTGTCGACCGACGTGCTGTGGCTAACGGTCACCACGCGTGGGCCCTCGGCGAGCGGGTCGTCGACCGCTTTGACGAACACGGTCTGTTCCTGATCCCAGTTGGAGGCGTCGAACACGAGCACCACCGCCCGGATCGGCACCTCGACCGGGACACCGTCGATCACCACGGTGCGGGTGAACGTCGCTGGATCGTCGGTGGTGCGGACCAGGACCGAGTCCCCGCTTTGGTCTTCTTCCTCTTGAGACGACCTGGCGGCGGAGACCGTGACGAACACTTGGGTCGTCGCGTCGGTGATGGGAGACGCCAGGCGTACGCTGTAGGCGTCATCCCCACCGGCTTCTCTCACCAACGTCGACCCCGCGGTCTCTTCGATCACCACCGTCCCGGTCTCGGGTGTGGCGACGTTGAGGTCGATGCCCGGCGCGGGCAGTTGGTCAAATCCGAGGTCGGTATCGGACCGCACCTGATGGTTGATTGCAGCCGCGCGGCCTTCGAGTTCTCGCACGGTGATGTCTTCGATCACGTCCCCGGTGACGTTGATCGTGTCGCTGCCCAGCCCCCCGACGACCCGGGTCGAGACCCCAAACGGGGTGCTTATCACGAAGAACTCGTCGTCGCCTTCGAGACCGTCGACCTCGACGACCTCGACGGTGGTGAATCGGACATTCACCCCGGCACCGAAGATGCCCTTTTCAGAGATAACGAAATCGTCCGGGAACTCGGTGCCCAAGACGACTACCTTGTCGAACCCGGATCCGCCATCGACCGAAACCGGCGCGTTGATGTTGTACTGCACCTCGTCGTCTCCACCACCGCCCTGGAGCTGCGTGGTGGCTTGGGTCGAGAAGTCGCCGACGATCGGGATCGGGTTGCCTTCGGGGTCGAGGATCGGATCGCCGTTCGCGTTGGTCTGGGCCAGGGCGAACGCACGGACCACGAACAGGTCGTTGCCCGCGTCGCCTTCCAATCGCAACTCCGCCTTGTTGCTGTAGACGCTAAACATGTCGTTGCCGCTACCGCCCTGCGCAACAAGCGGGGAGCTGGTCCCGGGGCTGAGAAACCCGCGGGTGGTGAAGACGGTCTCGAACACGTCGTGCGGGGCGAGGTTGCCCACCGCGTCATCCCGCTTGGTCCCGAATAGCTGCCCGATCTGGAACGTATCGCTACCTGCTCCGCCGTCGAGCGTGGTGATCGCGCTGTTGTCATCCGTGGCGAAGGTGTCGTTGCCGCCGAACCCGAACACGTTCAAACGCCCGTTGATGTTCACGTCGTAGTTGATACGTTGTACCTCTTGCGGGCGGTCGGCGGGATCACCGCTGGGTGTGCGGGCTTGGTCGAGTGTCCCGTGCAGCAGGGCGACAAACGCCGGTGCTTCGGAGACCTCGTCCGGGATGAAGCTCGACCGACGCAGCAGGAACACGTCGTCCTGATCGGACCCATCGATCGTGAGCATATCCACCCCGTCATCTTTGGCACCGGTATCGAGGGTGTTGACGAGGTAGTGACGCAGATCGCCCTGGCTACCGGTGGTGATGACGGTGTAGGTGTCTGTGTCCGCCTGCCCGTCGAGCGTGAGCGTGTCCCCGTCGGCAACGTGCATAGTCTGGATCTGGTTGACGATGAAACGGTCTTCACCATCGTCGGCAAGCGTCGCCGTGGCGTTTTGGCTGCCGTAGACGCGGGTCTTGGCACCCAGGGTTGTTTCATGGAACGTGACCGTGTCGACATCGGTGTGACCGAAGACTTGTATCAGGTCGGTCTCTCTGGTCGGGTCGGTCTCGATCGGCGGCAGCTCGACACCGGATCCGATCGCCCCGCTGGACCCGATCTGGCCGCGCAGGTCCATGTTTGTGCCGAACCCGGGGTCGGTGTTCTGGAAGTCGCCGCGGATCGTGATCGTCGTGCCCGCGAAGACCCGGCTGTTGCCGTCGGTGGTTACGTCGTCACCGACCCGAAGCAACACCGACCCCGCGGCGTTGATCAGCCCGTTGTCGACCGCCATCGGGTTGTCTTCTTCGAACAGCTTCGTGCCATTGGCCAGCAGGTTCAGGTCCTCACCCAAAGCAGCGGTTTCGCGCACCGTCAGGCGTACGTCGCCGTTCACGGACTCGGCCAGCAGCACGTTCAGCTCACCGCTGGTCTCGGTGACAAAAATGCTCTGATCGCCCTGTACGGCGAGCCTGCCGGTGGTCGGTGTTGAGGAATCGATCTCTAGGTCATTGCCAACCGCACCGATCCCGCCGCCGTTGGCGTCGAGGTCGACATCCGCCGCCTGGACGTTGAACGCCGTGTCGCCCGCCCCGCCGTTGCGCCCGTCGAGGATCGAGCCGCTGCGGGTGGTGAGGGTGACGTCGCCCAGCGTGGAGGTCACGGTGTCGACGTTGAGGTCGCCGGCGGTCTCGGTGAGGAAGATACTCTGTTGGGCATCGGCGTTGAGCACACCGAAGCTCGGGGTCGCCGAGTTGATCTCCAAGAAATCCGCAGCCGACCCGATCCCGCCGGTCTGAGCGGTCATGGTAACGTCGATCCCGGTGACATCGGCGGCGAAGTCGTTATCAGCATCCACAATCCCCGCCGGAGAGAACAGGATCACATCGTCCGCGGTAGACGTGATGTTCCCGGCTCGCAGATCCCCGGTCTGCTCCGTGACCGTGATGAGCCCGTTGGTACCCATATCGATTTTGCCGATCCCGTCTGCCGTCGAGGTCGTTGCGCCGGTGTCTTCATCGGTGAGGGTCGCGTCGACATCGGTGAAGGCATTGAACGTCACGATCGAACCCGTTGATAGGTGTTGGATACTGATGTTGTTCCCGGCGCGTAGGTCGGTGAAGTTGTAGTCGCTGTCGATCGTTGTTCGGTTGCCGCCGAACGCACCCAGCTCGGTAGCGACGCCGAATAGATCGGGCCGGAAGCGGAAGTTGTAGACCTTGCTATCGGGCGGGAGCGGCCCAAATCCTGATGAGAAGAACAGGTCGACTTGCACCCCTTGCAGGTTGACCGCCTGTGTTTCTTCAACGCTGTCCCGAACCAAGATATCGGCGTTGTTCCCGGCTTTGACCGGACCGATGTCCACCGCGAACGGCTCAGCGACGTTCTCGCGTCGTACCGCGGTCACGTCCAGAAACAGGTCCCCGGCGACCTCGGCGTCAAGCATGATATCACGCCGCACGAACGGGTTGACCGGGTCGTTGTGATCGGGGTCAAATGTGCTCTGGATCAGCTCGGTGACGATCCGTTGGCCCGCCGTTCCGGCCGACCCGGCATCGGCGTCGATCTCCAGGGTATTCGTGCGTACGGTTTCGGTATCGCCGTCAGCCGATGCGAGAATATCACCACGTTGGTTGCGTAGCACCGTGTGCCCGGTCGGGTTCTCGATCACCCCGTTAAGGATGATGTCTGACGGATCCGCGGGGCCGAGGTTCTGCACCTCGACCAAGGTCGGGTCGAAGCTGTGGGCGATATCGAACAGGATCGTGATCGAGTCGGCCTGTAGATCGATCTGCTGGCCCTGGGCCTGATCTTTGACCACATCGATGTCGTTGACCTGCAGGTCGCGGTCGGAGAGGTTGGTGATCTTAACGGTATCGAAAGTTTCCTGGATATCGAACAGCCCGTTCGAACCGGTGATAAACGGGGCAGCGGTGGGAGAAACATCATCTCTTTCACCGAGTGAGTTGGTCAGCAACGTGGCGGTCCCGCTGCCAGTGTAAACGATATCGTCGACAACGATCGTCGTGCCCTCGGGGATGATGTCGCCCTCATTGACCGTGTCGCCGTTGACAGTGACGTTGTCGGTCTTCTTGATCACCTTCCCGGTCGCGTCGATCACCAGTTCCGGGCTGCGCTCGCCCAGCAGCTCGACGGTCGAATCCCAGCGGACCTCTCGCCGCGGCTCGAACTGGCCTTCTTCGTCTTCATCACCGTCGTCGAACGCGCCGCCGTCTTTGTCGGCTGATCGGTCGTAGTTATCCACGAACTGTTGAGCCCCGACGAACAGGTCACTGGTGCGTATGATGGCTTCGTCCTGGCCCACGACCCGCGACGTCGTGTCGTAATCGGTGATCGCGGTCGCATCGGTATCCCCACCGAGGCATGAACAATCGGCCTCGGCCCGGGTCGTGACGTTCACTCCCTTATGTTCGGACTTGATGCTCACCAGGTCGATCCCGATGACCGTCGACCCGGTCCGCAGCGTCACTTCAGTGGTGCTTCGGACGAACACGTCCGCGCGTGCGTCGGCGTCGGCGCCGAGGGCGTCGGAATCGGACTCGGAGACCGCCCGACCGCCGAGGCGATCCACGAACGCGTTGAGGTCAACACGGTCGGCGGTCAGGCTCGCCGATCCGTTCAGCTCGGTCCGTGTGTTCCCAAAGTTCACCCGCACCCCGCGACCGCTTTGGTCGTTGGCATCCGAGTCGGCGCCGAACCCGTCCGCGTCGGCTACGGCCTTGGCGAACCCGTCGACGCGCGTGACCGATTCAGCCACGATCCGATCTGTCGCGATGATTTGCCCGCTAAGCACGACCTTGGTGTCGAAGTTGATATCGGTGGTGCTGTCCACGTCAACGCCCGCACCGAAGCCCTCGTTGTCTGATGAAGCCAGCGTGTCCGCTTGATTATTTGCCCGGGCACGGATGGTCACGTTGTCGGCGGTGATCTGTGACGATAAACCGATATCGATTCGGCTGGTGTTATCGACATCAGCATCGGCTTCGGCTTCACCGACCGAGACCAACCCGCCGCCCCCGTTGGAAGCGGTGGCCGCGGCGTTGGAGTGCGAATCGGTCAAAATCTGAACATGGGAGGCGGTCAGTTGTGCGCCGCTTCCGACGGTGTTGAATACCCGCGGGTGCGTATTGGCTCTGGCGTCCGCTTCACCCACGTCAATAATCGCTCCGCCCGAGCCGGACGCCGATGCCGTGGCCACGCGGTTGCCCGACGGTGCCCCGATCAGCCCGCGAGCCCCGCCGACACCGTCGAGCTTCTGGTTACCCAACGCCGCGGCGGTAATGTCCACGACCAGGTTCTGATTCCCGCTGCCGGCACCAGTGAAATCAACACCCTCGACACTTAACCGGTGTGAGCCGCCACCGGTAGCGCTGAGATCAAGGCCGGGTCCGCCTTGGGTAGCCGCAAGCTGGAACGCCCCTGTCATGGGATTGCGGTTCGCGATGTGACCCCCTCCTAGAAAATTGATCCAGGTTTTGTGAGAGAATTCTTTCGGCCTTTGGCCGGAAAGGATTGCTCATGAAGAAGCGATTGATGCCGGAACAGATCGTGGCGAAGCTGCGTGCGGCGGACGTGGAACTTGGCAAAGGCCAGAAGGTGCCTGCGGTGTGCCGGCAGCTGGGCATCAGCCAGCAGACGTACTATCGTTGGCGGACGAAATACGGCGGGATGGACCCGCAGATGGCCAAACAACTCAGAGCCCTTGAGAAGGAGAACACCCGGCTCAAGAAGCTCGTCGCCGACCAAGCGTTGGACATGGCGATCCTCAAGGAGGCAGCCCGCCCAAACTTGTAGACCCCGAGCGTCGGCGTCGAGCCGTGGACTCGGTGCGTCGTCGTTTGGGGCGTGACAAGATCTCGCAGCGTCGTGCCTGTAAGGCGTTGGGCCAACCCCGTAGCACGCAGCGTTACCTACCTAAACAACCGGAGAAAGATCGGGCGTTGA
Source organism: Phycisphaeraceae bacterium (assembly GCA_965224205.1). Taxonomy (GTDB): domain Bacteria; phylum Planctomycetota; class Phycisphaerae; order Phycisphaerales; family Phycisphaeraceae; genus CBDCYN01. The sequence goes on from CBDCYN010000009.1 coordinate 409,942, forward strand.
TCGAGGCGATGCGGCGGATCGCCGACGAGCGTCCACGTTACGGCTGCGAGCGGGTGCATCCGATGCTTAACGCATCGGATGGGTCGGTGGGCTTGGGCCGTGTCCACCGGTTATGGAAACAAGAACACATGCAGGTGCCTAAGAAACAGCGAAAACGCCGACGTTTACCGGGCCACAGCGGCAACGGCTGTATCCGTTATCGCGCCACCCACCGCAATCACGTCTGGTCGTACGACTTCGTGACCGAACGGACCGAAGACGGCAAGCAGCTGAAGCTGTTGGTGGTGATCGATGAGTACACCCGCGAGTGTTTGGCCATCGAGGCTGGTCGATCGTTCACGTCTCGTGACGTGATCCTGACCCTTCAATACCTATTCGCGGTGCGTGGGGCACCGGGCCACATCCGAAGTGATAACGGTCCAGAATTCATCGCTAAGGAAGTCCGACGCTGGCTGGAACGAGCGGTGGTGCGTACGCTGTACATCAACAAAGCCAGCCCTTGGGAGAACGCCTACGTGGAGTCATTCAACGGCAAGCTACGAGACGAACTGCTCAACGGCGAGTTGTTCTTGAGCTTGGCCGAAGCCAGGTATGTCCTTGACGAATGGCGACTCGATTACAACCACCGCCGCCCGCACTCGTCACTGGATTGGCAAACCCCCGCCGCGTTTGCGGCGAGTTTAGAAGAACCATTGGCCGGGGCGTTCCCGGCCGCGTCGCCTGGTGGCTCTCCGGTCGGGGCTGCGCCCCTCCCTCCGACCCACCAGGCGGATCAACACACACCGATTCTCTCATAAACACTGGTACAAAAATCCCGAGGGGGTCACCACCGAGCCGTTGCCCAAGGTGTCTTATGACTCCACCCGGGACGCCATGAAGGATGACACCCGCGAGGTGTGGCGTGAATTATGTCGGCCGGTCTTTGACGCCGTCTCGAGGGAACCGGCCGAGGGGTTTGAGTTGGCCTTTGATTGGTTCAAGCTGGGCGCATTGAACTTTGTCCGGATGAATTACTCGGCCACGCGCCTATGCCGCACCCCGCAACACGTGCGAACCGGGGACGCCGACCTGCTTGTCCTGCACCTGCTGCTGCGGGGACGCGAAGACGTCGATGTGGACGGCACGCCCGTCGTCATGGCGCCTGATCGAGTGGTCTTGATCGACTGGTCGCGTCCTTTTACCCGAGTCGCCAGCGCCACCGAGCAGCTGTCGATGGCCATTCCGCGTCATCTGCTGCCACAGGGCGAGCGTCTCTATGATGAGGGCCCGGTGCTGGTGTGGAAGCTGGATACCATCGCGGGGATGATGTTAGCCAACGCCTTGACGGGCCTATGGGCGGGGCTGCCGCATTGGGATCAACAAGACACGGTCCCGGTCACCTCAGGTTTCCTGGGCCTGCTGGGCGGGCTGATCGAGGCCAAGCTTGGCGACACGCCCGATCCCAACATCTTCCGCCCCGCGACGCTGGCAGCCATGAAGTCCTATCTCAACAGCAGACTCAGCGAGCCGTCGCTTGGGGCGGATGATCTGGTCAGGGCGTTCCACTGCTCGCGATCCTCGGTGTATCGCCTCTTTTATGAGTCCGGGGGGGTGAACGCTTACATCCGCGAGCAGCGGCTGGCGGGGTGTTTACACGCGCTAAGCCACACCCACCGTACACGCAGCTCGGTCGGCCAGGTCGCTCGGGCCTATGGTTTTGAAGACACCGCCTACTTTCACCGTGTCTTTAAGAAACGTTTCGGCGCCACCCCGGGCGAGGCGGCCAAGCACAGTGAAACTCATCGCCCTGCGTCTGGGCAAATCCAAGGCATGGACCCGATGCGTACGATCCACCGTTGGCTTGGGATAGCGACACGGTGAACGCCGGGTGATGTTGTGAAAAGGGTTCCTTCCTAGTGCGATAGACGGGCTTAGGCCAGTGTGTGGCCGGTGTGTCCTAGGTAACAAGGAAAGGAGCCATGATGATGAAACTATTGATCTTTGAATAATTCACTTAATGGTTCGCAAGGTTAGCGTGGCGTGTTTGAAGAACGAACGGAGCAGGGTTTGCTGGCTGCGGGTCTGACGCAGCGAGTCGGCCAGGGCGTGGCCCAGGTGGTCGACGTCGTCGGGGATGAAGTTGGCCAGGTCGGTGTACTTGGTGCGGTTCCAGACCTGTTCGGCGGGGTTGAGTTCGGGGGCGTAAGCCGGCAGCCATTCGACCCGCACCCGCTTGCGGTAGCGGGCCAGCAGCCGTCGCGCGGCGCTGCGGTGCACCGAGTAACGGTCCAGGACCAGGGTGATCCCACCCCTCGATGCCCGCAGGCGACGCAGCAGCCTCTCAACGAACACCTCGAAGTCATCGGTCTTGACGTTGTGGTCGAGGATATCGAAGTAGAGCCCCAACCGGCGACGCTTCGGCGAGACGGTCAGGGCCGAGATCGCCGACAGGCGGTCGCGTCGATCGTAGCTCTTGAGGATCGGGGTCTGGCCTTGGGGCGCCCAGGTGCGTCGGACGGTGGGCTGGAGCATGAACCCGGATTCATCGGCGAAAACTATACTCCGCCCGCCGCGTCTAGCGTTTTTTTATCCGCGGCCAGTCTTTCTTTCGCCACGCCGCGATCGCTTGCTCGTCGCGTTCGCGGGCACGGCGTTCGGGCTTCTGGGCCGACCAGCCCATGCGACGCAGCACGTGCCAGACGCCCGATGGGTCGTAGGTCACGCCGAAGTGTTTCTCGATCACCTCGGCCACGCGTGAGAGGGTCCACAACTCGGTGGCGTAACCATGCTTGGTGGGGCCCCGCCGCAAGTACTTTTCGAGTCGGGCGAGCTGTCGGGCCGTCAGCTTGGGCGGTCGGCCGTTGTGTGGCTTGGATTCCAAGGCCGGGTCGCCCCGCTGGCGCCGCGTCTTGGCCCACTGACACACCGCCGAGGGCGTCACGCCCAGTTCGCGTGCCACTTGGGCCTGGGATCGTCCCTGATCCAACATCGCCATCGCTCGTATCCGGCGACTTTGAGCATCCTTGCGGCAACCGGTGTAAGGCATACCCCATAGGATCGGCCAACCCGTCGGGGTTAAGTGAATTATTCAAAGATCAATAACACGACGTCACGAACGATTCAACGGCTGGACGTTGGGGCTGGGCCTGCACACAGGGCGATCTCATTTGAAAAGGCGCGTTGATTTGAAGGACGGGGGAAGCGGCGCTAATCTTGTCTCGACGTTGGTGTAGGCCTGCATTTTCTCATGAACACAAGCTTGACAGGAGGTCTGGCATGGATGCCCAAGCTCCGCGCGGTCTGCTGCACTTCTTTGACGATTTGGATGATCCCCGCCGGCTGGGCGGACGTGGCCCACCTCGGACGGTGCAAGCAGGCGTGGTTCAAAACATTTCTGAAGCTCGAACACGAGATCGCCTCGGATCAGACGTTCGGTCGAGTGTTCGCGATGCTCGACCCGGATCAACTCGAACGCTATTTCATGAATTGAACCCAACACCTGGTCGACCACAGCGGGGGGAAGCTGATCGCCATCGACGGCAAGACGATCCGCCGCTCGTTCGACGCGGCGTCGAAGAAGGTGGCGACCCACATGGTCAGCGCCTGGTGTGAGGCCAATCATCAAGACCGACGCGGTCCTGCGGCTCCGTCTAGCGGCGTGAGATCAAAATTGTTCTTTGAAAAGTAATTTGCAGCAAGACCGGGTAAGGAGAGGTTTGCACGCAGGCAAAGCGGAAAAGTGAAACCTATGCCGCCATAGCAACGCTAAAAACTTGAAAACCATCCTCAATCTCGTTAGCCCGCTAATATTGGCCTATCATTGATCTACGAGGTGTGGTTGCGAGTGCGGCCGGGATGAGACCACGATCAGCGGACATGCCTCCAGGCCTGGTCATGGCTGACCGTGGCTTGTCGTCAGGCCCCCGACCGCTTGGGCCGCTTATTTCGGTGCGATCTTGATGGCGGGAAGGTCAAGCCAAGGCCGCCCGTCGCCGTGGGCAGCCGCCATCAACAGGATCGTCCCAGCCCACGCCTCGAGGCAGCCGCCTCGAAACCATAGGCAGGAAGGAAAAAAGAACGTATGTTACCCGCGTTTATTATCATCGGTGCCATGAAGAGCGGTACGTCAAGCCTGTATCGCTACCTCGCCACTCACCCCGACACCGTGCCGTCCTCTATTAAGGAAACCGATTTTTTCAGGACCCACGAGGATTTCAGCAAAGGCCTCGAGTGGTACGAGAGTCTTTTCGACAGCCCCGGGCGGTACGCGTTTGAAGCCTCGCCGAACTACACGAAGCGGCATCGGTTTCCTGGAGTCCCTGAAAGGATCCGTTCCGTGGTCCCAGCGGCGAAGCTTATCTATGTCGTGCGTGACCCCATCGGAAGGGTCGTGTCACACTATATCCATAATCGTGCCAACGGGCGCGAGTCGCAATCGTTTTCTCAAGCGATCCAAAACCCCAATTCGGTTTACGTAGAGACCAGTCGATATTTTTTTCAGCTCCAAGCCTATCTTGACCACTACCCGGACGAGCAGATCTACCTCGTTCAGCTAGAACAGTTAAGCCGTGACCCGGTCACTGTTCTGAATGACATCTGCGGGTTTCTAGGGATACCCGCGGCGTGTGACGCGTCGGTGCTGGCCAAGCGTTTTCACAAATCGGAAAGCAAGAAACACCCGTCCTGGTTGGAGCAAAAGCTCGTAGGGGTCACAAGCAACCCGCACCTGAAATCCGGCATCAGAACCCTAACGCGTCCATTGAGAAAGCCGATCGACAAGCCGATTTTATCTGATTCAGATCAAGAAATGCTTCATGCGGTGATGAGCGATGACGCTAAAAAACTACGAGAATATTCCGGTTGTTCGTTCCCGGGTTGGTCCGTATAACCCACCCGCGTCGGCGGCCACGAGGTAGCTACAGAGGGGGTCCCTGTTGATGGGAAACCCCAGTGTTGAGGACCCCATGCTTGTATAGAGCGTACTCATCAATGGTGATCAACCGAGGGAACCGGCCATTCCACCGTCGATATACGCATCGCGTATCAAAATACCGGTCGGGTACTTGCTGACCGACGAAAATCTGTGCTCCGGAATCGCCAGAGCCAACCGTGGGGGAATCTAACGCTGTCGTGGTAAGGGTGAAAGGGACTCAGAGGTCTTGGGCCTATCCGACGTAGACCCCTGTGCATATTCCAATACGCCTTTTACCTTCGGCATCAGCAACACCGCCTCGATGATCATCCACACTTCTAACACAAGCGTCGCGATCGCGATGGTCACCAGCGTCCAGTTGCCCTCGGCCAGCCACCCCTTTCCGTTGCGGCTCATCCCCAAAAATAACTGCCACATCATCGCCCACAACGGCATGATGAGCATGAACAGCATCGGCACAACCAAGAACCACACCGGCTTGCTGCGCCGCCACAGATAGAACGCGATCACCAGGAACGACAACCCGCCCAGCAGTTGATTCGTCGCCCCGAACATCGGCCACAGGATCATTCCTCCTTTGCCCGCGTTGGCCAGCGACCATGACTGACCGGGAAGCGGGATCGCCGCGATCACCGCGGCCACGACGATCGCGAAGATCGCTGCCGCGTGCTTGTTGGTCAGCCACGTGAACGGGTTGGTGGTGGCTACAAACCCGCCGCGACAAGCTTTGGTTTGTTGCTCGTGTCGGCTCTCGTCAGCAGCCTTTCCGCATTCCGGACATGCTCCAGAGACGTTAAAACTCAGGTCATACCCGCACGCCGCGCACGCGGTGGGTGACACCCGCGGGGCGAACGTCGCAGCTAACTCTTGCACCACGTACCGCTGCAACCGACACGCGGTATCAAGCGTCGTCCCCGCAAACGACGCGACCAGCACCCCCATCAACGCGATCGCCACACCCCCCGGCACACCGATCGCCTTAAGAAAATTCGCCGCCCCGTCCACAAACGCCCCGACCTTAGCGCCCAGGCCGCCGGCCGACGCCCACGACCGGTATCGGTTCTTCCAAGCGGTCCCTCCCAGGATCGCCGCCTCGCCTTCGCCTTTGGCGATGGGCAATCCCGGGCCATAATAAAATTGGTAATCCGCGTCTGTAATAACTTCGCCGTCAGGTAATACCCTTAAAAGACCTTTGTCATTTTTTTCGATGGTGTACGGTGACGGCAGGTCGTGTCCCAACATTTCCGCATACTGTTTCTCAACCAGAAGCAATGATTCGCCTTGTTCGAATAGACCGTATGACTGGCCTTCGTAGGAACCCACGTCGTTCTCACGAGCCAAGATAGACGGATCGCTGTGAGCATCGACGCCCACCGAAGGTTTCTTGACGATGATCACCTCGTACGGCACCCCCAACCCGATCCCCCCCACGCACGCCAAGATGACCAGCGTCGCCAGGAACCCTTCAGTCACCATCGACCCGTACCCGACGAACCGCGCGTCTGGCTCGCTCATGAGTTGTTTACTGCTCGTCCCGCTTGAGACCAAGCAGTGAAAACCGCTGATCGCCCCGCACGCGATCGTGATGAACAGGAACGGGAACATCATGGGCGCCCCGGTCGGGTCGAAGTCCCACATCGGCGCCACGAGTTTCAGTTCGGGTCGCGCTGCCCCCTCCACCGGCGGCGCCCCCCCGAAAAACGCCGCCCACACCAAACCCGCCACGATCAGCCCCAACGCCGAGATCAGCTGCAGTGAGTTAATATAGTCTCGGGGTTGTAGCAGCGTCCATACCGGCAATACCGACGCCACATACGAATACCCCAGCAAAACCACGACCCACGTGATGATCGACCACCCCGCCATCGTTTCGTTGATCGTGTTCAGCCAACCCCGGTCCCCGTAGATCACCGAGACGTACATCACCCCCAACGCGATCAGTGACGGGATCAATAGCCCCACCCCCTTGCGGTGAAGCCACAGCCCGATCCCCACCGCGATCGGGATCTGCACCACGCACGGAAATATCGCCGACGGGTACTGCTTGAACACCGCGGCGATGACTAACCCGAAGATCGCCAGCACGATCGTTAGTGCCATAAACAGCACGAATAGAAACAGCAGCCGCACCCGCCGGTTGAGCACCCGACCCGCGACGTCGCCCACCGTCTGCCCGTTGTTACGCAGGCTCACCACCAGGGCTCCGAAGTCGTGCACCGCCCCGATGAAGATCGACCCGAACACCACCCACAATAGCGCCGGCAACCACCCCCACATCACCGCGATCGCCGGGCCCACGATCGGCCCCGTGCCCGCGATCGACGTGAAATGGTGTCCGAACACGATCGCCTTGGGCGTGGGCACGTAGTCGCTGCCGTCGTTGAGCTTACACGAGGGGCATACCGCTTCCGCGGAGAGGTTAAAGATCTTGCTTCCCAGCCACCGGCCGTAGGTGTGGTACGCGACGATAAACGCCACGCCGGCTGCGATCGCGATCCATAGCGGTCCCATGGTCGAAGTCCTCTCTTCACACGCCCGCGTGAGTATATACGCGATGCGTATCAAAGTACCTCGTCGAGTAGAGATTGGACCCCGAAAATTCCCTGCCGGGTACAAGAGCCACGCCGTATTTTCATCCAAGATCGGTATCTATCGATCCTGGGCTAAGGAACAACCCGACGGTGAACAAACGACGATCACGAGAGACGTGAGCCTCAGGGAGAGGTGTGATCAGGGGTCAATTCAAGGGCTCTAGCGTGGTGTTTGGCGAAATCAGCGATCCTTGGGTCGGGATGACGTAGCGCGTCGTTTATCGCCGTCGATTTGGGGTTGGTGACTTGTGTCGCCAGGTAAGTGACCCGTACCAGCGGGCTGGTGCTGCGCTGAGCCAATTCGTGAACCGTTTTAAACAGGTGAGTCGCCTGTGGGTCGGGGGGCAGGAAGCACAGCAGCATCGCCTGCTCAACGGGCAGCAGGTCCTGGTAGCGGAAGTTGACCGCTTCGGCGATCTGCCCTACCACCGGCCCATCGTCGGGCGACTGGCGTAAACGGCTGGCGATCACGATCACACGGGCGAGCATCGACAGCCGTTCAGCCGGGTCGAGATCATCCAACGACCCTAGCCAGTAGTCGATGTTCTCTTGGGTCGCGGCCAGGCCACGGCGGTTGATCGGCGAAAGGGTGTGGGTGGCGCCCATCAAATGGGTGACCAGCTCCTGGCCGTCAGTGAGGACCGGGTCCAACGCCGCGCGGGTGCTGACCCCAAAACTGGCCGTTGGGTTCATCGCCAACATCAAGCCCAACGGCGAGCGGTCCAAACGGGTATCAACCTCAAAAGACTCACCGGGTCCTAGGCTCAGACGTCGGCCCATGTCCACCACCAAGGTCATCTGCCCCCCCGAGGAGTCGCCCCCAATCCGCGGCGACACGAAAAGGACCAGCGATGATGGGACCGTCTGTCCGTCGCCAAGAGATAACGGCCAATCGGTCACGTTGCGGAGGGTAAGCCTAGCTGTAATAGGTTCAAGGTATCGGTAACTCGTCGCGTCACAAGTCGCATGGAGGATGATCCAACGGTTTTCCCGTGGGTTTGGAGCCACAAGCCTGTTCGACCAGGTCTCCATCTGCCGCTCAATCGCCGTGACCTCAGGACTGCGGGGCATTGGGACCCCAGCGGCCGCCAAGTTGTTCATGGCCATCATGGCCGCCAGGGTACCCGGCGCCTGGCGGACGACCTGTTTAAGCACCTCCCACCGCGAAGAGCCTGCTTCGGAAGGGTGGGTCAAAGCCAATCCATAAAGTGCAAAGGGATCGGTCTGTGATAGCGGCTCGAGCAGGGTTCGGGCGGCTTGAGGGTTTTCTTGACGTAATTGAATCCACCCAGCCAGGCGAGCGACCAGCGGGTGATCTTGCCCGATTTGGTCACGCACGGCCTCTAGGTCCGGCTCCTGAGACAGCTGCTGACCCAGAAGCACTGATAGCCACAGCAGATCCACTGAGGCGGCCACCCGCCCCGCTTGGGCTTCCTGCTTGAGTACAGAGCTGAGTCGCTCAAAAGAACCGCGTGCGGGGGTGGGTTCATTAGCCTGGTGGAGAATCACCAGGCGCAGGGTCTCTAGCTCGAGCGGCAGGACCGGTTGGTTGGCTGCCTGCCCCTGCCCCGGAGCCTGATCCGGGCCCGGTAAAAACGTCTTGGCTTGCTCAAGCAGCCCCAGCGCCGCATCCGGCTGGCCGCTGGCTGCGAGACAAACCGCCCACTCGTAAATCACCTGGGCATTAGGCGGTTGCTGGCTTAAACGCACGCATACCTCGAACTGTTGGGCCGCTTGCGGATAGGCCGCACGGGATAAGAACCACCCGGCCAACCTGCGTCTTACCGCGGGGTCTACCGGAGCCGCGGCGACCAGGTGCGTGATCGCTTCGCCGACCGCCCTGGCCGAGCCCGAACGCTTACCGACCCAAGCCAACATTAATTCCGCGGCTTGCCGGTTGCCGCGATCGAGCTTTAAGGCCTGCTTAAGACGCTTGATAAACCGATCGACGTCTCCCAGTTCAAACGCCCCCTGAGCGGTGTAGGACGCCAAACGGGAACGCAGCGCAGAGCTAAGACGCTTGCCCCCCGTGCTATCGAGGATCTTCTCGATCCCCTCGATGCGTTGCTCAAGGGTTTGATACGGCTCAATCTTGAGCATAATCATCTTGAGCAGCGCCGCATCATCATCGGGTTGAAGGCTGCAGTACCGCTGCAGAGACCGCAGCCGGGCCTGGGGGTCTTGCATCGACTCGGCCAGCTCATCCCGCCATAGCCACAGCTCCGGGTCGTCGGCAGCGGCCTCCAACGCCATGTCTAAAAGGATCCGCGCACGCACCAGTTGATCCGCCCGCAGCGGTTGATCCCCGTTCGTGGTCAGGATCCGCTTGACCAGCAGGGACATCTGGTCGGCAAGCATCTGTTCGGGGCCGGTACCTAGCCCGTAGGACAGCTGGGCTTGAGAAGGCCGGATCAACGCTGAAGTCAAAAGGGCAACGCCAAGCAGGATCGAGGATCCTAGGAGCGGTCGTCGCGGACGTTTCGGGGCCATCGCTACCTCATCGGGTATTTCATTGAACGACGTTCTGACTAAAAATCCACAAAGTCCAAACCAGCGCCCCCAGCGCGACCGTCGCAAAGAAAAATTCTAGGAATTCGCTGAATAGAAGCGGCGTATTGGGGAATAACTCATCCGCGACCAGGAACAAGAACACGAACTGAGCCCCCGACATCGCAAAGATTGACAAGCTACGGACGATCTGCCCCCACGCCCGTGAGTCGTTGGTTGGAGCCCAACCCATCAATGACGTCACGACCTCACCGTGCTGGTTCCATAACCACAACCCGAACATCAACAACGCCGCCGCCCACAGGTACCCCAACCCCAGCCGCAGCGGCCGTGCCAGCCAGCTAAGCCAGCCTTCCACCGTGAATAAAACAGACCGTAAAGATGAGGTCATAAGCCGTTCCGGTTCGGATCGCCGAGCGTCGTCTCCCGCCTAGACGGGTTTCCATCAGGTGCCCACGGACAGATCATGTGGCCACAACAAGGATACGTCCGACTTCGGGTATGAGTTTGCCGCTTATCTTACTGTATATGAAGATTATACCGTCTTTTCATTCGAGGCCGTTAACCCTTCCCAGGAATCTATTGCTGCTCGGCCGCTGCATGGAGGTCTTCCTCGCTGATGCCCAACCACTCTTTCATATGCTGTTCATAGATCTGCTGATGCTGCTCGTTGGAGAAGTCTAAACGCAGCTCATTAATGACCTTCGTGCCCTGGCCGATCCATTCCCGCCACGTTTCCTGGCCGTAGTGCTCGAAGATGAACTGACCCAGCGGGCCACGCATCGGCGGGTCGGGCAGGCGCGTGTCGGGGCGACCGGTGCGACGATCAATGATCTCGTCACCGCTAAGCTCTTCAGCCACAGAGCCTTTAGATTCGACGTCGGGCACGGGGGCCCCGATCCTTTCAAGCAGTGAACCGATCGCTTTCTGAGGCATCACGTCACCACGCTGGGCCGCCTGAACGTACCCTGTGGTGAGCACCTGCTGGGCATCTTTGTTTCGGCCTAGCTGGATCAGCACCTGGCCGCGCAGCTGATACGCCCGCGACATCCCCTCGTTGAGCTCGATTGCCTTGGCCAAAGCGTGTTGGGCGTCCTCAAGGCGGTCGGCGTCTTTATAAGCGTTGCCCAAGCTGAACCAGCCCATGTCATTATCCGGGTCAGCCTGGGTCATGTTCTGCCACTGGGCGATGCGTTCTTCAATATTCATAAGTCATAAGATAACGCTACGATCGGGGCTAAGCCAGCAGACGTATCATGAAAAACGCGTACGCATCAACAGGACCTCACCCATGGCGATCCAACGCCGGTTCCTAGGTTGGGACACACCGATGCTGCCGACAGCAGGCCGATGGCTCGTCGATCGGTATGCCCGCGGCGGGGACTGCGACCTATCCGAGGTCGTCGCGGTCACCCCCGGCGCGCGGGCCGCCAGACGCCTGCTTGACCTGTTGGTGGCCATCGCGCAGGAGAACCAGCTTACCCTAATCCCCCCAGATATCCTCACCGCTGGCGCTCTGCCCGAACGTTTGTACGAATCCCGACTACCTGTGGCTAATCGGTTGCAGTCGTTGCTGCTGCGGGCTGCGGCGTTGCGAGACGCCCAGCCCGAGGCCCTCAGCCCCGTCGTACCCCACCCACCCCACCGCGACGACTTCCCCGCCTGGCTAGACCTGGCCACTCAACTAGCGCAGCTCGGTGACGAACTGTACGGTCAGCCCATCGAGACCGCCCGGGTCACCGGTATCCTCACTCAGAAATTAAGCCTCTGCCCAGACCTGCCGCGCTGGCGGGCCTTGGCCCAACTCGAACAGGCCTACCGCCAGCAGCTGATCGACCACGGGCTAACCGACCGCAATCAAGCCCGGCTCGACGCGGTGCGAGAAAACAGGTGCGCCACTGATCGCAGGATCGTGCTCATCGCCACCTCCGATTTAAGCGGCATCGCCCGCGAGATGCTGTCGCAAGTCCACGACTGCGTGACCTCGCTCATCCACGCCCCCCTCTTTCATGAATCCGGCTTTGACGATTGGGGCTGCTTCGTACCCGGCTACTGGGCCAAGCAGCCGTTGGCCCTCGACCCCCAGCAGGTCCGCGTTGTCGAGCGTGAGCATGAACAATCCCATGAGGTGCTCCTGGCCGTCGAAGCCGCCGCGGGGTCCCACCCCGCCGAGCAGATCACGGTCGGGCTCGGCGATGAGGCCACCGGGCCCGGTGTGCAGATCAAGCTCGAACTCGCCGGCGCCCCGGCCAGACTCGGCGTCGGCAAGTCGGTGGCCAAGACCGGTCCAGCAGCGCTGCTTGCGTCATTCGCTGCGTTCATCCCAGAACGACGTTTCGATCAATTCGCTGCCCTGCTGCGCCACCCCGATCTCGAGGCGTACTTAGCGCGCCACGTCCGCGACTCGACCCCCCGAGCGATCGTCTCGTGGCAATCTCTGCTTGACCGATATCTCCAAGACCACCTTCAATCCCGACTATCACATGATTGGTTGGGCGATCCCAAAACAGCACACGCCCTTAAATCGGTGCACGACGCCGTCCTTGAGCTGATGCCGTGTGACCGTCAAGAGCTGCGGCCGCTGCCGCACTGGGCCCCTTCGCTCGCCGCTATGCTCCAAGCGGTCTACGGCCCGGATGACCTGAAAACCCGCTACCCCGATCAGGCTCAGCTGGCGTACAGCCTCCAAGCCACCGGCGAGGTTTTGCGGGAGATCGCCCAACTGCCCAGCGACGCCGTATGGACCCCGTCCTTAAGTGCCGACCAGGCGATCGCCGTGGTATTGTCTCACATTGCGGGCCAGTCGATCCCCGAGGACGCGTCCGGCCCCGCGATCGAACTACTGGGCTGGTTGGAACTGCCACTCGACGACGCCCCCGCGCTGATCGTCACCGGGATGAATGAGGGCTTGGTCCCCCAACGCACGGCTCATGAAACTTTCTTATATGAATCGGTGCGCAAGGCTCTGGGCCTGCGTGACGCGGCGTACCGCTACGCCCGCGACCTGATGAGTTTGCACACGATCACCCACAGCCGACCAAGCGTCACCCTCATCGCCAGCCGCCGCGGGGCCCGCGACGAGCCGCTGGCGCCCAGCCGACTACTACTAGCCGGCGACCCGCAGCACGCCGCACGGCTGATCCAACGTTTCTATCACGAATCCCGTCCCGGGGACGACGAAAATCGTTGGTCCCCTTGGCTGATTAACCCCAGCCAGACCAGCCGGTTTACAGTCCCACCCCCGCGCCCCCATGAGCCGCTGACCCGCTTGGCGATCACCGCGTTCCGCGACTACCTCGACTGCCCATACCGGTTTTACCTCAAACACGTGCTGCGCCTGCGGCTACTGGATGACCGTGCCGTGGAAATGGACGGCGGCATGTTCGGCGGGTTGGCTCACGAGGTGCTGGGGTGTTTCGGCCAAAGCGAGCTGGCCACCTCATGCAACGAGACGGAGATCCGCGATTTTTTAGCGGATCAGCTCCAATGTGCCACGCGGCGCCGGTTCGGCCCTCGTCCGTCCACCGCGGTAGAGCTGCAGGTCCATCTGCTGCGTGCACGGCTCGAAGCGTTCGCCGGTTGGCAAGCGACGCAGTCATCCCAGGGTTGGCATATCGCCGCTGAACATATCGAGAAGCAACTCTCGGCCACGATCGAGGTCGACGCCCAGCCCTTCACCGTCACGGGCAGGATCGACCGGATCGACCGCCACGAAGACGGCCGGTGGCGCATCATCGATTACAAGACCTCCGACACCGCCAAAACACCCGACGAGACTCACCGCCGCGGCCCCAAGGGCGCCAAACAATGGATCGATTTGCAGCTGCCTCTCTACGGGAAATTCGCCGAAAAACTCGGGATCACGGGGCAGGTCGAACTCGGCTTCGTCCATCTGCCCAGGGACCTGCCGCAGGTCGCGTATCACGCGGCGCCCTGGTCGCCGGGAGACCTCGATGCCGCGATCGATGAAGCCCGGCGCGTCATCCGCTCGATCCGCGCGGCCCATTTCTGGCCACCCGCCGACCCACGCGACAGGACCCGCCGCTTCGACGACGGGTTCGGCTGGGTCTGCATGGACGGCCACGATCACGGCACCGTCGGGCGCCCGCGAAGCATCGAGCCTGATCACGCCACCGCCGAGGTCCAATCATGACCCGTGATCCTCTCGTCCAGAATGGATCACAGTCACCGACGCAGCGGTCACCCACCCCTCATCGCGTGGTCCGCGCCTCGGCCGGGACGGGCAAGACCTACCAGCTCAGCAACCGGTATCTGAGTTTACTGCTTCACGGGGCTTCGCCGGCGCATATCCTGGCCACGACCTTTACCCGTAAAGCAGCCGGCGAGATCCTCGGGCGCGTGCTGACCCGCTTGGCCGCCGCGGTTTTAGACCCGCGTCAAGCTGATCAACTGGGTGACGAGCTGGCGAAAGACCCGGGCTCTAACACGCGTCGCCACACGATCCCGCCATTCACCTGGCAACACCTCCTCACCCGGATCATCGGTCAGCTCGATCGGCTAGCGGTGTCGACACTCGATAGCTTCTTCAACCGGGTAGTGCAGAGCTTCCGCTACGAGCTCGACGTGCCGGCTAACGCCCAGATCGTCGACGACCAGCACCCCCTGGCTCAACAGCTACGCCGCCAAGGGATCGACGCCGTGCTCGGTGATGACGATGCGCAAACCCTGGTAGACCTGCTCCGCCGCCTGAATCGTGATCAAGCCAGCCGCAGCGTCACCGACTCGATCGATCAGCTCGTCACGAGGCTCTACGACGTGTACCGACAAGCGCCGGATAAAGAAGTGTGGTCGCGGCTGTCAATCCCGCCGGGTCGGCTCAACCGTGTCGAGCTGGCCGAGGCGCTCAACGCCCTGCGAGGGCTAGAACCACAACTGCCGAAGACGAAATCGACCGGACACCCGAATAGAACCTGGAGCAACAATTGGGTCAAGAGCGTCCACGCAGCGGACCGACGGGCGTGGGGTTCTTTCCTGGATCTCACCCTCGTCGAGGCGATCACCCATGGGGACGACCGCTTTGCCAAGGCCACGATCCCCGATCTGTGGCGTCGTGTTTACGGGCCGGTCATCGCCCACGCTCGGGCGTGTTTGCTTCAACAAGTCGCCCACCAGACGCACGCGACATGGGCGATGCTCGAACGGTTCGACCGTCACTACAGGCGCCTGCGACGCGAACACGGGCTGCTGCTGTACAGCGACCTTTCGATGAAGCTCGCCCGAGATCTGCCGTCACTAGGCGACGATTTCCTGCTCGAGGTCTATTACCGCCTCGATGGGCGGGTAAGTCATATGCTGCTCGATGAGTTCCAGGACACGAGCCTCGAACAATGGTCGGTCATCCGCCCGATCGCCCAAGAGATCACCGCCACCGGTGACGGGTCGCGCACGTTCTTCTGCGTCGGTGACCAGAAGCAGGCGATCTACGGTTGGCGCGGCGGGTGCGCCGAGCTGTTTGATCAGCTAGACGACGACCTGCTGCTGACCCCCGACGCTCAACACCATCTAAGCGTGAGTTACCGGTCCTCGCAAGTCGTGCTCGACGCGGTCAACCAGGTCTTTGCAGGTTTAGCCGCCAATGAGGCCTTGATCAAGGTCCAGGCGGAAGCCGATAGGTGGCACGGCCGGTTCCAAGCCCACCACGCCAACGACCGTGACCAGCCGGGCTTCGTCGAACTGGTCACCTCCCCTGCCGCCCTGGTCGATGAAGCTCGACCCCGCACCCAGAACGATCAAAATGATGACGACACCCCCGACGAAGGCGTACCCACCGCCGTATCGATTCATGAAGAGTTCGCCACCGACCGGATCGCGACCATCACCGCCGCTGCCCCGGGCCGATCGATCGGGGTATTGGTCAACACCAACAACCAGGTCCGCCGGTTCGTAAGGCTTCTGAGGCGACACGGCATCCCCGTCAGCGGCGAGGGCGCCAACCCGATCACGGACGACCCCGCCGTGTGCCTGATCCTTTCAACGATGAAGATGGCGGATCACCCCGGGGATGACGTGGCGGTTTATCACGTGCAACACTCGCCTTTAGGGCCCGTGGTGGGGCTTCATTCTGCGCAGCCGGGAGAAGTTCAATCGGTCACCCTCGCGATCCGTCAAGCCGTCTTCAACCAAGGATATGCGAAGCTGATCGTCACCTGGGCCCAAGCGTTAGCCGGCTGGTGCGACCACGCCAACGCGGCGCGGCTGGGCCAACTGATCGAGCTGGCCCAGCGGTACGACCCGCACGCATCGCTTCGTCCCGGGGATTTCGTCCGCTATGTGCAATCCACCCCGGTCGGATCGGTTAGCCCCGCCACGACCCGGGTGATGACGATCAACCAAGCCAAGGGCTTGGAGTTCGACATCGTCGTTCTGCCCGACCTGGGCCGAGACCTCACCCGGGACCGAGATGGGCTTGTTTATGCCACCCGTGAAGACCCCACCGGACCGGTGGTCGCGGTGTACCGGGCTTGTAACCAGACGATCCGGACGATGTGCCCGTCGTTACAAGAAGCGTGCCGTCAGCAGGTGAGTCGCGGGGTCCAAGACGGTGTGAGCAAGCTGTATGTGGCGATGACCCGCGCCCGGTATGCGCTTCATATGATCATCGAGCCGCTGGCCACAACCAAGCGGGGTGGGGTCCGATCAGCGGGTTGGACGGACGCTTCATATGCAACGATCCTGCGACGTGCCCTTTCGTCCGTTGGGGATGGTGAGGATTTCACCGGGGGACAGACCGTTTACGCTCACGGGAGTCGGCGATGGGCCGATGACCTGCAGCCTACCTCGCGGCGTCCGGATATCGTCGAACCCGAACCGGTCTCGGACGATCAGGCCGGGCGGCAAGAGATCCACTTCGTGGCGTCGACGAAGCGCCACTGTCGCTCCTGGCAGCAGGCACGACCGTCCTCATTCGAGGTCTCGGGCACGGTTAGTGTCCGTGACCTGCTGGCGGTTGAGCCGTCCATGGGCCGGGTGCGCGGCGGGCTGATCCACGCGTGGTTCGAGCTGATCGATTGGATCGACGACCTAACCCCGCCCCCGAAAGATGCACATCTACGAGCTGTGATGGGCGGGATGAATACTCTTAGCAGCGACGACTGGATCGACGAACAGATACAGCGGTTCAAAGCGATGCTCAACCGGCCGGCGGTGCGTGAAGTGCTCTCGAAACCGGTCATGCCTGATAACACACACCGGCTTGATTTGTGGAAAGAGCGGCGCTTCGCGGCTCATGTCGGCGGCCGGCTGGTTACTGGGGCGTTCGACCGGGTCGTGGTGGTCCGACAGGACAATCGCCCGGTGCGGGCGGACCTGATCGATTACAAGACCGATTCCGTGTCGAAACAGGACCTGCCACAACGGGTCAACCACTACCGGCCGCAGGTCGAGGCGTACCGCGGTGCCTTGGCAGCGATGCTGCGACTTAAGCTAACCGACATCCGCGCTCGGTTGTTATTTGTCGAACCGGGGGTCTGCTGCGATCTGTGATCATCCCGGGGATCTCAGTAGACCCTACTTCGCGGCGTTGAGCCGCTGCTCCAGTGCGTCTAGCTCCTCTTTGAGACCGAGCGGCAGCTTGTCGCCGAACTTGGCGTAGTGCTCCTTGATCGACGGCAGATCATTAAGCCAGCCCTGGACGTCGACGTTTAGTAGCTCATCGAGGTCCTCGTCAGTGATGTTTAACCCGGACAGGTCGAGGCTGTCTTTCGTGGGCAGCTTGCCGATCGGGGACTCGACGACGTCGCCCTGGCCCAGGCACCGCTCGACGACCCACTTGAGCACCCGGCTGTTCTCGCCGAAGCCCGGCCACAACCACTTGCCGTTGGCGTTCTTACGGAACCAGTTGACGTAGTAGATGCGCGGCATTTTGTCGCCGCCTTTTTCACCCATGTTCAGCCAGTGCTGCCAGTAGTCGCCCATGTTGTAGCCGCAGAACGGCAGCATCGCCATGGGGTCGCGGCGTAGCTGCCCCAATCCACCGGCCGCGGCGGCGGTCTTTTCACTGCCCATGATCGAGCCCAGGAACGTACCGTGGCGCCAATTCAACGCTTCGATCGCTAACGGCACGACCCCGGCGCGGCGGCCACCGAAGAGGATCGCGTCGATCGGAACGCCCTTGGGGTCTTCCCACTCCGGGGCGATGACCGGGCACTGGCGAGCTGGGGCCGTGAACCGGGCATTCGGGTGGGTCGCCTTCCTGTCACTAGCGGGGGTCCAGTCGTTGCCGTGCCAGTCTTTAAGGTGAGCGGGGGGCTGATCGGTCATCTGCTCCCACCACACGTCGCCGTCGTCGGTCAGGGCACAGTTGGTGAAGATGCTGTTCTTTTCAATCGCCTTCATCGCGTTGGGGTTGGTCTCGTCGCTGGTACCGGGGGCGACGCCGAAGAACCCCGCTTCGGGGTTGATCGCGTAGAGCCGGCCGTCTACGCCGAACTTCATCCACGCGATGTCGTCGCCGACGCACTCGACCTTCCACCCGGGGATGGTCGGGTTCATCATCGCCAGGTTGGTCTTACCACACGCTGATGGGAACGCCGCGGCGATGAACTTCACAACCCCCTCCGGGCTGGTGAGTTTGAGGATGAGCATGTGCTCGGCCATCCATCCCTCGTCGCGGGCCATGGTCGAAGCGACTCGTAGCGCGAAACACTTCTTGCCCAGCAGGGCGTTGCCGCCGTAGCCCGAGCCGTACGACCAGATCTCGCGGGTCTCCATAAAGTGGCAGATGTACTTGTTGTCCCCGTCGCATGGCCAGGCCACGTCGTCACGAGTGTTGCCGTTCTTATCGACCAGCGGGTAGCCCACCGAGTGCAGACACGGGACGAACTGCCCATCGCCGAGGGTCTCGAGCACCTTCTTGCCCACACGGGTCATGATGTGCATGTTGGCCACGACGTAGGGCGAATCGGTGCACTGGACGCCGATATGGGCGATCGGGCTGCCCACCGGTCCCATGGAGAACGGGATGACGTACATCGTCCGTCCCTTCATGCAGCCGTCGTAGAACCCCCGGAGTTCTTCCTTGGTTTTTTCAGGGTCGGCCCAGTTGTTGGTCGGCCCGGCATCTTCTTTGTTCTTACAGCAGATAAACGTGCGGTCCTCGACACGGGCCACGTCAGCCGGGTCGGACCAGCACAGGTAACTGTTGGGTCGCTTGGATTCGTTGAGCTTCTTGAACGACCCGGCGTCGACGAGCTTTTGGGCCATGGCGTCGTATTCGGCGGTTGACCCGTCGCACCAGTAGATCTCGTCGGGATGGCACATCACCGCGACTTCCTCGACCCACGCCAACAGCTTCTTATTGCTCGTCATGTTGGTGCGTTGGATATTCTGTGAGCCTACCTGCGACATGATCGTCTCCTACTTACACGAGACCCTGTAGTTGGCGGTTAATTATTTGTAAAATCAAAGCTTACCGATCTCATCCGGTCGGACAACCTCTCCGCGTACAAGATAAAGCCGTACGGCGATTGCCTGCGACTAGATATTGAGACAATTTAAAGATTCACGTCTCCCGACGCCCAGCCACTCTTGTGAAACATCCTATGAGTAGGTACACCGTTTGCCAACCCTGACAGGCTGTGACGGGACCTATCTATGACTCACTATCCCATATTCTTATTCGGGTAGTCTTGTAAAGGAATCAAGGAAAGGGTGCGGAGAGTATACCTCACGCGGCTAAGATTGTCCGATTGTTGAAGTGTTGGAAGTTGCGGGTGATGAGGGTTTGGACGTTGGGTTTGTCGTCGGTGGCCAGCTTGGCGATGCCGTCGTGGATGGCTTGCTGAAATCGATCGAACGTTTCGTAGTACCGGCCGTTGAGGCAGCGTTTCTTGAGCAGGCCCCAGATCCGTTCGATCAGGTTCAGGTGCGGCGAGTAGGACGGCAGGAACATCAACTCGATGCCCAACCCCACGGCCCGATCTTGGACCAACCGGCAGCGTTGATACCGCGCGTTGTCCAGCACCAGGGTGATCGCTTGGCCGGGGTAACGCCCCGCGAGCGTCTCGAGTAATTCGCAGACCGTTTGGGCCGTGATGTACGTCGTGTTCGTGACGGTCACCAACTCTCGGGTCACGAAATCCAACGCCCCCAACACGTTCAGCCGGCGGCGGCCGGTGGGCGTGCGGATGAACAGCCTCACCACGCACCACACGTAGCACAGAAACGCGCCATGGACGAAGTGGCAGGCGTCTACAAAAAAACCCTGCGATCACCCCGTTCGGCTTCGTCCAAAGCCGGATCGAGGGTCTGTTCAAGGAATTCACGCTGCTGTTGATGCTTGGCCTGATCAAGCTTGCCCGGCACACCCCCGAGCTTGCGACGACGCAGACCCAGCCGTTTCAAAAAAGCTCGCACTTGCGTCGGGCCGCGACGCAGACCGGTGAGTTGCGTGATCTGATGGCTCGCCTCGTGGATCGTCGACGGCGGGTGTTGTTCCAAAGACGCCTTGACCTTCGGGCCGTGCGCGTTCAATTGACTGGGCTGACCCCGGTAGCCGTTTTGCCTCAACGCCTCGATCCCACCGTCGAGGTACGTATTCAAATAACGCTGCACCGTCCGGCTGCTGACCCCTGCCAAGGCCGCGATCTGCCGATGTGCCAACCCATGGCTCTTGAGCCAAACCACCTGCAACTTCCGCCGCACCCGCGGATCTGGATCGCTAAAACGCCCCCGATCCAACGCCGCCACCGCATCGTCCGTCAATGTGATCTGAAGCATCCATGCCTCCTGTGTCCAGTGACTTCGTAGTAAAATCAAACCGCTAACGTCAGCCTATTCTACCGATCAGACAAACTCACCCGAGGAAGGTATATCTCCCCCTTGAAATCCTCAGCGGAGGGCTGCTAGACCGCAGCTTGAGCCTCATCGCAACCAATCGGTCCTTGACTGTGCAGGGCTACCCTTATTCGAATCGGGTCTACCCACCGGGTATAGTTTCACCTCATGACTGATGATCGTATCCCGAGGATTCTTTGGCCCCATCCACGGCCTACCCGCCGTAGATTCGTTCGGGACGGGTGGCACCGATGAGTATCGCACTTTCGGTGATACAAGAGACGGCGGATGAGTCTGTGTCCCTCGAGACATCTGCCCAAGGCCTTGCCTCACCAAGGCTGGTACACGACGCTCGGATCGAAGGGCTATATCTGCATATCCCGTTTTGTTTCCATAAGTGTCACTACTGCGATTTCTACAGCCTCACCCCTGGTCCCGGCAGCTCTTCTATCGACGGGTTGACCGATCCATTACCCGTATCCAATCGATCCCACGGGACAGATGACGCCGTCGGCACGGCCCGTGCAGCGCCACGAGCCAACTATCAACCTCGTGCTTGGAGTCAGGCTCAACACGCTTATGACGGCCGCCAACCCCTCTTTGTTGAGCGGCTGCTTAACGAACTAAGCCAACGCACCGAACAGGTAATGATCCAGCCGCGCACCATTTTCGTCGGGGGCGGCACCCCTACGCTCCTGGTTGCCCCGTTATGGTCGAGGCTCCTCGAGACGATGCGGTCACAGGGGGTGCTCGACGCCGTGGAAGAATTTACGGTTGAGGCCAACCCGGAGACGGTCTCGACACCACTAATGGAAGTGTTGGCAGCCGGGGGCGTCAATCGAATCAGCATCGGCGCCCAGTCGTTTAATCCAACACTGCTCAAGACCCTCGAACGGTGGCACGACCCCGCCAGTGTCGCCGCCGCGGTACGGGCCGTCCGTGACAGCGGGATCAACGACATCAACCTGGATCTCATCTTCGGGATCCCCGGTCAGACCCTGGCGATGCTCGAGGCCGACCTCAACGCCGCGTTAGCCCTCCAACCTACCCACCTAAGCTGCTACAACCTCACGTACGAACCCAATACCGCCATGACGCAACGCCTCAAGCTCGGTCGGTTCGAGCCGATCGATGAGGGGCTCGAGCGCGACATGTACGCCTTGGTGATGCAGAAGCTCCAAGTCCATGGCTATGAGCACTACGAGATCAGCAACTGGTCTGTGCCCGGCAAACCTTGTCGCCACAACCTGCTGTACTGGAGCAACAGGAACTGGATCGGCTTGGGCCCGTCCGCGGCTAGTCATGTCGACGGCCACCGCTGGCGGAACGTGCCCCACCTGGGGCGGTACCTTTCAGCCCACCCCGAACCCCCGGTTGAAAATCACGAGCACCTGCCCCCGGACCGTGCCATCGGCGAGCAGCTGATGCTGTCGTTGCGTATGCGCCGCGGCATACCGCTATCGTGGCTAGCTCGCCATGTGCCCGGCGACGACCCACGACATGAAGCGATATCAGAAATGATGGACCTGGGGTTGTTAGAAAAAACCCGCACTCACTTACGACTGACCGATACCGGTCTGTTCGTGGCCGACGCCGTGACCGCACGCTTGCTGTAATTGAACGTGGGTTTCCAACGTGTGAAGTTTACTGCGCCGGAGTGTGGCCATGGGCTTCCTTCCGCATCACAACCGTCGCGTCATGACCGGCTTTGAAGTAGTCCTGCCGGAAAGCGACCGCCCCGGTATGCTGCATCGCCCAGCCCAGTAGTCGCAGGGTATCGAGCCGCCGTGCCGGGCCCAGTTCTTTTGTGCGACCCGTCAGCTTGGACCGATCGGAAAGAAAATTGAACACCAACGCTTCCCCCGTCGCCGACCACGCCGATGACAAAGCGGCCAAGACCTGTTCATCGTTCATCGTATTCAGCGACCCCGAGATACAGATGACCTGCGGGTCATGCAGCGACAGCAACCCCGGGTCGGCGATGAAGTCCCCACAGTAGAAGTCACAACCCGCCAGCCCCCGGCCTTTCGCGAAATCGATCACATCGCACAACCCGTCGATCCCGGCATAATGCTCCAACCGCACCCCACTGTCGATCAGGTAAGCCGCGAAGTCTCCCCGGCTGCACCCCGCATCCAAGACACGCTTGCCCTCCAACGGGCACATCGCTTCGATTACCTCAAACCGGAGCCTCTGGCTGCGTTCACTAGCCCAGAGCGTCACGCCGAACCCGCTGCCGTGCCGCTTGGCCGAGTCGTGATAGGGTTTGAGATGGGCGTCACGGGTCATGGCATATTCTACCCGCCGTGACGCGGTGCAACAGGTGAACGGGGAATATATTCTTACATCATCGTCATCGTCACAGGAACGAATCTTCCCAGCGGGCAAGAACACACCGACGCCTGTCGTCTAGCCAACCACAGCGTAGTGCTTCTGACGCCTTACCCGTGACGCTGCAAGAACCGCAAAACCGAGAGCCGAGACGACGGCTGTCCCCGGCTCAGGAACGAGGCGGACCCTAAATAGCCCGGCGAACTCTTCGCCCATAATCGAGTCAGAGGCAAAGGTCTCTGCGATGAAGATCAGATCCCCGTTGTTGTTGAGATCCAGCGAGTCGATCGCATCGATCCGCACGCCGTCGACGACGTCGCCTGCTTCAAACAGCAATTGGTCGTTGTAATACAGGGCGGTGAAACTAAAATCGAAGGTATCTTCATCGAATGTCACCGCGATAAAGACCCTGTCACCCCGGCTGTTGATTAGGATCTCACTGATAAAATCGGACTCGAAATCGACGATCTCATTGCCCGGCACAAGCACCCGTTGATCGTTAATAAACAGACCGGCAAATTCGTCGCTACCGCCCGGATTGCTGGTGGGTACTCCTGCAGCGGTAAACGCGATGTCACCGTTGGACGCAACCGAGGAGTATGGCCCAATAAACGTCAGTTCAAATCCGTCGACGGTGTCGCCTAATCCTAAGATCCGCTGATCTTCGACGAAAAGGCCATTTAACCTCTCAGGAGCCGAATCTCCTTCCCACCCTTCGTAAATGAATTCGCCGGCGTTCGTCCATCCCCCGAGATCAACATCAACTAACTTTACGCCGTCGACCACATCACCTTGCGTCACCACGCGACGATCGTTAATGAAGATAGCTCTGTCTACACCATCAAAAACCTCGTGGGCAATCTCTCCGCTATCACTAAGGAGTATGGGAAACCGCCCAAACGGAAATAAGTTCTCCGCGCCCACCTCTTCCGGAGCGATCACCCGTTGATCATTGACAAACCATCCGGCAAAAAACTCGCGGATAATCGGGTCGGTTTCAAACCCCGCCGCCGCAAACGCCAGATCTCCATGATTATTCAACGATTTGCCTTGAACGGATGAGATCGTGATGCCATCGACTATATCGCCGGGAGTAATAATACGTTCGCCGTTGAGAAACTCACCGAGGTAGAATTCAAGGTCCGGCGGGTCCGTGACAATATCGGGGATCAGCCCAACCCCTGAAAATACGACATCCCCGCGATCGTTCATAAGCGGGCTATGCACCTCCGTGAGCTCGACGCCGTCCACCACCTCACCCGGGGCGAAGATACGGTCGACGACGTAGGTCTGCCCGCGTGCCGGATCGACCATGACGCAGAGCAAAACCAACATCAGCCCAAAGACACGGCCCCAAGTTGTCTTACCCCGATGCCCACGAATTATTGCGGTCATCGCCATCCATCCCTCCAATATCGATTATCGATGTGTTCTCGTCACGAGGCTCTCACGGCCTGCGGATTGAAGAATCATAGCGCCGAGATCAGCCCGATTCAAACCGACACGCCGAACCCGCTGCCCAGCCGTTTGGCCTAGGTTTCGTCCGAAAAGTCTGATCGGGTGGCACTGGTTGCTTGTCAACCAGTGCTTAACGGTACGGTTTCTCACGGGTTGCTAGCAACCCGTGCCACCCAGATTGAGAGTCAAAACGACTTTTCGGACGAAGCCTAGTCGCGGAAGACCCGTCCCCAACGAGCCGCGATCGTCAGGCAACGGGTTCTCTCGGTCTACCGTCATCCGATAAACTCTACACGAATCAAAAAAAATTTCTTCTTATCCGTGAACTGCCACAACCGCTCACGCGTCTAACCTACAACACAAGTAAAAAGCTAAAAAATAAGGAGATCGCTCATGTCCAAGCACCGTGTTATCCGTGTCGTGTGGGTCGCAGCCGCGTTGGCCGCGGTAGGATTTGAAAGCCACCAGCTGTTGTGGGCCAAGGGTTCGCCGACCGCGGCCACTCCGCCGGTGCCTCCCGCCGTGGCGCCACCCGTCACTGACGACGCCCCGTTTGTGCCTCCGCGTTGCCACTTGCCGGCCCCCGCGCACGCTCAACCCGTCGTCCAGATCGCCCTGCTATTGGATACCTCCAACAGCATGGACGGCCTGATCGGTCAGGCCAAAACACAACTATGGAAAATCGTCAACCAGTTCGACAAGGCCCGACACAACGGCCAACGGCCCAAGGTCCAGGTCGCTCTCTATCACTACGGCACCCCGTCGCTAGGGTCGGACAACGGCTTCGTCCGCCAGTTGTTGGGATTTACGGATGACCTTGACCTCGTATCTGAAAAACTATTTGCACTGCAAACCAAAGGCGGTGACGAATACTGCGGCACGGTCATCCAAGCCGCGGTCCGGGATTTAGGCTGGAGCAACCGCCCCCAGGACTACCGCGCCGTCTTCATTGCTGGCAATGAACCCTTCAACCAGGGGTTCGTCGACTTCCGCTCCTCCTGCGCCGACGCGGTCGCCAAGGACATCGTTGTCAACACGATTTTCTGCGGGCAAAACAGCGAGGGGATCCACACCCACTGGAAACAGGGCGCCGACCTCACCGATGGCTCGTACATGAGCATCAACCAAAACGCCGTGGCCGTCCATATCGACGCCCCGCAGGACAAAATCATCATCGAGCTCAACGCCCAGCTCAACACCACCTATCTGGGTTATGGCCGCAAAGCCGAGGAGGGCGCCGGTCGTCAGGTCGCCCAGGATGAAAACGCCGCCGCGGCCGCCCCCAGCTCGATGCTAAGCCGGATCGCCACCAAGAGTTCTTCGAATTACCGCAATTCCTCTTGGGACCTTGTCGACGCGGTGCGGCAAGGCGAGACCTCACTCGAAACGCTCAAAGCCGACGACCTGCCCCAGGAGATGCGTGACATGTCCGTCGCCCAGCAGAAAGACTACCTCGACGCCAAAGCCAAACAACGCGCCCAGATCCAGGCCAAGATCCGCGACCTGACCGCCCAGCGCGATGCCTACGTGGCTCAACAACGCAAGCAACAAGCCAATGCCACGGACGAAACCCTCGGGGCCGCCATGACCGAGGCCATCCGCCAGCAAGCTCAGAAGAAGAACTATACGTTTGAACCCGAGCCCAACGAATAACCCGGGTATACTCACGAACGTTTCGTCTATCGGGATTGATCGTTTATCTTTTCACTGACCTCTTAGCCCCCCATGAATCACGGGGGGCTAAAACCATGTTGGGCACGTGACCGATCCGATATCCGGCACGGGTGATGCCCGTGGACCTATCACCCTAAAACCGACAGCCCCACCATGCTCGTCAGCTACGTGATCATCACCCACAACCGCCGCGACGTGCTGGCGGCGAACCTCCAAAAACTCACCGGCACGCTACCTGCGCGATCATTACAAGAGCGACCCAAAGATCACGACCATGAACTCATCATCGTCGACAACGCCTCGAGCGACGGCACCGCCCAGGCCATCGCTGAAACCTTCCCCGAAGCCCGGGTGATCCAACTCGACGAAAACCTCGGCTGTGCCGCCCGCAACCGGGGTGTTGAGGCCGCAACGGGCGATTGGATCGTCTTCCTCGATGACGACAGCCGCCCGCGCCCCGGAGCGATCGAGATGGCGATCCCGTACCTCCAAGCCCACCCACGGGTGGCGGTCCTCGGCGGACCGGTGTGGCTGCCCGACGGGCGTCAAGACTGGGGCGCCCTGCCGCGGGTCCCGCCGGGGTGCGGGTTGATGGTGCGGCGCTCGGTGTTCCTCGAAGCCGGGGGGTTCGATCCTGATCTGTTCATGGCCGCGGAGGAGTACGACCTGGTCTTCCGCATCCTGCGGGCCGGGTACGAAGCAACGCGTCTCGAGACCGTCGGGTTCGATCACGACAAGACCCCCTCGAGCCGAGACCGGCACCGGGTCATGGCCCTGGACCTCCGCAACAACCTTTACATCGCGTGGCGGTACCTGCCTAGGCCCCTGCGTCGGCGGTTCATGGGGGATTGGTTGCGTCGGTACACGGCGTTGTTACGCGGCGCGGGGGCGGGGCATCTGGCCCGGGACGCGGTCACCGAAGCAAGGGGCATGATCGCCCGGCGACGGCCGTCTACGGACCAGATCTTGCCCGCGTCGATCGTTGAAAATTTGTTCGGTTTAGAGGATCAAACCCGCCGGGTCCGCGACTGGGCCCGACGCTACGAGATCCGCCGGGTGGTCATCGGTGATCACAGCAAAACCCTCTGGACAACCTGGCAGGCGTGCTCGCGGGCCGGGCTGCAGGTCGTGGCGGTATCGGACGATCACGGCGCCTATCGCGGGCTGAGCTACCGAGGGGTCCCGGTCTTGCCGGATCATCAAGCACAACAACGGGCGGCCGAAGGGGTGGTGCTCTCGAACCTCAACCCGGCTCGGGTGGCGCCGCGGGCGGCTGGATTACGTGATCGCTACGACGTGCCCGTGCTGGCCTTCTTCTGCGACCGCCGCGGCCCGGACGCACCCCCCAGTGGTGACGAAACCCCGATCCGAGGAGGCAGGGGTATCGAAGCCGCCGGTTGACCCGCAAGCCGGCCAACCCGTGGGTGAGCCGTACCATTGACGTCCCGGGCGGGCGGGCCGATCCCGATCGCCAGGTAGTCGGCGACCGGCTCGATCCGGTCAGCGTCGAGGCACCGCCAACAGTCGACCACCAACCGACGGTCCGCGCCGGGCCTAGCGAGGCGGACCGGGTCGAGGCTCACGAACTGAGGCCACGGGGTCGCCACCACCAGCACGTCCACGGCGTCGATCGCTTCCTGCAAGCAGCTCGCGATCCGCACCGACGCGGGTAACGAACCCGCGGCGTTCTCACCCGCCACGGGGTCGTACGCCACCACCGGGACCTCGGCCGCCGCCAGCTGCGTCGCCAGCAGCAGCCCCGGGGAACACTCGATGACGTCGGTATCGAGCTTATACGCCAGCCCCAGTACCGCCACGGCCTGCCCCCCACCGATCTGGGAACGGATCAGCCGCGCAACCCGATCCGTGGCGGTGTGGTTGATACGGTCGACCGCCTCAGCCAGCGCCGCACGGGTCTCGACCCGCCGGGCCAGCGCCGCGAGGGCCCGATTGTCGCGCGGGAAACACGGCCCGCCGTACCCCAACCCGCCCCGTAGGTACTTGCGCCCGATCCGGCTGTCGTGGCCGATCGCTTGCGTGACCGCGTCCACGTCCGCCCCGGGCAGGTGCTGGCAGACCTCCGCGAGCATGTTCGCGAACGTGATCTTGGTCGTCACAAACGTGTTGACCGCCAGCTTCGCCAGCTCCGCGTTGACGGGGGTCATCCTCGCCACCCTCGGCCGGGTGACCGCGACGCGGGCGGTGATCTGTTCGAACGCGTCGCCCGCCGCAGGGTCACTTTGTCCGATCAGGACCAGCTCCGGGTGAAGGTAATCATGGATCACCGACCCCAGCGCCACGAACTCCGGGCTGTAGCACAACCCGAGGCCGGCGCCGACGGGCCTGCCGCTGCACCGCTCCAACGCGGCGCGGATCGGCCCGTTCGTGTCACCGGGCATGACCGTGCTGGCGATCACAACCAGGTGGTGGCTGTCCGTGTCGCGTAACGCCCCGCCAACCTGTTCGCACACCGGCAAAACATGGCGCAGCGAGAACCGGCCGTCGGGTTCGCTGGGAGTGGGGACGATCACAATCGTCGCGTCACACCCGCGCACCGCCGTGGCTAGGTCGGTCGTGGCCGACAGGTGACGGGTCGCTTCGACGATCAGTTCCGATAACCCGGGCTCGGTGACCGGGGCTTGGCCGTGGTTGAGGGCCTCGACCTTCGCGGGGTCGGTGTCGACCGCGACCACCTCTAACCCGCGGTGGGCCATCGCCGCGGCGATCGGGGCCCCGAGCTTGCCCAGACCGACGATGCAGACCCGATCGATCGGTGTATTTTTTGAGTTGAGCATGTCCGTGCGTCCTTCAGTGATGGGTGTCAGGGCTTAGATCGACATGCTTAACGCGCCCGCTCCAAAGAACCGGCTAACCCTGACCGACCCGCATACATCTCAATCACCGGCCAACCGCACGGACCGCCGGTAGCTCCATATCCCGCCCCCACCCCCGCCCCCGGATTCCTTCGCGGCGGTTGAGAATCTTCGGAAACCTTAGAAGCCGCTTGTATCCCTGCGTGGCGACGTTGAACCACGCCGTGGCCCGTAAGCACGTGCGTGGCGTCCCAGATCGTGTACAGGTTCTGGCGCCCACCGGCCAGTTGTAGATTCAGCTGCGCCTCCGGGCCCGTACGGGCTTTCTTGGCGCCGCCGGCGTGGCTGTAGTCATGGTTTTGATGGATCGCCAACACCCGGTTAGATGCATCGATCACCGGCACGCATAAGCGCCGGGCCCGGTAGATCAGCCAGTTGTCCCACGAAAACCGCCCCACCGCGAACGGCGGCACCACCCCCCACACCCCCCGGCGGTACACGAAGTAATCGATCGCCACCGGTCCACGCGGGCGGCCGTGGGCCGAGGCGGATCTCTCAAGCTCGTGCCCCCATGGGCCGGAAAAATCGAACGGGCCGTTGACATCCAGGTCTGTGCGCCCACCCACCATCAGAAACCTTTTCTTACGACGCAGCACGGTGCTCAACGCTGGCAGGAAGTCGTCGAGGAGAAGGATGTCGGCGTTGATGTAGTTGAGGTACGTGTCTTGGCTATGGGTCTCGATGGAGCTGAAAATGCTGTTGAGCAGCGGGGTGCCGTAGCGGTTACGCTCGATGTGGAGATGGTGTTCAACGCCCAATTCCTCCGCCGCCTCGGCCGTCCCGGGCTCGTTGCCCATGAGGACCACGCGTACGCCGTCTCCCAGCAGGGTCCAGCTGCGGATCGCGTTGGACTGGATCACCCCGATGTGCCCAACGAACGGCTTGGGGATGGTGAAAAACGTGATCATGATTGCCCTACGAGCCGCGCGTGTAAGCAAGCGATCCTCTTAGCGTCGTTTCCTCGGCGCGTGCGGTTTCGGCTTCGCTGACCGCTTCCTCACGGTCGCGGCTCGTTGTTTGAGTCGGCGAAACTTCCTCGAACCGCTCCCCGGCTAGTCCCCAATCTTCGTCGTTGAACAGGGCCGGCTTGCGATCGCGACGCATCTGGATCGACCATCGGTGGTATTGCTCGAGGGTCACCTGCGGGACGCCTGCCTTCTCTAATCGGGTGTTGAGCGTCGCTTGTCCCTCTGGGCTCCAGCCGGACCCGCTGGCGTGTTCGAGATGGTAAGTGACCATCGGGGGCTTCAGGGCCGCCTCCCGCCAGCCGGCGAAGTGGGCCGCGGTGCACAGCAGTGAATCGATATGCATCGAGTACATCGCGAACTGGGCATATCCCCGCACCGCCGACCACCCGTCACGGTGCATGAGCGTGAAATCCCCGCAGGCGTTGCAGTGCAGGCGTCTACGCGTCACGACCGGGACGAGCCGCAGGTCTTGCAACCACTCCAAGAACCTCACACGCGGGGTCGGGTCCCAATAGATCCGGTGAAACTGCCCGTCTGCGGCGCGGGTCGACCCGTGCCGTTCATTGACCCGGACGACGTGCTTTGAACACCAATCGAGGTGGCCTGAGTGTGGCACCGTCTTCCGGGGGGGGTGTGGATCGACGTCATGCCGGTCGCACCGGTACATCCGGTCGCGTCGCAGCCGGCGGGTGGCGATGAAGCGGATCAGCTCGTCCGAGAACAGGATGTCGACATTCGTAGCGAGGATGAACCGGCCCCTCGCCCGCCGGATCCCCACGTTCTTGGCGATCATCTGGAACAGGGGCAGGGCGTCGCTGTGCTCGAACCGGCGGTGGGCCGAGCCCGGGACGGTGATCACCCGGACGGTGCAGCGGCCCGGTCGACGGGGCCATGTCAACGCTTGGGCCAGCGGGGGGCGATCCCTCGGCGGGTTCCACTCCACGAGGATCAATTCCGCCAAGAGGTCGTACCGTTCGCACTGGTCGAGCAGGCTGTCGAGGAACAGCTGCATCCGGCCCAGCAGGTCGCCGCCGTGATTGTCGTTGCGTGCGGTCGCGATAATGCTCACGTACGGCGCCACGGCCTTGGTCGGGGCTAGCGTATTCACAGGATCGTTCACCGTGGTCATGCTGATGGATCCTCTAACGAGCCGCGACCGTGAGGGAGCGGTCCGCGTCGATCCACAAACCGAGCCTCCGCTCTTGTTAGAGTCGGGTTGCGGTGTTTGGCTCGATCACCGCAACGAGTAGCCAGCTGGGTTTCACCCAGAACAGCGATGAACAAGACCGAAGCAATTCTTCTTCGATCGAATCGATCGCACCGACCACACCGCGGACCGAACCGCACTGTCCCAACACCGACGCGTCGGGACAGTAATCGTGCCAGATGACCAGCCCGCCTGCCCTCACCCGTGACAGCGCCTTAAGCGTGTCGTTGATGACGATGTCACGGCTATGCCCGCCGTCGATCAGGACCGTATCAAAGAACCCCGGCGGGTACGCGGAAGGGTCCCAG